>JBMNIP010000002.1:0-765397 GCA_050951005.1 Eggerthellaceae bacterium | reverse complement strand
GAAGGCCTCATCCAGGCGTTCAGCCGCACAAACAGGGTCTTCCCTGGCAATGAGAAGCCCTTCGGCGTGATCCGCTACTACCGAAGGCCGCATACGATGCGGCAAAACGTGGACGATGCCGTCCGGCTCTACTCCGGGGACCGCCCGTTCGGTCTTTTCGTGGACAAGCTGGAGAGCAACCTGGAGCACATCAATATGTGCTTCGGGGACATCAGGGGCGTGTTCGAGGGCTATGGGGTAAAGAACTTCGAGAGGCTTCCCGACTCGGACGCGGCATGCGCGCGGTTCGCCAAGCTGTTCAAGCAGCTGTCGGACCTCATCGAGGCGGCTAAGGTGCAGGGGTTCACCTGGGAGAAGTCTACTTACAAGTTCCATCACGATAGCGGGGAGGAAACCGAAGTCGTGATGGTGCTCGACTTCCAGACCTATCTCGTCCTCGCTCTGCGCTATAAGGAGCTCTTCGAGCGGGAGCCAGGCGACGGGTCGGATGATGTGCCCTTCGACATCGACGGCTACCTTACGGAGATTGACACCGGGCGCATAGACACCGACTACATGAACGAGAACTTCGCCAAGTGGCTCAAGAAGATTGACGAGGGCGAAGAGGCCAAGGCAGCACTAGAGCTCCTGCATGGATCCTTCGCGAGCCTTACCCAAGAGCAGCAGGCTGCGGCCGAGCTCGTCATCCACGCCGCGCAGCGTGGTGAACTGGAGGTTGTGCCCGGCAAGACGCTTATGGACTACATCAACGACTTCCAGAAAATAGGTAAGGACTCGCAGGTAAATGCACTGGTTTCTGCAGTCGGTGTGGACGAGGGGAAACTGCGTGATCTCATGGCGCGCCATGTGACCGAAGACAATATCAACGAGTACGGGCGCTTCGACGCATTGAAGGAAACGGCGGACCTTGACAAGGCACGGGAATACTTTGCCGGGATGGAAGGCAAACCAATACCACCGTTCAAAGTGAGCATGAGGCTGGACAAGCTCCTACGAGAGTTTGTCACTCAGGGCGGTTTCGATATTTAGGGTGGCAACTTGGGAACAGCGTAAGTTCTCGGAGCTTGCCACGCTGCGACGCGGATTGACGTATTCTCCCTCCGATATTCGACCCTATGGGCAAGGTGTTCGCGTGCTCCGGTCGTCCAATATCGACGAGGACAAGTTCGTTCTCAGCGAAGAGGATGTCTTTGTCGATGAGAGTGTCGTAGGCATTGACCTCGCAAAGGATGGTGAGATACTCATCACAGCGGCAAACGGGTCGCCGAGGCTCGTTGGAAAGCGTGCAGTAATACATGGTTTAACTGGGAAAACGGTGCATGGTGGTTTCATGCTCTGCGCCCATGCCGAGCAGCCGGATTTCGTCAGCGCTCTCATGGGCTCAAGATGGTACCGCAGATTCCTGGCGACTGGCGTTGCGGGCGGAAACGGCTCCATCGGCAACCTCGACAAGTCAGCTCTAGAGGAAGAGTCTGCTTTGGTTCCTTCGCGAGGTGAACGCGAAATAATAGGATCGCTCTTCGCCCCCCTCGACAACCTCATCACCCTTCATCAGCGTAAGCCCCATCACTCTCTCAACGCGGAATGAAGGGAAATTAGTGGATAACGAAAATAATGCCTCTATCCTATTCGTGGACTACTACTCACGCTGGGTCGCCGTTTACAAAGAAGGAGCGGTCCGAAAAGTGACCTTAGGCAAATACAAACTCGCCGAGCAATGGCTCGGCAGTGCCGTCCCCGATCTGACGGTCGATTCGCTTACCAGAACCGAATATCAGCAAATTATTAACAGATATGCGAAAACCCACGAGCGACAGACGACCATGGACTTCCATCACTTGCTCAAAGGCGCGATTCTAGATGCGGTGGATGATGGGCTTATAGCTCGAGATCCGACACGCAAGGTGATAATAAAAGGCAAGACGCCGCGCGCGAAGAAACCAAAGTACCTCAACCAGTTTGATCTTCACAAACTCTTGTCCTGCCTTAATTTAGGCGCCGAACCATCTTGGGACTGGCTGATCCTCCTCATCGCGAAGACGGGTCTTCGTTTCTCCGAGGCTGTTGCTCTTACTCCTTCGGACTTTGAATTTCACCGGCAACAATTATCAGTGAACAAGACGTGGAACTACAAGGATGGCGGCGGTTTTGAGCCCACGAAAAATCGCACCTCGGTGCGCAAAGTCCAGATGGACTGGCAGCTCGTTGTCCAGTTTTCCGAGCTGGTCAAGGGACTACCACCAGACAAGCCGATATTTGCACGCGGAAAGGTGTACAACTCTACAGCTAATGGCGTTCTAGCGAGGAGGTGCAGAAGTGCGGGCGTTCCAGTGATTACAATTCACGGACTGAGACACACCCACGCCTCTTTGCTGCTGTTTGCCGGCGTTTCGATCGCAAGTGTCGCACGCAGACTTGGGCACGCAAGCATCAATACCACTCAGAAAACGTATCTACACATTATTCAAGAGTTAGAGAACCAGGATATTGACCTAGTAATGAGATCGCTCTCCAGCCTCACCTAGATAGATTAGCGGGGGCTTACGCTGATGAAGGGTGATGAGGTCGTCGATGATTACAAAGAGGCGCCCCGACGAGGGCCTGCTCTCCCTTGCTGGGGACGGGCACCTCAATCTCCATGACCTTCCCCTTGGAAATGTTGAAGCGGGAAATTCCCTGGGCGAGCATCTCGACCTGGTTGCGAAACGAGTCTGACCTCAGCATGTATGCAAGGTAGTTTGAATCGAAGCAGCCGTTTTGCCGATAGCCAAAGCAGAAACTATTCAGGTAGAGATTATCGAGATCAGAGGGCCAGACGCAGGACATGCCAACCTCTTCGGGTGTCTCGGAGGAAACCGTGAAGAGTGCGTCACCCCTCCGAACGACGTTTTGGCTTTCGTCTATCTCGACCCGCTCAAGCCTCTCCGGATCGCCTATGGGATTGTCGAAGACGTTGGTGTAGGGAACGAACAAAGCCCCGCCGTGGCCGAAGTCTTCTTTGGATTTGCCGGAGAGACCACTGTATGTCGCGCCCATTTCTCCTAACTTACGCTGTTCCCAAGTGTTGGGCTTTCATGCGATATTATTTTTGCTTTCGTATAGGATTCGAATCAATGCTGGGAATGCCCGCCTCCCGAACGGGGAAGCGGGCCGCCGGCGCCCTGCGGAGGTCGCTACAGGGCGGATAGCGCGTTGCGGTGGAGCCTGAGGAAGGCGCGGCTCTCGCCGAGGACCATCATGCTCACGATGTCGAACCGGACGGTGACGTCGCCCTCGTCAAAATGCTCAAGGTAGGCGGCGGCGAGTCGTTCGAGGCCCTCGCGTTCCGCCGGGTTCTCTTCGGGAAAGCCCAACCCGGCGCCCTCGGCAATTTTCACCGTGATGAAAACCAGGTCGCCGTCCTCGCGGGCGATGAAGTCGGCCCTGTCGCTGCCGTGCGCCCAGCCCCGTTCGATGATGTCGTAGCCCTTGCGGTCCAAGAATGCCTCGATTGCCTTCGTTGCCTTCTCGTAGATAGTCGCTTCCATGATGTGACCTCCTAGTCGTCTCGGCCCGCCCCTGTGGCGAACCTTGTGGCTCGCAAGACGGCAGGGTTCTCGGAGTGCGCAAGGGGTAGGAGCGAAACCCGTAGGGGCTCGAGTTTTCGCTTCGCGAGAGTGGGAATGCGAAGCGAAAAGTTTTCGCGGCCCTTGCGCGCGCAGGGGTTCCGGCCGACGCTGCAGAGTCCAAGGAAGAGCCCAGGCGCAGCCGGGTGCGGGAAGGCGCTCGGATGCGGCGGAATGCGAAGGCAGAAAGGAATCGGATTCTAGACCGCAAGTGACTTCAATCGAGATGGGCTGGCGACGTCTGCGGCGCCGTGCGCATCGCTAGGCCGGACGACTGCATTGTTGGGTACCCTGCAGGGAGCTTGATATGAGGGGGATGGGCGGCAGGCGCTCTTCGCTACGGCCCATTCTGAAGAGCTGAGCCGAGGAATGGGCGGGAATGGGCTATGCTCTACGAGGTGTTGTGGCACGAGAGCATCTTGGGCGTAGAGCGCGAGGATGGGGAATTCACCGAAGGGGGTTCCGATGAGTGCGGACGGACGGCGGGCGACGCCGGTGTCGGGCGGCATCACATGCCAGGAGTTGGCGCGATTTTTCCGCTCTCGAGAGGACCATTACGAGTGGTCTGACAGATACATGAGGGATGTCCACGATTCTCCCGCCAAGAGCGGGAGGACCGAGCGAGAGCACATGGTCTTCTGGTTCGGCGCGAACCCGACCGAAGGGTCGGGCCAGCACTCTCGGAAGAAGGGGAACAACGACGCCCGGACATGCTACAACAGGCTCCAAAACGCTGCCTCTCTCCTCTGGATTGCCGAGGCGGTGGGCGTGGATGGCGCCTTGGTCCAGCGTGCGTACGAAGCCGCGACTCCCTGCGACGACAGACGCGCGGCATGCAGGGCGATCAGGGCGAAGATACCCTGGGAGCGCGTAGAGGCGGCTTACCTCGAGTCGAAGGGGCATTTGCTCGGAGGCCTTGCCGGCCGGATGCTTCACGGGGCCAGATCAGGCAGGCTATGACCGGGCGCTGCGGGCAGCGGGTCCGCACGGCGGAGGGCGCTGCAGGGTGGAAACGACCTCCGGGTTGCGCGCCCGGAGGTCGTCGCGGTTTCGGGGAGGCGCCTAGCTCGAGCGCCGCGTCGATGTCCTCGATGATGGCGTGCGCGGCCTCGCGGATGGCGCCCATCGAGGCCTTGAGCTCGTCGAGCTCGCGGCCCGAGGCCCAGCTGGCGACGTAGCCGAAGCTGTAGTCCGCCGGTGTCGAGCCCGTAGTGGCTGGCGACCGACGAACGCCACCGACTCGGCCTGCACCTCGCGGGTGGCGCGGTCGGGCAGCTCCTCCTTCGGCGCGCCCTCGTCGAAGTCGTGCATCCGGCTGTGGGCGAGCTCGTGGATGGCGGTCTTCACCGTCTGCGCCTGGCTCATGCCGGGGCGGATGGCGATCCTGCGCTCGGCTGCGGGAGAAGTAGCCGTTCGACGCCTCGCGGGGATCTCCTCGAAGGCGACGGGCACCGGTGCGGCCTTCGCGATGGCGCGCATCACCTGCTCGTAGCGCCCGACCGTGCCGTCGAGCAGCTTCGGCGATCTCGGGGAGCGGCTCGCCGTCGGTCTGGCTCACGTCGAAGGTGCTCGCGAGCCTGAAGCCGGCCAGGCGCTCGATCGACGGCCTCGTCGCCGTCCTCGCCCTCGACCCTGCGGCGGTAGCGCACCGGCGCGAGGATCCTGATGCCGCGCTCGCCCTTGCGGACCTGGCGGTTGAAACTTGCGCCTCCAGTCGGTGTAGCTGGCGACCGCGGTGGCCTCGGGCATCTGCATCGCGATCAGGAGCGAGTTGTTGGCCGAGTAGCGGTGGAACCTCGACATCACCTGCAGGTACTCCGCCCACCTGCCGCTCTCGAAGACCTCGCGCACGCCCCGGTCGAGGCGCTCCATCGCCTCGTCGAGCTCCGCCTTGCGCTCTTCCTTTGTCTTGGCCTGCTTGCCCATGACGACCTCCTCGGATTCGCGGCTGCCCCCTTCGGGCTGCCTTGCGATGCCGGCAGAGGCGCGGGTTCCGGTGCGGGCGCAAGGGAGGAGCGGGAAACCCGGAGGGCTTGAGTTTTTGCGCGAGCTATGTTCGACAATCGCCGCGCGAAAAGTTTTCCCGCCCCTTGCGCCCGCTCCGGGTTCCGTGCCCGCCTTCGCATGCAAGGGAGTTGTAGGGGGTCGCTGCGTCCGGGGGTCGTCAGCGCGCAAGCGTGAGCAGGGCATGCGCTAGCGGCGTCGCACGGCGAGGAGAGCGGGGCGGCAGCCGGCGGCAATAAAGCTTCGCGTACACCCTCCGACCTGCGGTGAAAGGACTAGAACGGACTAAAGCGGAGTAATGGGGGGGTGAGGATAGGGCGGCATCTTGAATCCGTGCCCGCCAACGAGAACAGGGTAGGTTCACGGCGGCGACGGCGCTGAGCCGCAATGGCGGCGAGACGAAGCGCTTGGGGCTATGGAGGGTCTCCTCGGCCGAATGGCAGACGAACCGTGACCGAGCGGATCGGAGCCGCGTAAATCGGACAGCCCGGACAAGCAGACTACCTGCGGGAACGCCGAGGCATGAAGGCGTTTCCCGCATAAACGCCGCGTAGGCTCGCGTAAACCGTCAAGGGCATACGTAAACCCACGCGGCTTCCCGCTTCTCGCGGGCCTTCCTGGCGTCCTGCGGCGCCTACAGTCCCTCCGGCAGCCTGTCCAGGACCGCATCGACGACGGAGGCGTCCTCGATGCGGGTGACCGCGAAGCTCTTCTTGCCGGCGTCCTTGAGCGACGCGCCCACGAGGTAGCCCTCCGTGCCGTCGATTATCAGGAATCGGTCGTGAAAGGCGGCCGTGTGCTTCACTTCCAGTTGGGGGTACTGCGCGTTGAAGGTCGCGACGTCGTGATCGGTGAGCCTCGTCTTGGGATGCGTCCATATCGTGACGGGCACGCCTTCGGCCTTCTTTGCGAGGATGTTGAGCGTCCCCGTGTCCACGTAGCCGTCGACCAGCACGATCTCGCGCTCCGCCCTCTGCACGAGGGAGACCAGCAGTTCGAAGGCGTCGTAGACCTGCCCTTCGAAGAAGACCTTCTGGCTAGGCGCCTCGTGGGCCTCCATGTAGTCGAAGACACGTTCGAAGCGCTCGTCGGTCGAGCGCTCCAGGCTGTCCAGCCTGTTGTCGATGCTCCTGATCTGCTCGAACATGTGGGCGTTGCCCGCGATGAAGTGGCGCATCTCGACGAAGGCGTCCATGACCTTGACGCTTACCTTTACCGCCGTCTCGCTTCTGAGGACGGCGGAGAGCATCGCAACGCCCTGCTCGGTGAAGACCCTGGGGAGATAGCGTCTGCCTCCGCGACCCTCGACTGTCTTTGAGGTCACAATTTGTGACCTCAAAACCTGGTCTTCTTTCCGCGTGACACGAAAGCAAAATTGTTCGGGGAAACGGCTTGGGTTTCTTGTGACCGCCTGGTTGAGCACTTTCGTCTCTACGCCGTACAGTTTGGCGAGGTCGCTGTCGAGCATCACCTGCTGCCCTCGTACGGTGTAGATCATGTCCCTGATTTGCACATCGCTTGAGGGGGCGATTGCCGTCTCGCCTTCGACGGGTTCCTTGTCGGGCATATCCGCAGTCCTTCTCCTCGAATCGTTGGTGCAATTATCTATCATGCGATTGCTCACATCCACCGCGAGACGGCGCGGAAGAGCCACTTGACGAACCGCCACACCAGCCTAAACACCCTCATTGCCGGCCTCCTTCGCCTTGGCGGCGGCGAGCATCGCCTCAAGCTGCTCCACGGTGAACGAGATCGCTGGCTCGGGCTGCCGCCCCTTGAGCCTCCCGCACGCGTCGTGCGTGTCGAGCCATTCCCCGTAGACGTCCTCCATGTCGGCGTCGAAGCTGTCCTCTACCTTCGAGACGGCGGCCGCCTTCGCGTCGGGGTCGACGTCCGCGTAGATGTCGAGCGTCATCGAGACGCTCGAGTGCCCGAGGTAGCTCGCCACGGTGCGCACGTCGCACCCGTTGCCGATCATCATGGTGGCGAAGGTGTGGCGCAGGTCGTGGAAGGTGCACTCGAAGCCGTTCATCTTGCAGAACGCCGAGAAGTCCTTGCCGAGCTGCGTGGGGTTGTAGGGGCGGCTGTCCGGCTCCTGGGTGCCCAGGATGAACGCGTCGCCGAGCGGGAAGCCCATCTCGACGGCGGTGCGCTGCGCGTCTGCCCTGATTATCCTCAGCATCCCGAAGGTGCGCTTGGTGAGCGGGATGGTCCTGCGGCTGCTGTCGGTCTTGGGCTCTTTCAGGTAGAAGCCGCCTTCGCCGTTGCCGAGCGCGTGCGTGACCGCGATGGTGCCGTCGTCGGAGAGGTCGCTCCACCGAAGCGCGCACACCTCGCCGCGCCTCATGCCGGTCGTGAGCGCGAGCTCGATGGCGATGCCCAGCGGCTCGGGCTGCGCCTCGCGAGCAAGCGCCAGCATACGGCTCCTGTCCTCTCGCGAGAGCGCGTTTATGGGCGTCTTCACGCGCTTGGGAGGCTTGCAGAACTCGCACACGTTCCTAGCGAGCAGCCCCTGCGCCATGCCCCACTTGAGCGCCTGCTTGAGCAGCCGGAAGGGCTTGGCCACCGACTTCGGGGCGTATCCCTCCGCCGTCATCTCGCCCATCCAGTCGTTCACGTCGGCCACCGTGAGCTCGCAGACCTTCACGTTGCCGAGCCATCGGCAGATCTGCTTCGTCTCGCCGCGGTAGCTCCTCACCGTGGAGGGCTCGATCGTGCCGGACTTGCCCTTGTAGTCCAGGAAGGCGTCCATGAACTCGCGCACCGTGGTGCCCGACGCCGATATCCCGCCCTCGATCTCGAGCTGCACGATGAGCGCGTCGCGGGCGCGTTCTGCCTGCCTCTTCGTCTTCGCGGTTATCGTGTGGTAGGTGCGCACCACCTCGCCGGTTACGGGGTCGGTGTGGGAGAGGCTGCACTCCCACTGGTCGGTGTTGCGGCGTCTCCGCATCGAGCGCGTCGTGTAGTTGAGGTCCATTTCTAAGCTCCGTTCCCTCGGTTTTCCACAGCCATTTGTGACCACCATTGTGACCACCAAAGTGACCACCAAATGACCACCAAACCGAAGATGGAAAGCCAGAAAAGCCAGATGACCCAGAACGGCCAGATTGGAAAAACCACAGGTCAGAGGGCTGTCGATGCAAAGCCTGAACAGCCAGATTCGCCCTGAAACCCGCCCGGGTTCGCTCATAACCCGGAGGTCGGTGGTTCAAATCCATCCCCCGCGACCAAACGTAACAGCAGATCAGAGACTTATTTTCTCTGATCTGCTTTTTGTTTATGGGCCTGGAAATACGATTTTGAGTCGAATTTGGTTCATCGCCGGAATCGCGGTGTCCCAGACCATCTTCACCGGCTACGCCTGCGTGAGAGTCGGGGCGGATTCCGAAGAGCCAAGATGGAATAAATGCCCTGATAGGTTTCAACAAGACGAAGCGGCGGTTAGGCAGGACCGCCGCTCTTTCCATGTTGGGACATGAAGCCCCGAGGCGGCACAGCTTCAATGGCCACCAATATGGGTATGTGCCCAAATTGAATTTCGAACGTGACGCATAGCGTGTTCTGTGACCTCGATTTCAGAGATGGTTGCTCCTCGGCGTTAGCTAGTTCGGGATAATTGCAAAGATAGCTAGTCCAGAAGCAGGCCGTTGTTGCCAAGGTAGCCGACGAACGAATCGATGATCCTCGAAGTTCTCTCCTCGATGTCCCTCTCGGTGAAATCCTCCATAGAACGAGAGAGCCTCTTGAGCTCGATGACGGAAGTACCGCTACGTTCTTTCCCGTTACTATCGGTGAAGCCCTCGTAGTACTTCTTTTTATCGGCAAAGCGGTAGTCCGCTGCACGGATGTTCACGCGCTTCTCGAGAATAGCCTTGTTGCCGAGCGCCTCGAGGTTGGAGCGCCTTTCGAGCGGCTCGACCTCGTTCCTCTTGCGGGCGTAGATGTGCTCGATTTCGAGCGTGGTGTCGTTGTCAAGCAGGGGCTGACTCGGATCGTTGAACGCCCACCAGGCGAGTATCGATTTCGTCACAGGCCGACCGTTGGTGAAGACGTACGACCGGAACCTCTCCGTGATGTCTGCACGCTCGAAGCGGTGGCCGGAGAACGAGACCGGCTGGTGCTCCACGATGTTGATCATCTCCGGGTAAACCGGGGTGCGAAGCGCGTTAACGCCGGGCCGCTCGATGGCGTAGGCGTAGATGAAAGCGGTGATCAGGTTGAGGAACCGGTAGAGCTCCCCGTCGTCGAGCTCTCCGCAAGCGTCTCTGTTCGCCAGGAACCAGACGCTGAGCAAGTACGTCCACATGCCGTTCGGGGCGTAACCGAGGACGAAGAGCCTGCGAAGGACCCTGTCGGGGAAGTCGTACTGGCCGTCCACCTTCTTCCAGAACCCGAGAAGGCTCTCGAGATCGGTGAGCGTCTCCTCGCTCTTCAGCATCGCGTAAGCGTCGCGGCTGAAGAAGTCCCGCAGACTCTGAGTGGTTGTGTCCCTTATCCCGAGCTTTGCACGGCGATAGTACATGTAGCGGGTGAAGAGTTCGTCCATCGGGGTGCCCCGCAGGGGCTTGAAGATGGAGTTCGCGCCCTCTTCAAGGGCTTTCCAGCGCTTGACGAACTCGTCCTTCCTGCCAAGGTCGGAGAAGTACTTGTAGAACTGGCTCTTGAATATGTCGGCGTCTGAAAGCGGGAGGCCCCTGTCATTGAGGGTTGAGAAGATCCGCAGCGCGGTGTTCTGCGACTCGGCTTCTATGGGGAGCAGGATGACGTTGTTGAGGATACGCGCCGCGAAGTACGCGATGTAGCTCGGATATTCGTTCAGGAGCTTGTCGATACTCTTCTGGAAGTATTGGAAGTTCTTGGCGTAGACGCTCTTCCACCCGTCTTCGACCGTTCCTGTGCGTAGGATTCCCAGGAACTCCTCCTTGTCGTCGTCGGATGCCACTTCCGAGTCGATCTTGAGGCGGCTCATGTCGGCATCGCCGAACTCGTTGGTCTTCCAAACGCACTTGGAGATGTTCTCGTGCATCCTCTTCGAGTTGCCGTCCTTCATCTTTCCGAACTTGTCATAAAACGCGCGCAGCAGGAGCATTATCGTCGTGAGCCTTTGCTGGCCGTCGATTATCTCCTGCCTGCCGGCTTCGTTCTTGAAAGTGACAATCGGGCCGAGGAAGTACTCGTCGTTCTCGTCGAAGTTCTCATAATTGTCGCCGGGGAAGGCGAACGCAAAGAGGTCGTCCCAGAGCGTCTCGCACTCGTCGGCTCCCCATGCGTATGGCCTCTGGTAATCGGGGATGAGGAAATCGGCCTTCTTGTCGGAGAGGAGCTCTCCGATCGACTTCTGGTCTATGTTCAGTTTTGACATCAGGCACCTTCCACGCGCGGAAACAGTAATTGCGACATATGTGAATTGTACTGCAAGGCGTTGTGGGCCCTTGCGCGCTTGAACTCGGTGTTCAGAACCGGTCTGGTCCCTGAGGCCGCGGCTAGATGCCGGCGTTCACCTCGTCGCAGTGTTTGCGGCCGCGGACGGCGGACACGGCGTGGCGCATGCAAGTCGGCAGATGATTGATGCACTGCTCGATAAGGTTTTCGCTTCGAAGCGTGAGACCGATATAGCGTAGGTTTCTGAAGCTCTTCCCAAAACCTCGTGCCCATCACTTAGCCATGCAGGGCAAGTGACGTGAAGCCACGATTCAGCCTTTCTCCTTGACAACGGGAGCAAGCTGAAGTAAAAATTCCTTTGCTTGCACGGAGGGCAAATCATACGCTGGAGATGATGAGCCGGATAAGGCACGGGCTGAAACGCCTGAACCTTATCCGGCTTTTTTGTTTTTCGGGATTTCGCTCTCGATCAAGCATGTCGTGCCCGCCTGCCTACGAAAGGGAGAAGGAATAATGGGTCTGACCAAAGAGAAGAAGACCATGGTCATAGTGCTCATCGTCGGCGCATTCATTGCAGTGCTTAATCAGACGCTGCTGACGCCGGCGCTTCCAACCATCATGGGCGACATGAACGTGAGCGCCACTACGGTGCAGTGGCTGACAAGCGGATATTCATTGGTCGAGGCGGTCATCATCCCCCTCAACGCATTTCTCCTGGGACGTTTTTCCACCCGGCGTCTGTTCATCGGCAGCATTGGCCTGTTCACCTTGGGATCGGTCGTTTGCGCGCTTGCACCCTCCTTCGCCTTCCTGTTCCTCGGTCGAATCTGCCAAGCAGCTGCCACCGGAGTTATGATGCCGACGGTGTTCGCGCTGACTCTCATGATCTTCCCGCGTGAGAATCGCGGAAGCGCCATGGGGCTTATCGGTCTCATTGTCAGCTTCGCGCCTGCGGTGGGCCCATCGATCTCCGGAGTGCTGGTCGACAGCATCGGATGGCGCGCCCTGTTCGTCCTGGTAGCCTGCATCTCGTTGTTGATTGTCATTGCAAGCACTTTGTTGCTGAAGAATTTCGAGGGCTTCGAGCCTACAAGCTTCGACTTGTTGTCGGTCGTATTGATGGCTTTGGGCATGATAGGTTTGCTCTACGGCCTGTCCACGTTCACGACCAGCGACAATCCGGCGATTCCCGTGACGCTCATGATTGCAGGAGCTGTCCTGCTGGCGCTATTCGCTCGGCGTCAAGTCGGTCTTGAGGAGCCGGTCTTGAACGTGAGGGTGCTTGCCAACAGGAGCTTCCGCATCGCTGTCATTGTCATCGCGCTGATGGAGGCGACGCTGGTGGGGTCGAGCGTGCTCCTGCCGCTCTTCATTCAGAACGCGCTCGGCGACAGCGCCACGGTTTCGGGCCTGCTGATGCTGCCCGGCGCCTCATGCGGCGCCATCTGCGGGCTGATAGCCGGGTGGCTGTTCGACCGCCATGGAATCCGCACCATCGCCGTGGTGGGATCATTGATCCTGGTCATCGGGGCGTTTGGATATTTCGGCTTCACGCAGGACACCTCGAACCTCATGGTGGGCATCGTGTATACAATCGCCTGCTGTGGCCTGCAGTTCCTCATCACTCCGATCAACACCTGGGGAATCAATTCGCTTCCCAACAGCAAGGTGCCTCACGGCAATGCGATCATTTCCACGTTCGAGCAGGTGGGGAGCTCGTTCGGCACTGCGTTCGTGGTAAGCCTGACGGCGTTGTGGTACCTTCTCGTTCCCACCAGTGCGTCAGAGACCCAGCAGACGTTTGCGGGGTGCCACATTGCCTTTCTGGGCATCATCGCGCTTACGGTGGCGATCATGCTGGTTATCGTGATATTCGTGCGTGACAAGCGCGCAGACGAAACGGCATCGGGCGAAAAGGCGCAAGGTCTGCCCGGCATCGACCGCCCTTGGCAGGTTGGCGACCTCATGAACACATCACCGAATACGTTGGGCATCGAATCGACCGTCCTCGATGCCATCGCCATCATGCGGGATACGGAAACAAGCGGTCTTCCGATCGTTGACGGCGCAGGTGCTGTGGCCGGATTCATCTCCGATGGCGATATCCTCAAGAACCTGGCGCAGCACAAGAACGCCCGCTTGAACGGGGCAAGCTATCACGTTCTGCTGGATTCCGAGAGCCTGCAAGACCGGTTGGATGCAATCGTGGACAAGCCGGCTCTCGAGCTTGCCACCAAGAAGGTGATAAGCGTGAATGCCGATGATGATGCAGAGCGCGCGTTCAAGGAGCTTTCCGAACGGCGCATCAAGAAGATGCCGGTGATGCGGGACGGAAAGTTCGTCGGAACGCTCAGCCGGCGCAACATCATGAAGGCCATCCCTATTATGGGAGGGCGGGTCGCGGAATAAGCCTGAATCCGGCTAGAAACGCAAACCGAGCATGGGCAGTGGAAGACGTCGTTCAACGCCGAGACGGTCGGTACAGCCAGCATCCTTGCCTGCGAGGCGTTCCCGTCAGGCCTCCCATTCCTTTGGCAAAAGCCGCAGCTACGTAAACGTATCGGTGCGTTCAACCGCTTCAAGCAGCTCGAAGAGGTGGCAGCTGCTCCGCAGTACCACCTCCCGCTTGTTGACGTTCCGGCGGCGCGCGTCGTCATGCCCGCTCTATTGCTGCGCCTCGTAGATGCTGCGGAAGTTGCCGCGCATCTCCAGGGCGAAATGGAGCTTGTGGCCTTCCGGAATGGCTGCCGGTGCGTTCTTCGGGCAGAAGAACGTGGACTTGGTCTTCACGCCGCCCGGCAGCGGGCATATCTCGTGGATCGCGCCCACATGGATGTTGGTGCCGTCGCTTTTCAGGCCCAGTTCTCCGAACATGACTCCTGGGTACGCAGGGTCGCGCTGGAAGGGGAAGTCCGCCGGAATCTCCTTCGTGCTGCCGACCCCGTAGGTATGGACCGGCTCGCCGAACATGCCGAAGGCCTCGAAGATCGCCTGCCCGGTCTCCACTTCGCCTTCCACGCCGTAATGCTCCGGGAATATCTCGAAGGGGAAGTGCTCGTCCTTGTCGCCGAGGTGCCCCAGCCCGCCGGCAACTTTGGTCATGTCGATGCCGCTGACTTCCATCTCGGTGGTTCCGAACTGGTAACCCTGGCTGGCTATGGGCTCTTCGTTGTAAGCCTTCCAGCGCAGCTCGGCATCGTCAGAGACCGGCTTCATGATCTGATTGACCTTGTCCGGGCCCAGCCCCACCTTCAGGTCTACCAGGGCCTTCTTCGCATCTGCCGGCTCCAGCCAGTTGATGTCCTCATGGCTCAGGGAACGGCCTTCGTAAATCACGTCCGCTCCCAGGTACTTGAATTCGTGCAGGCAGTGCAGCGTGCGCTCGTACTCGTATCGATCCAGCTGCCATTCGGTGAACTCCACGCCGTCGATGATGACCTTGATCTTCAAATCTGCCATTGCCGTTCTCCTTTCGCGAGAGGGGGCTGTCAGAAGCGTCCCCCGAAACCAGGCAACTTGATTATGATATGAGACAATGTGTATCATCAATATCCCGACGTGAGACAAAATTTCCCGATGTGTCTCCGCTCGGCGTGAGATCCCCGATGACGGAGGAAGGCATGGACAGGAGAAAAGAAGCCAACGCGCGGGCCCGGGCAGCCATCGAGGACTCCCTCATGGAGCTGCTGCAGACGAAAAACTACTCGTCCATCACTGTGACGGACATTGTGAGAAAAGCCGGCGTGGCGCGAGCTACCTACTATCGCAACTACGATTCCATCGAGGACATCATGGTCTCCCTGCTTGCCGGCGTGCGAAACCAGATTCTGGAAGACGTCGGCCTCAAGAACGACCAGATTGATAAATCCCAGCTCAGCACTGATGTCTTGGAAGCGTTTATTCACCACTATCGCCTGAAGCGCCGCGAGATCCTCTCCCTCCACCGCAGCGGATTCTCTCCCTCCCTGCTGCAGCTCATGGCGGATTTCGCAGCGGAGTCTATCGGGGACATGCCGGCGAACTCGATTCGCCATTACGACATCTACTCCCTTCCCGCGGCCATGTACGGCGCGCTGATCCACTGGCTCGAAGCTGGATGCCCGGAGAGCGACCGAGAAATGGCTGCATACCTCTCGCACCTCGCAACAAGCATGCTGGCATAACGGCTCGCCCGTCATGGGGCCTCGATGGGAAAGAATGATTTCCCATTTGCCTGTGTTGCACCTTCGACGCATTCCTCAGCTTGAAAAGGTGCTCCATTTCTTCAACTCGAATGGCCTTCATGCCTAAAGCTCCTTCTGAAAAAATCACACCTTTATTTTTCCGGAAACAGCCAATGATCTGCGCAAATAGCTAGCCATCGAATATTCGGATAAGCCAACCCCTTTAATCCTACTTAACAAGTAGGATATTATACGCGCATTGCAATCACGCCAATAGGAACCAGGGCATTGCGAAAGTCCGCCAATGCCGGAAGGGGAGGAACGCATGCGTGCCGAGCAGGGACATGGTTTAGAGCACATTCATTCTCATCGCAATCTCATCGGATTCGACGAGCATGGCGTATCGGTGGTCACCCACCAGGCTGCGCACCAGCCCGACGACCCCGAAGAGGCGCGCCGGGCCTTCGTCAAGGATTACAACGAAGCGGTGCGTGCATACCGAAAGACGGTTCCCAGCAAGCAGGACGTCATCGAAAAGACTCCCGATCCGGCAACCCGCGACATGATTCTCCATGCCCAGCAGCTGGGGATCGACACGGCATTCGACCGCTTCGACGCGCAGCAACCCCAGTGCAGCTTCGGCTTAACGGGCACCTGCTGCAAGATATGCAACATGGGCCCGTGCCGCATTACCGCAAAGGCCCCGCGCGGGGTGTGCGGTGCGGATGCCGATCTGATCGTGGCCCGGAACCTGCTGCGCGCCGCCGCGGCCGGCGTCTCCCAGCACGGCATGCACGCGCGCGAGGTCATCCTGTCGCTGAAATGGGCGGCCACCGGGAAACTCGACCTGCCCATACTGGGCAGGCAGAAGGTCATCGACACTGCCCGCAAGTTCGGCATTCCCACCGAGCATCGCCAGCTGCGCTACATTGCGCGCGACCTGGCCGACGCCCTGCTGGACGACCTGCAGCGCACTGACCCCGACCAACCCTACTCTTCCATCCAGGCTCTTGCTCCGAAGGAGCGCAGGGATGTCTGGCGGGACCTCGATATCCTTCCCATCAGCGCCTACCACGAGGTCTTCGACGCGCTGCATCGCACCGGGTGCGCCACCGACGGTGACTGGCGGTCGGTCATGCAGGAGTTCCTGCGTTGCGGCCTTGCGTTCACGTTCACGGGCGTTCAGGGCGCCAGCATCGCCACCGACTCCCTGTTCGGCGTGGGCGATGTCGTGACTTCGAAGGTGAACCTGGGCGCGCTGAGGGAAGGCTACGTCAACATCGCGGTGCACGGGCATCTTCCCACGCTGGTCTCGCAGATTGTCGCGGCCGGCCGGTCCGAAGAGTTCGTTAAGCGGGCGAAAGCGGCGGGGGCGAAGGGAATCCGCTTCTACGGCATCTGCTGCTCGGGGCTGTCGGCCCTGTACCGCTACGACCACGTGATCCCGCTTTCCAACGCAGTGAGCGCCGAGCTCGTGCTGGCAACCGGTGCGCTGGACCTGTGGGTCGCCGACGTCCAGGATGTCTTCCCCGCCATCATGGACGTCGCCCGCTGCTTCAAGACCACCGTCGTCACCACGAGCGACAATGCGCGCCTGCCAGGCGCCGAGCGCTACGAGTACGATCACCATCACGCCAATATCGGGCAGACCCGCCAGCTGGCCGAAAAAATCGTCTCGCGCGGCATCGAAAGCTTCGCTGTGCGTCGGGGCATCCCCGTGTTCATTCCGCCCTACGAGGTCGAGGCCGAAGTCGGGTTCTCCCTGGAGTACGTGTGCCGCAGGTTCGGCGGGTTAGCTCCGATTACCCAGGCGCTGAAGTCGGGGAAGGTCCGGGGGATCGTGAACCTTGTCGGCTGCAACAACCCCAAGGTGCCCTACGAGCGCTGCATCGTGGACGTTGCAGAAGAGCTGCTGAGAAACAACGTGCTGCTTCTGACGAACGGCTGCGCGTCGTTCCCGCTGATGAAGAGGGGGTTGTGCAAGCCGGACGCGCGCGCCCGGTGCGGCCAGGGGCTGCAGGGCTTCCTGCCCGCCGACGTCCCGCCCGTCTGGCACGTGGGGGAGTGCATCGACAATGCGCGCTCCTCTTCCATCTTCGGCGCGCTTGCCCAGGATGCCGGCGTGCGCATCTGCGACATGCCCTTTGCCTTCTCCAGTCCGGAATGGTCCAACGAGAAGAGCGTGGACGCTGCCTTGGGGTTCCGGCTGATGGGGGTCAGCTCGTACCACTGCATCGAGCCGCCCATCTACGGATCCGAGAACGTTATCGAGTTCCTTAAGGAAGGAACCGCGGAGACCCTTGGCAGCCGCATGGTCGTTGATGTCGACCCCAAAGCGCTTGCACGGCGCATCGTCTCCGATATGGACGCCAAACGTGCCGCGTTGGGTTGGGATAAGCCGTTCGATGAAGTATTGGGAGGATGAGAATATGGGACTCAAAGCATTTGCCAAAAGGGGCATTGCCGTGGCCGTCGCAGCGGCGCTTGCCCTGTCACTGGGCCTTGCGGGCTGCTCTGCTTCCGCCTCCTCTTCTTCGAACTCGTTTCCCGACACCGCCCAGGACCCGGATAAGACCACCATCAAGATCGCGTACCTGCCTATCACGCATGCGCTTCCGGTGCTCGAAGAGGCAAAGGAGCTTTCGGAAAGCGCCGACTCCGATATCCAGATAGAGCTGGTCCGCTACGGAACCTGGCCCGAGCTTATGGACGCGCTCGACTCCGGCCAGGTCGACGGCGCATCGGTGCTGGTGGAGCTTGCCATGAGGGCCGTCGAGCAGGGCATCGACCTGGACGCCGTGGCGTTGGGCCATCGGGACGGCAACGTCATCGTGGCCAGGAACGATATCGATTCGATCGCCGACCTAAAAGGGAAGACCATCGCCGTGCCCGCGCGACAGTCATCCCACTACATCCTGGTGCTCCAGGCGCTGAAGCGGGCCGGGCTCAGCGAGTCTGATGTCACTATCACCGAGCTCGCCCCGACCGAGATGCCTTCTGCCCTGGCCTCGAATTCCATTCAGGCCTACTGCGTTGCCGAGCCGTTCGGGGCAAAGGGCGTCGATGCGGGCGTTGCCCACGTGCTCGAGAATTCCGAGGACCTTTGGGAAAACTCCATCTGCTGCGCATTCGTGCTCAACGGCAACTTCGTAAAGGAGAACAAGAAGGCCGCCAAAGAGCTTGTCGCAGCCTACAAGAAGGCGGGCAAGAACCTTTCGTCCGAATCGGAGGCGCTGTCAGTCGCCGGGGAGTACTTGAACCAGGACCAGTCCGTCCTGGAAACCTCCCTGCAGTGGATCTCGTTCGATGACCTCGATATCGATAGGGCCACGTACAAGCAGCTCGTTAGGCGCGTGAAGGAGGCGGGCTTGAGCGACAACCCGCCATCCTACGACGAATTCGTATTGGACCTGGACAAGGAGTAATGTGCAGATGAAGAAGAAAGCTCTCAGCGTATGGCACGTAATCGTTCCATTCGCCGTTCTCATTGCCGTGTGGCAGCTCGGCTACCTGGCAAGCCCGTATCCCGATGCGCTGTTCCCCTCGCCCCTGGAAACCGCCAATGCACTCGGAGGGCTGATTGCCTCCGGGCGACTGGCATCGGATATCGAAGCGTCGCTTTACCGCTACGTGATAGGCTATGTGCTCGCCTGCGCGCTGGGCGTTGCGCTCGGCCTGATGCTCGGGTGGTTCTCGCGCGCCTGGAACTACGTCAATCCCATCGTTCAATTCCTGCGACCCATCTCGCCCATGGCATGGCTGCCCTTCATCGTCCTGCTGTTGGGGATTGGGGATGTCCCGGCAATCGCCATCGTATTCATCGCTGCATTCTTCCCCGTGCTCATCGGGACGGTCTCGGCGGTCCGCTCGGTCGACCCCATCTACCTGAAGGTGGCCGGGAACTTTGGGCTCACGAGCGCGGCCACGGTGTTCAAAGTCGTGTTCCCGGCTGCGTTTCCGCAGATCATGAATGCGTTGCGCACGGCAATCGGCACGGCGTGGATCTTCCTGGTGGCAGGCGAGATGGTCGGTGCACAATCCGGTCTTGGCTACCTGATCATCGACGCGCGGAACGACCTTTCCGCCGACCAGCTTCTGGCTGCAATCGTCGTCATCGGAATCATCGGCTTTATCCTGGACACGCTCGTCCGCCTGCTCGATGAGCATGTCAAACGATCCTGGGGAGGTGCCGTGTAATGGCCCTTATCGAAATCGAGAACGTGGAGAAAACGTACAACACCCCCGGCGGCGGTACGTTCACGGCATTGTCCGGCGTCAACCTGACCGTCGAGCGCGGCGAGTTCGTCTGCCTGCTGGGCCCTTCCGGCTGCGGGAAGTCGACCCTGCTCAACGCCGTGGCGGGCTTCGATCTGGCCACGGGCGGCTCCGTCCGCATCAACGGCAAGGAAGTGGCAGGGCCCTCTCCGGAGTACGTGACCATCTTCCAGGCGTACGGGCTGTTTCCCTGGCGCACGGTGCTGGAGAACGTCGAGCTGGGGCTCGAGCAGAAAAAAGGCCTCTCGAAGCAGGAAGTTCGCGCCACGGCGCTGAAGTACATAGAGCTTGTGGGGCTCTCGGATTTCGCCGACGCGCACCCGTCGCAGCTTTCCGGCGGCATGCAGCAGCGTGTCTCCATCGCGCGCGGCCTGGCGGTCGATCCCGAGATCCTGTTCATGGACGAGCCGTTCGGGGCCCTCGATGCCATCACGCGCATGAAGTTGCAAGACGATGTGCGGACGATAGCCAAGGAGACGGACAAGACGGTGCTCTTCGTCACGCACGACATAGAGGAGGCCGTCTACCTGGCCGACCGCATCGTGGTCATGGCGGCCAATCCCGGCCGCGTGAGCCAGATCGTGGACGTTCCCATCAGCCAGGGCTTCAGGGAGCGTACGAGCGAAGATTTCCTGGCAATACGCGACAAGGCTTTCAGGGCGCTGCACATGAAGCATGAGCTGCCCGAGGACTACACCATCTAGTGCGGGCATCCGACGGGTGCGCGGCGATGTACCGCGCGCCGCGTTGTGCTTGCTCTTCCCCAGCCGTTCACTTCCTGATGAAGGGCACCAGCAGCGTGCTGCAATGCTCCTTGGTGGTGTAGGCCCTGCAGGCTCCCTTCTCGTTGAGGGGGAAGTTGAAGGGCTGATGGATGATCTTCCCGCTTATCAGGTTCCGACCCTGGATCGTGAAGCGCAGCTCGTCGCCTTTGCGGTAGTAGGTTGCCTGGTTCTCAAGGGAGATCACGACCTTCGCTACCTGGCCGGGCTTGATCGGCTGAGGCTCGTCGAAGCTGTAGTGAACCAGGTAGGGGTGCTCCTTGTCCTGCTCCGCCTTACGCAGCGCGCAGCGGATCGCGCCCTTCGTCACCACGTCGTTGGCGAATCCGTAGGCTCCCTCGAACTCGACTTCTTCCCCGTTGTGGAACTTCTGCGCTCCCGCGAACAGGTAGGCATCCTCACATCCCAGCAGCTCGATATACAGGGTGCAGACCATCGGCCCCACGATTTCGGCGTCGCAATCGAAGCGGTACGAGAACTGCAGGCTGCCGCGCCTCAGGTCGAACTCGGCGCAGGCATCGCGTGCCGGCGTACCCGTATGCAGCGAATGCCCGTCGACATCGAGGCACAGCTGCGTCCACTCGACGTTCTTCGGCGGGTACTCGTCTTCGTAGCGGACCTCCTTGACGCGGTCTTTGAACTCGCGGATCTCCAGGCGTACCCGCGGTATCTTCTCCATGCCGTTGTCCGCTCCTTTCAGGAAGCGGTCGAAGAACTTGCGCATGAGGGCGTTCGCCTCGGGTGAGTAGTAGGTCGTCCATTCGCCCGTGCGGTGGGTGAACATCCACTTGTCCTTTGTCGCCGACTCGCGGAAAGCCTGCGCGCTTCCCCGGGCGTGGAGCATCTGGGTCGCGAAGTTCAGGCAGTTGAGCATGGGCACGTCGATCTGGCTGAAATCAACCTCCAGGCTTTTCCAGAACTCGTCGCGGGTCGGGTGCTCTTCCTGCAGCTTTTTCAGCGACACGCCGTAGCCGATTTGGCTCACACGCCCGAACACGAAGTTGGCGAAGCCGATCTCGGGGATACCGCCGTAGAACAGCAAGTGCCGGTACAAATCTGCTGCGCCTTCCCAAGGGATGATTGCCTTCAGGTGGCGCGGGTGGCGTGCGGCGGTGGCGTACTGGTTCATGGCAAGGTACGACACTCCCAACATGCCGACGTTGCCATTGGACCAGCTTTGTTCGCCCGCCCATTCGATGGCGTCGCAGATGTCGTCGATTTCCTCCGGCCCCCAATACATCTGCGGGGCATCTCCTTTCGGGGAGATTCCGAAGCCCCGCTTGTCGATGTTTATGAACGTGTAGCCGTTCGGCACCCAGAAGTTCGGGTCGGGTGCCTCGAAGCTCGTCTCATCGGAGATGCAGATGTGGCCGGGCTGCCGGGCAAAGCGGAACGGGAACAGGGGCTGGTCATCCTTCCACAGGATGTCTTTTCCGCCGGGGTGCAGGCACAGCACGACCGGGAATCGTCCCGGCAGGTTCGGGCGGTACACGTTGGCGCTCAGGTAGCTTCCGTCGCTCATCGGCACATGCACGTCGCGTTCGATGACCATGTTGCTGCTGCATTCGGTAGCCTGGATGTTCCTTGGCCGCTTGAAGCGCTGGACGCGTTCAAGGAGCTGCTTCGGACGGTATTTCTTGTTCACGTACATGGTCTGCCTCCTTAACGGTGGGCATCCGTCATCGCGCGGATGCTGCGCGCCCTGACAACCTGGTTTGCAGCAAGGCGAGGTGGGCAAGCCTGGCCGGAGTGGTTCCGGACCGGTTCCCGATCGTTCGCTTCACGCTGCGCCTCTCATGTATATAGACACCGTGTTGATATTTCTATGCTAGAGTCCTGCGTGGACAAAGAACATAGGCAATAGTCGCGAAAGTGTTGGGGAATGTGAGGACGATGGAGTCGGAAACGGATCGCATTGTACGCGTGCTCCGCGAGGGTCGGTCGTGCTCGGCTTGGGCAGTCCGCCGATAGAAAAAGCAGGCCGGAGCAGCATGTTCTGCTCCGGCCTGCTTCGAGAGACCGTTTTCCGTCGGGGTTTATCAGCCCGTGTTTCCGGGATTCTCAGAATTCGGTGATCTCCATGCCGAACTCCCGGCGCAGCGATGCGCAGATGCCGGCATGCACCCAATGGGTCAGCGGGCGGTTCATGGTGCAGAACCCATGGGTCACGCGCGGTGCAACGAGCATCTCGCACGGAACGCCCGCTTTCAGCAGGCGGCTTCCGTATTCCAGTCCCTCGTCGCGCAGCGGGTCGTATTCTGCCACGATGACCATCGTCGGGCCGAGCTTCGAAAGGTCGGGACAGTACCCGGGAAATGCGTAGTATGAAGGGGTGGTCCCATCCGGCGGCAGGTAGATGTATTCGACATCGGTTGTGAACGGCGCATCGGGATCGCCCATAATGCCCAGCTGTGTTTTGGAGCCCGAAGGTCCGCGCTTGATTACCGGGCAGTTCATAATGGTCAGCTTCGGCTGCACGGGGTAGTTCGTATCGCGCAGGTACAGCTGCAATCCGCCCACGATTGTGGCTCCGGCGCTTGTGCCGTTGATGGCGAGCCTTTCCGAATCGCCGCCGAATTCTACGGCATGCTCGTGCACCCAGGTATATGCGGCAATAGCATCTTCTAAGGGTGCGGGGAAATGAACCTCCTCATTCGAAAGGCGGTATTCCACGGATACTACGATGCATGGGGTGGTCTCCGCAAAGGTGATGTTTCGATAGTTATCGATGTCGTTGTTGCCGCTTACGAATCCGCCGCCATGGAAATCGATGACAATCGGGGCCTTCTCCGGCAAACCGGCGGGCTTGATGATGCGGATCTGCAGGTCGGAACCATTCTTCGGTCCGGGAATCATTCGGTCTTCGAGCGTCGTGCCTTCCCCGACCTCGTATTCGAGGATGGACTTTTGGATATCCTCCATGGATGCCTTCTCGCCGTTGGCATCGCCCAGATAGGCATACACTTGGCTTTCGTATCCCGGATACGCGACGATCTTCATGCTTACCTCCTTGAAAACGGGAACAGTTTGTTAGCTTGCCGTACGAAACCACGTATGGCTATTTCAGGTACCTATCCAGGAATGGAAGAACCTGTGCCAAGAACGCCGGCCTCTTGAATGCCGGATCGTGATGGCCTGCACCGGGTACGATCTTGAGATTCACCTTATCCTCACCGGCAGCCTGCATCGCCTCGTTTGCGAAGTAGACCGTCTGGGTATAGGGAACCAGCTGGTCGGCCGTTCCCGCCTGAAGCATCAGGGGCGGCACCTGGCGCGTAAGATACGAAGCAGGGCTGGCAGCTGCAACCAGCTCCTCCGACAACGACGAGATGGGAGCGCCCATGAACTGGCATTCAGGGACATGCGGGTCATCGGCATTTGGGCCTTCCATGCCTTCCTGTTCCTTCTGCGCATCCAAGATGCCGAAGTGCGTCGGGGCATAGGTGGATACGCAGCAGCGCACTTCCGTGCCATATTGCGAATCTCCAGTCGAAAGGTCTTCCAAGTAGCCGATATTCGGGCTGCAGGCTATCATCAATGCCATATAGGCGCCGGCGGAATTTCCGACAACGGCGAAACGGCCTGCATCCAGGTTGTATTCACGTGCATGCGCACGCAGGTAGCGGACCGCAGCCTTGCAATCCTTCACTGGATCGGGAAAATGCGCGGCGGGTGCCAGACGGTAGTTGACGCTAGCCAGCGCATAGCCATGGTTCAAAAGGCCGAAGTAGACGCTGGCCTGCATGTCGCGCTTATCTCCGGCAATGAAACCGCCGCCGTGGATAAAGATCACCGTGGGAACCGGTGCGGTGTTTTCCGAAGCGTCGTTTGCTTCGGGCGGAAGATACAGGTCAAGCTTCTGGAGGCTGCTCTGCGTGGCATAGGCTAAATCGAGATGCTTATAGGCGATGGCATCAAGCAGATGCTGGGGAATCATCGGTGACTTGGGAAGTTCGTCCAATGTCTTGCAAAGATATTCCTTGTCAATTTCCTCAAGTGCCACTTGCGTGATTCCCTCGCGCGTACAAGTCATCGTGATCCTCCTTTGATTTCGGTATTCCGTAGTGTATGCTTTGGATATCGATAGTAAAAATAAATTGTTTTTAATAAATCAATGCATTTCGTATATAAGGAGCACTCATGGAGCTGTACCAACTTCGTTACTTCGCAGCCGTTGCGCGATGCGAGAATATCACCGAGGCTTCGCGCGACTTGCATGTATCCCAACCCTCGCTCAGCCGGGCGATTAGAAAGCTGGAGGAGGAGCTGGATGTCGAGCTTTTCGACCGTATCGGCCGCCGCATCGTTCTCAATGACAACGGGCGGGTTTTCTCCGATTCGGTCACGAAAGTTCTGGATTCCGTGGACTCGGTGGAACAGGACCTCAATCGCTATGTCCACGACAGGAAGCGGACGCTGAACATCTTCTCACCGGTTCCCATGGGGGATGAGGCCGAGATATTGTGCGGCTTTATGAAGAAGTACCCGCATGTTCGCGTGCGCTGTGCTGCCGAATCAACTCCCTATCTGGCAAACGAGGTCTTCGATGTCGAGTTCTTCGCCTCATTCGTATCGCACGACGAGTCGAACTACCTCAGGCTCGGTGCGGAAAAGCTGGTTCTTTCGGTGCCGAAAGGCCATCCGCTAGCATCCTGTGAATCTGTTCGATTGCGGGATTTGAAAGACGAGCGCTTCATAATGATCCTGCCGAGTAAGATACGGTCCGTCATCGACAGCATGTTCGCTGAAGCGGAATTCGATCCCCATATCGCAGCCGAGACGCAATACTGCCAGTACATGAACAGCTATGTTGCAGAGGGAATGGGCATTGCCGTGGTGCCGGGCGTGACATGGTTCAGCAAGCAGGATAGGAAACGGGTGGTCCCTATTCCGATTTCCGACATCGAACGGCATCGCACGCTGTATTTGAAATGGCCCGAACGCACGCCAATGATGCAGGCCTCCCAGGATTTCTGCGACTACTTGGTTGGTTACTTCGAGAAGTTCGCGCGACGCTACCCCGATTTGTTCACGACCGAGCAGATTCTTGCCGATTAAGCTTCTATCCCAGCGTAATTCCTGTTCAAAAGCTCCGAACAGCCTTCTGTCCCTTCATGGCTTCTCTTATTCGCTGCGTTCATGCTTATACGCAATATGCATCATATATAGCTATATATTTTATTTTACAAATTAATCGGAGCGCCATAGGCTGACCCCAAGTCGAATTTCTGCCGGCAGAAAAATCAACAGAAATTTGAGAGAGGAGCCTTTTATGGCGAACGATCAAGGCGAACTTGTTGTGAAGCCCTTCTCAGCGTATCTTCCCGTTGCGATTACCGCAGTGGTGTTGGCGTTGGTTCCGGGAGCGCTGGTAACAAGCTGCATGAGCATCTTCTTCCCCTTGCTTGCGCAGCGATTCAGCGTGAATGTTTCACAGATAACCGTTTATTACACCATCGGCGGCCTGCTCATGGCCTTTGCAGGCCCTGCCATCGGCCGCTTCTGCCAGAAATTCGACATCCGCGCCGTTGCGGCAACATTGCTTATCCTGATTGCATTGGGGTATTTCATGATGGCCGCAGCGACTTCGTATGTCGTATTGGTCGTCGCAGGTTCCATCATGCTGCCGTGCGCGATGCTGACCATCGGCATGGTGAACCCGACTATCATTAACCGTTGGTTCAAAGACCGTGCTGGGGCGTTGATTGGTTTCGCGGCGGCTTTCACCGGCGTCGGCGGCGTTATCTTCATCCAGGTGGATCAGGCTATTATCTCCAGCGCTGGCTACCAGATGGCGTTCGTCGCAAATGCCCTCTTCATTCTGATCATCGCATTGCCGTGCGTGGCTTTCCTTATCAAGAGCAAGCCGTCGGACAAAGGCATGCTGCCCTACGTCAAGGTGGGCAACGAGAAACAGAGCGCCGAAGCGCAGGATGCCGAGGCCCTGAAGAAAGCCGAGGCGCGCAACTGGAGCGTCGACCCGAAGATTGCCACGCGCAGCGGAGCATTCTGGATCCTCTGCATCGGTGTGGCGCTGTCGAATACCACGGTCATGATCGCCCAATTCTTCCCCACGTACGTGAATTCCCTGGCGAACTCGGGCGTCACGGCCTTTGTCACCGGAGCAACGTTGGCAACGTTTACCATGGCCGGCCAGGCGATTTGCAAGTTCATCCTGGGAGCCGGGTCCGACTTCTCCCCGAAGAAGACCATTTTGGCATCCAGCGCCATCGGAGTAGTGGCCGTGCTCTGCATCTGGCTGTCTCCCACTACGGCGCTGCTCCCCATCGGCGGTCTGATCTTCGGCATGTTCTACGCGACCCCCATCGTGCTGATGCCGCTGGTTGCTGGTACGATTTTCGGCACGGGCGACAACTACTCCGTCATTTGGGGCCGCACAATGCTTCCCTCCGGCATCCTGGCTTCGCCCGCAGGAGTCCTGTGGCCGTGGATCTCTGAGAACTTCGGGGGATTCGGTGCCGTGTTCGGAATCGGCATCGTCTGCATTGTCGTGTTCGCCATCCTGATGTTCCTGGCTCTGCGCCTGGGCAAGAAGCTCCCGCACGAGGAGGGCACCATCAAAGCCGCCGAAGCCATGAAGGAGCGTGAGGCCCAAGCGGCAGCTGCTGACTAGCTTTTCAGAAGACGCTCTAAGCAGCACAAAGGCATGCACTTCCTACCGCCCAACCGAATGAATCGGTTGGGCGGTTCCTTCATATATAGACACAGTGTTGATATTTCTATGCTAGACTCGCGCTTAGACTGACGGCAGAAGCACAAGCCGCAGATGAGTCGGGGAATGTGAGGACGATGGCAGACGAAACCAAGCAAGATGCGCGCATCCTGCGCGGGCTCCAAACGAAACGCAAGCTGCAAGACGCCTTCATAGAGATTTATGCGTCGACGCCCATCGAGAAGATCAGCATCCGCCAGATCACCGACCGTGCCCATCTCAACCGAGGCACCTTCTATATCCATTTCAGCGACATCTACGATATGCGCGACAAGATCGTAGGGGAATTCGCCGAGCAGATCGAGCTCAGGCGCGGCAAGGCCGTGTCCGAGGTTTTCGGCAAGGGCAACCTGAGCTCGGTGCTGCCCGACGAGTCCTTTTACCGTGAGAACGAGAAGTACTTGAAGGTGCTGCTGTGCATTCCGGGCAAGTCGGATTTGGGAACGTACATGAAGGCGGCCATCGAACGCACGCTCGAGGATGCACTGCAAGAGCGGGGCGGCAAGGATTCGCCGTACCGTACATTCGCCCTGGAATATTTCGCATCGGCGGTTGTGGGGGTCATTACCCGTTGGGTTGCCGATGGGATGCAGGTTCCCCTGGCAAGCCTCTCAGACGAGGTGGCAAGGATGTCGCGCGAAGGGGTCGTGGGGTATCTGCTCGAAACGGGCCGATAGTCGAGAGCGCTCGAGTATTCGAAAACGAGGATTCTGCATGCCATATTTGCATGCTGGAAACCGATATCTAACTGGTAGCATCACCCGTGGAAACGGTATCTGCGGCATGGGAGCGAACCTTCATGCCGCAGCGACGATTCAAGACCCAAGGAATACGGCATCATGATTTCACGGAGGATGTTTCTCGAAGAAGGCGCCATCATGGGGTTCGGTTTGCTTTGCACGGGCCTGCTCTCGGGCTGCGCGGGCGGTGCTTCTACAAACAATTCGGGTGATACAGCACAGCAACAGTCTGGCTCCAGTGAAGGAACGCAGGCCCCGCAAGCTTCTTCTGGCGGTTCGAGCACTGCGAGCGCTACGGTCGAGAGCGGCACTGATCGAGGCTACGATATTGCAGATGTTCGGGGCTACACCTTCGTGTCCGGAAGCTCGATGGATAGGGGATTCGTTGTCGACGAAGCCCTTAACGACCCTTCGGGCCGCACCATTCACTTCTCTCTGTATGTTCCAGACACATACAACGGCGATATTCCCTTTGCCCTGTATATTGCCTGTCCAGGGTGGGAAGGGCTGTACTTTCAGGGAGTGGGGGCGAATCTGAGCGAGGATTATCCTTTCGAGGCTCTGAAGTATGTTGATGACATGATTGTGGTTTCGACGCAGCTTGACGATTGGGAAAGCCAGTCTGCGCGGGATGTCATCTCGCTTACCAGGTGGTTGATCGGTGCTTTTAATATCGATGAGGAACGAATCTACCTCTCTGGTTGCTCGGGAGGCGGGGAGACGATCTCGCTGGTTCTCGGCGAGTGCCCGGAACTCTATCGAAGGGCGCTCCATACCATTTCGCGCTGGGACGGCGACATCGACAAACTCGTCCAGGCTCGGACGCCGGTGTACATGGCCATCGGCGAGCGCGACGACTACTATGGCCCGGGCCCCGTTAGGGAATCCTACGAACGCATTGTTGCCGCCTATCGCGAAGAGGGGCTAAGCGACGACGAGATACACGAATTGATCAGGCTCAGCATCAAGCCGACCAACTATTTCACCAGCCATGGTTTCAATGCCGAGGCAAGCCAGCATAGCGCAGGCGGCTATCTGTTCGCTCATGACGCCCAGATAATGGGTTGGCTGTTCCAGTAGGGAGGGCTCGGGCGACGGCCTATTTCTGAAGTTCGCCGCCTTCGAGCTCCGCGTCCTTATGTGAAAGGTAGAACTGCCCGAGCACGCAACTGAGCGCGATGCAGGCAACGGCGGTAATCGCGGAAACGGCAAGGCTCGAGGTCCCGAACGCTAGGCAGATTGCGAACGCTGCCACGAAGATGGCAACCTGCGCGCCAACGGTTGCTGCGTTGGACTTGAAGCGGGGCTCGTTGTACCCGTGGCACAGGTAGACACCTCCGAAGAACAGGGCAAGCCCGGCATACAGGAAGGTGACCAGGAAGAAATGGTCGACACCGGCCTCCAACATGAACGAGAAGCTTACCGTTGTCATTCCCAGGCCCAGAACGATGGGGATGTGGGCGTACTGGACAAGCGCCGTCGACAGGTTCGGGTGCGATTCGTCCAGCATGTAATCGAACTGCAGGATGTAGTAGACGAACAGGGCCACCGCCGTTGCAAAGACGATAAGGGAGCTTGCAGACAGGGTGCCGACGGTGAAGTAGGCCGCCAATCCGACGACCATCTCGCCGAACGTGATGATCACGAACAAGGTCAGCCGTTCCACGAGGTGCCCCCAGTTAAGGGGAATGGCGTTGAGATGGCGGTGGAATATGGCAGGCAGCAACAGGTTCACGGCAAGGCCGCCCAGCGAGAACCAGATGCCGGTTTCGTAGGGGAGCTGCGCGCCGATAAGGAGGGCGGCGGCGTAGACGCCGGTGAGCAGCAGGTACCACCGGATGAAGAAGCGCTCGTCCGCCAGTTGGTCTTTGCGGTAGGCCAACAGGTATTGGAGGAACTGGAATGCGAAGATGAGCCCGAGCGCGGTGGTGAAGGGGACGAACGTCGATTGCCAATCGGGCGTGATCGTGTTCGAAAGGTACAGCAGGATCGCCATGTTCACGAACGAGATCAGCATGTCCTTCGGGGAATTGGCACCGTAGCGGTTGGTGAACACCGCCTGATACATCCAGGCGTTCATGACTATGACGAATGCCACGACGAATGTGACGTAGGCGGCGGGATCAACCTGCCCGGCTGCATTGAGCTCGTGGATGACGCCCGTGGTTTTCGAAACGGCGTATACAAGGACAAGGTCGAAGAACAGCTCGACGATCTCTACTTTCTTGTGCTCCATCGGTTCTTGCTCTTTTCTCCTGTTAATCGCGGATCGCGCGGGATTCGCGGGCAATTATGCCAGGTCGTACGCAGCCCAGCCCCGAAAAGACCGAGCAGGTCGTATTATACGGGATTCCGCCATGTGCAATAGCTTGCCTTCGGTAATTCCAATGTGGGCTTATCGCGCCAGCACGATTTCGGATGGGAACCTGGTAAGCTTGCCGGTGTGAGCGCATTCATGAGAGGTGATGCCGACATGATGATCAGCCCAGAAGCCTTCGCCGAAGGACTGGAGGGGAAGAGCTGCCAGGAGCTGCGTGCAATCAAGAATGACCTTGCCGCCGCGACCGTGGAGTTCGAGCGTCGCCGCATGGCGTTTGCCGGGGACGGATTCGTGCTCCCGGGCGAGGAGCCGATTGCGCCAGGTCCCGACGTGGCGTATCAGATGAACCTGCAGTACTTGGCAGAGACCTGCAAGAAGCTCGCCGAACAGTTCATTCGCGAATACGAGCAATAAAGCCAGTCTCTCGGGTGCGCACCGATGCGTGCGGGTTAGACGATGACTGGACGGGCGGCTGTGGGCCATAGGCTCGTGGATGAGGCCGGCCGCAACGGGGAAACAAGAAGGGGCGGGATTTCTCATCCCGCCCCTTCGTCATTTCAGAGTCCCTGCGCTCGATTCCGAAGAGCCATCAACTTATTTCATCTACTAAGGCAGGCTTCTCGGCTTCTAGCTCAGTGCGGCGCTTCGTCCTACTTATTCTTCCTTCGTTTGCGGATTGCGGCGAAGATGCCGATTGCCGCGGCGATGCAGATTGCGACTAGGGCGATAACCAGCGGGCCGGCGTTGTCGCCCGTCACGGGCATCATCTGCACGCTATCCACGGCTGCGGATCCGGCTCCGTTCCCCGAAGAGCCGTAGGTGCCCTTGCTCGCGACGCTGTCGTTGCCGCTATCGGAGTCCTTCTTGTCCGTGGCGCCGTTGTTGTCGTTATCCGGGTTCTTCTCGTTCGCGTTGTAGATGTTCGTGAACTTGAAAGTTGCGGTGCTTATCGCCTTGCCGTTCTTGGTGATTGTCCGATGGCTTACCAGCTCGTCATGCTTCTCGGACACCTGGTACGTGACCTCGTAGACGGAGTCGTCATAGGTGTAGCCGCTTACGCCGTCGTTGTCCTCGGTTATCTTGTAGACATAAGTGCCGGGCTGGTAGAACTTCAGGGTGCCGAACTCAGAGCTTCCCTCGCCTTTCACCGTGGTCGTCATGCTCTGGCCGTTTGCGCCTTCGGGCATGGGCATCTCGTTTGACGCCATGCCGGCGGGCAGCGTGCTCTTATCCGGCTCGGCGGCGAACGTGAAGGTGAAAGCCGATGCCTTCTTCGGCTTGTCTCCCGAGATGTTCTTCTTCACCGGCGGATCGTCGACCGTCAGCCCCTCGTAGGAGTTCGTGATGGTGAAGCCATCGCTCTCGCTGCCTGTGACTTTGGACGTGTAATGCTTGATTGCGTCCTCTGTCACGGTGTAGTCGATATCGGCTCCTTCTGCGGTTACAGCATCCACGCTGAAGGTGTGGGTCCATCCGTTGGTAGCCGTCAACGTTGCCGAGTCGACCTCATGGCCGTCGGCAAGCAGGTGAACTTTTGCAGACGGGGCGGCGAAACCGTTCCATTGCTTTGTTACCATGATTTACTGCTTGGATCGCTTCGTGTTGGCGAAGGTGATGCCGTCGACCGCCACGCCGTTCTTCTTGATGGATTTCGTTACCTCGAGGGCGTCTTGCGCGCCATTCAGCATTACCTCGAACGTCACCGTGTATGTGGAATTGTCGTATGTGTAAAGCGGGTTGCCGCCGTCCACCTCGGTAACGTAGAACGTATAGGTGCCAGGCTTAGTGAAGAAGATATGGCCGGTCGAAAACGCGCCATCGGCCGGAACGTCGTAGTTGCCCAGCCGTAGGCCTCGGTAGCCCGTCGTGTCATTGTCGCCTGTTATGGCAATCTGGAATTGCCCGTCGGTCATGGAAAGCGCTTGGCCGTCCTGGGTCAGCGTCTTGGTGCCGGAAATGGTTCCGGCACCAACCTCGAGGGCCGAGTAGTATCCGATATCGATATCCGTGACGTCGGAACTTACGGCGCCCAGGGAATATCGTGCGGTGCTCGGGTCGAACTTGTTGTCGGTCGTATCCGCCGTGAAGGTGGTCAGATCGTTGCGTGGGGAAACCTGCAGCGTCAGAGCATCGGTGGTGCTGACCTCCATAGACCAGTTGCCGTCATCGTCGGTAGTTGCCGTGCCCACTGCATTGTTGTCGGAATCGTATGCCGTCACCGTCACGTTGGAAACGCGCTCGGTCTCATCGCTGTCGAGCATGCCGTCAGCATCGGAGTCGTTCCATGCGGTGCCCGAAATCTGGTAATTCTTGAAGTGATAGGCGCTCACGCTCTGCGCGGATCGCGAACCCTCGGGCACGGTATAGGTGGCGGAAGCCTGCAGGTAGGCATCGTCGTTGGCCTGAGCGTCGCTTGCCGCGGAGAGCGGCAGCGTGAACATAGCCGCCTCTCCGGCCGAAAGCTCATTGATGCTTGCCTTCACATAGCGGACGCTCGACCAATCGGTATCATCGCTCACGTCAACATAGTTCGTGCCGTCGGTGGAAACCTGGAACGTAAGCTGTTCGCCATCTGCCAGGGACCCGTATTGTTTCACCGCGCCGCGAAGGCTCAGGCTTGCGGTATTGGTGTAATTCGACGTGGAGTCGGATACCGTCGTGCCGTCTTGGGGAATCTGGACGATGATCTCGCCGTTCGTCAGTCCGTTCTGGCCGGCGCCTAATACAACGAGGCTCTCCAGCTGCGTGCGCTCGCCGGGGGTGACATTCTTTGCTCCGGTTACCGTCACCAGCGCGTCGGAGGAATCATCATCGGAGGAGTTCGTTCCGGAATAGCTGATAAGCCCCAAGTTGGTATTCAGCGCAGGGGTCAGCGAGACGCCCGTGGTCTTGATGGCCCAGTAGCGGTCGGTGATGTCGGATTTGGTATGGACGCCCAATGGGTTGTCCACGCATGCGCCATTGCCCAGGCCGTCGCGTGCGCCGTTCCAGTTGAGAAGGCCTTTCTTCTGGATGGCGGTGTGATACGTGCCATCCGAGGGATTGTTCGAAACGTTGGCGTAGTACTGGTGTCCGCTGAAGTCCAGGTACGTGTTGTCGCCGATGACTTCGGCCGCACTCGTGGTGGAGGCGGTTGGCATCGTGTAAACGTCGAAGGAGACGTCGAGGGCTTCATAGGTTACGTTCGATGTCGGGTGCTGCCAATCGGTGGAGATATTATCCGTTGTTGCAGACTTGACCGTATCAGCGGAAGCATTGTCGTGGATGACCAGGTAGCGCGTGCCGTTGATGGTGGTCACGTAGGCATCAGGATCGGATATGCCGTCGATGGAGGCATTGCCCGCGAACTGGATCTTCTCGTCGGGGAACTCCAGGTAGAGCACGTCACCGGACGGCTGCCACTCGGGGCTTCCGATGGGGTTCGCGGTCAGCGTCAGCGAACCGGAGATGGTGGTTGTCGACCCCTGCATCAACGTGCCCGACCAGCCGGCGGAAAGCCCCGTCGGTTCGAGAATCTGCGCACCGAGCTGCTCGACCGTAGCCGCAGAGTCATGACCCCAATTGCCCGTACCTGAGTCGGAGGTCGCCGTCGAAAGATGAGCGGCGTCGTTGTCCTCGCAGTTATCCCACTGGTAGCACATCTTGGTAATGTGGCCGCCGTCCCACCAGAGGTAGTAGCCATATTGGCCGTCGGGGTCGATTGTGCGGGAGCTTGCTACGATGTTTTTCACCAAGAAGCCGTCGGTACCGTTGTTGTCGATAACGCCGTCGCCATCCTCGTCGGCCACCGTGGTGACATCCCAGTCACCATCGTAATGGAACGAGATCTCGACGGGCTCAGCTCTGTTAAATCCATCGGTGCCAACGTCGACCGAAGAGGACGGAGCGATGTATTCCCAATCGCTTCCGGTCTCGTCGCCGTCTGTATTGGGAAGTAGGTCGATGGTGATGGTCCCGTCCGCATTGGTTTTCGACGAATCCTGGAAATCGGCCGCAGAGGGCAGCTGCATCGTGCGGACCTCGACCGCCTGTCCGGCTGCTTGCTTGGCATAGGTGGTCACGCCGTAGGTGACGGTCCATCCCGCCATGGCCGGCGTGACATCCATCTCACCTGTCCACGTGTAGACGTTGTCCATCCAATAATGGTAGATGTCGATGGTGGGGTTGGTCAGCGTCGTCTTCACGGTGCTGAGGTCGGTGCCTGTGGCAACGCGTATGCCCAAGTAGCTGCCGGTCTCGTTTTCGGATTCGTACTTCCACTGGTTGTACTGCCATTGGCCATTGCTGGTCGTCGCCAAGTCGAATTCGGGGCACTGTACCTCTTTGACCTGGATGTTGTGCTCGGAGGAGTTGACCTCGGTGCCGAGGCTCTCGTCGGTGTAGAGCGTGGAGGTGATGGGATACCAGCGCTTGCCGCCCTCTTCAACCGTTCCCTCCGAATGCGTCAGGCTGCCGGTGCCGAGCACGGTGGTGCCGTCCTGCTCGTAGGTGGTCATGCTCCACTTAGTCATACGGAACGACCAGTAATTGGAGGTGTCGGTGATGATGCTGGGCGCCGCGGTCTTGAAGACCTGTGTCACCTTGGTCACGTACTTCACGCTCGCCTCGTTGGAACTGTCGAAGCTCGAGGCAACGCCCAGCTCATCGGCGGTGACGGTCATCGTGCCGTTGCTGTTGAGGGCCGTGTTCCAGTCATCTGCGAACGTGGAGTTGTCGGCACTCACTTCGACGGTGGAGCCATCGCTCAGAGTGAAGACGACCTTGCTCAGCTCGAATCCACCCGACGAGAAACCGTCGGCAAGCGAAGATGCCGTCGCCGTGTATTTCGGGCGGATCTGGTACTCGGTGCCACGGACCTCGTAGGGATACTCGGTCAACAGCGCATAGCCGGATGCATCCTTATGGATGGTGACTTTATCTGATTTTTCGGAATAGCTGACAAGGTTGTTCAGATTCTCGCCAATCCAGACGGTCTGATCAGTTGCGCCAGCGCCATCGACAACTGCGGCTACTTCTATGGGGTCATCTCCATATTTTCGCTGGTTGGTCAGGTATGTGGAGGTATCGGCAGAATTCTGGCGTACTGCGGAATCGGTCTCCTCGTAGTCCACCAGTGTCATGGTAGAAGTGGCATTCGTCGAGGAGGTCGCGGTATCCGAGCTGGTGAAGTTCTGGTAGTTCACCGTCACGTTCAGCAAAGATCCCGAGTTGATGAGCCCGGTGGTAAGGGCGTTGTACCAGGCGTCGCGGTCATAAGTCGCATCGTTGGCAAGGCGGAAACCGATGTCCACCGCACCCAGCAGACGGTCCTTCGACAGGCTGGTCAGGTCGATCGAGGCGGATGCGTTCTTCGGCGTCAGCGTCAGGGTCTTGCCATCGCTGCTGACCGAGGCCGTGTAATTGGAGAAAGCGGAGACCAGGCTGTCATCGGTGCTGGAGGAAAGCCCGTTTATTCTGTAGATATCTGCCGCGTTATCGTCCAGGCTGATCGTAATGGAGCTGACGGCACGTCCATAGCGGAACGGATCGGTTGCCGGGAGGGAAACCTGGGAAAGCGTGTTGCTGTTGCGGTTGAGGTTGTTGTAGATGCCCGTTTCCACAACACCCGGGTTCGGATGAGTGTAGTTTATTGTGTATAGGTTTCCGATAGGGCCGACATAAAGATCGGTAACGGTCGGGTTATCGGGGTCTTCCCACTGATAGCCCAGTGTTACCGAGTTGCCCTCGTAAGTGCCGGAGGAATTGGCAAGGGACGACGTGAAGACCATGTCTTTCAGCCCGCCGTTCTCAAGGGTGCTGAGGATATCTTCCGTCATGAAGCCGCTGTTCGTGCGGAAGTTGAAGTCGAGGCCGAAGGTTTGCTCGCCGCTGTTCAAGTCGTTGAAGGAGATCACGAGCACATTGTTGTTGCCCTGCTGGCCGTTGGCATCGACGCCATCCGAGGTGCTGATGGTGTAGCTGCTGCCGTCCTGTGCGTGATACCAGCTGAACCATGCCGGCAAGGTCAACGTGACCTTGTTGCCGGTCTGGGAGCTACTCAGATTGACGTTCACACGGGCCGTACCGTTGGAAGTCCGAAAATCGGCCGGCGTGATTGTGTCATTGTCCGAAAGGGAATTACCTTCGGTATCGAGCACCGAAAGTGCCACTCCGGTGCTGGCCGAAGAGGTTTTCGCGGCGGCAGCCTTCTTCGCGGATTTCGTCGTACGGGCTGATGCAGCGTTCTTCTTCTGCGTATCGGACGAGGCCGTTACCGCATCATTGGTCGTGCTTGATTCTTCGGAGCTTGCCTGCTCCGAAGAGCTTGCCGAATCCGCTTCGGTTTCTACGCTTTGGGCGGTCTGTGCCTGCTGGCTGTCATCGCCGCCCGACGCGCTATCCGTAGCGGCTATGGCCGGCACCCCCATCATCGCCAGGGCGGCGACAAGAAAAAGCGTACTCGCTGTTCTTGCAATACGGGTTATTGGCTTGGACTTCACTGTATTTCCTCCACTCAGTCGCAATGGATACGACCTATCGAAACCCCAAATAAAGGACGTTGTAAACTATTCCCTACTTTCAATATAGGTATTCAAAATATGATGTGAAGCGATAACGCAACATTTTCTAGTCCAATGAAAAGAAGCAATCATGCGTTGAATCATCAGGAGAAATCGCTCTCGCGCTAGGACTGGTCTTGTACTGAAACCCAATCGCGCGTCACTGAGCCCAGCTTTGATACTCTGGTAATACCAGCCGTCATCTGCAGAAACCTTAAAGTAACCTGAAAGAAATTCTTCTTGCAACAGCGAAAGATAGCGTTATTATTATTATCGTATCAATTATAAGTAATGACGTTACCTAAGGGAGGCTACCATGAAAAGTTATACGTCTTCCAGCATAAGCAGATATGGTATCTCTGCGGTAGCATTTTTTGTTCTTTTCGCTATTGCTCTCGTTTTGGTATGCGCGGCTCCTGCTGAGGCAAGTGAGGTTTCCACTACCAATCAGGAGATCTCTGTACCGAGCGTCACGACGACCGACCCCGCATCCAATACGGGGCAATCGATTGTGAACGACCTGTCCAGCACATCGGAAGTCCAGCAGTATACCACTGGGTCCGGCACGGGTGACTTCACGGCGTTCATCACCGCTGAGGGCACCGACGGAAACACGTACGTCAGCTCTTCGTTCAACAGCTCGACGGTGTACTCAATCATCGACAACGATACGTACAGCAATATCGAGATCCATCTCATCTATGAGAACGGAAGCACGGCGGCCGCCCCGATGTTGCTTATGAGCACCCTTGGGACGAAGGGCCTCCAATTCGACGATACCCGCGATATCGAGGTGGCAAGCTCTTCGGACACGAGCTATTCGGTCACGATGTCCAGCATCAACAATGCAGGGAATTACTACGATTACGACACCTATGTCAGCAACGGGCTCGACCCCGATGACATCTACGCCGTCTACCTGAATAGGAAGATTGATGCCAATGACACCGTCGAGGTGACTATCCCCGTAAAAAAGGGCAGTGATACGACGGATTCAGCCTTCTATTCGTATTCCATCACCGACTACAGCAGCAGCGCCAGGACGCGCTATTACCTCAGTGTCTCCTTCTCGGATGCCGTGGCTGCGCTGAGCACGTCTTCCAACATCGAGCTCATCCCGTCTGTGTTCGTCAGCGATACCACTGCCGGTCAGTATTGGGAGCCTCAGTACAATCTGTACAAATACATGCCCGATGACGTCTTCAGCGTCCTGAAGTACACGAACTTCAGGGCTACGAAGAGCAGCTCGCTTACCGCGCTGACCTCGGAACCTCGCACCATCTACAAGACTGCGGAATACACGGTCGACCTTACCGAGATCGAGGACAAGCTGACCAAGCATGGATGGACCGTTCAGTTCAACAACGGCGATCCGATGACGGTGTACTCTTACACGACGATTTCCAGCCGCGCGACGTTTACCGAGGATCCCGATTCCTCGTCTTCCTCTTCGAGTTCCGACAACGCCACGCATATCCAGGTCTCCGTGATCCCCGCGATTCTGGTGGGAGATTCCCAGACGTACACGCAGGGCGAGATGCCCGATGACTGGGACCCCACGAGCCTGGTGACGCACTTCTACAAGGCCGATTACGATTCGGGTGGGACAACGGCCGTTGCGGTCGATGATCTGGGCGAATACGACAAGAGCAATCTCGACATCAGCTATAGCTATACGGCGTATGGCTCCTCTGAGGCAGTCGAGGTCGACGGCGTTGACGATTCCAAGCCCGGCACGTACCTCGTGACCTTCTCCTACGACTACGGCGACAGCGGAACCACGATCTACAACCAGCAGTACGTTTACATCAACCCGGTCTCGACCGAAACCAAAGACATCACGCGTACCATCTACGTGCACAATCCCGACGGCACCATCGATACCACTACGCAGACTGCAACCCTTTCGCGGACGGTCGCGGTCGATATCCAGACTGATGATGTTACCTACGGCGATTGGAGCACCGGCACCTGGGACAGCTTCATCGCGCCAACGATTTCGGGATACACCGCCAGCCCGGCAACCGTTTCCGAGCAAACGGTGACGGCCGATACCGAGGACACGATCGTCGACATCACGGACTCTGCAAGTACGGTAGACGCTGCCACAGAGACCTCTAGCTCCAGCTCGTCTTCGGAAGGCGACTCCGCGGTAGACGCAGAGAAGACGGTTTCGAGCTCGACAAAGAACGTTTCCGACGCGTCTGATTCTTCCAGTGCGTCCGATAGCGGGACGGATTCGGCAAACTCGGCGGACAGCGTGACGACGGTCCTTCCGGTCACCGGAGATGCGACCCCTTGGGCGGTTCTCGTCGGTGTGCTTGCCTGCGCTGCTGCGGTTCTCATCGGAATCCGTTTGAAGAGGCGCGGCTAAGGCCCTGAACGGCACGTGAAGATGCAGTTGACCGAACTGCCTGCCTAGTCGGCGTTCCTGCGAATGAAGCCTCCCCATGTACTGCATGGGGAGGCTTTTCGTTTTCTCTGATGGGTGGGCCGGCATGACCGGCGAGCAACGTGCGTGTCCCACAGCCTGTGCTTCGAGATTACTGGGCGGGGAAGAACGACCAGGAGGTGCCGCGGGAGCCTTCATGGCGCTCGAGGGCGACGGAGAAGACCCGTTCGATATCCCCCGATGCCGCCATCTCGGCAGGATTGGCGATGCGCACCACGCGGCCGGCCTCCATGAGCATGAGGACATCGCAGTAGCGAAGCGCCAGGTCCAGGTCGTGGAGGGCCGCGATGGCCGTGGCGTGTTTCTCGCGCGAACAGTCCCTCACCAGGCCGAGCACCTCATGGGCAGATGTGATGTCGAGCGCGCTGGTGGGTTCGTCCAGGAGCATGATGCGCGCGTCTTGCACAAGCGACATGGCCAGGTAGGCGCGCTGCCTCTGGCCGCCCGAAAGCTCGCCGACCGAACGCTCGGCAAACGATTCCAAGCCGACGGTCTCGAGTGCCGACGCGGCAGCGGCCTCGTCATCGTCATCGGTGCGGTAGAGCGCCCCGTGGAACCCATAGCGCCCGCACAGGGCGAGGCTCCTCACGGTCATAGGTGCTGCCGGCACATCCTGCGGAAGCAGCGAGATCAGCCGTGCGCGCTCTTTGGCGGAAAGGGCGGAAAGATCCTTTCCGCATACCTCGATCCTGCCTGCCTGCGGCTTGCTCAGCAGCGTCGCAAGCCTCAGTAGCGTCGATTTCCCGCAGCCGTTGGGGCCGATGATGCCGGTGAAGGCTCCTTGCGGCAGTTCGAACGAGAGCTTCTCGATGATTCGGCGGCTGGGTTCGTAGGAAAACGAGACATCGGTGAATGCCAGGACCGGGGCTTGTAATCCGCGCTCAGACATGGTCGTACTTCCTTGCAAGGATGAGGTAGATGAAGAACGGTCCGCCGAGGAATGCCATCAGGATACCCACGGGAATCTCGTAGGGAGCGAACAGGCTGCGGGCGGCAAGGTCGCACACGACGACGAAAAGCGCACCGGCGGGGATGCTGGTGGCGATCACCTTGCGCGCGTCATGCCCTACGAAGAAGCGCACGATGTGGGGAACGACGAGGCCGACGAAGCCCACCAGCCCGGCGAAGCTCACGGCGGCACCCGCAAGCAGGGCTGCTACGGCGAGCGCGCCCATCCGTACGCGGGAAACGTGCATTCCAAGACTGTGCGCGATGGCGTCACCCAAGCTGAGCACGTTGAGGGAACGGGAGAGCAGCATGCACAAGATCAGGGCGACGGCTATCGCTATGGCCGGCCAGAGCAGCTCGTCGGTCTGGACGCCCGAAAGGCCGCCGGTCAGAAAGCGCGACGAACCCACATAGGCATCGGAGTCGACGATGAGCACGGTGTTCATTCCCGCGGTGAATATCGCCGTGAGCGCCATGCCTGCAAGCACGACTGCAATCTTGCTTGTGCCCGCGCGCTGCGAGATGGCGAACACGATAAGGCAGGTTAAGAGGGCGCCCAGGAAAGCCGCCAGGGGAAGGAATGCGGATGCGGCGGGCAGGAACGCGGCGCACAGCAGCACCGCGAACCCGGCGCCGGCATTGATGCCGAGAACGTTGGGGCTGGCCAGCGGATTGTCGAGCACGCTTTGGATGACGGCTCCTGATGCGGCCAGGGCGGCTCCGGCAAGGATTGCGGCAAGGATGCGCGGAAGCCGTACATTGAGCAGGATGGCCTGCGTGTTCTCCGCGACTTCCTTGTCGCCGGCCAACGCAATAAGGTCGCCCAGGCCGGCAGAGGAGGCGCCGATCAGCAGAGAGGCGACGCAGGCGATGACGAGCATCGCCGTAAGCAGCGCGACAAGCGCCCCCGCCCCGATCCTCCTTTGTTCCTGCGCTCCGCTCATGGCATCTACTTCAGGAAATCCTTACCGAGCTGCACGTATGCCTTGTCCCACTTGTTGTTGGGCTTGTACATGTAAAGGTCGGGGTCGAGCGTGAAGAAATGCCCCTTCTTCACCGCCGTCAACGACTTCCAGGATGTATCGCTCGTCAGATTTTCCAGAGAGCTCTTCGTGGCCGCCTCGCTGGTTCCCATGGGGATGATGAAGATGTAGTCGGGATCGATGTCCAGAAGCGCCTCGGTGCTGAAGTCCTCCAGCAGGCTCTGGTTCTCGTCCGCGATGTTCGTGGCGCCGAGGTCGGCGAGCATGGTGCCCGTCTGCGAATCGGAACGAAGCACGCGCACGCCCTGCGAATAGGAAACGCCGACCATGACCTTCTTGCCCTTTGCGGCTGCGCCGTATTTCTCGATGGCGTTGCCGATGCGCTTCTTCACCTGCGTGCCGTTCTTCTTATACAGGTCGTCGCGCCCGGTGATGTCGCACATCGTGCGCAGCACGCGCAGGTAGTCGTCGAAGGTCGTCACCTTGAAGTACGCCACCGGAACCCCGGCTGCCTCGAGCGCATCGGCGAGCTGGGTCTGGTCGGCGGTGCCCGCCTGCCCTTCGGTCGTGCCGGTAAGGATGACGAAATTCGGGTTAAGGGCAAGCAGGGTCTCCTGGTTGATGCTCGAGAATCCGCCGATCGAAGACACCTTGTCCTTGTCGATGCCGTAGTCTGCGAAGGCCTCGTCGGTGGCCCCGACCAACGTGCCTCCTGCAAGCTGCCACATGTCCGCGAAGCTTCCCATGCCCGCCACAACGCGTTTCGGCTTCTTCGGAACCTCGACGCTGCGGCCCAGGTCGTCGGTGAAGCTGACGGTCTGGGAGCTCGAGGCCGACTCCGTTGCGGAGGAAGAGGCCGAAGAGGATTCTGCCGAGGAAGAGGTGCCCGAAGTTTCCTTTGCGCCGTCCGAGCCGCATCCGGCTAGCAAGACGCAGCTCAAGGCAAGCACGCAGGCCAATGCAGCGGCAAGTGCAAGATGCCGGTGTGAGATCCGATGCGATGATGTCAAGGTCATGGTTCCCTCCCGTTCGATGGTCTAGGCACCGATCAGGTGCATGCTGTGCGCGCAGTAATCGTCTTGGGCGAGGATGTCGCCGTCGTGGTAATGGGCCGCGCGCGCCCGGCACCCGCCGCACATTTCCCGGTAATCGCACACGCCGCAAGCGCCCCCGTAGGCCTTCGAGCGCAGCCGTTCGAAAACCGCGCTGTCGCGCCAGATCTCGTCGAAGGGGCGCTCCCGCACGTCGCCTGCCCCCTCGGTCATGTACGCGCACGGGCGCACGATGCCCTGGGACCCGACGACGCAGTACGTGAGCCCGGCCAGACATCCCCGGCTGAAGCGCGTTTTGACGCCGAGTTGGGACGCAACGCGCGTGAACTGGGGAGCGCACGTGGGCTTGATGGGAATAGGGCAGTCGCGCTGCTTTTCCATGACGGCGCGCAGCAGCCGTTCGTTCTCCTCCACGGCCAGCGCATTATCCTCGGCGATGAATTCGCCGCGCCCCACGGGAATCAGGAAGAACAGGTAGTGGCCCATGGCTCCCTGGCCGACGGCGAAATCGGTGATATCCAGGATCTCGTCGCGGTTCCATTCGAGGACCGTGGTGTGGATCTGGAAGGCGAGTCCCACCTCGCGGCAATGCGCGATTCCCTCGAGCGTTGCCGCATGCGCGCCCTCGACGCCGCGGAACCGGTCATGCCTTGCGGGGTCGAGGCTGTCGACGCTGATGCCCATGGCTTTGGCGCCGGCTTCTTTCAGCTTGCGTGCCATCTCATAGCTGATAAGCGTGCCGTTGGAGCCGAACACCGGGCGCAGCCCTTTCTGGGCGGCATGGGAAACCAGGTCGAAGATGTCGGGGCGCATCAACGGTTCGCCGCCGCTGAAAATCATGATCTTGAATCCCGCTTTGGCGATCTGGTCGATAAGGCGCAGCCCTTCTTCGGTAGTCAACTCGCCCGCTTCGCGCATCTCGGCGTCTTGATAGCAGTGCGCGCATTTCAGATTGCAGGCATTGGTGGTCATCCACGAGACGATCATCGGTCAGATTCTCCTTTCAGCGCAGCCGAGGCCTTGTCCAGGTATGCCGAGACGCTCTGCCGCAGCACGTCGAAGGAGCCGTGCCCCCCGCTGTGCGGCGAGATGTTCTCCATAAGCAGGAAGCTGTCTTCAAGCGAGTAGGCCTGCTCGTCCTGGAGATCGAGGTAGCGGCGGGCAAGGTCGCAGGCCCGCTCGTCGGAGGGCGGGACCTGTTTGGATATAAGCTCGATGGTGTCCGCGATAAGCTCGTGCCATTTGCCGACCGCCATGCCGCGCGCCGGGCTTTCCGTAGGCTCGGACGGTGCGACATCGAGCATCTCGGCCGCACGCCAGATGGATTCCCCGGCGGGCTGGTCGCTTTCGACGAGTTGGGCCATGTGCGCCCAGTCCGTGGCTGCGCCGTCTTCTGAATCGGCAAGCATCTTGCGCACAATCGACAGCCTTCTGAGCAGCGCCTCGAAATCGTCTTTCAAATCAGCCAGCGTGTGCTCGATTTGGATGCGGAAGGAACCGGGGTCGTTGAGCGTTTCCTGGTTGGCACGAATATCGGCAAGGGAGAGCCCGAGGTACTTCAATACGAGGATGCGGCAGAGCGCCTTCTCATCGGTGCTCGAGTACAGGCGCTGGTTGCCGGGTCCCTTCGCAGTAGGCGTAAGGAGCCCCTTTTGATCGTAATACTGGATCGTGCGCACCGTAACGCCCATTTTGCGTGCGAGCTGGCCCACCGTGAGATATGTTTCCGTCTCCTGACGCGACATGAAAGACCCCTTTAATTGGTAGTGTTCGAATGACAATAGGCTATGACGTTACGTCATGGTCAAGCGCGGAATGCGCCTGTCGGCGGCAAGGAGCAGAATTTTCTTGGTGGATGGAGCCGGATTTGCCAACTCGTCGAGAAGCCCGACGGCCTGCAGCGGGTCGATAACCGCTCCATACAGTGTCTGCATCCGCTCGCCCATCTGGGCCTAAGGGAGTGCGGCCAGGACAATACACTTGAGGTACAGCCGGCTGAAGTTCTTGCTGCCGGAAGCTATCTCTAAGGAGGCCAGTATGTTCGAGATTAAGGGAAAGACGGCGATTGTCACTGGCGGGACCTCTGGAATCGGCCTTGCAACAGCGGGCGCTCTGCTCGAGAAGGGCGCCAAGGTGGTGGTCGCGGGCCGCAATGAGCAGCGGGGCGCCCAGGCAATCGAGCAGCTGAAGAAGATCTCCGGCGACGTGGCCTTCTGCCAGACCGACACCACCAGCGAGGAGAGCGTGAAGAACCTCGTTGCGTTCGCCGTCGAGCACTTCGGATCGTTGGACATCATGTACAACAACGCGGGCACGGGCACGATGGCGCCCGTCGACCAGATGACCAACGAGGACTTCACCAAGGTCATCAATACGAACCTCATCGGCGTGTTCTACGGGATGAAGCATGCGGCCGTCCAGATGAAGAAGCAGGGTACCGGCGGCGCAATCGTGAGCACCTCTTCCATCGAGGCGGTAATCGGCGATCCGATGATCCCCTCGTACTGCGCTGCCAAGGGCGGTGTGAACGCGTTGACGAAGTCGGCCGCGCTCGCGCTTGCGCCCTACAAGATCCGCGTCAACACGGTGAACCCCGGCTATGTGGATACGCCCCTGGTGAGCGAGGAGCTTATCGGCAAGGAGCGGCGTGAAGAGCTGATTTCCATGCACGCGCTCAAGCGCTTCGCCAAGCCCGAGGAGATCGCCCACGGCGTTGTCTTCCTGGTGGAGAACGAGTTCGTGACCGGCACCCATCTCTTCATCGACGGCGGCTACACTGCCGAGTAGGCTTATCCGCACTCATTACAGTTCGGGCCATCTGCCATTATGCAGATGGCCCGTTTGCTAGATTTCCCGCAGCAGCTCTTCGGCATGCTTTGCGGCGCGTTCGACGGCATTCAGGAACATGAGCACCCACGTGCGGTAATCGTTCTGCCGCTGCACGGACAGGAAGGCAGCGAAGTAGGCGAACATGTCCTGCTCGAACGCCCACGAAAGGGGCAGCGTCGGCCTTTCGAGAAGCCCGCGTTGCGACAGGGACTGGATGGCGACGATGCGTCCGGTCCGCCCGTTGCCATCGAGGAACGGGTGGATGGTTTCGAACTGGTAGTGCTCCAGCGCCACCGATGCCAGGCCCCGAGTGCCTCCTTCCTCTTCGTTCATCTGCTGTTCCAGGGCGCGCCAGGCCGCGGCCATGTCCTCGACATTGGGCGCCACGAACATCGCCTTGCCAATGGGGGAATTCGGGTCGCCCATCCATACGGGCGAGGTGCGGAACCACCCCGGGGTGGCCTTGTCGTAGCGGGGGCTGTCGAGGACGATTCCATGCAGCTCCTGCACAAGGCGCCCCGAAAGCGGCAGGTCATGTATGCGCCACGAGAGGTATTCCATAGCACGCATGATGTTCGCGGCATCCTCTTCGATGTGGGGCAGGCACTCCGCATGCGATGGCGTGCCATCGTCGGCATACGAGAGGCGCTCGGGAAGCGGGGCGTGGTCCATGGCGGTGGGAATCTGGCTCGAAAGCTCTGCCGAACAGGCTGCTTCCTCCTGAAGCAGCGCCTGTTTCGCCTTTGCGCATGCTTCTTCGGGAAGCGCCTTCCACGCCCGGTTCAGGCTGTCGAGCATCGAGCACGCCTGCCGCGCCTCTTCGATGACGCCATCTTGCGCGCACACCTCGGGCAATACGAGGCCGAGCGGGGCCACCAGGGAGGTTTCGAACTCCGCCTTCGTTCCCGCGAGGTTGCGCCGCCTCCCGAGTGCCGTGATGTCCATGGTTCGCCTCCTGTTCCTTCTACTTGATGCGCCAGATGCTTCCGCGAACCCGCTCGCTGCGCGCAATCTTCCCCTGTTCTTCAAGCTTTTCGAGGACGTCCAGCTCGGATGCGGTGTCGCGTCCGGCAATCTGCGCCAGCTCGCGTTCCGTCATGGGGCCGTACAGCTTCAGCAGCTCCGTTTCGGGGCGCGGGTCGTATTGCCGGATGCCGGGTGCCAGCTTGCGGATGACCTCGTCGTAGGTTTCCATGCTGCGATGCCCGCCCACATACACGGCATTGCTCTTGTTTAGCGAGGAGATGTCGTTGACATCCACGTCTGCCTTATAGAAGAGGATGGTCGGGAACCCGTATGTCTGCCAGATTGCGCAGGTCTCCTGGTCCTTCTGGAACGCCCGCTCCGCATCGCCGGAGTCGAGGGCGGCACGGAACGCCTGATAGTCAAGCGACGGCACCTCGCGTGCCAGGCGATTGTACTCTTCCTCGTTGCTGATGATGGTGCGCTCGGTGAGGGCGGCCTGACGCAGGCGGCGCAGGTAGTCGAAGCCCTGCTTCTCGCCCTGGAGGAATGCGGCCTTAGCTGCGACATTGGCGGGCCAGCTGCTGAAGTGGCGGATCTTGCCGATGTCCCGCCACAGCTTCTCGTCGATGGGCTGGCCGGTGCGTTCCGAGACCATCGCCCAGTGGGGTTCCACTGCGGCTGCATCGCGGATGTCGTTGGTGGCGTCGTAGAAGTCGTCCAGGTCGCGGATCAGCCCGCCGAACACGTATTCCATATGCAGCTGATCGCGATAGTGCTCCATCATCGCCAAGATCATCGGCTCGGTTCCCCAGCACCACGAGCAGTAGGGGTCGGTGAATACGAGCGCCTTCACCTTCAGGTCGCTCGGCTGGTTGGCGGGTGCCTGGGCGGCGCTGTTTTCTTCAGGGGCCGCGGTACCTGCGGTAGGGATGTTCTTTTCTTCGGTTGCTGCGTTCATGATGATTTTCCTTTCGGTTGAGAACGAAACTTTGCTACTGCTGAATGCGGGAGGGGCGTGAGCTGCCTCCAACGAATCGGTCATATACTCTACCTAGAGGTATAAGGGCAAAAGAAAAAACAAGGTCGATCAGCGATCGAGGCCGGCATCGCCTACCGGCGTGCATTGTCCCGTGCGCACATCGCAGACCATGGGAACGTCGCTCGATTCCCAGGCAAGCAGCTCTGCGAGGGTTTGCCCTTGTTGCTGTTCACTGCGCGGTTCGATGCCCTCTGCGATAAGGGCATGCTGTTCATCTTGCCAATCCATGCGAACCTCCTTGATATGCTGTGCTCCCGCTTCCTGCAGCCAGGTGCGCACGATGCGTGCTTCCCAGGCTCCCGGGGTCGTTACCAGAACGTGTCCGCCTTCTGCAATCCAGCTGGGGATCTTTGCGAACGCGGCATGCCAGCTTTCGCTCTGGATTGCCACGTCGGGGCGGCGGAAGAGCACCACATCGAAGCGTTTGCCAGAAGGGGGAACAAACCGTGCGGCATCCGACGCGATGCACGTGGCCGCGGGAAGCCGCTTTGCCGTTTGTGCCAGCGTCACGCTGTCTTGGTCTACGCAGGTAAGGTGCACTCCGGCATCAAGCAGCGCCTCGCCTTCCTTGCAGGTGCTGCATCCCAAGTCGAGTACTTGCAGGTTGCGCCAGGAGGGGAGCAGATCCAGCAGGCGTGTGGCCGAAGCGGGCCTTCAAGCGCCGACGTCGTGCTTGCTGAGCATTTTAATCAACTCCGCCTTCTCATCGGCACTCCAGTCGGAAAGCTCGCGCGCCAAGGCCTTTTCGTTCTCCTTGATTGCGGGTTTCACGACTGCGCGGCCCTCGTTGGTGAGGCTCAGAATCTTGCGCCTGCCGTCGTTGGGGTCCTTCTCGGTGGAGACATAGCCTGCTTTCTGCAGGTTGTGCACGATAAGCGGGATGGTGCCATCGCTGCTGAGTACCAGATCCTTTACCTTTCCCACCGGCAGGCTGCCCTTCGAGTAAAGCGCTTCGAGGACGCCGAATTGCGGAAGGGTCAGACCGTGCTTGCGGCAGATGTCCGACGTTAGACGGTCCATGCGGTTCACCAAACGGTGAGCATAGATAACCAGGTAGCTGTCTTTTCGATTCATGGGTACCTCCGTTCAGGTTACCGTGATGCGGGGTTGTCGTTGTCGGTTTACGCGTTGCTGTTTTTCATGCCAGTCCCGCATCCGTACCTGTGTAACATAACCTTTACATAGAGGCATTATAGACAATAATTTTGGTATGTCAAACTGACAGCGAAAAGATGGCAGATTTTCAGGAGGAGCGGGGTAGTGCAGGGCCATTGCGGCGATGTTTCTGCTCGGTGCTCCCCGCATGTGCGGGGATGATCCCCGATTGCAACATAGGCGAAGATTTGCTTGCCGACATCATGGGGAATTCTGGTGTCGAGTTTTCCACCGATGATAATGGAGCTTTTATTGTTGCTACCGATGCTGATATTGCATGGTGGGCCAAATGGGCTGAAACCGAAGAGAAAATCTGGTATGCCAAAATTGACGCCGACGATGAAACGGCGGCCGAAGACGATGAGCTGATAGGCGCTTATTTGAATGATTTCGAGAATCTACAGCGACGCGAGTGCGAGCTGTTCGGCATCGAATACTGGGGATGACGACGAACATGATTGTAACGATTATCTCGATTATCACCCTGATTTGCATCAGGGAGAATAGGAAATACGAGGAGCGCTACTGTACGACATGGCTCTCACGTCACCGCTACGACTACTTGAAGAGTGATGGCAGATGATTGGTGATCCCCGCATCCGCGGGGATAATCTTGCATCGTTAGAAATGAGAGCATTTTTTCAACATGCTTACCTTCGTCAAAGAAATAAGAAAGCCGTTCAAGTTTGACGGCTGAAAGAATTGATGCAAGGAATTACTAGCTTGTTTTCTGGAACGTTCCTTTGTTGTCGCGCCGGTACACCCCTAGGCATTTACCTAGTTTCGGGATGACGGCGACGAAGTTGAAACACTCCCCACTATCCTTGCTGACGGCAATCATGCCCTCCGATGAAATTCTTTCAACCTCAGAGTCACGCTCAAAAACGTAGTAGTTCTTGAAATCTTTATACATGTCAGCCCTGTCGATGTACATCTCAGCAACAGCTACGGCTTCATGAAAAGTCATTTTCCACCCTTTGGCATGAGTAACAGATTTTGGCACGACCTGGGATTCTCAGATTGTCTGTTCCTACTAGCTATATTCTATCAATATGCGCTAAAGACGGCGCTCACCGCATACGCAGTGATGGCTCTTAGTCCTGTTGGCCAACGACCGAACGAACGATGCGCCCGAGCTATCTTTTCAAGAGCTGACATTGTAGAGGCAGTTGGCTTAAGCTGCTAGCAGTTACCGAATTTGCGACCAACGCGTTCATTCCAAGGGAGGGTATGGCATGAGCTGTTCTTTCGACCAGGCGCTAAGCATTGCAAGGGAGAAATACCCCCATCCTATCAACCATTATCAGGAATACAGTGACAACTATGTATTCGACAATGTTGACGGCGCTGTTCATGTAGGCGGGACAAAGACCCTATCGTAATCCGCAAATTCGATGGCAAAGCGCTGAACTATGCGCCGATCTTCTTCAACATGGACGTAGATGCCGAGGATGTTGGCGAAATCATTTCAGAGGGCTCCTTGTAGCGATGGCTTTCATTGCATGGAAAGATCTATGGAAAGACACTCAAGGTAGTCAAGGTCAAGAAGGTATACATCCGATAGTAAACGTAAAGGCCGCCGGCAATCCGACGAACCCAATCAGGTTGTTAATAGCGTCTGTCTTCTTTCAGGAGCAGTCGATTGCGCCAGGCTTGTATTGCAATCAGCATGCACATGTGGCCCCGTTGCATTATCTGCAGCGGGGTCGCTGTTTTTGTGCCGATCGGTTGCTGCGTTCCTGCTACAGTTGTTTGGAACAGCAATAGAATTTGCTAAATGTAAGGTTTGCCGAGCGGTTCAATTCTGCTGACATTTTTGGGTGCGTCTATCACAATCTCCCCAGGCTTCCTCTCGTAGTCGTACGGGATGAGCGATACACGGTATCCGCATAGGTGCGCAACGGACGACATCGTGTCGATGCTCGGATTCTCAGAGGTGATAGCCGCGTTGCCCCAAGCCCGCGACTTCCCGATGAGCCCGCCGATGTGCGAAACCCTCACTCCCGCGATTTGCACTGCTTTCTTCAATGCCGTAGATGCATTCATTCCAACCCTTTTCTTTCCTCTGTTCTTACCGAGCGTCTTGGTAGCTTCTAGCATACAGAAGGTATTTCTTGCATCCGATTTATTGTTAGCGACGTACTTTATGTTACGTTGCGAAAGAGCTGCATGGCATCGGTGAATCTTGGTATTGCATGACAGGAGCGGCCATCGCAATTAGGGGCAGTCGTTAGCATCGCCGGTGGTTGATGCGCCTAACGCCATCGCATATAATTTTTCTGGGTGCACAGAGTGGGAGCGCGGTTTTTCACCTATTGGCCAGGTGATTGCCCGTTCTTCTAAAACGTGCGGCAGTCCCTTGCCGTTTAGGCGGTCGACCTATAGCTACAGGCGATTAAGCACTATCAGCAGGACTATAATCAGTCCTACGGATTGGATAATTCATCCATGCGCGCCACCTCCTGAACAGCTCAAGGGTAACGTCGCGCTTTTCTTGCTCCTGACAGCACCCGCATGAAAGCCCGTTGCAGCTACATGCAGCGGGCTTATTTTTTTCGGTATTGTGCGGGACGGCCAAGTTTAGAGCTAGGCATCTCGTTCAGAAACTCGGGCACTATTGCTCATGGATTTTCGGACGGAGAAATCCTCAGCCATGGGGCGAGGTCTCCGCAACCGGCGTGTCGAGTCGGTTAGCTTGACTTACATCGCAGAACCGAATGTAGGTATTTCCCTTTCTGGTATACTTACAGACATAGAGCGCGGCGGTTTGACGTTGGATAAAACCACCCGTTCTCAATAAACGTGTGGTGGTTTTCCTTTATAGTTGGAGTTCCGACTTGACTATTTAGTCAAGTTGATGACTATGACAAGGGCGATTAACAGCCCTATGAATGAATTAATTCATTCATAGCCTCACCCTTTTCAGTGAACAAGGATGGCCCGCCGTGCTAGTGGGTGTTGCAGCACCCACATGAAAACCCGTTGGACCGTCACAGGTTCAGCGGGTTTTCTACGTGTGACACTCTCGAGCACGCGGAGTGCGAGTCCATCCAAGTTTCCAGGTCCTTTCGCGTCCCGGCACAATGCCGATGCGTGGCTTTCGCGCCGGTGCATTCGTGCTTGATGCCGTTTGCCTTTACTGTTGCAACGGCGGCGAAAGGGCCGCCCGATGGCATTTCCATGTGCTAGGATGGGCAAAGCTTTTTGCCCATGACAGGCGCTTTTCCCAGTGCAACTAGATAGAAGACGTTTCCGCATGACCGAAGAAAAATCTGCCCCGCTGTTGTCTGTTATCGCATTCGGCTTGGTTGCCTGCGTGCTGTACGGCTTGGGTGCCGGCCTGCGCGGCGACATCGGCATTCTGCTGCAGCCGCTTGCCACGCAGTGCAATGCCAGCTATGCAGACGTGAGTTTCTGCATCGCGGTCATGCAGATCACCTTCGGCGCGGCACAGCCGGTATTCGGCATGATTGCATCGCGGCGCTCGAACCGTTTCGTGCTGGTGCTCGGCGCGGGAATCGTAGCGGCGAGCCTGGTGGGCATGGCCTTGTCGCGCTCCTTTGCGGCCCTGCTGCTGACGTTGGGGTTCGGCTTCGGCATCGGCGTGGGCGCGCTGGGCTTCGGGCTGATTCTGACATCGGCCATCAACTATGTAGGCCCCGACCGGGCCATGATCATCTCCGGCATGCTGAATGCGGCAGCGGGCATGCTGGGATTCATTCTGTCGCCCTTGATCCAGTGGATGCTGAGCACGTTCGGTACGGTGCTGACATTGCTTTTGCTGCTGATTCCGACGGTTGCGTTGGTGCCCATCGCCTTTGTGGTTACCTCGCGCGATGCCGATCGGAAGCGCGAGCTTGCCGATGGGCGCGAAAAGGCCGCTAGCGCCGGCAGTGGCAAGCCCGTCGGCACTATGAGCGTGGCGGATATCCGCGACGCGCTTCATAACCGCACGTTCCTGCTGCTGGTAGCCGGGTTTTCAACCTGCGGCTTCCATATGGTGATCATCGAAAGCCACCTGTTCAACCAGTACGTGCTGTACGGCATCGATGCAGCCGCGGCGGCCTGGGCCTTCTCGGTCTACGGCATCGCGACCATCCTGGGTGCGCTGCTGTCGGGGTGGCTGTCCACGCGGGTGCGCAAGGGGCACCTGCTGGGCTTCTACTACGGGTTCCGCGCCGTGTGGGTGGCGGCGTTCCTGGTGCTTATGCCCAAAACGCTGCCGTTCGCCGTGCTGTTCGCCATCGGCCTGGGGCTGACCGGCGACGCGACGGTGTCGCCCACGTCAGGTCTGGTCAGCGATACGTTCTCGCTGCACAAGGTAGCTACCCTCATCGGCGTGCTGTTCTTCTGCCACCAGATCGGTGCCTTCCTGTCGGCGTGGTTCGGCGGCGTGATCTTGGATGCAACGGGCGCGTACGACCTTATCTGGATCATCGACATCGCCGTGTGCGCATTCGCCTGCATCATGAGCTTGCGTATCCGCGAGGATGCCTCGCAGATCCGCGGGTAACCAGTACGCGAAACCCCACACATGACTCCCCGCAGGCAGCTCACTTCGTTTTCTCAGCTTGCTGTAGCAACATGCGGTCCGCGGCATTCCCGCTACGCCGGATGAGTCGATAGAACGCCGTAGCGCGTAGCTGCGCCGTTCCTCCCGTCACTTCATACGAGCCCTCACGCGCTCCCATGCCTTCGTGGTGAGAAACGTGTCATCCATGCGGCTGGCCAGGTGCTTGAACAGCTCAAACGGCAAAGCGAACGTGAGCTCGTGCGGCCCGACGCACGGACGGGCGGACGGGTCGAACATGCCCAGCACGGCACGCGGATCTTCCCGGTCGCGCTCGAGGTACGGAAACATGACAATCGACGAGCAGCCGGAACCCCACGGGCAGATTACGCCATCGGCATCGGTGTGTTCGAAATTCGCCAGGCCCACCAGTCCGCTCAATGTATCTGGCTCGGAAAAGAAAATCACCAGGTCGGGGTCCTCTTCGCTCGGAGCATTCCAAGGCGCGAACACGCAGTACGGTGCCGGTGCCCGGAATTCCGGTACGCTGGCGTTGAAGTAGGCGCGGACACATTCGGGGGTTTCCTTGTACCGCTCGGTTTCTGACAGGAACTTTGCGATATGCGCATGGTAGGCGTCGAAGTTCTCGACATAGCCCAGATAGTGCATGCCTCCGCCGCAGCGGATGGTCTCCTTAGAGAAGGCGATGGTCGACCCTTTACGCACCTGGTTCAGCGTGTCGATGATGCAATGGTGCGGGCCCTTTGCTTGGGCGGGCGACTCCGCGTGAGCGGGCATGCGGTCCGCGTATCGCATGGTGATCGGCAGCTCCGCGTTTCCGAAATACGTCTTCCACGTACGGGCGAATTCGTCTCTGAAGCATGCTTCCATGGTGCCTCCCTGCATCGGTTGCCCTGAAGAAAGGATATCAGCGCACGGCCCCATTTGCGCCTCTTTCTTGCGTCTCTCGTATGTCGTGGGCGGCATTGTGGCGGACGAGCCTGGTGGACATGATCCTATCTGCCACCAGATCGGCTCCTTCCTGTCGGCGTGGTTCGGCAGCGCTAACGGATGTCCCGTTTCGTATCGATAGCGCCTTCCAGCTCAAGCAGCGCGGCCTTCGTGTCGATGCCGCCCGCATAGCCGGTCAGGCTGCCGTTCGAGCCGACGACGCGATGGCAGGGCAGCAGGATGCATATCGGGTTGCGTCCCACGGCGCTGCCGACCGCCCGTGCGTTCCAGGCGCTTTCCCCTGTTTCCCGCGCCGCTCGGTGGCCGAGCTCGCTATAGGTTGTCAGCGTGCCGTAGGGGATCTTCTCTAGCTGTTGCCACACGGCGCGCTGGAACGCCGTCCCTTCCGGCTTGCACGGTGGCACGGGGCCCGGGTCACGGCCTTCGAAATAGGTTGCCAGCCATGCTCTGAGCTCATCGAAAACAGGCAGGTCATCGTGCTGTTCATGGGTTGTGCCAAGGGTGCGCCCGAAATGCTTCTGCCCCTCGAACCATAATCCGGTAATCGCGGTGCCGTCGCTTGCAGCTACGAGTGTCTTAAGCGGATTCGGGATGCAGGTGGTGTATTGCATGGGAGGTCCTTTCCGTATGGATCCGATGCCGCTTCCGGCAGGTTATTCGGTAGCCGCTGTCTGCCAAAGCGTCATGACGGCGTAGCTGCGCCAGGGACGCCAGGCCTGCGAAAGATCCTCTACCTCGCGCGGAAGCCGATCGGGAAACGCGTTCTTCACCGCATAGTCGGCAGCAGGGAATGCATCTGGATAGGTATATGCGCGCATCAGAAGATATTGCACGGTCCAGGGGCCGATGCCCTTCAGTGCCAGCAACTGTTCGGACTGCTGAGCAAGGTCTGCACCGGGCACAAGCGCGACCTTCCCTTCGCATATCGCCCGCGCAAGTCCGATGATTGCCTCTTGGCGGCTGTGGATCACCCCGATTCTCCCCAGGGCCTCAGCAGCATCCGGTTCCAGCATCCGCTGAGGGGTGGGGAACAAGAAGCGCAGGTCATCGAAGGGAGTGTCAATGGGCTCGCCGAGTTCGGCTGCCATGCGGCCTGCGAGCGTGCTTGCAGCCTTCACGGTTATCTGCTGCCCCAGAATCGCACGGCAGGCCATCTCGAATCCGTCGAAGCATCCCGGCAATCGGACTCCATCTATAGGCGGCACCGTCGGCGCTGCCTCGAAGAAGCTGCCGAGCCCCTCGCGTATGGCGTCGGGCAGGCAGTCGGTATCGAATATCATGCGGACGCGTGAGAGCACGTAGGGAAGGTCCTCTGCCAGTTGGGGAGAGACGACGACCCGCAGGGAGCTGTGGGCCGGCTCGTTGAAAACGGCGAACCACCCGCACGAGGCGCTCCCATCTTCATGGCGAATGCGCGCAGTGCGGCGGTAGGTGCCGCTGTTGACCGCCTCTACTCCCGCAATGGAGCGCAGGGACAGAAACCGTACCAAGCTGCCGTATGCGAATGGTGCTCGATAACCGATATGGATGGCAATGGGGGCGGCGTCTTTAGTTGCGCGCATGCTGCCTGCCGAATTGCCGCTGGACGCATCTTTTCGGGCAGGGGATGCACTTCCCGCGGGGTTGCCGTTCGCTTCGTGAGCCAAAGCCGCATCCTTCACATCCCTCCTGAAGTGGCGGGGATTCATGCGATAGCTTTTCAGGAACGCATCGTTGAATCGTCGCGTGCTCGAGAACCCGCAGATAAACGCTATGCGGCTGATGGGAAGATCGGTTTCGGTCAGAAGCCCTTTCGCCAAAAGGAGCCGGCAGGTGTTGCGGTACTGGGCCGGCGTCACGCCGTACTCGTCTTCGAACAGGCGGCGCAGGTGCCGCTCGCTGACTCCCAGGTTGTCGGCAATCCGCCCTACGCCGGAGAAGCTGCCCGGCGCGCTGCGGATCTGGTCGGCCGCTTGGCGTGCAAGGTTCTTCGCGTCGATGGAGGCGGGGGTCCCGGGGGCAAGCTCGGGACGGCACTTCAGGCAGGGGCGGAAGCCTGCCGCTTCCGCAGCGGCGGCAGTAGGGAAGAACGAGCAGCTGTCGCGCTTCGGGGTCTTTGCCGTGCAGACGGCGCGGCAGTAGATGCCGGTGGTGGCCACTCCCACGAAGAACCGCCCGTCGAATCGGGCATCGTGCGCTTTGAACATCTTGTAGCACGTGTCCGGGTCGGGCATCTCGATGCGCTTAACCATGCTGCCGCCTCCTTGCGTAACTTGCCTGATGCTGTTCCTGCTAGCAACACTATCACCTTCGATAAGCAATATAAGCCATTTTCGGACATCCAAGCAGTCGTGTGCGAAGCGCGGAGAAGCGGCGGTGGACAGCGCATTGGGTGGCCGCCCCGGAAATGGGAGACGGGTGCGGAATTGCGGGGCGCCTTCTTCTTGCATCATCGCTGATATTCCGGATGTGATGGTTGACAAAGAACAGTGTTATGTGTCTACTTTGAAGATGATTTCAATGGTTAACAATCGGTACGCGATTTGCAAACCATAGCAATTGGGGAGGAACTTATGAAAGGGAGAGCTGTACACCGGCTGGGATCGGTATTTCTTGCCCTGATCCTTGTTGCGGGGTTGAACCCTGCTGCTGGCGTTGCGTTTGGGGAAACGGGCGACTCGGCTTCGCAGGCCCAAGAATATACTCAAGGGTCCACGTCAGATAATTCGAACGTGCTTGACGGCTCGTCTACTACAGCTGCATCGGGCGCAGAAGCTAACACTTCCGGTGTCGAGCCGAGTGCCTCGGCAACGGCAGGTGCCTCCAACGGGACAAGCGGCTCCATCGACAGCGCCGACTCGGCGGCATCCGTTACTGAGGATGCCGGCACCGTTGAAGGCAGCGCCGAGGGCGCTTCCGGTTCAGCGGCAAGCAGCGCATCGAACGCAGAGGGAAAACATCAGCGCGCCGCTTCGGCATCTGCATCAAAGGCGCCGGCAAGTACATTCAGCACGGTGTACGTGAATGCGAGCGCCGGCGATGATAATGCTTCCGGCACAACGGCGGATACGGCTGTGAAAACGCTTTCCAAAGCGCTTGAACTCGTGGCAGATGGCGGCACCATCCATACCTCAGGCTCGTTCACGCAGGAAGGCGACCTGGCTATTTCCAAGAACGTCACATTCGACGGAGGCGGTTCGGCAAACTTCTTGACCCTTGCATCAGGCACTCTTACCGCATCGGGTAAAACCGTGAACTGGAACAACTACGGCACCGCCCTTACGATCAGCACGGGAGCCGTGCTCGGCGATGGCGACTATGCCTTCACGAATGTCAACACCGGTGTGAAGCTCAGCGGTATGGTGAAGGGCTCTTCCCGTGACGCCCTGCATCTCAGCGTGACGGCCAACAATGAAAAGGTCGGTATCGATACCCAGGGAAGCGGGCTGAAGTACCAGAATGCCACCGTCGACTGGAACGGCGGCGGGGCGATTTCTTGGACGTACCGCAGCCTGTACATGGATAACTGCACGTTCAATGTGTCCGATGTCTGGCTGTTCAGCAGCGCCGGTCAACCTTTCAACGTGCAGAACTCCGACCTTACCGTCAGCGGGCGGTTTTCCGGGAACTCCTGGAACGGCGGCCATGTCATGTCGGTGTACCAGGATGTTCCCGCCTACTTCACCAATTCGAATGTCACGATAGTGGGCTCGCGAATCAATGTGGTCTGCGATAAGGGCCTATATATCGACAACAGCACGGTCACCATTAAAGACAGCCCCGACGGCGGCATTAATGTAAATTACGGTTCCAGCCTGCATGCGAACGACTCCACGCTGAAAGCGGAAAACGTAAGCAGGGGATTCATTGCAGCGGGTGCCAGCGGATCTTCCAACTTCTATGTTACCGGGTCGTCGGTCATCGAAACGCCCGCCGCCTCGCAGGCTGACAGCGTGGGAGTCAATGGAGAGTATTCCGTCACGGGCGGCACGTTCAAGGTGAATGCTGCAAAGCTGAGCGATTCCAGGACCGTGCCCACCAACGGAAACGAGCACGGCAACGAGAAGCTTACCCTTTTCACCCTGGCCGACTCGTCGACCGACAGCTTGGACCTTATCGACAAGAACGGCAATACCTATAGTTATCCCGTGGCCAAGGCGAATTCCGACGGTTCCAAGAATGTTTGGGCTCCAGCAGCCACGGTTACGTACAGCCTGAATGACGGCAATGCGACGTTTGCCGATGGGACTGCTGCAGACAAGACCTTTACCGCCATGCGTGGCCAGCTGCTGTCTGCCGCCGATGGCTATGTGAACAGCAAGGGCGTTTACACCCACATAGGCTTCGCCGATCCAGGTACGCCCACCGATGCCAACGGCGTGGAGTTCTTGGGATGGTATTACAAGGATGCACAGGGTGGCGAGCAGAAGTTCGACCCCGCTACCATTCCCGTTACCGGCAACCTCCAGGTCTATGCCAAATGGCGTTCGAAGACCGTGGTGTACCACAACGGCGATGGCGCTAAGCATGTGGTGAACCTGGATCCGAGCGCCGCATCAGCAACGGTGCTTTCCTTTGACGAGGTGAATGCGGCAACATCCGGCTTCACGGTACCCGGCAAGACGTTTAAGAACTGGACGCTTGCGGAAGATGGCAGCAACGCCGTAAACGAAGGAGATGTGCTCGCGTTCGACGGCGACGAGACACAGATAGACCTGTACGCCCAATACACCGACAATCTCTATACCATCAAGTTCTCTGCAAACGGCGGTACGTTCAGCGACGGCTCGGTGTTCAAGAACACCGATTACTTCACCATCGAGAAAGATGCCGAAGGCGGCGATGTTGCCGTGCTCAAGCAGCAGGCAACCTACGGCCAGACGCTGCACGATGTAACGGAGGAGCTGGGGCTTGCATACAGCGCTGCGAGCGATACTTACCTTGAGGTGGACGCAAACGCGGCCCTCGACGGATACAAGCTTGCCGATACCGAGCAATGGGCAACCGACGCGGACGGCAACGGTTCGATTCGCTTCGACTCCTATAACTGGATAATCACCTGGAACGGTGAGAATCCGACCATCACCTCCGATGTGACCTACTATCTCAAGTGGCAGAGCGCCGCATCTTCCGAGAACACCATAGTCGATAATGGCCTTTCCATCCCGGCCGACATGTGGGGTGCCGACAAGGCGGAAAGTGCAAAGGTCGGTCTGGTGCGTACGGGCGATACCTTCTCGCTCACCGGCATGGTCGATACCCAGGGCATCAAGGACCAGATGGCCGGGATCGAAGAGCAGTTCGGCCAGACGGAAGCAGACTTCTCGAATATCAAGCTGACGCGCGCACGTTCCACCTTCAACGTGACGCTCACCTTGCCCAAGGGGGTCGTGGTGCCCTCCAACCCGCAAATCGAAGTCAACGGCCTAGGCGACCTCTTCGAGGTAACCAATACGTCCGTAAAGGGACGGCAGGTCACTATCACGATGACCTTGAAGGACGGAATCGACACCTATAAGAAGCTGAAGGATGCAGTGGACTCTACTGGAACGCAACAGGTGTCTGCCCAGCCCGCACTGCTGAGTGCTTTCCAATCGCTGCTCGGCGTACAGAGCCAGGAAGCCTCCGACCATGAGATAACCGCTACGGTCAACGGGCTCACCCTTGATGAGGATGCGGTCAGCAACGGTCAGATCCTCAGCGCTACGGGTACGGTCGATGGGCATTTTGAGGCAACGGCAAGCACCAGCAGCGTAAGCAAGTTCTTCTCGTTCGACTGGAAGGGCAAGCAGACCGAAGAAGGTGCGGACGAGGCGGCGACCAACGCATCCGACATCCAATATTCCTTCCAAGTGGTAAAGCCGTACACATCCACGCTCCAGGGAGACATCCTGGTTGGTTCGGATACCGAGCACAGCCAAACCTACCAGGTGTTGCCCGGCGAGAAGGTCGATTTCACGGGTGCCCTGAACATGAAGAGCATCCTCGAGCAGATGAACGCCATCGAAAACGATGAGGGCACGGGTGAATCCAGCTATTCCTCGATTGCGCTCGAAGACACCGAATGCACCTTCGTGGCCACTTTCACTGTTCCCGAGGGCATGAGTATTCCCGACAACGTACAGGCAACCGCAGCCGACTTCGGTCCCTGGTTCTCCATCGAGAAGACCGAAGTCGATGGCAACAAAGCAACTGTGACTATGAAGCTGAATGCGGACGGCATCGATAACTACCAGCAGTTGAAGAAGGCTGTCGAAGCGGCGGGGGATGAAGATGGCTGGATGCATGTGACCATCCCCGGTGTGCAGCTGTCGCAAGACCTTCAGCCGGGCGACAAGCTGACGGTGTCCGGTCAGGTCGGCGGCACGATGAAGTCCACTGCCACCCTCAACGGCAATACCAAGCACTTCGAGTTCGAATGGAACGGGATCCAATGGCCCAACGGCGCCGACGCCCTGACCCCCGATACGCAAGGCATCACGTTCACCTGCGAGGTTCCCTCCCCGGTGCAGGAGAGCCTGCCCGGCGACATGCTCGTGCGCGATGCTGACGGCCTGGGTGTCTGGGATAGCGAACACGAACAGGTATTTACCGCCACGCAGGGCGAAACGCTTGATTACGCGGGCGCGCTCGACGTTACGAAAATCAAAGACCAGATGAAGGGCATCGAGCAGCAGTTCCTGCATTCCGATGCCTCCGATATCGCGGTTGACATCAAGAACTTCGATTTCACCGCAACCGTCACCTTCCCGGAGGGAATCGTGCCCCCGGAAAGCATATCTGCCGATGAGGTCGGCATCACAGAAGGGTTCGGAAGCGGGTTCAAGGTCAATCAGATCAGCGTCGAGGGCCAGACGGTCACCGTGAAGTTCGGCCTTGCCGATCCCGAGAGCATCGACACGTATGCGAAGCTTAGGGATACGGTGAATGCTGCAGGTGATGACGGCAACTGGATGTATATCATCATCCCAGGCGTCAAGGTGGCTTCCGATGCCGCGGTGGACGATGTGCTGACCGCGTCGGGTACGGTCGATGGGTCTTTTGAGGCCACGGCTACTTCGAAGGTTTCGGGCAAACGCATGGTCTTCTCGTTCAACTGGACGGGTACCCAGTGGCCCGATGGCGCCGATGCCATTCAAAACGCCGATGATACGGGAATCCAGCTTTCGGTGGATGTGAATGAGGCCGATATCGAAGCGCCGGACAGTGGTTCTACTCCGTCGTCCGATTCCGATGATCCTGACAACAGAAATACCGGGGTGTCGCCTGCTACCGAAAAACCGGATAACACGGGCGGCGGCTCCGGAACATCGCCTGCTTCCGACAACTCGGGCGACTCGGGCAGCGCTGGCGGCAGCTCCTACAACACGGTTGTGTCTCTGCTTCCACAAACCGGTGATACCGCTCCAATGTTGGTGATTGCGATTGTGGCTGCAGGCGCACTGGCGGTGGGTATCGCAAGCGCAAGGCGCAGGAAGGATTGCTAACTTCCCGCATGGTGGGCTGGCGCAGCACCGTGTAAATGCAATAGCTGCTGGGCGTTCCCTGAAGGGCCGCTGCCGATAATCGGGCAGCGGCGCTTCTTTGTACATTGCCCAGGCACCGTGGGCATGGCGCCTCCGTGCCTGCTCTCGGGGATTACGTCCCTGGAAACTGCACTATCTACCATCCCGATTGCCCGCTGAATATCAACTTGGTAATATTTAGATAACGCTGTAATGTGCCTTGACGCCCGGGTGAAAGCCGGGTGCGCATCGTGGGCAGACGGCTGCAGGGCAAGGAGGGAAACGATGTTGGCCAAAGATTTCGTGCGGGCGCGTATTCCGAATTTTGCGCTGTTGCTGGTTGCTGTGCTCTTAGCTGTTGTGCTCATACCTGGTGTCGTGGCGATGATGGGCCCTCAAACGGCCCAGGCGGCACCCGCTGCGAAGAGTATTACGGTCGCGAACGCCGCGAGCGGCAAAGTGACGATGGCAAAAGGGACGAAATATAAGCTCGGGGCTAAGGCCGAGCCGAAAGGCGCCAAGCTCAAGTACAAGAGTTCCAGCAAACGAATAGTCTCCATTTCGTCGAAGGGGATCCTTCGAGGGAAGAATGTCGGGAAAGCGAAGGTGACCATCTCGGGCGCAAAGGGACATGCGAAGAAAACGGTCAAGGTGACCGTTGTCAAAAAATCCAAGTATGTGAAGGTGAAGAAGATAGCCGTCTCCGCGCCGCAATCCTTGAACGTCGGTGCGACCAGCCAGGTGAAGGCCGCCATCTCGCCCAAAAAGGCTTCGAATAAGAACCTGCTGTACAAGAGCTCGAATTCCGCCGTGCTCAAGGTCGGTGCAAAGGGAAAGCTTACGGCCAAGAAAACCGGAAGCGCGACTATCACCGTCACCAGTTGCGCAAACCGCAAGGCAAAGGATTCCGTGCGGGTGAAGGTTTGGCCTAAGACCACTCCGAGCAGCAAATTCATTTACGAGATCCGCAATGACAACGAGCTCGGTTACGGGGTATACATCGAAGGCTACAAAGGAACTGCCAAGAACATCGTGCTTCCCAACAAGATTAAGGGAACGGCGGTGGTCTCCGCTGCGTTCGCCCCGAAACGCGATGCGACGGATGGTACCAATGCGTACACGTTTGATTCGATCGATCCCCGTCAGGCAAAATCCCTCAAGCTTCTCGATCTTGAAGACCTTCCGATAAAGTCCGTCGACTTGTCGGGCAATCCCAACTTGCGCTGGCTCGGCATCACGAATTGCGACCTTCGGTCTTTGAATGTCTCGCATAATCCGAAGCTCCGTTTAATCACCGTTGAGAATAACGCCAAGCTCGCGTCGCTTGATGTCTCGCATAATCCCACGCTCTTATACCTTGTCTGCAATAGCACGGCAATAACGTCGATTGATGTCTCGCATAATCCCAAGCTTTATAGGCTCTGGGTAAGCCATACCGGAATAACCGGTCTTAATCTTGCGAATAATCCCAAACTGGGAGATCTCCAGTGCGACTTCACCGGAATCTCGAGCTTGGATCTTTCGCATAATCAGGAGCTCGATAGGCTGCAGTGCAACGATACGCGAATTACCAGCCTGGATCTCTCGAATAACCGTAAGCTGACGGAGCTTCACTGTCAGAATACCGGCATCACGCAACTGGACTTGAGCAACCAGACTTACGCTAGCCTGGAATTGCTAAAGAGTAACGTAACTTGCGATGACGACGTGCTGATAACCTGGAAAGATGGCTCGCAAACTGTCGGTAACGCATAGCGCCAAGCTTGGAAGATATTGCGGCAATACATGCAGTCGAGAGCAACCGCATTCCTGCTCGCCAGTGGAATAGCGGCTCATGTTTTCCCGCAGTTCATGTCGGCGGCTTGCGGTACCGCAAGCCAATTTCGGGTGCCTGATTTCCCTCAAACGATGATACGATGAGCGCATGGGAGTTCTTGGAACGGAATGGGGAGAGAGACCATGATGAGAGAAACCCGCCTATCCACCCCGGTAAAAGCATGCTTTGGAGTGCTGCTTGCTTGCCTGATCGTCCTTGCGCTTTCGTTCATGACGGGATGCTCGTCGTCTTCGTCGAGCAGCCAGTCGACAAGCCAGGGAAGCAGCCAAGAGGCAGCATCGACCCAATCCGAGCAGTCAAGCGTTTCGGAGGAATCCAGCACGTCCGAAACTACCGCAGACGACTTGCTTGCCGATATCTCTGTCGGCAAAGCGAAGGTCGTGAAAACCACCAAGCCCAACAAGGAAAAGGCCATTGTCGGCAAGCAGGTCGTTCGATTCACGGTGAAGAACACGGGTGACAAGACCCTCACTTTCCCCGTGCAGCTCATCATCGTGGATGAGAACGGAAACGAAGACGAGGAAGCCTCCGATGAAGTCACTATCAAGCAGAGGCCGGGCGACGTTGTTGCCGGTGATTTTCTGATTCATTGCGAAGCGGTTCCCGCGGAGTTGAACGGCATTGGCGTAACCATGGATTGCGATTACGTTACCTACCTGAAGCCTGGCGAACAGCGGACTTTCCAGATGACTGCAGCAAAAAAGACTGCGAGCCAGTCAAAGGAATACCGCTTCAAGGCACAAGTGCAAACCGGTAACGAGCTGAACCTGTATTCCACGGTCGAAAGTGCCGAGGAGGCAGAGATGCCCCATGTTGCCACAGGCAAGCAGTTCTCCCTTTCATCAAGGGTCGATCCGAGCGTGGGCTATTCGACCAAGGTGACCGTTAAGAACAAGACCGATCATGTTTTCGATTCCGTGGATGTCTATTACCAGGAGCATTCGCCTGGCAATTCGCCTGACTCGGACCGTATTGAATCATGGGACGTGGATGATTTGAAAGCCGGTGCTTCCGAAACCGAATCCATCATGTACGTGAAACGCCTGTTGGGGGTCACCTATCTGAAGGATGAAAGCGAAGACGCCGACGCGGAAGGCGAAGGCTCCGACGAAGACAGCGAGGATGCCGAGGATAGCTCAAGCAGTGATGTTTTCGCCATATAAGGTGTTTCCTGCAAAGTCTTGTTGATGCGCAGCTGAAAGATAGTGGTGCCGCCGTCCGAAACGGACGGCGGCACCGTCTTTCTCCAAACGGGAATTCGAATCCGTGTGGGACTAGCCGGCCATCCAAGTGGTTGTGTAGTCGAGGCGAGGATGGTTTCATGCCCCGGGGCAGACCCGCCATGAGATGAAGTTTGAAGTTCTCTCCATAAGTTGTAACAAGACAATTGACAACAAGGATGTAATAGCTTATATTGCATCCAGAAGTTGTAAATATAATAGTTACAACAAGAGATGGAGAAGCCGTCGGGAACGGCGGCGCGAACAGGAGGAATACCATGAAGAAGATTGCTGTTGTTGCTGCTGGCGGTCGAGTCGCCCGCAAGGTTATCGCCGAGGCCGTGAACCGCGGATTCGATGTGACCGCCTTCGGCCGCAAAGACGAGAACATCACTGCCGCCCAGCACTATGTCAAGCGCGACATCTTCGATTTGACCGCCCAGGATCTCGAAGGCTTCGATGCCGTGGTGGATGCATTCGGCGCTTGGACGCCGGATACGCTGCCGCAGCATTCCACCACGCTTGCGCATCTGTGCGACATCCTCTCCGGCACCGATACACGCTTGCTGGTTGTCGGCGGAGCGGGTTCGCTGTATGTGAACCCCGAGCACACGGCCACCGTCTCGGAGACGCCGGACTTCCCGGACGACTTCAAGCCCTTGGCGGCCGCGATGGCCTCCGCACTGGACGACCTGCGCTCGCGCGATGACGTGAACTGGACGTATATCAGCCCTGCCGGAGATTTCCAGGCCGATGGCGAAAGGACCGGGGCATACCTGCTGGGAGGCGAGGAGCTGAAGCTGAACGACCGGGGCGAGTCCGTCATCTCCTATGCGGACTATGCCATCGCGATGGTCGACGAGATCGAGAAGGGGAACCATACGCATCAGCGCATCAGCGTCGTGCGCGCATAGGTAGCTGCGGGCGCGGGCCGGTGCTGCGCGGATAAGGCGCCGGCCCGTAGCGCGGCGGATACTCCGGCCGCAAGTTTGGTCCAACAAATGCAAAGGTCGGCTGTACTATGGCCATTACCGGAGAATCGAAGGAGACTGCACCATGGGCCTAATGGATATTGGGGAGGGAATGAGCCTTTCGCCCTTCTCAGGCCGTCTGATTGGGGCGAACCAGGAGCCGGTTGAAGAACAACTGGGGCGGCTGGGCAGCTGGGTCGACAAGGCGGATGCCGTACTTATCGGGGCCGGATCTGGGCTTTCGACCGCGGCGGGACTCACCTATTCGGGCGCACGCTTCAGGAAATACTTCGGCGACTTTGCCAAAGCCTACGGAATCTCCGATATATATTCGGGCGGGTTCTACCCGTTTCCCGACAAGGAAACGACTTGGGCATGGTGGAGCCGGCACATCTATGTCAACCGCTACGTCGATCCACCGAAATCGGTATATAGCGACCTGCTGGATGTGGTACGCGGGCGCGATTACTTCGTGTTGACCACCAACGTCGACCATCAGTTCCAGCGTGCCGGCTTCGATAAAGGCCGCCTGTTCTACACACAGGGCGACTATGGCCTACTCCAAAGCACGAATCCGGAGAGCCGGCGCACCTACGACAACGAGGAGCTTGTCCTGCGCATGATGGAGGCGCAGGGGTTCGTCCGCGATGCGTCCGGTGTGTTCCAACCGCCTGCCGAAGGACGGCTGCTCATGCGCATCCCCGCGGAATTGATACCGAAATGCCCTGATGACGGCGCCGATATGACTATGAACCTGCGCAGCGACGACACCTTCGTCCAGGATGAGGGCTGGTACCGTGCCCGCGAGCGCTATCATCACTTTGTCGAGGAGCACGAAGGCTGCCGAGTGCTGCTCTGGGAGCTGGGTGTCGGCATGAACACGCCCGTTATCATCAAGTTCCCGTTTTGGCGGGAGACGCTCGACAACCGCAACGCGCGCTATGCGTGCGTTAACTACGGCCAGGCGTATGGACCGAGCGAGATTGCAGACCGTTCGCTGCTGATGGGCGCCGATATCGCACAGGTATTGGCGAAACTGAAGCGGATGCTCGGCCATTCAAGGACAGATTATTGTGGAAGGGGGATGTCATGACACACCATGAGCAACTGGCTTACCTGATTCGCCAGCTGCAACAAGAGATGCCCGTGTACCAAGGCTATCCGGTACCCGAAGAAGACGCGGCGGCGTTCAACTTGTTCCGCGGGCTCTGCAATGTGCGTCCGCCGGCGCGTGCCCCCGAAGGGTTCCTCCACGTACAGGATGAGCTGCTGCAAACGATGACTGCCGAGAAAGGGATCGTTGACGTTCGTGCGCTCCAACCGACCGTTGCTGATAACCGTCTGTGCATCTGGCAAGGAGATATAACACGGCTGCGTGCCGATGCCATTGTCAATGCCGCCAACAGCCGGATGCTCGGGTGCTTCCAGCCGTTGCACGGCTGCATTGACAACATGATCCACACCATGGCGGGTGTGCAATTGCGGTATCGCTGCGACCAGATCATGCGCGAGCGCGGACGCGAAGCGAACACCTCCGAAGTCATCGTGACGCCCGGGTACAACCTGCCGGCACGATTCGTGCTGCATACGGTGGGACCCATCGTTCAGTCGCCCGCTGCGCCCGGGTCGCAGAGCATCTCTGTGCTGACGCAGGAAGATTGCGCGGCTCTGGCGGCGTGCTACCGCAACTGCCTGGATGCCGCGGCACGAAATGGCTGCTCGACGGTTGCGTTCTGCGGCATCTCTACGGGGGTATTCGGATTCCCCAAGTCGGAAGCTGCCCGCATTGCGGTGAAGACGGTACGCCGATGGCTGGATGACCAGGATTCTGTGCCTTCTGCATCCTCAGAGCAGCGGCATCGCGTCGAGCGTGTTATCTTCGACGTCTGGGGAGACGACGATTGCGAGTTGTACCGGGGATTGCTCGGACGATAGGAGGCACTATGCGCATCTCGACGAAATTCACCACAGCAGTGCACATCCTGGTGGCATCCGTGTACTTCGGGCCGACGACGAAGGTGACCAGTTCGTTTTTGGCAGACAGCATCGGCTCCAACCCGGTGATGATCCGAAATATCATGACCCAGCTGCAGCAGGCCGGGATCATCGAGGTCAAGCGCGGATCCGGCGGCATCGAGATTACGCGCCCGCTTTCGGAAATCACATTCCTGGACATCTACCGTGCGGTCGAGACCAACGCCGACGACCCCCTGTTCCATTTCCATGAGAACCCGAATCCCGACTGTCCCGTTGGACGCAATATCCATGGTGCGCTGGACGCTCAGCTCGATGCGATTCAGCAGAACCTCGAAGACGATTTGGCATCGCGTAATGTTGCGAGCGTCTACGAATCCGTGCTCCAAGCGGCGGAGCGCCAGGCCGAGGAATAAAGCTATCCCCAGGACGAGATGATAGGCGGATGCTGTTGTCGGAGCTAAGCGTGCATGGACAGATGCTTGGTAAGCCGGTCGACGGTAACATGAACCCAAACAAAAGGGCTCTTCCCGGGGGAGGGGAAGAGCCCTTAACCGTTTCGCGTTGATGGCGCGAAACTACTTGATCTTCACCTTATAGGAGGCGCCGCCGCGCACGGTAAACCAGCTGGACATATACAGCGTAGTGCCCTTCTTCAGCTTAACGGTGAAGGAGCGCTTGGGAAGGTGGGTGTAGGCGGACACCTTCTTGTTGTACTTGCTCGAGGTCTTGTAGTAGTTCTTTGTGCACAGGTACAGTGAGTAGGCCTTGCCGCCCTTGGTCTTCACTTTCAAGTTCTTGTGCATGCTGGGCGAACCGGTATACAGGCTGATGTTGCCGTTGAAGAAGTTGCGCTTCTTGCCAGCTTTGGTCAGGGCGTTCAGCGAAGAGACGGTGAACGTGTACTTCTTGGTTTTCTTGGCCTTGAACTTCACATAGGAAGTGTTGGCCTTCGCCTTTACAGTAGTCGTGCCTTTCTTGATAGTCTTTGCGGCAGCCATCGTGGTTGCCTTCGTGGTTACGGTCTTCGCCTCGGCTTGGCTGGGCATAGACAGCGCGACCAGGCCGATCATCGCGGCCAATACGACAGCGGCCAGTACGACCGCAGTCCTCTTGAATGTCTGCGTCTGCATGGCAATCCTTTCTTCCCGAAATGTCTGCTATCGATGGCAGATGTTTCTCGATAACAGCATTATGCTTTGAGGGCAAAGGTGTATTCAAGAGAAAATATGAAGAAATATCTCGAAGTAACGAAAATTTTGCATGTGCTATCTCTGGGCGTCGGCAAGCTCGGCGCGGATTTCCCGGATGGGGATATCGATGCCGAAGCGTATCCGGTCGGCGACCACTGCCTGCTGGTCGACCATACCCAAGCCGCCGTAGGTCTTGCATCCCCGCTTCTTGGCTTCTTTCAGCAGCTGCGTCTCACGCGGCGTGTTGATGACGTCGGCCACCACCATGCCGGGCTTGATCAACGCAGGGTCGATGGGCATATCGGTGTTGCCCTGTCCCATGCCCACATTGGTGCAGTTTGCCAGGATGTCCGATTCTTCGATTGAGGACCGAAGCGCGTCGGTATCCTCGAATGCACATATGTTGATCCTGCATGCGGTAGCATTCTCGATGCGCTCCTTCAGTTTGAAAGCATTCTCGTAGGAACGGCCGCCTTTCCGGGCAAACACGTTGATCTTCTTCGCGCCATCGAGTGATGCTTGAGCCAGGATTGCCGAACCCGCGCCGCCGGGTCCCAACAACGTGATTGTAGAGCCCTTTACCACGACGCCGTTCTTCACCAGGTTGTTGATGAATCCCGGGCCGTCAGCGTTGTAGCCTACCACGCGTCCATCCGCCTCCTTTTTCACCACATTCACGGCGCCTGCCAGCTCGGCGGTGGGGCTGAGTGCGTCAAGGTAGGGGATGATCGCCTGCTTGCAGGGCATGGTGACGGTGGTGCTGTCCCAGCCCTTCATTACGCGGAAGGCCGCCATGACTTTGGGAAGGTCCTCGACTTGGATATCGAACACCAGGAATACGGCGTTGATTCCCATTTTCTTGTATGCCAGCGAATGGGTAGCGGGCGATACCGAATGGGATACCGGACTTCCGATCATGCTGACCAGGTGGGTGTGTCCGTCGATGGGAACCGATGGGCCCATGCCGATCATCTCCTTCCGGCCGGGCCTTCGGATGCGGGTCCAGCTTCTTGTCTGGTGGGTGAGAGGACGGTGGATGCAGGCAGGAAGCTGCACCTCGTTGGATTGGCATATCGTACCATGTCCGTTTCAAGCATCGTATATGCCTGTCGTCATCATGCCGCGCGTGTTTTCCCGACACTACAATATGAGTGCAGATGACAACTGCTGTTTCGGAAAACGTGCAAGATACGAATCCGCATTTCGCTGAACCCGTAGGAGAGGAGAGGCCGCCATGGTGATTGTCGAAGGAACCGAAGGGATGTACGGCAAGTATTTCGTGCAGCAGTTGCACGACCCCCATACCGGTACGCCTGAATTCCAGGAGATGTACCGGCGTTTCTCGCATCGCATCCTATGGATCGACGACAATGTGGTGCCAGGTGCCATGCAGATGAACACCGCTTGGTACTATGCGGTGCCCGAGCGCAACCCGGTGTTTCCGGAGCATGTGCACGATGACGACGAGCTTATCGGCTTCTTCGGCAGCGACCCCGATAACCCCAACGATTTGAATGCCGAGCTCACCTTTTCCGTCAATGGGGAAGAGCATCTGATTACTAAGAGCACGCTCATCTTCCTGCCAGGCGGTCTGCCGCATGGGCAAATTCGGATTCTGCGCGTTGATCGGCCCATCTTCCACTTCTCGCTGATGCGGGGCGGCACGTACAACGGCGGCGCCTACGGCGCCGACGAATAGCGCGCTGCGTGAGCTTCGAGCCCTTTGTACGTCGACACCCGCCTGCCGCCTCCGCGTTTGCGAGGGCAGCAGGCGGGCGCGCTGCGTGTTTACTGAATGTTCCCGCAAGTCTTACATGCAGGTGTAGCCACCATCGACGGGCACGATTGCGCCATTGACATAGGTGGACGCGGGCGAGGACAGGAACAGCGTGGCGGTGTCCAGTTCGCCTTCCTTGCCATAGCGCTCCTCGGGGATCATTGTGCGCGCGTATGCCTGGTTCTCGGGCGAGTTCAGCCACTCCACGGTCAGCGGGGTCTCGAAGTAGCCCGGGCAGATGGCGTTGACGGTGATGCCCTTGCGGCCCCACTCGGCGGCCAGCGCGCGAGTCAGGTTCACGACGCCGCCCTTCGCGGCATGGTAGGGAGCGCAGCCGGACTGCTTGTTGCCGACCAGGCCGTACATGGAAGCGATGTTGATGATGCGGCCATAGCCAGCGGGTAACATCGCTTGGTTCGCAACGGCACGAGCCATTTTGAACGTGCCGAACAGGTCGATTTGGAATTCGCCATCGAACTGCTGGTCGGTGATTTCCTCAGCCGGAGCGACGGCGCCCGTGCCTGCGCAGTTGATCAGGATGTCAATGCGGCCCCACTTGTCCATGACCTGCTTGACGGCATCTTCGACCATGTCGGTGTCAGTAACGTCGCAGCGGACCGCGATGGCCTCGACGCCGTACTCGTCGACGAGCATCTTTGCCGTTGCGTCGATCTTTTCCTGGCGGCGGGCCAGGCAGGCGATGTTACAGCCCTGGTTGGCAAGCGCGCGAGACATCTGCACGGCCAAGCCGGTCGATGCTCCGGTGACAATGGCGACCTGTCCGGTCAAGTCAAAATAGTTCTTCATGGGTAGCTCTTTCTTCCGAAAATCCGACACTGGCATCATTGTAGAAACGCAATTGCGCTCGAGCGGGTATCAATTGCTGTTGGGCGGCGTGGGCGGTTGCATCCTTCGGTTCAAAGGCGTCGATAGGGACGGCAAACGGTCGTTAATGGATAAACGGGTAATAACTGACCTTATTTGGTGATGGATAAATATGCCGTCCGCCTGGCAGAACATGCCATTCGCCCGCACAGGCAGCTTGGCGAACGTTCTGCGGAGCGGCATACAATATCCCGCCCCTACCGAAGCAGAGGTGGGAAGCAGTTGCCTATTCTGCTGTCTGCTTGCGGCGCTTTCGGATGGCGGCGATGATAATCGCGGCCGCGGCTGCTGCGGCAATCACCAGGATCAGCAGATATGCGCCCGTGTTGACGCCGGTTGTCGGCGTCTGGGTCCGGGTTCAGTCCCGATGCAGGAACACGTTTCTGACGAAGAAACCCAGCGCCGCTATGATAATGGCGCTGCCGAGTCCCAGCCACAATACGTCGATGCCGGTGTGTCCTTCCAGGATGTAGCCCAGGAAGTACACACCCAGCATGATGCAGATGACGCTTGCCAGGCGCTCCTTCAGATCGTCGAAGTCATGGAATTCCAGCCACGACGGCAGGGGAATGCGGTCCGACACGAACAGGCAGATGAGTCCCAGGGAAAGGATGTACAGGGCCACCGCCAGCAGGAACAGGTCGGCGTACGTGATGAACTCGATGGCCATCTGGGAAAGGTCGATCGATCCCGTGCACAGCTCGTAGACTACCTGGCATACCGCTATAAGCGTTGCGATGGAGAGAGCCACGGCGCAAATGAACAAGCCGATTGCCGGAATGCCTGCCACGAAACGCGTATGGCTGGTGATTTGACGGGCGACCACGCGCGAGTGCCGACGGTCGTCATCGGGCGTGGTAGAAACGCAGTCGTTCTCAGATGCCATGGCCCTCCCTTCGATTACGGTTGTTCGCCTTCTATCTTTTCAGCATAACGGTTTTGCCGAGCGCCGTGCGAAATACCGTTCAATGACTATCGAAAACCACTGTGCGTCGATGGCCTTTCGAAGTCTTCGATAATCGTGCGTTCAAGGCCTCCCGCCTCTTCATGAGACGGGCAATTGCGCAAGTTAGACCCCAATTTCGTATGATGCGGCAATAATTGCAGAGTTGCCTTCCGTCTCCTTGTAGTCCATTTAATAATATGGTAAATAACGTTTTTATTATAATAAATAACGTTAGAATGTTAGAGCAATCAGGGACAGGGGAATACGCTTCGGCAATTGAATACGCTACAGCGTTTGCTTATGCCGTTTCCAGAAGGCGGCGACGGATGATGCAGTTGCAGAGAACGGAGTGTCTAGAACCGGCAATGATTTCATTAGTGCCTGTGCCGCGCTTGACGATGTCCAGGGCATGGCGGGGCTCGCGATTGCTGCCCGCTGGAGTGCTTGCAGAGGGGGAATTGAGCACCGGGTGGGAAAGTATCGTCGTTAACATGGAAAGATAATAAAAAATACTGTTTTAACTGGTGTTATGTATGCTGAGCATATTGCATGCGGATAGTTTGGGGAGTATCCTTCCGGAAGCATGTGCGTTACGAGGGAGGATGAGGATTATGGGATCCTTGAAGCACGTGTCAGGGAGTTTATTTGCGTTCGCCTGTGCATGCGCATTGCTTTGCGGTGCTCTTTTTTCGTCGGCAACAATGCAAGAGGCATTTGCGGCAGAGCCGGAGGGCATTCTGACGATAGGGTTGGGGATTCATGGAAAGACGATTTCGAAAGATGCGTAGGGCATTGATTCCTATTGTGGTGCTCGCAATCTCGGCCTGCATTATCTCGGCGGTAGCGCTTGCCGATACGGGGAGCACCCAGGTCGGCACGCCTTCAACGCAGAGCGAGCAGACTGCCGAAAGCTCGGCTACGGAAGGCTCGACGAGCGAAAGCGCGCAGACCAGCTCTTCGCAAACGTCCAAGAAAGCGAAGAAATCCAAGGCCGCAAAGGGAGCTCTCAAAGCCCAAGGACTGCAGAGCAGCGACTCCGTTATCGAAGGCGAGTTCACCTCGCTGCACAATCAGTTTCCCTGCCCCAGCTTCGGAGGCTATAACACGCTGAAGTACAAGGGCGTCAATGGCGACGGTTCAACGCAGGTGGCCGGAGACTCCCGATTCGTGAACTATTGCTACTATTCCGCAATCGGCGTCAATGGCAAGACGTACGTCTATCACAAAGCGCGCAACATACTGAATTCCTCCGATGAGGCCAATTCAGGATCCAGTTCTCTTAATTCCGCAGCGGGGATGATCCTCCCCCAGTTCATGCTTGTCAGAGATTATTGGGATAAGGACACCCAACGCGGTGGCTTCGGCGCCGATTTGGTGGATTGGGGCAAATCGCAGGGATACGACTGGACAGATGACACCGAGTTCGAGGACATGTCGCTCGACATGGACCTGGGCTGCACGTTCACCAACAACGGCGAACCGGTCGACCTCCTCGATACCAGCCAAGCGGCTCCGAAACCATATTCCAACTATTGGTGGGGGCAGCGTTCTGCCCTTATGCCCTCGAAAGCGGCTTCGAGCAACTATTACGCGAAATCCAGCAGCCTGATGACCGAGGAGCGCGACATCACCTTCTCCAACGAGGATGGCTCTGGCACAAAGGCGAAATTCAGGGACATGCCCGCTATGGAGATGATTATCGGGAGCTCGCTGGGCAATGCGCTGAACCCGTCGTACCGGGGCGACGTCACCATCAACCTGATTACGAACTTCACCTTTACATTCACCGTCGATGGCCAGAAATACAAGGTCACGGTCAAGAACCCCCCCATGAACCCGACGTTCAAGGTGCAGGATTCCGACAGGCACAAGAGCATCGCTGACGGCGACGTGTCGGCCACGGCGACGTCCCAGCGTGCGGACGGTACCGCTAACACCCGCACGAACACCGAAAGCGACAAGGTCACGGGCGTTATGCGCGGCGACTCCATCGATTACAAAATCGATATCACCACGGCCCTCGAGCGGCAGATGCTGTGCTATCTGTACACCTCACTCGCCATCAACGATGTCGTTGAAGAGGGCGAAACAATAGATCAGCTGAAGCAGATGGGCGTGGCGTTCCCGCAGCCGTACTTCAACAGATGGTGCCAGCCGGCCCTTGCGTACCTTGTTGACCAAAACGGTAATATTCTCAACGATGACGGCGAAATCATCGCATGGAAGGTGGGCGAGGAGAGCTACGTTGACGAGCAGGGCAACCCGGTTGAACCGTACCGTCTGGTCTATGGCATCAAGAACCTGACCAAGCCCGAGCTGCATGTCAGTTTCACCTTGCCAGACAGCAAGGATTCAACTGGCGCGTACAACCTCCAGTACGTGAAGAAGAACCTGGACAAGATAACCGTCTCGAATTCCCGTTCAGACGGCATCCAATGGAAACTGGCCCAGAACTCTCTGGCTTTCGATGAATCCACGCGCACGATTTCCTTTGATGTCTATATCAGCCCGAAGGACATCGGCCAGACCGTGAGCATGTATGAAGAAGAAATCAGGAATCGCTATAAGAACATCGGTTCCGGACCTGGATATCTGAATGAAGACGCCCCCCAGATCATCCAAGATACCCTCGAGAAGATGGATGGCAACAATGTCACGGTGGCCATTCCGGGCGTCAAGGTGTCGAACGACGCCGACGCCGGTGAGGCATTCACGGCGAAGGCCAAGGTCGCAGGCGATATGTTCTACGGCACCTCTCCCTACGAGGGCATCATGGGAACATCTGCCCCCTTGGGAAGCCCCAGGCCTCCGAGAAAGGGGCTCTCGAAACTGACGACTTCTGCTATGAACAAGGCGCAGAAGAAAGCGGCTGAAGCTATGGCGGATGAAATGGACAATGTCGAAGATCAGAGTGCGATTTCAACGTTAGGTACGACGTCGAGCTCGGTTGCTGCGGCTTCGACGGCAGACGATTCCAGCACGACGGACGAATACGAGCTGTGGACACCCGACCAGTACGTCGACTTCCACGATGCCGTAAACCTCTACGACTACGACAACTACGAGTTCGTGTTCGGCAACTACTATTGGAAACACCTGCAGAACGACGAGGGCAAGGATTGCATTCAGGAAGAAGCCAACTCTGAGGAGATGTGGTACACGGTCATGATCCCGTCCGCGACCATCTCCAAGACGGTTAAGGCAAGCAACGATGCAGATAAGGACGGTTCGTTCGAGTTCCAGATCAAGCTGGATAATCCGTCCGAAGCACCGGTGTGCAACAGCGTCAAGCATAATGCCGTCAAGCATTTAGGGAATAGTTCCCAGGCAGTTACCCTTACGTTCGACCAGAACGGCACTGCGACATTCAAGCTGAAGAACGGCGAGCGCATGGAAATCGTGTTGCCGTTCGACGTGAAATACACGGTGACCGAGCTTTCGGGTGAGGACTTCGACACAAAGATGGAATGCGACGGTCAGACCATTAAGGGCAAGTCGCTTACGGATACTATCGACAGCGTCACCGACTCTGCAGGCTTGGCAACATACCAGGGACATACCGCGAATTGCGTTTCGGTAACCAACAGCAAGCAAGAGGAACTCGTCCCGGGTAAGGACAAGGGCTCCTTCACGGTGAGCAAGAAGTGGAAGGACGGCAACAATAAAGACGGCCTGCGCCCCGATAGCGTAAAGGTCCAGCTGACAGCCAACGGTCAGGACCACGGCGATCCGGTAACGCTTTCAGCCGACAACGACTGGGCCTATACCTGGGACAATCTGGCAATCACCGATTCGAAGACCGGCGAGAACATCAAGTATCGGGTCAAGGAAATCGATGTTCCTCAGGGCTACCATGCGAAAGTGTCCTATAAAGGCAATTCTGCCGCCATCACGAACATCTATGGGCAGGATGATGCGACGCCGTCGAATACGACGTCGTCGAACACACCGTCGTCGGATTCGGATTCCGGAACCATTGGTATGACGCTGGTGCCGTTGATGGGCGATTTCCCTGTCTGGCTGCTGGTTGTCTTGATTGCCCTTGTCGCTGTAGGCGGTGCTGCGCTGGTTATTTCCAGGAAGCATCGGAAATCGAAATAATGGACGCGCCGCTCTTCGGGTAGGTGCGATGAGCCAGTAGGCGCGAACAGAAAGGAAAAATCGAGAGAATGGTGTCAGGCCTCCATGAGCTTCGACATCTGATTGACCATCGCTAGGCGCTCCCGTAAGATGTCTTCTGACAGGCCTTCCGCTGCGCAGATCTGCAATATTGCGGTACGCGAAACCGACGAGAGGAACGCCGTTGGCAATTCCATGCGGTGCCCCTTCATGCTTTCCTCACCGATGTAGGAAAGCATGTTGACCATGGCGCTTGACTGGTATTCGATGATTAGCCGCGTTTGGTCAGACATCGTGCCTCCGTTGCTGCACAGCACGGCTTGCCAGACCCTCAGGACATAGTTCTTGATCTTCCCCAAAAGGACATTGCTGCCCTCACGGGTGAGCAGTGCGATATGTTGGGGCCATTCGCTCGACGCCAGGGCAGCAAGGGTATCATCGCCGGTCCCCGATAGTATGTTGAATATTAATTGGGGAAAGCGGTTGTGGAGGAACTCGGATTCAACCACGTATTCGATCAGGTTGTCTATATCGGAGAAGTGATAGTAGAAGGTTCCACGGGTGCATTTGGCCTCGCGGCAGAGCATGGCTATCGATATCGAATGGAAGTCATGCTCTTTCAAGAGGCGCCAGAACGCATTCACCAAACGTGTTTTCGCTTGCTGTTCATTGTCCGTTTTCTTCGGTCGTGCCATGTTGCCTTCTTCTTGTTGAACATACTGTGCAATTATCATAAACCAAGGTATCTAACGAGGAAGTGGGTTTTGGATAATAACCTGCCGGTGCGGCAGAAGCGCGATGAGGGATTCGCGCGGTTCCGCGGCTGAGGCCTTTCGCAAGGAGTTTGCCGAACGGATGCCGATCTGGCGCTATCCTGAAATCCAGAAAGCATGGCGGAAAGGAGCGGACATGGCATACCAGGTGCGTTGGGAAGCGCCCGATCAGGCGAAGACGCTCGATGTTTCCCAGGTGGTGGCGCTCGAGCAGGCTATTGCCGCGGCAGGTACGAGTCTTGACGAATTGATGCAGCGGGCAGGCGCTTCGGCGGCCCAGTTTATTCGGAACCGGTGGCAACCGGGTGCCGACGTCGTCGTTTTCTGCGGCACGGGGAACAACGGCGGTGACGGCTGGGTGATCGGGCAGCTGCTGGCGCAGGCGGGGTATTCCGTACGCTTGATCTCATCCTGCAAAGCGGAGCAGGTGAATGCCCATCCGGCACGGGAAGCGGCTGCGCGTTGCCTGGCTGCAACGGTCGGGCTCGAAAGCTTTCGGCTTGCGGTGGATCCGGCCCTCGATGAAGTGCTCGCCTGGGCGGCCGAAGCCGACGTGGTGGTCGATGCGCTTTTGGGCACCGGGTTTCATTACGATTCCCTGCGCGAACCCACACGTGGTTACGTGCAGGTCATCGCCTCGCTTGGGAATCCGGACGGCGGAGGGCAGAGCGCAACGCGTCCGCATATCGTGGCCATCGATGTGCCAAGCGGCCTGAATGCGCAAACGGGTACTGCTACGGATCCGGTGGTGAGGGCGGACAGCACGGTAACGATGATGGCCTTGAAAACGGGTATCATGACGCCGTCCGGTCGTAAGCTTTGCGGAGCGCTTGCCGTGGCGCACATCGCCGACCTCGACCCGTTCCTGCCGAAAGCGTGACGGTTCGGACCTTCTGGAACAGCGCCCCGCGGATCACAGAGGTTGCGGGACGGGCAACCTGAAAACAGCAAGGAAAAAGCCCGAGGCCAAGGGGCTTCGGGCCGATAGGTTCAAGCTGGTGCCCGAGGCGAGATTCGAACTCGCACGTGTTTCCACAATGGTTTTTGAGACCACCGCGTCTGCCGTTCCGCCACTCGGGCACGGCAACAAATTATAACACGATGCCGCAGAATGGGCGAAATGCGAAAAAGCCTGATGAATAGCCAGTTCAGCGGCACAGAAAGGATTCATGCATGTTCTATCACGAGGGTTTGCTTGCCGAAGCCCAGGAGTTTGCAGATCGTGAATGGCCAAAGGTCGAGGCCGACCTGGCCGACCTGGTCGCCATCGATAGCGCGAAGGGCGTGCCGGACGAGGGGGCAGGGGCGCCTTACGGGCCCGGTCCGCGCAAGGCGCTCGATGCCATGCTGGCTAAGGCGGAAGCCTATGGCCTTGTTCCCCACGACGGAGGGGGCCATATGGGGTATGCGGATGCGCCTGGCGCAGGGACAGCAGATACCCGCAAGCAGCTGGCGATCATCGGCCATCTGGATACGGTGCCGGCGGGAGACGGATGGTCGAGCGACCCGCATACGCTGGCCTTGCGCGACGGCTTGTATGTGGGGCGCGGGGTAAGCGACGACAAAGGGCCGCTTACCTGCGCGCTTCATGCGGTGCGTTTTTGGATGGAACGCACCGCGCAGACGGGCGAGTGCTTCCCGCATGACCTGCGGATGCTGTTCGGCTGCGACGAGGAATCGGGTATGGGCGATGCCGATTGGTACCTGGCGCACCATGAGGCACCCGATTTCCTGTTCACGCCCGATGCCGAATTCCCTGTGTGCTATGGCGAGAAGGGCCAGTTCCAGGCCCGAATCGTCAGCAAGCCCATTGCGGATGGCGCGCTTGTGTCGCTTTCGGCGGGTGAAGCGGTGAACGCGATTCCCGGTGTGGCCACCGCGGTCGTGCGCGTGCAGCCGGGACGCTTGCCGGCGGCATCCTGCATCGAGGTTGCGCCCTGTCCAGATCGGACTGCCGGCTCAGGCGAATCCACGTGCAGCATGGTGACGGCGCACGGGATTGCGGGACATGCGGCAATGCCCGAGGGGGCGGTGAACGCACTTCACCTGCTGGCTTCCTATCTGGTAGAAGCAGGCGTCCTGACGGCAGATGAGACCCAGTGGCTCGCATTTGTCCGCGACATCACGGGCCAAACGGATGGGGCTTATTTCGGCATGCAGATCTCCGATGCAGATTTCGGCCCGCTTACCTGCGTGGCGGGTATGGCCAGGCTTGCGCCCGAAGCAGGAGAAGGGGCCGCCGATGCGCCCGTGTGCCGCTTCACGCAGAGCATCGACTGCCGCTTCCCCACGGGAACGACCGCGGAGGAGCTGCGGGATAAGGTAGCCGCCACAGTTCAGGCGGCGGGCCTTAAAGCGCAGGTCGAACCGCTTTCGCTGGTCGAACCGCTGATCGTCGATCCCGATACAGCGCCGGTGCAGGCTTTGCGTCGGGCCTATGCGCTGGCATCGGGAGTCGACGCCGCGCCGGTTACCATGGGCGGGGGTACTTATGCGCACCATTTTCCACGCGGCACGAGTTTCGGGGCGGAGGACCTTGCCCGTTTTCCGCGTCCTTCCTGGGCGGGCGGCATGCACGCGGTAGACGAGGCGGTACCTGTCGCCGAGCTGAAGCAGGCGCTCGTCGCCTATATCCTGGCCATAGCCCTGCTGATGGACGGAGACTTATCGTAAGACTGATAGAATCGATGGGAAACCGGTCCTTGCCGCCGCACAGCTGATGGCGCAGATGGTTCTATTCATATCCGGTGGCAAGGTGAATCGTAGAGAAGGTGTCGCATGTTCAATTCAGATATGTACGCGCTCGGGGCCGCGCCCTCGTCCATCCGCGAGCTGTTCGCCTACGGCTTGGCGCGCAAGGCGGAGATCGGCGCGGACAAGGTGTTCGATTTCAGCCTGGGAAACCCATCAGTTCCCGCGCCGCCCCAAGTGGCGGATGCGTTGCGCGAAGCTATCGAGCTTCCACCCGAACAGCTGCATTCCTATTCCATGGCGCAAGGCGCCTTCGAGGCGCGCGATGCCATTGCCGAGAATCTGAATGAGCGGTTCGATGCGGGCGTGTCGGCAGACGACCTGTACCTGACGGCCGGAGCAGCCGGTGCGCTGACCTGCACACTGCGGGCGCTTATCGCAGGCGAGTCGCCCGAGGTCATTGTGGTGCCGCCGTACTTTCCCGAATACCGCATGTGGATCCAGAGCATGGGCGCCACGTGCGTGGAGGTTCCTGCGCGTACCAGTGATTTCCAGCTGGATGTGCCCGCCATCGAGGCCGCTATCACCGCGAATACCCGTGCTATCATCATCAACACGCCGAACAACCCGGTCGGTGTCGTGTACAGTCCGGAGATCCTGGCGGAGCTGAATCAGGCGCTGCAGCGCAAGCGCAAAGAGCTCGGCACACCGGTTTACGTGATTTCCGACGAGCCGTATCGCGAGCTGCTGTATACGGGCAAGCCGATAACCTGGGTGCCGTCCATCATCGATACTGCCATCGTGTGCTATTCCTGGTCGAAGTCGCTCAGCCTGCCGGGCGAGCGCATCGGCTATGTGCTGGTGCCGCCGACGGTTCCCGACGCACGCGATATCTACCTGGCAGTGTGCGGCGCGGGCCGCGCCTTGGGGTACGTTTGCGCCCCAGTGCTGTTCCAGCGCGTGGCGCAGAAATGCTGCGGCGTGCCGGCCGACGTAGACGCCTACGTCCGCAACCGGAAACTGCTTACCGGCATCATGGACGACCTGGGTTACACCTATATCGAGCCGCAGGGCGCCTTCTATCTGTGGATCAAGGCGCTCGAGCCCGATGCCCAGGCCTTCTCCGAGAAGGCGAAGGCCCACGAGCTGCTCCTGGTGGCCTCCGACAGCTTCGGCGTGAAGGGCTGGGTGCGTGCCGGCTATTGCGTCGACGAGGACACCATCCGCAACTCGCGTGATGCGTTTGCGGCGCTGAAAAAGGACTACGAATAGGAAAGCCGAAGGTATAGGGCTTGCCACACGTTCTGGGGCGAGTTCTACGGGTCGTCGATGGCTGCAAGCATTCGCGGCTCGAAAGTTGGGAGGCATATATGGGCGTAGAGAACCTACCCCGTACCATCGAGATCATCACCCGCACGGCCGATGACGGATTCGACCGGGCGGCACTGCGCATCATCGACCAGCGCAAGCTGCCGGCGGAGAAGAACATGGTCGTGCTGACGGATTACCGTCAGGTCATCAGCGCCGTGAAGGTGCTTGCGGTACGGGGTGCGCCGGCACTCGGGGTAACGGGAGCGGCGGCGGTGGCCATGTGGGCGACCGAGGCTGCATCAGGCACTTCCGATGCCGATGGGTTCCGGACCGAGCTGAACCAGGTGGCGAACGAGATTGCCACGGCGCGTCCCACTGCCGTGAACCTGTCTTGGGGCGTCAACTGCGCTACCGATGTGATTCTGACGGCACTCGGCAATGGTGCCACCATCCAAATGGCAGCGGCTTCCGCCCTCTCGCGCGCTCAGCGCATGGAAGAGGAAGATGAGGCTTGCAACCGCGCCATCGGCAAAGCGGGAGCGGCACTGCTTCCCGAAGGGGCCCGCGTGCTGACCCATTGCAACGCAGGAAGCCTGGCCACGGTGTTCTACGGCACAGCACTGGGCGTGGTGTATGCGGCGCATGAGCGAGGGCACATCTCGCACGTATACTGCGATGAAACACGGCCGGTGGGTCAAGGCGCACGCCTGACGGCGTGGGAACTTACCGAAGCGGGCATCCCCTGCACGGTGCAGTGCGACGATATGGCAGCCATGCTCATGAAACAGGGTCTGGTCGATGCCGTGATCGTGGGTGCCGACCGGATTTGCGCGAACGGCGATACCGCGAACAAGATCGGTACCTATCAGTTGGCGATTGCGGCGGACTACCATCGCATCCCGTTCTACGTTGCGGCACCGACTTCGACCATCGACATCTCGCTGGACGAAGGCTCGCAGATTCCCATCGAGTTCCGTGACCCGTCCGAGGTCTGCGACGTGGAGGCCTATCCGCGTAACGTCTACAATCCCGCCTTCGATGTGACGCCTGCCGAGCTGATCAACGCCATCATCACCGAGCGCGGTGTCATCCGCCCGGCGGTGCATGAGTCGGGCGCGCTCTACAACCTGCGCAAGTTCATGAGCTTGAAAGACGTGCTCTAGACACAGGGCGTGGGAACCGCAGGGATCCGACGCGGTGTCGCTGGATGACCGCCGTTACTTCAAGCCGGGAATCAGGTCCAGGATGAACGTGACGATGCTGATGATGATTGCCGCGAAGAATGCCGACCAGAAGCTGGCTATGGATACTTCGACACCGAACATGCCGGCGCAGGCGGCAGCCAGGTAGAACAGCAGTGTGTTCACCACCAGGGCGAACAGACCCAAAGTGAGTATCGTGATAGGCGCGCCGAGCACCTTCAGGATCGGCTTGATGACCATGTTGATGAGCGCCAGGAACAGCGCGATGACGGCAATCGCCTCCACCGAACTCTGGGGGCTGGTGATCTGGATGCCGGGAACCACAGCAATGGCAGCGGCGACGGCGATGGCCGTGATAATCCAGCGGATGATGAAATGCATGGCTGCTCCTAACCTTTTCGCCACTATATCAGGAAAGCCTGAAATTATCGGGAAACCGCGCAGGGTCCCCGCGGAAAATGCGCTTCGCGGTATCATGGAACGCGATATCAAAACCCGGAGCGGGCAGCTGCCGAAAGCTCTAGCATGCGAATCAGCTGGTTGGAGCGAAAAACGACAAGGGTACATGCCCGCCTGCAGAAGGAGTGACCATCATGACGGATTTGCTGGAACGGGTGAAGCGCACCATTGCCGAGCGGCATCTGGTGGATGCCGAAGCGCCGGTGCTCCTGATGGTATCGGGAGGCTCCGATTCGACAGCGCTTGCCTATCTTGCCTGTGAACTGCGCGATTGCGGGGCGCTGGGTCCCGTGGCGCTGCTCCATGTGAACCATCATCTGCGCGGCAAGGATGCCGATGACGATGCGATCTTCGTGCAGAAACTGGCCGAGATCCTCGGCGCCCGCTTCTTCCGTATGGACGTGGATGTTGCCGGCAAAGCCAAGGAGACTGGTGAGAACCTGGAGGCCATCGGGCGGCGCGAACGCTACACGGCGGCAAGCGATGCCCTGGCACACCTGTGCTTGGATCTGTCGGCGCCGCTCAGCTCGGGGCGCATCATGACCGCCCACACCCAGGACGATCGCGTGGAGAACTTCTACATGCGATCCATCGTGGGCACAGGTCCGGGTGGTTTCCGCTCGATGCTCTATCGCAACGGCCCGGTGGTGCGTCCGCTCCTAGATGTAAGTCGCGAGGACCTGCGTACCTATATCCGCAAACGGGCAGACGCCGACGACAAGAACCGCCCGGTGGTGCAAGACGAATCGGGCGAGCTCTGGCGCGAGGATGCCACGAATGCGCACACGGACCGCTTCCGGGCGTTCGTGCGGCAGGAGATCGTGCCGCTGGCAAAGGAACGCAATCCGCAGCTGCTCGACACCCTGTGCCGTTCCATGAACCTGATCGGCGACGAAGACGACATGTTGGATGCACAGGCGGAATCCCTGATGGAGCAGGTGGTCTCCTGGCTCGGCCGTGCCGATGGCGAAGATACGCCCCGATGGGAAGATGGTTGCGTGCTGCAGCCGGAATTCGGTGCCAGCCCCTTGCCGATGCAGCGCCGGGTGGCCTTCCAGGTGCTGCAGCTGATCCTGGGAAGCGATGCGCGCGTCGAGACAGCGGCCGTAAACGCTATCACCGACGGCTTTGCCGATGGGGTGCCTATCAGCGGGTATACCGGGAACATCCAGGGGGACCTGGCGCTCAGCGCAAACAAGCAGGGATTGCGCATCGAGCCTATGGCTGCGTATCGCGCACGGAGAAAGCAGGGATAGCCAATGATCACGGATACCATCCTGGCCTCGGGCAGCCCACGGCGTCGGGAGCTGTTAGACAAGGCAGGCGTGCACTACACCGTTTTCAAGTCGGATGTGGACGAGTCGTTGGACGATGACTTGCGCGCCGATCCCGCGAAGGCGGCTGAGACGCTGGCCCAGCGTAAAGCGGGCGCGGCCGTTCAGGCGTTGTTGGCCCAACCGTACCTGGGACAGGCCACGATTATCGGGGCGGATACCATGGTGGTGCTCGACGGTGAGGTCTTCGGTAAGCCGAAGTTCGCCGAGGACGCCAAGAACATGCTGCGCAAGCTTTCGGGCCGTACCCATCAGGTAATCACCGGAGTGGCGGTGTGGCGCGTGTTGGCCACGGCGCCGGATAAGATCAGCATGGCGCATCGTGAGTTTCACGAGATAAGCCAGGTTACGTTCAAGGAACTGACCGAAGAGCAGATTGCCGCCTACGTGGCCACGGGCGAATCGCGCGACAAGGCAGGTGCCTACGGTATCCAAGGCGAAGGCGGGAAACTGGTAGCCTCGTATGAAGGCGACTACGATAACATCGTGGGCCTGCCGGTGCACAAGTTACTGGAGCTGTTCCCCGACTTGGTGGATTCGCAGAACTAACGCGCGCGGCATTCCATATCGGTGTCGATTCCACGGATTGACCCTGCAAGTTGGTTCCGTGGGCGGCGCCTTTTTCCTGCCGTTCGGATAACGAAGTTTTCCGTTTCCTTACATAAACCCTGTTGGGTCACCCCCTACCCGAAAAATTCGCAAGAATAGATTGCGAACGAATAGCGAGGGAGGGTCCGCACGGTACGCTTTCAGACATGGTTCCCATCTGCCGGGCGTCTCGCGGGCCGAAAGAAGGGTAGGACATGCGCAGGCATAAGGTTCTTGAAAACATCATCCTGAACCAGATCGGACAGTTGCGGAAAAGCGAAAACCCTTCACTGGGCACGCTGACGAAAATCGCCGATGCCGTAGCCTATAAGACGTTTCCGCACCAGATGGATGCGATCCACAAGCATCTGGACAATCCCGATGACAACATGTACCAGATGATGTACACGTTCGGCGATACCATCGATGAGAACGTTACGAACAAGCTGGTCATCAACTTCTTGCTGTATGCCGGGGTATTGGGATGGAAGCAACAGGCGAAGATGCGTGAGAAGTACCAGTGCAACATCCCCTGGACCATTCTGCTGGACCCCACCAGTGCGTGCAATCTGCACTGCAAGGGCTGCTGGGCAGCCGATTACGGCAACCGTCTGAACCTGACCTTCGAAGACATCGACAGCATTATCCAGCAGGGCAAGGACCTGGGCGTTTACCTGTACATCTACACAGGCGGCGAGCCGCTGGTGCGCAAGAAGGACATCATCGAGCTATGCCGCAAACACAACGACTGCGTGTTCCTCTGCTTTACGAACGGTACGCTGATCGACCAGGAGTTCTGCGACGCGATGCTGGAAGTGGGGAACTTCGTGCCGGCTATCAGCCTCGAAGGCAACGAGGAGACTACGGACTTCCGCCGCGGCCAAGGCACCTATCAGAAGGTGATGGGTGCCATGAAGCTGCTGCACGAGAACCACCTGCCGTTCGGCATCTCCGCATGCTATACCAGCGAGAACATCGACGCCGTATCCAGCGATGAGTTCATCGACAAGGTGGTTTCCCTGGGCGCATCGTTTATCTGGTACTTCCATTACATGCCGGTGGGGTCCGATGCGAACCTCCAGTTGATGTGCACCCCCGAGCAGCGTGAGAAGATGTATCGGCGCTCCCGCGAAATCCGCATGACCAAGCCCATCTTTGCGATGGATTTCCAGAACGACGGCCAGTTCGTGCAGGGCTGCATCGCCGGCGGACGTCGCTACTTGCACATCAATGCGGCGGGCGATGTCGATCCCTGTGTGTTCGTGCACTTCAGCGACTCGAACATCCATGATATGCCGTTGCTGGAGGCGCTGCGCCGCCCGCTGTTCATGGCGTACCACGACGGCCAGCCCTTCAACGACAATATGCTGCGCCCCTGTCCCATGCTGGAAAATCCCGAGATCCTACCGCGCTTGGTGAAGGAGACGGGCGCGCATTCGTCGAACCTCGAGGGAGAAGAGACGGCAGAGATGCTGAGCAACCGCTGCAAGGAGTATGCGCAGAATTGGGTGCCCACTGCCGAGAAGCTGTGGGCGGAAGACCATCGGATGGGCAAGTTCTACCACTGATCAGTTGCCGCTGCGGTGCGGATGCGAGGTCAGATGCCATCCCTTGCAGTAGGGACAACGGTACGCCTGCAGGCCGCGGCGGCCGTGGTCGGCACACCAGGCAATGGTTGCGCGCGCTTCTTCCAGCGAATCATAACGGTTCTTCGAGGTGCATGCCTTCTCTCGGCGAGCCTCATCGCGTTGGCGGGCATCATCCTGGCGACGTTCCTCTTCGCGGGCGAACAGGTCATCCATGCCCGCGCCGTCGGCGAGCTGGGCGCGGAAGGCGTCACGCTGACGCTGCTGTGCCGAGCGCTTCTTGCTGCCCATGGTTCGCCTCTGCTTCGTGCCTGTTTACCTGCTGGAACGGAGCCAGCGGTTGCCGCCGTTGCTCCGCTCTCTGCCCAAGCGTAGCACAGGAGGGAAAGTTTCCTAATGTGAACTAAATGTGGCGATGCTTGCATGCCGTTTCGGCAGACCTAGAATATGGGCACAACTTCATAGGAAGCAAAAGTCGATGACGAGAACACGGTCGTCGGGATACGGTACCGCAGCGAGCTGGGTATGGTGGAAGCCAGCGTACAGGCCCCGATGGATTATCCTCTCCGAGACGCAGAGCCGAAATCGCAGTAGGTTCTGACGGGATTCCCCGTTAGTGAGATGCGCATGTTGGTGCGTAAGCGTCGTGCGGCCCCGCCGCACGGAACCAGGGTGGTACCGCGGACTCATGTTCGTCCCTCGCAGCCTCGGTCGGGTTGCGGGGGATTTTTTTATTGCGTCGCTTTAGAAAGAGGGTAGGAATGAAAGCGTTGCAGAAACTGAGCCAGGTACTTTCGAGCCGTTCGTCGGTGTTCGTCATCGCCATTGCGGTGTTGACGCTCATTTGGCCGGCGATGATGGCATGGGTGAATACGAAGCTGTTCGTGGATCCGTTGGGAAACGGCTTCACGTGGCAATCGCTGATTATCGGGTTCATCATGTTCTGCATGGGTCTGACGTTGACCAAGCAGGATTTCCGGATTCTGGCCCAGCATCCGTTCGACATCTGCCTGGGCGCCATCGCGCAGTACCTGATCATGCCGTTCTCGGCGCTGTTCATCTGCCATCTGCTCAACCTGCCCGATGCGCTTGCGCTGGGCCTGATCCTCGTGGGGTGCTGCCCGGGCGGTGTATCCTCCAACATCATGAGCTACCTGTGCCACGGCGATGTGGCGTACTCGGTTGGACTCAGCACAGTCTCCACGCTGCTGGCCCCTCTGATGACGCCCTTCCTGGTCACGCAGATGGCAAACGGCATCAGCATCCATCTGGAGGCGCTGCCCATGTTCCTGTCCATCATCGAGACGGTGATTCTGCCGGTGATTCTGGGCTTCTTGCTAAATTGGGCGCTCGAGTCGAACGCCACGTACCGTGAAATCGCCAAGTGCATGCCCGGCGTGGCCGTGCTCGGCCTGGCGTGCGTCGTCGGCGGTGTGACCTCGTCGCAGGGCCAGCTGTTCTTCACGTCCGGCGCGGTGATCTTCGCCGCGGTGCTCCTGCACAACGGCATCGGCTATCTGCTGGGATACGGCGCCGGCAAGCTGTCGCATATGAACGTGCCTAAGAAGCGCACGCTTTCGCTGGAGGTCGGCATGCAGAATGCGGGCCTGGCCACGAACCTGGCCACAACTACGGCCCAGTTCGCTGCCATGCCGCAGGCGGCCATCATCTGCGCGGTCTCCTGCGTGTGGCATTCCATCAGCGGCACGCTGCTTGCCAACGCCTTCGCCGCGTGGGACGACCGCAAAGCTGCCAAGGGCGAAGATGCGGCGAAGCCCGTTGCTGCATCGACTGCCGTCGAGGCCACCGAGGTTGCCTCCCGTTAAGATAATCCGGTAGGCATTCATGTCGGGGCCGCCGCGGGTAACCTGCGGCGGCCCTTTCTGTTTCGGCGGGGACGGCTCGCTATCTATTGTCGCTTGCTATCATGAAGGCATCGACAGGGGCATTCGGCCAGATTGAAGGGGGCGTGCCATGGACCTGTTGGCAGCGCTGCTCTGTGCGGCCATCGGCTATCTGTGCGGCTGTTTCCTGACGGCCGATGCCGTGATGCGTGCTCGTACCGGCAAGCATGCTTTCGATGTCGGTTCGGGCAACCCCGGCATGGCAAACGTCGGGGCACAGCTCGGACCTGCGTGGGCGGCGCTCGTGCTGGCGGGAGACATCCTGAAAACGATTTTCGCCGTTGCACTTGCCGCGCTGGTCTGCGCCACCATCCCGGATGCCGGAGGCCTCCTGAAGCTTCTGGTAGCGTGCCCCGGCGGCATCGCGTTCCCGCATTCCGGCTGCCTGTCCACGGCCTGCGCCGGCATCGGTGCGGTCTTGGGCCACGATTTTCCCTTCTGGCACGGCTTTTCCGGAGGCAAGGGCGTGGCCGTCACCTGTACTGCCGTCATCTTGTTCAATCCGCCGCTGGGAGGTCTTGCCTGCCTGATCGGCCTGGCGGTGGTGGTTGCGTCGCATAAGCTGGGCGTGGCGGCGCTCCTGATCGTCTGTGCCTTCACCCTTGAGATGGTTATTGTCGCAGCGCCTGCCGAGGTACTTGCGTTCGCCATCGTCTTGGCGGTGCTGGCGGCAGCCAGTTGGTATCGCGGGCGGGTCGGTTCTCGAAATAACGGCACGAAGAAATAGCCGCGGTGTTCCTTTGCGGCCATAAGCCGTTCTGCTGTTCTGGCGCCAAGGACGAACGGATGTCATCCATCCTGGCGCCAATCTACCGGGCGGCTTTCTACGTTCTTTCCATCGGCATCCTTTTCGACGTCTTCACCCGCTTCAACTACCTGACCGCCGACAGCGCCTCGGGCATCGGAACGGGATCGATCGAACTCGGCGTGCTGGTCGCCGCTTGGGCCGTTGTGCTTCTCGCGAAGGCGCAGCGCGGCGTGATCAGCGATTCTCTGCGGGTTCTCGAGGCCGAAAGCGAGACGGGCAGGTTGCGTATCGCATCCTGCCCGTTCTGCGTTGCTATTCGCTTGCTGCCAGCAGCTCCTTGGCAAACGGCAGGGCGTCCCAGGCATATTGGAATCGCAGGAAGCGCGGGTCCAGCCCGTTTTCTCCCAGTCTGATACGGTCCAGGCCGTCAGCGTCCTTGAACATGCGGTAGAGCGTTGCGGCATCGGCATCGGCGCCTTCGGGGAGGGCGTCGGCCAGCCCGTTCGGCAGCAGTAGGTCACGGTGGTCCATGCCGCGGAATGCGCTTTCCACCGATGCCAGATGGCCGCGTTTCTCGCGGCTGGCCGATGCGGTGGGCAGCTCGTCGCGTTCCTGTGCCCGGTTGATGACGTTCAGGCCTTCCCGGTCGTCACGGTCGTGCCATTGCATGGCAAGGTAGGCGCGCGGGTCGAAGGGCACGCGGGGCCTTTCGGCGGAAGCGTCGGCTGGTGTTTCGCTCTGCGATTTCTGTCTGCGTGCGTGGAAGTCGGCATAGTAGTGGGCGGCGCGATCGCCGTGCCCGGTATCCAAGTAGGGGTTCTTGCGCCGGGAGTCGTGGAAGACGGCGGCTGCGGCCAGAGCATCCAGGTCGGCATCGGAAAGTCCCGCCGCATCGCCCATGGCCAGTGCAAGCATCAGCACACGTGCCCAATGGGGACGGAAATGGATGGCTCCGCCGGTAGTCCAAGGGTCAAGTTCGTCATCGATGATGTGCAACCAGTACAGGAAATGCGTGCGGACGCGTTCATTGGGGGCAAGCTTTGCCAGATAGTCCAGTGCGGAATCTGCTCGGCGTTCGGCCACCAGGTCGCGCTCGATGATCGATGAGAAACCCGAGTTGCTCATGGCTGTTTCCCATGAAGGGCTGTACGAGTAGAATTCATCGTCCAGGAAATGGGGCATCACCCTGCCATGCTCGTCGTAGAGCTTCTGGACGCGATAACGGGGAGTCCGTGCCATGATGCACCTCCTTCTCGGGATGCGTTCGCCTACTTGCCAGCCTACTCCTTTTTCCTTGCGGTTTGCGCAGGCATTAGGTAGGTGTCGCGGGCTTGTTGGCGAGCATCGGCCGTCGGTTGCATATTCAGGACGATATACAAGAAGGGCGGCGGAATCATCCCCGCCGCCCTCTGGAAGGAGGTTTGCCGCTGCCGTCTGTTCCACGGCAACATTATCGTGTTTATGCCCTCATCAGCGCCTGCAGACGGTCTTCGAGCGCGGCGCGCGGTTGGGCGCCGAGTGTGGAGTCGACCATGCGCCCGTTCTTGAAGAAGGCGAACGTAGGGATGCTCATCACGCCGAACTGCTGGGCAATGTCGGGATTCTTGTCCACGTTGACCTTGGCGATCTTAACTTTGCCGTTGTAGTCGGCGCTTAGTTGTTCGACGGTGGGTGCCATGGAACGGCAGGGGCCGCACCAATCGGCGTAGAAGTCGATCATGGCCGGGGCATTTCCCTCGAGGATTTCCTGCTTGAAGTCTGCGGAAGTCAATTCGCGTGTCATATTGGGGTCCTTTCCTTCGTTGCTTTCACCTTCAGTATATGTGGTATAAAATACTGAGCAAGTACGCAGTTAATAGATATGTGGTATTGAATTTCTTACCAGGGAAAGGGACGCACCATGGCGAAAGACGATTGCTTCTCAACGGCGGTTCCCACCATCGCTGGGCCGGGCTGTGCGTTACGCAAGGTACTGGATGTGGTTGGCGGGAAATGGAAGATCCTCATCCTGTGCGCCATCAACGAAAGCGGTACGGTGCGCTATGGGCAGCTGCGACGCATGATCTACGGAATCACGAATACGATGCTGGCGAATTCGCTGAGGGAGTTGGGGGAAAGCGGCCTGGTGCTCCGTCGGCAATACAACGAGATGCCCGTCCGGGTGGAATACGAACTTACCGAGAAGGGCAAGACGTTGATTCCGATTCTGATGGAGCTCAAAGAATGGGGCGACGAGAACCTGTAAAGCTCAGGCATTCGGGGGCGCTCGATTGCGGTTATGCAGTATAACCGGCGCTTTCGGGACGCTTCGTCTGCCTCAATGCTTCTTTGCGAAGAAGCGCTTCCAGCGACCCATCTGCTCCCAACGGGAGCGCTCCTCGGCGATGCCGGCTTCGCGTCCCGTTTCCATGCCCTGGGTCTTGCCTTCGACGAGGCCGGCCGCCCGGGCTTCGTCTTTGCCTTCCTTCAATAGCCTGGGATAGGCGTCAGCCCGGCGCTCGAGAGTGGCGATATAGGTACCGCGCTCCTCCGCCCGCGCATTTGCCACGGCGATGTCCGTGTGCAGGCGCTGCGTTTCGGTGACGAGCTCGGCGTTCTTCTTCTCCAGTTCAGCGATGCGCGCGAGCGCGGCATCCAGATCGGTTGGTGCGCCTGCGTGGGTTCCGGCGGACACGGTAGATTGCGCACGTTTTTCGGCCGGGGTCTTTGCCGATGAGCGGCTTGCCCGATTGTCTCCAGTATGATTGCCTGGGGCTTCTTTCCCATCGTCGAAGCGATAGAGCTTATCCAGAATCGCGCAGAGGGCTGCCGTCTGATTCGCGTCGAGAAGGGTGCGCTTGCGGGCAACCAGTTTGATGCCCAGCTCGGGATGCTGTTCGATGCGCCGGCGCAGCGTTTGCGTGGAGATGCCGTATCGTTTGGCTATCTGCGAAAGCGATGTGCCCTGCTGATTCATCGAAGTAACCTCTCCATCCTTATCTGGGATGATGCGAATATGCGTATTGCTGTTGGAGTAAACGCGTCTATTATGGCACGCCTGTTGCAACATGCAAGCGCAAGCGTTGAAGTTTGTCGCAGGATAATCGCGTACGCAGAGCGCTCAGGCTTCCCCGTCTGCACTCGTAGCGAAAAGTTTGCAAGTGAGAGCAGACCGGCATATGGGGGACGGAGGATCCACGGCAGGGAGGGAGATGGGACATTTTTCCGCGATAGTCTCCATTCCCCGACTAGTCGTGTGAAGTATTTAAAAAATGTGTTACTCTTGTCGCGGTCAGGGAAACGGTACCAGCCCAGACCGGAATAAGAGAGCGTCGATATTACTGAGATACATTGAAATCTAAGGTTGGGAGATAGGCCATGCATATTCCTGAGAACTATCTGAGCCCGTCGACCTGTGGGGTATTCGGCATTGCCATGATCCCTGTCTGGGCGCATGCCATCAAGAAGGTGCACGAGACGGTGCCGCGAGAGAAGATGCCGCTTCTGGGTGTTGCTGCAGCGTTCTGCTTTCTGGCGATGATGTTCAATATCCCGCTTCCCGGGGGTACCACCGGCCATGCGGTCTGCGGCACCCTGGTTGCTATACTCTTCGGTCCTTGGGCCTCGTGCATAGCCGTTTCCATCGCGCTGATTATCCAGGCGGTGTTCTTCGGAGACGGCGGAATCCTGGCCATCGGCGCCAACTGCTTCAATATGGCATTCGTCTTGCCGCTTGTGGGCTACGGCATCTATTCCGTTATCTGCAGGCATACGAAGAAGTGCCTGCGCAATGAGCTGATCGCCGCCGGCATCGGCGCCTATATCGCCATCAACTGCGCGGCGCTCTGTGCGGCTATCGAATTCGGCGTCCAGCCTCTGCTATTTACCGATGATGCGGGCCATGCGCTGTACTGCCCGTATCCGTTATGGATCTCCGTTCCCGCCATGCTCCTCGGCCATCTGACGGTATTCGGTGCCGCTGAGGTGGTATTCACGGTTGGCATCCTGGCCTTCGTGCGGAAGGTGGCGCCGAGCTTTGCCATCCAGACGCAAGCTTCCGCGGATGCTGCCAAGAAATCGTACGGCCCGGTGTACGCCCTGATTGCCGTGCTCGTTATCGCCACACCGTTGGGCCTGATCGCCCAAGGCGATGCCTGGGGCGAATGGAGCACCGAGGACCTGGCCGATTTGGTGGGCTATACCCCGGTCGGCTTGGGCGAGGGATGGGAGTGGACGGCTTTGATGCCGGACTATTCCGTGGGCGCGCTGCCTGACTGGGCAGGCTACATCCTCAGCGCTATCATCGGGGTAGCGCTGCTGGTGATCGTGTTCCGTGTCATCGCCGCGTGCATGAAGAAGACCGTTGATTTTGATGGAGCGAAGGCATAGATGGCCCAACCGGCACAAACCATCCCGTCGTGGCTGCTCGAACCGGAAGACTACGAGCCGGTTCCCGACAGGGACCGCTTCATCGGCAAGAGCATGCTTTCCATCACGGGTGTGTTGGTGAACTTCCGCCTGGATGATGGCCAGGCGTCGAGATTCTCCCCTTCGGCCCCGGCGAAGCTCATCGTCGGCCTGGCGGTCATCCTGCTTGCTTCCCTGTCATCGAATTATTTCTATGTGCTGGTCCTGCTGGCCTGCCTGATGGTTCGGCTGTGCTTCATCCCCGGCGATGTGCTCAAGCGCATCGTGGGCGTCGCCCTTGCTGCCGCAGGTCTCACCTTTGCCATCATGCTGCCCGCCATCTTCATCGGACAATCCCATTCGGCGGTGCTCATCGCCACGAAGGTGCTGGTATCCGTGGGCACGGCCATGACGGTGGCGCTGACCACCCCGTATAATCAGCTGACGGCGGCATTGCGGGTCTTCCATGTGCCGAACCTGTTCATCTTCACCATCGACCTTGCCCTGAAGAACATCGTCCGTCTGGGGCGTATTGCCCTGCAGATGCTGGAAGCGCTGAGGCTGCGCAGTGTCGGGCGCAACCAGGACAAGGGCAAAAGTGTCGGCGGCATCGGCGGCACGGTGTTCCTGAAAACGAGCGAGGCGGCAAGCGCTGCGTATGACGCCATGTGCTGCCGTGGATTCGAGGGGGAGTATCCGGTGCCGAAAGAACGGCAATGGCGCGCAATCGACCTGGCGTGGTTCGCCGGGGTTGCGCTTCTCGTCGCATCATTCATCTACCTGCAAGGAGCGATGTGATGGCCTTCGTCCATACCCATACCGACGATCCGCATCCCCATGTGCATACCGGGCAGCCGACGCCGCATGCGGCCGATGAGATGCCTCATCCGGGAGAGCCTGAGGTCAAGGCGCATCGTCATTCGGAAGAAGACACGCTGCCGCATCGCCATCCCGAGGCAGAGCCGGTGATTCGCTTCGATGATTTCTGCTTCGCCTATGATGACGAGGCAACGCTGCGCCATATCGATCTTGCTATCTATCCGGGCGACTCGGCGGTGCTCATGGGATACAACGGCTCCGGCAAATCGACGCTGCTCAAGGCCATCAATGGGTTGATTTTCCCGCAGCAGGGAGCGTATTACTTCGACGGGCAGCAGGTGGATGCCAAGCGCATGAAGGACGCGCGGTTTGCCAAGCGCCTGCATCAGCGTGTGGGATTCATCTTCCAGGACAGCGATGCGCAGCTGTTCTGCTCGAACGTGGAAGAGGAGATCGCTTTCGGACCGCGCCAGATGGGGCTGTCCGAGGAAGAAGTTGCGCGCCGCGTTGATGACGCCTGCCGTCTGTTGGATATCGAAAAACTCCGCGCCCGCGCCCCGTACCATCTGTCAGGCGGCGAGAAGAAGAAGGTTGCAATCGCATGCGTGCTCAGCATGAATCCCGATGTCTACTGCTTCGACGAGCCGCTGAACGGCCTCGATATCAAGACGCGCGATTGGCTCTACGGATTCCTGAAGGCGCTGAAGACCTCGGGGAAGACGTTGATTGTCAGCACGCATGACCAGTCCCTTGCCGATGCGCTCGCCGATTATTTCATCTACATGGGCGAGCAGCACGAATACTCCGACATGCCGCACATTCATATCAACCGGTAGCTGTCATCCCGTCTACAGGGCCGGCCCCTGATCGTTTACCCTCCCTTTGTTATGGCAAAGAACCGTCCCCTGTTTGTAAGGGAATGGTTCATTGTGGTGAAATCCGGCTGGTAATTGTTACATAGGTGTCAAATTTCCCGTCCCAGGACAATTCCGTTCCATACTGTCTGCGTTAAGCACGATATGGGCACATGCCTGGTAAGGAAAGGGATGACGCGTCGACACCACTGCTGTCGTACGCGCTGATCGACACATGGGGAACACCGAGTCTGAATGCACGATATTTGTCGCGACCCGTGTGGGCCAGGTGCGTAACGAAATCAACTACATACGGACGTTCCGTCCGGTTCATCCCCGTTCCCTCCTTCTTACTCCCGTGCGCGACAGGCAGTTGCGCACTAACCTGGTCAGCATGGTGGAAAGCGACGACTTCGACCGGTATACCGTCACCATCCTGCCGAACTATCCGGCCAGCGCGCGTACGGTATTGAGGCGGCCGAAGGTGTACCGTGCCATGCTCGAAGGCACACGTGAAATCGTCGGTGAAGCTACCAAGGTCACGTTGTTCCTGCACCATGCGAATCGCTATTATGCCTACTTCGATCGTATTTTCGCCGAATTGGGCATCACCGATTACTCGCTGAACATGCTGGAAGAGGGCTTGGCCACCTACAAGTGGGGCTGCCCGGGCCTCGAGGATATCGACACCGAGGCGCGCCAGTACACGCCTGCCGAGTCGCTGCACCGTATGGGCCACGAGCTTGCGAAAGCATGCCGCAACCTTATCAGGATTATCGGCCATCTGGTGAAATTCGTACTGCGTTTCCTGGAGCTGATCGTCGCCATCCTATCAGTCATCACCCGCAAGAACCTGTTCGAGAGCATTGTGAACGGCATCGTCCATCTGACGCCGCGCAAGTACCGTTTCGGTATCGTCCCGCATTTCGATAACGGGTTCTTCTGCTTTCCCGACAAGATGCGCTCCGTTCAGGCCTTCGAAATCGATGCCCTCCATCAGCTTCCGTTCGAAACATCGCCTGCGCACCGCGAGCAGGAGATCCTTTCATCGGTGGACGTGGTCTTCGCCAGCCAGAAGTACGGCGACCCCAGCGTTTATTACGAAATCGTCCTGCAGATTTTCGAGGAGATGGGCCTTTCGCGCGTCTTCTTCAAGCTGCATCCACGTGAGAACCTGCGTGATGTCATCGAGTTTCTGGATGCGGCCATGCGCAATCACCCAGATGTGCAGGTGGTCCATGACGCCGAGCTGGATGCCATCCCGTTGGAAACGCTGCTGACCGAAGGGTCCTGCACCGAAGTCGTGGGCATCACCACCTCTACCCTCATGTACCTGCCGCTGATCAACCCGGCCATTAAACCGGTAAGCATCGCGGATCGCTTCTTCGAGCTGTACTGCGCATGCGATCCCAGCGGTGCGGAAGGACAGGGGCTGTCGATGCGCACGTTCCGCGGCGACCTTGCAACCTTCCATGCCGTTGCGCCGGAAGTCGAGCAATTCCACCTCGGCAGGGAACCGAGCGGCCCATTGATGGAAGATGCGGTCTTCCATTCTTCTGAATCGAGAGATCAATAGACAGGAACCGTTCAAAGAACAAAGGAGTGAACATGACCGAGAAAGCTTATCTGATCGCTGAGGCGGGCTGCAACCATAAGGGGCAGATGTCCATCGCCCGCGATCTCATCAATACGGCGGCCTGCTACTGCAAGGCCGATGCCATCAAGTTCCAAAAGCGCTGCCCGAAGGAGCTTCTGACTCCCGAGCAGTACAACGCTCCGCATCCGCATCCCGAGAACTCCTATGGCAAAACCTACGGCGAGCATCGCGAGTTCTTGGAGTTCACCGTGGAGCAGCATGCCCAGTTGAAGAAGTGGTGCGAGGAAGCCGGCATCACCTATTCCACCAGTGTATGGGATATGACCTCGGCTAAGGAGATCGCCTCCCTGGAGCCCGAGTTCATCAAGATCCCATCGGCCTGCAACAACCATTACGAGATGCTGGAATGGCTGTGCGAGAACTACGGGGGCGAGATCCAGGTGTCCCTGGGTATGACCACCCATGAAGAGGAGCAGGCGCTCATCGATCTGTTCAAAAAGCATGGCCGCAACAAGGACCTGGTGCTGTTCGCCTGCACGTCGGGCTATCCGGTTCCCTACAAGGACATCTGCCTGTACGAGCTGAAGCGCCTGCGGGAGATGTACGGCGACCAAGTGAAGAAGATCGGCTTCTCCGGCCATCATCTGGGCATTGCCCCTGATTTGGCCGCTTATACGCTGGGGGCTGAGGTCATCGAGCGCCACTTCACTCTGGACAAGACCTGGAAGGGAACCGACCATGCGGCATCGTTGGAGCCCGACGAGATGCATCAGCTGCGCAGGAACCTGGATGCGGTGGCCGAGAGCCTGTCCTACAAGGACGAGGAATATCTGTCCATCGAAGCGGTTCAGCGGAAAAAGCTGAAGTACCGCAAGCACTAGGAGCGGGTCGGACATGTACCAACTCAAGGATTTCCTTATCGTGCAGGACCGAACCCTGCGCGACGCCCTGAAGGCCATCGAGAAGAATCGCCGCGGCTTTGTGGCTGTGGTCGATGACGACGGCCGCATGGTCGGCACGCTGACCGATGGCGACGTGCGCCGCAAATTGCTCGACGGTGCCGATTTGGATGAGAAGATCGTCGATAGCAAAGCTTACCGGCGCGATTTCACCAGCGTGTCGGATACAGCCATCGTCGACGAGCTTGTGGAGGTCTTCAAGAACGAGGGCATCACGTTCGTTCCGTTCCTCGACGCGGATGGCAAGCCCGTGGGCTTCATCACGCGCGGCCAGCTGTACGGCTTGGTTCTCCAGTGCGCGGATCTGCCTGCTTTCGACGAGCTGTTGAATGTCGACGAGCATTTGATGGACTTCGAGATCTTCCAGCGCCCATGGGGCATTTACAAGACCACGGTGCTGCAGGACGACTACCAGTCCAAGGTACTGCAGATTCGCCCGGCAGCTCAGCTGAGCCTGCAGTACCACCTGCATCGCGAAGAATACTGGACCGTGGTGTGCGGTCGCGGCGTCGCCCAAGTGGGAGATTCGCACTTTCCCGTTCAGGCGGGCAGCACCATCTTCATCCCCCGCGGCTGCAAGCACCGTATGACGAACTCGTCGGACTATTCCCAGCTCGTCATCCTGGAGGCGCAGATCGGCGATTACTTCGGCGAGGACGATATCGTTCGCCTGGAGGATCGCTACGGCCGCGTCAAGAAGTCCGAGAAGTCGAAGAAGTAAGCGAAGGAGCATTCACGTGGCGCGTACTGTTGCATTCATCCCCGTGCGGGGCGGAAGCACATCGATTCCGCTGAAGAACATCAAGCCGATGCTGGGCAAGCCGCTGGTGTATTGGACGGCGCAAGCAGCCTCCCTTGCGCCATCTATCGATGCGGTCTATGTCGCAACGGACAGCCCGAAGATCAAGGAGACCGTCGAGGCGCTGCGGATTCCCAAGGTGGAGGTCATCGGCCGCAGCCCGGAGACAGCTACGAACACGGCAAGCTCCGAGTCCGCGCTGCTCGAATTCGCTGAGAGCCAGGAATTCGACACCGTGGTGTTCGTGCAGGCTACCAGCCCGCTTCTGCAAGCCGACGATTTGGAGCGCGGTTTGGAGCTCATGCGCAAGCCCGAATGCGACAGCGTCATCTCGGTGGTGCCCGATGGGCACTTCTACTGGACGCGCAACGATGACGGTACCACGCAGCCTGCCAACTACGACGTGAACCACCGTCCGCGCCGTCAGGAATTCAGGGGCTGCTGGCAGGAGAACGGGGCCTTCTACATCACCGGCCGCGATGCCCTGCTGGCCTCACGTTGCCGCGTGTCCGGAACCATCTACCCGCTTCCCATGCCGGAAGATACCCTGTTCGAGATCGACGAGGTCGAGGATTGGCCCATCATCGAGATGCTCTTGCGCAACCGCCTGCGCAAGAGCAAGCAGGCTGCCACGGCGAAGGCGGACGTCCGCGTGTTCCTGTCCGATTGCGACGGGTGCCTGACCGATGCGGGCATGTACTACGACGAACGGGGCAACGAGCTGAAGAAATTCAACACCCGCGACGGCATGGCATTCAGCCTGTTGCGCAAAGCCGGCATCAAATGCGGGATCCTGACTTCCGAGACCTCGCCGGCGGTCGAACGCCGGGCGGCAAAGCTCAAATTGGACTTCCTGGAGATGGGTTGCACGGACAAGCTGTCCCGTGCGAAGGCAATCTGCGAGCGGGAAGGCATTTCGCTGGAGAACGTGGCGTACGTGGGCGATGACCTGAATGACGTGGCGCTGCTGCAGGCTGCCGGCTTGAGCTTTGCGCCGAAAGATGCTTGCGAACAGGCACGGCATGCAGCCGATGTGGTGATTGCGCAAGTGGGCGGACGCGGCGTGGTCCGTGCGGCTGCCGAGGAATTGCTCGAGGACGAGTAGCCATGGGCCTTTTCCGACCACGGCCGCATATCAGGGCGTTGCAGGTGCCGTCCCAGCTGCCTGCGCGGCCGAAGGAGCCGGGGACCTTCCTGTTCCTGGCAGCGTACGATTCCATGAACCAGCCGATGGCGGCGCTGATTCCGGCGCTTCTGGCACGGGGATGCCGGGTGCTGCTGGTAGCCGCCAGCACGGATGATTCGGCGAACCTGTATCCTTTCGCCGACTGCGGGGTGAAGCCGATCGAAGCAGGCCAGGTTACGGGAGCGGACCTGGCATCTGTGGATGTAGTCGTCATGCCGCCGGTACGCATGTATGGTCTGCAATCGCTGGTGACGGAGATCCGGCGCCGCGGGTTGCTGATCGTGTCGTTCGCCACGTTGTTCTCGTCGGTGGTCATGCGCGAGTATCCCGACCTGCTGCTGTGTTTGGGACGAGATAAGTTCGATGAGATGCATCGCAACGGGCTTGCCTACAACATGGTGGCCGTTGGCAACCCGCAGTACGACAAGCTGGTGGCCCATCGCCGGTCGCATCCTGCCCCGATTCGCCGGGTGCTGATCGTGGACCAAGGCGGATATCCATATGGCGACAAGGGAAAAAGCGAGTTGGCGCGCACGCTCGAATGCATTGCACGCTTCAACCCCGAGATCGAGTTCGTTATCAAGCCGCGCTTCTATCGGCAGCTGAAGGGACGCTCGACCCATGCCGAGGCAACGCGAACAATCGATTACCTGTCGAATCCGCCGAAGAACCTGAGGGTACTCGGCATACCGCAGCATTTGGAAGATATCCTGTGTGATTTCGACGCGATGATCACCTCATGGAGCACGGCGTATCTGGATGCGGCCATGTACCATCTGCCGCTGATTTTGATCAGCGGGCTCGATTCCGTCGATGTGTTCGACGTGCGCTTGCAGCGCGTGCACGAAGCCATGGAGCATCTGGCCGGCACCGGCTGCGTCCATGATTACCATGAGCTGCAAGAGAAGCAGGTTCCGTTCACCTTGGTGGACCCCGCCTATCTGGAGCGCGAGGTGTACCACGGCGACACGCCGTGCATCGAGCGGGTCATCCATACCATCAGGCTGGCCTACCGCAAGCATACCGTCGAGGGGCGCCAATGGTGTCATCCCTTCGCGTTGAGCTATGACGAATTTGCGGCGGGCATCGATGCGATAGAGACCGAGGACCGTCTAGGTCCGCATGCGCTGGGGCGCCATCACTATCTGGTCCAGTTGAACGAATGGATGCAGGAGCGGGTGTATGCAAACCGTTGCCTGGCCTGCCCGTTCGACCTGTCAGGCTTCACGGCGTATTTCGAGCGCTCCTTCGCATCCGAGGACCCGCAGATGATCGACTACTTCGATGTCTACCTTGACCTGCTGCAGCGTGCAAAACGCCGCTGGAATGCCATGTACGATGCATACTTTGCCGACGAGGACACGCGCAAGGGGCTTGCAACCGATGCGGTGCTGCAGGACTACTACTTCGATTGGCTCTGCGATAAGCGGCGCTACCAGGCCCTGGCCGATTTCGATGGGCCCATCCTCGCACCGTCCTCGTATGCGTACAACCTGTCGCGTGCCGAATTCGCGCGAGGAAATCTGCCCGACGCCTACGGTTTCCTCCAGCAGTTTCTGGATGCGGTGACCGCGCCGCACGTGCACGTGGTCGGAAAGGACAAACACGCGCTCCCTCTTATAAAGGGGCTGTTCGGAAAGCAAGGCGCCGGGCAGTTCGTTAAATTTGCCTTGCAGGATGGCAACATGCCCAAGCTCAAGGAGCTTGGGCTGCAGGAACTGGGCGAGGATTCCGTACCGCACCTGGTACATCATGTGTTCAGGATGGGTATGGGAATCCGCTCGCCCTTTAACTCGCGTTAATCCTTCGTGCGGAATGCCTTGGCGAAATGCTTCATCGCCAGGACCATGATGATGCCGACAACAGCGAATCCGCAGGCGCAGGCGAGTGCCATCGTGTACGAGCCCGTGGCATCCACGATGCCTGCAGCCGTCATGGGGCCGATGATGCTCGCAATCGAAAGGCCGCTGAACAGCACGCCGTAGTTCTGCCCGAAGTTCTTGGTGCCGAACAGGTCTCCGCACAGCGACGGGATTACCGTCAGCGTGCTGCCGTAGCACATGCCCACCAGGATGACGGCAATGGCGAACGTGGTGAAATCATGCGCCAACGGGAAGATGACGATCATGTCGACCAGCGTGATGCCCAGCGACAGCAGCAGGGTATTCGAACGTCCGATATGGTCGGAAAGAGCGCCGAATCCGAAGCGGCCCAGGAAGTTCCCCAGGGCAAGCAAGCTTACCTGCAATGCTGCCTGTGCCGCGGTCAGTCCGATAAACGCCTGCCCCATAGCAGAGGCGTGGCTGGTGACCATGCTTCCGGAGCTTGCGGAGAACGCGAATGCCAGCAGCATTGTCCAGAACAACGGGGTCTTCACCATCTCGCCGGTGGTTACGTTGCGCTGAGAGATATCGGCATGTTCGCTCGGTTCCCAACCTGCCGGTTTCCAGTCGTCGGCGGGTGCCTTCACAAACCATCCGAAGATCAGGTACAGGACCAGCGGAATCATGCCCACAGCCAGAAGCGCCGAGGACAAATCGAAGTTTTCCAGCAGATAGTCGCCCAACGGGGCAAACACCACGGGCAACAAACCGGTGATGCCGATGCATAGGCCGTTGGCGAAGCCCTTTTTGTCGGGGAACCACTTGGTCGCCGTGGAGACGGCCGCGTTGTAGGCGAATCCGGCACCGCCGCCGCCTAGGAAGCTGAATGCGAAGTACAGCATGGGAAGCGAATCGGCGTGCCCCATGAGAATCCATGCTGCGGAATACGAGATGCCGCCGATGATGGTCAGGACATGGGTGCCCGCACGCTTCTGCAGGGCACCGGCGACGAAGCCCATCAGGAACTGCATCACGAAGTAGAGAGAATAGGCAAGCGACACCTCGGTCGACAGCCACCCGTGCGCTTCCATCAGCGGCGTGGTGAAGATCGACCACATGTACGTTGCGCCCGTCATGCCGGCGGCAACGCTTGCCGCAATCAAGATGAAATAGCGGTGCTGCCCTGGGCCGGCGGTTTCTTTCGGCCGTTCTTGTGCCGGTATGCTGCTCTGAGGCTTTTCGAGTTGATCGTGCGTCACAGTGCTCTCCGGTTCTACCAGACCGACCGGGCACCGTCGACGAAGAGCGGGGTGCCGTTGACCATGTCCGAGCAGTCGCATGCCAGGAAAAGCGCGGCCGCAGCCACGTCCATCGGGTCGCCGACCTTGCGGTTATGCGGGATGGGGCGGGTAATGGCCTCGTAGGCCTTCTGCTTATGCAACGTTCCCTGGGTCATGTTGGTATCGATATATCCGGGGCATATGCAGTTCGCGCGGATGTTGAAGCGCGCCCATTCGAATGCCATGCCGCGCGTCATCTGCAGCACGCCGGCTTTCGCGGTCATGTAGGGCATCATGCGGGTGGAGGCGACCCGTGAAACCACCGATGCCAGGTTGATGATGTTGCCGCGTTCGCGTTTGATCATCTCCTTGGCCACGCGCGTGCTCAGGAAGAACACCGCTTTCAGGTCAGTGTCCACGATGCGGTCCCACTCGGCTTCGTCGATATCCACCGCCAGACGGTCTTTGGGATCGACGACGCCGGCGTTGTTCACCAGGATGTCGATCTGTCCGAATTCATCCATCGCGGTTTGCACGAGGTTCTCGCGGTCATCGGCGTCGCGCACATCGCAGTGCACGGCCACGACCTCGGTGCCCGACTCGTCTGTTATTTCCTGTTTACGGGCTTGGACGGCTTTCTCGTCCATATCGGCGATAACGAGCTTCGCGCCGTAGGCAGCATACGTCCGGGCGATGGCGCGACCGATGCCGATTTCGCTGCCGGCACCCGTGACGATGGCGACCTTGCCGGTCAAGTCGAAGCGTGGAATGCCCATCTTCCCGGTTTCCAGGATGGTCCAGTTGGCACCTTTCATGAGATCCTCCTTCGGTTTAGGTCCTTCCCGTCACAATAGCACCGCAAGACGCAGTCAAGTGCGCTCCCGAGCGGGCAATAGATTCTTTTTTCGCGGTTACGCCCTCAATTGAGGATTGCAATCGTCCCATTTGGACGGTGAAATGGATCCCCCCCCGTGAAATGTGGAGGAATGGGGAGGGCAGCTGAAGGCGGGAGCGCTCCTGGGCGGCGGTTATAGGCTGACCTTATTTGCAACTTCTGGCAGCGGCCTTGGCCGAAAGCGCACTATCGCCCTGACGTGCTAGGATACGCGCGCATTACGTATATCTCCCGCACCCTTTCCCTATGGTTGCCTGCCTGGCAGGCTGACATCGGCACCGCTCTGAGCGATGGGGGTGCGGGTGTGCGCTGTCCGGCAGATTCAATCAGAGGGAGGAACAAATGAAGAAGAACGATGCCATCATCGCGGTTATCCTGGGTTTGGTGATCCCTTTGTGCTTGACCATCATGTCACTTCTGGGCATCGACACGGACAACACGCTCCGCGCTTGCTGGCCTGGCTTCTTCGTGGTGCTCCTATTTCTTATCGGCAAGGAGAAGACCTTCCGCGATTGCCTGAACATCGTGGTCAGCGGCATCGTGGGAATCGTGTGGTCCTATCTGGGCTCGCTGTTGGTGCCCTGCTTCATGGGATCTATGCCGCCGATTGCCGCCACCGCATTGGGCGTCGGTATCATGGTCTTCGGATTCGCATTCCTGATGGGGCTGCTTCCCACCTTCTTCAACAACTACGGATTCCTGTACTTCATGGTGGCATCGCTGATGCCCGTTCAGGAGACGGTGGTCTGGTCGTGTTCGACCGTGCTTATGGGCGCGCTGTTCATGCTGCTTGTTTTCGGTGGCATCCGCCTGTTCTGCGGATTCGACTCCATCAAACTCACGATGAAGCCCGGTGCCGAGCTGTCGGATTCCGAAAAGCCGGAAAGCAACTGAGCGCGCACAAATCCAAGCCACACGGGATTCCGTGCGGGCACCATGCAGATGCACTCTGTGCCTTTACAGGGTAGCGTGCAGTTTCTCGAAGTAGTCCTCGATATGCGGTTTCGTTGATCCGGTTTGCTGGATGGTAAGGGCGTGGTAATTGCAAGCAAGCGTGCATTGGCCGCATCCGGCGCAGGTCGGATCGACGGTGGCCTTGCGGTTCACCACATGGATGACGTCATGCGGGCAGGTCTGCTCGCACAGTCCGCAACCGCAGCAGACATCGGTATCCACCACGCAGCTGAACCCCATTCCCTGGTGCAGGACGCGCTGCAGCGGTCCGGTAGCGCCCTGTTCGAAGCGTACCGCCGAACAGCAGCAGGGGCAGCAGAAGCAGAATTCCAGGAAGTTGGGCATGTCCTTATCCTTGAAATCCCAGCAGAATTCCTCTACTTCCACGAAATAGCCGATGGCGGACAGGCCGGCTTCCTTCGCTCGGTCGATATGCTCGAAGCACTCTTCCGCCGTCGCCTCACGGGCGATGCCGCGCTCGACGCAGGAGCGCGCCGCCGGTCCGATGAACAGGCATCCCAGATCGAGCGGATAATCCTTGCAGCCTTGGATCTTGCGGCAAACGCATTCGTGCATGATGGCGCGATACGAGGATCGCGCCACCGTGTCCTTCATCATCTCGATTGGCGGATTCATCTTATGCACGTTGGAGTAGAGCGTCTGGTTGACCTCGATGGTGGTCTTCTTCGCATGTTTGCCAACGGGTTCGCCATCTTCTGAGGGAAGCGGATTATCAGATGCTCCATCCTGCTCTTCGTCAGGCATGCGAACGTTATGCAGGGGAACCGAAATGCCCTTGGTGTTGTAGGGGCCGCCAAGCCGCGCCATGTTCTTCAGGAGGAATTCCGTAGCCGGATAGTGGGTCAACGGCGCCGAAGCGATGATGGTCTTGAAGAACCATTGGACGAAGGCATCGTCGCCGGCCTTGGCGGATGTCTTGTCTTTGATGAAATCGCGCAGCCCGCCGCCCTTCCGTGGCTTGAAATCCTGTTCGTCGCGGTTGATGTTCAGGTACATTCCAAGGTCCATGACGGCTCCTTCCGTCGGTGTCTGGCATTGAGATCATCGGTGGACTTCCTGTAACCCGAGCATACCCAGGTAACATCCCAAATGGATGGGACTAAACCCTTGAATCGTCCCATTTTGGAACGATTGGACTGGATCGACCAATGGGGAGGGGATGGAGAGGCTTTTCCCGTCCTTCTAGCCTACGGTTCGAGCAGATTTTCGAGCAGGGACCGCATCTGATGGCAATCGCGCACGGACCAACGGGCCTGCGTCGGATCGGCGCCCACCTTCACGGTCCAGGCATTGTCGGGAGCGGTGCGGAACATATCCTCATCGGTCATATCATCGCCGGCAACGAGCGTGAACCCGACGCCTTCGCGCGAGAACCATCGGTATGCCGCCGACCCCTTGTCGATGTTTGCGAGCTTGATTTCGACGACCTTGTTTCCGAATGCAAGCTGAAGGCCCATGTCCCCCACAACGCCGGTCAGCTCCGATCGCAGCTCTGCGACGCGCCGTTCCGCGAGTTCACGGTTGCACGCCCGGTAATGCCACACAAGCGAATAGCCCTTCTCCTCGAGCAGCGAGCCCGGCGTCCGGTCGACGAAGTCCTGCAGCAACTCCCGGGCGCGGGGCATCCACGAGTCGTCGAGCGGGGCAAGCGGCATCCACGATTCCGGGGAATGGTCGGCGGGGAGGCTTTCGGAAAGGTTCCCGTTGCGGGTCCACAGCCATGCGCCGTGCTCGGCGACCAGGTCGATGTTCAGTTTCGAGAACCACGATGAAAGCGTTTCCCTATCGCGGCCCGAGAGGATGGCAACGTCGTTGAGCGGGTCTGCGGAAAGTCTGCCGAGCAGCGAAAGGAGCTCGTCGTCGGGAGGCACCGAGGCTGGGTCGGCATCGAACGGAACGAGCGTGCCGTCGTAGTCGAGCAGAATCGTGCGCCGCGATCCGGCCTTCCCTGCTTGGAGGTAGTCATCGTGCATCCGCTGCTTGACATCCGGTCCGACCAGCCGTGCATCAAGCGTCCGCTGCTCATCGCGTACCTCGCCGAGCGCATCGATGAACTCGTTGGCCCAGCGTTCGGACGTGTAGCGGGATAGGCGCCGTTGCATCATCCCGTTGCGATGGCGCTGCTCGGGCTCGGGCATCGTAAGCGCCCGATGAATCGCCTCGACAATCGAATCCCGGTCGAACGGGTTCACGAGCAGCGCCTCGGAAAGCTCGCCGGCCGCGCCCGCCATCTCCGAGAGGACCAACACGCCGGTTCCGCCGTCGCGCACGGCAAGGTACTCTTTGCAGACGAGGTTCATGCCGTCGCGCAGCGGTGTCACGAGCATGACGTCGCAGGCGCGGTAGGCGGCGATCAGCTCGTCGAAATCGAGCGACCGGTAATAGTAGCGGATCGGGTTCCAATGCGGACGCGCAAACTTGCCGTTTATCCGGCCGACCAGCTCATCGACCTCGCGTTTGAGCTCGGCGTACGACGGTACGACCTCGCGCGACGGTACCGTGACGAGCGAGAGCTGCACGCGCTGTCGCCACTCCGGATACCGTTCGAGGAAGGTGTCGTAGGCGCGCAGCAGTTCGGGAATGCCCTTCGTGTAGTCGAGCCTGCCGACCGACAGCAGGCTTCTCATCGGGGGGGTATCCTGTCCCGCAACGGGGATCAACCGCTCGCCGATCGACGCTGTGCGCTCGCTTCGGCCCGCACGAGCGTACCGTTCGTAGTCGATGCCGAGCGGGAACACGTCGGCACGCACCTGCCGCCCGTCGACGAGCATGGACCCCATACGGTTATCCAGCCCGAGCACCCTTACGCAGCTTGAAAGGAAGCGCCGCACGTAATCGTAGGTGTGGAACCCCACCAAATCCGCCCCGAGCACTCCTTCGAGCACCTGTGCACGCCAGGGGAGCATGCGGAACGTCTCGTAGTCGGGAAACGGGATGTGCAGGAAGAATCCGATAAGCGCGTCGGGAATCGCCTCGCGCAGCATCTGCGGCAGCAGCATCAGATGGTAGTCGTGCACCCAGATGATGTCCCCGGGCTTGGCGACTTCGGCGACCGCGTCGCAGAACTTGCGGTTGACCTGCACATACACTTCCCACGAATCTGCATCGAACTGAGCGTACTGCGGGAAATCGTGGAACAGCGGCCAAAGCGTCGAGTTCGAGAACTGCTCGTAGTACCCACGCTGCTCTTCTTCGGTGAGATAGACGGGAACGCATTCGGCATCGGCGAGCCGTCGCTCGTACTCCGCCGCACGGGCCGTTCCCGTCTCGGATGCCGGCAGGTCGGACTCGCCGATCCACAGGTTGCCCTGCTTTTCATGAAGCGAACGGAGCGCCGAGGCAAGACCTCCGTCGCTTGCAACGAGCGAACCGTTCAAAGCTGTATTGGAGGCTTCGGATTCAGTATCTGAGACAAGATGGTAGGGAAGCCGGTTTGCAACGATAATCGTGTGTCTGTCCATCACGAACACCTCTTCCGATATTCTTTCTAATGCGGAATCGATGCAACCGCAACAAGTCCCCACAGGTTGTCACAAGCCTGTTTCCCTCCATCATCTCGCCTCCATATATCAGGAAGTGCCGAAAGCGAGCCGCGCTGCACTCTTCTCTTGCCTCGGCTATACCCGGATGACGGCTCGGAGGAGTGGAACTATACTTTGTAATCGTTCCATGTTGGAACGATTGGGTCGGATCAACCAGCGGGGGAGGGAACGACATGCCCGCTCGGACACGTGACTGCATCGTTGCGGCCTTCAATCGCTTGATTAACGAGAAGCCATTCGACGAAATCACCGTCGCCGATATCGCCCGAGAGGCATCGGTGGGCAAGACCACGTTCTACCGCTATTTCAAGGATCGTTACGACGTGATGAACTTCAACTACCAGCGTATTCTGGATGCGCTGCTCTACGATGCCAGCGTCACAACGTACCGCGATTGCTTCTACCATCTTTTCGTGTCGGGGCGCAGGGTCCTCAGCAAGATCCAGGGCGCCTTTGCCTCATCGGGCATCAACTCGCTCGAGCATTTCATCTTCTCGTATTCGCGCGACATCCTTATCCGCGTGACGCGGGCAAACAGGCAAGGAGCCGGCCTGACCGAATCCGAGCGTCTGCAAGCTGACGTCTTCTGCTACGGCGTCAGCTACATGTACAAGAATTGGATTGCCGGAAAGTACGCGGTTACCGCCGATCAAGCGGCTGACAAGCTTTTCGAAATGCTTCCCGAATCGCTGAGATACTACGAATTCTCGTCGGAGGCATTTGCCTATAAGGCCGAATAGGCGCCGTATCCCGAAGCCCGAACCGACGCAATCTTCCCTTGCCGCATCGGCCTTTCGATTGCCCCTGCGTCAAACGAAGGTCCGTACGATGCGGAATTTCGTATTGGCTAGAAAGATGTGCTCTCTTCCAAAGTGTCGTCCGCGTCAAGGAGCAGACGTGCCTTATCCTGGCCCTCGATGGCCTGTTGCATGCGTTTGCGGTAATAGACCATCCCGTTGGCGATGTCCGAGCGCATGCCGGTCTCCGCCTGCTGGAACAGGAAGAGCGCTCGCTGCGGGTCGGAGTTCAAGATGCGCTCGGCAATACGGAATGCGGGCTGGGCGATCTCCTCGATGCTCTGTGCGGTCTCAAGGCTCTTCTCCCACAGCAGCATGGCCTTCGCCTCGTCTGCGGGGAAGGCTTTGCCGCGGGCGAACATGTCGCCCATCTTGCATAGTGCCTCCGAAGCATTGGCAAGTGCGGCAGCCAGGGAATAGCACTGGTAGGCCTTCAGGTAATCGGGCGTGCCGGTGCGGCCGTATTCGTAGATATAGCCCAGGTTCACCAAGCCCTGCACGGAGCCCCAATCGGCTGCCATCTGATAGAGCTCGGCAGCTTTCTTGTAGTCCTGATCCACCACTTCGCCCAGGTAATACAGGGCGCCGAGGTTGGTGGCGCAGGCACCGGAGTGCTTCTCGACACCCATCTTGTAGCAGAGGACCAGTGTGGTCCCGACTTCCGGATTGACCCGGATGCACTGCATCAGGTACAGATGGTTTGCGGCAACGAGCTCGCAGAGTGCGTCCGGGCCGTCCTCGATCATCGTGCGCGACAGGTCCTCGATAACCAGTGCGGTGTCATGAAAGGACGGTTCGCGTTTTCCCGACATGACCTCGTCCGGCTCGACGCCGGCGGCAGCGAAGAGCTTCTTCTGCTCGTCGGGTGTAAGGGCGAATTCGTTATTTGATTCCATAGGTGCTCCTTGGACGTGCACGATAGCGTCTTGTCCCATCATAGGAGAAGTTGGGCAGGAAGGAAGCGGCTTCTTGCATGAAGATGGAACGGCGATATGGAAGGTATGCTCCTGGCTTCGGACAGCGTCCTGCAACGAGAAGCGCTTACTCCTTTTCCCTCTCGACGCTGCGGCGCATTTTCGCCAGCATCTCATCATAGCCCTTCAGGGCGGCGAACGGTAGAAACTGGTTGGCCCGGTCGGGCGTGCGCAGGGCGCGCCGCGGGCCGTTCTCGGCAACGCGGCGGCGGATATCGGCCAGTATGGCCCGACGCCTGTCGCGCTCGGGTTCGGGCAGGTCGGGCCAGAGGGTATCGTCGGGGATATGCGGGTTGGCCTGCTGTGCGCCGCGGGGCAGGCGGGAAGGCCGGCGCTGCTCAGGCATGGTGGCCTCCGATCTGCTGGTTGCGCTCGCGTGCGTTGGCTTCAGGCAACAGGCTGGTGCCATGCAGCAGGGCGTTTGCCCCGAAGCGCCCGCGCACTGCGCTTGCCGCCGCGGCGATTTTCCGTTCCTGCCGCTTCGCCTCGGGACTGCCGAACAACGACGGCTGCACCTCGGATTCGGGTATCAGGCCGCACAGCGCCACATTCACCCGGCGTATCGGGGCGGCGGGGTCGACATTCGCGTCGTAGAGCGACAGGACGGCGTCGAACAGTGCGGACCGGTCGTTGGTGGCTTCGGGCAGCTTGCGGCTGGCGCCGCCATATCCCGAAAGGCCCGCTTCCGTCCAAAACGGCTTCGCGTATCCGATGTAAATCGCCACGCCCGTACAGGCCAGGTTCCCCTCGAACAGCTCCAGCGCGCTTTCCTCGGTCATTTCGCGCAGTATGGTGCGCGCTTCGGCAAAGGAATAGTCGCGCATCAGCACCTGCCCGTTTGACAGCGAATGCCCGCGCGGCGTGTAGGCATTGATATCGGCGATGGTGCAGGGCTCCAGACCCCAGGCATGATCGATCAGCCATTCGGCGTTCTTCCCGAATTCACGGCGCAGCGTCACGGGGCGCAGCGCACAGACGCCGGCCAAGTCGAATGCGCCATATTTCGCCAGGCGCCGCGTGATGCCCGGTCCGATGCCCCAGATATCGGTAAGGGGCTGATGGAACCATATCTCGCGTCGGAAAGCGTCTTCGTCCAGCACGCCGATGCCGTCGTCGGCATGCTTGGCGGTGATATCGAGTGCCACCTTCGCCAAGAACAGGTTCGTACCGATGCCCGCCGTGGCCGTGATGCCCGTTTCCTGGAAGACCGCCTGCCGCAGGATGTTGGCGAACGCCTTGGGCGTGGTGCGGTAGAGACGCAGATAGGGGGTGGCGTCGATGAAGCATTCGTCTACGCTGTAGACGTGCACGTCCTGTGCGGCCACGAAGCGCAGGTAGATGCGCACGATTTGGGTCGATACCTCCAGGTAGCGGTGCATGCGCGGTCGGGCGATGATGCATTCCAGATGTTCGGGGATGTCGCGCATGCGGCAGCGGTTGCGCACGCCGCGCGCCTTCATGGCCGGCGTGATGGCCAGGCAGATGGTGTTCTCGCTGCGTTCGGGGTCGGCTACCACCAGGTTCGTGGTGAACGGGTCCAGGCCGCGATCGGCGCATTCGACGCTGGCGTAGAACGACTTCAGGTCGATGCACAGGTATGTCCGCGTCCGGTTCTCGCTCACGATCCCTCCCAAAACACGAACATATGTTCTTGTATCGTACGGCTGAAGTCAAGGGGCAAAATGCATTTTCCGGCGGATGCCGAGTGCCTTCTCCCATGGCGAATCCATGCTTTGTTCGCTATGAAAATAAGAACGTATGTTCGATAATAGAGGGCATGGAGTACAAGACGACAGATGGAGTCCCGCGGCGCGTGCACAAGGAGTACGTGGATGTCGTCACGCGCTTTTCGCGCGACGGCCAGTTGGAGCCGGTGGCGGTGCAGTGGCGCGACGGGCGGAGCTTCTTCGTGGACGAGGTCCTGAACGCCGGCGAGTTCGGGCCGAAGCACCGCGGCCGGCAAGTGCGCTGCTATCGGGTTCGGCTCGGTGCCCACATCACCGATCTGTACCTGGAATCGCGCGAGGCCCAGCCGGCCATGGGCGTGCCGGCCACGCTGCGCTGGTGGGTATACGCCTACGATGCCCCGCAGGGGAAGCGGGCGGCGGGAACCTCGTAGCGTCAGGGGCATGCGCTTTCGGCGCTCAGGCAGCGCCCTTCTTCTCCTCGGTGCGTGCCGCGTATTTCTCGAACAGCCCGCGCGGATTAGCGAACTCGGAGGTAGAGGCAAGGTCGCGGCCGAGGACTGCGCCGCGCACCCAGTCGCTGATGACGCGCGCCTTGCGCTCGGCGGTCGGCAGGGCGGATACGTGGTAGGCGCGGTGCGCCAGCCATCCCAGCAGGCCGTTCACTCCCAGCTTCTTGCTGCCGTCGGTGAAGACGCCCAGGCCTTCGCCGAGTCCGGCGACCATGCCGGCGTTCGGATGGTAGTAGTCCGTCAACCGCCGGCCTTCGTACGAGGCGACGATGTTGTTCACCAGGCAGCGCGCCTGGCGGATGGCGTGCTGGGCGGTGGGGGCGCAGCTCCCGTCGGGCAGGCCGCAGCCGCTGGTATCTGCGACATGCGTTGCGTCGCCCGCTCCCCACACGTCGGGCACGATTCCGTCATCGCCGCAAACACGCAGGTCGGTGCGGCATCGCAGGCGTCCGCGTTCGTCGAGCGGCAGGTCGCTGTGCTTCAGCACGGGATTGGCAAGGGATCCTGCGGTCCACACGATGACCTCGGTACGGAAGGCGTCGCCGGCAGAGGTCCGTACCACGCCGTCCTCGGCGGATTCCACGAACGTGTTCAGGTGCACGTGGCCCCCGCGGCGCTCGAGGCGGTCGATTACCCATTGCGAACGTTCGCGCGGGAGCTCGGGCATGATGTGGTCCGCGGCCTCGATCAGGTGGAAGGAGAGTTCGGCGGGATCGACGGCCGGGTAGTAGCGCAGCAGCTCATGGGCCAGGTTGATCATCTCGCCGAAGCTCTCAACACCGGAGAACCCGCCGCCTACGACCACGAAGGTCAGCAGCCGTTTGCGCTCGGGGTTGTCGGGATACATGCTGGACACGCGGTTGAAGTTCATGATGATCTGGTTGCGTACGTGCACTGCTTCCTCCACCGACTTCATGCCGATGGCGTTCTCGGCGATGCCCGGTGTGGGGAAGGTCTTGGTCACCGCCCCCAGCGTCACCACCAAGGTGTCATAGCCCAGCGTCCAGTCATCGCCATCGAGGTTCTGCAGGTATACCTCGTGCTTGGCGGCGCTGATGCCCATCACCTGCGCGCAGGCGATTTCGGTGCGGCGCAGATGCTGATGGTAGGGGATCTCCACGTGGCGCGGTTCGATGGAGCCTGAGGCGACCTCGGCCAGGAAGGGCTGGTATACCATGTGCGCACGCTGGTCGACCAGCGTGACATGCGCGGTATTGGCTATCTTCCGTTCCAGCTCGGCGGCGACCGTGAATCCGGCTGCGCCGCCGCCCAAGATGACGATTTTCCTCATAGCGTGCTCCTATCGAATAAGGGAGGCGGCTTGCAAGCCGCCTCCCGATTCCCTCTGCTTAGTACAGATACGGTTTGTCCCACAGTTTCAATCGGGTGCCGATGCCTTTCTCGACGGCTTTCTCGTAGACGGTCTTCCCCCAGGCCACATCCTCGACCGGCATGCCGCCGATGGAGTAGATGATGATCTGGTCGTCGCTTGCGCGCCCCGGCGCCTTGCCTGCGCAGATGGCACCGATGTTCTCGATGCGGTCGCGCGTCAGCTCGCCGTCGTGGATCATGTCGGTGAACTTGCTGCCGATCAGGAACCAGGTGTCGAATGTGGGGTAGGGGTATTCCTCCGCCCAGGCGTCGTACAGGCCCATGTTGTCCACGACCAGCTTGGTGGACGGGTCGGCAATCAGCTCCTTAGTCGTGTTCATGGCCCCCATGCCGCACAGCAGCGCGCCGGGCTTCACCCATTCCGGCTCGAAGAACGGGTAGTTCTCCTGGCCGCCGGTAGGCGTGGACGTGGCGAAGCTCAAGATGTCGGAGTCGCGGACGCATTCTTCCAGCGTGTCGCAGACGACGATGTTCTTGAACTGCGGGACGTTCTCCTTCACATAGGCGATGCATCGGTCGATGGAGGCACGCCCGCGCCCCTTGATCTTCAGCGTGTCGAGCGTCGGGCGCAGCGCGGCGAAGGTCTTGATGGTGATGGAGTTGATGAAGCCGGGGCCGACGATGCCCAGCACCTTGGCATCCTGGCGCGCCAGGTGCTTCACGCCCACGCCGGGGATGGCGGCGGTGCGATGGGCGCTCAGCAGGTTGGCGGACATGTGGGCCACCGGGGCGCCCGTGTCCTTGTCGTTCAGCGTGACCATCAGGATGGAACGGGGCAGGCCGAGCTTGCGGTTCTCCACGTTCGATCCGTACCACTTCACGCCCGCCATGGCGAATGAGCCACCGAGATAGGCGGGCATGCACATGAAGCGGCGGTCGGGGCCGTCGACCGGCATGCCGGGGAACAGCTCTTCCTTGGGGAACTGGATCATGCAGCCGTGGGAGTTGCCGTTCTCGCCGCCCATGCGGTAGTCGCCGATATCGAGCAGCTTCACGACCTCCTCCATGCAATCGGTGCAGGCCAGGACATCGGTCACGCCGGCCTCGATCATGTCCGGCTCGCTCAGGTACAGGAAATCGACTTCGGGATAATCGCTCATGGGGAATCCTTTCGTGGGGGGGATGGATGTGCATCTATCGTAGGAAGCGAACGTTTCAATCAGTTGAACGGCGGCTTTCGGTTGCGTGTACATCGTGTTGCGGATGCGGTATTTCACCGGGCAGAACCTTCGGGAGTCAGGCTAGCCCTTCGCGTGGAAGCGGTCGTAGTTCAGCTGCGAGACGTCGATCGTGTGCGAGTCGCCGTCGAGCACCAATTCGCTTACCGCCAGACCCGTTGCCGGCGCTATGCCGAAGCCGTGGCCGCTGAAGCCGAATGCCACGGTCAGGCCGGGAACCTCGTCGATGTTGTCGATGACCGGCACCACGTCCGCGCAGGCGTCGTAGAAACCCGCCCAGGTGCGGACGATCTTCACGTCGGCAAGCGAAGGGAAGTACTTCAGGATGCCGCGGGAGATCGAGGGGGCGGTCACGGCGTCGGTGGAGAAACGGCGGTGGTTGGACATATATGGTTGCAGGCCGCTGTTGCCGCCCAGCACGAACGATCCGTGCACCGTTTGTCCGCCGTAGAACTCGCCGCCTGCCACGCCGATCATCACGTCGAAGGAATGCGGGCACATCTCGGTGACCAGCACCTCGTTGGTCTGCTTTTCCACGGGGATGTCGATGCCGACGGTATTGGCGATGGCGCGTGATTCGTATCCGGCGCACAGCACGATGCGGTCGGCCTCGTAATCGCCGTCATCGGTTTCCACGATGCGGGCTTCGCCCCGTACCTTGCGAATGCCGGTCACCGTGACGCCGGTGATGAAGGTGACACCCAGGGCCAGGGCGCGCTGATAGTACGCGAGCGTCGTCTTCAGCGGGTTGGCATGCCCATCGGTGGGGCACCAGCTGGCGCAGAGGACTTCCTTGCTCATGGGAGGGCAGATTTCACGCGCCTCGTCGCCGGAAACCATCCAGACATCGAGCCCGACTTTCGTCGACTTCTCCACATGCTTGACCAACGTATCGCGGTGGGCTTCGGTCAGGCCCAGGCGCAGGTTGCCTTGCTGCACGTATTCCACGTCGCATCCCAGCTCTTCGGATAGTGTCGGCCAGATATTGCCGACGGCGTACATGGCCAACGGCAGCTCGCGGACATCGCGGGCAGACTGGCGCACGCCGCCGGCGTTCCGGCACGATCCGCCGTTTCCGATCTCGGTGCGCTCGAGTACGATGACGTCGGTCATGCCGCGCTTTGCCAGGTTGTAGGCGGTAGCGCAGGCCACGATGCCGCCGCCGATGATGATGACCGATGCGCTCTTCGTTTCTGCGGTCATGGGTCAGTCCTCCTTCAGATTCGTTTTCTCGTTGGCGAAGGTGCCGATCACCACGGGGCGCGCAGGGCTGCGGCCGGTGATCTTGCCCAAGTCGCCGACGGAGCAGCCGAGTTCGCGGGCGATGATGTTCTGGAAGTTCCTCTGGCAGGTCTGGCCCTGGCACAGGCCCATGCCGCAACGCAGCCAACGCTTCACCTCATTGGTCGTATGCAGCCCGTCGTGGACGGCGCGGCGGATCTCGCCCTTCGTCACCTCTTCGCAACGACAGATGATCAGGTCGTCATCGGGTTGGGGGACGAAATCTTCCGTCGGTGCGGTGCGTACCATCTTGATCATGGCTATCCCTTCCTTCAGGCTCGGTAGAAGCGAGCGCTCGATGCGTATTCGACGGGTACTTTCATGGTGAGCAGCGGCGTCTTATCCATGGCCTTCGTGTTCTTCACGGATACCACCTCGGCGTCGCAGACCGGCTTGCCGGACCGGTCGAGTGCGGTGCCCTTCTGCCCGGCTTCGGGTAGCGGCACGAACTCGTAGGGCAGGCCGATGGAGGCGTATCCCGGCTCGAAATCCTCGTTCACCAGGAAGATGGCCTGCCCGGAGCAGGCGGCCACACACATGCCGCAGCCTGTGCACTTGGCATCCGGTTCCACCTCCGGCAGCTTCACGATGTTGGTGCCCACGGAAATGCAGCCGAAGCGGCAGGCATCCTGGCAGGGGTTGCACGGGATGTTCTGCGTGCATTCGATTACCGGATGGATGCCCTTATGCGGCGCGGTAGCAGCGGGGAAGCTCTTCAGTTCCTCTTCGGTCATGTACCCGTTTTTCAGCAGGCTTTGCGACAGGGGGTAGCCCTCGTCGGTTTCGGTCATATCGGTGCGGCCGCGGTTCTTGGGGGCGAACATGCCTTGGCGAAGCTGGCCGATGGAGCGATGGTAGCCTGCGATGCGGGTTTCGAACTCGGCGTCGGGCAGGTATCCGGCCCGCCAGGCGGCGTGGATGCTTGCGATGCGCCCGAGGATCATGGCCGACGTGGCCTCTTCGATGCCTGCTACATCGCCAGCGCAGTAGATGCCGGGGATGGAGGTTTCGCCGTACTCGTCCACCACCGGGATGTTCCCGCCGCGGCGCGGGGCGAATTCCATATCGCATCCGGCCGTATCGGCTAGCTGGCTCATGGGTGACAGGCCGACGGCGATGCAGATGGTATCGACGTCGAGCGTCTGCTCGGTACCGGGAATCGGCTGGAACCGATCGTCGACCTCGGCGATGACCGCGCCTTCTACCCGATCTTCGCCAAGCGCCTCGACCACGGTATGCCGGGTCAGAAGCGGTACGCCCGTGCGCGCCACCTTCGATGCGTGGACGCCGTATCCGCCGATACGCGGGGCGGCGTCGATTACGGCGGCAAGTTCGCAGCCGGCTTGCAGCAGCTGGAACGAAACCACCAGGCCGACGTTCCCGGATCCGACCATCAACACGCGCTGGCCCGGCATGACGCCTTGGAGGTTCATCAGTGCCTGGGCGGCGCCGGCTCCGATGACGCCCGGCTTGTCCCAGCCCTTGAAGGGGATCATGTTCTCGGCCGCACCCGTGGCGATGATCACCGCATCCGCCTTGAAATGGACGACGGAATCGTCCATCTTCACCAGGACTTCCTTCTCGTCGTAGATGCCCATGACGGTGGCATTCAGGAAAACGGTGACACCGGCTTCGCGGGCCTCTGCCAGCAAGTCTTCGCCGATATGGAATCCGCGTTCTTTCGCATGGTGCTCCTTGGAGCCGAAGAACTTGTGGATCTGCTTGAACAGCTGGCCGCCCGGGCGGGCATTCTCGTCGAAGACGACTACGTCCATACCGAGGCGCGCCGCCTCGATTGCGGCGCACAGGCCCGCCGGACCGGCGCCGATGACAATCATCTCATAGCGTTTCATTTCTCGCTCTCCTTCAGTTGCTCAAGGGTTTGCACTCCGTATTGGGTGCGCACGTCCACGCCTTCGGTCAACGGGGTGATGCAGGTGCGCACGTTGGGCTGGCCGTTGACCACCATCACGCAGTCGGTGCAGCGGCCGATGCAGCAGAACACCCCGCGCGGCTTGTGCTGTTTCGCGGTGTAGCGATGGGTCATCACGCCGTCAGCGTGCAGGGCGGCCGCGATGCTCTCGCCTTCATAGCCGACCATCTGCTTGCCGTCGAAGGTGAAGCCGATCTGCTTGCCTTTCCCGTAATCTTCGATGATCGGGTGCTGTTCGATCCTCATGGCCTCTTCCTTTCTCTTTCGTATTCCCGACGGAAGCGCCGGCTTGTTCTGGGTTTTATTAAACGCGCGGTTGGTAATTCTGTAAAATTGAAATATTAGAACGCATAATTCGGTAAAATTGAATCACTAGGGGTGATTCGCGTGGAGTTACGAAACATTTCGACCTTCTTGAAGATCGTCGAGCTCGGGCAGTTCTCCCGGGCGGCCGAGGCGCTGGGCTATGCCCAGTCCACCGTCACGACCCAGCTTCACCAGCTGGAACGGGAAATGGGAGGTCCGCTGCTCACGCGCAACAACTCATCGGTGGAGCTGACCGAATTCGGACGGCAGTTCCTGCCGCTGGCGCAGGAGATGCAGGATGTGCAGCTGGAGATGGAAACACTGCGTACGGGAACGGATGCCATTACCGGTACCCTGCGCGTAGGGGTTATCGAATCCCTGCTCTACTCCGATTTCCTGAAGCTGGTAAGCGCATTTTCTGCCAAGCTGCCCCTGGTCAACCTCGAGTTCTTCACCGCCTCTTCCCTGGAGCTGCACCGGATGCTCACGGAGAACCGCCTGGATATGGCGGTATGCTTTGCGCAGGCCTACGACTATTCGTCACTCGATGTGGTCCAGACCAAATCGGCCCGTGTGCTGTTCGCCACGACGCCGTCCAACCCGCTTGCAAAGAAACGCAAGGTCACGCTCGATGACCTTTCCTCGGTGCCGCTTATCATGACCGAGGAGATCAGCGTGTACCATCAGGCGCTCCATACCATGATGAACGCTGCGGGCTTGGTGCTGCGCCACCGCTGCAAGGTGCAGAGCAGCCATGCCATCAAGCAACTGGTACTGATGACCGACGGGGTTTGCTATCTGCCGGAATATGCACTGGCAGACGAATTGGCAACAGGGCGGATGGTAGCCCTGTCAACGGATTTCGCGCCCGATGCCTACGATCTGATCGTGGCCATCCGCAAAGAGCGTTGGCATTCGCCGCAGCTGCGCGAGATGCTGCAGCTTGCACAGGAATCCGACTGGCTGACGGGAACATCTGCCAACGGATAGTGCAGTCAACCGGTCTGCAGTCCCGTTTCGGGACGGACAACGGTGCTGCCCGGCGTCTTCCGCATATGGTTTGCGCAGGATGCGCTCATATCCGAAATGGAAGGCCGCATCAGTGCGGCAAACACAGAGCGCCTGCTATCACGCCGGCTTGGTGCACGAGACCGATCCTGCCTTGCGCTTCGGGGCAGTAAGCCGTCTTTTCTCACCCTCCACGATGTCGTCAATCGTATTCATGATGTAATCGACCAGGTCTTCAGCGCTCTCGTCGATATCCTTGCGCAGCCAGCTGACCACCACTGCCGAGATTTCAATCGATTGCAGCTTGACGATGCGGCTTGCCCGTTCGCGGTTGATTTCGGCTTCGAGAAGGGCGCGCATGAGCCCGTTCATCAGGTTGCATTGCACCAAGTCGAAGAAATGCCCGTGCTGATTGCGGGAGGAATAGAAGAAGAGCAGGTTTTTCAACTCGGTATCAGAATCTTCGAGGATTTTCAGTATGTGGATGGAATGTTCGCGCGGGTCCTCCTCGACGATGCTTTCCCAGATGTTTTCCCGTTCCAGAAGCCTTGTGACCTCTCGGTCATAGGTAAATTCGGCTAACGCGTAGATATCGGAAAAATGATGGTAGAACGTTTGCCGCTCGACTTGCGCATGCCGGCAAAGGTCGATGACCTTGATTTTTGCAGGATTCTCGTGCTTGCACATATCCAGCAAAGCGTCGGCGAGACGATTGCGGGTATCTATCCCCTCTTGGACCCTTCCCATCCGGACCTCCGTCGCTTTAGCTCTGTAACCTATAGAAAGTATACATGCAATAGAGCGATACCTATGCAGAAACCGATTTTGTTTCTGTATTCGGAAAACCTTGCTCGGTACGCTGAAATTGCTTCAAGGGAATGCCTGAAGCGCAACTCGAAGCAAGGAGATCGAAATGAGAGTAGCCGACATATTCGATACCGCATGCTATCGCAATCCCGAGAAGATCGCTTTCTACGACGACCATTCCCATGTGACTTACAACGATTTATGGGTCCGTTCCCACCATGTGGCAGCAGCTTTGCAGAATGATTACGGCGTGCGTCCTGGAGACCATATCGGGGCGTTTTCGCAGAACCGTATCGAACTTGTCGAATTGCTCTATGCGTCGAATCTGATCGGTGCGGTGCTGGAACTCTACAATGCGCTTTGGTCGCCGAAGGTTGTCGGCAATCTGGTGACCGAAGGCAATGTGAAAGCGCTGTTTCTTGAGACCCGAAAAGGATGCGAGGCCGAGAAATTCGAGGAAGTTGTCGAATGCCCGATCATCTTGCTTGAGGACGAGGAGCCCGCATCGGATTGCGATCGGTATCAGGACATCGCCTCGGTGAACCGCCTTGACCTGTGTGTGCATCCGGGCAAAAGCGACGACGCCGCCATCGAGTTCTTCACCAGCGGAACGACCTCCACGCCGAAAAGCGTCATTCATACGAATGAGGGCGTGGTGATGCAAGGCCTCGTAACGGCACAGGCCATCGACTGGGAGCGCAATGACGTGCTGCTTCTAACGTTTCCCTTCTATCACGTTGCCGGTTTTGTCGCTGTCCTCGATTCGCTGGTCGCCCAAGCGACGACAATCGTGTCGCATGAAACCCATGCACAAGAAGTGGCAAAGAAGATATCCCAATACCGGGTTACGCGCGGCGGGTTCATTCCCATCGTGATCCAGCGGCTGTTGCATGAGGCCATCGTTAATCCAAAGCTCGACTTGACGAGCCTCCGGATTGTCTCGTACGGATCGTCTGCAGTCAGTCCCGAGCTGCTTGAACGGTGCCGCCGCGCGTTCGGATGCAAATTCAACCAAGGCTACGGCATGACCGAGTCTCTGGGCATGGTCACGTTGTTGAACGATTCGGACCACTACGACGACGAGCTTCTGGGAACGGTTGGCAAGCCGCTTCTGGGGGCAAGCGTTCGGGTTGTCCGGGACGATGGCACTGAATGCGATATCGGCGAAACCGGAGAAATCGTTATCCGGTCATACGGAATGATGCATGGTTACGGGAATCGGCCGGAATTGAACGAGCATGTGCTTTCCGGCGGCTGGCTCCATTCAGATGACATGGGGTTCATCGATGCGCATGGATACCTGCACGTGCGCGGACGCCGTGGGGGAATGATCATCTCCGGTGGCGAGAATATCTATCCGCAGGAAGTCAGGGATTGCATCTACGCCATGAGCGATAACGTTCTCGACGTTGAAGTCATTGGCGTGCCTGACCCGAAATGGGGACAGGCCATGGCAGCTTTCCTTGTGGTAGACGACGATTCCGGCATCGACTCGCAGGCTCTTCGGAATTACTGCCGAGAGCAGCTGGGCGCTTACAAGCGACCGAAGTACGTGTATTTCCTCAACAACATGCCCCTTGGAGGAACGGGAAAGGTGAACCTCCATGCCCTTGCCGAGATGCATCGGCAATCCCTTATGGACGAGAGCGCCTAAGGGATATCGCGCAAAGGATTTTCCGGATTTCAATCGAAATCCGTTAATCGAAGCGGTGTCGACATGCGCCAAGTCGGCAGAAAGAGTAGACGTTTGTTCCCGTGGCGCAGGAATGGAAGGAAAGAGGAACCATGGCGAAGAAAAATCTGTTGCTCAATCCGCAGGATCTCAGGAATACGCTGTACCTTCCCACCGAGGAGGACTACAAGCTGTTCGAGACCTGCCGTGATTTCTTCGAGCACAAGGGAACATTCGGAGTGATGAATACTGCGACCACGCGCATGGCACCGAATGATTTCTATGAGTTCATCAAGGAGTCGGGCTTCTTCTCAAAGCTGCTGACGCCTGAGGAATACGGTGACGGAACCACCCGTTGGGACCATTACACGGTCAGCGCCGCCAGCGAACTTCTGGGCTTCTACGGCTTCTATCAGTACACCTTCCAGTGCTCAGTGCTGGGTCTGGGTCCGATTTGGGAGTCCGACAACGAGAAGCAGAAGCGCGAAGCGGCTCAGCAGCTGGCCGATGGCAACATCATGGCATTCGGCATGTCCGAGCGTGCCCATGGCGCTGATATCTACACCACCGACTGCTACATCACCCCGGTCGGCAACGGCAAGTACGTGGCAAACGGTCAGAAGTACTACATCGGCAACTCCTCGCGCGCTTCGAAGATCTCGGTCTTCGGCAAGAACACCGAGACGGGCGAATATGCCATCTGGGTGGTCGATTCGCGCGATCGCCACTGCAAGTACTGCGGCGACATCGAGACTCCGGCGTTGGTCGAAAGCCAGATCGGCTATTTCGATATGATCGAGTACCCGTTGACCGAAGACGATATCCTGATCAACGGCAACGAGGCATTCGCCAAGGCCCTGGGTGCCGTCAACATCGGCAAGACCCAGACCTCGATCGGTGACGATTCCAAAATCGCCCACATGCTCTACGAATGCGTCCACCATTCCAAGAACCGCATCCTGTACGGCAAGCCGGTGACCTCTATGCCCCATATCCGCCGTGCGCTGCTCGAAGCTTGGTGCCGCTTGGTTATCAGCCGCAATTACGCGTACCGTGCCGTCGATTACTTCCGTGCTTCCGGCCCGGACGACCGCCGTTTCCTGTGCTACAACCCCATCCAGAAGGCATACTCTGCCGGCCAGTGCGAGAAGGCTGCGATGCTGTTGCTGGATGTCATGGCGGCAAAGGCATACGAGCGCGACATGTTCGCCAGCTATGCCATCGGCGCAGTGGGCATGCCGGTCCGCCTGGAAGGCACCGCTCATGTCAACCTGGCTCAGGTCATCAAGTTCATGCCTGCATATTTCGGCAACTATACCGATGGTGGCGTCCTGCCGGCCGATACGAGCGCTCATGACGATGCCCATGCACTATTCCATCAGGGCTTCGGCCATGTTGCCGACATCCGCTTCCCCGATCCCCGCAAGTCCTTCGAGGGTTGCACCCTGCCGAATGTCAAGGTCTACCAAGAGCAGTTCGAAGCTTTGGGCGAGTTCCAGAAGAATTGCCCGATGACCAAGGCACAGGCGAAGAATCCCGACTTCGCGCTGAACATCTGCCAGGTCTTCGCTTCGATTGTCTATGGCCAGCTGTTCTACGAGAAGGCCAAACAGAACGGCATCGAGGATGACGTTATCGACCAGTGCTTCAGCTACATCGTCCGTGATAACAGTGCTTATGCCCTGACCCAGATCAATTCCTATGCCGGCCATCTCGAGCCCGGTCAGAAGGAAGCTCTGCAGGCCATCATCAAGGAACCGGTCATCGACATGGACCGCGAGAACGCTCTGGTCGACGATTACGTCCTGTCTCTCGACGGCTGCTACGAAGCCTAGTTGAAGGCGCGGGGACAGGTCGAACCTTCCAGCAATGCAAGCATCGACCGATGATCCCCGCGGGGTTGCGGATGGCATCCATTCCAATCCGCATACGGCATGCGGATGCGCCGTGCTGGAGCGCATCCGCGGCCGGACCCGGTATTTCTACCGGGGTTTGACATCTATTGCGAAGGGGCCTAAGCGCCGACTGCCCGCTGTGTTCCGTTGGGCATGGCAGGTCGGCGGCGGCATGAGGGTTCCTTTCTCGCAGAGAAACGAAAGGAGCTCATCATGAGGCCTCTTGAAGGAATCAAAGTAATCGATTTTTCCAATGTTGTATCCGCTCCCTCTGCAGGGCAGGCGCTGCTTGAGATGGGCGCAGAGGTGTTCCATGTCGAGACCGGCCCCAAGGGCGACGGTTGGCGCTACACCACGAAATCCTGGGAGCCAGATTCCGAGATGTTCGAGAATGCGCACATCGATGCGTTGAACGGCGGCAAGAGATTCGTCAATCTGAACACGCGCGAGCCCGATGATCTTGAGAAGCTGCATCAGATGGTTGCCAAATGCGACGTCTTCTTGACCAACTATCGCGGGAAGGCGCTTGAGGGCATGGGTCTGGATTACGAGTCAGCCAAGAAGCTGAATCCGAAGATCATCATGGTCACCTGTAACGGCTACGGTCTGAAGGGCGCTCGCAAAGACGATCCCGGCTACGACAAGACCGCATTCATGACAGAGTCTGGTGCAACCTTGGATTTGATGGTGGAGAACGAAGACGGCACCAGCGTTCCTATCTTCGGCGCTCCCGGCCTGGGCGACACCACGGTAGGCGCCTGGATGTGCGCAGCGGTCGGCTTCGGCCTGTATCTGCGCGAAACCAAGGGCATTCCGTCCTACTTCAACTGCTCGCTATACGGCGCCGGAGCTTGGGCTCTGAGCACCGAAGGTATCGGTACGCAGTACGGCTACAAGTATCCGCGCAAGTACACCGAAATGCCGCCGATGAACATGCCATTCAAGACTGCAGACGGCGACTGGATCGAAACGTCGGTCGCCAAGAACTATGAGGAGTTCTGGCCGAAGTGGGCCCACGCCTTCGGGTGCGACGACCTGATCGATGTCGAAGAATACAAGACCCGTACCAGCACGCTCGATCCCGAGGTGCGCAAACGCTGGATCACGCAGGTTTCCGAGCGCGTGGCCAAGACCCACACGAAGGACATTATGGAACGCTGCCAGGAGTCGCAGATCGTGTACTGCCGTCTGCGCCATCTGAGCGAGATGTACGCTCCCGACGAGCAGGCGCTGGCAAACAACGATGTCCAGAAGCTGACCTATCCGTCCGGCAAAGAAGTCTACATCCCCGTGCCGCCGCTTCGCTATGAGGACCAGGATCCGCTGCCTCCCGCGCAGTGCCCGAAACCCGGTAAGGAGTTTGCCGACAACGAGGCCGTCTTCAAAGAGCTTGGAATCGAATAGCCGGTTCAGAGACGACCGAACGCCTGCAGCGGCGCGCCGAGGGAGGGGTCTGACGCGCCGCGCTGCAGATGGATAGCCTGAGCGAGTTGATGCCCGGTAGCGGCAGTCTCGCCAATCAGATATTTCGACGAGAAAAGGAACTCACATGAATTACTTGAATGAAGACCAGGAACTGATGGTTGATTCGGTTCGCGAATTTGCACAGCAGGAAGTCGAACCCATCGTGCTGGAGCGCATGGAGGAAAACGACGAGTTCCCGCTGGATCTTATCGACCGTATGTGGGATCTGGGCATTCCCACCATGACGCTGCCGGAAGAATACGGCGGTATCGGCGAGACCAAGGTCTGCCAGCTGGCGGTTGTCGAGGAGCTTTCCAAGGTGGATGCCGGGTTGGCTCTGGCGGGCACTTCGAGTGTCGTTGTTTCGCTGTTGCTGCGCGTTGGAACCGACGAGCAGAAGAAGAAGTACCTGCCAATCCTGTTGGACCGTAATCCCTGCGCGTTTGCCTTTACCGAGCCTACCGCAGGTTCCGATTCCGGCGGTATTCAGACGACTGCCGTCCATGAGGGCAATGAATGGATTATCAACGGCCAAAAGACGTTCATTACCTGTGCAGGCAGCGCCAAGTATTTTCTGATTAGCGCAAAGACCAAGGCAACCGAGAAGGGTGGCATCTCCGCATTCCTCTTCCCGGCCGATGCTCCGGGAGTCAAGGTCGGCTCCATTTTCAATAAGCTCGGCATGCATGGTACAGATACCGGTGAGCTGTTTTTCGAGGATGTCCATGTTCCCGAGGATGCGCTGATCGGCATTCCCGATCATGGTCTGCGCGCAACGCTGTCGCTGCTTGACGAAGCGCGTTTGTCCGTTGCAGCTGCGGCAATCGGAACCGCCGAAGCCGCTTTGGCCAAGGGAATCGAGTTCATCAAGGAACGTGATGCTTTCGGTACCAAGCTCTCCAACATGCAAGGTCTGCAGTGGTATGTGGCCGAGTGCTCATCCAAGATTGCCGCGGCGCGTGCTCTCTTGTATGAGGTTGCCCAGGAATTCGACAATCACGAGAATGTGACGGCCGATGCGGCCCGAGCAAAGCTTGTTGCCACCGATATGTGCTGCGAGGTTACCAATAAGGCGGTGCAGCTTTGCGGCGGTCTGGGCACTGTTCACGACTATGGCGTGGAACGTTTCTACCGTGATGCGAAGATGTTCCAGATCATCGAGGGAACAAGCGAGATTCTGAAGATTGTCATCTCTCGCGCAGATCTGCACTAATTGCAGTTCTGGTCAATAAAGCGCGGTATTGTGCATCGGCTACGGCTCTCGGGCTTCGACGAGTAAGCGAGGCCCGGGAGCCTATTCATTGTGGTTGCGGTTTATTCAGGTATCCCAACGGAGCTTGGAGAGCCTTCTGGCGAAGACGGTGGATGATGGGTAGAGTCGGCTTGAGCTATTCTGTTACCGAGCAAATGACGACGGTGTTGTGGTCAGGGCGTTCAAGCGGTTCCCGAGGATTGGCCACATTCTTGCGTATTTGGCTAGCGAATGACCAGATATGTGAAATACATTAACCAATTGGATGAAATACGCGACCAGCAGTGGACGGCCATTGAAACATTGCCCGTTATTTGCGGCTCGCGCAACCTTGCATGGTACGATGAATGCCGATAACAACAAGCTCGGAAGGAACCAACATGCCGGCAATCGTGGACAAGGAGAGCGTGCGCGAAGACGTTCTCAGAGCGTTTCGCGCCTGCATCGAACGTAAACCGATCAGCAAGATCACACTTCGCGATGTTGCCGAAGAAGCAGGCATGTCACATGCGAAGCTGCTGTACTACTTCGACAGTCGAGATGATCTGGTACATGAGTACATGCGCTGGAGCCGCGGCTATCTGATCGACCGTTACGAAGGGTGGTTCGACAAGCATCCTCGTACCGATTATGATTCTGACCTGGACTATTTCAATAGTTTTTTGGATTTTGTAGCCCATGGCGACACACGCGACTCGCAGCTGAACAGCATCATCCAGACCTATGTGCTGGCGCATTACGATCCGGCGGCCAAGCAGCTGCTCGACGATGAGTACGATGCCTGGCTCAATACGTTGAAACGCTGCCTGCGCAAGGTCTATGGTACCGAGCGCGATCCCCGTCAGGCCGAGGCGCTCATGGTCGTGGTTTCGGGCATGTTCATCTGCCGATACAACGGCTCGCTTTCGGGCGACCTCGACGGCTGCGCGATGGAGCAGATTGCCGCCATCACCAATCTCGCAGAATAAACCAAACGGTAAATATCAAATCAACCAATTGGTTGACAAAAAGATGAGTCTATGACATGATTCAGGTGTCTTCTTATGCGGTGTATCTATGCTTGCATTCGGAGATGTTTGTCGTGCAGCTGCAAGTGACTAACGGATAATCGCTGTTCGTACGCATTCGATGTCTTGTGCAAACAAGGGGTCTTAGGAGGCCATTGCGCATCGAATGGTCGGACACAGTCATTGGAGGCAGCGTCATATGGACGGCACGAATCTCAAGAAAGACTACTCCGGTAAGACGGTTATCATCACGGGTGGCGCCAACGGTATCGGCAAAGGGCTCGCCCATGCGATCGCGAAACGCGGCGGCAACCTTATTATTGCCGACATCCTGGATGGCGATGCATCGGCCTGTGCTGAAGAACTGAAAGCTGCTGGATGCGAGGCTACTTCTTTCGCCATGGATGTTTCCCATGAACAGGATTGGGCGGATCTCCGCGATTTTGCATTGGAGAAGTACGGGGCGGTCGACTACCTGTTCAACAACGCGGGCATCATGTACTCGAAGCCGTACGAGTGCTTCGTCGCGGCGGACTGGGAGCTGTACTTCCATGTGAATGTCATGGGCCCGGTATTCGGTTGCAATACCTTCTGGCCGGTCATGCAAAAGCAGGGCGGCGGCCATATCTGCACGACGGTCTCGCAGGCGGCACTCGGACCGCTGGATGGCAAGCTGATCGGCGCGCCATATGCTCCGCTGAAATCGGCAACTCTGACTTTTGTCGAGCAGTTCGCCGTCATGATGGAGCAGCGCCAAACGGGTGTGACCTGTTCGGCGATTTTGCCGAGCATCGTGAAGACCGAGATTTCGGACCGGATGGCAAACCCGGCCGCGCGCCCCGAGGAGTTCCGCGATAACCCCGATATCATGAATCTACCTCCCGAAGTGGTGGAAGTGGTGAAGCAGACGGTGGCGCAGCTCGCGAATCCGCAGACCGACGAGGACCGCCAAACGGCCTTCGCCATGGGCGTCATCACCGTCGATCAAGCGGTCGAGGCCATCATGGATGGCTTGGACCGTGGCTTCTTCTACATCTATACGCATCCGGGCCGGACGGCGGCCATTATCCGCCAAGAGAGCGACCTGCGATTGGCTGGCTATAAGCAGCCTTTGCCCCAGAGCGCCGCAACTCTGGAATACGTCCGCCTGAGCAAGACGAACGTCTAGCGTCTCTGTGCGGGTGCCTTGCTCCCTCTTATGCACCCGCATTCTGACTCGATACGGCGGCATTACGCCGCCGTATCGAAATCAACAAGCATGTTCATCGGCACCTTCCCTCGAAAGGGAGTAAGGAGTATCACCATGTCCTATTTGTTCAATGACGATCAGAAGATGGTCCAGAAAATCGCGCGTGAATTCGCCGAAACCGAGGTACGCCCGCGTGCAGCGGAAATCGATAAGTCGAATGCCTTCCCTCGCGATCTGTACAAGAAGGCTGCTGAGCTCGGCTTCACGGGACTTCTGGTTCCGCAGGAGTTCGGCGGCACGGGCGCAGGCATGAGCGCTACGGCGGCCGTCATCGAGGAAATCGCCAAAGAGTCCCCGGCTTTCGCGTTGAGCCTGTATGTAACGGTGGCCATCCCCACCTATCTGTTCGATGCCCCGAATGCCAAGGAGCTGTGTGCAGAGTATCTGCCCGGCCTGCTTTCAGGAGACATCCTGTTCAGTGCGCCGATCACCTTCCCGGTCGGTTGCACGAACTTCGCCGAATGGCCGACGTTCGCCAAGCGCGATGGCGACGAATGGGTGCTCAATGGCACGAAGCTCTATGCCACCAACACCGGTGCCGCAGATGTGGCCATCGTGGTCGGTCCCGCCGATGATGGGCAGATCTATGCCTTCGTGGTGGACACAGACAACCCCGGCATGGAGGACAGCCACGTCGAGGACAAGATCGGCGTGAACGGCAACTGCTCGGGCACCAACGTGTTCAGCGACTGCCGCGTGAAGGCCGACCATGCATTCCCGAAGAAGCTCGGCGAAGGCATCGGCGCCGGCAATGCATTCTGCGCTGCTGCCGCATTGGGATGCGCCGAGGGTGCATGGCAGAAGACCCTTGAGTTCACCAAGGTGCGCACACGCAACAATACGCCCATCGTGAACCTTCAGGCGGTTGCCCATCGCCTGGCCCGGATGTCCGGCGAAATCGAGAAGTGCCGTGCACTGATCTACGAGGCGCTGTTGCTGGGCGATCTGGCATTGCTGCACAAGGACAATTCCAACGATGCCGAAATCAAACGCCTGGTGAACACTGCTAAATACTCCACGTGCGAGATGGCCATCGACGTTGCCAAGCAGTGCATCTGGATGCATGGCGGTCTGGGTGTCGTGAAGGAGACCGGCGTCGAGCGCTACCTGCGCGACGCAGCCTGCCTGGCTGTTGCCGACGGCACGCCCGACCAGCACGTGGAGACGGTCGCGGCCCTGTTGGGCCTGCCGGGATCCCAGGTGATGTACTAGTTCGTTCGCGGATGCACCCAGCGGCACGCTTGAAGCGTCCGGGCTGCCTTGCCGGGTGCATCCTCCCCTTATTCGACCTATTGAGATTACCCAAGCGAAAAGAGGCTTCATCATGGAGAACTACGAAAACAAGACGGTAGTCGTTACCGGCGGCGGCAGCGGAATCGGACGGGAGATCGCCATGCAGGTAGGCAAGCGCGGTGCCTATGTGTATGTGACCGACATCCATACCGAATGGGGGCGGGAAACCGAAAAGCTCATGGCAGATGCCGGCATCAAGGGCACCTATATCGAGCATGACGTCACCAAGGAGGAAAGCTGGGATGCCATGATCGGGCAGGTGCTCAAGGAGCGCGGTACAGTGGATTATCTGTTCAACAACGCTGGTGTCATGCTGCGTGCCCGCCCATTGTCGAAGTTGACCATGAAGGATTGGGAGTGGCTTGAGGCGGTCAACGTCCGAGGGGTTTTGTTCGGCCTGCGCAAGTTCACCGACATCATGAACAAACAAGAGCAGGGAGGTGTCATCTGCACTACCTGCTCTACGGCATCGGTTGCGCCGTTCTCATGCTGGGCACCCTATACCGTCACAAAGGCGGCGTCGCTGCGCCTGTGCGAGACCTATCAATCCGAGGCGAATTACTTCAAGAACACGAAAGTACGCTATGCCGCTGTCATGCCGGGGGTGGTCGATACCCAGATTTCCAACTGTGAGTGCTACCGCCCCGAGGAGTTCCGCAACCCCGGTGAACCGTTGGCTCCGTTGGCGCCAACGACCCCGACGGATTCCATTGAAGGAAAAGCCTTGGGGAAGATCACGCCCAAGTTGGCGGTCGAGCGCATCCTCAAGCAATTGGATTACGGCTACTTCTACATCTACACGCACCGCGATCTGACGGTCGGACTGATGACCGAACAGTTCGATGCGATGATGCTGAACAAGCCTATCGTCGACCAGCTGGTCTATGACTTCGGTTACTACCAAAAGAAGCTCTTGCGTGTCATGACGCCTGAACAGCAGAAGGCGTTCCTTGCCGCGATAGAGGAAAAGAAGAAGACGTCGGCTACCCAGCCGCACGAAGAGTAGGCGGATACGGGCCTGCACTCAGACGGTGCGCTGCGCGCAGGTCCGAGGCTGGAGGAAGACATGTCAACGGTAGTTGCTTGTTTCAAATGGGTGCTCGACGAGGGCGACATCTCCGTACACGACGACGGAACCGTCGATTTCTCGCGCGCCCGGGGAAAGATCAGCGATTACGATCGCCAAGCCATCCAGGCGGCAGTTGATGCGGCTGCTGTCATGGATGCGAAGCCCGTCGGCCTTACCGTCGTTGCCAGCCGTTCGAAGTCGGCGGCGACGACGGCGGCGAAGGAAGCGCTCGTGCGCGGATTGGCCGAATGCTATGCCGCCAGTGCGCCGGAAGGGATCGAACCCGGCAGCCGGGCTATTGCCAAGGGGCTGACAGTTGGCTTAGACGCAATCGACGATATCGCCTTGGTGGTATGCGGATCGGGTTCGTCCGACCTGTTTGCCCGGCAGATAGCCCCACGTATTGCGGCTGCAAAAGGTTGGCCGGTGGTGACCGCCGTCTCGTCATTCAAGGTTGACGGCCGGGAACTGGTTTGCCGGCGGACGCTGGAACATGTGGTGGAAAGCGTGCGGGTCACCCTTCCGGCGGTCATCACGGTGCTTCCGTCGATCAACCAACCGCGGCTTCCGGGAATGCGTGCCATTCTGGAGGCGAAGAAGCGGCCGATCCATGAATTCTCATGCGATGCGGAATTGGCAGCGGATGGCCGCAGTGCCATCTTGGTTGAGCGGCGCGGCTACGTGGCACACCGGAAGAACAACCTCCTCAAGGACGGTACGCCCGATGAGGCGGCGGCGTTCTTGATGGATGCCATGCGGAAGGAGGGGGTACTCTGATGGCGGGAGTCTACATTGTCGCCGATGCGCCGGATACGGCTGCCGAGCTGGTGACCTATGCAAAGGAATGGGGTAAGCCTTCAACAGTGGTTGTCCTCTGCGGCAATCCATCGGCCTATGCCCAGACCGGTGCCGATGCATTGGCCCATCTAGCGGCAGACGACCCGGTACCGGAAAACTATCTTCGGCCGTTGGCATCGTATCTGCGTCAGGAACAGGCTGAAATCGTTCTTACGGGTGCGCATGAAGACGAGTTGACGGTGGCTGCAGGTGTGGCTGGATACTTGGATTGCGAGATGGCCACCGACGCACGTAACGTGGGTCTTACAGATGATTGCGTGCGGATAGAGCGCTCAGTCTATGGCGGCATGGTCGTGGATGTGCAGGATCTGCCCCTGCCATGCGTCGTTTCGGTGGCACCGGGCAAGAAGGAACTGGCGAGCGGTGCAGTTTCCGTGAAGGAGGTTCCCGTCGAGACGTCAGGCGTTGTTTCGCGGGAGTCGAGCGAGTCCCGCAAGGCAGGTTCGGTCGATCTGACCAAGGCCGAACGTGTGGTGTGCGTGGGGCTTGGTGTGAAGAAGAGGGAAGACCTGGAGCCGGTTCGGCAGCTGGCCCAAGCACTCGGAGCGGAGCTGGCGTGCACGCGCAGCATCGTCGAGGAGCGCCAGTGGATGGACAAGGAGCGCTACATCGGCATCACCGGATCGATCCTGTCTGCCAAGCTCTATCTTGCCGTCGGCGTTTCGGGACAGGTTCAACATATGTATGGGGTACGGGACGTCGACACCATCATGGCAATCGATACCGACGAGAAGGCGCCGATTTTCAAGAACGCCGACTATGGCGTGGTTGGCGACCTGTACCAAGTAGTGCCTGCGCTCCTCAAAGCATGCGGAGAATAGGCCACTTCCGATAATGACTGCGTTGCCCGGCTGGGAATCCCCTGCCGGGCAACGCATGTTTTCCATTCGTACCCGGTCTCTGCCGCCGCTAACGGGATACCCTGTTTTCGACGGCTATCCCGTGTAGGCGTCCTCTGCGCTATTGCTGAAATCCTGCGCTGCGAGCCAGGCCTCTTCCTCGGGAGTCTCGGGGATATCCTGCCGTTCGATCTTGAACGTTACCGGCCGCGTGCCGTCGTTGCAGCAGGCGATCATCAGCCGCTCGTCCTTGGTCCAACGGTGCATAATCGAACCGCCCTGCAACGCCGTGTAGATGTAGCGGCTGATGGCATCCCAGGCCTCGCCGCAAGGGAAGTCTTGGCCCGCAGATCCCGTGCCGCGTCCGAGCGCATAGAAGTCGTCGCGTTCGGGCGTGCGGTGGAAGGTAAAGGTCTGGCCCACGGAAAAGCAGGGGCAGGGACCGCTGTCCGGATCGGCCAGATATTTGTGCTGCAGATCCGCGAAGCAAGGGGTCCGAAGGACGGTAACGGTGCAGGTATGCTGCATGAGCATCTCCTCAGAAAAGGATGGCCGCAAACGATTGGCGGTCGTGTTCCAGCCCCTTCATTCTACGAGATGTCTTTGTGCTGCCTCTCAGAAGAAACGGATCGGTTGCAGAATGGCGGCCGGGTGCTTGCTCGCATCCCGGCCGCCGGTGAAAGGAAGTATGGGTTATCAGGTGCTGCTAGTCCAGACCGCTGAAGGCAGGGTAGGCCGATTCGCCATGGACTGGGGCGTCCAGTCCTTGCAGCTCGGTCTGCGAATCGACACGCAGGCTGTTGCTGCAAACCTTCTTGACCACGAATCCGAGTGCTGCGGACAACAGGCCAGCGAATGCGATGGTGAACAGCACTGCCAGCGTTTGGCTTCCCAGCAGGGTGAAGCTGCCGGTCCAAACCAACCCGCCGACGCCGGTCGGGGACAGCTCGGGAAGAGCGAAAACTCCGGTCAGCAACGCGCCGACGATGCCGCCGACCCCGTGGCAGCCGAATGCGTCGAGGGCGTCGTCCCAACCCAACTTGTATTTCAGGTGGGAGATGAAGAAGAAGCAGATCGGCGAGCCGATGAACCCCATCAGGATGGCGATGACCGGGGTCACGTACCCGCAGGCGGGGGTGATGACGACCATGCCGACCACCATGCCGGTGCATAGGCCGGTCAACGTGGGTTTGCGGAATCTCGCATATTCGATCAGGCTCCAGCACACACCGGCTGCCCCGGTAGCGGCCAGCGTATTGAGGATGGCCAAGCCCGCATACCCATCTGCGGCCAATGCCGAACCTCCGTTGAAGCCGAACCAGCCGACGAACAGCAATCCGCAGCCGATCATCACCGAGGGCACATTGTGCGGGCGGTAGGTCATGATGCCGAATCCTTTGCGCTTGCCCAGCATGATGGCCAGCACCAGGCCCGATACGCCCGAGCAGATATGCACGGCCGTTCCACCTGCGAAGTCGATGGCGCCGATGGCGTTCTCGTTGCCGATCAGTCCGCCGCCCCAGACCATGTGGGCCATGGGAGCATAGACCAGCAACGGCCAGAAGAATGCGATCAGGGCGATCACGGGGAATTTCACGCGTCCGGCAAGCGAGCCGGTCACGATGGCGGTTGTAACCATGGCGAAAGAGGCCTGGAAGGCAACGGAGACCGCGCCCGGATATTCGCTATCCAATTCGGAACCGGTGCCGACGATGGTGCTCAACGCCTCGGTCACGGTCCAATCGGAAGAGAACAGATCGATGCCACCGACGAAAAGGCCCAGGGCATTGACCAGGTTTCCCGCCTCATCGAAGGCGTCCGTTCCGCCATAGGCGATGCTGTATCCGAAAAGGGTCCAGCTGACTGCCGTGATGGACATGGCGAAGATCACCATGAACATGGTGTTCACGGTGTTCTTCTTACGAGAGAGCCCGCCATAGAAAAGTGCCAGGCCGGGACTCATCATCACGACGAGCGCCGTAGCGAGAATCATGAAGGTTGTTGTGCCGGAATCGTACATACGCTTCTCCATTCCCATCGGGTGTGCTGTATCCGACTCTAGGAATGGAATGTTTCAGGCGCATATCCGAAACGCACCCTTAGCGGCCTCGAAACCTTCTTTTCACATGCAGGATGGCAGAAGAGCCCCGTGTATCGGAATCCTGCATATGATTGCAGCGTGAAAGTGGCTTTCGGCGTGATTGCGTAATTCATGGACTGAACGAATCGGAAAATGTGTCTTCCGTCACAGAGCATCTATGTGTCGGTTGATACATTGACATTGGTGCAGATAATGCGCGCATGATCTCGCGTGCATTATCGGAAAACGAGGTTGGGCCGTTCTGAATGAATTATTCGAGAGGAGCTGTCTCCGATGCATTTGAAAAAGTTCTTCGAATACGAAAGCGAGCATTATGGACGAGCCTTGAAGATTGCGGATCTGCTTCCAGCACTCGGCATGTTTCATGGTGCTCGGAATGCTGTATGGGGCATTTCCGTTTGTGTCACTCGAATGTGTCTGCCCATTCCGAGCTATGTATCCTTTGGCAGGGAATAAGCGCATTTCCCCTCCCGGAAAGGAAAAGGAGGTCATCATGATGAAACAGTACAAAGTCGCCGCCATGCAGGCATCCCCGGTCTTCTTGGATTTGGACGCAACGGTTGAGAAGGGCGTGAAGCTGATCGAGGAAGCGGCGCGGAATGGGGCGCAGGTCGTTGTGTTCCCCGAAGCCTTCTTCCCAGGTTACCCATATTGGATCTGGTTGGGTGAGCCGGCACCTTACGGTCTGCCTTTCTTTGAACGTCTCTACGAGAACTCGCTTGAGGTACCCAGTCCCGCCATTGCCCGTTTGGCCAAGGCTGCCCGGGACAACAATATCTATGTGTGCGCATCAGGCACCGAGAAAGACCGCGGTTCGCTCTACCTGACACAGTTCTGGTTCGACCGCTGTGGAAACCTGATGGGCAAGCACCGCAAGATCAAGCCGACTGGCGTAGAACGAACCATCTGGGGCGAAGGCGATGGTTCGATGATGCAGGTTTTCCCGACCGAGCTCGGCAACCTTGGTGGTCTGATGTGCTGGGAGCACCTGATGGCGGTCAACCATGTCGTTATGGATTCACTCAACGAACAGGTGCATGCGGCATCATGGCCGGCGTTCGCATGGGACGAGGCATCGGTGCACCACTACGACACTGCTGAGGCTGCGAGCAAGATCTACGCTATCACCACTGGTACGTTCGTCGTGCTGTCTTCTGAGGTTTTGAGCCAGGATACCATCGACATCATGTGCGCGGGTCAAAAGGACGAAGAGTACAAGCGCTCAATCTATAAAGCCGGCCAGGCATGTCCGGCACGCATCATCAACCCGCAAGGCAAGATCGTCTCTGGTGACCTGCTGACGCATGATGAAGAGGGCATCGTCTATGGTGAGGTCAATCTGGACGAGCTGGCTGACATCAAGTACCACATTGACACTGCTGGCCATTACAGTAATCCAGCTGTGAGCCGCGTAATCTTCGATCGCCGTCCGATGGAGATGGTGACCATTATCGGCAATCAGATAGACTACAGCATGCCCTACAACGAGCTCGATAGTGAGGGTTCCGAGTAATTCTCTGCAAGGCGAGGGATATCGGGGTAGATTTCTCGTTACTGCTTTGTTGCAATTCGACGGACGCAACCTGCATTCATCGTCTTGTTGACAACAGGGGGGTCGAACCAATCGGTTGACCCCCATGTTTTCCATCTCATCGAAGGTCGGGTGATTACCGTTGCGGCTGTTACAAGGTTTCCGTCAGATCTGAGGTGCAATAGTTCAGAAGTTTTTCATCGTCTACCACTTCGATCTTTCCGCGGCGTGAAGTGATGATTCCCTCCTTTTTCAGCTGTGATAGGTATCGAGCTACGTATGCCCGATCGGTGCAGAGGATGTCGGCAATGCTCTGCTGGGAAAGCTGAATCACCTGGCGAGAACGCGGCGATCCCTTCTTGAGCAGGTAGAGCAAGTTGCACAACGTGGTCTTCATGTCGTTGTAAGGTTGAGTGGCGCCTTCGAATAGACCGATATTGACCACATGTGCATAGACTTCGATGAGCCGGAGGGCGAGGTTGATGTTGCCCCGTAGCGCGCTCATGAAATCGTCGAGGGCGAATTCCAAGGTGTCCACCGGGGTAATCGCTTGCATGACAATCGACAGATCAAGCTGGAAAACGGTGGCATGGGCGCAGGGGGATATCGTTCCCTTGCCATGGAAATAGGCCAATTTCTGGCGACCGTTCTCGTGCCTGATAACTGTCTTCGCAATTCCCGATTCGAAATAGTAGATATTCGTAAGCGGTTCACCGAGATGCCAAATGGCTTCATCGCTTTGGAAGTGCCTTTCTCGATGGGGAATCGATGACAGATAGGTATAGAACTCCTCATAATCATGGGAGAACATATAGATGGGAATCATTTTGTTTTCTGACATGGTGGTCTTTAATATTCAAGTGTTATATTCCGAGACTGCTCCTGGTATTTTCCACCACAGCAATCCCTCTTCTTTGGCGGTGTGTCATCCTAGTGACTTTCTTTGGTGTTGTTGGCACCTGGTCAGAACCTATCCTGTATAAGCGACATCGGTGGAGTTGCTGAAATCCTGGGTTGCTAGCCAGGCTTCTTCCTCCTGGGTTTCAGGGATATCATGCCGTTCGATTTTGAATATCACCGGACGGGTGCCGTCGTTGCAGCAGGCAATCATTACACGTTCGTCGTTTGTCCAATGGCTCATAATCGAACCACCCTGCAGTGCTGTATAGATATAACGGCTGATAGCATCCCATGCTTCCGCGCATGGGAATGGACTGCCGTCCCTCCCTGCATGACGCCCGAGTTCCTGGAAATCATCGCGTTCGGGCGTACGGTGGAAGGTGAACTCCTGTCCTACAGTGAAACAGGGGCACGGACCGCTTGCGGGGTCTGCAAGGTATGTTCTCTGCAAATCCTCGAAGCAGGGTGTTTGCAAGACGGTAACGGTACAGGTGTGCTGCATGGTGGGCCTCTTTTCTCCGTGTTTGCATCGAACGGACATGGGCTTCCGTTTCCACCGACAATACGGAACAAGCACGTGTTCTTCGGTGATATATCGCACAAACGAAGCTGAAAGGAAATGCTTGAATTGCTGCTATTGAAAACTGCGGCAACTATCATCCATAGATAATATCTATCAATAGAGCTCCCTATTGTGATCAGCCTTACATACGTTTTCATTCGCCGTCGGTATAACCAAATCAGAACCACTGGGAAGGCCGAATGGCGTCACGGACTTCGCTGATGGTGCGGATACTTCACGATGGAAGGATGAAACATGAACGATGGACGTTTTGCCGATAAGTACTTCCTGACCGACGAAGAGGCCATGTTGCGCGAAAGCGTTCGGGAATTCTGCGAGCAGGAACTGCGCCCCCGGATTCCCGAACTGGATAAGCATGGGGCTGAATTCCCCCATGATTTGTATAAGAAGGCGGCCGAACTCGGTTACACCGGGCTGACGGCGCCCGAGGACATCGGCGGCTCGAACATGAGCACCATCTGCCAGATGATTCTGATAGAGGAGCTGGGCCGCGTCGAGCCCGGCTTTGCCGCGGTCATCCATTCGACTTCCGGCCTCGGCTTGGTCAGCTTCCTGATTGCGGGTACCGACGAGCAGAAGGATCGCTTCGCCAAGAAGGTCATGACCGGTGAGAGCTACTGCTCCTTCGCCCTGACCGAGCCGCAGTCTGGCTCAGATGCCGGTGGCACGCAGACCTCCGCGCGCTTCGACGAGGAGACCCAGGAATGGGTTCTGAACGGCCAGAAGGCCTGGATTACCGGTATTGAGTCTGGTGGCTTCTTCGTGGTATGCGCCCGTACCGATCCCGAGTCCCATGGCGGCCACGGTCTGAGTATGTTCGCGGTCGAGTCCGGCACGCCAGGTCTGACCATCGGCGAGCCCGAGAAGAAGCTAGGGGCTCGTTGCTCCAGTTCTGGCAGCATCTTTTTCGATGACTGCCGTATCCCGAAGGACAACCTTATTGGAAATGAGGGCGACGGATTCAAGATCATGATGCAGGGCCTGGATATGGGTCGTCTGGGCATCGCCGCTATGTCTATCGGAATTGCCCAATGCTGTTATGAACAGTCGGTGGAATATGCGACACACCGCGAGGCATTCGGTACCACCATCTCTAACTTCCAGGGCATCTCGTTCCCGATTGCCGAGATGGGCGCCAAAATCGATGCTTGCCGCAGCATGCTTTACAACGCAGCGCGCATGAAGGATGCCGGCCAGCCTTACAGTGCTGAGGCCGCATCGGTGAAGCTGCTGGCTAGCGAGCTGTGCGTTGCCTGCGCCGAGGAGGCCGTCCAGATCCACGGTGGTGTCGGCTATAGCGAGGACACCGAGGTCACCCGTATGTGGCGCGAATCCAAGTTACAGACCATCGGCGAGGGCACGTCCGAGATCCAGCACATTGTGATTTCCCGTGCCGCGTTTAGGGGCGAGTACTGATTCTGCACGATGGGGCCTATAGCACGCCATACGCGGTCGGCCCCATCCCTTTCCAATCAGATATTTCAAACAGAGGAGGAAGCCATGGATTGGCATGAAAAATATGCTGACAAAATCGTGTCCGCCGAAGAGGCGCTGATGCATATTAAACCCGGCGAGAACGTTGTTCCCGCAGACTTCTGCGCAGAGCCCGACTACCTGATGACAAAGCTCGCCGAAGTCGCTCCCAAGCTGGGTGGAAAAATCAAGACGACGCATGGCGGCAACGTCGGTGCCGAGCATCATCTGGACGAGGGCATGGAGAAGTACATCGACATGAACATCCTGTGCTGCGTACCGAAGTCGCGTCAGGTACTGGATGAGCATCGTGGCATGTACACACCGTGCTATTTCCATCAGTGGCCGCGCCTGTTGGGCAAGGGCGGTCCGCAGCAAGCGGACGTCGCATTGGTCTCGCTGTCCGAGCCCGACGAGAACGGAATGTGCTCGATGAGTGTTTCGGCCGACTATACCCACTACCTGCCTGACATTGCTCGTCTGACGATCGGCATGGTCAACAAGGAGGTTCCGTGGATTGAGAGCAACCTGGTGTCTATTGACAAAATCGACTACCTGGTGGAGCACGACGAGCCTGTTGTTAAGCTGCTCGATTCAGTGCCCGGCGAGAAGGAGGAGAAGATTGCCAAGAACGTGCTGCCGCTGATTCATGATGGTGACTGCATCCAAATCGGCCGTGGCAAGCTGCCTGACTACGTGATGAGCCAACTTATGGATCGCAAGCATCTTGGCATTCACTCTGAGATGATTTCCGATGGTGTCATGAAACTGATGAAGGCAGGTGTCGTGGATAATAGCATGAAGCAAGTCCATCCTGGCAAAACCGTTTGCTGCATGGTTGCCGGCTCCGCTGAGCTGTATGACTGGGTTGACCACAACCCTGACATTGACCTTCTGCCGGTAGATTTCACGAACGATCCGTTCATCATCGCCCAGAACGACAATGTCGTATCCCTGAACTCGGCGTTGGAGGTCGACCTGCTAGGTCAGGTTTGCTGCGAGATGATCGGTCCGCGTCAGTTTACGGGTATTGGGGGATTCACCGACTTCGTCCGCGGCGCACAGGAATCCAAGGGAGGCCGCGTGATCATCGCATTATCTGCAACCAATTCCAAAGGAACGATTTCGCGTATCGTGCCGACCATCACGCCCGGTGCAGCTACGGCGGCCACACGCTGGGATGCCGACTATATCGTGACCGAATACGGCGTTGCGCATCTGTGGGGTCGCTCGAATCAGGAGCGTGCCGAAGCAATTATCAGCATCGCCCATCCAGACTATCGAGACAATTTGCGCAAGGTGGCTATCGAGCGGGGTTTGATTCGAGAATAGCTCGGCGTCAACGTTCTGCGCGATAGCGCACGTGTCATGTGGCCTATTGCTGGTCATGCAACCGGTGCCTTGAAGTCTTGGAGGGGATTGCGAAGGCGACAAAGCATCAGGCACTGGGACACGTCCGCTCATACGCGGAAGGACCATCGGGGCAGTTGTGCTCGGCTGCCCCGCAATGGAGTCGATGACTCCTCGGTGGAAGGACGACTGCTTCGAGGTTCGGTGAGGTAAAGCATTCCATCTGCTTTGTTCCATTCCACCTCCCGTGTTTCGGACATTCGCCCCTTCTCATCGCGCCATAAGGCCCGGTTCAACAATGATATGGACCGGGCCTTGTTGCATCATCAAGCAGCAGAATGGCCATATGAACTGAATTGCGGAAACATCAATCTATGCATGTATCGCATTGATAATGTCCCGACATGTGAGGCTGCTCACATTAATCTCCTGTGAAATTTTCGACAATCAAATCGTCGGATGGAACCCGGATGACGCCACGGGGTTCGTTCGAATTCGTTTCATGTTGCGTATGCAATCGGATGGCAAGAAACGAGTGAAATCAAGTCATGACGCCGTTTAGCAGCAATAAGCTCGCGGCGAGGGAAGGAGGGAGATGCTGATGAAGGGGACGCGGGAAGAGCGGATGGATGAGCTGGATTCGGCCTACCCAGTTTGGGAAAAACAAACCATCTGGGCACGTTTTCTTTCCTGTGCGCTCCGGTTTCCCCAGACGGAGTTCATCGTCTTCGATGACGGTTCCCGGTACACGTATGAAGAGGTTCGCTGTTGCGCGAACCGTATCGCCGCTGCCCTCAATCAACTGGGGGTGCAACAGGGCGATTGCATTGTCCTGAAGATGGAGCCGAGTCTCGAGATGGTATCGCTGATTTTCTCCCTTGCAAAGATTGGTGCGGTGAAAGTATTGGTCAACCGCAATGTCGGTCCCTTTGAATTCACCTATATCGCTAACAAGGTCAGGGCATCATATGTGTTTTTGGATGACGAGCGAGTACTCGCTTCCTCTGCCGACTGCCCAACAGTGAGAAGAACAATCGTCAAAGTGAGTAACGATTCGGCGCAGGCCGGTCTCTTGCCCGATAAGGTTCTGCCTTGGGGAGAGTTTATTGCGCAGACGCTATCGAATGATTCTGTCATCACAGTAGAGGATCCGGACCTTCTCTCTGACATCATGTTCACGTCGGGCAGCACGGGCAACCCCAAGGGGGTTCCGTTGACCCACGATATGTTGCAGCGGAGCGCTTTCGCGAACTGCATGAACCGCGGGTTCGAGCGGAACAGGCGCATCGGCTGCTTGGTACCTCTGTATCACTGTTTCGGATACGTTGAGGGCTTGCTTGCTGCTTTGTTTGTCGGTGCGACGCTGCTTATTCCCAAGCGGAAATTCGAGCCGAGGAAAACGCTCAGATGGCTAAGGGACGAACGGGCAAATGACATCCTTTGCGTGATCTACATGATGCTGCGCTCGTGCGCGTACCTTAAAGGTAATCCGATGTCATTTCCTGCGCTCCATGCCATGTATTGTGCTGGAGAGCTGGCACCCGATACCCTCTGGGCGGATATCATGGACTGCTTCGGCATCAGCGATGTCATCGATGGCTATGGGATGACGGAGATTTGCGGCGCGATGGCCCAAACCCGGCCCGGCGATTCGTGCGAGATATTAAAGCGCAAGGTGGGAGTGGTTCTTCCCGCCGGAAGTGCCGGTTCCAAGGCCTATGGCGGCCATCTGGTGGAATACCGGGTGGTCGATCGGGACAGCGGGGAAAGCCTTCCTGATGGCGATGTCGGCGAGCTGTATTGTCGCGGACTCACCGTTATGGAGGGGTATTGCCGGGAAGAACAGGCCAATGAGGAATCGTTCTCCGAAGATGGCTGGTTGAAGACCGGCGATCTGGGATCGATCGATGCAGACGGCTATATCGAGCTCTTCGGACGGGTGCGTGAGACGTACCGCATCAACGGCGAGAACGTATCCCCGACATTTCTCGAGCAGATAATCAACCGCTGCAACGCAGTGCGCCGATCAGTGGTGGTTGGCGTGCCCGATAGAGATTACGGTGCCGTCGGCGCATTATTCGTCCAACTGACCGATGGGGCGAACCTTGATGAAGTCAAGCAGTTCTGTCGCGAAAGCCTGGCTCGGTTTCAAGTACCCAAGTACTACTTCTGCATGGATGAGGGCGATTGGCCCCGGACAGCTTCGGGCAAGATTCAACGCTTCAAGCTTGAAGAGCGTGCACAACAGGAAACGAAAAGCAAAATATGCGCTCAAGAGGGGCGCGTCTAGCGGCGTGTTTGCCGCCTGCCGATACCGGCAGTTTCGATAGAAAGGATTTATCGTGGCTACAAAGGTTTACAGGCGCGTTATCGTTCTGGTAGCCGCTTCGCTGTGTTGCGGCGCTACCGGTTGCGTCTACATGTGGAGCATTTTCAATAAGCCGCTGATGGCTGCCCATGGATGGGCCCAGGCGGACGTCGCGCTTGCGTACTCGCTGTATCTGGTGATGGTGTGCCTGATGGGCTTCATCTGCGGCTGGATGCAGACAAAGATGTCGCCGAAGAAGCTCGTGCTTATTGCGGGCACGCTGTTCGGCGGCGGATGGATTTTGACGGCGTTTGCGAACAGCCTGCCGATGCTGTACCTGTCGTTCAGCGTCATCGCGGGCGCCGGCAACGGCTTCATCTACAACACGTCGGTCACCGTGGCCCAGAAATGGTATCCGGACCGGCGCGGCCTGGCCAGCGGCCTGTGCATCGGGCTTGCCGGCTTGGCGCCGGTGGTGTTCGCGCCGCTGGGGAACTACTTCATCGCCGCATTCGACGTGTCGACGGCGTTCATCCTGGTCGGCGTCATCATCCTGGTCCTGTACTGGGTGTTCGCGCAGTTCCTGAAGCTTCCCGAGCCCGGCTGGAAGCCGGAGGGATGGGAGCCGCCGGCGAGCCTCGGCGCGGCAAACTGCCTGAGCGACCTGAAGACGACGACCATGCTGAGGCAGCCGCTGTTCTGGGTCATGTGGCTTACCCTGTGCGCTGCCTGCACGTCCGGCACGATGATGACGGGCAACGCCTCCAACATCGGCCAGGACCTGGCGGGGCTCACTGCGGCCCAGGGGGCCATGCAGGTCGGCATCTTCGCGGTGGGCGGATTCTGCGGGCGGTTCGGCTTCGCGTCCCTGTCCGACAAGATCGGCCGCCACAACACCTTCCTGATCATGCTGGGCGCCAACGCCGTGGTCATGCTGTTCTTCCTGAACGGCGCGCGCGACTTCCTCTCGTTCACCGTCTGCCTGGTGATCATCGGCGCCTGCTTCGGCGGCTCGATGGCGACCATGGCGTCCCTGTGCGGCGACAACTTCGGCACCGCGAATTACGGCCAGAACTATGCGTTCGTCTACTCCGGGTTCACGATGTCGTCCTTCACCGGCTCCTGGTGCGCCGCCCTGTGCATGCAGCTGACGGGCACCTACTTCGCCTCCTTCATGGTCGCCGGCTTCCTGTCGGCTGCCGGCTTCCTGCTGGTCTTCCTCATGAAGCACCTCGAGAAGAAGCTCAAGGCGAAGAACATCCACGAGGTGGAGCTTCCGGCGGCCTCTGACAAATAAGGGGTTTCCGTCAAACAAGCCTTATCGGGGTGGAGCTTGGTGAATGGTTCATCGGCTCTACCCCCATTTGGCGCATCGATGCCCTGTCGATTATTTGACTGCAAAAGCTTTGTTCTTACGGGAGACAAGCGGCATCGAGAAAGGAGTATTGATATGGAAATTGCTGAGCGACGACAGAAGATGACATGGCACCATTACGGTGTCGTCATCACGATGATGCTAGTGCTCGGCATCGTCGTCTCTATTATCTTTGCGGCAGCGGGCCTGTGCTATCGCCCTGTTGCAGAGCACTTCAATGTTCAGGTTTCTGACGTGTCTTTGTATATGACGTTCATCTATATCGGGAGCATGATCGGTCCGATTCCCGCGGGCTATTTCTTCTCGCATTACAATCCAAAGGTGGTTTGTTCGGTTGCGTCCCTAATGGTGATCGTCCCTTATGCCGGCTTTGCGTTCTATCCGGCCATCTGGTGCTACTGGGTTGCCGGCTTCATCATCGGATGTGGTTTGGTTTGCATCGAATTCACGATGACCGCTGGCGTTCTCAGCCGTTGGTTCCACACCAATTACGGCTTTGTAAACGGATTATGCTTCGCCATGACGGGCCTGGGCGGCATTATCTGGAATTTAGTTGGCCAGATGGTTCTTGGACCGGATCTTTCCGGATGGCAGACCCTGTACATGATCTATACAGTGTTGCTGGTCGTCGGTTCGCTTCCCGGAATTATTCTGTTCGTCCGTCGGACGCCGGAGGAATGCGGAACGCATGCGTACGGCGTTCTGCTCGACGAAAACGGTACACCGATTTCCGAAAGTGTCGAATCGGGCGAAGATAAGAATGAACCGGTTGAGGCTCGTGGCTATACCGCCAAAGAGGCCCGTCGTTTTCCGTTCTTCTGGACCATGCTCATCGGCTGTGCACTTATGAATGCTGCGGCGATTTTCACATTTATGTTTTCCACCTATGTGCAATGGTTGGGTCATGACGGTTGGGGAGGAGCGGCCATCGTCGCACTGCTCATGCTTTCCGGTACGTTGGAATCCTGTGCGTCGGGCGGACAGATGCTCGGCAAGGTTCTCATCGGCTGGATTGAATCCAAGAAGTTGATCGCTGCGCCGTTCGTGGGTCTGACAGGCGGAATCGTTGGTATCCTACTCATGTGGATCGGTCCTCTTGCTCTGGGAGAGAACGGCATCATACTCATGTTCATTGGCGGCGTGCTTTACGGTTTGCAATATGCTTGCACGAACGCGCTGATCCCCTTCATGATCCGCGAGGTATTCGGAAGCAAGGACTACGAGAAGATCTACTCCATTCAACTGGTTGCCTATAATCTCGTCGGCGCATTCGCCGCAACGGCATGGGCACTGGTCGAACAGTCAGCCGGTTGGCAGATGTACTTCATTGTAGGTATCCTCGTTCTTACCATCGGTGACCTGCTGCTGATCTACACCATCAAAACAGGGTTGAAGAAGCGCTCTTTGACCTGGTATGTTTCTGATGAACAGCTGTTGCAGGAAGAGCGCGAGCGCCTGCAGGCCGATTCTGGCGCTTCGACTGAAATCGGCCAGATGGAGGAACCTGTACGGGCAGGACAAACGGTATAGTGCCAAGGAGTTCTGCGGTAAATTCCCAGAGGCTGCTAAATTATCGGAAAGAGGTGCGTGAGAGCCATGATAGTGCCTAATTTCACCATGGAAGACGAGTTCACGCAGTATGAGGAGCTTTTCCTATCGGATCCCTCCGCCGTGATACGGGAATATGCTTCGGGACAAACGATTCTCGGGTTCTCCGATGATCGAAGCCGATATTGCTACTACGTCAAATCGGGTATGGTTGCAAGCATTTTCATCGATGTGCTTGGCTATCAGCGTGTATTAAACAGACGTGCGACGGGAACTGTCTTCCCGCTGTACTACACCTGGGATTCGACGGCAATCGAGCAGACGCTTGAATTCGTCGCTGAGACCGATTGCACTTTAGTGCAGATAAGGAAGAATTCGCTGCGCGATCTGATGATACAAACGCCGCTGTTGGGCCTTGCCATGATGGATGCATGGGGCAAGTATGCAACGTACACAGACTATTGCATCGAAGCCCGTCATGAGAGCCTTCAAGTAAGGGTATGCAGCTTCTTGTACCTCGAGAGCCGCTCGGTTAACCGTATCTACCTGACCCATCAGCAGTTGGCACAGATTGTGGGCACTACTCGCGAGACGGTATCCCGTATTCTTGCCGAACTTCAGACCATCGGCGCGGTGAAGCTGGGTCGCGGCTATGTTGATATCGTTTCGCGCGAAAGGCTCAAGGAACATGCCTCCTACGTTGCGACGATCGACCATCGCCCTAATGATGGGGGCTTGGACGCGTAGCTTCATGCTGCTTACAGGCTGATGAGACAATAGGAGCCGGGCAACGCCAATATGTTGCCCGGCTTTTCTTTATCATTCGGAAGAGCAGTGAAGACGACACTGCAGGCTCAGGCGGCTACCCGCCGCAGGCGCGCCTATCTCTTCTTTCGTTCCGCAATCAGAGCAAGCATCTGTTCTTCTGCCGTCCAGGTGATTCGAAGGGTGCGCATGGCGCTGTCTAGCGTGCTGCGGCATTTTGCGCCCGGAACGCTGCGCAGCTCGTCGACGATGTCCTGGATTTGCCCCAGGCCCGGGTACTCGTCAAGCGGCGGGGTGACGTCGTATGAGGTCAGCTCCGCTTCCTTGCGCACGCTTCCCATCACGCCTTCGTGTGCGATGGCGTCTCGGTCGGCCAGGGTCTCGATGTGCAGGGGTGCCGCATTGTCGTAATAGGGGAACTCCATGCTGCCGGCATCGCCGAAGATAAGGAAGCGGTCGATGGCGCGGTAGGTCGCATAGCACCACAGGCCCGATACCAGGACGCGGCTTTCGGTGATTCCTGACAATGTCACAGCATCTTCTCGTTCATAGCAGCCGGTTTCGTTCGTGACCTCCAACTGGAAGTCCGAGAGAGGCCCCACCAGGAAATCCACCAAATCCAGCATGTGGGCATCGCCTTCATAAAAATGGCAGCCACCGGAGATCTCGGGCTTCACGCGCCATGGTTTCTGCGCGTAAGGCAGCGTTTCCTCGATGGTCTGGCGCTGCGTGCGGACAATCTGGACGCCGCGCACCTTGCCCAACACCCCGCCATCGATCAACTCCTTCGCCTTCCGGTAGCGCGGCATGCCGCGGCGGTAATGGGCAACGAAGCAGCGTGTGCCGCTGCGTGCGAAGGCCGCGCGGATCTGCCGGGCCTCGTCCCACGAAAGGGCGACGGGCTTTTCCAGGTAGCAATGCTTTCCCGCAGCAGCCACGGCGCACGCCTGCTGCAGGTGGCAGTTCGGCGGAGTGGCAACGTAGACGATATCGATGGAGGGGTCGGCAAGCAGCTCCTCCATTGTATCGAACACGCGGCCGTGACCATGGCGCGTCGTCCATTCCTCGGCTTTCTTGCGGGTGCGGTTATATATACCCACCAGTTCCGAATGGTCGGCCAGCCAGGTAGCCGGGCCGTTCTTCGTCTCGACGACGTTTCCGCATCCTATGATGCCCCAGCGAATGGTGTCTGTGTGCCCCATGGTATTGCCCCTTACCGCAGAACCCCGTTTACAGCTGTGCTTCGATCGCCTTCTCGACATCGGCCATATCGTCGGTCGGTTCGAAACGGGCAACCAGATTGCCCTTGCGGTCAATCAAGAACTTCGTGAAATTCCATCCGATATAGGCCTTATCGCCGAACTTCTTGTTGTTCTGATCGGAGAATTTTTTCAAGCCCTTCGCTTTCAGGCCGGAACCGAAACCCTGGAAGGGCTTTTCGGTTGCCAGCGCCACGAACAGCGGATCGGCGGTCTCTCCGTTGACGTCGATTTTCTTGAACTGGGGAAACTCTGTGCCGAATTTCAGCGTGCAGAACTGGTGGATTTCCTCATCGGTTCCAGGTGCCTGGTTGGCGAACTGGTTGCAGGGGAAGTCGAGGATCTCGAATCCCCGATCCCGGTAGGCGGCATAGATGCGCTCCAGATCCTCGTATTGGGGAGTGAACCCGCAGCCGGTGGCGGTGTTGACGATCAGGAGCACCTTTCCCTGGTAATCGGTAAGTGCTTGGGTGGACCCGTCGGGGCGGGTCACGGTGAAGTCGTAGTAGCTCATCGTTCGATCCTTTCATCGAAGTGATTGCTCTTGAGCCCATCGTACACGACCGCGAGGCCTTTCCCGCATTCAGATCCGATTCTGCGGAAGGGGAGCATCTTCGTCGCGGGGGCCTCCATTCCTTGGGGTACGATGTCGATTGAAATGGGGGAGTGCCAATGGCGGTATTTCAATGATTATGTGGGGACACCTTGCGTTCTGGTATTGCATATTCGGGATATCGCGCGCCTTTGATACACTGTAGAGCTGTGGATTTGCAGGGGGCCTTGCCAACCGGCGTGCCGCCTCGTCCATGAACGAATATTGCAGAAGGTGAAAAGAGGCCGCTGATGCATTCATTGCATCCCGATATCGAACGGATCTGTATCACGGAAGAGCAGTTGCGCGAACGCGTGACCGAGATGGGACAGCAGATTACCAAGGACTATGCTGGAGAAGACGTGGTCGTCGTCTCGGTTCTGCGCGGTGCCGCAATCTTCATGGCTGATCTGGTCCGTGCTATCGATTTGCCGGTCGAAATGGACTACATGGCTATCTCTTCCTATGGATCAGGGGCGGTAAGCAGCGGCATCGTCCGCGTGCTGAAGGACATCACAACCGATATCAAGGATCGGCACGTGATCATCGCCGAGGACATCGTTGACAGCGGTCTTACCTTGAAATACACCATCAAGAGCTTGGCATCGCACCATCCTGCGGACATCGAGGTTGCGGCACTCCTGTATAAGGAGCGCGACGACGCCCCTGACATCGATTGCAAATACGTGGGGTTCACGGTGCCCGACGAATTCATCGTCGGCTACGGGCTCGACTACGCAGAGCGGTACCGCAACCTTCCCTATATCGGCATCCTGAAACATGAGGTGTACGATTTGGGGAACAGCCACGGAATCGACTAAGCGAGTTGCTGACACCGACGGGCGCACGACACTAAAGACGGAGAAAAGCCTACATGCCAGAACTTAAGAAACATCCTAAGCACGAACCCGAGATGGATCCTCAGAAGCGGCGGTCGAGCATCGTTTCCGTTGTGCTGACGATCCTTGTCCTGTGTGCGTTGGGCTATATGCTCATGGGGCGGGGAGGCGTCGGAACCGAACAGACCGATACCCTGGAAACCTCCGAGTTCACCGCTGCGGTGAACCAGGGCCGTGTTACCGAGGTGACCTATACCCCCGGCGAATACTCGGTCAGCGGAAAATACTACCCGGCCGTCACGGCGGGCTCTCAGGCAGCCACGGCGTTCAACGACGCCTTCTCGGCGCTCAATACACAATTGACCAGCAAACACGATGCTTCTGAAAGCGTGAAAACCGAGTCGCTCGAATCCTCGTTCTTAGGGAACGAGCGGAACTTCACCTCCACTTCGGTGGGCACTTCGATCGAGACCCTGATGCAGGAGCATCCCGAGATCACCTATGACGTGAAGGTCGACAGCAATATGTGGTCCATCCTCGCGTCTGCGCTGCCGATGCTCTTGCTCTGCGGCCTGATGGTGTTCTTCTTCTGGCAGATGGGCAAGGCGAACAACTCCCAGATGTCCTTCGGCAAAGCGCGCGCGAAGAAGACGTCTGAAGAGCGGCCGAATGTGCACTTCAGCGATGTCGCCGGCTGCGACGAGGCCGTCGAGGAGATGAAAGAGGTCCGTGACTTCTTGGCGAATCCCGCCAAGTACCAGGCCATCGGTGCAAAGGTACCCCACGGCTGCCTGCTGGTCGGCCCTCCCGGTACCGGTAAGACGCTGCTTGCCAAAGCGGTTGCCGGCGAGGCGGAGGTTCCCTTCTTCAGCATTTCCGGCTCCGACTTCGTCGAGATGTTCGTCGGCGTCGGCGCTTCGCGTGTGCGCGACCTGTTCCAGCAGGCAAAAGAAGCGGCGCCTTCCATCATCTTCATCGACGAGATCGACGCGGTCGGCCGCCAGCGCGGTACCGGCCTCGGTGGCGGTCATGATGAACGCGAGCAGACCCTTAACCAATTGCTGGTCGAGATGGACGGCTTCGACGCCAACACCTCGGTGGTGCTCATCGCGGCCACGAACCGAGCCGATGTTCTCGATCCGGCGCTGCTGCGTCCCGGCCGTTTCGACCGCCAGATCGTGGTCGATGCCCCCGACGTGCGCGGGCGCGAGAAGATCCTCAAGGTCCACGCGCGCAACAAACCGCTGGCCAAGGATGTCGACCTGACGGCCATCGCCAAGCTTACGCCGGGCTTCACCGGCGCCGACCTGGCCAATCTGCTGAACGAATCCGCGCTGCTCACGGCACGGCGCAATAAGACGGTCATCTCCATGGATGAGGTCCAAGAGAGTATGGAGCGCGTGATCGCCGGTCCCGAGCGCCGTGGACGCATCATGGACGAGCAGACGCGCAAGACCATCGCCTACCATGAAAGCGGCCATGCGCTGGTCGGCCATCTGCTTCCGCTGGCCGATCCCGTGCACAAGATCACTATCGTGTCCCGCGGCCGTGCGTTGGGCTATACCATGTCCATCCCCAAAGAGGACAAGGTCATGAACGGCCTGCGCGAAATGCAGCAGGAGCTTGCAGTGTTCCTGGGCGGCCGTGTTGCCGAGGAGATCTTCTGCGACGACATCACCACGGGTGCTTCGAACGACTTGGAGCGCGCAACGAAGACGGCACGCGCCATGGTCACGCAGTACGGCATGAGCGCCGATTTGGGTGCCCAGATCTTCGGCCAACCGAACCACGAGGTGTTCTTGGGTCGCGACTACGGCAACACGCAGGATTACTCGGACGAGACCGCCCGCCGTATCGACGATGAGGTGGCGCGTATCATGCGCCAGGCCCATGACACCGCCTACGAAATCCTCAGCCAGCATAAGGAGCAGATGCATCTGATGGCCAGTGTGCTGCTCGAGCGCGAAACGGTCGATGGCGAGGCGTGCCAGGCATTGCTGGAGAATCGCTGGGATGCGTATCTGGCTCACGAGGCTTCCGAGGAAGGCCGCAAGGAACGCGAAGAAGCTGCGACAACCGTTGCCGCGCCGGAGCTTTCCGAGGCTGACGACTCCGCCGACGCAGCCGCTACCGGCGACGTCTCAGCGGTGGCTGAAAGCGGAGCGGAATCTTCTGTCGCAACGCCGCAGCCGGCTTCCGGAACCGAAGCGGGAAATACCTCTGCGGCTCCAACAGATGCTCCGTCCGCTGATGCCGGCAAGACGGATTCTTCCCCAGAGGCCCCTGCGCAGTCTGACGACGACAAATAATCAGGCGCCGATCGGCGCAATCATTCTGAAAGAAGGTCAAAGCATGATTTGGCGCTGCGGACGCTTCTCATATGATTCCCGTTTGCCTATCATCATGGGCATCCTGAACGTTACGCCCGATTCCTTTTCCGATGGAGGGAAGTGGAGCGACCCCGATGCTGCCGTGTCCCATGCCAAGGAGATGGTCGATCAGGGGGCGCTTATCATCGACGTGGGCGGCGAATCCACCCGACCGGGCGCCGACCCCGTTTCAATCGAAGACGAGAAGGCGCGTGTGCTGCCGGTCGTGACCCGCCTGGTGCAGGAGGGCATGTGCGTCAGCATCGATACGCGCCATGCCGAGGTTGCCCGTGCCTGCCTTGATGCCGGCGCCGCGATCATCAACGACGTCACCGGCTTCCGCGATCCGGCCATGGTGCAGGTAGCCGTCGAAAACGATTGCGGCCTGGTGGTCATGCATATGAAGGGCGATCCGTCCGATATGCAGACTATGGCGCAATACGAGGACGTGGTAGCCGAAGTACGCGATACGCTTGCAGAGCGTGCGCAGCAACTGGAGGCAGCCGGTATCGCCCACGAGCGCATCTGCCTCGATCCCGGTCCCGGATTCGCAAAGACCGTTTCCCAGACGGTAGAGCTGATGCGCAACCTGCACGAGCTGGTGCACGTCGGTTACCCGGTGATGGCGGCGGTTTCGCGCAAGAGCTATATCGGCGCCCTCTACGAGATTTCCGAGCCGATCGACCGTGACAAGGCTTCGGCGGCCGAAGCCCTGCTGGCCTGCGAGCTGGGGGCAAGCATCATCCGCACGCATAACGTTCCTGCGACGTTGGAGGCGCTGAAGGACCTGCGCCCCTATGCGCTTCTCGGCATGGGGGCGAATGTGCCGCTCGTGGCGGAGCCGGGCGAGGAACGCGAAGCGAAGATCGCCCAGATCAACAAGGCCATCGGCGACATCTGCCAGATGCCGGATACCCTTCTCATCGATATTGCGCCCTATTACGAAAGCGAGCCGGCGTACTACGAAGACCAAGATCCTTTCGTGAACACCGTCGTGCTCATACGTACGGGCCTGCCGCCGCAACAGCTGCTGAAGTGCCTGAATGCCATCGAGGATAGCCTCGGACGGACCCGTGAGATTCCCAATGGGCCTCGGACCTGCGATATCGATATCCTTGACTACCAAGGTTATGTGTCGGACTTGGACATCCTGAAACTTCCGCATCCCCGCATCCTCGAACGAGATTTCGTGGTAAAACCGCTGCTCGACCTGCTGCCGAACCATGTTCTTGCCGACGGCACCCCGGTTACCCCCGATCGGGTAACGGTTGGGAAGGCAACGCGCATCTAATGGTTGCCAAGCTGGATCAGGCGGCACTTTCCGCGAAAATGGAACAGAGACGCCTGCCGTGGGAGGTGCATTGCTTCGAGTCGGTAGCATCAACGAATCTGCTGGTGAAGCAGGCAATCGAGCAGGATGTGCCCGAAGGTTACGTAGCTGCCGCGCTGGAGCAGCGTGCGGGATACGGCCGGCAGGGACGCTCCTGGGTCAGCCCGTTCGGCGGACTGTACTTCTCGATTCTGCTGCGGCCCGATGTTTCCGCTTCCCGGATGCCGAGCATCGGCCCGGCGCTTTCGTTTGCTGTGCGTCAAGCGCTTGCGGGTTTGGCGGCCTGTCCCGATGATGTGCTCATCAAGTGGCCGAACGATGTGGTGTGCGGGAAAGGGAAGCTTTGCGGCATGTCGTGCGAGTATGTGAAGGGCGCATTCTGCATCGGCATCGGCATCAACCTCTTCCGTCCTGAGAACGTTCCGCAAGTGGGCGGAAAGAACCGGCCGGCATATCTTGCCGACTGCTGGAATACGGCGGAAATCACTTCACTTGACGGGCAGGCGCTCGATCCAGATCCCATCGTGCATCAGGGCCTTCTGGATTCCGCGCAGGTGGATGCGATGGAGCGCGTGCTGCTTTCCGCGTTGACCGCTATCGCACAGGTTGATACGCGTTGGCGGGAAGAGGGCTTTGCCGCCCTTCGGCAGGATTACCTTGCCCATGCGGCGTTGATCGGCGAATCGGTAAGGGCGGTTACCATCGACGGGACGGTGCGCGCGTCGGGCGTTGTCCAGGATGTGGACGCTTTCGGCCAGTTGCTGCTGCGCAGTGCCGATGGGCTGTTGGTACCTGTTAATTCAGGTGAAATCCATTTACAGTAATATTCCGGCTCAGATGGCCCGCGGGGGAAGCGGGTACGTTGAGCGTCTGAGAATGATAGCGGGGATATGGAAGAGCGCAACACCGAGAATCAGGATCTTACGGCCACGCCGACCAGTTCGGCGAGCCGGGATGACAGGCAGGTAGACCAGAAAATCTACCGCATGGGCCACTCGTCCATCCCTCGGCTCATCATCGAATTCTCCATCCCCTCTATCGTCGGGATGCTGGTCAACGGCTCATACAACCTTTTGGCCTCCGCTTTCCTGGGACAGGCCATGGGCGCAGTCGGTTTGTCGGTGATGACCGTTGCGACGCCCATCATGATTCTGTTCATGGCATTTTCCATGCTCGTCGGCGCAGGCGGGAACGCATTGGCCGCCCTGCGTTTGGGACAAGGACGCCCAGACGAGGCAGAGCGCAGCTTGGGCAATACCGTCACGCTTTCCATCTTCCTTTCGGCATTCGTAGCCGTCTTCGTCAGCATTCCGCCCGCCCTCGATTGGCTGCTGACCATTTCAAGCGTCACCGACTCGATCCGCGATTTGGCAGGGCTCTATGTGCGCATCATCTCGTATGGATTGATTTTCCAGTGCATCGGGGCCGGCGTCAACAACTTCATCCGTACAGCCGGCGCACCCAACCGGGCCTTGCTGACCATGGTGATCGGTGCGGCTTCCTGCACGGTCTTCAACTATTTCCTGGTACTGGTGCTGGGTCTGGGAGTGTTCGGGTGCGGCATAGCAACCATCGGCGGTCAGGCCCTGTCCTGCTTCACCGTGCTGTGGTATTTCCGCGCTAACGGCAAGGCACCGTTCCGACTGCGGGCCGAGCGCATGCGCCCGCACCGTGAGGTCATTGCCGCCATCTTGAAGCTCGGCACCGCGAGCTTCTTCATCCAAATCGGTTCGATGGCCTTCAACCTGGTGTTCAATTACCAGCTGGCCTATTACGGTGCGCTCAATCCCCTCGGAGTGGAAGCGGCACTTGCTTCCATCGGCGTCGTCCAACGCGTGGCGATGTTCACGGTCCTGCCGCTTGTCGGTGTGGCCATGGCCATTCAGCCGCTGCTTGGCTACAACTACGGGGCCCATAAGTACGACCGCGTGAAGAAGACGCTGTGGATCGGCGTATTCGGCGCAACATTGATCGCGGTGTTCATGTGGGCGATGATCCATCTGTTTCCCCAGCAGATCGTCGGTGCTTTCGGCTTGACCGACGGTGCGCTGGTGGGTTTCACCGTCTACGCCCTCAAAGTCCAGATGCTCCTGCTTCCTTTTGTCGGGTTCCAGATTGTCTGCTCCAACTACTTTCAAGCCACGGGTCAGCCGGCCAAGTCCATCTTCCTTTCGCTTTCGCGCCAGGTGCTGTTCCTGATTCCGCTTGCCTTCCTGCTGCCTGCGGTGCTTCCTGGATTTTTCCCGCAGCTGACCGGCCTGGATGCGCTGTATTGGGCGGTGCCCTGCGCTGACTTCCTGGCCATTTTTAGCACACTGGTCTTCATCATCTGGGAGATGCGCCGTCTCCGCCGCCTCGAACGCGGTGAGATTACAGCACGGTTCTAATGGGAATTCATACGCCTGTGGGATGGCCGGTAGTGCGACAATGGGCGAAAACGGAAAGGGGTTCGACCATGGAATTCAGCAAAGCATGCCGCATCGTTTCGATACCGGTTGCGTTCCTCGCGTCGATCCTCTTGCTCGTTGCGCTGCCTTCGGTAAGCTATGCTGCCTCTTCCTCTACCGCTTCTGCCGATCAGACGCTGACCAAGGGGGATTCGGCGGGTACGTTGTTCACAAGCGATTCCAATGTATCGAACGAGGCCGTAACCGGCGATCTGTATTGGGCGAATACCCAGCTTTCGGGAGATAACCTTACGGTCGGCAACGATTTGATGGCCGGATCGGGGCAGATTTCGCTCAGCAATACCGAAATCGACGGCGATGCCCGTTTGGTGTGCAGAACGCTTACGCTTGACAAGGTCGATATCGGAGGCAACGGTACCTTTGCCAGCAGCACGCTTACGATTAGCAAGGATAGCGAGGCCAAGGGCATCTACTGCTGGGCAAACGACCTGTCTTATGAAGGCACGAGCCACTATCTTCTAGCCTACGGAAACAAGATCTACTTCAACGGTACGGTCGACGGGGATGTGACCCTGTCGGGCCAGGAAATCACCATCGGGCCCGATGCCAAGGTTACGGGCACGCTGAACGTCCGCTCGGGCCAGGACCTTGAAATCCCAGAGACCGCGCAGATTGCCAACGTCAACAACACGGTGGACAATCCCAATGCCATCGACCAGGTCTCGCAGATCCGTGCGAAAATCGCCCCCTATTTCCAGCTTGGGAGCATCCTGTTCGTCATCATCGCTTCGATTCTCATGGGCCTGATCGTCCTCTGGCTGAATCCCCGTCACCTGAACGAGGCGCGTCGGGTGTTCTGCGCGCATCCGTTCGGACAAGTCCTGCTTGGCGTTCTGGGAACCGCTGGCGTGCTCATTGCCACCGTGGTGTGCTTTGCCCTCATCTTCACCATCCCGGCAGGTTTGGTGTTGCTGTTCCTGCTGCTTGCGGCGGTGCTCCTGTGCGTACCGTTTACGGGTGCCTCCATTGCCCTTTCGTTCAAGCGTTTTCCCCGCAGCGTACGCGTGCTTATCGGCTCTGGTGCCGGGGGCGCGCTGCTCTTCGTGCCGTATGTGCGGGTGGCGGTGGCGCTTGCCTCGCTCGTCTACTTCTTCGGGTATGTGCTGCGTTGCCTGTTCATGGGGCATGACGATCGATTCAACTACGAAATCACGCATCGGCGGGAAACGAAGCATGATTCCGATGGGAAGGAGGGCAAGGAGCTCGATTCCCCTGACAAGGATTCAGCCGAGAAGGCGCACAAGAAGGATGGACAGAATTCATCTGCGAAAGAAGCGGACGACGCATCCGGGTCGTCGGCAGGCCCTGAGCCTTCCGCATCCGCTCAGTCGGGCAGACCGCGCGTCGTCATGTTCGATGAAGAAGAGCATTCGCCCGATACCGTTGCAAAAGAAGAAGTGCAGGCAGCGCTGGAGGGTACCCTTCCTACAACCATCGATTCCGCATCCGAATCTGCTGAGCCAGCTCAAGATGATTCGACGGCACGAGAACCGTCTGCACCCGCTGATGAAGCTGCTGACGACAGTGCATCTCGCAGTGGGGCCACCGGGAATTCCGGAGCCGATCCGGCTGCCGGCGAAGGCTCTCCTGAAAGCCGATAGCCTGCAGGCAAACCCTGGATTCAGACGGGCGCTTGGCATCGGGCTCCTGCGGTGCGGTTTCCGCTTCAGTGTCTTTGCGGTCGGCAGGCAGGTAATCGTTTAGCTGAATCGGATATCCGGCGGCTTTGAATCCCTGCATTGAAGTTCTGCTATGCTGAGGATATCTCGGTTATGCAGGGCGACGTAGCTCGGCTGCCATCATTCCTACTACATCTGATGTATTGAGAAGTATTAAGAAGGAAGAGGGTTTTCTATGTCGGCAACGGCGGTAAAGAAGGCAACGATGTCACGCGCCCAGGCGATTGCGTTCGTCGGGCTGTCCATCGCCCTAATGGCGGTTGGAGCATGGATCACGGTTCCCATCGGGCCGGTTCCGTTCACCTTGCAGGTGTTTGTCATCGCCTTCGTGTTGTTCGTGCTTCCAGGATGGCTGCCGGTTGCCGCTATCGCCGGATACCTGCTTCTCGGGGCAGTCGGTGTGCCGGTGTTCTCCGGCATGCGTGGCGGCATCGGCGTTCTCATGGGTCCTACCGGAGGATTCTTGCTGGGCTATCTGGTCGCGGGCATCGCATGCGTTGGCCTGGCCCGTTTAACGCGCGGTGCGCATCCCGCTGAGATTTCGAATACCCGCGAGGTTATTTCCGACATCGCCGTCGGCCTTTTGTTTCTGGCAATCATCTATGTCTGCGGATGGGCCCAGTATATGATGGTTGCCAATGTTGACGCTGTTCAGTCGTTTGCGGTGACGGTAGCGCCCTTTATCCTGGTCGACGCCTTGAAAATCGTTGCTGCAATCATCGTTGCCCAGATCATACATCGTTCTGTCGGCACGCTGAGCCGATAACCGATTGCGGGCTTCTTCTCTGACCGACGTATCTGCCCATTTCTGCAACCTCTTTCGTTAGGTGTTGCAGACGATGCAGAATAATCGAAGAACGGTCTATGGATGGGCCGACAGGGAAGGAACCTTGTCGGCCCGCATCGTTGGAAAGGAGCAATCATGTCAAAACTCCCTCTAAAGGTGGGCGACAACTGCTCGTTCACCAAGACCATCAGCGAGTCGGATGTCTACCTGTTCGGCGGCATCACCGGCGACTTCAGCCAGATGCACTTCAACGAGGAGTTCATGAAGGGTACTCAGTACGGTACGCGCATCGTCCACGGCGTCTTGACCTTCGCGCTGGGCAGCACCGCCTCGACGCTGATTCAGCAGAAGTATTCCTCGCCGATTCCGAGTGCTTCCTACGGCTACGACCACCTGCGCTTCACTGCCCCGGTCTACTTCGGCGACACGCTCACCGCCACCTACACGGTCAAGGAGGTGGACGAGCAGGCCATGAAAACCTACGCCGATGTGGTCATCACCAACCAGGACGGCACGGTTGTCTGCGTAGCCACGCACATCCTGAAATTCCTTGTACAGAATGTGTAGGAAAAGTTCGGAAGCCGAAAGACTGACTTGCTTTCCAGCTCCTGGGCAGTGGCAAGAATAAAGGCAATGCCAATGCCGGCAGGGTGACTATCAAAGAATGCCTCAGGTCAATACCCAAGGGATATCCCCAATTCATCGGTATGTGAACGCCTTCCAAGAGGGTTCTGGCAATTCGAAAACGTTATCAAAAAAGATTTTCGAAAATCTCCTTGACACCGCCCGCGGGCATGCGTAATATGATTCCTCGCGCTGAGGGGCAGGGCCCCGAGGCGGCGGGCCCCCGGCGGGGGCCGGCGCGAACCTTGAAAACCGGATACTGCGAGGAAGAGACGAGTCAAGCTAGAGCGTAGCGCCAGGCGGGGCGGACCGCCCCGCCTGCCGCATCATTTTTTTCATACCTCGAGATTCTTTTTTCACCAAGAGGATCCGAAACGGAGCCATCAGGCCCCGCCGGGGCGCCCCCGGGCGCCCCTTTCGACGGAGAGTTTGATCCTGGCTCAGGATGAACGCTGGCGGCGTGCCTAACACATGCAAGTCGAACGAGTAACCCGCCCTCGGGCGGTGATAGAGTGGCGAACGGGTGAGTAACACGTGACCAACCTGCCCTCCCCACCGGGATAACCCGGCGAAAGCCGGGCTAATACCGGATGCCCCGGGGCCCCCGCATGGGGGCCCCGGGAAAGCGGGCAAGCGGGGGAGGATGGGGTCGCGTCCCATTAGGCAGTTGGCGGGGCGACGGCCCACCAAGCCGACGATGGGTAGCCGGGTTGAGAGACCGATCGGCCACATTGGGACTGAGATACGGCCCAGACTCCTACGGGAGGCAGCAGTGGGGAATCTTGCGCAATGGGGGCAACCCTGACGCAGCAACGCCGCGTGCGGGACGGAGGCCTTCGGGTCGTAAACCGCTTTCAGCAGGGAAGAACCGTGACGGTACCTGCAGAAGAAGCCCCGGCTAACTACGTGCCAGCAGCCGCGGTAATACGTAGGGGGCGAGCGTTATCCGGATTCATTGGGCGTAAAGCGCGCGCAGGCGGCGCGCCAAGCGGGATCTCCAATCCGAGGGCCCAACCCCCGGCCGGATCCCGAACTGGCGCGCTCGAGTGCGGTAGGGGAGGACGGAATTCCCAGTGTAGCGGTGGAATGCGCAGATATTGGGAAGAACACCGATGGCGAAGGCAGTCCTCTGGGCCGTCACTGACGCTGAGGCGCGAAAGCTGGGGGAGCGAACAGGATTAGATACCCTGGTAGTCCCAGCCGTAAACGATGGGCACTAGGTGTGGGGGGCTCCGCCCCCCGTGCCGCAGCCAACGCATTAAGTGCCCCGCCTGGGGAGTACGGCCGCAAGGCTAAAACTCAAAGGAATTGACGGGGGCCCGCACAAGCAGCGGAGCATGTGGCTTAATTCGAAGCTACGCGAAGAACCTTACCAGGGCTTGACATGCAGGTGAAGCGGCGGAGACGCCGTGGCCGAGAGGAGCCTGCACAGGTGGTGCATGGCTGTCGTCAGCTCGTGTCGTGAGATGTTGGGTTAAGTCCCGCAACGAGCGCAACCCCTGCCATATGTTGCCAGCATTCAGTTGGGGACTCATATGGGACTGCCGGCGTCAAGCCGGAGGAGGGTGGGGACGACGTCAAGTCATCATGCCCCTCATGCCCTGGGCTGCACACGTGCTACAATGGCCGGTACAGCGGGCCGCCACGCCGCGAGGCGGAGCGAATCCCACAAAGCCGGCCCCAGTTCGGATTGCAGGCTGAAACCCGCCTGCATGAAGCCGGAGTTGCTAGTAATCGCGGATCAGCATGCCGCGGTGAATACGTTCCCGGGCCTTGTACACACCGCCCGTCACACCACCCGAGTCGTCTGCACCCGAAGCCGCCGGCCCAACCCATGCGGGGGGGGAGGCGTCGAAGGTGTGGAGGGTGAGGGGGGTGAAGTCGTAACAAGGTAGCCGTACCGGAAGGTGCGGCTGGATCACCTCCTTTCTAGGGAGACGAGAAGCGTCCCTCCCCCCGCAGCATCCGGCTTCCGGGGCTCGCGCCCCGACCGGCGCGCGAGCGCGCCCGGGCACCTTGAAAGCTGCATAGCGTTCCCAGATGGAACCATCACCTTTGATGGGAAAGCATCTTTCGATTCTCAAGCGGAATCCCATACGAGCTTTGCGACAGCAAGGGAAGGGTGGTTCGCATCGACGATAGACACACGATCGCAATGATTGGATATGTGAGAAGCAACTTAGCAACTCATGCATCTGGCCGCCCCGGCGCACGCCGGGGCGGGACGGACCCGGGCGGCGAGCCGCCCGGGCGGAGAAGATGATGAGGGCGCACGGTGGATGCCTTGGCACGGGAAGCCGACGAAGGACGTGACCAGCTGCGATAAGCCGCGGTGAGGCGCATTTGGCCCTTGACCCGCGGATGTCCGAATGGGGGAACCCAGGCGGGGCAGTGCCCGCCTGCCCCGGGCCGAACCCATAGGCCCGGCGGCGGCAACCCGGGGAACTGAAACATCTCAGTACCCGGAGGAGGAGAAATCAACCGAGATTCCGCGAGTAGCGGCGAGCGAAAGCGGACCAGCCCAAACCCATGCGAGCGCGCACCCCGGGGAGGGTTGCCGCATGGGGGTCGTGGGTCCTGGCACGGCGCGCCCCGGTGCGCCGCGGCGGTCAGAAAGGGGCGCGGCAGGGGAACGGCCTGGGACGGCCGGCCGAAGCGGGTTAGAGCCCCGTACCCGAAGCCGCGCCCCCCGCCGGCCAGGCACCCGAGTAGCGCCGGGCACGTGAAACCCGGCGCGAAGCAGGGGGGACCACCCTCCAAGGCTGAATACTAACCCGTGACCGATAGCGGACGAGTACCGTGAGGGAAAGGTGAAAAGCACCCCGAGAGGGGAGTGAAACAGTACCTGAAACCGCGCGCCCACAAGCAGTCGGAGCCCCCTTCGGGGGGTGACGGCGTGCCTTTTGTAGAATGAGCCAGCGAGTTGCGGTGCGCGGCGAGGTTAAGTTAGGAAACGAGCCGCAGCGAAGGCGAGCCTTTAAGATGGCGCTTGAGTCGCGCGCCGCAGACGCGAAGCCGGGTGAGCTATCCGTGGGCAGGCTGAAGCAGGGGTAAGACCCTGTGGAGGGCCGAACCCACTTCGGTTGAAAACGGAGGGGATGACCTGCGGATAGGGGTGAAAGGCCAAACAAACCCGGAGATATCTCGTTCTCCCCGAAATAGCTTTAGGGCTAGCCCCGGGCGCTAGCCCGCGGCGGTAGAGCACTGGATCGGCGAGGGGGCGTCACAGCCTGCCGAACCGGGCCAAACTCCGAATGCCGCGGGCCGGACCCCGGGAGTCAGAACGCGTGGGCTAAGCCGCGCGCTCGAGAGGGAAACAGCCCAGACCGCCTGCTAAGGCCCCCAATTCCGCGCCGAGTGGCAAAGGATGTGCGTTTGCCTAGACAACCAGGATGTTGGCTTAGAAGCAGCCATGCATTTAAAGAGTGCGTAACAGCTCACTGGTCAAGTGGACATGCGCCGACAATTCACGGGGCTAAGCGCGGAGCCGAAGCAGCGGGGCGGCGCCTTGCGCCGCCGGTAGGGGAGCGTTCCGCGGGGGGGGGGAAGCCGGCCCGGCGAGGGCCGGTGGACCGCGCGGAAGCGAGGATGCTGGCATGAGTAGCGAGAGCGGGGCGAGAAACCCCGCCGCCGCAAGCCTAAGGGTTCCTGGGCAAGGCTAATCCTCCCAGGGTCAGTCGGGGGCTAAGGCGAGGCCGGGAGGCGTAGCCGAAGCGCAACGGGTCGACATTCCCGTACCCCCGCTGGGGCGCTCACTACCGATGGGGTGACGGAGAAGGATAGGCGGAGCGGGGTTCTGGACGTCCCCGTGAAAGCGCGTAGGGCGCCGGGCAGGCAAATCCGCCCGGCACGAGGCCCGAGACGCGAGACGACGCCGGCTTAGGCCAAGCCGCCGATTCCATGCTCCCGGGAAAAACCTCTAGGGAGCCCCGGTGGGGCCCGTACCAAAACCGACACAGGTGGGCGGGTAGGACATACCAAGGCGATCGGGAGAACCATGGTCAAGGAACTCGGCACAATGGCTCCGTAACTTCGGGAGAAGGAGTGCCCCCCGCCGTGACGGGCTTTTCGCCCCGAGCGGAGGGGGGCCGCAGCGAAACGGCCCAAGCGACTGTTTACCAAAAACACAGGACTCTGCCAAGCCGCGAGGCGACGTATAGGGTCTGACGCCTGCCCGGTGCCGGAAGGTTACGCGGAGGGGTTAGCCGCACGGCGAGGCCCTGAAGCCAAGCCCCGGTAAACGGCGGCCGTAACTATAACGGTCCTAAGGTAGCGAAATTCCTTGTCGGGTAAGTTCCGACCTGCACGAATGGCGTAACGATTTGGGCGCTGTCTCGACCATGGACCCGGCGAAATTGTACTATTCGTGAAGATGCGAATTACCCGCGGAAGGACGGAAAGACCCCGTGAACCTTTACTGCAGCTTGGCATTGACCGTTGGTTCGGCGTGTAGAGGATAGGTGGGAGGCTTCGAACCGCGGGCGCCAGCCCGCGGGGAGCCGCCCTTGGAATACCACCCTCGTCGCTCCGGCGGTCTAACGCGCGGCCGTGACCCGGCGCGCGGACCGTGCCAGGCGGGTAGTTTGACTGGGGCGGTCGCCTCCCAAAACGTAACGGAGGCGCGCGAAGGTCCGCTCAGGACGGTCGGCAACCGTCCGCAGAGCGCAAGAGTACAAGCGGGCCTGACTGCGAGACGTACAGGTCGAGCAGGCGCGAAAGCGGGTTCTAGTGATCCGGCGGCCCGGCGTGGAACGGCCGTCGCTCAACGGATAAAAGGTACTCCGGGGATAACAGGCTGATCTTGCCCAAGAGTCCACATCGACGGCAAGGTTTGGCACCTCGATGTCGGCTCATCGCATCCTGGGGCTGGAGTCGGTCCCAAGGGTATGGCTGTTCGCCATTCAAAGCGGTACGCGAGCTGGGTTCAGAACGTCGTGAGACAGTTCGGTCCCTATCCTCCGCGGGCGCAAGAGAATTGAGGGGACCCGCCCCTAGTACGAGAGGACCGGGGTGGACGGACCTCTGGTGTGGCAGTTGTCGACCAACGGCACGGCTGCGTAGCCACGTCCGGCACGGATAACCGCTGAAGGCATCTAAGCGGGAAGCCGCCCCCGAGATGAGTTCTCTTTCCGGTAAGGGCCCAGGTAGAACACCTGGTCGATAGGCCGCAGCTGCAAGCGCCGCGAGGCGTTCAGGCGAGCGGCACTAATAGCCCGAGCTCTTCACCCACGTCCGTCCCATGGCGAGGCGTGCGGCTATCGGGGACGCCATGCAGCCTCCAGGGCGCCGGGCCCGCGCATGGCGCGGCGGCGCGCGGAGGGCCGCGCGGGGAGCGCCCCGCGCGGGCGCGACCATGGAGGGGGGGATCACCCGGTCCCATTCCGAACCCGGCAGTTAAGCCCCCCATCGCCGAAAGTACTGCGGTGCAGTCCGTGGGAGGATAGGGCGTCGCGCCCGCGCAGGGCGCTTTTGCGCTTCGCAATGTAAAGACCCGGTTGGTTAGATGAGCCAACCGGGTCTTTCGTTATATATAGACATTGTTTGTTATGTTCCTAAAACAGATTTCAGTTTGTGTTAACTCAGTCAATTGTTTAATCGAAAACATTAATATTAAGTATTACTTTATAGAAGTTCTTAATCGGAAGTGTGAAAATCTATAACTGTTGCGTTCAATCGCCTAAAATCTCTGATGTGCAACTGAACAAGTTGAAAGGAACGTGTGCGTTCTGCGTCGCGTCCGTTTCAGTGTTCAGCGAAATGAATTCCATGTGAAAGGAAGTATCTATGGAAGGCAAGATGAACGCGCTGCTGAAGACCGCTCCGGAACCGGATGCGATGGAGTACGTCGAGGATTACCCGATTCCCCAGATCAAGGATGACGAGGTTCTGCTCGAGATCAAGGCTGCCGGCATTTGCGGCACCGACCATTCCCTGTATCGCTGGAATCAGGCAATCGCAGATTCTTACGACATTCAGTTCCCGGCTATTTTCTGCCACGAGTTCTCCGGCGTAATCGCCGAGGTTGGCCCGAAGGCTCCTCAGAACCTGAAGGTCGGCATGCATGTGACCGCTAACCCGGTTCTGTATGATGACACCTGCGAGTGGTGCGACCGCGGCATGGTGAACATCTGCGATAACCGTCCGTTCTACGGCACTGACCTGCCGGGCGCATTCGCCAAGTATATGGCGATCCGCGGCATCAATGTCATTCCTATGCCGGAAGAGATTCCGTTCACCCAGGCTGCCCTGATGGAGCCGCTGTGCGTTGCCATGAACGCTGTTGAGCGCCTTGACCCGCAAATCGGCGACACCGCCCTGGTCATGGGCCCCGGCGCTATCGGCCTGCTGATGGTTGCCCTGCTGAAGCAGGCGCGCGGCATCCGCAAGGTTATCGTTACCGGCCTTGATGCCGACAAGAAGCGCTTCAAGGTTGCCGAGCAGCTTGGTGCCATCACCATCAACGGCTCCGAGTGCGACGCCGTCGCCAAGGTCATGGAGCTGACCGACGGCAAGGGTGCCAACATCATCCTCGACGCCACCGGCTTCTATGGTGCTGTGACCCAGGCAATGGACATGGTTGCCAAGAACGGCAAGATCGGCATCACCGGCCTGCCGGCAAAGCCCTCCGAGCTGCATATGACCACGCTGGCTATGCGTCAGATCTCCGTCATCGGTTCTCGTGCTTATACGCGTAAGAACTGGCGTCAGGCTCTGAACCTGCTGGCCAACGGCTTCGACATCTCCATGATCTCCAACATGGTCGTCCCGATGAAGGATTGGCGCAAGGGCATGGAGTTCATCGAGTCCGGCGAGGGTCTGCGCGTCGTCCTGGAGCCGTAAAGCTTCGGACGGTGGTTCTTGGAACCCCAGTGATTCACGTTTGACTGAGAGGGAGGGGTTTCGCTGCAGCAATGCGCGGACCCCTCTTTTCATCTTGGACGGGGGAGCCGTCCTTGTTAATACATTATTTGTAAGGAGTTATTGATATGGCAGGTTTGGAAGGCATCAAAGTTGTCGAGCTGACCCAGTACGCGGCAGGCCCTGCAGCTGGCCGTGCGCTCGCCGAGTTGGGCGCAACGGTCATCAAGGTCGAGCCCTTTACCGGTGACGAGCAGCGCACCCAGGGCATGGCTTGGGGCATGAAGTTCCGCACCGAGTTCGACGATGTCGCTTATGACTGCGGTTCGTTCAACAAGCAGTGGACCGCGATCAACGCCAAGAACCCCGAAGGCTATCAGGTGTTCCTGAAGCTGCTGGAGACCGCAGACATCTTCCTGACGTCCCTGCGTTCCGGCGCTCTGGGCCGTCTGGGTCTGGATTACGAGACGCTGCATGAGAAGTTCCCGAAGCTGGTTTGGGCTCAGAACCGCGGCTATGGCGAGTACGGCCCGATGAAAGACGCAAAGGGCTTCGACGCCACGTCCTTCGCCGCCCGTTCTGGTTTCGTGAGCGCGATTCCGCAGGCCAACGCCCATTACGAGCCGGGCAACAGCCCGATTGCGTTCGGCGACTGGAATACCGGCTGCGCTTTGGCCGTCGGCATCCTGGGCGCTCTGTCCTGGGCCCAGCGCACGGGCGAGGGCGACAAGGTCACCGGCTCCCTGTACCATGTCGGCACCTGGGGCATGACCTCTGCTCTGATTGCTCAGCAGCAGGGCTGCGACTACCCGAAGGACCGCATGGAGGCCAAATGCCCGACGAACAACAGCTATGTGTCTTCGGATGGCGTCTGGTTCCTGATGTGCTTCGGCAACTACAACAAGTACAACAAGCTGGTGTTCGATACGCTGGAGATGGATCCGCATTGGTACACCGACCCGGAGACCGCAACGCTGGAAGCACTGGCCGACAACGGCAAATACGTCGACGTCGTGGCCGAGATGCACAAGGCTTGCAAGAAGTTCACCTACGCCGAGTTGGAGAAGCGCTTCCGCGAGAACGATATTCCGTTCGAGAAGATCCAGACCGTCCGCGACGTCCTGTTCGATCAGGAGGCCTACGACAACGACCAGCTGCGTAAGGTTCCTTATGAGGACCAGGGCTACGACAAGGGCGAGGGCTTCGAGAACGATGGCACCTACACCATCACGACGATGCCGTTCCGTCTGAAGAGCCTCGGCGACCCGGTGCTGTACCGCAGCCGCCCGGTTGGCTACGACACCCGCAAGATCCTGAAGCAGTACGGCTACACCGATGCCGATGTCGATAAACTGGTCGATGACGGCGCAGTCCTGTGCTACACCGGCGATCCGGTTCCGGAAGTTGCCCTGCAGCCCAGCTACGGCCCGCACACCCCGGAAGACAGGAAGGTTAAGTAATTATGCCAAAATCCGCATTCAACAAGGTAACCGTACTGGACTTCTCCCGCTATCTGCCCGGTGGCTATGCCACGCAGACGCTGGCTGATCTGGGAGCGAACGTCATCAAGTGCGAGGACACCGGCCTGGGCGACTTCATGCGCCACGACTATCCGACTAAGGGCAACGGCGTTTCCTATTACGTCAACGCCCTGGGCCGCAACAAGAAGTCCGTGTCCTTCAACCTGAAGAACCCTGAAACGGTCGAGGCCTTCCATAAGATGGCGAAGAACGCCGACATCATCGTCGAGTCCTTCCGTCCGGGCGTTACCAAGAAGCTGGGCATCGATTACGATACGATCAAGGAGATCAACCCCCGTATCATCTACTGCTCCATCTCTGCCTACGGTGCCAACGACCCGCGCAGCCTGAAGCCGCAGCACGACCTGAACATGCAGGCCACCGCTGGCTATCTGGCAGTTAACCACGGCTCCATGAGCCCGCTGCATCTGTGCGACCTGTCTACCGGCATGGTGGTTGGCCAGGCTCTGCTGGCTGCCCTGTACGACCGTGAGGAGACGGGCAAGGGCTGCTACATCGATACCAGCATGTTCGACTGCTTCGTGTGGTGGAACTCCCTGCTGGATTCCCGCTGGTGCTTCAACGACGGCGTGTGCAAGCGCACCGACCTCGAGTATCCGTCCCTGGCATACAACGTGTACGAGACCAAGGATGGCAAGCGCTATTCGCTGGGTATGGTCGAGGCGAAGTTCTGGAAGAACTTCTGCGAGGCTATCGGCCACGAAGAGCTGCTGGGCCATGGTTTGGACCGCGAGTGGGAAGCTCCCGAGCTGTTCGAGACGGTTCGCCAGATCATGAAGACGAAGACCGCCGACGAGTGGACCGCTTGGTTCGACGAGCCCGAGCACGCGAATATGTGCGCCGCTAAGGTCAATACGAAGACCGAGGCTATCGCCCAGCTGACCGAGGAGAATCCCGAGGCTCTGGCCTATGTGGACTTCCCGCGTGTTGGCCGCGTGCTGCAGACCGGTTTGCCGCATCATTTGTCCAGCATCCCGACGCCGATCTCCGAGTACAAGGCCGTTTCCGACCTTGGTGCGGATACTGCCGACGAGCTGAAGAAGGTCGGCTATTCCGATGAGGACATCAAGCGCATGCACGAGGAAGGCGGCATCAAGTTCGCCGAGGACTTCCCGCCTGAGGAAGACCGTGCTCCGATTGCGCCGGACGGCTTTGCCAACAACGAGCTTGGCCCGATGTACTAAGTCGTTTCGCATATCGCGAACATGGAGGAGGCCGCCATCTGACGGCCTCCTTTTTTTCGGGCAGGGGGAGTAAGGCTTGAGGCGGCAAGGTATCTGCGAGAGGGGCATTCGCATCTGCGGAGCTGCCATGCGTTCGAGGGCGCTTGAACCTACTTGGAACTCTCAATCGAGGGGATGGCCACCAGGAAGCAGGCGCCGCCTTCAGGGCGGTTGAATGCCTCGACCGATCCGTCATGTGCCTCGACGATTGACTTGACGATTGCAAGTCCCAAACCCGATCCTCCTGCGTTCCGGGCACGGGAGAAATCAGAACGGTAGAAGCGCTCGAACAACATGCGCGGATCGATGTCACCGAACCCGGCGCCATCGTCGGAAACCGAGATAACGGACGAGGATTCGGTTCCTGCGATCTCGATCCAGATATGGCCGCCAGGCTCGATGAAACGGGTCGCGTTATCCACCAGGTTCGTTACCACTTCGACCAGCCGATCGTAATTACCCAGCACATCGGGCGCTTCGCCTTCGATGGAAATGTGGGCTTGGCGTTCGTGGATTACCGGAGCAAGCGCATCCACGGCATCTTGCACCACCTTATGCAAGTCCACGCGGCGCCATTCGGTAGCCTTATCCTCATCCTTTGTACGCTGGAGGGAAATCAAATCGGTTGTCAGGCGAGACAGTCGCTCGCTTTCACGCACGATGCTGTTGCAGAATCGCTCATGCAGTTCAGGCGGCAGGTCGGGATCGGCAAGCATCTCGGCATTGCCACGGATAGCGGTTAAGGGCGTGCGCAGCTCATGGGCGACATCGCTTACGAAGGCCGATTGGCTGTTCTCGATAGCGGCGAGCTTGCTGCGGTATGCTTCGTTTTCTGCGGCGAGCTGGCTGAATTCCGATGCCAGGTCGTTGACCTCCTGATATTGGGAGCTTTCGGGGGAAACGCTTCGCTGATTGGCGCGGCGATATGCCCGAACATGCGCAACCAGTGCGCGAAGCGGCTCCGATAGGTAGTGGCCCACTGCCATGCTCACAATCAACACGAGCACGGCAACGAGCACAATCACGTAGATGGTGATGGGGCTTGCGCCGAATGCGAAGACCGCCAAGCCGCCGATGATGCACATGGCAAAACCGGCAATCAGCGTTGCGTACAGGGCGATATATGTTTGCAGCTGCTTCATGCGGATAGCCGGAAGGCCTTGTTACTTCTTGAAGCGGTATCCGTATCCGCGCACCGTCTCCACGAGGCCGGGGTCATATCCCGCTTCCTGGAGTTTGTCGCGAAGGCGTTTGATATGCGTGTCCACCGTCTTCGACTCCGTCAGGTATTCCCAGCCCCAGGCGTTTCTCAACAGATCTTCACGCGACAGAACCTTGCCGGCGTGCTTCATCAGGTAGGCGAGGAGCTCGTATTCGCGTGGGGTCAGCCTGATATCTCCCTGTTCGCCCGTTGCGGTGTGGGCGTCCTCGTCAAGGGTGATGCCCTGTACGGTGATGCGGTGGACGGTATCGTCTTCTGCCTCGGAAGAAGCGCGTCTCAGCAATGCGTGCACGCGGGCGATCAGCTCGCGGATGCCGAAGGGCTTAGCCAGGTAATCATCCGCACCGATTTCCAGGCCGACGACCTTATCGATTTCCTTGTCCCGTGCGCTCAGGAACAGCACCGGAGCCTTGGTGTGCTCGCGGATCCGACGGCATAACTCGTAACCGTCCATTTCGGGAAGCATGATGTCCAAGATGTACAGGTCGTACCTATGCATGCCGTCGAGTTTCAGGGCGTCGATGCCATTAGCGGCGACGTCGACTGTGAATCCCTTTTTCATCAGGGCGTATCCCACAAAATCGGTGATAGACTGCTCGTCGTCGACAAGCAGGATGCGCGCACTGTTTACGCTTTCCGCCATAGGAATGCACCCTCCTCCCGAAGCCGTTTTCGGTCGCTTGACGCTCTGCTCCAGTATTCGCTGAGAAAACCAAACCAGTTATTTATGATAGCATGACCGCTGTATATATCCGTCGAAGGAAGAGGACGCGATGCTGGTAGCCATCGATGTCGGCAATACGCAAACCACCCTGGGGCTGTTCAAGGACGATACCCTGGAACATATGTGGCGCATCTCGTCCCACTCTCCGCGTTCCACCGATGAGCTGCATGTGCTGTTGCGGGGTCTTTTCGATATGCGCAATGTGCCGCATGAGCAGGTAGAAGGTGCGGCTTTGGCGACGGTGGTTCCGGCGGTGACCCATATGTGGAAAAAGGTCTGCCGCGAGATGTTCGGTCGCGAGCTGCTGATGGTCAATGTGAAAACCGCCGGTGAGCTGCTTGACGTCACGCATTACCGCCGTGCCGACCTTGGTGCCGACCGCGTGGCCGATGCGGTTGCTGCGCGGAAATTCTACGGAGCCCCGTGCATTGTCGTCGACTTCGGAACTGCAACGAATATCGAGGTCATCGACAAGGATGGATCCTTTGCCGGGGGCATTATCGCACCAGGTGTGGAGTCATCGGTGAATGCGCTGTACTCCCACGCGGCGCTGCTGCCTCAGGTCGAGATCGCCGATCCGCGTCGGGCAATCGGCCAGAATACCACCAAAGCCATGCAGGTCGGCATCGTGTACGGCGAGATTGACCGCGTAGACGGCCTGGTGCATCGCGTCTTCGATCAGCTGGGATATGAGGCTCCCGTTGTGGCGACCGGCGGACTGTCGAACACGATGGCGCCGCTTTCGAAGACGATTTCCGCCGTCGACCCGGATTTGACGCTGCAGGGCATACGCATGATCTACGAATACCAGCAATCCCGGAAGGAGAAATAGCCTCCGAGGAATTGTTGGCCGCCTTGCTGGAGAACGATGGCAAGGTATTCTCGCACGCCCACGGAACGATGCTCTGGACGCGTATGCAAGCACGCTACAATGTCGGTATATGTTCGGCAGGCGTATTCGCCCGCTATCGGTGGTGGTTGGTGCGCAGGCATAAGCGCACCCGAAGAGAATCGAGGATGGCGTGTTATCTGATATCGAGATTGCCCAGGCAACGAAGGCGCAGCCAATCGCAGAAATCGCCGAGAAGGCGGGCATTCCCTCCGACTACTTGGAACTCTACGGAAACTATAAAGCGAAGGTCAGCTACAATCTCCTCCGAGAGAAGGAACATACGCCCGGCAAGCTTGTCCTGGTGACCGCGATCAATCCCACCCCGGCTGGTGAAGGCAAGACCACCACGACGGTAGGCCTTTCCGATGCGCTTACCCGCATTGGAAAGAAGACGGTCGTTGCCCTGCGCGAACCGAGCCTCGGTCCGGTATTCGGCATCAAGGGCGGTGCTGCGGGCGGCGGCTATGCGCAGGTCATCCCTATGGAGGATATCAACCTGCATTTCACCGGAGACTTCCATGCAATCGGAGCGGCGAACAACCTGCTTGCCGCAATGCTCGATGCCCATATCCATCATGGAAACGAGCTGAATATCGACCCGCGTCGTATTGTCTGGAAGCGCGTCGTGGACATGAACGACCGCCAGCTGCGCAATATCGTCGACGGTCTGGGCGGCCGCAAGAACGGCGTCCCGCGCGAAGACGGTTTCGACATCACGGTGGCCAGCGAGATCATGGCAATCTTCTGCCTGGCCACTTCCATCACCGACCTGAAGGAGCGCTTGGGCAAGATCGTTGTTGCCTACACCTATGACGAGAAGCCGGTCACAGCACATGATCTGCACGCCGAAGGCGCCATGGCAGCCTTGCTGAAAGATGCGCTCAAACCCAACTTGGTGCAGACGCTCGAAGGGACCCCGGCATTCATCCATGGCGGTCCGTTCGCGAATATCGCCCACGGCTGCAACTCGGTCATGGCCACCCGTATGGCTTTGGCGCTCGGCGACTACGCGGTCACGGAGGCCGGCTTCGGTGCGGATTTGGGTGCGCAGAAATTCCTGGACATCAAATGCCGTCTGACGGGCCTGAAGCCGGATGCAGTGGTTATCGTGGCGACTGCCCGAGCGCTGAAGAAGCACGGCGGCGTTCCGACCGATCGGCTGAACGAGGAGAACCTCGAAGCGCTTGAGGCTGGTCTGCCGAATCTGCTGCAGCATGTGGAGAACATCACAAAGGTTTACAAGCTGCCTGCAGTGGTGGCCATCAACCAGTTCCCCACGGACACCCAAGCCGAGCTTGATCTGATCGAGCGCAAATGCAATGAGCTGGGCGTTAACGTGTGCCTGTCTCAGGTGTGGGCAAAAGGCGGCGAGGGCGGCATCGACCTGGCAAACGAGGTCGTTCGCTTGTGCGAGCAGCCGAACGATTTCGCCTATTCATACGAAACCGGCTCGGGGATCAAGGACACGCTCGAGGCGATTGCGACGAAGATCTACCATGCAGACGGCGTGGATTACACACCCGATGCGGAAAAGGATATCAAGCTGTTGCAGGATAACGGCTTTGAGGGACTGCCGGTCTGTGTGGCGAAAACGCAGTACAGCTTCTCCGATAATCCAGACTTGATCGGGGCTCCCAAAGACTTCCGTATCACGGTGCGCCAGGTGAAGGTCTCGGCGGGCGCCGGATTCATCGTTGCCCTGACGGGAGACGTGATGACCATGCCCGGTTTGGGGAAGAATCCTGCGGCTTTCCGCATTGATGTTGATGAGACGGGAAAAATCACCGGGTTGTTCTAGAATAGGTCTCCTACACAGCGATTCTGGAGGTACGAGACGGCCTGCCATGATGGCAGGCCGTTTTCTGTCAGGAGGATTATCCATGGTTGACATTGCGTTTGTGAACGAGCTTGCGAGTTCATCGCCAACGCCGGGCGGAGGGGCCGCCAGCGCGTACTGCGGGATGCTGGCAGCGGCGCTCTCGTCCATGGTGGGCGAGCTGACGGTCGGCAAGCCGAAGTATGCGGACGTGAAAGAAGAAGTCGGCCGAACGCTGGAGGACCTGGCGGCGCGTCGTGTGCGGCTGGAACAGCTTGTGGAAGAGGACGCCGCGGCGTTCTCGCCCCTTGCCGAAACGTACCGCATGCCGAAGTCGACTCCCGAAGAGCGTGCAGCTAAGCAGGAAGCGCAGCAACGGGCCCTGGTCAGCGCCTGCTCGGTGCCCCTGGCAATCATGGAGCAGTGTGCCGATGTCATCGACGACTGCGCCGTCATGGTGGAGAAGGGCACTCCTTTTGCCATATCCGATGCGGGAGGCTCGGCATTGATGGCCAAGGCGGCGCTCCTTTCGGCATCGCTCAGCGTGATTGCCAATGTGCAGCTGATGAAGGACCGCGGGCGTGCCGAGGAGATCGCTGCGAATGCGCAGCGTTTGGTTGACGAGTATTCGGCAAAGGCCGACGCGCTTTACGATCAGGTGAGGAAGGCGATGGAGTCATGAGTGCGAAGCTTCTGACGGCGAAGGGCCCCTTGCAGGACTACGAGAACGAACTGCGTCAGCGGGCGCAGGCGTGCCGCATGGCAGGAATCGTACCGACGCTTGCCATACTTCGCGTCGGGGAGAACAAGCCCGATCTCAGCTATGAACGCTCGGCGCTCAAGCGAGCTGACGACCTGGGTGTTCAGGTAAGGGTGCACGCGCTTCCCGCCGATGCCGCGCAGAATCAGCTGTTGGCTGAGATCGATGCAATCAACGCTGATGATACGGAGCAGGGATGCCTGATGTTCCGCCCCCTGGACAAGCGGTTCGATGAGCATGAGGCATGTGATCGGCTGTCACCCGCCAAAGATGCCGACGGTATGACAACGACGGCGCTCGCTTCTATTTTCACCGGTGTCGGCGAGGGATATCCGCCGTGTACCGCCGACGCTTGCCTGCGCATGCTCGATGCTTACGGTATATCGGTTGCCGGCAAACACGTGGTGGTCATCGGGCGCAGCCTGGTTATCGGCAAGCCGGTTGCGCTCATGCTGCTGGCGCGCAATGCCACGGTTACCATCTGCCATTCGAAGACCGAGCATCTCGCAGATATCACCCGTTCGGCCGACCTGGTCGTATGTGCGACGGGTCGTCCCCGCGCCTACGGCCCTGAATATTTTGTGCCAGGCCAAATCGTGCTCGACGTCGGCATCAACTTCGATGTCGGAGGGAAGATCTGCGGGGATGTGGACACCGATGCGGTTGCGGATATCGTGGAAGCCATCAGCCCGGTTCCAGGCGGCATCGGTTCCTTCACCACCCGGCTGGTCTTCGACCATACTATTCAAGCGGCCGAACGTGCCATTGCCCGAAGGGGTGCAGCGAATCAGGGAAAACGGGCGTAACCTAACAGGCAGCATTCAGTACGCAGGCTGCATGGGCATACCCCTTCGGCCTGCAGATCCGCCGTCCCAGCACTCTGGAGGGGAGTTCTCGCATGGCCATCAATTCGCCGAAGCAAATCACCGAAGGCTACATCCAAGCATCCGTTGCAAAAGCGGAAGCGCCGGCAAGCAAGCTGTTCGTGCTGGGAATCGGCGCCGGCCTTCTGATCGGTATGGGAGCGGCGGTTAGCTCGACTGCGGCAAGCGGGTTCGACAACGCGGCAATTATCCGCCTGGTGTCGGGTCTGCTGTTCCCGGTGGGATTGATCATGGTGATCCTCATGGGCACGGAGCTCTTTACCGGGAATGCCCTCATGGTAACGGCGGCGATCCGCGGTGCGATCTCATGGGGTAAGCTGTTCCGCAACTGGATCATCGTCTATCTGGGAAATTTCGTCGGCGCCGTTACCTTGGCGGCGCTGCTGGCGTTCTTCGGGCAGTTCAACGTGGGAAGTGGCCATCTGGCGGTGTATACCGCGTCGGTAGCGGCCTCGAAATGCTCGCTTCCCTGGATGAACGCCTTCGTTCTGGGAATCTTCTGTAACCTGCTGGTTTGCGTGGCGGTGTACCTGGGCAACACGTCCCAGGAGACCAGCGGCAAGATCCTCGGCATCTTCGTTCCGATCATGACTTTCGTCGGCTGCGGCTTCGAACACTGCGTTGCGAACATGTATTACATCCCTGCGGGCATCTTCGCCACTATGAATTCGGCCTATTCGAGTCTGATTGCCGACGCGGGCATTAACACGGCCGTGCTGAATTTCGGCACATTCGTGACTGCGAACCTGATTCCGGTTACGTTGGGCAATATCGTCGGCGGATGCGTTGTCGGGCTGATGATGTACTTCGCCCATGCCGACCATAAGAAGAAGGCAGAATAGCAGAAGCGGCAATAGGTGCGCTTCTCGTTGAACGGAAAGCCCGTCTGAGTCGGAGAACATCTGCGGCGCAGGCGGGCTTATTCTGATGCTGTGCGTTCCGCGTCGCTTCGCATGCCGCGTTGTCCGCACCGATAGCGGTTGCCGTACAATAACGCATTATGAAGAACGACATGACATTTCTTGCAGCTTCCGATTCTGCCCAGCAGACCAAGGACTATGGTGCCGCACTGGCACCCTGCCTGCAGCCGGGGGATGTGGTGCTGCTGTATGGCGACCTGGGTGCGGGGAAAACCCAGTTTGCCCAGGGCGTGGCGCGTGGGTTGGGTGTCGATGACGAGGTCACGAGTCCAACATTCAACATCCTTCTGGAATATGAAGGACGGCTGCCGCTTTACCATTTCGATCTGTATCGTCTGACCGAGCCCGACCAGCTCGAGGACATCGATTTCTATGCGGTGGTGGAAGGCGATGGGGCGAGTCTCATCGAATGGGGTGACCGGTTTCCCGACGAGATGCCCGAGGATCGCTTGGAAGTTTCCCTGACGGTGGATGAGAACGAGCAACGCGAGCTTTCGGTGCTGGCAACGGGACCGCGTTCGGCCGCTCTCCTGTCTGCATGGAAACAGGCGCAAGAGGACGGTGCGCAATGACGGTGGCGACGAGGGGTCTGGTGCTTGCATTCGACACCGCAAACGAGATGGTGGCTATCGGCATCGGCTGTTTGGATGCGAAGGCGAGGAGCATCGAGCCGATAGCCGCCATGCGCGAGCTCGCCCATCGCTCGTCGAACACGAAACTGCTGCCCGATATCGATGCGCTGATGCGGGAACGGGGGCTGACGCGCAGCCGTATCGCCGCAGTGGTCTGCGGACGCGGCCCTGGGTCGTTTACCGGTGTGCGCATCTGCCTGGCGACGGCGAAGGGCATTGCAAGCGCCTGCGAGGTAGGGCTGTACGGCGTTTCAACTCCCGATGCCATTGCCTGGCATCTGTGGGAATCCGGAAGGCGCGGTCTTTCGGCTGTCATTGCCGATGCAATGCGCAAGGAGGTCTATCCCGTTTGCTATCGGCTTACCGACGCCGGTATCGAGCGTTTGAATTCCGATGTGGTCGTCAAGGCAAAGGACGGGGTCGATTTCGTCGCTGCGTGTTTGGACCGCGCGGCAGCCGGGGATGCGGCTTTGCGCGCGGATGCGGTTCTTGTCGGTGACGGCTTGGCGAAATATGCCGACGACTATCGACCGCTGGGCTCCATAGCGCCCCAGGAGCTGTGGACGCCATGCGGATCGGGACTGTTGCTGGCGGCACAGGCGGACTGGCAGGTAGGCGAAACGGACTTGGAGAATCCGCAGGCGGGCAATCCCGCGCTGGTGCTTCCCGTGTACACGCGTCTTTCAGATGCCGAGGAAAACGAGCGGATCCGCCTATCGAAGAATGATCCCCGCAACCTGGCTACCGGCGTTCAAGATGTCGCCGTGCGCCGGGATCAACGTCCGACGGCGCATGATACCGCTATCGAGAATGCCCGTGCGGATGCTCGGGGCATCGTGTATCGGCCTCTCGATGCGGCGCATGCGGCAGAAGTGGCCGCTTTGGAAGTGCGCGTTATGGGCAGCGACGCTTGGAACGAGCATCTGGTGCTCGACGAGCTGCCGCGAACCGACCGCGTGTGGTGGGCGGCTTTCAAAGATGGCGTGCTGGTCGGGTATGCCGGCGGAATGGTTGTCGATGGCGACCTGCAGATTCTCAAGGTCGCATGCGCTCCCGATTCCAGGCGGCAGGGTATTGCCCGCCAGCTGCTGACGCTCGTGGCGACGGACGCTCAGGCGCTTGGGGCCTCGTCGGCCTCACTCGAGGTACGGGTGTCCAATGAGGGGGCGCACCGATTCTACGAGGCGCTCGGCATGGAGAATATCGGATGTCGGCCCCATTACTATTCCGATCGGGAAGATGCGTTTATCTTCAAGGGGCAGCTCCCGTTTGCCGATAGGACTCAGACGTCACGGGTCGCCGGTATGGACTTGCAGACCATCGAGCTTGCCCAGCCGGTAGCCCTCGAACAGGTGCAGCGTCCGCTGATCCTGGCCGTAGAATCTTCCTGTGACGAGACGGCGGTTGCGGTTGCCGATGGAACGGGAAACCTGTTGTCCGATGTGGTGGCAAGCCAGATCGATTTCCATGCCCGATTCGGCGGGGTAGTGCCTGAGATTGCCAGCCGCAAGCATATCGAGGCTATATGCGGGGTAGCCCAGGAAGGACTCGATCAGGCAGCGAAAAATCTCGGGGTTGGGAAACTGCATTGGACAGATCTGGATGCAGTTGCGGTCACGTATGCCCCTGGCTTGGTAGGCGCTCTCGTGGTGGGTTTGGCGTTTGCGAAAGGGGCTGCATGGGGCGCCGACAAGCCGCTCATCGGCGTCAACCATCTGGAAGGCCACCTGTATGCGAACAAAATCGCAACACGGGATATCGAACCGCCGATGGTGGTCTCGCTTGTTTCGGGCGGACACACGATGCTCGTCCACGTAAAGGGTTGGGGCGACTACGAAACCATGGGCTCGACCATCGACGATGCCGTGGGCGAGGCGTTCGATAAGGTGGCAAAGGCGCTCGGTCTCGGATATCCGGGCGGACCGATCATCTCGAAGCTTGCGGCACAGGGAAATCCGAAGGCGGTCTGCTTCCCGCGTGCGATGATGCATTCGGGCGATTTGAGGTTCTCGCTCTCCGGATTGAAGACTTCCGTGATCACCTATATCAACAAGGAGCGTGCGGCAGGCCGTGAGTTGAATCTGCCCGATATCGCCGCCTCGTTCCAGCAGGCAGTCATCGATGTCCAGGTGGCGAAAGCACGTACGGCCCTGGAGGAAACGCAGGCGCGCGAATTCTGCCTGGGCGGCGGCGTCGCAGCCAATCCCGCATTGCGCGCCGCGTATGAGAAGATGTGCAGGCAAATGGGGGTTCGCCTGACCATGCCCCCGCTTTCCAGCTGTACCGACAACGCGGGGATGATCGCGTTGGTGGCTGAAGACCGGTATCGGAAGGGACGCTTTTTCGGGCTCGATGCGGATGTTTCGGCACACGCATCGCTCGATGATCCCTATTAGGCCGGCAGGCAACCTGTCCGTTGCCGAGCGCTTGCTGCTGCATGGGATGCTGCGGTTCGGGAGATGCATACGTTTGCATGACGTTTGCATGACGATACCCTCAAGATTGCGCGGTGAAAGAAGGGCGTGGGATTCGCATTCGGCGGAGTTGTCGATTTTTTGTCGAATGAGTGTGCAGAGGTTCTGGCGATTGCGCGGTACTTGTAGGCCTCCTTACGTACCTCCATATTTGTGAGCCACAATTATGGAGATGCACTCGCCTGCCTGCCCTGCAGCAAGTTCGGGCGGCACGGGCATGCGAGGGCATCAAGCGAGGATGCAGATGCATTAGGAAGCTCTCGAAGGGAATGGCATGGCTGTCGAATTTGCAGCCGATCTTTCTGGCAGAGGCGTGCAGGACGCCGAGAAGCGTGTCGAACGAGGCGCAAGCATCGATACCGCTACCGGCGAAGCCGCCCCTGCGGAGATCAGCTCGAAACGCGTGAAGGCTATTTTCAGCGATATCGCCGAAAACTACGATCGCTTCAACAAAATGTCCAGCTTCGGTCGGTACAAGGCCTGGCTGCATACGCTTATCGATGAATCTCCGATCAATTCCCGTACCCGGATGCTCGATATCGCCGGCGGTACCGGCGATGTTACTTTCGCGGCCTGCAAGCAGAAGAGGCCGGGCAGCGTTCTGCTCACCGATTTCACGCCTGCCATGCTCGATATCGCCAAGCAGCGTTTGGAGTCTGGGGAGAACAACGGCGTGCCCGTCGAGCTCGCAGTCGTCGATGCGCAGGATATTCCCTATGCCAGCGAATCGTTCGACGTTGTCACCATGGCCTACGGCATCCGCAACATGCCGAAACGCGAGCAGGCGCTCTCTGAGATCTACCGTGTGCTTCGGAAAGGCGGCTCCTGCTGCATCCTGGAGTTCAGCACACCGCCGAATGCGATTGTGCGCGCACTGTACGACAAGTACCTTACACTCGGCATCCCCGAATGGGGCAAGATAACCACTGGCCAGCGCGACGGGTTCGTGTACCTTTCGCGTTCGATCAAGGCCTTCCCCGACCAGGAAGCCTTTTCCGACATGCTGAGGGCGGCGGGTTTCGAACACGTCGATTACGTCAATTGCACGTTCGGCGTTGCGGCGGTCTATATCGCCAGGAAGTAGGTTCTCCTGCCTTCTGTCGGGCTCTGGCAGAGCTCCTTGCATCCGTGATGCTATGATGGGGAGCGTTGAATCTTACGGGAGGGTGCCATGCTGCTTTGCGCACAATACATCTTGCCCATCACGTCCGATCCCATCATGTTCGGCGCGATCCTGGTTCGCAATGGCAAGATTCGCGATATCGGTACTGCGGAGATGCTGCGTTTGCGTTATCCAGACGAAGAAGTGCGCGAATACGATACCGCAGCGCTGTTGCCTGGTTTTGTCGACGTCCATACGCATATGGAATATGCCGTCATGCGCGGAGTCATCAATGACGAGCCGTTCGCCGATTGGAAGGTCCATCTGAAGAAGAAGGAATCGCTGATGACTGCCAGCGATTGGTATGACTCGGCGATTTTCGGCGGTCTGGATGCTCTGTCCAGCGGCGTTACCACCATTGCCGATATCACCGATATCGGTGCCTCGGTTGATGCCGCACAGAAGCTGGGCTTGCGTGCAGTGGTCTACCGCGAAGTGGGCGCAGCCGATAAGAGCCGCGTCGACAACGTCATCCGTTTGGCCGAACGCGACATCGACGATTGGATGGGCCGTGTGGATTCCGGCCGCATCACGGTGGGCATCGCGCCCTATGCGCTTTACAGCTGCCATCCGCTTATCTTCAAGCGCGTGGCCGAGGTGGCGGGAGACGACCTGCCGGTTGCCATGCATCTGGCTGGCAGCCGTGAGGAATACCGCTTCGTGAAATATGGCTCCTCGCCGTTCCCAGGTTACGATGACAATGCGAACCGCGGTTATGTGGAGATGCCGCCATGGCTTCCCACGGGCGTCTCGCCGGTTCACTATGCGTTGAACTGGGGAGTATTCGAAGCCCACAATATCCTGGCAATTCATTGCGTGCACGTGGATCCCGAGGACGTCAAGATCCTTCGCGACTACGATGTCGCCATCGCCACATGCCCGCGCTGCAATGCGCAGTTGGGCATGGGTATCGCACCCATTTCCGAGTACCGGCGCCTGGGTATGCGGGTCGGCCTCGGCACGGATTCGCCTGCAGCAACGGATTCCACCGATATGATTGCGGAGATGCGCATCGGCATGCTGCTCCATCGCGCAGCCAGTGCATCGACGGCATCTTGGAGCGGCGGTTTCGTCACGGCAAACCAGATGCTGGCCATGGCAACCATGGGCGGCGCGCGTGCGCTGCATATGGAGGATCGGATCGGGTCCCTTGAAATCGGTAAACGAGCCGATATCATTGCTGTTGACTTGGCCGGTTCCATGCATCCATCTACCGATGATCCGGTAGCGGCGGTGGTTAATGCCGCATCAGGTCAGGATGTATGTATGACTATGGTAGACGGAAAGATCCTGTATGAGCAGAATCGCTGGAACGTCGATGTCGATGTGGCGAAGAGCATTGCCCGCGTCATCGGGATCCGGGGCAAGTTGCGCGGATAGGCTTCGCGGAAGAGTTTGGCATTCGATGCGGGTAGGGGGCCCGATTAAAGGTTATTTATGGCAAACAAGAAGAACAGCAATCGACTCACCAATGCACAGCGCGAAGAGAAAATGCGTGCAGCCCAGGAACGTCAGCGCCAAGCTGAGGCGAAGCGCGCCCGCAAGGAGCGCACGAAGAAGATTCTCCTCGTCATTCTGACCATCGTCCTGGTCATCGGCCTAACGCTGCCGATCGCCGGCTTGAGTTTCATGGGCGGCGGCAACTAAACATGGGCTTTCGGCGAGGTTCACAAGAGCGTAGCAGGGAGGTTTGAGATGCTGGGTATCGGCGGTACCGAGTTTGCCATCATCCTTATATTCGCCTTCCTGATCTTCGGGCCCGACAAGCTGCCCGCCATCGCGAAGACGGTTGGCCAGGCCATTGCAAAATTCCGCAATGTCCAGACCGAGGTCGACCAGGTCGTCAAGGAAGAGATCTACGATCCTGAAAAGGATAAGGACAATCCGTTCCAGCGCCCGTTGGATAAGATGGCTCAGATGAACCAGAAGCCGGGCCAGACCGAGACCTTTGCCGAGCGTAAGGCGCGCCACGATCGCGAGCGTGCCCAGCGCCAAGCTGCCCAAGCGCAGGCAAGCGGCAATGGCGTTTCGAGCGCTGGAGGAGGCAAGGACGGTGCATCTGCCGATGCCGGTGCCAATGCGGCAGTGGCGGCGGCCGTTGCCACGGCAACAGTAGCGGCGTCCCAGCCCAAGCCGGAGCCTGCAGGCGCGGAGAAACCGATGCCCAAGCCTACGATCAGTGCTGCCGAGCTGTACGGCATGGCGCCCTCGTCGGCTGCAGGAAAACCGGAGCCGGAGTCGGATGGGCAATCCGCCGCAGAGAGGTCGCACGAGGCAGAGCCCGCTCCGGGCACCGATGCCCCTGCGGAACCGGAGCCTTCCGCGTCTACCGAAGGGGGCGAGTAGCATGCCCATCGGACCGGCGCGCATGCCCCTGATGGACCACTTGGGCGAGTTGCGCATGCGCTGCGTGCGCATCGTCGTGGTTCTCCTTATCGCCGTCTGCTTCTTCTATATGTCCACTCCCACCGTTGCCCAGTTCCTGCTGGCACCGGTTGCGCAATACATGCCGACCGACTCGAGCGGACATGCCATCCTGAACGTTTTCGGCGCATTCGAGGCGTTCGGCGTGCGCTTGAAGATCGCCTTCTGGGTATCGATGGTGGCTTGCGCCCCCTTCTGCCTGTGGCAGATCCTTGCATTCTTCCTGCCTGCATTGAAACCGCGCGAGCGCAAGTACTTCGTGCCGACGTTCATCGCGGCGGTCGGGCTGTTCATCTTCGGCACGGTGTTCTGCTACTTCATCATCTTGCCCCCGGCGTTCCAATGGCTGACCGATCAGGCCTCGGGGTTTGCGGTTATCACGGCGCAAGCCGACCAGTGGATCGACATCATCATCAAGTTCGAAATCGGTTTCGGCATCGCCTTCGAATTGCCGCTGATCGTGTTCTACCTGCTGATTTTCGAGATCATTCCCTATTCCAAGCTGCGGGCCCAGTGGCGCTACATCTATGTGGGGCTTCTGGTTGTCTCGGGCATGGTTACGCCGGATGCATCGCCGATCACCATGCTGCTGATGTATGCGCCGATGATCGGCCTTTACGAGCTGAGCATGTTCGCAGCCCGAATGGTTATGGGCAAACGTGTGAAGGAACAGAAGGAAGAGCTCGAAGAGCAGGCGCGCCTTGATGCCGAGTGGGACAAGGAATGGGCCGAGATCAAGGCGAAGCGCGAGGCAAAGAAGGAACAGGACGAGGCGGAAGATGCATGAGGTAGGGCTGATGACCGGCATCCTGGATGCGGTCATCAAGACGGCTGAAGATGCAGGTGCCGATCGGGTGACGCAGGTCGATTTGACGGTCGGGGAGATGACCGAGATCGTCGACGAGGCAATGCGGTTCGCCTTCGAGATCCTGACCGAGGGAACCATCTGCGAGGGCGCGACGCTGAACATGCATTTCGTTTCGCCGCGCAGCCGGTGTTTGGAATGCGGCGCAGAGTACGACCATGACCGCTTCCATGTCCGTTGCCCGAAGTGCGACAGCCCGTTTACGGAGCTGCTGCAGGGACGCGAGATGCAGATCGATTCGATCGAGATCTACAACGACGACGATGAGGACGAGAACTCCGATGCGCCGAAATCAGCCGCCGATGCAGCCCATCCGAAGAGCTTGGACGAAGCTACCGACGAAGTTGCCCGGCGCATGGGCGACTACATCTTGAGAGAAAGCGAGTGACCATGGCGCATATCGATATGAAAGAACCGATTCTGGCGAAAAACGACGAGCTGGCACAGGCCAATCGCGACCTGTTGGCAGAAAAGCATGTGTACTTGCTGAATGTTCTGGCAAGTCCCGGATCGGGAAAGACCTCGACCATCCAGGCCACTATCGATGCGCTGCGCGATGAGTTCAACATCGCTGTCATCGAGGGGGATATTGCCGGTCAGGTCGATTCCGAGAAAATCAAAGCACAGGGCATTCCGGCTGTGCAGATCAACACCGGCGGCTCCTGCCATCTAGAGGGGAATATGCTGAGCCGCGCCTTGGCAGCTCTCGATCTGGACGATCTCGACTTGATCATCGTCGAGAACGTGGGCAACCTGGTATGCCCGACGGATTTCGATCTGGGTGAGAACGCCAAGATCGTCATCCTCAGCGTGCCCGAGGGCGACGACAAGCCGCTGAAGTACCCCAATGCCTTCCAGGTCGTGAAAGCCGTTGTGCTGAACAAAGTCGACACGCTGCCGGTTTTCAACTTCGATCAGGATGCGTTCAACGAACGGGTCGATCAGCTTAACCCCACCGCGCCGATCTTCCCGATTTCCGCAACTCGTGGTGATGGTGTGGAGGCTTGGGCTACCTGGTTGGCCGAGCAGGTCCGTGCCATCCAGTAGCGCGAAGCCTTTTCTTTACATTGCCGACCAGGCATTTTGTTAGCAATATGCCGTCCTTCCCTTCAGGGTAAGGGCGGCTTTTCCAGGTCTGAAAAGAAAATCTAAGCGGAATTGACTTAAATTTTCTCTTAAAAATCTTGCATTTCACATTTCGCATGATACTATGCTCTGTGTTGGCACTCTAAGCCAATGAGTGCTAATCCGTCTGCAGGGGCTATCTTGTGCAGACAAGGAAGGCAATGATCCTGGCAGCAGGAACAAACATAGGAAAGGATGGCAGTATATGAAGCTGATTCCGTTGGGCGATCGCGTCCTCATCCGTCAAGACGAGGCGGAGGAAACCACCGCGTCTGGACTGTATCTCGCTTCCGAGTCGAAGGAGAAGCCGCAGAGCGGTTATGTCGTGGCTGTCGGCGAAGGCAAGCATGACAAGGATGGCAACCTGATTCCCATGACCGTCAAGGAAGGCGACCATGTGGTATTCGCCAAGTACGGCGCAACCGAGGTCGAGGTCGACGGTGAAAAGCTGATGCTCATGCGCAACGAGGACATCTACGCGAAGTACGCTGACTAGTCCATTCCTGTAAGGCAATGCTGCCGGCAATTTATGCCGGCGATACCGCAAATCCCCTTTTTGAAAGGAACATCATGGCAAAAGATATTAAGTTCGATGCCGAAGCCCGCAGCGGAATGGCGGCCGGCGTCACCAAATTGGCCGATGCGGTGAAGGTCACCCTCGGGCCCAAGGGCCGTTACGTTGCCCTGGAGAAGTCCTATGGCGCTCCGGTCGTTACCAACGACGGTGTGACGGTAGCCAAGGAAGTCGAGCTTGAGGATCCCGTGGAGAACATGGGCGCCCAGCTGGTCAAGGAAGTTGCCGTTAAGACCAACGACGTCGCTGGCGACGGCACCACCACCGCAACCCTGCTTGCCGAGGTCATCGTCAACGAGGGCCTGCGCAACGTCACCGCAGGCGCCGATGCCCTGTCCGTGCGCCGCGGCATTGAGAAGGCAGTCGACGCAGTGGTCGATTCCATCAAGGATGACGCCATCGCCGTCGAGACCAAAGACCAGGTTGCCAATGTCGGCACCATCTCCGCCGGTGACGAGGTCATCGGTACGAAGATTGCCGAGGCCATGGAGGCTGTCGGCCGCGACGGTGCAATTTCCGTCGAGGAAAGCCAGACGTTCGGCTTCGATGTCGACGTCGTTGAGGGCATGCAGTACGACCGTGGGTACATCAGCCCGTACATGGCAACCGATATGGACAACATGGTTGCAGATCTGAAGGATCCCTACATCCTGCTGACCGACCAGAAGATCTCCAACATCCAGGATCTGGTTCCGCTGCTGGAGGGCGTCATGAAGTCCGGCCGTCCGCTGCTGATCGTCGCCGAGGATGTCGACGGCGAGGCTTTGGCCACCCTGCTGCTGAACAAGCTGCGCGGCACCCTGAACGTGGTCGCCATCAAGGCCCCCGGCTTCGGTGACCGCCGTAAGCGTATCCTCGAGGACATCGCCGTGGTTACCGGCGGTACCGTAATCGACAAGGACTTCGGCCTGACGCTGGCCGATGCTTCCATCGACATGCTGGGCACCGCCAAGACCGTCAAGGTCACCAAGGACAACACGATGATCGTTGATGGTGCCGGCGACAAGGCCAAGATCGATGAGCGTGCTGCCCAGATCAAGGGCGAGATCGACCGCACCGATTCCGACTTCGACCGTGAGAAGCTGCAGGAGCGCTTGGCCAAGATCTCCGGCGGCGTGGCAGTCCTGAAGGTCGGCGCGGCTACCGAGTCCGAGCTGAAGGAGAAGAAGAGCCGCATCGAAGATGCCCTGCAGGCGACGCGTGCCGCCGTTGAAGAGGGCATCGTTGCCGGCGGCGGCGTTGCACTGGTCGACGCGCTGCCCGCCCTGGACAAGCTGGATGTTGCCAATGAGGACGAACGCGTCGGCATTCAGATCGTCCGCAAGGCCCTTGAGGCCCCGATGCGCGTCATCGCTCAGAACGCCGGCTATGAAGGCTCTGTCGTGGTTGAGAAGGTCAAGGGCATGCCGAAGGGCGAGGGCCTGAACTCCGCAACGGGCGAGTACGGCGACATGATCAAGATGGGCGTGAACGACCCGGTGAAGGTTACGCGCACCGCTCTGCAGTCCGCAGCCAGCGTTGCCGGCCTGATCCTGATCACCGAGGCCAGCATCAACGAGATCCCGCAGGAGGGTCCGGATCTGTCTGCACTGGCCGGCGGCGGCCAAGGCGGCAACGGCATGGGAATGATGTAATCTCCGCGCGGTAGGTGCATATACCGCAAAGCGATTGCTTTCCAGCGTAAGACAACGCGCCATAAAGAAGGGGGCGACGGAATGTTCCGCCGCCCCCTTTGCGTGTGGAAAATGAAGTGGCTGGGCCAGCAGGATTCGAACCTACATAGCTGGTACCAAAAACCAGAGTCCTACCATTGGACGATGGCCCATTGCCGAAAACGGTGCGGCAGGATCCGCCGCAAAGAGCAACGCTGGTGGGCCGTGAGGGACTCGAACCCTCGACCTTGGGATTAAAAGTCCCCTGCTCTACCAACTGAGCTAACGGCCCCAAACCGGTTGCGTCATTGCATTGTAAACGCGCTACTGGTTTGGGTCAATCGTACATTTGAAAGATATGTGGTGACCTATGGGGTCTCCTGCGGAAAATACAGAAATTTGCTAATATTTCAGTTTGTCGCAATGCGGGAAAACTGCGTAAAGGAGGGCTTTTGTCCAAGGACGATGTCATCGAACTTGAAGGTAAGGTCATCGAGGCCTTGCCGAATGCCATGTTTAGGGTTGAGCTGGAAAACGGCCACAATATCTTGGCTCACATCTCCGGCAAAATGCGCATGCATTACATCAAAATCCTCCCTGGCGACCGCGTGACGGTTGAGCTGTCCGTATACGATCTCGACCGTGGACGCATTACCTATCGTTTCAAGTAAGAAATTATATTGCGCGCTTTCGCCCCGGAGCGTGCAAGAACGACTACGGGTCGGCACGCTGCGCGGACCCGCGGGGACATTCAGCGCTTGAGGACATAGCTGGGCAGCCTGGGCGATGCCTGGGTTCCGCAAGCAAGCCCTTCAGTTGCTGTATATGAAAAAATCACCTGCGGCTGGGTGTTTTCATATAGAAATACATTGGTACGCATAACCGAAAGGAATTTGATATGAAGGTACGTCCTTCGGTCAAGAAAATGTGCGATAAGTGCAAGATTATTCGACGCCACGGCAAGGTTTACGTGATTTGCGAGAACCCGCGCCACAAGCAGCGTCAGGGTTAAAGGGAAGAAGGTAGAAACATGGCACGTCTCGTAGGTGTTGACCTTCCTCGCGAAAAGCGCGTCGAAATCGGCTTGACCTATATTTACGGCATCGGCAACACGACCGCGAAGAAAATCATCGCAGCCACCGGTGTTAATCCGGATACCCGCTGCAAGGATCTGACTGAAGAAGATCTGTCCAAGCTGCGCGATTACATCAACAAGAACCTCACGGTCGAGGGCGACCTGCATCGTGAGAAGTCCCAGGACATCAAGCGCCTCATGGAAATCGGTTGCTATCGTGGCCTGCGTCATCGCAAGGGCCTGCCCGTCCGCGGCCAGCGCACGCACACGAATGCGCGCACCCGCAAGGGCAAGCGTAAGCAAATCGGCGGAAAGAAATAAGTGGAGGTAGCTTAAGTGGCAACTAAGAAGAACGCTCATGCCCGCGTGAAGCGCGCAGAGCGCAAGAATGTTTCCGTGGGCCAGGCTCATATCAAGTCCACGTTCAACAACACTATCGTCAGCATCACCGATCCCCAGGGCAATGTGATTTCCTGGCAGTCCGCTGGCACCGTCGGTTTCAAGGGCTCCCGCAAGTCCACGCCGTTCGCTGCCCAGATGGCTGCAGAAGCCGCCGCCAAGACGGCTATGGAGCATGGCCTGCATAAGGTTGCTGTTTTCGTCAAGGGCCCCGGTTCCGGCCGTGAGACCGCAATCCGTTCGCTTCAGGCGGCGGGTCTCGAAGTCTCCAGCATCCAGGACTGCACGCCCATCCCGCACAACGGTTGCCGTCAGCGCAAGCGTCGTCGCGTTTAATTGAAAGGACAACATAATGGCAATCGATAGAACTCCGGTTCTTAAGCGCTGCCGTCAGCTCGGAATCGATCCTGTCGTTCTGGGATACAGCAGCAAAAAGGAATCCAAGCGTCAGCCGAAGCGCCGTCGCCGCGAAAGCGAGTACGGCATGCAGCTGCGCGAGAAGCAGAAGGCCAAGTTCATCTACGGCGTTCTGGAAAAGCAGTTCCGCGGCTACTTCAAGAAGGCGAAATCCATGCCCGGCATCACCGGCGACAACCTGATGCAGATTCTGGAGTCGCGTCTTGACAACGTGGTCTTCCGCCTGGGCTTTGCCCGTACGCGCAAGGAGGCCCGTCAGACCGTCTCCCATGGCCACATCACCGTCAACGGCCGCCGTGTGGACATTCCTTCCTACCGCGTCCGTCCCGGCGATCTGATTGCGGTGGCCCCGAAGGCCAAGGACTTGCTGGTTATCAAGAGCGCCCTTGTTTCCAACGAGCGCGTTCAGGTGCCTGTTTGGTTGGAGGTTGATATCGAGAAGCTGCAAGGCAGCGTGCTGAGCCTGCCTCTGCGCGACCAGATCGATCTGGACATTCAAGAGCAGCTTATCGTCGAACTCTATTCGAAATAGCGGAGCTTTCCCAAGGAGGCTACAAGAATATGACAGAATTCATGAGGCCGACAGTCACCGCGGAAGAGGTAAACGAGCGCGTTGGACGCTATACCGTCGAGCCGCTCGAGCGAGGCTATGGCACCACGCTGGGCAACAGCATTCGCCGGGTCCTGCTTTCTTCCCTGGATGGTGCGAAAGCAACCGCTATCAAGATCGAAGGCGTGCAGCATGAGTTCACGACCGTAGAGGGCGTGATCGAGGATGTCACCGACATCGTGCTGAACGTCAAGGGTCTGGTGTTCGCGGCTTTGAATGACGATATCGAAGAGGCGACGGCTCATGTGCTGGCCGAGGGACCGTGCACCGTGACCGGTGCCGATCTCGAGGTGCCAACGGAGTTTGAGCTGATCAACCCCGAGCACGTCATCGCTACCGTTGCTGATGGCGGCACGCTGGACATGACGATTCGCATCGGCGTGGGCCGTGGGTATGTCTCGGCAGAGCGCAACAAGCGCACCGAGGACCCCATCGGCATCATCCATGTCGACTCGCTTTTCTCGCCGGTTCGGCGCTGCACGCTCAACGTCACCGATACCCGCGTGGGCCAGCGTACCGATTATGATCGCCTGGTGCTGGAGGTCGAGACCGACGGCTCCATCACGCCGACCGATGCCGTTTGCCGTGCTGCGAATATCATCAACCAGTACATGAACGCATTCCTCAGCCTGATTCAGCGGGATGACGAGGATGACGAGAACGCCGAAACGCCGTCCATCTTCGCCCCCGAAGGCCAGAAGGCCAATGCGGAGCTTGATAAGCAGATCGAGGATCTGGACCTGTCCGTCCGTTCCTACAACTGCCTGAAGCGCGCGGGCATCCACTCGGTGCGCCAGCTGGTCGAGTACTCTGAGAACGACCTGCTGAACATCCGCAACTTCGGTGCGAAGTCGATCGAGGAAGTCAAGGACAAGCTGATCTCTATGGGCCTCAGCTTGAAGCAATAGGAGAAGTCAATGAGACATTACAAGAAGGGCCGCAAGCTGGGCACCGACTCCGCCCACACCAAGGCCATGAAGCGCAGCCTGGTCACTGCTCTGTTCCTGAACGACCGCATCAAGACCATCGATGCGCGTGCGAAGGAGATTCGCCCGGACGTCGACCGCATCATCACCTGGGCAAAGAAGGGCGACCTGCATTCCCGTCGTCTTGCCATCGCTTGGCTGGGCGATGCCGAAGTCGTTCGCGAGGTCTTCGACAAGGTCGACCAGGGTATGTTCGCAGGCCGCAACGGCGGTTATACCCGCATCATGAAGCTCGGCCCCCGCAAGGGCGACGGTGCTCCCATGGTGATCATGGAGCTTGTCCGCGAGCCCGTCCAGAAGAAAAAGAAGGACGAGAAGAAGGATGAGAAGCCGGCTAAGGCCGAAACCAAGGCCAAGGCCAAGGAAGAGGAAAAGGCCGAGGAGCCTGCCGATAAGGAAGCTCCTGCCGAGGAAGCCGCCGAGGAGGCTCCGGTCGAAGAGGAGAAGGCCGAAGCTGCTGAGGATAAGGCCGAGGCGGCTGACGAGCAGGCCGAAGCCGCCGAGGAGAAGGCGGACGACGCCGAGGAAAAGGCCGAGTAGCGCGGTATTCTCGCGATACAGATTAATTGGCTTGATGAAGGGGTCGCATAGCGGCCCCTTTTCGTGTCCGAGAGCAGCCACGCGATGTTCTATGATAAAGTTCCATGCCAACGGTTCTGCTAACATATCTGCCACGCCGATCAGCGGTGCATCGCACCGATGCCCGAGTTAAGATCGTCGTGCTTTTTGCCTATTCCATCGGGTTGTTCTTCGTAGAGACCTGGGCGGGGATCGCGCTGTACCTGGCCGGTTTCATGCTGGTCTGCGCCTGCTCCAAGCTGCCGGCACGGCGTTTGCTTGCCGCCTTGGTTCCGCTCTATGCGATCCTGTTCTTCACTTGGCTGTTCAATGCCTTCACCTTGGATCCGTCGCATGTCGCCGAGGGATACAGTTACGGGGCTCCTGCTTCGACCGCGGGGCCATTTGCCGGTATGGGGCCGATTACCATCGTCGGATCGCTCGCTTTCCTGCCTGCAGGATGTGCGACCGGATGCTTCGTGATCCTGCGCATCCTCCTGCTGACGCTGGCCAGCTTGGTGGTTGCCTATTCGACGCCCTCCACCCAATTGGTCGGCGCAATCGCCCGTTTCTTGGGACCGCTGCGGCGGTTGAGGGTTCCTGTCGATGATGTGGCGATGGTGCTGTCGCTTGCACTGCGTTTTATCCCGCTGTTCGCCCAGGAAGCCGATAGCATTCGCCTTGCGCAGCTGGCGCGCGGAGCCCACTTCGACGATCGCGGGTTCTGGAGTGCGCTCAAAGCCTGGGGGTCCGTTTTCATACCGCTGATCGTGAGCCTGTTCAGGCGTGCCGAGCGCATCGGACAGGCTTTCGACGCGCGCTGCTATGGCGCGGCTCCGGTGCGTACGAGGCTCCACGATGCCTCTATGACGAGCGACGACGCAGCAATATTGTGCGTCGGCTTGCTGGGCTGCGCCGCTTGTTCCCTCTTGCTATAGCGGTTCAGGTGAGTCGGCGTGGTCGCGCTATAATGGATAGGCTATAGACCAATGAGCAAACGGAGAGGCGCATGGACGATCTGCCAAATGGATTCACCGGGTTCGCAAAGCGGGGAACAAATTTCAGGGTGCCCCAGTCGTCAACCCGCAATACCGGGGAGTACGTGCCTTTCGACCAAGAGGAAATCGATCAGATCCCCGAGTACCAGCGCCGTTGGGCATGGGTTGAAATCGACACCAAGGCCATCCAGCACAATGTGCGCGAAGTGAAACGGCGCTTGCGTCCCGGGGTTCGCCTGATGGCGGTCGTGAAGGCCGATGGTTACGGGCATGGGGCAATCCAGTGTGCCCGCGCTGCTTTGGCCGCCGGCGCCGATGCGCTCGGTGTCGCGACAGTGGATGAGGGCATCGTGCTTCGCAAGGCGAACATCAATGTTCCGATCCTGGTTCTGTCCGAACCGCCGATCGAGTCGGTCCCGCTGCTTTTGGGGTATAAGCTGCAGCCTTCGGTGTATTCAATCGAGTTTGCCATCGCCTATGCCGAGATGGCCGACGAGCATAATATGCGGGCGCCATATCACCTGGCGGTGAATACGGGCATGAACCGCATCGGCGTCCGCTTTGACGAGGTTGTGCCGTTTATGAGCCGTATCGCCTTCCATCGCGCGCTCGACCTTCAGGGCACATTCACGCATTTCGCCACGGCGGACATGCCCGAGAACCTGGATTTCCAGATCCAGCTGAAGCACTTCGACACTGCCTTGGAGGCGCTGCGCGGGATGGGGGTCAACCCCGGCCTCGTACATGCGGCGAACTCGGCAGCGATCATCCGCTATCCTGAAGCGCATTTCGACATGGTGCGCTTGGGCATCTCGCTGTACGGCTTCCATCCGTGCAAGGAGACGATCGGCACCATCGACCTGCAGCCGGCCATGAGTGTTCGTGCGCGGATTACCGCGGTGAAGACCGTTCCCATGAGCGAAGGGGTCAGCTATGGCCTGAATTACCGCAGTCCCGGAAGCGTATTGATTTGCACCATTCCGGTGGGATACGCTGACGGCTTGCGCCGTGCTCTTTCGGGGCGGGTGGATTTCATCGTGCAGGGCCGTCGATTCCCGCAGGTGGGCAATATCTGCATGGATCAGTGCATGTTCGAGGTAGATTTGCGCACATCGGCAAGCTTGAGACGCGTCGAACCCCGCGTAGGCGATGTGGTGACCATCATCGGCGTGGACGGCGACTGCTATGCATCGGTGGATGACCAGGCCGAATTGGCGGGCACCATTCCCCATGAAATCACAATAGGATATGCGCAGCGCATGCCGCGCTTCTGGAAGTAGGGGGCTACGCAATGCCTGATACCGGCAAGCCAACATCTGTGGCACAGCCTGCTGACGAGCGCCCGCCCATCAAGAACGAGCAGATCCCGCTTGAGGCCTTGGAGGCTCTCGCGCAGGAATGCCGCGGTTGCGAGCTGTGCCAGACGCGCACCAACCTGGTATTCGGCGTCGGGAACCCCCATGCGCGCGTCATGATCGTGGGCGAGGCGCCCGGTAAGAACGAGGACCTGCAAGGCGAGCCGTTCGTCGGCAAAGCGGGCCAATACCTTAACGAGCTCTTGGATATCGCGGGCTTGAAGCGCGAGGATGTCTACATTGCGAACGTGCTGAAATGCCGTCCGCCGGGAAACCGCAACCCGCGCCCCGAAGAGATTGCCGCCTGCGCAGATTTCCTCCGCGAGCAGACCAGGACCATCGATCCGGAATACATCGTGACATTGGGCAATTTCGCTACGAAATTCATCCTGAAGACCGAGGTCGGCATCACGCATCTGCGGGGGACCTTGCAGCGGGCGGGCCGCTTCAAGGTGATGCCCATCTTCCATCCCGCTGCCGCCATCTACGACAAGACGAAGCGCGAATACCTGGAAGAGGATTTCGCGCGCTTGGGCCGCTTGCTGCGTGAGGGGCGCTGAGCCCATCGTGCCAGGCGGTTCCGTACGCTTACCGTAAAATCCTACACAATTTTAGGGATTTTAAAGCCCTGCCATCCTTTTCCGCTATAGTGGTAAGGACATTCCTATGAGAAGTGGAATACCCGTCGGCGTGAGAAAGGAAGCAATTTCATGCGCTATGTCCATTGCCTGAACAACATCTCGAAGAAGGGCACCGACAGCCTGCCCGAAAATTACCAGTTGACCGATGACATCAACCAGGCTGACGGCATCATGGTACGCAGTGCCGCGATGCACGACATGGAGTTCTCGGATAACCTGCTTGCCATCGCACGCGCTGGCGCGGGTGTGAATAATATCCCGCTTGATCGTTGCGCCGAGCAGGGTATCGTTGTCTTCAACACCCCGGGTGCCAATGCCAATGCCGTGAAAGAGCTTGTCATCTGCGGCATGTTGCTGGCAAGCCGTGACATCATCGGCGGTGTGGAATGGTGCAAGGAGAATGCCGACGACGAGAACATCGCCAAGACCCGCGAGAAGGCCAAGAAGCAGTTTGCGGGCAACGAGCTGAAGGGGAAGCGCCTGGGCGTCATCGGTTTGGGCGCTATCGGCGCGTTGGTTTCCAATGCGGCCATTGCACTGGGCATGGAGGTCTACGGCTATGATCCCTTCCTGTCTGTGAATGCCGCATGGCGAATCGACAACGCCGTCAAGCATGTGACGGATGTTGCCGACATCTACAAGAACTGCGACTACATCACCATTCATGTCCCGGCCACCGACGATACCAAGGGCATGATCGATGCCGAGGCCATCGCCCAGATGAAGGTGGGCGTGAACTTCCTGAACTTTGCCCGCGACACCCTGGTTGATAACGATGCGATGGCTGCCGCGCTGGAAGCTGGAAAGGTCAAGCATTATGTGACCGATTTCGCGGTACCGGCCGCGATGAAGATGAAGAACGCCATCGTGCTGCCCCATCTGGGTGCCTCTACCGCTGAGGCCGAGGACAATTGCGCGATGATGGCCGCCAAGGAGCTTACCGCCTACATCGAAGACGGCATCATCTTGAACTCGGTCAATTACCCGGTGAACAACATGGGCGGCGTTCGTGCCGGCATCGCGCGCGTGTGCGTGCTGCACGAGAACGTTCCGGCCATCCTGAGCAAAATTACAAAGATTTTGGGCGATGCGAATGTGAACATCGCCAACATGGCGAACAATGGACGCGGTAAGAATGCCTACACGCTTATCGATGTCGAGTCCGATATCGACGAGGGCGCGGTGAAGCAGATCGACGCTATCGAAGGCGTCCGCCGCGTGCGCGTGATCAAGTAGCAATCCCGGGCGGATGCCGATGACAGCCGCCTGTCTTGCGAAGGCAAGGCAGGCGGCTTCTTGCTCTATGGCGCTCGACGGCCGATATCCGGCACCGTTGCCGAGGAGAGGAGCTCTATGTACCAGATTGTGCGGAAACGGTGGCTCAACGACGAAGTGGTGCGCATGACCATCCTTGCTCCCGAAATCGCCCGGAAGGTGCGTCCTGGGCAGTTTGTGATCCTGCGCATCGATGAGCGCGGCGAGCGCATACCCCTGACCGTGAGCACCGCGAACAACCAGACGGGCGTTATCTCCGTGGTCTTCCAGGTAGTCGGTGCCACGACCCGCCGTATGGCGGCGCTAGGGCAGGGCCAGGCGATTCAGGATGTTGTCGGGCCATTGGGCAACCCCACCGATCTTTCCCATGTTCAACACGCCTGCGTAATCGGCGGCGGACTGGGAACCGCCATTGCCTATCCGGAGGCTTGGACGCTCCACGACCGGCATGCGAAGGTGGATGTGATCTGCGGCTTCCGTAACGAGCGCTTGGTTTTGATGGAGAAGGAGATGGCCGAGGTCGCCGACCGCCTGATCATCATGACGGACGACGGCAGCAACGGCAACAAGGGCTTCGTTACCGATGCGCTGCAGGACCTGATCGATTCCGGAGAGCGGTACGACTTGGTATTGGCCATCGGACCCGTGGTCATGATGAAGGCGGTTTCCGAGCTCACGCGCCCCTATGGCATCCATACCATGGTTTCCATGAATACCCTGATGATCGACGGCACCGGGATGTGCGGGTGCTGTCGGGTGAAAGTGGGCAATGAGTACAAGCACGCCTGTGTCGACGGTCCCGATTTCGACGGGCACTTGGTTGACTTCGACGAGGCGCAGCGGCGCGATATGCAGTTCGTCCGCTACGAGAAGATCGCCGTGGAACACGCAGCCGAAGCGGTACGGGGGTAGGCCGAATGGCGAAGAGCAACAAGAAGAAGGACAAGAAGCAGACGAAAAAGGCCAAGCAGGCGAAGAAGGCCGAAAAGAAGCTTGCCGCCAAGGCCGAGAAGGCCCAGGCGCAGAAGTCGGCGGAAAGCGGGCAGGGAACAGTCAAGTCCCCGGCGGGGCGGCGCACCGAGTCCGAGGGGGACGCTCCGGCAGCTCAAACCGCCCGCCCAACACGCAACATGCAGTCGGAGAAGACGCCGATGCCCACCCAACCATCGTTCGTGCGCATCGGGAATTTCGATGAGGTGGCGCAGGGCTATACGCTTGAGATGGCGGTCAACGAGGCTCAGCGCTGTCTGAGCTGCACCAAGGCACCATGCGAGAAGGGCTGCCCGGTCGGCGTCCCCATCCGCGGTTTCATCGAGCTGGTTGCCCAGGAGCGCATCGCCGAAGCATATGCCCTCGTGAAAGAGGCGAACTCGCTGCCGGCCATTTGCGGGCGCGTATGTCCGCAGGAGACCCAGTGCGAAGGCAATTGCACGCGCGGCCGCCGCGGCGAGCCGGTGGGAATCGGGTATTTGGAGCGTTTCGTTGCCGATTGGGCGGCCGAGCACTCCGACCAGGCCATGCAGGCGGTGCTTGAACGGGAAGCCGCCGCTGAGGATGTTGACGATCCTAGCGATTTCGCTCGCAAGAGCGTGGCCTGTGTCGGCTCGGGGCCGGCGTCGCTGACCTGCGCTGGCGAGCTGGCGAAGCACGGCATCAAGGTTACCGTATTCGAGGCGCTCCATACAGTTGGCGGTGTACTGGCGTACGGCATCCCCGAGTTCCGTTTACCCAAGCACCTGATTGCGCGGGAGGCGGGATCCATCCGCGAGCTGGGTGTGGATTTCCAGGTCAACCACGTCATCGGCCGGATCTACGATGTGCCCGAGCTGCTGGGGCGCTGTGGGTTCGATGCGGTCTTCATCGGCACGGGAGCCGGCGCGCCGACGTACATGAATATCCCCGGGGAGGCACTTGATGGGGTGATGGCGGCAAACGAGCTGCTCACACGCGTGAACCTGATGAAGGCTTACCGATTCCCCGAATACGATACGCCGGTCTATATGGGCAGGCAATGCATCGTCATCGGCGGCGGCAATGTGGCAATGGACGCGGCGCGTACCGCACGGCGTTTGGGGGCGGAGGTTACGGTGGTATACCGTCGGAGCCGCGAAGAGATGCCGGCACGCGATGAGGAGATCGCCCACGCACGCGAGGAAGGCATCGAATTCGAGTTCCTGACCGGACCGTCGCGCATTGTCGGCAATGAGGACGGCTGGGTTAAGGAGGTCCGCTGCCTGCGCATGGAGCTGGGAGAAACCGATGCCAGCGGACGCCGGCGCCCGCATCCGATCCTCGAATCCGAGTTCTCCCTGCCGGCCGACACGGTGGTGATTGCTGTGGGCTCGAAAACCAATCCGCTTATCCAGCAGACGACGCCCGGGCTGGAATTCACCGACCGCAACCTGATCGTGGTCGACGAGGAGACGGGAGCAACGACGCTCCCCGGTGTCTTTGCGGGTGGCGATTCGGTTATCGGGGCGGCAACGGTTATTCGCGCGATGGGTGCCGGCAAGCGGGCCGCAGCGGGTATTATGGACTACCTGAGGCTGCGGAAGGCGGCCCCGATAGCAGAGCGCTAGGAGGCACGAGCGAACATGGCATTCGATCCGGTGGCGTATATCACCGAGCCGCGGTGGCGGCAGTCCCGACTGGGTCTTGACCGTATGGTCGAGCTGATGGACCGCTTGGGGAATCCGCAGGCCGCGCTCCGCTTCGTGCATGTGGCGGGGACGAACGGCAAGGGGTCCACCTGCGTGTTCACCGCTTCCATCCTGCAAGCGGCAGGGTATCGCACCGGCCTTTTCACCAGTCCGGCAATCATGGATTTCACCGACCGCATCCGCGTGGACGGGCGAATCATCTCCCTGGATGAACTGCGCGATGTGACGCTCGAGATCCGCGAGCAGGCGGATGCCATGGAAGACCATCCCACCGAGTTCGAACTGATGACCGCGGTTGCCTTCGTGTACTTCGCGCGGCAGGGCTGCGATATCTGCGTGGTAGAAGTCGGTATGGGAGGGCGGCTGGATTCCACGAACATCATCGAGCGGTCCGACGTGTGCGCCATCGCCCCCATCGCGCTCGACCATATGGCATTTCTCGGCGATACCATCGCAGCGATCGCGCGGGAGAAGGCCGGCATCATCAAACCCGGCGCCATGGTGGTCAGCGCGGCCCAGGAACGGCAGGCCGATACCGTTATCCGCCAGGTAGCAGGCGAAAACAATGCGCGTCTGCAGTTTGTGCGCCAAAGCGACGTGTTGGGCACAAGTGATGATTTCTCCTATTACCTGGAGCCGACATGGGGGCATTTCCAACTGGGGATGCTGGGCAGCTACCAGCCCCAGAATGCGGCTCTTTCGCTGGAGGTAATCCACGCGCTGCGGGAACGGGGATGGGATATTCCCGATACGGCAATTCGCAAAGGCCTTGCGTCGGCGCGCTGGCCGGGGCGGTTCGAGGTGGTGGGCGAGGCGCCTACCTTCATCATCGACGGAGGGCACAATCCGCAGGGGGCACGTGCGCTTGTCGATTCACTGGCGCAGCGCTATCCGGGCCGCACGGTTTTCTTTGTGATGGGGGTGCTTGCCGACAAGGATTATCGGACCATGCTGGATATCCTGATCGGCTATCGGCAAACGCGTGCCATCTTCACCGTGACCCCGCCGAACGAACGGGCGCTCTCCTCAAGCGATCTGGCGGCTGCCGTGCAGGAGAGGGTCGAAGCTGCCAACCGGGCCGAACGATCGGCGCATCCGCTGATGCCGGAGCTCTACGCGGTGCATGTGGTGGATGCCGGAAGCATCGAGGCAGGAGTGGGAAAGGCTCTCGACATCGCCTGGGACCTGATGGACGACGACCTTATCAGCGGTCCTTCCGCCGATCCGTTCGACAGCCTGACCGGCTGGTCGAAGGCGCCTTCGTATGCCAATCCGGTGATCGTGGCCTGCGGGAGCCTCTATTCGGTGGCGGCGGTCGAACGTGCATACCAAGCGGCGACGGCGCAGGGGGACGGTTTCGTTTGCGAACCGGGTGCCGATTCCAAGTAGGTCTGGGGTTTCGAACGCGGTATCGGGTTCAGCCGAATCTGCCTCGTGTGAACATCGTGCAACTTTACCGGAGCGCTTCTTGCGTGGCCGGCGGCTGCGATATACTATCGTTCATCGAGTCGAGTATGCCGAATGGGCTTGGGCGGCGCCACGTTCCGAACCTGGTCAGGTCCGGGAGGAAGCAGCCATAAGGGACCGCTGACGAGCGCCCTTGCCTATCCGGCATACTCTCTTTTTTCGCGCGTTCCCGTACTCGGCGGATCGTCCATCCGCCTGTTATGAAGGGTGTCAATGGATTTCATCGGTTTTATCGCAGGACTGTTGGCAGATCCCCGAACCGCCATTGCCGGCTGGATCGTTTCACTCGGCCCCGTCCTGGTATATTCGCCGTTGTTCCTTATCGTATTCATCGAAACCGGCGTGGTGGTCTTCCCGTTCCTACCGGGCGACTCCCTGCTGTTCGCTGCCGGCGTGTTCTCCGCCGATGGCGGGGGGCTTAATATCGTAGCGACGCTCATCGTCTTCTATGCGGCGGCTATCCTGGGCAATACCTCGAATTACTGGATTGCGCGCCTGTTCGGCAGCCGCATTCTCGATTCCGGTAAGATCAAGGCGCTGACGCCAGAGCGCATGGCGAAGCTCGATGAATTCTTCGCCCGCTACGGCGGACTCACCATCGTGATCACGCGCTTCATGCCGTTCTTCCGCACGTTTGCCCCGTTCATCGCAGGCATGGGGCATATGAATTTCGGTCGGTTCACGCTGTTCAACACCATCGGCGGCGTGTCCTGGGTCAGCCTGTTCGTCCTCGTGGGCTACTTCTTCGGCGGCATTCCGTTCGTGCAAGAGCATTTCGAGGTCATCGTGCTGGGCATCGTGGGCGTTTCGGTTCTGCCGGCGATCATCGGAGCCATAAAGACGGCGATGAACACCCATAAGGGCACGGTGCAAGAAGAGGTCATGCGCGATTACCATACCGAGCAGATTCGCGAAGAGCGCGCAGAAAAGCAGGAAACGGAAGAGACCAAGGCTGCGATGCAGGCAGCGGGGACGGAGAGCCGCGGTTCACGGCGCAAGGCCAAGCACGCACGCCATGCCAAAGAGCGGTAACCTAGTATCCGAACTCATTGGACAATAATCGCCCGGAGCATCGGGCGTAAGAAAGATGGGCAGCGAGTATGACGGAATCTCTGTATCGGAAGTATCGTCCGCAGACGTTCGCTGATGTGGTGGGGCAGGATGCCATCGAACGCACCCTGCGAAACGCCCTGTCTCAAAACAAAGTCAGCCATGCGTACCTGTTCTGCGGCCCGCGCGGCACGGGAAAAACCACTACGGCGCGCTTGATGGCGAAGGCGCTATTGTGCGAGAAGGGGGTCACCCCCGATCCGGATGGAACGTGCGAAGCCTGCCGGATGATTGCCGAGGGCCGCCATCCCGATGTCTACGAGCTCGATGCGGCAAGCCGGACGGGCGTCGACAATGTGCGCGAGGAGATCATCGGACGCGTGAATTTCGCCCCGACCATCGGCCGGGCGAAGGTCTACATCATCGACGAAGTTCACATGCTCTCGATCGCCGCGTTCAATGCGCTGCTGAAGACGCTCGAGGAGCCTCCTGAGCATGTGGTCTTCATCCTGTGCACCACCGATCCCAACAAAGTGCCGCCTACCATCCATTCGCGCTGCCAACGTTTCGACTTCCATCGTATCTCGGTCGACCAGATCGTTGCCCGCCTGGGTGCGGTCTGCGTTGAAGAGGACGTGGAGTTCGAACCCGAGGCGCTGGAATTGATTGCCGAGCGTTCCGATGGCGGGATGCGCAATGCGCTGACCTCCCTGGAGCAATTGATTGTCTTCAGCGAGGGGAAGGTTACGAAATCGGCAGCCGAAGACCTGCTCGGGTCGCTCGACTCGTCCGACATGGCGGAGATCGTCGAGGCCATCGGCCATCGCGACGCGGCAGCCTGCTTCGCCTGGATGGCCAAGTATGTCGAAACCGGGGCCGATCTGGCGCAGTTCGCGCGTGATTTGGCCGAGCACTTCCGTGCACTCTATCTGATAGGGCTCATCGGCGACGATGCCCCACTGGAAATCAACGATGCCGAACGTGCCCAGCTTATGCGTGAGCTGCCCTATTTCAGCACCGATCGCCTGGCGCGTCTTCTGATGATCCTCGGAGACCTGATGAACGAGCTGCGCACATCGACGAATCCGCGCTTGAGCTTCGAGATCTCGCTCACGCGCATGGTGCATCCCTCTGCCGATTTGACCCTCGAGTCGCTGGCAGAACGCATCGAGACGCTCGAGAAGGCGATTTCCGCACGCCCGATGGCAGCTGCGGCACCTGCATCGGCTCCGATTCGGGATGCGGCCGTTGTCCCCCCGACGGAGACACAGCCCTCTCCAGCGGCTGAGCAGCATGCTCAGGCAGCACCTTCTGCCCCGATGCCGGCATCGGCGGCGAACGCGCCGCAGCCCACTGCCGCATCGGCGGCGGCAGCCCGTGCCCGTGCGGCGGCGCAAGCGGCTGCCGCGCGGGCGAAGGCGCATATGGCTGCCCAGCAGGCGGCGCATCCCGCATCGGCACCGCAGCCCCAGCCCGCCCCCCAGGCTCCCGTTCCGGTTGATGTCCCAGAGGACGACTACGATATGGTTCCCGATGACTATCTGCCTGCCGAGGCATATGAGGACGGCGCCCAGCCCGCATCCGTCTCCACCGGACAGCCGGCGGGCCCTACGATGCCGGCTCCATCGCCGGCAGCCGTTGCTCCCAAGGAGACCGCGACAAAGCCGGCGGTTGCCCCTGCCGCTTCGTCGGAACCCGTGCCTGCAACCCAAGCTGCCCCCGCTACGGCACCGACCGCACCGAAGGAGCCAACGGATGCTTCGGTGCCTGAGGCGCTCTCCAACCCGGCGGCATTGCAGCGGGGCTGGCAGGCAACCATGGCTGCACTGAAGAAGGAAAAGGCCGCATTCGGCATCCTGTTCATGAACACGCAGGTCAGCGCCAAGGAGGATACGGGCTCCATACTGGTAACCTTCCCTCATACGAACAAGTTCGCGTATGCGTCGGTCAAAAAGCCCGAAGTATACGAGGCATTGGAGCGTGCTACCGAGAAGGGTTTCGGTAGCGTGGTGAAGGTTGAATTCGCGCAAGAAGGTGCCGATGCGTCTCCGCAATCGACCAGCATGTATTCCGATGTGTCAGCCGCTACGGTGGAATCTCGTCCGATTCCTTCGCCCCCGACATCTCCTGCGGGTTCTTATGCATCGCGTCCGGCACCCACGCGCCCGGCATCGGCGCCAGGTACGGCTCCTCGACCGATGCCGGCTCCCGCCCAGCAGCCTGCACCCGCACAACCTGCCCCGCAGACAGTCCCGGCCCAGCCTGCGCCGGCCGACCCCTCGGATGATTCCCAGCCTGCCAGTACCAAGCCTGCGGTCGATGGCGAGGCAGGCGATCTTGCCAGCATGCTGGCAGCCGGCTTCGGCGCCGGGGTGGTTTTCGAGGAAGTCGACGCTTCGGCGGAGTCCGAGGATTCCGACAACCAAGCCGATGGGCAGTAGCGCCATGGAGACGTTGCCATCCGCAGAGTGCATGGGTTCGTACCCTCACATCTGGTAATTTATCTATGATTGCGGTTTGATAGGAGCAAGCAACGGGCGTTGGCCCGAAAGGAGAATCCACCCATGGACATGAAGAAGATGATGAAGCAGGCCCAGCAGATGCAGGCCCGCATCCAGAAGGCCCAGGCCGAAGTTGCCGAAATGACCGCCGATGGCACGGCCGGCGGCGGCATGGTCAAAGCCACCGTGAAGGGCGACATGACGGTCCAGTCTGTCGAGATCGACAAGATCGTGGTCAACCCCGACGATACCGAGATGCTCGAGGACCTGGTCGTCGCCGCAATCAACGATGCTTTCCGTGAAATGAACGAGATCGCCCAAGCGCACCTTGACGAGGCGACGGGCGGCATGAACATCCCGGGCATGTAAACCATGTACGCGGCTCCTTCCATCCAGAACCTTCTCGACGAACTGGGGCGTCTCCCCGGCATCGGCCCGAAGTCTGCCCAGCGCATCGCCTACTGGCTGCTGAATGCCGACCGCCAAACTGCGCAGCGGTTGGCCGATGCCATTATCGAGGTGAAGGATACCGTGCACTTCTGCGCGGAGTGCTTCAACTATGCCCAGGACGACCTGTGCGAGATCTGCGCATCGCCCGACCGCGACCACAGCATCATATGCGTGGTCAGCGAACCGCACGATATTCCGCCAATCGAGCGGACGGCCATCTACCGCGGGGTCTACCACGTGCTCGGCGGCGCAATCTCTCCGATGGAAGGGGTCGGTCCGGATGATTTGCATATTGCCGAGCTGATGAAGCGCCTTTCCGACGGTTCCGTCACCGAAGTGCTGCTGGCCACGAATCCCAATATCGAAGGAGAGACCACGGCCAGCTATCTCGCGCGCCTTATCAAGCCATTGGGCATCCGGGTTACGCGCTTGGCAAGCGGCCTGCCGGTCGGAGGCGATTTGGAGTTCGCCGACGAAGTGACGCTCGGCCGTGCCATCGAAAGCCGCAGGGACCTGTAATGGCCGAAGAACGCCCGGATCTGTTTGCCTTCACCCGCGAAGAGAAGGCTTACTTGGAAGAAGGATGGCGCCTTCGCCAAGCGGGGCTGTCTCCCTATGCTGCCCGCGACGAAGAAGCTCTTTTCGAGCATCCGTCGCCGAGGGATGAGGATGACGCGTTGGTGCGCCCGGCATTTCGCCGAGACGTCGATCGCGTGCTGAATAACGCTTTCTACAATCGCTGCATGGATAAGACGCAGGTCTTTCCGTTCTACAAGAATGACGATCTGACCCGGCGCTCATATCATCTGCAGCTGGTGTCAAGCATTTCACGCAAGCTGGCCCAGGCGCTCCGTCTGAACCTTGCCCTCACCGAGGCCATCGCGCTTGCGCACGATATGGGCCACACGCCATTCGGACATGGGGGTGAGCGTTTCCTCTCCGATATCTACCATCGGCATACCGGTCGCTATTTCAACCATAACGTGCATGGGGTGCGCCTGCTGCGCAAGGTGGCTACCTGCAACCTGTCGCTGCAAACTTACAACGGCATCCTGTGCCATTGCGGGGAGAAGGCCTTCGAGCGCTACGAGCCGGAGCCGTGCCCATCATTCGGAGCGCTCGATAGCATGGTCGAGCGCTGTTATACCGTGCCGGGTGCCAGCCAGGACCTGCGTCCCAGCACGCTCGAGGGCTGTGTGGTGCGCATCTGCGATATCCTTGCCTACCTAGGTAAAGACCGTCAGGATGCCCTGAAGCTGGGCGTGCTCGACACGGATACCTATCCGGCGGTCGGCGAAGTGGCGGGCGAAACGAATGCACAGATTATCACGCGCGTGACCGCTAATATCATCAAGAACAGCATCGGCAAACCGTATCTGGCCATGGATTCCGAAGTGTTCGCCAGCCTGATGCGCATCAAAGATGACAATTCCCGTACCATCTACCAGTCCTCCCAGGCGCATGAGACGCTCGACGACGTGATTAAGCCGATGATGGAACGGCTGTATGAGCGCTTCCGCGAAGATGTGATAGCCGGCAACGAAGACTCGTACATCTGGCGTCATCACATTCATTCCTGGGTGATGCAGTTCAACGATGGGTATGTCGAAGACAATACCCCCGACGATATCGTGGTCGACTATCTAGCCAGCATGACCGACGAGTATTTCATCGATCTGTTCAATTTCCTGTATCCGGACGAAGCGGTGTCCGAACGGGATATCTACCACCCGTACTTCCACTAAATCCCGCGGGAAGCCAAGGCGTTCTTGGCGGTCCTTCTCTTGTGAAGCTGCAAGAATGAGCTGGGTAAAGGCAAGGCGACCTTTTCGAAGCCTGTCTTCTTTTCGCCACCGGTGTTTCCGGGAAATCATCCTGAGTCCCAGGGGATTATTCGCTGTATAGTGAATCCCATAGGATTATTTATTGGGGAGATGGGTTTATGGAACAAACGAAGTTAGGCCGTTCCGCCGTCGTGACGGCGGTAATCATTGCGCTGCTCGCCGGTTTCGCCCTCGTAGCGGCACATCCGGCGCAGGCGCAGGCAAAGACGTACAAAGGCCTCACCTATGAAATCGTGAAGGGCAAGGCGCAGATCAGCGGGTACACCGGCAAGAGCAAGTCGGTGACCATTCCGGCGAAGATCAAAGGAAAGCCCGTCACCAAAGTAAGTTTCTGGAACCAGAAGGTTCGTGCAATCAACCTGCGGAAAGCAACCAGTTTGAAGAATGTGGATTTGAGGGGACTCAGCCTGAAGAAGCTCGACCTTTCCAAGAACAAGAAATTGAAGACGCTGCTTTTCTCCGGCTTCAAACTCGGCAAGCTCGACCTGTCAAAGAATAAGCAGCTTACGCAGTTGTATTGCTACAACGGCACCCTGAAGAAGCTGAACCTTTCCAAGAATAAGAAACTGAAGACGTTGGATTGCAGGGACAATAAGTTGACGCGGCTGGTCCTGCCCAAGAGCAATCAGTTGAAGTATCTGGTGTGCCACTATAACAAATTGACGAAGCTCGACGTTTCCAAGAACAAGCAGCTCAAGGAGCTTGATTGTCTCCACAACAAGATTGCCAAGCTCAATGTCACCAAGAACAAGCAGCTTAAGACGCTTTCTTGCGGCTACAACAAGCTGAAGAAGCTGAACCTCTCCAAGAATAAGCGGCTTCAGAAGCTTTCCTGTGACCACAATAAGCTCACCAAGCTCAATGTCTCCAAGAACACGAAGTTGGAATGGCTGAACTGCGTGGGTAACAACATCAAGGCTCTGAATCTCTCGCACAACCCCAAATTGTCTACCGAGGATGTCATGGTTGACAAAGGCGTCTCAGTGAAGTGGGCGAATGCCTAACGGATGTGCGCGCGGGCATTTAGGTGCCCATCGGGTTTGCGAAACGCTTCTGCAAAGCGCCTATCGAATGCGGGTGTCGGTTGTTGCCGGCATCCGCTTTTCTTTCAAGCGCCTCGTGGTTGCCGCTTGTTTGCTGCCTGGGGACAATTATCTTGGCGCCACGGCTTCGCCTCTTTCTGAGCTTGCCAACGGCAGTCGCTGGGCGCTAGTCGATCGTTCCGTTGCCCTGATGCTGTTTGGGAAGAATCCAGTGTCAGCGAGATATGTTGTCATTACAACATATCCTTTGAGCGCTTCCCGCTAGGATAAGGGTGATGGAAGGAGAATGCTATGCCGCGCGTATTCGATATGAGCGCCTTCGAGACCAGCGCACGAGAGTTTTTCACCACTTTGATCAGAGAAGAGGCCGATTTGGTGCTGGATGTCCGTTTGCGGAACACCAACCAACTCTGCGGGTTCACAAAGAAGAAGGATCTGGAGTACCTGATTCCCACGATTACCGGCGCAGCATACGTGCATGACCTGCAGTTGGCTCCATCGGCCGAGCTGCTCGGCGCCTACCAGAACCACGACATCGATTGGGAGACGTACAAGCATTGGTATCTGAGAGAAATGGATCAAGCGAAAGCGCGGGACCATTTCCGTGAAAGCTACGGGGGCTACCAGAGCGTGTGCATTCTGGGAACGGCGACCAGAAAACGCCGTAGCCATAGCGAGGCGCTGGTCGAGCTGCTCGGCAACGCGTAGCTTGCGTGTAAAGTGCGCCTGTCCGGGCGGCAGGGCGTATGCATACGGGGCGGCGAGTGCAGGCCCTTGTCAACCAGCTGGGTAAGCAGCCGGAGTTGGCGAGCGCAGATTGGAGCATGGGGCCCGATTGAAAGATCGTCAGGCTCTCGGCTCGAGTGTCTCATTTCGGTACGGACCAGAATAGTGAACGAGATTCGGTCCATCTGTGCGGCCCGCAAGCCATAGTGGGTTTGCGGGCCGTAGTTCAAGATACAGGCAATCGACCTACTGGCCGAGCATCTGAGCCAGATCGGCCTCCGGGGTCGTGGTCGGGGCGATGCCGTAAGCATCTACCAGCACGTTAAGCACATTCGGGCTGATAAATGCCGGCAGTGTCGGTCCGAGCTTGATGTCCTTGATACCCAGCTGCAGCAGTGAAAGCAGGATGCAGACTGCCTTTTGCTCGTACCAAGACAGCACGAAGGAAAGCGGCAGGTCATTGACCGAGCAATCGAAGGCATCCGCAAGCGCCAGGGCAATCTGTACTGCACCGAAGGCATCATTGCACTGGCCAACGTCCAGCAAACGGGGGATGCCATCAATCGTTCCCAGGTCAAGGTCATTGAAGCGATACTTGCCGCACGCCAGCGTCAGGATGACGCAATCGTCGGGAATCTGCTTTACCAGATCGGTGTAATAGTTGCGCCCTGGACGCGCTCCGTCGCAGCCGCCGACCAAGAAGAAATGACGGATATCACCGGCCTTTACGGCATCAATCACCTTGTCGGCAATCGAAAGCACAGCGCCCTGCCCGAATCCGGTCGTGACCGTATGGCCACCGTTGATGCCAGTAAGCTGCTGGTCTTCGGCATAGCCGCCGAGCGCTTTCGCCTGCTCGATCAGCGGCGTGAAGTCTTTGTCCGCGCCGATTGCCTTCAGCTCGGGGAACGCGACCAGCCCGGTGGTGTACACGCGGTCCTCGTACGAGCTTCGCGGCGGCATCAGGCAGTTCGTGGTGAAGAGTACCGGTGCGGGTATCCCGTCGAATTCCTTCTGCTGGTTCTGCCACGCAGTGCCGAAGTTGCCCTTCAATTGCGGATGCTTCTGGAGGTGCGGATAGGCATGCGCGGGTAGCATTTCGCCATGGGTGTAGACGTTCACGCCGGTGCCGTCGGTCTGCTCGAGCAATAGTTCCAGGTCCTTCAAGTCGTGACCGGAAACCACGATAAAGGGACCCTTTTCGATGGTCAGCGGAACCGTGGTGGGCTCCGGTATGCCGAAAGCGCCGGTATTCGCCGCGTCGAGCATTCCCATGCAGGTGATGTTCACCTCGCCAACCTTGAGCACCAGGTTCAGCAGTTGGTCCTGACTGTCCAGCTCAGCGATGCCGGCAAGCGCCTCATAGAAGAAGGAATCGACCGTCCCGTCGGTTCTGCCCAGCGCGCGGGCATGGTATGCATATGCCGCCATGCCGCGGATGCCGAACAGGACCAGGCTTTTCAGCGAACGAATGTCCTCGTCAGCGCCCCATAGAGCACTCATATTGTAATCGGGAAGCGCCTGGATGCCAGCTGCCTGGGCGATTGCCGCGGTCTCCTGATGGACGAGTTTGGTTGTCGTCTCAATCGATTGGCGGTCGAAGTTGACGTTGGTGACGCAGGTGAACAGTCCATCGACGATCAGCCGGTCGGATTCTTCTGTGCGTTCGCCTGCGCGGGCGGTGCGGGACAGCCCGATCAAGGCTCCAGTCAACTCGTCTTGGGCGAGAGCCACGTCGAGCGGCTTTCCGCAGACTCCGGCCTTCCCTGTACAAGCGGTGCAGCCGGCGGTCTGTTCGCATTGGTAGCAGAACATGGGGCTCGTGTTGGTCATGATGTCTCCTTTTCCTTCCGATTCCGATTGTGTTCGGGTAGATGCATTTGATTGCGTTCGTATCATTCGAGGATTTTTCCATCGAGGCTGAAAGTCACGACATTCCAGGGAATGAATTTGCCCGAAGCCTGCAGCGCCTGCGTTGCGGCGTATTCAAGGCCTCCGCAGCATGGCACTTCCATTCGACAGATGGTCAGGGAGCGGATATTGTTCTGCCCGATGATTGCGGCGAGCTTTTCGGTGTAGTCGACGTTGTCGAGTTTGGGGCATCCGATGAGCGCTACCTTCCCGCGAATGAAGTCTTGGTGGAAGCTTCCGTAGGCATAGGCGCAGCAATCGGCGGCAACGAGCAGATGCGCGCCGTCGAAATACGGTGCGGTCGGCGGTGCGAGCTTGATTTGCACTGGCCAATTCGCAAGTTGCGAAGTCGGGCAGACGGTTGAGGCGGTATCCGACGCCGATTCTTCTTGACGCGCAAAGGTCCGCATTGCCGACCCGGGACAGGCATTGCCGCCTGAATGAGGCTCCTGATTACGGCGTTTATTCTCGGCGACGGCTTTCCCATCATAAGCAGCAGCTTCGCGTTCGATGAAGGTAATCGCCCCAGTCGGACAAGCCGGGAGGCAGTCGCCCAAGCCGTCACAGAAATCATCGCGAATCAATTTTGCCTTGCCGTCTACGATAGCTATAGCGCCTTCGTGGCAAGCATCGGCGCAGATGCCGCAGCCGTCGCATTTTTCCTCATCGATTTCGATTACCGTTCTCAACATCGGGAATCTCCCATTCGTCAGTTGCCGTTTCGCTCTGCATGGTATGCCCCGGATATCTTGGTGTATGTTGTAAATACAACGAAAGACGATTTCTCTGAAATTTTCAGTAAGGCAGAAACGCACAATCCGGGAGGCGGGCCATGGCACAGGCAATCGATTATGAGATGCTTTCCCGCATGCAGCTGTTTGCGGGAACGGAGCCAAACGAGGTAGCGGCGATGCTCCACTGTCTGAATGCGCACGTACGGTTCTACCGGAAAGGCGACTATGTTCTGCGGCAGGGTGATTTGACCGATGATTTCGGTTTGATACTGGAAGGAAAGGTGCGTATCGAGAGCAATGATGTCTGGGGGCGCGTCAACGTCATGGGGCAGCCTGCTGCCGGCGCGCTTTTCGCAGAGGTGTTTGCAGTGCTGCCCAGGGAACCGCTGCGCGTATCCGTTGTCGCAGCTGCAGATTGCAGGGTCCTTTTCTTGGATGCTGCCCGCGTCATGACAAGTTGCACGAATGCCTGCCAGTACCATTCGGTTGTCTCGAAGAACCTGATAAGGCTTATTGCGCAGAAAAACCTGGGGCTTTCGGATAAGATTTCCTGCCAAATGCCGCGGACCGTCAGGGGGAAGCTGCTGGTGTTTCTTTCCAGGCAAGCTCAGGAGGCGAACTCATCCGAGTTCGATATCGCGTTCAACCGCCAACAGCTCGCCGATTATCTCGGCGTCGATCGTTCGGTGCTCTCTTCGGAGTTGTCGAAGATGCAGCGCGAAGGGTTGCTGGAAACCAAGCGCTCCCATTTCGTGTTGAGGGTAGATCCTACAACCGGATCGGAATAAAAAAGGGGCGCTCCAAAGAGCGCCCCTTCGAGTAACCCGTGGTATCGGAACTACTGGATGGACCAGCCACCGTCAAGGGTGATGTACTGGCCAGTGGTGTACTCGTTGATCGGGTTCAGGAAGAACATGATAGCGGAAGCCATCTCGTCCAGGGAGCCCATGTAGGTGTAGTCGCGCAGCGGGGTGCGGCTCTTCACGTAAGCTTCCTGAGCCGGGTTGTCCTCGAAGACCTTCTTGACCATCGGGGTCATGACGTAACCAGGAGCGATGCCGTTCACGCGAATGTCGTACTTAGCCAGGTCAACAGCCAGAGCGCGAATCATGCCCATGACAGCGGTCTTGGTGGTGCTGTACGGGGCGATGTTCTCCATAGCGCGGTCGCCGCGGCCGGAGGAGACGACGACGATCTTGCCGCCGTGGCCCTGCTCCTTCATGATCTTGCCAGCGGAGGTGGCCAGGAACCAGTTGGCCTTGACGTTGACTGCGAAGATCTTGTCGTACATCTCCGGGGTGACATCCAGGGCGTTGGTACGCGGAAGGGCGATACCAGCGGTGGAAACGACCATGTCGACGCCGCCGAACTCGTCAACGGTCTTCTGCAGCATGGCGTCGATGTTGTCCTGCTTGGTGCCATCGCACAGCATGCCGATGACCTTCTGGCCAGCCTTGGCGTCAGCAGCAAGCTCCTTAGCGGTGTCGATGCACATCTGCTCGGGGACGCCGCAGATCATCACATTAGCGCCAGCGGCAATCAGAGCCTGAGCGGTTGCTTTGCCGATGCCAGAGCCGCCACCCATGACGACAGCAGCCTTGCCATCCAGCACCATATCCGGCTGAGTTGCAAACCAATTAGCCATATCTGTACTTCCTTTCCTATTGGGACAGCCGAGCCGTCCCAAAAACCAATCGACACCGCCGTACATCCGATACCACGATGTCTAATGCACAAGAGCGATTATAGTCCAAAGATTACGGCTATGGGAATCTAAAGAACTGATAGACAAGATTTATTACTGACTTGACAGAAAATTACCAAGTATATGTTCGGCAGCGAAGGGGAATGCAGGCTGCAAAGCTTGCGGGATGGGGGTGATTCCTGGCCGATATGGCATCGCGTGTTGTCGAAACCGTTATCGCCGATAATGGAATACTTAAAAATACCGCATTTGGGAGATAATCGGGTATTGTCGTTTCGTATATATACATATACGAAATGGATATAAGCTAATACATTCAAATTATAAATGCATTCATAGATTATCAAAATGAAGTACTTCCTATAATTCTGAATTGCAATGTTATTCGTAGTCGCAGTATGCGCATTTGTCGAAGATGATCCCGAGTTCCCATAACCGTGAGGGCCTTCTCCGAAAAGCGCGCTTGCTACGGCGCAACGGCAGAAAGGATTCGGGTACTTTATGAGTGCTGCTGAACGTGCCAAGAAGTACATGTTCGCCATTGCGGTGACGTACATGTGCTACCTGACTCATGGTATTCAGGCCATTATCCTGAGTCAGAACCAAGTGAATTTCTATACGCAGTGGGGTTATACCGACGCGACCGCCGGTGCCGCTGCCGTTTCGATGGCCATCGTCTGGACGGGCGTCGGCAAATTCGTCAGTGTGTGGGCCGGCGGCGAGCTGTCCGACCGCATTGGCCGCAAGATCCCCGCAGTCATCGGCGGCATCCTGTACATTATTTTCTTCTGCATCCTGTTGACGACGACGGATGCTACGGTTGCCTGCGTTGCCTCCTTCATGGCCGGTCTCGCAACCTCCGGTTTCTGGGATGCTTCCCTGTATCCTGCCACGCAGGAAGCCGATCCGAAGCATGCCGCTTCCTGGGTTATCGGCATCAAGTTCGTCATCTCCGTTTCCGGCATCATCTACCCGCTGTTCGCTGCTATGAATAGCGACCCGGGCTCCTGGCACATCAACATCTATATCCCGATTGTGATGTCCATCATCGCCACGATCATGGCTATCTTCTGCCCGTTCGTTTACGACGACGAGCGCAAGACGAAGGTCAGCGACGATTCCGATTCGAAGAACAAGGCGGAGGCCGAGATTCAGGCCGCCAAGGACGCTATGCTCGCCAAGCCGAACGCGCTGGTCAACTTCATCACCATGTTCTATGGCTTCGTCTGCATGTTCATCATGTACGGTGCTCAGCAGTACACCAAGCAGTTCGGCATGACGAACTGCGGGTTGGACCCAGTTGCCGCTGCCGGCCTGACCTCCATCTACACCGTCGGCTCCCTGGTCGCCGTTCTGTTCTGGGCATTCATGATGGGCAAGCTGCGTTGGAACCCTGTTAAGGTCGTCCTCATCGACTCCATCATCTCTGCCGTGGCCCTGGCTATGGTGCTGCTGATCCACGTTACTGTCGTCATCTACATCGCCATCGCCCTGCTGGGCTTCGGTGCTGCAGGCGGTGCTTTGCAGACCGGTCTGATTGTCCGCCAGAACTTCCATCCCGGCCCGAAGGGACGCAACGTCGGAATCTACTACACCTTCATGGGTGCCGGTTCCGTCTTCCTGCCGCTGATCGTCGGCAGCATGACCACCGCTGTCGGACAGGGCACTGCCGTCTGGATCATGATGGTCCTGCTCCTGGCCTTCTCCGTCCTCGCTATCCTGATGATGCTGTACTTGGTCAGCCAATCCAAGAAGCTGTTCGGATATAGCGCTATGGAAAAGATGCCTGAGGAATAACCCTTACCGGTATATCCGATTTCGAGCGGCGGCCTGGCATTCCATGCGGGCCGCCGTTTGGTATGCCGGTGCGAATTTCAGCCGAATCGCCTGCTGAGGCGAATGGCTACGCAAACCGTTATGCTATATTTTTCTCAGAGTGAAACGATATCGTCACGCACATGAGGGAAAGAAGGCTCCCTTAGATGAACCTGTCACATCTCTATTATTTTCGTACACTCGCACGTGTGCAGCACTATACCCGCGCTGCCGAAGAGCTGTTCATCACTCAACCGACGCTCTCGAACGCCGTCTCCCAATTGGAGCGCGAACTCGGCATCCCACTCTTTCAGAAGGAAGGGCGCAACGTGCGCCTGACCAAGCAGGGTCGCGAGTTCAACGAATATATCTCTCAGGCGCTCGACTTGATCGACAAAGCGGTCGATATCGCCCATGAGCAGGCGGGCTCGCCTTCCGGCAATATCGACTTGGGAGTTATCTATACTATTCAGGCCGACTATCTTCCGCCGTTGCTGCGCGCATACCGCAACCGCTATGGGCAGGGTATCAACATCAACACGTATCAGGGTCTTACCAACCAGCTGGTCGAGGACTTGGAAGCGGGCCGTTACGACCTGGTGTTCGGCTCCTATGTGGAAGGGCACAGCCATGATCTCGGCTTCATTCCCGTTGACACCCAGAAGCTCGTTGCCGTCGTCCATGATTACAGTCCCTTTGCGAAGAGGGAGAGCGTGACGATCGAAGAGCTGTCCCATGCCAAGATCTATACCTATTCGCAGCACACTCCCCTCGGCCGCGAGGTTCGCGAATTCTGCTCGGAGCATTGCGACCGCGAGTTGGATGTCCACGACACGGCGGAGGACGAGATTACGCTCGGCTCGCTGGTAGATTCCGATCCTTCGGCTATCGGCCTGGTATTGGACACGCTGGGCCTGCTGCCTTTCCAGAAGCTTGTGCGGGTGCCGCTATCGGAAGCGCCCGACGACTTCCACAAGGTCTATCTGATCTACTGCAAGAACAATTTCCATCCACGCGCCGTTGACAACTTCATTGAATTTGTACGCGAATACGGCAATATCTCACCGGAGGCGGAGCTGTAAGGGCCGTTAGGCTCGTTGATGCCGGGCCGGTATTTCGAGTAGGAGGGGGCCTGCCCATCGGGCAGGCCCCTTTATTGTCCTGATGCCCTGATCGAGATACGTGCTTGTACCTCAAGGGGCTGCCGTAAGCATGCATTAAAAAAGAACCGCCCGGTTGTGCCGGGCGGTTCCGTATTCACCAATGGGTGATCGTCTAATCGGCGAAAGCGGCTTAGACGTAATCCATCTGGCCGTCGTACTTGTCGACAGCACGCGCGATGGTGATGCGCTGGACGGTCGGGGTGCCTTCCTCCAGCCACATAGCGCGGGAGTCGCGGTACAGACGCTCGACCGGACCGTACTCGCAATCCTCGAAGTAGCCGATGCCACCGAAGATCTCGAGCATCTCGTCGGCAACGAGGCGGGTCATATCGATGGACTGCAGCTTGCAGAGGGCGGCCTTCTCGTCGATGTACTTGCCGTTCGGATTCTCGTCGAAGTAACGGGCAAAGTCGCGAACCATGCAGCGGGTCGCATGGATGTACTGCATCATGTTGGCGAGCTTCATCTTGATTGCCTGACGCTGGATAATCGGCTTACCGAAGGTCACGCGGTCGCGAGCGCGGGCAATGGACAGCTCCAGCATGCGCTGAGCCATGCCGATGTTGGAATCGGCGATATGGACGCGGGAAACGGACAGGGAGTGGATGGCAACTTCCATGCCCTGGCCCTCTTCACCAAGCAGGTACTCTTTCGGGACCTTTACGTTGGTGAAACGCAGGCCGGCATGGCCGGCACCGCGGCAGCCCATCATGTGGGGCATAGGAACGATCTCGAAGCCCGGCCAATCGTTCTTCACCAGGAAGGCGGACAGGCGGGAGTCCTTGTCGTCGTTCGGGTCGGTGACTGCGATGACGTAGGTGTAGTCGGAGCAGTCGGTGTGGGAGATCAGCCACTTCTCGCCGTTCAGGATGTAATCGCCGTTCTCATCCTTGACAGCGGTGGTGTGCAGGTCGGCGCCGGTGCCGCCGGTAGCCTCGGTGATGGCGAAGTTGATGTAGACGGTCTTGTCCTGGAACTTGTCCATCAGCTTAGCCTTGATCTCGGGCTTGCCGTAGTCCTCCAGGATACGCCAGTTCATGTCAGCTGCATGATGCAGGTGCATGCGCATGCCGCCGGGGCCACGGGAGAACTCTTCCTGGACTTCCAGGATCTCAAGCTCGTTGAGGTCCCATCCGCCGTACTCGGAAGGCAGGTAGTAACGATACAGGTCGTTCTTCTTGGCGAGCTCGTAGAACTCGTCGGGGAAGGTGTTGGTGACCTCGATGTCCTTCTGCATCTCCTCGAACGGACCCTGAGCCAGCTCGCGGATCTTCAGCTTATAGGCCTCGAACTGCTCATCGGTAATCTTTGCATTGGGATTCATGCAAAACTCCTTTCGCGTGCATGCGCTGAAACGCGGAATGCACATGGACAGTGTTGCCAAAGAAATTGGCTCTCTTCATTGTGCCTATTGCTGATTTCTAATTCCAATAGAAGATTTCGGCAGAATGGGGGTGTTCGATAAAGAAACGAAATGGTAGACGCATGCCCATTACGGATGCCCGCAGGCGCGGAGAACACGTCAATCCCGTGACGACTCCGCGGTCGTCCGATGGCATGCGCGCGTGAGCCTTATACTGGATGGGCAGGAAACATATACGACGATGGAGACGCTGTTTCAAGTAAGACGGTGCCGCACGCTGGAAGGAGGGGCCATGGGAGACATGCGCAATATGGATCATCTGCTGGAGGAGATGGATACGGAGCTGCCCGACGAAGAGCTGCTCTACGATTTGGCGGACCTGTTCAAGGTCTTCAGCGACACGACGCGCATCAAGATCCTCTATGCCCTGATGGGAAAGGAGCTGCGTGTGGGCGAGATAGCCGAGGTCATCGGTGCCACCCAGAGCGCGGTTTCGCATCAGCTGCGCACCCTGAAACAGGCGCACTTGGTAAAATTCTCGCGAGATGGAAAGAACGTGCTCTATTCTCTGGCTGACGATCATGTGATTACGATGTTGGCGCAAGGCCTGACGCATGTTTGCGAGTAGTTCCCGGAGAATACAGCGAACGCGCGTATACGGAAATGGTGGCGGTGACGAAAGGATGCCGGAATGCTCGATCTTGATGGGATGAAGGTTATGGAGCTCATCGCTCCCGATGGGTTCCGCGATGAGGAGTACGCCCAGACGCATGCGGCTTTGGCGGGCGCAAAGGCCGACGTGCAGGTGGTGAGCACGCATAAGGGTGTTTGCCATGGAAAACTCGGCAGCGTGGCCCATGCACACATGACGCTCGACGATGCGGTCAACGAGACCTGGGATTGCATCGTGCTTATCGGCGGTCCTGGTGCTACCTGCTATATCGACGATGAACGGGTGGAGAAGATCGCCCGGACAGTGGCGGAGAACGGCAAGGTCATTGCCGCCATCTGCCTGGCCCCGGTCATCCTCTCGCATGCCGGCTTGCTCGACGGGGTGGATGCGACGGTGTTCCCGGATCCTTCCTATGAGAAGGACCTGGAAGAGCACGGTGCACATCTCGTGAAGGAGACGGTCGTCGTGGGAAAGAACAATATCAACGGTGCTCCGGTCGTTACCGGCAACGGCCCCGATGCCGCCTTCGCATTCGGGTTGGAGCTTACCAACGTGCTGCGCGGGCCGGCTGACCCGTTCGGGCTCTAGGGCTATCGGTACCGATTCGAAACGTAGGGAAGGGCAGGTAAGAAGAGAGCATGGCCGCTGCAAGCGATGACATGAGCCGCACCTCCAAGGCGCTGCGTGCGGTGGCGGGGCTGACGCTCGATGCCGATTCCCGCAAGCGCCTGCGCTCTATCGTTGCCGTTCTGGCGAAGTACCATGTGTTGCGCAACCCCGAACCCGAACAGCTGAAGCAGGCACTCGAGGAATTGGGCCCCACATTCGTGAAGCTGGGGCAGATGGTTTCCTCCCACGCGGATGTCTTCCCCGTGGAATATTGCAATGCGCTTGCGTCTTTGAGAAACAGCGCGACACCGCTTTCCATCGACGAGGCCGAAGACCTGCTTGCCCAGTCCTTCGATGGGGATTATCGTGACGTCTTCGAGTCCATCGAACCGATCCCGTTGGGGTCGGCCTCCATCGCCCAGGTTCACCGGGCAACGCTCGTCACGGGCGAAACGGTGGCGGTAAAGATCCAACGCAAGGGCATCAAGGAGAAGATGCTCGACGATATCAAGCTGCTGCGCAAGGCGGCGGACCTGCTGGAGGCCTCCGAGTACATGGGCGAGGGCTTCGATGCGCATGTGTTCATCGACGAGCTGGAGCGGACGGTGAAAGAGGAGATCGACTTCCGTGCGGAAGCCGAGAACCTGCGCGAATTCTATCTGAACAACCAGGACCGCAGGGGAATCGTGTCCCCGAAGGTCTATCCCGAGTACTCCAACGAGACGGTGCTGGTTATGGAGTATGTGAGCGGCTATTCGTTCGAACATCTGGATAAGCTGCGTGAACAGTTGTCCGACAGGGACCTGGAGCATATCGGCCATCGCATCGTGCGCAACTACCTGCAGCAGATGCTGGAAGACGGCTTGTTCCACGCCGATCCCCATTCCGCGAACATCCTGATACGGGGCGAGGATGTGGTGTGGATCGACCTCGGCATGATGGGCCGTTTGGCGAAGGGCGAACGTGCGATGCTCCGCCAGATGTTCCTTGCTGTCGCCATGGGCGATGCTGTCGGTCTGGAGCGCACGCTCCTTGCCTGGGGGCATGCGGTGGGCGAGGTGGACCATGCGCGCCTTTTGCGCGACATGGACAACCTGCTTTCGCGGTATGCGGCCCGCGATATCGCCAACCTCGATCTGACAAACGGCATCAACGATCTGCTGAGCGCCCTGCGCGACCAGAATATCGCAATGCCGGGTTCGTTCATGACGTTGGCGCGCGGATTGATGACGCTGCAGGGCACGGTGAGCGCTATCAGCCCCACCATCAATATCGCCGGTACCCTGTCGCGCTACCTGAAATCGACTTTCCTGTCGAATGCCGATATCCGACAGAAGATGGGGCGGGAACTGGCCGACGGTCTGTACACCATGGACAAGGGCATGAAGATTCCCCGCCAGGTTTCCGATACGCTGAGCATGCTGGAAAAGGGCGAGATGCAGGTGAAGATAAGCTTGCGCGATCTGGAAGATCCGGTGGCGGCCCTGCGCCGTTCCATCGGCGTTGCCACGATGGGCATCATCGTCGCCGGCCTTTTCGTGGGCGCAAGCCTTTTGTGCACCACCCAGATGGAGCCGCGCATCCTCGGCGTGCCGGTGATCGGCTTCTTCGGCTATCTATGCGGCTTGATCCTGGCCGTCTACTGCGTTTGGAAGGTGCAGAAGGGCGAGCGTGAGAAACGCCGCCGTAAGCGCCGGTAACATGCTGTTGCGGCGGCAGTGCCGGGATATCAACGAGGTCCCGTTTTCCAAGGCAGACGAACAGGAATCGATCAGTGGGCGTATCTTCGATCAAAGCAAACGGCAATGCTGGGCATGCGGTTGCCGCCAATCAGTTGCAGGCAGAAGGCAGCCGCGCTCCGCTGTCGTCGCTTGTCGAAAAGCTCGCCTGCGAGCATGCCCTTTCCCTAAAGGAATACGAGCGCCTGATCGCGGAGCGGACCGACGAGTCGGCATTGGATTTGCGGAAGCGGGCGGTCGCGGCGCGCAGGGAAATCTACGGTACCGATGTGTTCGTCCGCGGGCTTATCGAGTTCACCAACGTCTGCCGCAACGATTGCTATTATTGCGGCATCCGCGCGGGCAATGCATCCTGCGACCGTTACCGGCTGTCGTCAGAGCAGATTTTCAGCTGTGCGGATGAAGGATATCGGCACGGTTTCCGCACCTTCGTGCTGCAAGGAGGGGAAGACCCTATACAGACCGATGAGCGTCTATGCGCGTTGGTGGCGGGCTTGAAGGAACGGCATCCCGATTGTGCAGTGACGCTGTCGGTGGGCGAACGTTCAAGGGAGAGTTATGAGCGGCTGTTCGCGGCGGGGGCCGACCGCTATCTGCTGCGCCATGAGACGGCCGACCCGGCGCATTATGCTAAGCTGCATCCGCAGGAGATGTCGTTCGAAAACCGCATGCGCTGCCTGCGCGACCTGAAGGATATCGGGTTTGCGGCAGGCTGCGGCTTCATGGTGGGCACGCCGTATCAGACGCCGGCGCACTTGGCGAAGGACCTGAAGTTCGTGGAGGCCTTCCAGCCGGACATGTGCGGTATCGGGCCGTTCATCCCGCACGAGGCGACGCCGTTTGCCCACGAGCCGGCCGGTTCGGGCGATCTGACCTGCTATCTGCTTTCGATAATCCGGCTCATCCACCCGACCGTGCTGCTGCCCGCAACCACGGCGCTCGGAACGCTTTGGGCAGACGGGTACGAACGGGGCATCCTTTCGGGGGCTAATGTGATCATGCCGAATCTGACACCCCCGGAGGGCAGGCGCCGCTACCGACTATACAATGGAAAGCAGGTAGGCGACGAAAGCCTTGCCGACCGAAAAACACGCCTTGCCTTGCAAATGGAGGCGATAGGCTATCACATAGTGGTGGGTCGCGGCGATCCACGCAGAAAGAAGCAAGCATGACCGAGTACAAATACGATCCGAAATCGCTCTGCGCCGATGAGTTCATCAACGACCAGGAGATCCTTGATACCCTGGAATACGCTCAGCAGCATAAGAATGATCTGGACCTTTGCCATGAGATCCTGGAGAAAGCCAAACCCAACCTGCACCCGGCCCGAGATCATTGCGCCGTAATCTCGCATCGCGAGGCAAGCGTTTTGTTGGCTTGCGATGATCCGCATATCAACAAGGAGATCACCGACCTGGCGCGCAAGATCAAGCTTGCCTATTACGGAAACCGCATCGTGCTCTTCGCACCGCTCTACCTTTCCAACTACTGCATCAACGGTTGCCTGTACTGTCCCTATCACGTGACCAACCGCGACATCCCGCGCCATAAGCTGACGCAGGACGAGGTCCGCGCCGAGGTCATCGCGCTGCAGGACATGGGGCACAAGCGTCTGGCCATCGAGGCGGGCGAGGACCCCAAGCACAATCCCATCGAGTACATTCTGGAATGCATGCACACCATCTACTCCATCAAGCATAAGAACGGGGCCATCCGCCGGGTGAATGTGAACATCGCCGCTACGACGGTAGAAGAGTACCGCATGCTGAAGGAGGCAGAGATCGGCACCTATGTCCTGTTCCAGGAAACCTATAACAAGAAGGGCTATGAGGAGCTGCATCCCACCGGTCCCAAGCACGATTACAACTGGCACACCGAAGCCATGGACCGGGCCATGGAGGGCGGCATCGACGACGTCGGCCTGGGCGTGCTGTTCGGTCTGCAGAATTATGCCTACGAGTTCGCCGGCCTGCTGATGCATGCCGAGCATCTGGAGGCCGTGCACGGCGTGGGCCCGCATACCATCAGCGTCCCCCGTGTGAAGCCGGCCATGGATATCGACCCCGACGTGTTCGACAACGGCCTGCCCGACGAGCTGTTCGAGAAGATCATCGCCCTCATCCGCATTGCGGTGCCCTATACCGGCATGATCATCTCGACCCGCGAGTCTCAGGAAGTGCGCGAGAAGGCGCTGCAATACGGCATCAGCCAGATTTCCGGGGGCAGCCGCACCAGCGTCGGCGGTTATGCCGAAGAGGAGCGGCCGCATGACACCGAGCAGTTCGATGTGTCCGACCAGCGTACTTTGGATGAGGTCATCTCCTGGCTGATGGACAACGACCATATCCCCAGCTTCTGCACGGCCTGCTATCGCGCCGGCCGCACCGGCGACCGCTTCATGAGCTTCTGCAAGAGCGGCCAGATCCTAAATTATTGCCACCCGAATGCGCTGATGACGCTGACCGAGTACCTGACGGACTATGCAACGCCTGCCACGCGCGAGAAGGGCATGGCCATGGTTCAGCGCGAGCTGCTGAAGATTCCGGACGAAGCCACGCGGGCGAAGTGCGCGGAGAATGTCCAGCTGATCGTCGACGGCAAGGGCCGGGACTATCGCTTCTAAGGAGGTCCGCATGGGACTCAACGATACCCCCGAATCCGAGCGGGTGAACATCGGCTTCTTCGGCGTGCGGAATGCGGGGAAGTCGAGCGTGGTCAATGCGGTGACCGGCCAGGATCTGGCGGTGGTGTCCGATGTAGCGGGCACGACGACCGATCCGGTGCGCAAAGCCATGGAGCTGCTTCCCATAGGTCCGGTGCTGATCATCGATACGCCGGGTTTCGACGATACGGGGAAGCTGGGCGAGCTGCGTGTGCGGAAAACGCGTCGCGTCCTGAATGCAGCCGATGTCGCCGTACTGGTGGTGGATGCCGTACGGGGGATGACGCCGGTCGATGAGGAGCTGGTGCGCCTGTTCCGCGACAAACGGATTCCCTATGCGATTGCCTGGAACAAGGCCGACTTGCTGCCCGGGGGAACCGCCGAGGCGCTGGCCGACGGCCAGGTGCATACCACCGATGACGGAGTGCGCTTCGCCGGTCTTGCGGTCAGTGCCGCCGATGGCCGCAACATCTACGTGCTCAAGGAGCTCATCGGAGCGCTGGCGGTGCGCGAAGAGCAGGATCGGCGCATCATCGCCGACCTAGTAGCCCCAGGCGAGACCGTGGTGCTGGTAGTGCCGGTGGATTCGGCCGCACCGAAGGGCCGCTTGATCCTGCCCCAACAGCAGACCATCCGCGATCTGCTGGATAACGGTTCGCTTGCCTATGTCACGCGGGAAAGCGAGCTTGCACAGACCCTCGATTCGCTGAACGAGCCGCCGCGCATGGTAGTTACCGATTCGCAGGTATTCGGCTACGTAGCGAAGGTGGTCCCATCCGAGATCCCGCTGACCTCGTTCTCCATGTTGTTCGCCCGCTATAAGGGCGATCTGGCATTGGAGGTGGACGGAGCGCGGTCGCTCGACGAGCTGGCTGATGGCGATCGGGTGCTGATTTCCGAAGGGTGCACCCACCATCGGCAATGCGATGATATCGGCACGGTGAAGATGCCCCGGTGGATCAGCAAGTACACCGGCAAGAACCTGGAGTACGAATGGACCAGCGGGCGCGAGTTTCCCGAGGACCTGACGCCGTATCGGCTGGTGGTGCACTGCGGCGGCTGCATGCTGAATGCACGCGAGATGCGCTGGCGCCTGCGGCATGCGGCGGCGCAGGGCGTGCCCATCACCAATTACGGGGTGGCCATAGCGAAGGTCCACGGTATCCTGCCGCGGGTGCTGTCCCCGTTCGGCCTGTAGTCTTTGCCTGTTTAGTGCAAGGCAAACGAATCCCGCATACCAGCGTGGTCGCGGATAGCGGCTCAGCTGTGAAAAAAAGGAAGGCTCCCAGATGGGAGCCTTCCGTATTCCCGTAGCGTGCGAGCGTAAATCTTGCACTGCTTTGGGCTTCTGTTGTCCGCGTGCTTTGACGGATAGCGGGAACTAGTCGTCCAGCAGGCCCTTCGTGATCTCCTCCAACGTACGGCCGCGGGTCTCGACGCCGAAGATGGCAAGCCAGATGGCCATGAAGATGCACAGGCAGGCATTGATGGCGTAGCAGCCCATGACGCCGGCGGAGCTTTCCAGCAGGGCGGCGATCCACAGGGGGCTCAGGATGGAGCCCAAGCGGCCGAAGGCGTTCGCAATGCCGGCGCCGCGGATGCGGCAGGCGCTCGGGAACGGCTCGGACAGGTAGATGGCGGCGGTCGTCACGGAGTTCGTGAAGGTGCAGACGCACAGCAGGAAGCCGAAGAACATAATCAGGCCGGTATTGTCGGTCGGCAGGGATGCCCAGACGGGGCCCATGATGGCGATCAGGATGTACGTCACGATCAGGATCGTCTTGCGGTTGACCTTCTCGACGTAGAACGTCAGGGCACCGACGCCTACAGGGATGCCCAGCTGCATGACCACGGTCAGCGTGGTTGCCATGTTCACATCGAAGCCGTTATGGCTCAGGATGGTCGGCGTCCAGGAGATGACGGTGTAGACTAGGACGTTCATGGTGAAGCAGAGGAACATGGCGGTCAGCGTGCGCATGATCATCTTCTTCTTGAACAGGAAGCTCCAGGGCAGCTGCTTGACGTCTTCGGACTCCTCGCGGCGATGGATCTCCTCTTCGGAGACCTCCGGAACCTCCTTGCCCGCCTTACGGGCCAGGTCCTCGATATGGGTGACGATCTCGTCGGCCTCCTTGTTGCGGCCCATGAGGGCCAGCCAGCGCGGGGATTCCTGCACGCCGAAGAAGATGAGGCACATGATGATCAGGCCCATGATGCCGCAGATGACGAACACTGCACGCCAACCGGCAACGGGAAGGACTGCCAGGTTGATCATGGAAGCGACCAACGTACCGCAGTTTGCGATCAGGCCCTCATAGGACTGGTACTTGCCGCGTTTATGCGGCGGGGTGTACTCGGTCAGGGCGCTGTACCCTGCAGGGAACGCGGCACCCAAGCCCAAGCCCATGAAGAAGCGGCAGGCAGTCAGGAACGTGGCATCCGGGGAAGCGGCGGCGATGAAGCAGAACAGCGTGAAGATGCTGCCGCAGGTCAGGACTGCCTTGCGGCGGCCGATGCTGTCAGCCAGTGCGCCGGCCATAAGCCCGCCGAACAGGTAGCCCAGCATGGTAACGGAGTTGAAGATGGCGAACTGGGCAGTGGACATCCAGGGGGTGACACCGTCAGCCAGCATCGTGTGCTGCAGGACGTTGCCGATGGGGGCGCCCACAGCCATGTCGACGGAATCGCAAAATGTCAATCCTGCAAGCAACCACAGCATCTTCCGATGGAAGTTCGTGATCGGCATGCGGTCCAGACGTGCTGCGATTCCGTGGAAAGAGGAATTCAATTCAGCAGTGGCCATTGAACTCGTTCTCCTTTCAAACGGAACCTTCCCGGCAATTCTGTCGGGAACCGATACTTCTGTCCGTCGCCCCGAGACTGATGGCACAAAGCTTCCCCAAAGGCGCATGGCCCTCTTTGCGACATGTATGGGGGACTAGAGGCGGACAAACCATGTCATTCGAGAGACCATGAGATTCATCTATCGAGTGACACTATTATTATGTGCATGTGCTATAGGAATTACAAATAGATTCCGATAAAGGGTAACGGTTAATCGCTAAAGAAAACAAACGACGATTACTTGCGATTGCGAAATCATCGCGATATTTCCGTTAGAGTGGTGTTCATCGTCGTTCAGGCAGTTGCCATGGCTGACAGCAAGAAGAGGAACCGCATGTCCAACAAGAAGAATTCCGGAAAGAACAGCTCTTCCAAGAAAAAGGGCAGGCAAGAAGAGAAGGTGGAGCGCAAACCCATCGTCGAGCGCTATGACGGCGAAGGCAACCGCATCGGCGACGACGGCCTGGAGATGACCGCATCCCGCACGCGGCTGCATAAACTACTGAACTTCTGTTTCGTTTGGGCCATCGTGTTGGGCATTATCGCTATCATCTTGATCGTCCTTTCGTATTTCCAAGGCGCTCAATACCAAGATTGGGAATTGGTGGCACGCGGCGGCAACCAGTTCAACGGTTGGGATACCGCGACCCTCCTGCGCGTCGAATCGGTTTTTCTGCTGGTAATGGCGGTGCTCTACGTTGTGCTGAACTTCCGGGGTTTCGGATGGATGTATGACAAGAGGCGTGAAAGCGGCTTGAAGGTGCCTGCGACTATCATCCTCGTGGCATCCGCTGCATTCCTGGTCGCAGCCATCCTGCTTGCGGGCATTCCGGAGCCTGGCTCCATCATCAACATCATCGTCTGCGCGATGATACTGAGCACCATGAAGAAGGTTCGCAGGGAGATGCCGCATCTGAAGAAGCCGAAAGTCGCGAAGACGGTGGAGAAGAAATAGCAATTGTCGGTAAGGCGGCGGCAATCGCGCATGTTCTTCCGATAGCCCTTACCCTCGTAATCGATGATGGGTGCGGTGTCTAGAGGTATCGGTTGTAGTCGTAGTCCTTCGCGAAATCGACGAACTCCCGAAGCAGCGTATGGCTCTTCGGCGGGTTCGCACGGTGCGTCAGCCAGAAACGGTGGAAGTCTTTCGGCGAATCCTCGATGGGTATGATCGCCACATCTTCGAATGAATAGGCAAGCCATGAATCGCAGACGATGCCGATGGAGTCGGGCTGGGATGCCACATTCGAGCAGATCGATGGCTCGTTCGCATAGGCGTACAGCGGATTCAGGTCGAACTGCTTTGCAAGGTTGCGGCATTCCTCTCCCAAGGGCCCGTCGGATACGTACGTCAGCAGCCGGCTGTCGCGGATGTCGTCGAATGTCACACTGGCATGGGATGACAGCGGATTCTCCGTATTGATAGCTGCAAGAGCGGGGGACGTCCACATGGGATAGGAGACGACGGAGTCGTCCTTCCCGAGCGTGCCGGCGATGATGACGTCGATCTTCCCGTTCTTCAAAGCACGGAGCAACTGCTCGGTGGTGCCCTGCTTGATGATGTTGTCGGGTTCACGGTTCTGCGCAATCCAAAAGTCGTTGACCAGGGGAAGCCAGACACGCTGCTGCAACGAGAACACGATGCCCAGACGCAGCGTTCGGTTGCGTTCGCGCGCATGCGTCTTGATGCTGGCAACATGCTCGTCGAGGTTATGGAGCGACTGCTCCACGCATTCGGCGAACTCTTCGCCTTCGGGCGTGAGCTCTATAGCCGAGCGCTTGCGGATGACGAGTTCGGTACCCAGTTCCGTTTCCAATTTCTTGATTGCGATGGAAAGCGTGGGCTCGGAGATATACAGCTCGGCGGCGGCATCTTTGAAGCTGTGCTTTCGTGCCAGCATACGGAAGTAGTACAGATGTGAAAGATTCATCTTGCCTCCTCTGTGCTCCCCGATCCTGTACATTCAAATTATTGAAAGTAAAGAATATCAGCGATAGAAAGTATCGTTTACATAACAATGTTAGCTATATGGTGTAACTAAATGATATATCCGAGAGAAGAAAAGTAAATGTCATGCCATAAACATGTCTTTATGAGTAATTTATCAATATTCCAACAAATAGCGAATCGTAAATCAACGAGTCGGCTCTCATCGATCTGGCCCATGACTTGCTTGGGCATATGTCTGGGAGAAAGCATGATATACGTCGAAATGAGGTCTGCGTTTGAGCGCACAGACAATTTCTTGCACTACTCTTGCAGCCTCCACTATCCGTCTTGCATGATTCAAGTTCATTTCAGGCACTGAGGCGACAAAGTACCTGTCGCGTTGAGCTGACATGGCAACCGGTCGGATAGGGTAGTATCAGCTGCATTCTCGAATGTTAGCAGCATTGCCTCTGCCGCGGCGACAGAAGCGGGTAATATGGGGAGCAATGTATGCCGATATGCGAGAACAGAGGTTTCTATGAAAGGTTTGGAAGGCATCAAGGTCGTGGAGCTGTGCGGGTATGTGGCTGCGCCGGCATGTCCGCGCATCCTGGCGGAGATGGGTGCGACCGTGTACAAGATCGAGCCGCTTTCGGGCGACGAGTACCGCACGAATGCGCCGGGTTTCGGCATGGAGAAGACGGATATCGACGACCCGGCATTCGACCTGGCCTCCATGAACAAGACATGGTTGGCGGTGAACCTGAAGTCGCCCGAGGGCAAGGAGTTCGTTTACAAGCTGCTGGAGGATGCCGATATCCTGGTGACCAGCTTCCGCGACAAGGCGCTGAAGAAGCTGGGCTTCGATTGGGAGACCATCCATGCGAAATTCCCGCACCTGGTGTGGGGCCAGATGCGCGGGTACGGCGAACGCGGGCCCGAACGTGACACGAAGGGCTTCGACGCCACAGCGTATTCCGCCCGTGGCGGCCTGTTCGCGGTCATTCCGCAGGCGGGCGAACATTACGCGCCGGGCAACGTGCCGGCGGCGTTCGGTGATTGGAATGCCTCGATCGCCCTGGCAGCGGGTCTGCTTTCCGCGCTTGTGCGCAAAGACCGTTGCGGCGAAGGCGATAAGGTGACCGTGAACCTGTACCACATGGCCTGCTGGGGCTTCCAGCATGGCATTGCAGAAACGCAATTCGGCGACCAGTGGCCCAAGAGCCGCCGCCACGTGACCTGCCCGACGAACGACTCCTACCATTCCAGCGACGGCGTGTGGTTCCTGATCTGCTACGGCAGCTACAACCTGTTCTACAACCACGTGATGCGCTTCATCGGACGCGAGGACCTGGTGGACCACCCCATCTACAGCAAGCAGGAGACCATGATGGAGCAGGGCGTCGACACCGAGGTGGTCATCGACATCATCGAGAAGGCGTTCGCGCAGAAGACCTGGGCCGAATGGGAGCAGATCTTCAAGGAGAACGACGTGCCCTACCAGCGAATCAACACGTTCCACGACGTGCTGGAAGACGAAGAGGCCTACGACAACGATATCCTGCGTCCTATCCACTACGACGCCTTCGGAGATAAGTGCCTGACCACGTCGCCGATCCGTATGGAGTCGGTTGGCGATCCGGTGCTGTACCGCAGCCGCCCCATCGGCTACGACACGGCAGAGGTCATGCGGGAATACGGCTACACCGACGACCAGATCGAAGCGATGGCGGCATCCGGCGCGGTCGGCATCTACGATGGCCCCGAGCTTCCCGACAGCGTGTTCGCGCCGAGCTTCGGCCCGGATCACGCTCAGGCATAGAAGTCATCAGCGCAGCTAGAGAGCGGATGAAGAGCGGGGCGGCATGCATCTGGCATGCCGCCCCGCTCTGTCGTTTCATTCTGTCAGTTCGTTATGCGTGTAGTGGTAAATCGCCGGCCATTTACCGCCTTTTTTGATGTTGAAGAAATTTCCTGAATAGCTTGCGGATGCTTCAGGATCGAATACGTGCCAATGGCCCTTCTTCGAAGCCTTAGGGTATTGGTTCCCGTATCCACCGGACACCTTCAGCATGGTCCATCCATGTTTGGCAAGGCCGCCGTAAATCGAGGTCACGTCGCCGCTGATGATTTTCGTTTGATATCCGCAGGCACGCGCCAAGTAGCCGAAAAGCGATGAAAGCGAATAGCAATTGCCCCTATGTTTAATGGCCATGTTCAGGGCGTACGTTTCCGACCAGCCCTTCTTTTTGGGGCGCTTCTGGCCATTTACGTGGGCGTAGGAAAACGCAGTGCTGGCAATGTAGTAGTACACCTTGTGAAGCTTCACCGCGTTTGAATCAGTTGCTCGCGTTTTTGTGCGGATGATGAAGTCCACCATTCTGTTCAAGCGCATGGATTTCGCAACTTTCTTGCAGGATTTCACGGCGTAGAGCGACCAATGAGAGCGGGCTCCGACCAGTTTTCCGACCGCAACGGTGCTGCCATTGCGTGCGCTGCCTGCCTTGAGTGTTCTCTTGCTCGCAAGATTGGTGAGCTTCCAGCCGTTCGATGATTTGCTCAAACGCCAAAATGCTCTTTGCGTTGCGGCGTGTTTCACCTGCGTGGTATGGGATGATCCGCGTTTAGCGGCGGCGGCCAGATATTTCCCGGAACGGGCGATCCGTATGGTATAGGCCTTTCGCGTTTGGTTGTAGTGCAAGGTGAAGGTCTGGCCCGCTGTGGCGGTGAAACGTTTCAGAATGGCGCTGCCGCTTGTACGCTGGAATGAGAGCGAATAGGTTCGATCGGCCCGGTTGAGCAGGGAGTATGAACCATTTGCAAGCGGACGTGCTTTGGAACCGACTTTGGCAGGGCTTGCTTTCATGTCGGCTCGTGAGCCCGACGCACCTGTTACGGAAGACTGAACGCCCTTCGCGGCGGCTGTCATCGTGGCTGAATCGCCAGCGAATGCAGCTTCGGGAGCGATAAGGCTCCCCGTGTAAAGGCCGCAGATAAGGACGATGGCGGCAATGCCCACCGTAAAGGAGAATCCTCGATATTGGTTTTCAGTCCTGTTCGAGGCGGTATGGGTACGGGACAGTGCGAACCGTATGCTGTTCATGGGACAACCGGTCCTTTCGTCATTGGATTCAAAGTGATACAGGATTCGGCCGATCTGCTTGTTTCGACGATCATCGACCGAAAACGTATGCGGTTATTCTCGGTTCGCCGGATCATCCAAGCAGCCACGGGCCTTCTGGTTGGCAGATCCGCTCGTTGCGGAGGAAGAAGCCGCGGTGCTCTGCGTGGTCTGGGTCTGGGTCTGGGTTTGCGTCTGTGTCTGGGTCTCCGAGGCGTAACCGTCGGTTGTTCCTGCCGAGGCCGTCGTGTCGGTTGCCGTTTCCGCGGTGGTGGTGGACTGCGCCTGTGCCTGCGCCATCATGGCTCCCTTTTCGGCTGCTTCCTCTTCTGCAAGCTTCTTTTCTACCTGGTACAGGCTGATGGTCTTACCCGAAGCATTGGTGTACGTGCAGAATGCAAGGTCCTTCTTCATCTTGAACGTGAGCGCGTCCTTCACCTTCGACAGCGGAACCTTGGAGATGGCATATGATTCGCCATTCTTGAACTTCAGCGTAATCGTGCTCTTGGTGCCCGACTTTGCATGCTTCGGTGCGAAGTTCAGCACAAACTCTTCGTTCTTCTTGATCTTGTCGCTCTTGGCTAGGAAGGTCTGCTTTTTGGCACCTTTGGTAGCCACCGTGATCTGCGTGATCACTTTTCCGGTTCCGTTCTTGCAATTGATTGCCACGACGTTGTCGGTTGCCTTGCCGAACGACGGCAGCGTCTGCTCTTGGGCAGCAGACGATGTGCTAGCTGTTTCCTGGGTGCTGCTGGTCGAGGAGCTTGCCGAGCTCCCGGAATCGGATGACGAGCAGCCGGCAAGGACTCCCATGCTCAAACAAGCGCATACGGCGATTGCAGCGGTGATTTTTCCAAATTTCATAGATACCTCCTAGTTGACGGTGACGGTTTGGTGGGCAGCCTCGTGCCAGGTGCCCTCGGTTTGCACAAACACCTTTACCTCGATGCTGCCGTTTTCTGCAGCGGCCGCATCGGTGTAAAGGGAATAGCCGTTTTCAGATTGAATCTGCCCTGATTGGTCCGCCTCGATGGTGTAGAACGGATGCAACAGCTGCCAGCGCGATTGGCCAGGCGTCCGTACTGCGACTTCGATTTCGGATGAGTCATCCATCAGTGCGGAGTCGACGATGCCGGATATCTTCAGGAAGCTGCCATCCATGGCGGCGTTGATGCTGGTAGACGATGCCGTTTTCTTGGTCTTCTGCACGTTGGGCAGGTCGCCGGGAATCAGGTAGGAGTCGCTGGTGGAAAGCGCGCTGCTTGATGGGGCGAGGACTGACGGCGGGGTCAGTGCCAGATCGGTGATATGGCGCTCGGCGATCTCGATGCCTACCGTATCGGTATCCTGGCAGGCAGACAGGTCGTACGGCGTCAACTTGGAGAAGGTGGCGTTTTCGTATTGGCTGGCCATAAACGGCAGCAGCGCGTTGCCGAAGGAATCGCGGAACAGGAACAACGATCCGTCGCCCAAGTCCGAGGTTGTGGAGATGAGATCGTGGGCGCTCTTCTCGTTATCGCCCTCCTGGCTGTTGTCGGCCTCGACGAAGGTACCCGTGTCGTCCAGGTCTTGGACGCTGGTATAGGTGAAGGCGTCGTATTGGCCGAAGTCGAGGTTCGGTTCGCGTGCAGTGGATCCTGGAGCCTCCAGGCTTTCCAGGTCGCCGATTTCGCCGGCGGTTTGGGTCGCATCGTCCTCGTCGAAGAGGGACGTGTCCTTGCCCAGGTGCTTGGCCAGGACGTTTGCGGCCCGCAGGGCGCCTTCGTTGTTCCAATGCGAATCGCGTTTGAGCCAAAGGCCCTTGTCGGCGGTCGCGGTTACCGCCTTGGTGATATCGATGTAGTTCACCTGCGCGTCGTTCAGTGCGGGCACAAGGAGCTTCAGATTGTTTGTGCTGCCTTTCTGCAGGTAGGAGGGCATGTGCTCGCCGGCAACGCTGCTCTTGTCAGGCGCGATGGTGAAGAAGAACGTCTGGCCGCGGCTTTCGACGGTGTCTTGGATCAGCCGCAGGTTATGGGCGATGTCGTAGGCCCCGCGCGTGTTGATGACGTTGCGTCCAAGGTAGTCGTCCAGCTCGCCCGAGTAGTACAGCCAATCATCGCTGCCGCGCACCACCTGGCTGCTGGTGCTGGCTCCCACCACGCTGCGCAGGGATGAGTCTGCGTCGATGAGCTCGGTGCGGTAGGCGAAATGGTCGGCGAACCAATCGCCCAGTTGGTTCAGGTAGTCCACATTGGGCGCACCCGTCTCGGTGGTCGGCTGCGGGAATGCGGCAAGCTCCGATCCCAACTCGTCATCTTGCGTGCCGTTCCAGGCCAGCCCGGCAAAGGGGATAAGCAGGACAAGGAAGACGGCGATGGCGAAGGCCAGGCCCGCGGTGTGTTTCTTCTTCATGTGCGCTCCTTTCCCCTAGAACCGGAAGTAGATGAACGGGTTGTAACCGCCTGTGGAAAGCTCCAGCAGACAGACGATAAGTATGATGAACGCCGCCACATAGGAGGCGTTGTGCACGAGGGCGCGCAGGTTCCAGCGCTCGGCAATTGCCAGCGTCCAATCTTTCACGGGCAGCAGGCCGATGGCTGCCAGGCAGAAGACCAGGACGAAAATCGGGGTCAGCTGCTCACAAAGCACCTGCATGTGCACTGCGTCGAAGTTGAAGCCGGTGAACATCAGTGCGATGATGGTGCCCGCCTGGCCGATGGTATCGGCGCGGAAGATGACGAAGCCCACCGTCACCACGACGATGGCGTAGATATGGCCGGCCGCCCGCGGCATGCGGCGGATGGCGGGGATATATTCCTCCAGCAGCAGGAAGATGCCATGGAACATGCCCCAGATGACGAACGTCCACGCAGCGCCGTGCCACAAGCCGCACAGGAAGAAGACGATGATGCGGTTCAGCGCCGCCCGCGCCTTTCCCTTGCGGTTGCCTCCCAGCGGAATGTAGAGATACTCCTTGAACCAGGTGGACAGCGAGATATGCCAGCGCCGCCAGAATTCCTTGATGCTGCACGACCAGTAGGGATGGTTGAAGTTCTCCTTGATCTGGAATCCGAACATGCGGCCCATGCCGATGGCCATGTCGGAGTATCCGGAGAAGTCGTAATAGATCTGGAACAGATAGGCGAACGCGACAATCCAGGCCGATAGGATGTTCAGCGAGCCGGGGTCCTGCGCATACCAGGCGTCGACGCCGACGGCCAGGATGTTTGCGATAAGGACCTTCTTGCCCAGGCCCACGATGAAGCGGCGCAAGCCGGATTTCACGCCCTCGACGGTCATCTTGCGATCGTCGATCATGTGGGCGATGTCGTGGTACTTCACGATAGGGCCGGCGATCAGCTGCGGGAAGAACGAGATGTACAGCAGCAGCTTTGCGTAATTCTGCTGTGCGTCGATGTCGCGGCGGTACACGTCGATGACGTACGAGAGCGCCTGGAACGTGTAGAACGAGATGCCGATGGGGAGTGCCAATCCCGGGCCGGCAAACGAGGTGCCGGCGATGCCGTTGACAATGCTGACGAAGAAGTCGGCGTACTTGAATACCCCCAGCAGCCCCAGGTTCACGATGACCGCGAGCGCGACCATACCCTTGCGGAATCCGACGGTTCCGCCGCGCAGCAGCAAGCCGAACACGTAGTTAGCCAGCGTGCTCGCGATCATCAGGAACACGTACACGGGCTCGCCGTAGGCATAGAACAGCAGGCTGGCGATAATCAGCAGCCCGTTCTTTGCGCGAACGGAGGGCATCAGGCAGCACAGCCCGAACACGACGGGCAGGAAGACGCAGAGGAACGGAAGGGACGAGAATACCATCGAAAGGAAAAGCCCTTGCGGTTACTCGGTCAGTTTGGGATGGCTGTAGCAGTACACGGCGGTGGAGCTGTCACCACGATACGGAAGGTTGAAGGGGATGCCGTAATCGTGCACACTCTCCGGATCGAAGATATGCCAGGACCCGTGCTTGGATGCCTTCGGCTTCGCTTTGTAGCAGGGACCTGCGACCTTGCACAGGACCCAGCCGTGCTTCACGCGATAGGAACCGAAAGACAGGCTGCCGCTGATGATCTTGGTCTGATAGCCGCAGCCGCGTGCCAGGTAGCCGAACAGCGAGGAGTACGAGAAGCAGTTGCCATGGTGCTTCAGGGCCATGTTCAGGGCATATTTCTCAGACCAGCCTTTATAGGTGGGGCGCACCTGGTTGTTCACGTGAGCGTAGGAGAAGTGGTTGCTGGCAACGTAGTTGAAGAGCTTGCGGAACTTCGTTGCCTTGGAATCGTGCGAACTGGTCTTGCAGCGGATGATATGGTCCACGATGCGGTTCAGGCGCGTGGAGGACGACACCTTCTTGCAGGACTTTACCGCGTACAGGCTCCAGCGCGAACGATTGTTCTTGCTGCTCCCGACCACGATATTGCCATTCTTGGCGGGGTTGGCTTTCCCGCGCATAAAACGACCGGATTGTGCATTGAAGAGCGCATAGCCCTTACGAGTGTTGCGGATTTTCCAATAGGCATTTAGGTTCTTGGCGGTTGCACACTGCTTGACGCGTCCGGACTTTCCGCTCGCGAACAGGTACTTCTTCGAATTGGCCACCTTGATGGTGTAGGCCTTCTTGTCCGCATGGTATTTCAGGATGAAGGTTTGGGTCTTCGTGGCGGCGAAACGCTGGAAGATGGCTTTGGCGCCGGCCTTCTTAGAGGAACGGGAGATCGAGATCGAGTACGAGCGATTCGCGCGGTTGACGATGGTGTAGGCGCCATCGGCCACGGGGCGCAGCTTCGACCCGACCTTCGGGGCCGTTGCCTTCTTGGTGGTGCTGGTGTTGCTCGAAGAGGTCGATGTATCGGCTGTTGTCTTCTCGGTTGTGGTGGTTTGCGTGTTCAGGGTTGCATCGGATGCCGCGCCTTGGGAGGTCTGGGCAGATGTAGAATCGGTTGCGCTGCTTGTGCTCTCGGAGGATGCGGCCTGTGCGGTCGAAGACTGCTGATCGGCAGTCGTGTCGACGGCATCGGTTGCCGCGGACGAGCTGCTGGTTTCATCCGTCGTGGCATCGGCGGTGGTTGCTGTGGTGGTTGAGGAGGTTGGCACGGCTGTTGTGTCGGTTGCGGTTTCTCCTGCGAAGGCGAAGGTGGTGGCGCACAGTATCAGCGCTGTGGCGAAGACGACCGTGCTCAAGGCGAGTACGAACGCATGCGTTCCGCTTTCCGTGTGCCGGAACATTTTCGTGCAAGATGCTATAGACGTCGCACCCGGGCGGCGTTGGTAGATACGTCGACTCATTATTCCCTCTCCCTTGAATTATTTTCCTAGTTTATAACAACCATCTGCGGTTATGGGATTTGCCTGATACATTTTTCCAATTACCGTTGTGGCCCGGATGGCGAACGGATGAGGCAGATGCCTTCCATCGGATGAGGGCAGTGGGCAGAGAGCCGATTTGCGCTTCTTGTGAGGATGCCCGCCTGCTTGAACGACCTGCATTTCTGCTTTATAATGCCATTCTGCACACGGGCTGAAAGCCCGATGCCGTTGCCAACGTGGCTCAGCTGGTAGAGCAACGCTCTCGTAAAGCGTAGGTCACCGGTTCGAATCCGGTCGTTGGCTCCACGTAAGAACGCAGGCCGGGGAGGCAATCCCCGGCCTGCTTTGTTTTCTCGGACCTCATTCCTATGCAGCACCGATTTTGCCTGATAGAAGCACACCCTTCATTTGCACCGGTGTATTCTGAAACCAGCTCACCGGCATTGAGGTAAGGACTCCTTATGAACACCTATGATTTCTCGGGAAAGACCGTGGTTGTTACCGGTTCTGCACGCGGCATCGGACGCCGTATCGGCGAGCGCTTCTACGAAGCGGGCGCCAACGTGGCGTTCTGCAGCCGTTCGCCCAAAGGGAAGGATCGGCTGTTGGACGAAGTGGCGGGCAGCGACCATTCCCGCGTCATGGCCGGTGTGGTGGATGTGGCGCATATCGACCAGATCGCCTCGTTCTTCTCGGAGGTTGTAAAGCACTTCGGTGCGTTCGACGTGCTGGTGAACAATGCGGGTATCTGGGAACGCGGCAATGCGCTCGATGCAACCGAGGAGCAGTGGGAGCGTGTGATCGCCACCGATCTGAAGTCGGTGTTCTTCGCCTGCCAGTGGTTCTGCCGCTATCACAAGGAACAGGGAACACCGGGGGCCATCGTGAACATCTCGTCCATCAATGCAGCGCGGTGCCGTCCAGGCAACGCGGTCTACAACGTGGCGAAGGCCGGGGTGCGCGCGGTAACCGAATCTTTTGCCCAGGATGTGGGGGAATACGGCATCCGCGTGAATGCGGTGGGTCCGGGCAGTGTGCCGACCGACCTCAACGACGCGGTGTATCGGCAGCCGGGCACCGAAGAGGCATACAACGCCACGGTGCCGTTGGGGCGGCGCGGAACCAAGGACGACATCGCGAATGCGGTGCTGTTCCTGGCAAGCGATGACGCCGCATACCTGACGGGCACGTCTATCTATTCCGAGGGCGGCTGGCTGATGCACTAAACGCGGTTGATGGCGCTGGTCAGAAATTAACGCCGTTAACGTCTAATCAGTAATTACGCTTCGTCCGAAACAGATGAATAGCTACAATAAAGAAGCCCTCTGACGAGGGCTTCTTTGAGTCAAAATTGCCACCTACGTGGCGCTTCGTAAGAAGCTTTTTAGGCTAAGCCTTTATTTTGACTTGCAGTGATGTCCTGACTGGTAATCCGGACACGTCAACTATACCACGAAATGGGGAGGGCAATATGAACTTGCGCAATGTGGGTAGTTACAATATAGGGCTCGATATTGGCACTGGTTCCGTTGGGTGGGCCGTTACCGACGATGACGGTAATCTGTGCCATTTCAAGGGAAAGCCAACTTGGGGGAGCAGAATCTTTCCAAATGCACAAGAGGCATCGGAAGCTCGCACACATCGCGGACAGCGCCGTCGATATGATCGCCGTCGGCAGAGGCTTGATCTTCTTCAGCAGATATTTGCTTCGGAAATGGAAACAGTTGATAGCGAATTCTTCATTCGTTTAAACCAATCTCGTCTATTGAAAGAAGATCGTGCTGCTGGGCACGATAACTATCGTTGGCCTCTTTTCAACGACTCAGATTTCACTGAAGTTGATTACTATCAACGATTTCCAACCATTTACCATTTGCGCGTATATCTGATGGAGTCGAGCCGAAAAGAGGACCTGCGACTCATTTACCTTGCATTGCATAACATCGTGAAAACTCGGGGCAATTTTCTGCACCAAGACAATGCGCGGTTGAGCGCGAAGAATGCGAGCATGAGTGATTCGATTAATCGATTTGCTGATGCTTTCGAAGCGTGGTGCGAAGAGTGGGATATTGAAGCATCCTGCGATAGAAAAGAGCTTTGCACCCTATTTGAGGATCAGTCGCTTAGCCGCGCCGATAAACAGACTGGATCTCAACAATTACTTGGCCTGTCAAAGGATTACGAAAAAACGCTCGGTAAGCCAATTTCCCAGGCCATAGTAGGCTATAAGGCAAATTTTAGTTCCATTTTCTTTCTAGAGGGTGATGATCAGAAATTTGCCCTAGATAACGATGAAAAGGTTGCCGAATTCGAAGAAGTTTGTCCCGATGAAGGCTTCGAGCTTTTTGAAGCACTGCAAGCGGTTTACTCGTCATACATCTTGATGGGCATCTTAAAGGGCGCCAATGGCCAAACGCTTTCCTATTGCAAAGTTCGCGAGTATGAAAAGTATGGCAAGGACTTGAAAGTTCTAAAGGAGCTTGTACGAGATTACGCCCCGGATCAGTATCACGAATTTTTTTGTGGCCAATTCTATCCAGGCACCCACGAGTATGATCCCAGCAAAGCAAAGGGCTATACAAAATACAACGTGCGGCGTGGCGGCACTTCGTATGACGATTTCCAGAAGGAAGTAAAGAAGCTATTCGAGGGCACTGCTGCCGAAAGCGACAAGCGATATACCCAGATGATGGAAGACTTCACGGAAAGCAACTTCCTTCGTCGCCTTAAGACCAGTGACAACGGAAGCATTCCTTATCAACTCCATTTAGAAGAGATGCATACGATACTTCAGAAGCAGGGTGAGTTCTATTCGTTCCTGCTAGAAAATGCTGAGAGGATTGAGTCTCTAGTTACCTTCCGTATTCCCTATTATGTAGGCCCCCTGACAACCAAGAATGCAGCATTGGATGCTTCAGGCGAGAAACGATTTGCTTGGTCTGTGCGCCAACCGGGTAAGGAAAATGAAAGAATTTTTCCCTGGAATTGGGAAGAAATCATAGACAAGCACGGTAGTGCGCAAGCGTTTATCGAGCGAATGACGGGAACCTGCACGTACTTGCAGGGAGAGCCAGTACTCCCGAGATGCTCGCTTCTTTATGAGCGCTACTGTGTGCTGAATGAGCTTAACGGCGCAAAGTGGACTCAGGATGGCGACGATATCCATCGCTTCAGCTATGACTTCCGCGCTGAAATAATGGAAGACCTTTTTGAGCGGGGAAAGAAAGTTTCCTACAAAGCTGTGGAAAACTGGCTGAAGCGCAAAGGGTATTTCAATGCACATGTCTTCGGCGGACAAGGCGAAACGGGGTTCGAGTCCAAGCTTTCTTCGTATGGCTTCTTCACCAATTTATTGGGCGTTGACTATCTTTCGGCAGAAGATGAGCGGATGGTCGAAGAGCTGATTAAGTGGAACACGCTTTTCGAAGATAGAAACATTCTTAAGGCAGAGATAAAACGAGCCTACGGCGACCGTCTTTCCGACGAGCAGATTGAAAAAATTTGCAAGAAGCGTTTCGCTGGATGGGGGCGTCTGTCTGAAAAGCTGCTTATCGGCTTGAAAGCCCATACCGACGATGGTCCCAAGAGCATTATGGATATTCTTGAGGAAGGCAACCCGAATTACGACCATAAGAATCAAGCGATGGTGTTCATGGAGATTCTTCATGACGATGATCTTGAATTCGGAAAGATGATTGACGCTCATAACAAAGCGTACCTGGAGAAGCATGGGAGGCTGTCATTGGAGGAGCTTCCCGGTTCGCCTGCACTGCGACGATCCGTTAATCAATCCCTACGTATCATTGCCGAGATCAGGAAAATTGCAGGTCACGATCCAAGCAACATCTATATCGAGGTCACTCGCGAGGAAGATCCGCGCAACAAAGGAAATCGCACTAGAACCCGATACAACAATTTGAAAGAAGCGCTGGCGGCTTTCAAGAAGGAAAATCCCGAATTACTCAAGTCTGGTTTGCTAGGGGATTTCAATAAGAAGAAGCCAGAAGAACTGGATGAGCGTTTGACGCTGTACTTCATGCAGAATGGTAAGAGCCTCTATTCTGGCAAGGCGTTAGACATTAAGCGTCTGTCCGAGTATCAGGTCGATCACATTATTCCGCAAACGTATATCAAGGACGACAGTTTTGAGAATAAGGCGCTCGTTCTCGCCCAGGAGAATCAAGAGAAGTCGGACTCGCTGCTCCTTAGTGAGGACGTTCGTCGAAAAATGCATGATTATTGGGATGCGCTCCATAAGGCAAAGCTTATTGGCGATAAGAAATACCGCAACCTGATGCGTGCCAGTATTAGCGACGACCGTTTAAAGGGATTCATCGCACGTCAATTGGTGGAAACAAGCCAAATAGTGAAAATCGTGCAGATGATGCTGAAGGATGAGTATATCGAAACTGCAGTGGTGCCCGTTAAGGCTTCTTTGTCATCTCAGCTGCGCAAAGCAGAAGGCTTCGTGAAATGCCGAGAGCTCAATGATTATCATCATGCGCACGACGCGCTACTTGCATGTGAGATGGGGCGTTTCATTCAGAAACGCCATCCTGACATCTACGACAATCCAATGAAGTACACCAAGGTGGTACGGAGCTTGGTAAAGACCCAGAAGGAAAAGCTTCAGAAAACGGGCAATGCGCCAGGGTCTTCTTCATTCATTGTCCAAAGCTTCTTAAGCTCGGGTTTCGATAAGGAAACGGGAGAAGTATTCAAAGATGATTGGGATGCTGAGGCCGAGTGTGATCGCATTCGCCGTTTCTTGAATTACAAAGATTGCTTCATATCGCGAATGCCCGAAATCACGACCGGTGCATTTTGGGATGCGACCATCTACTCTCCTAAACAGACGAAGAAAGCATTGGAGCTTCCCCTGAAGGGAAATTTAAATCCTCGCAAGTACGGCAGCTATTCTCGTGAGCAGTTTGCTTACTTCTTTATCTACAAGGCGATAAACCGGAAGAATAATAAATCGATAATTGAATTTGCCGGTGTGCCAGTTAGCGTCCAGGCCAGACTTGAGTCCAATCCTGATTATCTCGTCGAATATGCCACTTCACTTGCGGAGTCGATGAACTGCGATTTCTTGAAGATCGTGAAAGAACGGGTCTACAAATACCAGCTATTCGAGTGGAATGGCAACCGTTTATACATCACGGGAGGAAGAGAAGCGAGGAATGCAAGACAACTTGCGTTTTCACAAGCAATTGTGGCGAAGTTTAAGGAGGCTATTGAAGGAACGCTCGAAAGTAGCACTGAAGCGGTTCAATTGTTTGACGAGTATTGCGTAGCACTTGATCATTACGCAACGCGTCTTAGCGACTTACTAGCGCTGAAAGAATTGAGAGACGGTTTTGCAAAGGCCGATATTGCTGCTCAGCAACGGGCACTCGTATCTCTGCTGAAGATTTCGTGTGGCTCGTGCAATATGATTAATCTTTCAGAGATTGGAGGTGGGAAATATGTCGGTTGTATACAGCCAACATATAAAAAAATCTTCTCAGATCCTACGAGCGAAGTCTGGTTTATCGATACTTCTGTGACGGGTATGTTTGAGCGGAGGTACAAGCTTGAGCTTTAGGACCGTCATCATTGAACATCCGAGCCGCTGTTCTTATCAGGGAGGGTATTTAATTGTTCGTCAAGAGGAGGGCGCATCTAAGATTCATCTTTCGGAGATTTCTTCGATAACCCTTGGCACAAATCAAGTATTTCTTAGCGCGTACCTCCTTTCTGAGCTGGCAAAAAATAAGATATCCTTAGTAGTCACTGATGAAAAACATAATCCTATCGGGCAATACCTTCCCCTCTATGGAGCTCACAACACAAGCAAAAGAATCGCCGAGCAACTTGAATGGGGTGCCCCTATAAAGAAGCGAGTCTGGCAACATGTCATAAAAGATAAGATTCGCCAACAGGCAAGGCTTCTTGAAGAGCGGGGAAGTGAGGTTGAGGCGAAAAGATTATATGAGAGCGCAAGAGAAGTAAGGTCCGGGGATACCACAAATCGCGAAGCTCAAGCGGCACGGATATACTTCTCTGGTTTGTTTGGAGAGGAATTCAACCGTGATTTTCCATGTCCGCTTAATGGCGCCCTGAATTATGGTTATGCCGTTCTTCTTTCTATGGTGAATAGGGAAATTGTCAGTCGTGGCTATTTGACGCAGTGTGGCATAAATCATCGTAACGAATACAACCAGTTCAATCTGGCTTGTGATCTGATGGAGCCATTTCGCCCAGCCGTCGATGAGATTGTTTACGACAACTTTGTCGAAGAGTTAGATGAAGAGATGCGGTTGGCTCTCTCCGATCTTCCCAATAAAGGGGTTTCGTACAGAGGGGGTTCATACCGTCTGTCTTCTGTTGTCGCTCTCTATATCCAGGATTGTCTGAACGCACTAAATAAGGTGATCGACGTGGATGACATCGAGGATTTTGAAATTCTATGAGAGAACATGCGAGGGTTCGGTTTATGCGCTTGGTCGTTTTCTTTGACTTGCCGGTGGAAACGTCAAAAGAACGAAAGAGCTATCGTCTGTTCAGGAAATACCTGATTAACGAAGGGTATCTTATGATGCAGGAATCTGTGTATTCGAAACTGGTGACCACAGAAGCTGCAGCATCATCTGCGATTGAACGGCTACGAAAACATAGACCTCCAGCAGGCCTTGTTCAGGTGTTGAAGGTAACCGAGAAGCAATATTCAACCATGGTGTATATCACTGGAAAGCGAGAAGACCATGAGGAGCTCGATACAATGGATGAGCTGGTGGTCTTATGATAATCAAGTTCTCTGGCCTAGACTCGTTAATTGAGTTTCGTGCAGGGGAGCCGATGACCCTTGATGTTAGGAATGAACGGCTTTTCTCGCGTATATGCATGGCCCTATTATCCGGCCTAGGAGAAGATGCATTAGAGCCGTATGCGGTATGGGATGATTCTGGGAAAGCTATTAAGCCAGCCAGTGCGCTAATGGTTATCAGCGACCCTCTGAGTCTTCCGTGGAAGCATCGTCTGCTTTCAGGAAAAATCTATGATTGTGTCGAGAAACTAATTCGGGAGGACGATGCGCTTCGGGAAAAGATCGAAACCATCAACGGAGATATCGAACGAGAAATATCGCAGTGTGCCTTGCAAATGAATAGTGAGTATTCGTTTGGACTAGAATGGGCGGTAGATAAGTATCTGAAGGCATTCAACTTTGGTGTTGAAAATATGCCGGATGACTCGCTCTTTGACAAATTGATTCGGTTTCTGTCTCTTGCTGCTGACGTTTCGTTCAAGGAATCGTTTGTTTTCATCAATATTCGAAAATTTTTAACTGAAAAAGAAGCAAATGAACTGGTAAAACAGTCAATTTTCTTGAATTTGTCCGTGCTGTTTCTGGAAAATGGTTCCGGTTTTGATACGTATTCTACGGATACGAAAATATGCATTGACCAGGACTTTATTGAGAACAGGTAGAAAAGCACAGTCAGATCTTCCGTCTACTTTGCAGGGTAGATTTCGCGCCATCGGTTTTGGCGCAGTGACGTTCTGACTGGTAATCGAACCGATCGCGGGTCGGCATCGCCCGCGCCATGTTTTGGCGCAGTGACGTTCTGACTGGTAATCGAACGTATGCCCAGCGCCAGCTTGCCGAATCGCAGTTTTGGCGCAGTGACGTTCTGACTGGTAATCGAACTCCCGTCGACTACCAGGCAATGCGCCTGGCGTTTTGGCGCAGTGACGTTCTGACTGGTAATCGAACCGATTAGGCGGTACATATCGCCTTCGCCGAGTTTTGGCGCAGTGACGTTCTGACTGGTAATCGAACACATCGTGCGTGTACTTATCCGTATAAGCAGTTTTGGCGCAGTGACGTTCTGACTGGTAATCGAACTGGAGCAAGGCATCTGATTGAAGAAGGCAATCGTTTTGGCGCAGTGACGTTGTGACTGGTAATCGAACTCGCGACTAAGGCGAGCGGCAGCGGACATGTTTTGGCGCAGTGACGTTGTGACTGGTAATCAAGTTGGACCAAAAAACGGGCCCCGCTCCAACAGGAGCAGGGCCCGCTTCATAATGCATTCGGTCTTCGGCTGGATTACTCGCCGTCGTAGGCCTCGAACATTTCCTTGGTTGCACCGCACACCGGGCACACCCAATCGTCAGGGATGTCCTCGAATGCCGTGCCGGGGGCGATACCGCCGTCCGGATCGCCCTTCTCGGGATCGTATACGTAGCCGCAAACCGTGCAGATGTACTTATTCACTGATAGGCCTCCTATCTATTCGAGATGCATTCCGCTTTCGGAATGCTTTCCCCATTCTAATGCATCAGCGAAGCGGTTCTTATGGGAAGCCTGTGCGAATTGCCCCTTGTAATCCGACCGTTCACACGCTAATTCGCACGCGCGCAAGAAATGCTGCAACCAGGTTGCATCTGCGGGAATTCAAGTTGCGTATACTCATCTTCACGACTTTAGGAGTGAGGAGAGAAATGGAAGCATTCCAGCTATTGAGCACCGGGGCCTGGTCTCTGTTGCCGCCGTTGCTGGCGCTGGGTCTGGCGCTGATCACCAAGGAGGTGTACTCGTCGCTGCTGGTCGGCGTGTTCGCCGGGCTCATCATCTACGAGTTCACTTTGGACGGTGCGTCCGTCGCGGCCTTGGTCAAGGCATTCTGCGATCTGCCGACCCTGCTATCGGCGCAGATCAGCAGTAACGGGGCGCTCTTGCTGTTCCTGGCATTATTAGGTTCGCTCACGGTGATCATCACCGTCGCCGGCGGTTCCCGCGCGTACGCCGAGTGGGCAGCAAAGCGTGTGAAGTCCGCACGTATGGCCCAATTGATGACCGCCATCCTGGGCATTGTCATCTTCGTCGACGACTACTTCAACTGCCTGACCGTGGGTGCCGTCATGCGCCCGGTGACGGACCGAATGAAGGTCAGCCACGAGAAGCTGGCGTACCTCATCGACTCTTCCGCGGCGCCGGTCTGCATCATCGCGCCGGTTTCCAGCTGGGCGGTGGCAGTCGGCGGCTATATGGGAGACGGCGGCTTCAACACATTCGTGTCGTCCATCCCCTATAACCTCTATGCGCTGCTGACCATATTTATGGTATTCGCCATCGTGGTATCGAAGGTCGATTTCGGCCCCATGCGCGAAGCCGAGCTGGAATGGCGCGGCGAGGCAGCGCACACGCGGGTGCCCGCACATGGTACGACGCTGAACGCCGTGTCGTCTCAGGGCCTGAAATACGAGCATTCCGAGGACCTGAACCCACCGCTGAAGATGGAGACCGTCGTCGCTGAAGGGGCCGACCTGGAATCCGCGCAGGATACCATGGACCAGTTCAAGGGCTTGCACATCTCTGACAAGGGCCGCGTGTCCGACCTGGTCGTGCCCATTGTGGTCCTTATCGTCTTCAGCATCATCGGCATGCTGTATTCCGGCGGCTACTTCGACGGCGGGGTGGACTTCGCCACGGCTGTCGGCGAGGACCCCATCACCGGCCTGTGCATCGGCTCGATTGTCGCCCTGCTGGTGGCGGCCTGCATGTTCATGCCGCGCAAGCTGATCAGCCTGGACCGCTACGTCGAAAGCGGCACCGAGGGCGTCCGCACCATGGTCAGCTCCATGATGATCCTGGTGCTGGCATGGAGCCTGGGCGGCGTGTGCCGCTACATGCTCGGCACGGGCGAATTCGTTTCCGGCGCGCTGACGTCTGCCGGCGTCAGCCTGGAGTTCCTGCCGCCGGTGGTGTTCGTGGTGGCTGCGCTGATTGCGTTCGCCATGGGAACATCCTGGGGCACCATCGCGCTTCTTATGCCGATCGTGCTGGGTGTGTTCCCTGCCGACGATCCCATGTTCCTGGCGGGGATCGGGTCGGCGCTTGCCGGCGCGGTCTATGGCGACCATACGTCCCCGATTTCCGACACGACGATTCTCAGCTCTGCGGGAGCCGAATGCAACCACCTGCGCCATGTTGCCACCCAGCTTCCCTATGCTACGACGGTTGCGGTCGTCTGCCTGGTGGGCTACATCATCATGGGCTTCACCAAGAGCCCGTGGATCTCGCTGGGGTTGGGCGTTGTCCTGCTGCTGGCGACCATCTACGTGCTGTACCGGCGCGATTTGAAGCGCAATCCGGGAAAGCCGGCAACCGAGGCGGCGTAGTAGTGAATCATTGGTAAACATGCTTTCGTGTATACCCGTTGCTTGATACAGTAGAGCTCCCGGCCTTCCGGTCGGGGGCTTTTTCTGTCGTGATAAGGGGTTGTGCTGTGGGGATCGTGTTGCTGAAGCGGGACATGTGGCGACAATATGCCCGCTACGTGCTGCCCAGCATGCTGACCTACGTCCTGTTCTGCTTGTTCAATATCGTTGACGGCCTGTTCGTCGGCAACCTGGTGGGCGATGCGGCACTGGCCGGTGTGAACGTAGCCTGGCCGTGGATGCAGATCGTGATGGCCACTGGCACGGGAATCGGCATGGGGGCGGCTGTCATCGCCTCCATCGAGAAGGCGCGCGGGCGCACCGATCGGTTCAACCTGGCGTTCGGAAATGCCCTTGCCGTGCTGCTGATGCTCTCCATCCCCATCACGGTGGTGCTGATGCTGTTCGCCGAGCCGCTGTGCTATGCGTTCGGCGGTCGCGGGGGCACGCTGCAGCAGGCAACCATCTACCTGCAGGCGGTGTGCTGGTGCACGCCCTGCATGATGCTGACCTGCGGAGCGGTACCGCTGATGCGCAATAAGGGCAATGTGAACTACGCCATGGGCGTCATGCTGTTCGGCGGGTTGGTGAACATCGCCCTGGATATCGCCTTCGTGGTGGTGCTGGGTTGGGGCACCTGGGGAGCCGGTACGGCCACATCGCTGAGCGAGCTGGCGAGCTCGATCCTGGCCGTGGCATATTTCCTTCGCAGGAAGAATCGCCTTCCGAAAAAGGCGTTCCGGCTGCAGGGCGGTTTGGTGCGCCATATGGCCCATCTGGGGCTGGCACCGGCAGGCCTGTCGCTTCTGCCCGAGATGCTGGTTGTTGCCATCAACATCAATGCAGCGTGGTACGGTGGCGAATTGGCTTTGGCTGCCTATGCGGTCATCGCCTATGTGGCGGTGATACTGCAGATGCTCATCCAGGGAATGGGAGACGGTGCCCAGCCGCTGATCAGCCACGCGTACGGGGCGGGCGACTTCGAGCAGGTCCGCCGCTACCGCAACACGAACTACTGCTTCACCATCGGGATCGGGATTGCCGGCGTCATCTTCGTGTCGGTGTTCCGTTATGCCATCCCTACCTTCTTCGGCGCGTCAGGCGCCACTGCCGACCTGGTGGCGCACGGTATGCCCATCTTCTCCATCGCATACGTGTTCTACGGCTTCACGCATGCCAGCACATCGTTTTTCTATGCGGTCGATTATGCGAAGGCTTCCACCCGCATGGTGTACAGCGAAGCACTGCTGGTGTTTGCCGTCGTCTTCGCCTTGGCCGCCCTTATGGGAGTCGAGGGCCTGTGGTGGTCGCCGGTGGTGATCCAGGGAGTGCTTGCCGTGGTTGCGGGGCGCATCCTGGCAAAGCGGACGTGGACGACACATGAGAAGACGGAGGCGCAAAACGCCTGATCGGGCAGGGTGGCTTTCATCTGATTGGCGTTCCGATGCAGAAAAGAGCCGACCGCCCGGAAGGGACGGCCGGCTCTTTACACGAGCAATGGTCAGCGTTAGGGAAGGGTCAGTGCTACTTCTTCACGACCAGCACGTCGCAACGCAGGTTGCGGATCAGATAGGTGCTAGTGCTGCCGACGAACGCATAGCGTACCGTCGAAAGGCCGCGCTCGCCGCAGATAACCAGGTCGGCGCCGAACGGCAGGATCATGCCACGATGCAGAATGGTGTTCACGTTGCCGGGCATGGCCTTGAATTCGAATGAGGCGATCTTGCCGGCTGCCACCTTCTCGTCGATATCCTTGATGATGGGTTCGATCATGGCGGAGATGCGGCGCTTGGTCTGCTCGCAAACCGCTTCGGTATCCTCTTCAGCCAATTCGGGGGGCAGCGAGTCAATGACGGTGCCGAACATCAAGTGGGCCCGGTTCACTGAGGCGATGGCGGCAGCTTTGCGCGCGACGTCCTCCTGGGTCAATCCACCGTCGAGCGCGGCGAAAACATGTTGATATTCGATTGCCATGGTAATCTCCTGTCCCTATTCGAGCGGCGTGCGTGCAATTGCCGTCCGTGAAATGCTGGATGCTACTAACACCAGTTTACCTGTTTTCCCGGACTCCGAGTAGGAACCCGCGATAAATATAGTGCGTTTCGATGGGTTTCGCAGGACAAGCGGCTATCTCTGCGGGGAACTCCCGGATTGCATTCAGCGCTCGATCTTCGAGCCGCCTTTCACCTGCATGGCTCGCATGGCGTTCAAGATGGCGATGATGGCAACGCCGACATCGGCGAAGACGGCCATCCACATGTTCGCCAGGCCGATGGCTGCCAGAACAAGCATGAAGAACTTCACGCCCAAGGCGAATACGATGTTCTGCCACACGATGCGCATGGTCTTGCGTGCGATGGCGATGGCGCTTGCGATGCGGCTGGGCTTGTCGTCCATCAGCACGATGTCCGCAGCTTCGATGGCGGCATCGGCTCCGATTGCGCCCATGGCGATGCCGACGTCGGCACGCGTGAGCACCGGGGCATCGTTGATGCCGTCGCCGACGAAGGCCAGGCGGCCGGTATCGCCCTTTGCGTCACGGGTTTCCAGCAGGCGCTCGACCTGTTCAACCTTCTGCTGCGGAAGCAGCTGGGAATGGTACTCGTCGATGCCGAGCTCGGATGCGGTGGCGCTGGCAACCGCTTCCAAGTCGCCGGTGAGCATCACGGTCTTCTTCACGCCGGCCTGATGGAGTTCGGCGATGGTCTGCTTGGCATCCTTCTTCAGCATGTCCGCGATGACGATATGCCCGATGTATTCACCGTCGTGCGCCACATGCAGCACGGTGCCCGTCATCTCGCAATCGTCATAGGGGATGCCGCCTTCCATCATCATGCGCCCGTTGCCTACGAGTACCACCTTGTTGTCGACGGTTACCCGCATGCCGCGTCCGCTTTCCTCGGACGTGTCCTCGATGCGCTTACGGTCGATCTCGCCGCGGTAGGCTTCCCGGATGCTCAGGGCGATGGGGTGGTTGGAATCGGCTTCGGCATACGCGGCCAGCGATAGCAGGCGGTCGGGATCAACGCCTTCGGTGGGGTGGATGGCCACAACGTTGAATGAGCCTTCGGTCAGCGTTCCGGTCTTGTCGAAGACCACCGTTTCGACTTTCGACAGCACCTCAAGGTAGTTGCCGCCTTTTACCAAGATGCCCTGCTTCGAAGCTCCGGCGATGCCCCCGAAAAACGAAAGGGGCACCGAGATGACTAGGGCACAGGGACAGGAAACGACCAGGAAGATCAGGCCGCGCTGGACCCAATCGCTCCACGGCAGGCCGAAGGCGAGCGGCGGAACGACGGCAAGCGCCACCGCGGCACCTACGACGATGGGGGTATACCAGCGGGCGAACCGCGTGATGAAGTTCTCGGTGCGCGCCTTCTTCTCGCTCGCATTCTCGATCAGCTCGAGCACGCGGGCAACGGTGGAATCGCCGTAGGGCTTGGTGACGCGCACGGTAATAAGCGAAGACAGGTTGATGCAGCCGCTGTAGATCTCGTCGCCCGGTTCGATGGAGCGCGGCAGCGATTCTCCGGTGATGGCGGCGGTGTCCAGACTGGAGATGCCGGTTTCCACGGTGCCGTCGAGCGGCACCCGCTCGCCGGGCTTGATGGTGATCAGCTCACCGACCTCCACTTCTTCCGGGTCGACTTCACGCAGCTCGCCATCGCGCTCCACGGTGGCATGATCGGGGGCGATTTCCATCATGGCGGAGATGGACTTGCGCGATTTATCCACCGCATAATCTTGGAACAATTCGCCGACCTGGTAGAACAGCATGACGGCAGCCGCTTCGGCGAAATGCTGCTCTGCCTCGGGGAAGAACACCAGCCCGAAAGCGCCGAGCGTGGCAATGGACATCAGGAAATTCTCGTCGAACAGCTGGCCGTGGCCGATGTTCCGCACGGCGGTCCACAGCACGTCGTATCCCACGATGATATAGGGGACCAGGAACGCCACCAGTTTCACGTAGAGCTGTTGGCTGGCGGTGAACCAGGTGCCAAGCGGCAGCAGGACACTGCCGGCATACACGGCGATGTATAGGGCGAAGCCGACGATGATGCGGATAAGGCGGGTGTTCATGGACAGAAGGTCTCTTCTCTGGAGCGGTTGGGGGAAAGGGGGTTAGCGCACGATCTTGCAATCGGGTTCGATGCGGGAGATAGCGGTTTGCGCCCGATCCACGATTTCGTCGAAGCGGGCATCGGCGGCATCGAGCGTCAGCTTCGAGAACATGAAGTTCACGCGCGCGTCGTTTACATCGGGCATCTTCTTGATGGCGCGTTCCATCTTCGCGGCACAGTTGGCGCAGCCCAGTTGCTGTAGTTTGAAGGTCTTGGTCATGGGTGGCTCCTATTTCATACTCGGCGCATCTGTTGCGCGGTTACATTTTCTTAACAGAACATATGAACAAACGTTCATATGATGAGGATAGATATGCGTACCACTGCTGTCAAGGGGAAAGGGGCGGGGCAACCGTCTGCCGACGAATTCGGCACAGAGTCTGCACGTTTTTTCGTTCTGCCGGGATGCGTTTGCCGCTCTCGCGAAGGGGAGCGGCTGCTATCATGGATACATGAACCATGGATACCGTGTTCGGTTCCGCATCGGCTGGATCCATTGAGGAGGGGATTTCCATGGAAGCAGGTCGAGTCTCTTTGGCCGCCATCGTCGTTTCGCTGTTCGCCCTGATTGCATGCGCAGGCTTTGTGCCGGGGATAGTCGGCCAGGCAGATGCTGCCGAATCCGTTTCGCAGACGCTGACAGCAAGAGTGCCTTCGGCAAGCGCTACCAGCATGAAGATCAGCTGGAAGAAATACGACGGTGCAACCCGCTATGCGGTGTACCGCTCAGGCAATAAGTCCGGCAAGTATAAGCGGCTGAAGGTGCTGTCCGCATCAGCGCGCTCCTATACCGCCAAGAAGCTGAACATGAAGAAGAACTATTACTTCTATGTGAAGGCATTTATCGGCAACCGTGCCGTGAAATCCAACATACTGAAAAAGAAGAAGGTTATCGGCAACTATCGTTTTGGTACCGTGTACGGGTCCTGGCTTTCTGCCAAACAGCTGAGGACCGTACGCAATAAAGTGGCGAAGTTCGTGAACCGCAATCAGACCGATTCGCTCGGGTCGTTCAAGAAGGTTCAGCTGGCGCATGATTATCTGTGCCGCCATACCAGCTACTGCGCATGGAATAAGCACTATGCCGATACCGCATTGGGCCCGCTGAAATACCACAAGGGTGCGTGCAGCGGCTATTCTGCCGCATTCAAGGCGATGTGCGATGCCATGGGCGTTCCGTGCCGTTACGTGCATGCCACCAAGAGCTCGGCAAATCCGTACCACCAGTGGAATTTCGTCAAGGTCAAGGGCAAGTGGTATCTGATCGACGTGCAGTGCGACGACTCGTCCGGCTTCGATGCCCGGTTCCTTAGAGGCTCGAAGAGCGTGGCATCGATCAAATATATTGTTAACGGAAAGGTGAAGCGGCTCTATACCTGGAAGAAGAAGGGCATGCCCAAGCTGGCCGTGAAGGATTATTCGACCGAATGGCGTATCTATAACTGGTAGCGCATCGGTCTCAGGGGGAATTCAGCTCATGGAAATCCGCGATTTGAAAGAGCTGCTTGCACAGGTTCAGGATGGCCGCTGCTCGGTAGACCGGGCGGTTGATGATATCCGAGCAGCGCTTGAAAGCAATCAAATTGAGGACTTGGGATATGCGCGGGTGGACATGCAGCGCGGCCTGCGCCAAGGGGCCTCGGAGATTATATACGGGCAAGGCAAAACGGCCGACCAGATCGCGGGCATCTGCCGGGCCCAGCTCGAACATGGCCAGCAGCGTATCCTCATCACACGTCTTTCACCGGATAAAGCGGCTGCAATTCCCGCTGAGCTGTCGCTTGAGTACCGTTCCCTACCGCATCTGGGCATCGTGGGCGGGATCCCCGAACCCGATGGCATCGGCACGGTGGTGGTGGCGACCGGCGGAACAAGCGACCTGCCCGTTGCCGAGGAGGCGGCGGTTACCGCCGAGATGCTGGGCAATCGGGTCACGCGACTGTACGACGTGGGAGTTGCCGGCATCCATCGCTTGCTGAGCCAGAGCGAAGTCATCGCCCATGCCCAGGTTATCGTTGCCGTTGCGGGGATGGAAGGAGCGCTTGCCAGCGTCATCGGCGGGCTGGCGTCCTGTCCGGTTATCGCGGTACCCACCAGCGTCGGGTACGGTGCGAACTTCGGCGGGCTTTCGGCCCTGCTCTCCATGTTGAATTCCTGCGCAAGCGGTGTTTCGGTGGTGAATATCGACAACGGGTTCGGGGCCGGGTATCAGGCCAGCCTTATCAACCACGTTCACCAGGCATAGCCATCCCCGTAGGGAACCGTCTCGTTGCTTCGATCGTGGTGCTTTCCGTGTACCGAGCTCCTGCGGGCAGGATATAGAGTCCGATTACGAAAAGCAGGGATTCTGAGAATAAGCGGTGATTAACGCATGGACTGAATGAATGTGAGGTAATATGTATAGATGTATTGCATATAGCCAGATGAGGAATTTGCAACATGAACTTATCACAGCTGTATTACTTCAGGAAACTTGCTGAACTGCAGCATTATACGCGCGCAGCAAAGGAGCTGTTCATATCTCAGCCGACGCTTTCCCATGCCATTTCGGCGCTTGAGGAAGACTTGGGCGTGAAGCTGTTTGAGAAATCGGGTCGCAATGTCCAGCTGACCGAGGCGGGTCAGGAATTCAAAGAGTATGTTGATGCGGCTTTGGGAACGCTCGATGAGGGCATCGCCGCGATAAAGAAGCGCCAAGGCCGCCTGTCCGGCACCGTGAGTTTCGGCGCGATTGCCACCGTCCATGCCGACTTCCTGCCGGCAGCGGTGCTTGCCTACCGTCGAAAGCGCGGCTCGCTCATCGATCTGCGTATTACCCAAGCACAAACCAAGGATTTGATGGAGGGCATCCGCAAAGGCGATCTGGAGTTCGCTATCGCATCGGAAGGGCATAATACCGAGGAGTTCACATTCACGCCCCTGTTCAGCCAGCAGCTGGTAGTGGCCGTGACCCAAGGGCATCCCCTGGCAAATCGTAGCAGCGTGACGATGGATGACCTGCGCGGCAGAGAGGTTTTCACCTATCGCGAGGGCACGGCTATCGGCAACGCGATAGACAAGTTCCTGGATGATCTGGGCTATGGTCCGCGCGACCTGCAGCTGAATCGCGATAGCGATGACGAGGTCATGCTGGGCAGCATTGCGGCGAACGAGCCGGTTGCCGCACTGGTTTTGCTGACCTCTGGGCTGGCGCCTTATCCCAATTTGAAGATTATTCCGCTCGATGAACCGGCTGCCAAGGACTTCTACCATATCGGCATTCTGAAGCTGGCGGATGCACGGCTTTCTCCAGTGGCGCAGGATCTGGTCGAGTTCCTGGAGAGTTTCCCGGTCAACCAGTACACGCCGAATGCGAAGAAATAGTTTTTCCGACCGGAATGCGAAACGGATACCGGAAGGAGCCCCGCCTCTTGGCGGGGCTCTTTTTTCTTGAAAGCATCTCGCCTTCCCATGGTCTTTGAGTTCAAGCGCCGTGAAAAGAAAACGCCCCGCCAGCTGATTGCAGGCGGGGCGCAGTATAGCGGCGGGCTTACGGCTATTCTTTGGAAGCTGTATCCGATTCCGCCGCGTCAGTTGCCGTAGAGGCGGCGGCCAAATCGGCCTTCTCTGCCGTTTCGCCGGAAGCATCGGCCTCTTCGGCTTTCGCTTGGGACTCGGTTTCCTTGCCGGTGGAGATGCTGTCGCTTACGAGCGCTTCGATGTTGGAGCCCACCGGATGTTTGGGAATGACGATGGGCTTACCATGCTTGCGCCAATCGCGGAATTCCGCTGTGGCAGCGAACAGCACATCGGAGCTGGAATTCAGGCAGGTCTCACAGGAGTCTTGGATGACGGCGATTACGAAGCCGACGGCTGCAACCTGCATAGCCAGGTCGTTGCCGATGCCGAACAGCGAGCAGGCCACCGGAATCAGCATCAGCGAGCCGCTTGGGACCCCGGATGCCCCGCAAGCGGAAACGGCGGCGAGCACACAGAGAATCACGGCAGTGATCGGGTCGACGGTGATGCCCAACGTATAGGCGGCCATCATCGTCATCACGGAGATGGTAACCGCGGCGCCGCACATGTTGATGGTTGCGCCCAGCGGAATCGAAACGCTGTAAAGGTCCTTATTCAGACCCAATCGATTGCAGAGCTCCATATTGATGGGGATGTTTGCGGCAGAGCTGCGGGTGAAGAATGCGTACAGGCCGGAGTCCTTCAAGGTGGTGAATACCAGGGGGTATGGATTCTGATGGATGTTGATCCACACCAGGAACGGGTTCGTGACCAGTGCGACGATGAGCATGACGCCGACGAGGACTACGATCAGCTGTCCATACTCGATGAAGATCTCCATGCCGCTGGTGGAAACCGCATCGTATACCAGGCCCATGATGCCGATCGGCGCGAAGCTGATGATCCAGCGCACGATCTGGTTGATGGCGGCAGCCATGTCGGTGAATACCTTGCGGGTGGTCGGAGCGGTGGCGCGCAGGGCGATGCCCAGCAGGAGCGCCCAGAACAGGATGGCCAGGTACTTTGCATTGACCAGCGCGTCGATCGGGTTCATGAAAATGCCCAGGACCACGTTGCTCAGCACTTCGCCGATGCCGCTTGGGGCGGTATTGCCCGAAGTGTCGGCCTGCAGCGTCAGATGCACGGGGAACAGAGAGCTTACGATGACGGAGACCAGGGCTGCTACCAGGGTGCTGATGATGTAGAGGGCGATGACGGTGCCCATGTTCTTATTTGCCTTGGCGTTCGCCATCGAGCTGCTGACCAAGAACAGAACCAGCAGGGGGGCAATTGCCTTCAGCGCGCCGACGAAGATATCAGAGCCCAGCACGGAGATGGCTTCGATGCCCGGGCAGACGAGCGCGAGAATCACGCCGATGGCCAGGAAGACGAGGATGCGCTTGATCAGGCTGATCTCGTTCCAGGTTCGCCATAATTTACCCATGTGAGAGGAACCCTCCTATATTTTCCCCAGAGTTGCAATGCCCTAGTTTCTTACCGAAGCTGCGCAATTACCAGCGAAACGGGCAGGATTCCAACGGAATGGCAAAAAGGAAACGGCAAGCGGCATCGGGGGCGATGGCATCGATGAACGGTTGCTTCATGCGGTTGGGCGGTAGCAGCGCGCCTGCCCTACGCGTCGCGAAGGGCTGCAAGCGCGATGACGAACATCGCAACCGCCATCACGAGCGAGAGCATCATGGCGGCATTCACGCCCTCGGCCGTCGTCGTCCCTCCCGCGGTTCCGCCTGCCATCAGCAGCACCATGAAGGCGGTGCTCAGCGAGGCAGCCACTTGGCGCAGCGCATTCGAGACCGTGGTGCCGTCGGCGGTCATGTGGCCGGTCAGCTTACGCACGCTCCATACGGTCAGCGGCATGATAAGAGAGGCGATTCCGAACTGGCGCACGCATTGGGCGCCGGCAATCCATCCCAGGTCGGAGCAGTGGCCCAGATCGAGAATCATGATAGTGCCGCCAATCAGCGCCACGATAGCAAGCAGCGAGACGGGACGCGCCCCGAAGCGATCCACCAGCGCACCGGAGAGCGGGCTCATGATCGCTGCGACAATCGAGCTCGGCAGCAGGACGAGTCCCGCGTCGAGTGCGCTGAAATGCTCGACCGATTGAAGCTGCATCGGGATGACGAGGGTGATGCCGATGAATGCGCAGAACAGCAGGCAGATCATGATGGTACCCACTGTGAAGTTGCGGTCCTTGAACGTGCGCAGGTCAAGCAGGGGATTGGGAATATGCAGCTCCCGATGGCAGAAGAAGACGATGGCGATAGCGCCGATGACTATGAAGCTCGCCGATTCAAGGGAGGAGAATCCGTAACTTGCGGCGTTCGAGAACCCCATGAGTAGGCAGCCGAATCCGGCAGATGACAGCAGCAGGCTTGCGATATCCAAGCGCGGAGGGTTCTCCTCGGCTATGGCACGTGGATGGAACCAGATCAGGCAGGCAACCAGCAGCGCCAGGCTGAATATCGTCAGGAACCAGAAACAGCTGCGCCAACCCAGGTATTCGGTGAAGGCGCCTCCGATGGTCGGGCCGATGTTCGGGGCGAATCCCATGGCGATACCGACGATGCCCATCAGCAGCCCCCAACGCTCCTGCGGGTATATGGCCAGGACCACCACCTGAACCAGCGGAACCAGGATGCCCGTGGCGCAGCCCTGCATGATGCGCCCGATCACGATAAGCGTGAAGGATTCGCTTACCGCAATGGTCAGCGAGCCGGCAATGAACAGTGCGAGCGAGGCCAATACCAGGCTGCGCGATGAGAAGCGCCGGGAAAGGAATGCCACAGTCGGGATGACCACGCCCATACACAGCGGGAAAAGCGTGGTCAGCAGCTGCCCGGAGGTGACGCTGATGGCAAGGTCGCTCATCAACGAGGGCAGGGCCGTGTTCATGATGTTCTGCGTCAGCCCGCCGAAGGTGGCGGCGATGGTCATCAGTGCGAAGGACAGATACGATGATTTTTCCTGCTTGACCGGCGAAGATGCGTCCGATTGCGTGCGGGGGCCGGCCAGGGAGCCGTTTCTGCGCTCGGCTTCCGGGAGGGATTGTCCGTGCTGTTTGTCGTTCCAGGCCATGCGCTAGATTCTATCAGCGATAATAAGATACGCAGATGCGTTAAGGCATAATGAACACAATCGGCGGCATATTGCTGGCGCATGGCCAGGATGGAAGGGCTTGGAATGGAGCAGTATAAACAAGAGTTCATTGAGTTCATGGTTGAGAGCGAAGTACTGAAATTCGGCGAGTTCACGCTGAAGTCCGGTCGAAAATCCCCGTTCTTCATGAATGCCGGTGCCTATGTCACCGGCTCCCAGCTGAAGCGGCTCGGGCAGTTCTATGCAAAGGCGATCCATGACAGCTTCGGACTGGATTTCGATATCGTTTTCGGACCGGCGTACAAGGGCATTCCGCTGTCGGTGGTGACGGCTATCGCCATCCACGACCTGTACGGCAAAGAGGTGCGGTACTGCTCGGATCGCAAGGAGGCGAAGGACCATGGCGCCGATGCGGGCAATCTGCTGGGTGCCGAGCTTGCCGATGGCGACCGTGTGGTTATGGTCGAGGATGTCACGACATCGGGCAAGTCCATCGACGAGACCTATCCCAAGCTGATGGCGGCGGCAGACGTCGAGGTCAAGGGCTTGATGGTATCTCTGAACCGCATGGAAGTCGGTAAGGGCGGCAAGAAAGCCGCCATCGACGAGGTGTCCGACAAGTACGGGTTCCCAACTGCCTCGATCGTGAATATGGCCGAGGTCACGGAGGCTCTCTACAACCATGAGGTGGGTGGCAAGGTGGTCATCGACGATACGCTGAAAGCGGCAATCGATGCCTATTACGATCGATACGGGGTGAAGGAATAAGGCTTCGCTTGGGGAAGGCGCCTTGTCCGTCCGGCTTGGAACGTTCGCCCCGGGCCGCGTGTGAACTTTCCGCGGAAACCATCAGAGGCCTTCCGGTAAAACCCTTACAATTAGCTCTCGCAACGAGTAGTCCATCGACGTAAGTCCAGTTGTCGTATGTCGACGGTTACTCGCATAACGGATCTCGCTCATGTCCGCAGCCGTCTGGCTGCGGACCTTTTTTATGCAATGCCCGTAATAGGTGCGGGAGCGAGGAGCTGACAGAACGTATGGCAGAACAGGAACGGCAAACACAGGAGCAATGGACCCGGCCAAGCGCTGTGGAGAAGATGCGCGACGCGCAGGCGGCATTGTCCCAGTCTGAGGAAGGACGGAAGATCAACGGGAAGGCGCTGCTGGCGGTCCTGTTCGGTACATCTTTCATCGCCGCCTTCAACGAGAACATCATCAACGTCGGCCTGATGGACATCATGGCCGAGTTCTCTGTGGACTCCCTGACCGCACAGTGGCTGGTTACCGGCTACATGATGGTTACCGCCGTCGTCGTGACGACGGTGGCCTTCCTGCTGCGCCGATTTACCCTGCCCCAGGTATTCTACGGGGGCTCGATTATCCTCTTGGCTGGTTCGGTTGTCGACCTTTTCGCCCCTAACTTCGCCGTGCTGCTGGTGGCGCGCCTGTTCCAGGCCATCGGCACGGGCATTTTCATCCCTACCATGATGAACACCGTGTTCATGGTTGCCCCACGTAAGCAGTTGGGCACCTATCTGTCCATCGGCAGCTGCTGCATTACCTTCGGACCGGCTTTCGGCCCGGTGGTTTCCGGCTTGATGGTGACCTTTTTCGGCTGGCGCAGCATGTTCTTGCCCACGGTGGTGGTCGTTGCGCTGCTGATGGTTCTCGGAGCATTCTTCGTCCGTCCGTTGGGCGAGACCAAGCGGATCTCATTCGATACGTTGAGCCTGGTGCTCGCTGCCGGCGGCCTGACCTGTCTGATCTTCGGGCTGATCGAGATCATGAGCAACCCGGGTCTCACTGTGGCGTTGGTTGCGGCGTGCCTTGTCCTTATCGCCCTCTTCGCCCGTCGCCAGCGCATGCTCAAGGTACCGTATCTGAATCTGACTCCGATGCGCACGCCCGCATTCTCGGTGGCATGCGTGCTCGTGGTCTTCTCCATGATGACCACGTTCTCGCTCAGCGTGCTGCTGCCGCTGTATTTCGAGGGTGCGGCGGGGATGACCGCCCTGGTCGCCGGTGTGCTGGTGCTGATTCCGATCCTGGTGAACGCGGCGACTGCGTTGGTCGGGGGCCGCACGATGGACCGCAAGGGCGAATGGCCGCTGCTGCCGTTCGGCTTCCTGCTGATTGCGGTGGGCATGGCGTTCATCGTGGCTGTTGCTGCTGATATCCGCATAGCCCTTGTCGTAGCCGGTGCCTGTGTGGTGTATGCGGGAGTCGGCCTGGTCATGAGCCCGTCCCAGACTTCCGGCCTGAAGCAGATCCCGCGCGACCTGAATGCCCACGGCGTCACCTTGATGAGCGTCTTCATCCAGGTGGCGGCTTGCGTCGGCCCATCGCTGTACATGGGAATCCTGTCCTCTTCCGAGAATGCTGCGATGGCGCAGGGGGCAACGGCCGCGCAAGCCGTGGCCAGCGGGTTCGCTTCGACTTCGGTGGTGGCGACGGGCATCGGCATCGTGGGTACCGTGCTCGCATTCTTCTATGCACGCCATGCGGTGAAGGCGGCTGCCCGGGCGCCGAAGGCGGAGACGGCTGCACCGCAGGCGCTTTCGCTTTCCTCGGTCATGCAACGCGATGTGTATACCGTGCACCAAGGGCAAACGGTTTACGAGGCCATCCAGCAGATGCTCGAACACGGTACCAGCGGTCTTCCGATTGTGGATGATCGCAACCGTGTGATCGGTTTCATTTCCGACGGCGACATCATGAAGAGCCTTGCCGACCAGGGGCAGCCGGTGCTCGACCTGACATACAGCCTGTCGGTGTTCGCCGATGATGTGAGCTTCGACAACCGCCTTAAGCATCTGATGACGGCAAATGTCATGGATGTGGCCACTCACCAGGTCGTCTCCGTAGAGGCCGATACCTCCATCGAGCGCGTGTGCGCGGTGCTCGGCGAACGGCGCATCAAGAAGCTGCCGGTGCTCGAGCGCGGAAGGTTGGTCGGCACGGTCAGCCGCACCGACGTGAACCGCAGCCTGATGAGCGCCTTCCTGAAGAAAGCGCCCAATCGGGCCTAGTGAGCAGATTCCAACCCGTCCGTATGCCCTGTTGTACCGGCCTTGCCGTTCCTCCCGGTCTCGCCGTGTGCCTATTGCCAGATCTGCCAAATCGAAATCTATTCGATGTTTCCTCTCCGCTGTCTGGCAACCGCTAGAATGAACTGAAGGGGTAAGGACTCGATTGCGGCCGCGCGGCTCGTATCGCCTCCAGGGCAAACGGATGGGAAAGGAGCTCCCATGATCGTTTTGGTAGTGAATGCCGGTAGTTCGACGCTGAAATGCCAGCTTATCCAGACCGATGGCAAAATCTGCCTGATGAAGTCGCTCGCCGAGCGCATCGGCACCCCCTTGGCCGACCAGCTGGTCACCTATATCGACGAGAAAACGGGGGAGAAGGCCAAGAGCATCGAGTCGATTCCCGACATGGACATCACGCAAGCATTCGAGCGGCTGTTGCAGAAGCTGACCACCGATGAGGAATCGCCCATCCGCTCGCTTTCCGATATCGACGCCATCGGCAACCGCATCGTGTCCGGCGGCGAATGCTTCACCCATTCGGTCATCATAGACGACGACGCATTCGCCAAGATCAAGAAGTGCGGTGAATTGGCTCCGCTGCACAATCCGCCCGCATCGGCCTGCATTGCCTACAGCCACAAGAAGATGCCGGACACGCCGCAGGTGGCCGTGTTCGACACCGCATTCCATGCGACGATGCCGCCGAAAGCCTACATGTACCCTCTGCCCATGCGCTATTACACGCAGTACCACATCCGCCGGTACGGCGCGCATGGCACCTCGCACCGCTACGCGGCGCAGCAGGCAGCCAACCTGATCGGACGCCCCCTGCAGGATCTGGGCCTGATCACCTGCCATCTGGGAAGCGGCGGCAGCATCACCGCAGTGAACCACGGGAAATCGATTGATACCACAATGGGGTTCACGCCGCTTGACGGTCTTATGATGGCGACGCGCAGCGGGTCGATCGACCCCGCAATCGTCACGTACATCATGCGACGCGAGAACCTGACCTACGACCAGATGGACAGTATCCTGAACCGCGATTCGGGCATTCTGGGAATCTCGGGGCGTTCGAGCGATATGCGCGAGGTGCTGGAAGCCGCCAAAGAAGGGGACGAGAACTGCGAATTGGCCGTCCAGATGTACGTGTACAAGGTGCAGAAGGCCATCGGCTCCTATTACGCGGCTATGACCCGGACCGATGCGGTCGTCATGACGGCGGGAATCGGCGAGAACAGCGCCGAGCTGCGCAAGCGGATCTTCGACGGGTTGGCCCATATGGGCATGATCCTCGATCAAGAGAAGAACCAGGTTTCGGGCGCCATCGGCGTGAACCGGATTGTCTCGGTGGATGATTCGCCCATCAAGATCTGCGTTGTCACGACCGATGAGGAGATGCGCATCGCGCGCGAAACCGATGCGCTGGTCTCGGGCGAGGTGGCACCCTAGGCCGATGCGCTAAGCTGGAAGTTAGCAGAGACGGGCAGCCGGCCCGCCTGACCCAAGGAGTACACCATGACGAAAAACTGCCCTTTCTGCAAGAAACCCCGTAAAGGCACGGTAGCGGCCTTTGCAGCTGGTACCGCGGCTGCGGCGGGCGCAGTGGCGACGCTGCGCATGGCCAATGGCGTCGTCTCGCGCGACTTCACCAATCAGGCCCATACGAACGACCGGGCCTTCTTCGAGCGGCTTGCCCGGACCATGCCGGGCACAGAAGGCCTGGAATTCGCGGAAAGCCGTTCGGTGGTCAAGCAGAAGGTCGCCGAGTGCCAGGGGGATCTCTATGCCGATGCGGACGTTGAGCGAGTCACCATTCCCGCGGCAAATCCCGACGAGACAGCGGTTGCCTATTGCTATCGGGGATCGCAGCCTACCGATCGCTGGGCTATCCTTTTGCATGGATACCGCGCCGACCACTATGAGATGGATGGATATGCGCTCTACTACCTGCGTCGCGGTTTCAATGTGCTGTCGCCCGATCTGCATGGCCAGGGCGAAAGCGACGGGGCGTTCATCGGCATGGGGCTTCCCGAGGCATCGGATATCTGGCTGTGGGCCGATTACCTGCGGGTTCGCTTTGGCGAAGATTCTCAAATCGTCTTGCATGGCCATTCGCTCGGTGCGGTGACGGCCATTATCGCCGCGACCGAGCATCTCCCCTTGCAGGTGAAGGCCATCGTTGCCGACAGCGCCTACAGCAGCGCGCTTGCCATGATAGACAAGATGGCCTGTCAAGCCAATTGGCCCGGGCCGGTATTGGCGAGCGCGGTCCGCCTGGTCATGCTGCTGCGCAGCGGTATCGACCTCGCACGGTCGGACGCACTTGCTGCCAGCCGACGCAATCAGCTACCCACGCTGTTCATCCATGGCGGATGCGATCATTGGATTCCTTCGACTATGGCAGTCGAACTGTATACTGGTACCGCAGCTGGGCTTCGCGAGCTGCGCGTCGTTCCCGGTGCGGGCCATGGTGAAGCGTTCGCGAAGGACCCGGATGCCTATTTCGCACTGGTCGATAGGTTCCTGCAGCAGGCAGGCGTGGCATATGACTAGCGCCGTTGTTGCCGACGAGAGCCGATAATCAACCTTTTCGATGACAAGGAGAAAAAATGGAATGTCCGCAGTGCCATAAGGAAACACCCGATGGTTCCGGATTCTGCATCAATTGCGGCACGCCTTTGAAGGGTGCCTCCGCGCCCGGATCGGCTGCTACGGCCGCTGCTGCATCCGCAACACCGGGTGCGCCCGTCCCGCCTGCAGGGGCGGATGCGCAAGACTCGGGCACTGAGCCCGGAGCGGCATCCGGAACAGCCTCCGAAACGGCGGCTTCCGCAGCGCCTATTCCGCCGGCGGAGCCTGCCCAGTCGACTGCGCCTGCCCCGCCGGCCGCCCCGGCTCAACCCGCTGCCGATGCGGGTGCTTCCACCCAGACGGCAGCTTCGGTTGGTACGGAGGCGCCATCGCAACCGGCTCAGCCCGATGCTCCTGCGGATGCCTCGCAAGAACAGGGCGATCAGGCAACGGGAGCGCCTGCCGGTGCGGATGGGGCCCCGCAACCAACGGGCAGTCCGGTTCCCCCGCAAGCTGATGCAGGAGGGAACAAGACCGACGGCCTGGCAGTTGCCTCGCTCGTATGCTCCATCGTCGGCATCTTCTTCCTGCATGTGATCCTGCCTATTTTGGGCATCATCTTCGGCGTCGTCGCGCGCGGACGCTGCGATAAGGATTCCACGAATGGCAAGATGGCCCTGGCAGGTCTGATCATCGGCATCATCGTGCTGGTTATCGAGATCCTGGTTATTCTCGGTATCGTGGTCCTCGGCGGCATCGCCGCTGGCTCGCTTGCATATTTGTACTAATGAGAAGCGTTGCTTGAAAACGAGGGGAAGGGGTGTCGGCAGCCTGGCCTTCACCCCTTCTTTTTCGCACGTGAGCGGCACGGCTTTTTACGTGCTGCTGTTCTGTGGATATAATGAACCATTGTATTTCTTTGCCTGCGCGCAGCTTCATTCACGCGCGGCTTGATGACGGACGACCAAGAGGGATATCGCTGGATCAGTTCTTTACATCATCCAATCTCATGGAAGCGGTTATTGCGTTCTCGGTTGCCTTCCTGGTTACGCTGGCCACGGTGCCGCTGTGCCGAAAAATCGCGACATTCATCGGCGCCATCGACTATCCCAGCAACCGGCGGATCAACAAGAAGCCGATTCCGCGGTGCGGCGGCATTGCCATGTATCTGGGATTCATGGCCGGTGTTGTCGCCGTTTATCTCGGCGTCCGATATTTCAATTGGAGCATCATCGATTATTACGTGGTGGACAACATCAACTATGCCGTGCTGCTCATCGGATTCACGATCATGTTCCTGACCGGCCTCATCGACGACATCGTGCAGCTGAGTCCGAAAGTGAAGTTCGCCGGCCAACTGGTGGCTTCGCTGATCGTGGCGCTGTCGGGGGTGTCCATCGACATGGTGCGGTCGCTGATCGATGATGCCTATATCTCCCTCGGTTTCATGGACATCCCCATCACGGTGCTGTATTTGGTGGCCTTTGCGAACATCATCAATCTGATTGACGGGCTCGATGGACTGGCGGCCGGCATCGTGGGCATCTCCGCATTCAGCATGCTGATCCTGGTGGCGATGCGCGGCAGCTTCTCGCTTGTGCTCGTGTGCCTGATGCTGTTGGCCATCTGCCTGGCCTTCCTGGTGTTCAACTTCTATCCCGCTTCGATATTCATGGGGGATTCGGGGGCCCTGTTCTTGGGGTTGCTGCTGGGCTCGATTTCCATTGCCGGCGTCGTAAGGACCCAGAGCCTCGTCATCATGGTGGTGCCGCTGGTGATGGCCGGTGTGCCGGTGCTCGATACCCTTTCCGCAATCGTGCGCCGTGTGCGCCAGCACAAGCGCTTCGACCAGGCGGACCTGGGGCACATCCATCATCGCCTGGTGGATGCCGGGTACAGCCAGCGCAAGGCGGTGCTCATCCTGTACGGATGCACGGCTGCCCTCGCGTTCGTCGGCCTGCTGCTCATGGGCAGCTCGGGTATCGTGCGCTGGACCACCCTTATTGTGCTGCTGGTTGTGGTCGGGTTCATCATCTGGCGCTTCGGCTTGTTCCGTCCGGTCCTGCAACATTACTATGTAGGGCGTGGGCAGACGGGTATCCGCAAACCCCGTACCCGCGAAGAGGCCCAGCGCATCATCGATCAGACGATTCCCATCCCGCCTTCGGAGGGCGCCGACGATGCGCCCATCCAGGAGGATTCTGCCGAATCCGCATCCGATTCGAAGGAAGGGTGAGAAGAGAGCCGTATGGACGCACCGAAAGACGACAAGACCGTTGGCCGCCGCCAGCATATCGTGGCGCGTGCCCTCGTTGTGCTGATGGCACTGCTGGTCGTCTGCGCCGGCGTGCTGCTTGCCACGGGTATCGGCGAAGGGAACCTGGCCACCAACGGTGTGCCCGACAGCTCCTCGGTGGTCAAGAAGAATCATCCGTTCTATGTGCTGATCATCGGAACGGATTCTCGTAAGGGGACTGCGCTTTACACCGGCAATCCTTCGGAACATGCTCAGATCGACCAACACGCCGACACGTTGACGTTGATGCGGGTGGATCCCAAAAAGCATCGCGTGACCTTGGTCTCGGTACCGACGCGTACGGTTCTGAGAGGCCAGGACATTCCGCTCTCGGATACGCTGCTCGAAGGGGATCCCATGAAAACCGTTGACGCGGTCGAGAGCCTGACCGGTGTGGATATCCCGTACTACATGCTCGTGAATTTCAAGGGTTTCGAGAATGTGGTCGACGAGTTCGGCTCGCTTACGGTCGATGTGGATGTTTCCGTGAAGTCGCAGGATCCCATCTCGGCGAAGAACGTCACGGTCAAGGAAGGTCCTGCTCGCGAGCTGCTGTCTTCTGGAGCCCTTGCCTACGCGCGTGCGTGGGACGAATATTCCTCGAATAACGATGCCCATCGCCAGGCGAATATACGGTCCATCGAGATTGCCATAATCAATGCGGTGCTGGGAAAAAGCGAAACCGACGCCATCAACCTCGGCCAGACGCTGAGCGGCAATGTGGTGACGAACATGAATTCCTCGCTGATTCGCTCTCTGGTGAAGAATTTCGTCCACGCCGGCTCGGATTCGGTCAAGATCTACCAGTGCTACGGCCCCCACAAGATCACGGATAAGCAGAAGGGCCTGATCAGCGAGAACAAGACCGCATGGAAGCATCTGATGTATGTGGTCGATGGCGGATACAACCCGAAGATCTCCTATAAAAAGATAAAGCAGAAGGAAGCGCAAGAGGCAGCTGAGCAGGCTGCGCAGCAACAGGCGCAGCAGTACGGCTACACCGACCAATACGGCAACTGGCACAGCGGCTATGAGCTTCAATACGGCAACACGCAGCAATCCGCTACCAGCAGCACCGGAACCGGCGCTCAAGGGAACGGCCAGGATCAGGCTTCTGCCCCTGCCAACACGAATGCGGGCCAGTAATATGCGCGAGCGTCGATCGGGCAACATGCAATCCTTTGGGAAGGGTGCTGTCGAGCTTGTGGCCTCGCTGGGAGGAAGCGCTGCCGAGGCGCGGAAGGCAGCGCGCGGCGCACAGGTGCGTGCCATGTGGCAGAAGCTTATGGAGCACAACCATGACGAGTTCATCCTGGCGCATACGAACAACGTGTATATCGTCTGGGCAACGGGCAAGCCCGCAGCGCATGGCAAGCGATACCGTGACGATGGGAAGGATGCCGACGCAACCGGCAAGGGCAAGCAGCTTATCGTCTACGTGGACGACAGCGCCGTTGCCGCTGAGCTCAACGCCCGCCGCGAGTTGATCAAGCTGCAGTTCATGCAGCATTTCAACGAGGATTTGGACGAGTTCAAGATTATCATCTCGCGCGGACGCTACAAGCAATATCATCCATTTGCAGCCGAAACGCCGCCATCGTACGAGGATAAAGCCGAACCCGTTCCGTTGGATCAGCATGAGCAGCGCTTGGTTGAGGAGCAAGCCGGACGCATCGAGAATCCCGTTCTTGCCCGTTCCTTTGCGCGGGCAATGGAAAAAGACCTTGCCTGGAAGAAAGGATTGAAAGCCGATTCTCGCGGATAAGGCGATCTTCCCCGTCCTTTTTCCGATGAAGCTTCTTCTGCGGTCTCAGATTTGAATTCCAAAGCGGAGAATTTTCGCCAGATTTCTCATGAGGACGCTATTGCGTGACTTTTTCTACTTCCATCCTTAAATGGGCCTCATTCGCCGCTACATTGCTTGTGGAGTGGGTATGAGAACCAGAAACTAGACCCCCTTATTCTGATAGAATAACAACGGCATCCGAAACGGGTGCTTTTTCATGCATAACCTTTTTATCCAAGGAGCAACTATTGACGGACGAATTGAAAGGGTCTGAGGATTACGGCGGAAAGGACATCCGCGTCCTCAAGGGCCTGGAAGCGGTGCGTAAGCGCCCGAGCATGTATATCGGTTCGACTAGCTCTCGCGGCCTGCACCATCTGGTGTACGAAGTCGTCGACAACTCGGTTGACGAGGCGCTCGCGGGATACTGCACCGAAATCGAGGCTTGGATTAACGAAGACAACTCCATCACCGTGCGCGATAACGGCCGCGGTATCCCGGTTGAGAAGCATCCGACCGAGAAGATCCCGACGGTCGAGGTCGTAATGACCATCCTCCATGCCGGCGGTAAATTCGGCGGGGAAGGGTACAAGGTCTCCGGCGGCCTGCACGGCGTCGGCGTTTCCTGCGTGAACGCCCTGTCCAAACGTCTGATCGTACGCGTAGCCCGCGACGGCAAGATCTACGAGATGGAGTTCTCACGCGGCAAGACCACCAAGAAGCTGGAGGTGGTCGGCACCGCCGACCATACCGGTACCGAAATCACCTTCTGGCCCGATGAGGAGATCTTCACCGAGACCACGGTGTACGACTACAACATCCTGGAAGCGCGTTTCCGCGAGATGGCCTTTCTGAACAAGGGCCTGAAGCTGACGCTGACCGATTTGCGCGAAACCGACGAGGACGGTAACCCGAAGTCCGAAGTCTTCTGCTATCAGGGCGGCATCTCCGACTTCGTAACCTATCTGAACACAGGACGCGATACGCTCGGCCCGATTATCTACTTCGAGGCGCAGAACGATGATGGGGAAGTGGAGATCGCCATGCAGTGGTCGTCATCCTATTCCTCGAATTCCGTGCTGTCCTTCGCGAACAACATCCACACCCAGGAAGGCGGCACCCACCTCGAAGGCTTCAAGATGGCGGTCACCCGTACCATCAACGATTACGCTCGTTCCAAGGGCTTGCTGAAGGAGAAGGATCCCAACCTCTCGGGCGACGATACGCGCGAGGGCCTGGCAGCGATCATCTCCGTCAAACTGCATGACCCGCAGTTCGAGGGACAGACGAAGACCAAGCTCGGCAACAGCGAGATCCGCCAGCTGGTCTCCGGTGCGGTGACCCAAGGCCTTGCCGAATTCCTGGAAGAGCACCCTGCAGCTGCCAAGCAGATCGTCAACAAGGCCTCCCAGGCCCTGAAGGCGCGCGAGGCGGCACGCAAGGCACGTGAGATGACGCGTCGTAAGGGCGTGCTGGAAAGCTTCTCGCTGCCGGGCAAGTTGGCGGACTGCTCCAGCAAGAACCCGTCCGAATGCGAGATGTTCATCGTCGAGGGCGATTCTGCAGGCGGCTCTGCCAAGCAGGCCCGTGACCGCAAGTACCAGGCCATTCTGCCGTTGCGCGGCAAGATCCTGAATGTCGAGCGCGTCGGCCTGAACCGTGCACTGTCCTCGGACACCATCAGCGCGCTGATCACGGCCATCGGTACCGGCATCGGTGACGATTTCGATGCCGACAAGGCCCGTTACCATCGCATCATCATCATGACCGATGCCGATGTCGACGGAGCGCACATCCGCATCCTGCTTTTGACGTTCTTCTATCGCTATATGCCGCAGCTTATCGATCGCGGTTACATCTATATCGCGCAGCCGCCGATCTACGGCATCAAGCGCAAGAATTCCCGTTCCACGAAGATCGAGCGCTACATCTACGACGAGAAGGCGCTGTCTTCGACACTGGCGGAATACGACGATGACAAGTTCGATGTCCAGCGCTACAAGGGCCTGGGCGAAATGGACCCCGAGCAGCTGTGGGAAACCACGATGGAGCCCACCAACCGCACATTGGTCCGCGTCACCGTCGAGGAGGCCTCAAAGGCCGAGCATGTGGTCAGCGAGCTGATGGGCAGCCAGGTGGAACCGCGCCGCGAGTTCATCAACAAGCATGCCCATGATGCCCGCTACCTGGACATCTAATCCGCATCCGAAGATTCACCGCAACACAGAAAGTGAATGAACGTGGCAGATACTAAGAACCCGAACAACGAGAACGAAAACGAAGGGCAGGCTCCCGAAGTCGAGGCCGAAGTCGTGGAAGAGGATAAGGAAGCTGCCGGCAACCTTCTGACCTACGAACTGGGCCGCGAGATGCAGCAGTCGTTCCTGGAATACTCCATGAGCGTCATCATCAGCCGTGCCCTGCCGGATGTCCGCGATGGCTTGAAACCCGTGCATCGCCGCATCTTGTGGGCCATGTACGAATCCGGTTCCACACCGAACAAGCCGCATGTGAAGTCGGCGCGTACGGTCGGCGATGTTATCGGCAAGTACCATCCCCACGGCGACAGCGCCGTGTACGACGCCATGGTGCGTCTGGCACAGCCGTTCAATATGAGCTTGCCGCTGGTCGACGGCCACGGCAACTTCGGCTCCATCGACGGCGACTCCGCGGCCGCCATGCGCTATACCGAGGCGCGTCTGGCAAAGCCGGCCATGGAGATGCTGGATGGCTTGCGCCAGGAAACGGTCGATTTCCAGCCGAACTACGACGAGAGCCTGCAAGAGCCCTCCGTGTTGCCTTCGCGCTTCCCGAACCTGCTGGTCAACGGCTCCTCCGGCATCGCCGTCGGCATGGCTACCAACATCCCGCCGCACAACCTGGGCGAGACCATTGCCGCTGCGCAGATGCTGCTGGACAACCCGGATGCAACGGTGGATGACCTGATGAAGGTGCTGCCGGGTCCGGACTTCCCGACCGGCGGCATCATCATGGGCCGTGAGGGCATTCGCCAGGCCTATGAGACCGGCCGTGGCCACATCCCGGTGCGCGCGAAATGCACTATCAAAGAGAAGAAGAACGGCAAGAGCCAGATCATCGTCTCCGAGATTCCCTATACCGTGAACCGTTCGCGCCTGCTGCAGAGCCTGGCCGATCTGGTGCGCGAGAAGAAGCTGCCCGAGATCTCCAACATCCACGACGGCGCCGACCGCCATGGCATCGACATCATCATCGAGTTGAAGCAGAATGCGCTGCCGCAGGTTGTCCTGAACAAGCTGTACAAGCACACACAGCTCCAGGTGAACTTCAGCGCCATCATGATTGCCCTGGTCAACGGCATGCCGAAGGTGCTCAGCCTTAAGGAGATACTGCAGTACTACATCCAGCACCAGGAGGACGTCATCGTCCGCCGTACGCAGTTCGAGCTGCGCAAGGCCGAAGAGCGTGCCCATATCTTGGAAGGCTTGGTCATCGCCGTCGACAACATCGACGAGGTGGTTGAGATCATCCGCTCGTCTGCAACCGACCAGGAAGCCAACGACCGCTTGCGCGAACGCTTCAAGCTCAGCGAACGCCAGGCCGAGGCCATCCTGGATATGCGCCTGCGCCGCCTGACCGCCCTGCAGCGTGAGAAGCTGGTTGACGAATTGAAGGAACTGCACGACCAGATCGCCGAGTACAAGCGCATCCTTTCCGATGAGAGCCTGGTCAAGGACATCATCAAGAAGGAGATGGCAGAGATCGGCGAGAAGTACAAGACCCCGCGCCGCACGCGTATCGCCGCCGCGGCAAAGGAGATCGACGTCGAAGACCTGATCGCCGACGAGGAAGTGGCCGTGACCATCACGCGTGCCGGCTACATCAAGCGCATGCCGATCAGTACCTACCGCCAGCAGAAACGCGGTGGCAAGGGCATGTCCGGGGTTAACCTGAAAGACAACGATTTCGTGGAGCACATCTTCACGGCATCGACCCATGACTACATGCTGTTCTTCACCTCGCTCGGCAAGGTGTATCGCCTGAAGGTCTACGAGGTGCCCGAGGCATCGCGCCATGCGCGCGGCACGGCCATCGTGAACCTGCTGCATCTGCACAAGGGCGAGACCGTAGCCGCCTCGCTTTCCACCAAGGAATTCCCTGAAGACGAGTTCCTGCTGTTCGCCACGGCGCAGGGCATGGTGAAGAAGACGGCGATGAGCGCCTATGACCGCACGCGCCAAGACGGCCTGATTGCCATCAACCTGCGCGATGGGGACGAGCTCATTGCGGTGCGTCGTGTGAAGCCCGGTGAATCCGTGATCATGGCATCCGCTGCCGGCAAGGCTATCCGGTGGGACGAGAGCGAGGTCCGCACCATGGGCCGCGATACCATGGGCGTACGCGGCATGACCCTGGAAGACGACGGCGAAGACCACGTCCTGGGCATGGAGATTGCCAATGAAGACTCGCAGCTGCTGGTCATCACCGAAAAGGGCTACGGCAAGCGCACGCCTATCTCCGAGTACCCCAGCCACCATCGCGGCGGCAAGGGCGTCCAGACGTTGACGATGACCGTGAAGAAGGGCCGCCTGGCTGCCATGAAAGTGGTCAAAGAAGGCGACGAGCTCATCATCATCTCCGAGGAGGGCATCGTGGTCCGTACGCCGGCGAAGGGCGTCAGCAAGCTGGGTCGTGCCACGCAAGGGGTCCGCATCATGGATATCGCGAAGAACGACCGCGTTACCGCAGTGGCCATTGCGAACGAAGGCGATCGCCCGAAGAAGGACAAGAAGGCCATCGATGAGCCCGAGACATTGGTAGAGGAGGCTTCCCGAGAAGAGATCGCCCAATCAATCAAGGGCGAGGACGATGGGGATTCCGACAACTAAGCGAGGACCATTGGCTGCTTTTTGAAGAACGCACGCAATAGTGAAGCCCGCCCGGATTTTCCGAGCGGGCTTTTTTCTACACGGCGCTACTGGCAATGAGCAGCTGTGCGGTTTGGGGGAGCGCGAGTTAAGAACGTGGGTTTTCCGGGCCGTTGCCGGGTGCGGCGGGGTTGTCTGCCTGCCCGCTTGATTCCTCACCTTGTGCTTTATTTCCCGTATCGGCCGAGTCGGCGGCGTTTCCGGTTCCATGAGGTGCGTCTTGGCTGCTACTGGCAGCACCGATCAGCTGTTCGGCCTGCCTGATGACGGCTTCCCGGTCCTGACGGCTGCCCTCCGTAAGGTCGTCGGGGGTTAGCTGCTCGATGAAGTTGTGGAAATCCGCCATTATCTGGTCGGGGTCGTCGGCTTCTTCGTTGAACAGGTACGGGAACGAGGCGCGCTCTAGCACGGCGTCGTCCATATACAGCGGTGCCTCCTCGCGCAATGCCAAAGAGATGGCGTCGCTGGGTCGGGCATCAAGCGACAGCAGCTTGCCGCGCGCTTTCAATACCAGCTCTGCATAGAACGTGGGGCCTTGCACGTCGTAGATGGTCACATGGTCCACGAAGGCGTCCAGACTGGTAAGCGCATCCAGGAACAGATCATGAGTCATGGGGCGCTTGAAACGGGCCTTTTCAAGTGCGATGCCCAGCATCGTCGCCTCGGATACTCCCACCCAGATGGGCACGACGCGGCTGTTCTTGTTCGTCCCCACATCGGCTGTGGGTTGCAGGACTAAGATGGAGGGCGACGGCACGGGAGACATGATGAGCGTAAGCACGCTGACAGGGACCATAGCCTACCTCCTCTGTTTTTGATTTCTTTTCATGCTAGCAGAAATTATTTCTTGACGCTCCAAACGGTATGGGCTATATTAAGCAAGCTGTTTCCAGGGGCCTATAGCTCAGTTGGTTAGAGCGCACGCCTGATAAGCGTGAGGTCAGTGGTTCAAATCCACTTAGGCCCACCATTTATTGTGATAAACGTTCCACCGTGAGCCGAGATAGCCGGTGGAACGTTTATTGATACTGGGGCATTAGCTCAGCTGGGAGAGCGACGGCTTTGCAAGCCGTAGGTCAGGGGTTCGATCCCCCTATGCTCCACCATTGCGAATTGGCCGGACGCCTTTCTTGGGAGGGCGTCCGGTTTTTTCTTTTGGATACGATAACGCTCCGCTTTCGGATGAAAGCTCGCTTTGAATTCACAAGGGCGGGAACGTTCAATAATTCAAATAAGCAACAGCCTATATGCGGGTAATGGCATATTGACGATGCCAATAATTCCAGGGATAACAAAATTATTTTTTCTGATTCCCGATTATTTTTTGGTGTACAGATATCGAAGAATCCGCTATATTGTTACCACAGCGATAACATATATCGATATTTAAGTTTCCGAAGAGAGGAGGAAACAATGGGGAGAACGTCTGTTTCGCAGATATTGCGGGGAAAACTAGTCATAGCATTTGCTTTTGCCCTCATTGCGTTATGCGGATTTGCCTTTTCGGTTACTGCCGCTTATGCAGATGACGATGTGAGCAATAATTCGGAAGCTCCGTATCCGAATTACAATGCGGACGATGACTATATCAAGCGGCTAGGCATCGAGAGCACTTATCATGTCAATGCGCCGGCATCAAATACTCGACTGAACGTGCTTGATGAAATCGCGAACGGCAAGGTGCCGCGTGGCAACCATGTGTTTGCCAAGACCGACGCTCAGGCCCTGGAAAAAGGATTTGATGTCAAAGGTGATGTCGACACCATTGATACCAAAACCAGCGGGGACCTTCGAAAGCTCATACTCAAGACAGACAGCGGCTATACCCTGCCATACTATGTCCGCCATACCGAGATCGTCCCTGCTGGAGACGAGCCTTCGGTCGAGGGAGTAAATCGTTATGTCGTCGATAAAAATCTATCCTTCGTAGCAAAGGGCGAAGGGAGCTCCACTAGTGCACCTGGCACTTATTTATCGTTAGGTGAAACGAATCTGAGTCCTTCTTATAGGTTCGATCCCGATACAACCAAGGGCGCTGAATACATTGAAAAATATCTTGACAGTACCGGAACCGCTACAGTCTTTCTGATGCCGGTTGACACTAAAGACGAGGATGGCAACGCAACGCATGATTGGTACTGGTGCACTAACCCCACAGCTGCTGCTCCAGTGACCAACAGCATTTATTACGAGTTGCCTTTCGAGCTATCTCCCCAAACGCAATACGACAGCGGCAAAGAAATCATGTACCTCATGAACACGGTGCTCCAGAACGCCGGGCTGAACGATCCGAATGATGAGGCCGATGCACATTCAGGTACAACTGGACTTCCAAACCTGAAGGTTGCATACCAGGCTCTCCGAAGCGAGTACATTAAGGCTTTGAACGCTAGCAGTAGCTCAACTGAGAAAACCGCTCTTGATCCCAAAATCACATATGGCCAGTTGCATGATAAGCTCATTACCCTCCTCGAGGGTGGCACGATTGCAGAAGGAACCATCTACGAGCAAACAATAGCTGCCCAGACTGATGATTATTCTGCCAGCAGCGTTCCTGACCTTACAAATACTGACTATTGGGAGGCAGCGCATGTAAGCGTCCTCGGCATTGAATACGCATTCCTAAGCTATCTCCAAGGCTGGCCCATGGATGGCATGGACGTGTTCCAGGGCGGAACGAACAGAATAGCTTCTGGGTTCCACGAAGACAATACTCGCACCTTTGGCGCGCGCGCAATGGCTCGCATACTGGTAGCTTATGCCGAAACGGCACGAGATAATGGGTTGCTGGATGATGTAACCGCAAACGCTACGTTTGATCTGACGACAAACGATGTCACGCGCTCGAATGGAAACACGACAGTAACGGTAACGCCCGACACTTCCAATGCTTCGAGCCTTTCTTTCAAGGTTCCGAGTGGGGTTACCGTTGAGTCCATGACCCAGGACGGGGCAAGCGTCTCGGCAAGCAGCACCTCGACGGCAGATAGCGGCGTGACCACGTACACCTTCTCGGACAGTGCAAGCTTCCCCGATTCGATTACGCTTTCTACGGCAACAACCAACGAAACTGCCCTGCGTGATGACGTGTTGTTCACCGCAGTTGGAGCGACCAAGACAGTCGCGAAGGCATTTGTTAACTCCAACGATCTCTATCAGGATGAGGAGACGGGGCACTGGGTCGTGCGTGAGTTTGTGCGCGCTAGTAGTGATTCTTCTTCGTCTTCTGCTACTGACAAGACAGGGCAAGAGATGAGCCAGACGGTCTTCAAGTTCACGCCCGAATACCAGTCGCTTCATGCACGAATCAACTTGACCAGCACCACCGAAGATACTGGTTCGATATCTGTCCAGAAGGTGTGGGACAACGTCGATGAGAACAAGCAGGAAGCCGTCGAATTCACGCTCTACCAAAACGGCACCGCTATAAACACCCTCACACTCAACGGTGATACATCTGATGACGACAACACGTCTTCTGCTTATGAAGACTCGGCTTGGCACGGTGTGTTCACCAACCTTGACAAGACCGACGATGATGGAAAGGCCTACACCTACACGGTGAAGGAGACTACGACCAGCTCGAACTGGGAGCTGACCGATACTCAAGCCGCCACGACGTACAGCGACGAATCCACAACGGTTGATGGAAGCTATGTGGGTGACGCTACGAAAATTGACGATGGCCGCTCTATGTACAGCGCGGAAATTAATGATGAAGATGCTACCGTCGTGTACTGCCTTGATATCGATAAGAATTGGCCGAACAACACCACATATAGCTCCAAGATCATCAATGCGACGAACGATGATCTTCAGTCGCTGTTGGGCAGCTCGAGTTCGACGCTTAAAGACAATCTCCTGAGCGTCATCTATAACGGTTACTCCTCTGATGCCGCGGGCATTCAGGATGCCTATGACCTTACGGTTACGGAGTTCCAAGAGGTTACTCAGGCTGCGATATGGAGGTACACAGAAAGCGGTTGGTCGACTGCTCCCTCGTCATTCACAACGAACATGCAACAGGCTTTCTATGCCCTGATCGGGGAGGACAATACTCAGAACATCACGCCGGCAACTGTTCCTGATGGGTACGCCCTTACGGTATACAAGAGTTCAGACAGCACATATCAGGACATGCTGAGCGCGACTCTGGTGCCGCCGGACACTTGGACCTTCACTAACAGCAGTGTGGAGTCCCACAAGGTCAAAGTTTCCAAGGTGAATGCAAGTGGCGAGGGGATAGATGGTGCCTCGATCCAGATCCTGGACAGCGCCGGCAACGCCGTCGACTCCTGGACCAGCGACGGCTCCGCGCATGCCCTGAGCCTCGAGGCGGGCACCTACACCTTCCACGAGGTCTCCGCCCCCAGTAACTACTTGGCCGTGGCCGACTTCAACTTCACGGTCGACGCCGACGGTACGCTGACGGTCAATGGCTCCGACGCGGCTAAGGTTAACGGCTCCACGCTGACCGTTACCGACCAGGTCAAAAAGTATGACATCACCTTCTCCAAGGTGGACTCGGACGGAAACATCCTCCCGGGAGCCTCAATCCAGATCCTGGACTCTGACGGTGAAGTGGTCCACTCCTGGACGAGCACCGACGAGAACGAGACCGTGAGCCTGGCCGCGGGCACCTACACCTTCCACGAGGTCTCCGCCCCCGAAGGCTACGAGCCCGTTGACGACTTCACCTTCACGGTGGGCTCAGACAGTACGGTATCCGTCACGAGCGACGGAGTCGACGAAAGCACGGCAAAGGCCGACGGTTCCGCGCTGACCGTCACCGACCAGGATTCCGAGGCCGAGACCTACAAGGTGAGCTTCTCCAAGGTGGACGCCGAAGGCAACGTCCTCACCGGCGCCTCGATCCAGATCCTGGATAGCACCGGCAACGCCGTCGACTCCTGGACCAGCGACGGCTCCGCGCATGCCCTGAGCCTCGAGGCGGGAACCTACACCTTCCACGAGGTCTCCGCGCCCGGCAACCACGCGGCCGTGACCGACATCACATTCACGGTCTCCGATGACGGCACGGTGTCCATCACGAGCGACAAAGACGGGGCGTCCGAGCTGAACTCCGACAAAACCGCTATGACCGTCACCGACCAGGACTCCGAGGCCGAGACCTACAAGGTCACCTTCTCCAAGGTGGATGTGGGCAACAAGAATATAGAGGGCGCAAAGATCCAGATCCTGAACAGCCAAGGCAATGTGAAGACCTATTGGGACAGCACGAGTGAGGATGAAATCGTGGGCCTCGAGGCGGGCACCTATACCTTCCATGAGGTCTCCGCACCCAAAGGCTACGAGCGCGTCAAAGACTTCACCTTCACGGTGGGCTCCGACGGCAGCGTGACGGTTAACGGAGTCGATGGAAGCACGGCAAAGGCCGACGGCTCCGCGCTGACCGTCACCGACCAAGTGACGACCCATAATGTTGAGTTCTCGAAGGTCGACTTCGGCGGCGCCGAGCTGTCCGGAGCCTCGATCCAGATCCTGGACAGCGACGGCAACGCCGTCGACAGCTGGACCAGCGACGGCTCAGCACACTCTGCCAGCTTGTCCGCGGGCACCTACACCTTCAAGGAGACTGCCGCACCCGAAGGCTACGAGGCCGTGTCCGACATCACGTTCTCGGTGGATGTGAACGGCAAGGTGAAGGTAATCAAGGCCAGCGGCAACGCGGTCAAGGCCAAGGGCAGCAAGCTGATCGTCACCGACCAGGCCAAGAAGCATGACGTCACCGTCTCGAAGGTCGACGCCGATGGCAACGAGCTTGCCGGCGCGAAGATCAGGATCAAGGACGGCAACGGCAACGCCGTCGCCTCCTGGACGAGCACCGGCGAGAACAAGACCGTGAGGCTTGCCCCGGGCACCTACATCTTCCACGAGGCCTCTGCCCCGGACGGCTACAAGGCCGTGTCCGACATCACGTTCTCGGTGGATGTGAACGGCAAGGTGAAGGTAATCAAGGCCAGCGGCAACGCGGTCAAGGCCAAGGGCAGCAAGCTGATCGTCACCGACCAGGCCAAGAAGCATGACGTCACCGTCTCGAAGGTCGACGCCGATGGCAACGAGCTTGCCGGCGCGAAGATCAGGATCAAGGACGGCAACGGCAACGCCGTCGCCTCCTGGACGAGCACCGGCGAGAACAAGACCGTGAGGCTTGCCCCGGGCACCTACATCTTCCACGAGGCCTCTGCCCCGGACGGCTACAAGGCCGTGTCCGATATCACGTTCACCGTTGATATCGACGGCAAGGTGAAGGTGACAAAGGCCAATGGCAACGCGGTCAAGGCAAGCGGCCACAAGCTGATCGTCACCGACCAAGCTGACAGTACGTCGGATGTTTCTGCAGAAGCCTGGTCCGCGAAGAACAAGTCAGATAATTCGACCAGTTCGACCGATTCGAACGATTCGGATGCGGCAGGCGTATCTTCTTCTGGGAATTTCCTGATAGGGGCTACCGGTGATTCCTTCATGGGCCCGCTGATTGCGTTGATAGTACTGCTTGGAGCCGGTGTTGCTTGCATCGTGGCATATCGCCGCAAGCGGAATAACGAACGCTAAGCGCCAAGTGCCTGGCATAGTAAGGATTAAAAGGTGGCTGCATGTGCGGCCACCTTTTTTTGTTCGTCGGATAATCCAAAATCGGTATTCATCCCATTGCGCTTTACCTGAAATTCCAAGGGAACTCTCAGCATGTGCACGCGAGCAGAGCGCGATTCTGTTAGGCTGGTAACGCCCACGAAAAATATATTCTCGGGAGGAGAATGAAAATGAGCGATATCATCGATGTCTACGGTCGCCAGGTCTTGGATTCCCGCGGTAATCCCACGGTCGAGGTGAATGTCTTGCTGGACGACGGTGCCATTGGACGGGCAATCGTTCCGTCCGGTGCTTCCACTGGCGCATTCGAGGCTGTCGAACTGCGCGATGGCGACGCATCCGACTATCTGGGAAAGAGCGTCCATCAGGCAGTGGACCATGTGAACGATGAATGCTTTGAAGCTCTCCTGGGCATCGACGCTACTGATCAGCGCGATGTGGATCGCGCCCTGATCGAAGCCGACGGCACTCCGAACAAGGGTAAGTTCGGCGCCAACGCCATCCTGGGTTGCTCGCTTGCCACCGCCCGCGCCGCTGCGGACGATGCCGATCTGCCACTGTACGAGTACCTGGGCGGCCCGAACGCCCATACCCTGCCCACGCCCATGATGAACATCATGAACGGCGGCGTGCATGCCGACAACTCAGTCGACTTCCAAGAGTTCATGATCATGCCGGTCGGTGCTCCGAACTTCACCGAGGCGCTGCGCTGGTGCTGCGAGGTCTACCACACGCTGAAGAACGTGCTGAAAGAGGCCGGTCTGTCCACCGCAGTGGGAGATGAGGGCGGTTTCGCTCCCGACCTGAAGACGAACGAAGAGCCGTTCCAGTACATGATGGAGGCCATTCAGAAGGCCGGCTACAAGCCTGGCGAGGACTTCAAGTTCGCCATGGACCCGGCTTCCACGGAGTTCTACGACGCAGACCGCGGTGTGTATGTGCTGAAAGGCGAGGGCCGCGAGCTGACTACCGATGAGATGATCGACTACTGGGATACCCTGACGAAGAAGTATCCCATCATCTCCATCGAGGATGGCCTTGCCGAAGAGGACTGGGACGGCTGGGTGAAGCTGACGAAGCGCATCGGCGACCGTGTGCAGCTGGTCGGTGACGACCTGTTCGTCACGAACTCCGCCCGATTGAAGAAGGGCATCGAACTGGGTGCCGCCAACGCCATCCTGATCAAGGTCAACCAGATTGGCAGCCTGACGGAGACGCTGGAGGCCATGCAGATGGCCCAGCGCGCCGGTTATGCGTGCATCGTAAGCCATCGTTCCGGCGAGACGGAGGACACCACCATCGCCGACCTGTCCGTTGCCACGAATGCCGGTCAGATCAAGACGGGCGCTCCCTGCCGTACCGATCGCGTGGCAAAGTACAACCAGCTGCTGCGTATCGAGGACACGCTGGGTGAAGCCGCCGAGTATGCCGGCATGAACGCGTTCTATAACATCAACCGCTAATCTGATACGGCGCAGATTGGCAAGGATGCCCCGGGTAACCGGGGCATCCTTCTTTCTCGCGGGCGTTTCGGCAGGACGCGCGCGGCAATGGCACGCCTACAACGTGGCGGTTTCAAGGAGAACGGGTAAAAACCTCGCGTGCTCCCGCACGTCCGGCGCCGTTTTCCGAAAAATGTATTAGGATTCCTATCGGCAAGTTTTCCAACGAACAATCTGCGATCGGGCAGTCGGCTTCGGCCGGCTTGGAATCCCTATCACTAAGAAGCAAAACCAACGGCGGAAGAGAGACATGAAGCAAGAGAACATCAGGAACGTCGCCATCATCGCACACGTCGACCATGGCAAGACCACGATTGTCGACCGCCTGCTGTACACGGCGGGCGTGTTCCGCGCCAACCAGCAGGTGGAGGAGCGGGTGCTGGACAGCAACGACCAGGAACGCGAACGCGGCATCACCATTCTTTCCAAGAACTGCTCGATCAGCTACAAGGATGTCAAGATCAACATCATCGATACCCCGGGCCATGCCGACTTCGGCGGAGAGGTCGAACGCGTATTGAACATGGCCGACGGCGCCTTGCTGATCGTCGATGCGTTCGAGGGCCCCATGCCGCAGACGCGTTTCGTGCTGCAGCATGCTCTGGACCTGGGTCTGCGCATTGTCGTGGTGATCAACAAGATCGACCGTCCCGGCGCACGTCCCGATGAAGTGCTGGACGAGGTCTTCGACTTGATGGTTGAGCTGAATGCCTCTGATGAACAGCTGGATTTCCCCGTGGTGTACACGAGCGCGCTTGCCGGCTATGCCCGCTACGAGGCCGATGACGACAACAACAATATGCTGCCGCTGCTCGATACCATCCTGAAGGAGATTCCGGCGCCCGACGTGGATCCGAACGGCCCCATCGCCATGCAGATCTGCACCGTCGACCATTCCAGCTTCGTCGGCCGCATCGGCGTTGGACGGCTGTCTTCGGGCACTATCCATAAGGGCGAGCAAGTGCTTGTTATCAAGAACGATGGGACCCGCTACAACACCGAGCTGAAGCAGGTCTTCACATTCGAGAACCTGGGTAAGAAGGAATGCGACGAAGTGTATGCGGGCGATATCGTCGCGGTGGTCGGTGTCGAGGATGCCGACATCGGCGATATGGTCACCAGCCGCGACCATCCGATCCGCCTTGATCCCATCAAGGTCGAGGAGCCGACGATGGCCGTTGTGTTCGAGGCTTCCACCAGCCCGTTGGTGGGCCGCGATGGCGAGATCGTGGGTGCCCGCCAACTGAAGGAGCGCCTGATGCGCGAGAAGGAGAGCAACATCTCCATGCGCATCGAAGAGCTCGAGGACAAATCGGGCATCGAGGTCGCCGGCCGCGGCGTGCTGCATCTTTCGGTGCTTATGGAGACCATGCGCCGCGAAGGCTTCGAATTCCAGGTGGGCCGTCCGCGCGTTCTGCTGAAGACGGATGAGGCGGGCAACAAGCTCGAGCCGATCGAGGAAGCCACCGTCGAGACGCCGTCCGACTATGCAGGCAAGGTCATCGAGGTTTTCGGCACCGCCGGAGGCGAGATGACCGATATGGTGACGCGCGGCGACCAGACGCACCTGGTGTTCCATATTCCCACCCGCGGTACCATGGGCCTGCGCACGCGCCTGTTGAATGTCACGCGCGGCGAGGCGAACATGTTCCATCACTTCTATGAGTACGGCCCGTTCCGCGGTGAGTTTACCGGCCGCAAGAACGGTTCCATGATTTCGATGAGCACGGGCAAGAGCGTTGCCTATGCGCTTGACACCCTTCAGGAGCGCGGTCGCCTGTTCATCGGCCCAGGCGAAGAGATCTACGAGGGCATGATCGTGGGCGAAAGCGCCAAGGAAGGCGATATGGTCGTTAATGCCGAGAAGACGAAGAACCTGGGCAACCAGCGTTCAAGCGGCGCGGACAAGGCCATCCAGCTGACCCCGCCGGTACGATTCACGCTGGAAGAGGCTCTGGAGTACATCCAGGACGACGAGTTGGTAGAGATCACGCCGAAGAACATCCGCCTTCGCAAGCGTCTGCTGTCGGCAGTCGACCGTAAGAAGGCTGCGAAAAAATAGCGGGAAGCCTCCTGCGTCGTGCTTTTCGCGTTGTGTCCGGGTCCTGCCGCATCGGTTGCGATGCGGCAGGACCCCTTCGCTATACTGCGGATAAACCGGAAAGGAAAGGAGATAGGCCATGGCCGACCGATACCTGCAGAATGCCTGCAAGCCCGAAGGAGAGTTCGGCGCACAGGTGCTGCATAAGATGAACGAGCATCACCGGGGTCTGGTGGATTGGGCGTTCGAGCAGGTTCTGGTGCCGGCAGATGCCCATGCCCTCGATGTCGGCTGCGGTGGCGGAGCGAATATCGCCCGACTGCTGGATGCCTGCCCGGCCGGTAAGGTAACGGGCGTCGACTACTCCCTGACCAGTGTGGAAGAAAGCTGCAAGCTCAATTCGACAGCCATCGATGCCGGCCGCTGCACGGTGGTGCAGGCCGATGTCGCAGCCCTTCCGTTTCCCGACCGCGCCTTCGATTTCGTTTTGGCATGCGAAACGGTGTACTTCTGGCCCGACTTGGATGCGGCGCTTTCACAGGTGCATCGGGTGATGCGCCCTGAAGCGACGTTCCTGACCGTCTGCGAGATGAGCGACCCGAACGATGCCCGTTTTGCCGGTACTTCCGGGTTCCTGACGATCTACCAGCCGGATGAACTGCAACAACGTTATCGCAAAGCGGGATTTTCCCAGGTAGGCCTGCACGCAAAGGGGGAATGGTATTGCCTGACCGCCCGCAGGGTTGCCGAATAACGGCATTTCGCGGTCCTGCAGGCGCTACCGGAATCTTGCGGCAATTTTTCCATCTGAGACATTTTCACACGAATTGTCACTTTTTTAGCACCGCTCGTCTGATACCTGCAGTATGGTGGACGATGACGGATCATAATGAGTTGGTGCCGTAAAGGCGACATCGAATGAGAATCGAGGTTTACCATGTGCACAAACGGAGTGAACACGGGCCAGTACAACATGATGTTGGAAGAAATGGACGATCAGCTGGCGCTCAATCGTCGCTGGACGCATAAGCTTGCCCATCTGGCCGGGGACAACGGCTACGAGGAAACGTGCAAGATCATGCATGATGTCCAAGAGCTGCTGGATGACGCCCGTGCGCTGATGACCGATGCCAAGGATGCTCTGGAAAACGACGCCGAGAAGCTGGCGAACGTTACCGTTACCAGAGTCTAGCCGTTAAGGTTCTTCTGCTATGGCAAATGACTTGATGAGGTTCTCCGTCGCAATGCCGGAGAGCCTTCTTATGCGTTTCGACGAATTGGTGGCGCGCCGCGGCATCGCGAAGAATCGCAGCGAGGTCATCCGCGATCTTGTGCGCGAAGCGCTGGTGGAAGACGAATGTGCCGAGCCGAATTCGAAGGTCGTCGGCTCGCTGACCATCGTCTACAACCACCATTCCACCGATTTGGAATCGAAGCTGCATGACATCCAGCACCATTATCTGGTGAACGTCATCTCCTCCATCCACGTGCATCTGGATGCCGATAACTGCTTGGAGGTCATCGTGCTGCGCGGCGAAGCGAGCACGGTGAAGAAAATCGCGGATATCATCTTGGGAACGCGTGGCGTGAAGAACGGCAAGCTGGTTCTGACCACGTCAGGAGAGAATCTGTAAACGAGTACGGCGAAGAGGGACGCAAATGGACGAGACGGTACTGCTTGGTCACGGAAGCGGCGGATCGATGATGCGCCGCATCATCGACGAGGTCTTCATGCAGGAATACGGTACCGATGAACTGCGGCAGGGAAACGATGCTGCCGATTTGCCGGCACCGGCGCCGGGCGAGCGCATCGCCTATTCGACGGACAGCTTCGTGGTGACCCCGCATTTCTTCCCGGGCGGAAACATCGGCCACCTTGCCATCTGCGGTACGGTCAACGATGTTGCGACAAGCGGGGCCGTCCCGAAATACCTCAGTGTTGGGATGATCCTGGAAGACGGATTCCCGATGGACGATTTGCATCGGATCTGTGCGACGATGGCGGCTACAGCAAAAGAGGCAGGCGTGCACATCGTCACCGGAGACACGAAGGTCGTTAACCGCGGTCATGGTGATGGCATCTACATAAACACGAGCGGGGTCGGCTTCATTCCCGCTGGTGTGAAGCTCGGCGGAGAGCGCTGTCAGCCAGGTGACAAGGTACTCGTCTCGGGCACAGTTGGAGACCACGGCATCACCATTATGAGCTGTCGTGAATCCTTGAACTTCCATACGACCCTTGAAAGCGATGCGGCTCCATTAAACGGGCTCATCGCCGATGTGCTGGCTGCTGCGCCGGGCACGCGTTGCTTCCGCGATCCCACACGCGGCGGCATGTCCTCGACCCTGAACGAGCTTTCCGAGCAGTCTCAGGTCAGCATGGTCATCCAGGAAGATGCTGTCCCGGTGAAGCCCGAGGTCATGGGTGCCTGCGAGATGCTCGGCTACGACTTCATGCAGGTTGCCAACGAGGGGAAGATGGTCTGCGTGGTTGCGCCGGAGGATGCCGATGCAGCGTTGGCGGCCATGAAGGCGAACAAATACGGTGCAGATGCCGCGATTATCGGCGAAGTGACCGCGATGGATCCCGAGCAGGGTCCGCGTGTGACGCTCGCAAACGCCTTCGGCGGACAGCGCATTCTGGATATGCTGGTCGGCGAACAACTGCCGCGGATCTGCTAGGTCCTGCTATTCGGGCGACACTGTGCACGGGTTCGGGCTGCTTCCCGGACCCGTGTTTCGTTTGCGGGCGGAAAATCAAGTTACCCCAGCTTATAGACTTATGCTGGGGTTATTCAAACGGCTTATACAACATCTGAATTTCGAAATAAATTCCAATACGTTATTTGCCGTTTCGGCGGGACGGGCGGGCGTCGTTTGCACTATTGTTATCGAAAACGGCGGTGACATCGGCCGAGTCGGTCGTTACCCATGCCGCACTTTCGCCAGGCGGATGCCGTTCCACGGTTTCGCTGGCGTTTTGTACGAGGTGCGGGTCGTTGAGAACCGTTGAGCTCCTAGAGGAGGAGATATGGATTTTTCCCTTACTGATGAGCAGCAGCTGCTGATCGAGAGCGCAAAAGAGTATGCCGATCGCTACTTCGATGAGGAGTCCTGCAAGGCGGCATATGAGAACCACCACATCAGCATCGAGCAGGCCATGGCTTACCGCGAGGCCGGCTTCATGCATCTGGGCCTTCCCGAAGAGGTTGGCGGCGTGCCCGTCAGCAAACTGACCGAGATCCTCCTGGTTGAGAAGCTGCACGAGTTCACGGGCGTCATCCTGCCGTTCGTCACCGACTTCAACACCATCACCGACGTCATCGACTTTGGCAACGAAGAGCAGCAGGCCCGCATCATGGATGTCATCAACAACGTCGAGAGCACCTGCGTTGCCTGCTCTGCCATCTCCGAGCCCGCCGCTGGTTCCGACAACAACGCCATGACCTGCGTCACCAAGAAGCAGCCTGACGGCACCTACCTGCTGAATGGCCAGAAGACCTGGGTCACCTTGGGCGGCCTGTCGGTGTACACCATGGTCGTTGCCAAGGACGAGGATCCTTCCTATGACAACAAGAGCTACTCCCTGTGGCTGGTCAAGAACGACACCCCGGGCTTCACCGTGGGCCAGCTGGAGAAGGTCGGCCAGCAGTCCATTCCGTTCGTCGATTGCTTCTTCGACAACGTCAAGCTGACCGAGGCCGACCGTATCGGCAATCAGGGCGAGGGCTGGCTGGACCTGATGAAGAAGCTGGAGTTCGAGCGCATGCTCGTTGTCGCTTCCTCCCTGGGTCTGGCACAGGCTGCCATGAACGACGCGGCCGCCTATGCTTCCGAGCGCATCTGCTTCGGCAAGCCCATTGCCCATCTGACCGCCATCCAGGATCATCTGTGCGAGATGGAGAACATCCTGGACAACGTCCGTTGCCGTCTCTACCGCGTTGTCGACATGATCGACCGCGGCGAGTCCACCCGCCTCGAGTCCGCTCTGCTGAAGGGCTATGCCTGCCGCGAGCTGACCAAGGTCGGCGACCTGGCCATGTCCATCTATGCTGCAATCGGTTACACCAAGGAGATCCGCGTCGGCCGTATCTGGGCCGACCTGCGCGGCAACGAGATGGGCGGCGGTACCACCGAGATTATGGAGTACATTGCTGGCCGTCAGCTGGTTAAGAAGTATAAGCGGGCATAACCGCCTGTGTTATACGATTCCTTCTTTCCGTACCAGTGAAGGAATGCACAAGAAAGGCCCGGGCCATCAGGTCCGGGCCTTTCCGTTTTTTTCAGTATATAGCGTGAGAAATCCTAGGGAAATCGGGTGTTTTTCAATCGGAAATATGCTGATGAACTGGGGATATTGCAAGCAAGGATAAATTGCGTGCGAGTGCCCCTGCCGTTTACCCGACCACTGGCAGGTTCGCTGTTGATAAATGGGTAATCCGTGGTATGTTGCGTTGTAGCATTTGTGGTTGGGAACCTACCAATAGCCACGAATCCAACTGCCATGAACCGTGGCTTGGAGACAACGTACGGTCCTGAATTCAAGGAGGAATGGAAGCCATGTCCCGTCCCATTATCGACACTGATACCTGTATCGGATGCGGCATCTGCTGCGATGCCTGCCCGCAAGAAGTCCTCGAAGTCGTTGACGGTGTATGCACTGTTGCGAACGAGGATGCCTGCATTGCCTGTGGCGACTGCCTTGAAGAGTGCCCCATGGGCTCTATCACCGAAATCAGTGAGGATTAGCCATTTCGCAATAACGATTCCTTCATGATCGGCTGCCCGACCGGATCATTCCGGTCGGGCTTTTCTTTTTCTTGTTGCCTCTTTCTTCCTATCGCTTTCGAAGGGAGGTCCGATTGCCGGTACGTCTGACCGTGTGAGACGGAAGTTGAGCCGGGAGTTATCAAGGTAATTGTGGAGGAAATATGAACCAAACAGGAATCAGCAGAAGGAGAGGCAAACAAAAGCGGCAGGTCAACGCAGCGTTATCAGACAGGAATGAAAAAGTAAAATAATCTGAAAAGTACAAAACAAGAAAACTTGACAGTAACAGACTTAGATTATATATTTGCATCGTGCGGTAAATGGGTATTGCCCAATACCCCTTGCTGCCGACGAAAGCAATTCTATGCAACAGGCATGTTGGTTCTATGAAAGGACGCATAATGGGAAAGATTATTGGTATCGACTTGGGTACCACGAACTCCGCAATGGCGGTAATGGAGGGTTCGGAGCCCGAAATTCTCGTCAATTCCGAGGGCGATCGCACTACTCCGTCGGTTGTCGGTTTCCGTAAGGACGGCGAGCGCGTAGTAGGCAAGGCTGCTAAGAACCAGGCTGTCACCAATCCCGAAAACACCGTTTCCTCCGTCAAGCGCTTCATCGGCCGTTCCTTCGCCGAGACCTCCGAAGAGCAGAAGACGGTTTCCTATCATGTTAAGAGCGGCAAGGATGGCCGTGCAGTTGTTGATATCGAGGGCAAGGATTACATGCCCGAGGAGATTTCGGCGGTTGTGCTGCAGAAGATGAAACAGGACGCCGAGAAGCGCGTCGGCAGCCCCATCACCCAGGCGGTCATTACGGTGCCTGCGTACTTCAACGACTCACAGCGTCAGGCAACCAAGGACGCCGGCAAGATCGCAGGACTGGAAGTTCTGCGTATCATCAACGAGCCGACGGCGGCTGCACTGGCCTACGGCTTGGATAAGACGAACAAAGACGAAAAGGTCCTCGTGTTCGACCTTGGCGGCGGCACCTTCGATGTGTCCATCCTTGAGCTTGGCGACGGCGTGTTCGAGGTTTGCTCCACCGCCGGCGACAACCATCTGGGCGGCGACGACTGGGACCAGCGCATCATCGACTGGCTGGCCGATAAGTTCAAGACCGACAACGGCATCGACCTGCGCCAGGACAAGATGGCTCTGCAGCGCCTGAAGGAAGCGGCGGAGAAAGCCAAGATGGAGCTGTCCAACACGACCCAGGCCAACATCAACCTGCCGTTCATCACGGCAGACGCAAGCGGCCCGAAGCACCTGGACTACACGCTGACCCGTATCGAGTTCGAGCGCATTACCAAGGATCTGCTGGATCGCTGCCGCAAGCCGGTTGAGCAGGCGCTGAAGGATGCCGACCTGACCACCAACGATGTCAACGAGGTCATCCTCGTCGGCGGTTCCACTCGTATGCCGGCAGTGCAGGAACTGGTCAAGCAGCTCACGGGTAAGCAGCCGAACATGTCGGTGAACCCGGACGAGGTCGTGGCTATGGGCGCAGCCGTCCAAGGCGGCGTTCTTGCCGGCGACGTCGAGGGCATCCTGCTTCTGGACGTTACCCCGCTTTCACTGGGCGTTGAGACCATGGGCGGCGTGATGACCAAGATGATCGACCGCAACACCACGATTCCGACCCGCAAGACCGAGATCTACTCCACGGCGGCCGATAATCAGACGTCCGTTGAGATTCACGTGCTGCAGGGCGAGCGCGAGATGGCTGCGGACAACAAGACGCTGGGTCGCTTCCAGCTGACTGGAATTCCGGCTGCCCGTCGCGGCGTCCCGCAGATCGAGGTCACATTCGATATCGACGCGAACGGCATCGTAAATGTTTCCGCAAAGGATCTGGGAACCGGTCGCGAGCAGCAGATCACCATCTCCGGTTCGACCGCGCTGTCCGATGACGAAGTCGACCGCATGGTCAAGGACGCCGAGGCGCATGCCGAGGAGGACAAGAAGCGCCGCGAGGAGACGGAGGTCCGCAACAACTGCGATTCGCTGACCAATGCCACCGAGCAGACCCTGAACGATTTGGGCGACAAGGTTCCGGCTGACGTGAAGCAGCAGGCGCAGGAAGCCATCCAGGCAGGCCATGCGGCTATCGAGGCAAACGATGTCGAGGCGATGAAGTCTGCTACCGAGAAGCTGCAGCAGGCAGGCTACAAGATGGCCGAGATCGCCTACGGCAACGGTCAAGCTGCCGGTGCCCAGCCGACGGACGCGGCTGCCGGTTCCGCAGATGCTTCGGCTTCCGATGACACGATCGATGCCGATTACGAAGTGGTGGATGACGACAGCAAGAATGAAGGGAAGTAGTCACGATGGCAGATTCCAAGAAGAAAGACGCTGTTGAGACTGCTGAGGATGCTGCAACCAAGCAGACGGACGCAGCGGCTACCCCCGATTCCCCGGCAAGCAGCGCACGAAGCGCCATGAAGGAAGCGGCTGATGCTTGGCGCAAACTGGGAAAGCAGATGGGCGAAGAGTTCCGCGCCGGTGCGAAAGATGCTACGGCCCGTGCCATGAATATGGCGACCGAGGCGGCCGAGCGCGCAGAGGAAAGCACGAACGGTGCTTCGACCCGCATCTCCGATGCGGCGGTCGAGGCCATGAACGCGGCAGGAGAAGCCATGGATAAAGCTTACGATGCTGCCAACGAGGCAGCGGACCGTGCCTATGAGGCGGCTGCGAGCGTTGCGGATTCTGCTGCGGATGCTGCCGCCCAAGCAGCAAAGGGCGCCAAGGATGCCGGCGGCGATTTCGCTTCGAAGGCAACCGAGGCTGCCGCCCAGGCGGCAGACGCCGCCGGCAAGACCGCCGAAGCGGCGGCCGATGCCGCCGCGAAGACGACGGCCGATCTGCTCGAGCAGGCCCAGAAGAGCGCGGCCGACTGGCAGGATAAATTCATGCGTCTCCATGCTGAATGGGATACCTATCGTCGCCGCACGGCGGAGGATCGGCAGCAGGAGAAGGAGCGGGCGAACGAGAATCTGGTCAAGGACCTGCTTCCCGTGCTCGACGACTTCGAGCGCACGATCGCCTATGCCAACGAGAACGGCGTGGACAAGCTTCTCGGTGGCGTCGAGGCTGTTCAGAGCAAGATGCTGAATGTTCTCGAGAGCGACGGCCTCGAGGCCATCGACCCGAAGGACGAGGCGTTCGACTCCCTGCAGCATCAGGCGGTGGGTACCGTCGAGAACACCGACGTGCCCGATGAGACCGTCATGCAGGTGTATCAGAAGGGCTACAAGATGGGCGGCAAGGTTATCCGCCCGGCAATGGTGCAGGTGAGCACCGGTGGCCCGCAGCGTCCGAAGGACGAGGACGACAAAGACGAGGAATAACGGGAAGCGACATCTTCCCGATGAGCAAGGCAACCGCCGCGAGAGGTCCGCTGGTGCCGCAGATGCGGTAAGGACGTCTTCGCGGCGGTTGAAGTAAGATAGAGAGGTGGTGCGTAATGCCTACGAAGACTCCGGATTACTATGCAACGTTGGGTGTATCGCGCACCGCGAAGCCTGACGAGATCAAGAAAGCCTATCGCAAGCTGGCTCGCAAGTACCATCCCGATGCCGGCGGCGACGAGACGAAATTCAAGGAAATCAACGAAGCCTACGAGGTCCTGAGCGACGACAAGAAGCGCAAGCTCTACGACCAATACGGCACAGCAAACGAGAATCAGATTCCCCACGGTTGGGGAGGCGCAGCAGGGGCAGCGGGCGCAAATCCCTTTGCGGCTGCCGGTTTCAACAGCTGGGCGGATATCCTGGATAGCATTCGCAACGGCGGTGGCGCCTTCGGCACGAATTGGGACTTCTCGGATTTCATGGGAAGCCAAGGCTATGGGCAGCCGGTGCCCCAGAAGGGCAAGGATGTCACGGTCGATTTGAATGTGACCTTCGACGAGGCCTTCAAAGGCTGCAGCAAGACGATTACCATGCGCGTTCCGGGCGAATCCGATTCCCGTACGGTAACCGTGCATGTGCCCGAGGGAGCCGTCGAGGGCGGTCGCATCCGTAAAAGCGGAATGGGCGCTCCCGGTGTCAATGGCGGGCCCAACGGGGACCTGCTGGTGGTTACGCACATCGCCCCTCATCCGTATTTCACACGCGATGGGGCAGATGTCCTGGTTACCGTTCCGGTGTCCTTCGACGAAGCCGCAATGGGCGCAACCGTCGAGGTTCCCACTCCGAACGGCAAACGCGTGCGTGTGAAGATTCCCGCGGGCAGCGCAAGCGGCAAGACGTTGCGAATGCGCGGCAAGGGAGCCAAGCGCCTGAAGAGCGCCGACCACGGCGATTTGAAGATGATTCTGGAAGTAAAGGTGCCCAAGAAACTGAACGATAGGCAGCGCGAGGCGCTTGAGGCGTATCGCACGGCAACGACTGAGAAGGTGAGGAACTGGTAATGGATGATAGAAACCGTCCCGTGTATATGATCAGCATCGCCGCCCAGTTGGCCGGCGTGCATCCGCAGACCTTGCGCATGTACGAGCAGAAGGGCTTGGTTACCCCCCAGCGTACCAGCGGGAATACCCGTATGTACTCGGAGGCAGACATCGACCGGCTGAACATGATCAACAGCTTGACGTCGGAGGGGATCAACCTTGCCGGCGTGATACGAATCCTTGATCTGCAAGGACGGTTAGACGAACGGGACCAGGAAATCGACGACCTGCACAAGCGGGTGCGCCGTCTGGCAGACCGCGTACACGAGCTGGAAACCCGTGAGCATGTGAATTCGCTGATGGATCCATCGACGAGCGATACGATCCGTCGGCTCATGGATCTCTAGCGAACGAAGGCAGCGGCTGCGGGGGCAATGCTTCGCAGCCGTTTCCATAGGACCAGGAAACGGCATCCGCCGTGGGATGGGAGGCATCCCCGGCATCGATGGAGGATATATGAGACTAGACAAATTGGCAATGACCTCGGCTCAGGCCATGCAATCTGCCCTGAGCTATGCGAGCGAGCTGAACCACAGTTCGGTGGAGCCGCTGCATCTGCTGCGTGTGCTCCTTGCCGAAAACGAGAACAACCTTTCCGCAATCATCAAGCGCATCGGCGCCGATCCGAAACGCTTGCTGGAAAACGTCGATGAGGAATTGGAGAAGATGCCGAAGGTCTCGGGCGGCTATTCGATGATGGCAAACCCGAGCCAGGCGTTCATCAAAGTCTTCGATGACGCGGTGAAGGCTGCCGAAAAGCTCGACGACGAGTACGCAACCACCGAGCATCTGCTGATTGCGTTGACGGATGCTGACGATGCGGCAGGCCGCATACTGAATATGGCAGGCGTCACGCACAAGAATGTCGAGAAGGTCTACCAGGATCTGCGCGGCGATTCCCGCGTCACGGAGCAGGACAGCAAGACCGAGTTCGAGGCACTGGAAAAGTACAGCCAGAACCTGACCGACATGGCGCGCGAAGGCAAACTGGATCCGGTTATCGGGCGCTCGGAGGAGATCCGCCGCACCATCCAGGTCCTGAGCCGCCGCACCAAGAACAATCCGTGCCTGATCGGCGAGCCGGGCGTCGGCAAGACGGCCATCGTCGAGGGCCTGGCCCAGCGCATCGTCGCCGGAGACGTGCCGACGTCTTTGAAGGACCATGACGTCATCACGTTGGACATGGGATCGATGCTTGCCGGTGCAAAATACCGTGGCGAATTCGAGGACCGTTTGAAGGCCGTGCTGCGCGAAGTGCGCCAGAGCGACGGGAACATCATTCTGTTCATCGACGAGCTACACACCATCGTCGGTGCCGGTGCCGGCGGGGATAGCTCTGTGGATGCCGGCAATATGCTGAAGCCGGCCCTGGCCCGCGGCGAGCTGCACATGATCGGCGCCACGACCCTTGACGAGTACCGCAAGTACATCGAGAAGGACGCGGCATTGGAGCGCCGTTTCCAAACGGTGTTGGTGGGCGAGCCGAGCGTCGAGGACACGATCGCCATCCTGCGCGGACTGAAGGAGAAGTACGAGATCCATCACGGCGTCCGTATCACGGATTCCGCCCTGGTATCGGCGGCCGAGCTTTCTAACCGCTACATCTCCGACCGGTTCCTCCCCGACAAGGCCATCGACTTGATGGATGAGGCGGCCAGCCGCCTGCGCATCGATATCGACAGCATGCCCGAGGACATCGATCTTGCCCAGCGCAAGCTGACCCAGATGCAGATCGAGGAGCAGGCCCTGATGAAGGAGGAGGACGAACCGAGCAAGGAGCGCCTGGCCAAGCTGCGCAAGGACATCGCGGCAGCCCAGGAATCCCTGGATGCCTCCAAGGCCAAGTGGAAGAACGAGAAAGACGTCATCGTCAACGTGCAGGACCTGAAATCCCAGTTGGATTCCCTGCAGTTGGAGGAAGAGCGCGCGACGCGCGAGGGCGATCTGTCCCGTGCTTCCGAGCTGCGCTATTCCAGCATCCCGGCATTGCAGAAGCAGTTGAAGGAAGCCGAGGAGCAGTTGAACGAGAACCAGGAATCCGGTGCGATTCTGAAGGAGGAGGTCACAAGCGAGGAGATCGCCGAGGTCGTTTCCAGCTGGACCGGCATCCCGGTTTCGAAGATGATGCAAGGCGAGATGCAGAAGCTCTCCCATCTGGAAGACCGTCTGCATGAGCGCGTTATCGGACAGGACAAGGCCGTCCATGCGGTTGCCGGCGCCATCCGCCGCAGCCGTGCGGGGCTGTCCGACCCGAATCGCCCCATCGGATCGTTCCTGTTCCTGGGGCCGACGGGTGTCGGCAAGACCGAGCTTGCCAAGGCGCTGGCAGAGTGCCTGTTCGACAGCGAGAAGGCCATGGTGCGCATCGACATGTCCGAGTACATGGAGAAGTTCAGCGTCCAACGTCTGATCGGTGCGCCCCCGGGATACGTGGGCTACGACGAGGGCGGCCAGCTGACCGAGGCGGTGCGCCGCAAGCCCTATAGCGTCATCCTGCTCGATGAGATCGAGAAGGCGCATCCGGATGTGTTCAACATCCTGCTGCAGGTACTCGACGATGGCCGTCTGACCGACGGCCAGGGCCGGGTGGTCAGCTTCACGAATGCCATCATCATCATGACGAGCAACGTGGGTTCGCAGTTCATCCGCGAATACGAGGAAAGCGGCGAAAGCGACGAGAAGAAGCTGCAGACCCAGATCGATGGTGCTTTGCGCAAGACGTTCCGTCCGGAGTTCCTGAACCGCATCGACGATATCGTCACCTTCAACGCGCTGTCGATGGAGAGCATCGAGCCGATTGTCGACTTGCAGCTCAACGATGTGCGCCAGCGTCTGGCCCAGCGCCGTATCACACTTGAGGTGGGGCAGTCGGCGATGGATAACCTCTGCATCGAGGGTTACGACCCGGTTTACGGCGCCCGTCCGCTGAAGCGCCTGATTCAACGCAATGTGGTGGACACCATTGCCTCTGCCATCATCGGCGGGCAACTGCATGATGGAGATCATGTGCTGGTCGATTTCGACCTGACGACCGGCGAGTATACCTGCGAGCGCATGGAGAAGACCGCCGACGAGGTCAACGTGCTGTTGGATGGCGGGGAAGAAGCCCTGCCCGCCGGCGAGTAAGCGACCTTTTCGAGGAATACCGCCTGGAACAGAAGATTGCGCTTATCATGGGAAGGCGGCAGCGACCCGTTCGGGTCCTGCCGCCTTTTCCGCTTGCAAGAAGCGGTATCGCATACGGCTGGCGGCCTTGTTTGCCGGTCATCGACTGGAAAGGAACCCGCATGGGAAAGAAGGGCATGATCCTCGATTGCGACGGTACGCTGTTGGACTCCATGGGAGCGTGGCGCGATATCGACAACCGCCTGGCAGAGCGGGCGGGACAGACGCTGACCCAGGACGAGAAATCCCTGTTGAATTCGCTGACGGTTCCCGAGGTATGCCAGTGGTTCCATGAGCACATGGCCCTCGGTGCCACCTGGGAAGAGGTCTACGGCATCATCGATGACATCATGCGGGACTTCTACGCGAACGAGTGCGAGGAACGTCCTGGTGCCCGTTCCTTTGTGAAAGCATTGCACGAAGCGGGCGTCGGTTGCGTGGTGGTTTCCTCTACCGCACATTCCCTGCTCGATATCGGACTGGCTCGTTGCAACATGGCGGAATTCATCGACGATATCGTCTCGACCGAGGATGTGGATATGTCCAAGCGCGATCCGCGCATCTATGCGATCGCCTGTAAACGTATCGGGGTCGCCAAGGAAGATACCTGGGGCATCGACGACTCGCTGTATGCTGTACGTGCCATGCACGATGCCGGATACCGCACCATCGGCATGTTCGACCACGATGATGCCGGCAGCTTCGAAGAACTGGCGTCGGTGGCTGATCGCTGCATTGCGAGTTTGGACGACCTCGATGTTGCCGAACTCCTTGCCGCTTGGGGTCGCTAGCGGCGCGCTAAGGTGTTGCGAATGGTGAAATGTACTAGAATGGCGCCATGGCTACGCCTCGGGTAAAAATCAAACGGGATCTCAAGACCCCAATAAGCGGCATGCTCTCCGTTGTCATGCTGATGGTCGCGTTCGTCTTCATCCTCGAAGCGATCATCGTCGTGCTCCGCTTCTTCATCGGGTAGGAAACGGGTGGCGCACGCATGTGGCAACGCTATACATTCTCCGACTTCCGTACCATCGGCCATTACCTAGGAGACTTGGTTCTGCTGGTGGCGGTGGCTCAGACCATTCCGTTGATTATCGCAATCATCTTCCAAGAATGGGATCCGGCAGTCCGCTACCTGTACTCGATCGGAGCATCCCTGATCATCGGCAGCAGCATGTGCTGGGTCTGCTCGACTCCGCGCCAGCTGAACCGCCAGCAGGCATTGGCCGTGGTCGGTTTCGCCTGGATCGTGCTGGCACTGATCGGCGCCATCCCGCTTTACGGGTCGGGACATTTCGGATCGTATCTCGATGCGCTCTTCGATTCCGTATCGGGATTCACCTCTACCGGCGCGAGCGTCATCTCGGATCTGGATCATCTTTCCTATGCCGACAACATGTGGCGCTTCATCATGCATCTCATGGGGGGCATGGGACTGGTAGTCGTTATGCTGTCGCTCGGCCTGTTTGCAGGGTCGGGCTCCTCTCTGTACTCGTCGGAGGGCCGCGATGAGCATGTGCTTCCCAATGTAGTGCAGACGACCCGTCTGATCGCCCGCATCTCCCTGATGATGATCGGGTTCTTCTCCTTGATTCTGATTGCGCTCTGCCTCTTAGCGGGTATGGAGCCGGCGCGCGCCATCCTGCATGGGATATGGATTGCGATATCGGCGCTGATGACCGCCGGATTCACTCCCATGTCATCGAATATCTACTACTACCACTCCACCGTCATGGAGGTCATCCTGATGGTGATGATGCTCCTCGGCGGTGTGAACTTCGGTCTCTATGCGGCAGCGTGGCGCGGGAAGTTCAGCGAGGTACTGCGCGATACCGAATTGAAGACCATGTTCCTGTGGCTGACGCTCTTGGTGGTCATCGGTGTGTTCGCCCTGTCGGCAAGCTCGGTGTTCTCCAGCGCGCCGGCGCTCATGCGGCGTGGGCTGTTCATGATCATCGCGGCGGCCAGCACGACGGGCTTCAGCACGATTACGCCGGACAAGCTGGCGCTTCTGGCCACGACGGGCGCTTTCTTCGTGCTGGCGCTTGCCATGTCCGCCGGCCTCTCTGCCGGCAGTACTGCCGGCGGCATCAAGCTGCGCCGTCTGGCCATCATCGCACGCTCGGTGGAATCCACCATCAAGAAGACGGCGTCGCCGGAGTCGATGCGCTCGGTCAGCTCGTATCGCCATGTCGGGCGCCAGATCATCGATGACAGCATGATGAAAGAGGCTATGACCATCTTCGCCTTGTTCGTGGGGATGTACGCAGTCGGTTCGCTTGTGGGCGTCGCCTACGGCTATGACGCGACCACGGCCATCTTCGACTCGGTGGCTATGGCCAGCAATGGCGGTTTGACGGCGGGAATCGTCTCGTCGGACATGCCCGTTGGGTTGGAGCTGCTGTATATCTTCGAGATGTGGGCCGGCCGTCTGGAATTCGTGACGCTGTTTGCGCTGATTGCAAAGATCTTCGCATCGTTGAAGCCTCGTATCAGGAGGCGGTCCAACTGATGAGGGAGATACGGGCGATGATGGCGTTGCCGCGGTCGAACAGCCCTCGGTCGGCTGGCGAACGTTTCCTGATATGGGCGGTATGCCTGGCGGTCGTGCTCTGCTTTGCGGCCTGCGAGCCGGCGTTTGCCGAGAAGAACGATGTGGACACCGGCCAGCTGCCGGACGGGTCGTTCATCTACGAGGCGAAGATCGCGGACCTCAGTGCGAACAATACCTACTACGACAAGCAGACCGTGCAGATCACCGGCGAAGTGGTGGGCGACCGCATCAACGATGAAAGCAATTCTTCCTATTGCTGGATTACGGTGTCGGCGCCTTCCGACGAGGATGCCGGAAGCATCCAGGTACTGGTCAGCAAGTCGCAGGCGGATCTCATCGACACATATGGGCGATACGGGGTCACCGGTTCCACAGTGCGGATCATGGGTACGTTCCATGCCAACTGCGCAAGCGACGAAGGATTGGAAGATATCCACGCCACGGACCTCGTCGTCGTAGAACCGGGTCGGCAATCGTCAGACTCCCTTGATGTGGACAAGCTCGTCGGCGGCGCATTGCTGGTTGTACTCGGAGCGGGACTGTATTTCGCCTATCACCGCTTCCGGGCGAGGGCTCGATGACCGAAGGCGACCGCGAACAGAAGGCTGCGCCGATGCTCGCACCGAACGCATCGCCGCATGGTGAAGGTGCGATTATCGGCGAGGTTGTGAAACTCGATCGGGGTTATCCGCTTGTCCGATTGCCCGATGGGCGCCTGGAACGTTGCCGACATGCCGTTTCCCTGGTGAAGAACGCCGATATGCGTGCCGTCATCGGCGACAAGGTGCGGATTTCCCGTCCCCAAGAGCTCGATGTCGCCCAAATCGAAGAGATCCTCCCGCGTCGTCATGTGCTGGTTCGCAAGGATCCGGCGGAGCGGACCCTGCCGCAGACCCTCGCCGCCAACTTCGATCTGGTTATCGTGGCCCAACCGCTGGCGGATCTGAACCTCCATCGACTCGAGCGAGAGCTGGTACTTGCCTTCGAGACCGGGGCGCAGGTTCTCGTGGTGCTTACGAAAGCCGATTTGGCCGAGAGCGAGGACCAGGTGGGCGAAGTCCGCGATACCGTGCATTCCATCGTCGGCGACGAGGTGGAAGTCCTCGTGGTCACCGATGAGGATCCGAAGAGCGTCGAGGCAGTGCGCTGGGCAATCGGTACCGGAACGGCTGTGATGATGGGACGCTCCGGCGTCGGCAAATCGAGTCTCGTCAACGTGCTGGTGGGACGGCAGGTGCAGGCTACCAACGCGGTTCGCAGCAGCGACGGCCGCGGGCGCCATACCACGGTGTCCCGCGAGATCATCGACGTACCCGGCGGCGGTCGAATCGTCGATATGCCCGGAGTCAGAGGTTTGGGGCTGTGGAATGCCGATGCGGGCATCGCCGCTACGTTTCCCGACATCATGTCGCTTGCGGATTCGTGTCGTTTCCGCGACTGCCGCCATAAGGACGAGCCGGGATGTGCAGTGCGGGCGGCGGTTTCTGCAGGTACGTTGAGTTCTTCGAGATTGCGTGCATTTCATGATTTAATGGATGAGAACGAACGCGGAAAAGCGAGGCGTGAGGAAGCGGCGCGCAAACGTAAGCGCACCGGCCATCCGCGCAGGAGGGGCTAGTTGCCGGCGGGTTCGATTCCCCGAGCGGTGCCGCTATCTGGTCGCGCACCAATGCCGCAGGCGCAAGCAGGAGGTTTGCACGTATGAATCCGGTCATCATCATTCCAACCATCTATGCCGCGCGTGGCTCGAAACGCGGATACGATCCGGTTGATTATTACGACCATCCCAGCCTGCCGGGCCATGCCGAGGAGCTGAACCGTTGTTTGGAATCCCTGCGTCGCGTGAAAGACGTCGGCGTTATCGTGGTACTGGTTTCCGCTCAGAAGCGCATCTTGCACTCTGCGGTCGAAACCGTGGAAGCCACGGTCAACCGATTCCCCGACTTGAATATCCTGGTGGTATCCGAAGGAGAGAACGCGCTGATCCATCAGCGCTTGGAGCAGCTTGGCGCCGGGAATCTGGACAAGGAGATCGGGTTGGTGGGGTATTCCGCCATCCGCAATCTTGGCCTGGTGGTGGCCAACGTGCTCGGCTTCGATGCGGCCGTCTTCCTGGATGACGACGAGATCGTCGACGACCCCGAATTCATGCACAAGGCCGTTTACGGTCTGGGCAAGCTGACCAAGCGCGGGGTGCCGATCCTTGCCAAGACCGGTTTCTACTACAACCGCCTGGGCAAGTACACGTCCATGAGTCAGAACCATTGGTACAACCATTTCTGGGAACAGGGCAAGGCGTTCAACGAATGGATCGAACAGGCCATGAAGGGTCCGCGCCTGTCGCGATCCAACCATGTGTGCGGAGGCTGTCTGGCATTGCATGCCGAAGCCTTCAAGCGCCTGGCATTCGATCCGTGGATTCCGCGAGGCGAGGATCTGGATTACATGCTGGATCTGCGTATGTACGGATCCACCATCTGGTTCGACAACAAATGGAGCCTCGTGCATATGCCGCCGGAAAGCGCCGATGAAGGCGAGCGGTTCCTGCAGGATATCTACCGTTGGATGTACGAGTTCAGGAAGGTGGAATTTAGCCGCACGCAGATCGACCTGCTCCAGATTACCCCGAGCATGCTCGAGCCGTATCCGGGGCCGTTCCTCCGTCCTGGTATCATGCGCCGTGCGAGGATCACCGCTTTGCTGCGCGCCATCGCCCGGTCGCAGAAGGGCTCTTACTTCCGTGCGGCGCGCGAATGCTCCCGTGACGCATCCGCTTATGCCGATCAGAATTGCTCGCGCTACTTCGAATTCCAGTTCGTTTGGCCCGAGATGATGCAGCGCTCACGCGGTGACCGCATTCTGACCTCGGCGCTGCTTGAGTCCATGCGCCTGCGCCGCAAGGAGCTGGGGCTGGACGAGGAGGAACCGCTGCAGCAGCCCTCGATCGATCCGGGCGCGACCGGCGAGATCCGTCTGAATATCGCAGAGTAGGGAGAGCATGGAACCGACGCTTATGCTGGTTCTGATCTCCCTGCTGGTGGGATTGGGAATCGGCATTCTCTCAGGCATGTTGGGAATCGGCGGCGGTTCCGTGATGCTGCCGGTTTTCACCCTCGGATACGGTCTGACCGCCCTGCAGGCAACCTCCACGTCGTTGTTCACCATTATTCCGACCGCCATCGCGGGATCGGTTGCGCACATTCGCCAGCGGACCTGCATTATCGGACTCGCAGTGGCTGCCGGGCTCGGCGGCGCCTGCTTCTCACCGCTCGGTGCGTATCTGGCGAATATCTCGCCTTCATGGCTGATTATCTTGGTGGCGGCAGCCATCATCCTATGGTCGGCTTACAAGATGCTGCGTAAAGCCATTGCAGCGCCAAAAGGGCCGGCATCGAAGGAAGAGCTGCCGGCGGCTCCGCGCACACTGCCGCATAAGCAGCTGCTGCAAGGGTTTCTAATCGGCTGTGCGGCGGGTTTCTGTGCCGGTTACGTCGGCATCGGCGGCGGCTTTCTGATGACCCCGCTTTTCATGGTTATCCTCGGCGTGTCGATGCACCATGCTTCCGGTACCTCGCTTATGGCCATCGCGATACTGTCCGTCCCCGGCACCGTAGAGCAGATCCTGCTCGGAAATGTCGTTGTCTGGCTGGGTCTCTCCATAGCTGCGGGGTCTATCCCGGGTGCCGTGCTGGGTGCGCGGCTGATAAAGCATATCTCGGAGCGGCATTTGCGCTTCTTCTTCGGCGTCTTGCTCGGTGTCGCAGCCGTCGGCATGATAGTCCGCGAAATGCTCATTGGCTAGTACCTTTGTGATTCGTTCTCATCCGAGCCCGTTTGACGTTATAATGCGCAGGTCGATTAATGGGAAGGATGCGTTGGCATGGCCATCAAGAAAGCGAAATGGCATATCTTCACCGCTATCGTGCTTATCGTGGTAGCGGTGGTGGCGGGAGTGCTGCTGCTCTGGGGCCTGCTTGCCAACCGCCGCGACGTTCCGTTGATCATCACGGGCATGGTGGTCCTGGTGCTGGCCGCGTTCGGAGCCCTGTGGTATCTGGCCGGTCCCGACCGGATCAGGGCGAAGAACACCGAGCGTATGCTATCCCTGGCGAACCATATGCTGACGGTTATGGACTCCGAGGGCCTGACCTCCCATTCGGCGCAGGTTATCTGCGAGATGCTTCTGGGCAACACCCGGGCGGTGGCGGTTGCAATCACCGACAGCACTACCATCTTGGGCTATGCGGGCGTATCGGAAGACGGCAATCCTGCCGGATTGCCCATTCGCACGCTGGCGACGAAGGATACCCTCGCCGATGGCCGCACGCGGGTGATGATGTCCGCACAGGAAATCGGCTTCAAGGATGAGGTGAAGGCGATCCAAGCTGCAATCATCTCGCCGCTCGTGGTGTCGAACCAGGTGGTCGGCACGCTGAAGTTCTACTACGCGCATCCGCATTTCATCAAGGATACCGAGAAGTCCATTGCCGAAGGCTTTGCAAACATCCTCTCAGCCCAGATGGCAGCAGCGGCCCTCGAAGACCAGCGCAAGCTTGCCACCTCCATGGAGCTACGGGCACTGCAGGCTCAGATCAACCCCCACTTCCTGTTCAACACCCTGAACACCATCGCTGCATTCATCCGCACCGACCCGGATAAGGCCCGCGTGCTGTTACGCAAGTTCGCGACCTTCTACCGAAAAACACTCGATAACGACGGCGACCTCATCGAGCTTTCCCGCGAGATGGAGCAGACGCAGTGCTACTTCATGTTCGAGGTTGCACGCTTCGGAGAGGACATGCTTGAGCTCGATGTCGATATCCCCGAGGAGCTTGAAAACATCCTGATTCCCTCGTTTATGATTCAGCCCATCGTGGAAAACTCGGTGCAGCATGCGCGTCCGGCCGATCGCAAGCTTGTCGTCAAGGTCTCTGCCCGCATGGATGAAGACGACCTCATCATCCAGGTGCAGGACAACGGTGTCGGCATGACCGAGGAAGTGCGGCAGAACATCCTGCATGCGAAGTCCGACAGCGGATTGGGAATCGCCATCCGCAACATCAACGAGCGTGCGAAAAGCTATTACGGCCCCGAAAGCAAGATGGAGTTCGAAAGCGAACTGGGAAAGGGCACCACGGTTACGCTGCATCTGCAGGACGCCGCATCGAAGAACATGGATAATCTTTAGGTGTGCTTACGCCTCCTGATACTTGGGCTATAATCAACAACCGTAAAGCATCTAATTCAAGGAGAGTACATGCTGCCCAAAGCGATGATTGTCGACGATGAGGCCCCTGCGCGTTCCGAGCTTCGGTATCTTCTCGATGAGCTGGGTCAGACGGAAGTCGTCTGCGAAGCAGCGAGCGTTCGCGAAGCGGTTGAGAAGCTGAAGGAATATCCTTGCGATGTTATGTTCTTGGACGTCAACATGCCGGAGGCAACCGGCATGCAGCTTGCCGAGGCCTTGCAACATCTGAAATACCCGCCCGCAGTGGTCTTCGTCACGGCGTACAGCGAATTTGCCATCGACGCTTTCAAAGTGCATGCAATCGATTACTTGATCAAACCGGTGGAGACCGAGCGCTTGGCGCAGGCCCTGGCGCGCGTTCGCGAGCATATCGCCCTGCACAACCGCGCACAGCGCGCTGAGCGTATTCCGGTAGAGAAGGCCGGCAAGAAGATTCTCATCAATATCGATTCCATCCGCTACATCATGGCGCGCGATGACTATGCATACCTCCAGACGGATACCGACCGGTATTTCTCCACGGTCAGTCTGGCGCAGTTGGAGAAGCGGCTCGATGGCCACGGGTTCTTCCGCGTGCACCGCGGGTACCTGGTGAACCTCGAGCATGTCAAGGAAGTCGAATCCGTTCCAGGCGGTACGCTGCTGCTGACTCTTGATGGCACGGACGACAAGATTCCCGTGTCGCGCCGCCGCGTCTCGTCGCTGAAGAAGGCGCTCAACTTGTAAAGCAGTGCGTGAGCTGCACTTACAGAGCGGATAGTCCGTACTTATTCCGGCCACGAAAGTGGCCGGTTCCATGAGAGGGGAGTTGCTGTCTGCAACAAGCTCCCTTCCGTATCAAGGAGTCTCCATGCGTTCTGCCCTGTTTATCGAAGTAAACGGAATCGTCCAAGGCGTTGGGTTTCGTCCGTTCGTCTACCGCCTGGCGCACCATTACCTGATTACCGGCTGGGTTCTCAATGCGGCCGACGGTGTGAAGATCCATGCCGAAGGCGAAGAGGGCCTGCTTGACGAGTTCGTCCTGGCTATCCGCAACCAGGCGCCGACGGCTGCGAAGGTGGAGCGCATCAAGGTTACGGAAGTGCCGCTTGAGCCGTTCGATTCCTTCGAGATCCGCGTCTCAGATAACGACCAGACGGCAGAGACCACTTTGGTTTCACCCGATCTGGCAACCTGTGACGATTGCGTGCGCGAACTTTTCGACCCGGCAAACCGCCGATACCATTATCCGTTTATCAACTGCACGAACTGCGGCCCGCGCTTTACCATCATCGACGGGCTCCCCTACGATCGGCCGCGTACCTCTATGGGCGCGTTCGCCATGTGCCCTTCCTGTGCGAAGGAATACGCAGATCCCTCCGACCGCCGATTCCATGCGCAACCCGATGCCTGCTTTTCCTGCGGACCGCATATCAGTTGGAGTGAAGCGGGGTCCGACCAGGTAGAATGGGGCCTCACGCGCGAAGAGTCGGATGCAATCATCCAGCGCGCGGCTGCATGGCTTTCGGATGGCAAGATTGTGGCGGTGAAGGGCCTGGGCGGATTTCATCTTGCCTGCGATGCTGAAAACGCTCGGACCATTTCCGAGCTGCGGCGTCGGAAGCATCGCGAGGGTAAGGCTTTCGCCTGCCTTGTGGCAACTGTCGATGATGCGCGGGCGCGCTGCCTGGTAAGCGCCGAGGAAGCGCATCAGCTGGAAAGCCCCGCGCGGCCCATTGTGCTGCTGCGCAAGCGGCCGGATGCGACGTTCGCGGCAGGGTTGGCCGATGATCTGCCCGAGCTGGGGGTGATGCTGCCGGCGACCCCGGTCCAGCATCTGCTGGTGCGTGCTTTTGGCGGCATGATGGTTATGACGTCGGGCAATCTGCATGATGAGCCCATACAGACCGATGATGCCGAGACGCGCATGGCCCTTGCCCAGGTGGCGGATGCATTCTTGGGAAACGACCGACCGATTCGCGCGCGTTATGACGATTCGGTTATCCGCGTGCTGCAGACGGGAGTCGCTGGGGACAGGCAAGACACGGCCGTGCAATCCATCCGCCGCGCTCGCGGCTATGCGCCGCAGCCCCTTTCCCTTCCCGATGCCGTTCAGGAGAAGGGTGCATCCTCCCGTCCGATCGTGTTCGCGACCGGCCCTGAGCAAAAGAGCACCTTCTGCTTCGCGCGGCAAAAAGACGCGTTCGTCAGCCAGCATATCGGCGATTTGGAGAACCCTGCCGCCTTCGATGCGTGGCTCGAGGCGAAGCGCATGCATGAGCGCCTTTTCGAGCTGCAGGCAGGGCAGATTGTGGCCGACCGGCATCCCGAATACCTGTCGACCAAGTGGGCGGTGCGCGCTCAGGACGAGCAAGGCGTGCCCTTGGACCAGGTTCAGCACCACCATGCGCATATCGTGTCCGCGATGGCGGAGAACAATCTGGAAGGACCGGTTTGCGGCATCGCCTTCGACGGCACCGGATATGGTGAGGATGGGGCCATCTGGGGCGGCGAGGTGCTGCTTGCCAACCTGCGGACCTTCGAGCGTTTTGCGAACTTCTCCTATGTGCCCATGCCGGGAGGGGCAGCCTGCGTGAAGCATCCGCTGCGCATGGCCTACGGCGTGTTGTGGGCGTTCGACCTGCTTGATCATCCGGCGGCAGCCGAAGCGCTGGCCGGGCTGGGCACGACGGCCGATATCTGCGGGCAGATGATCGAACGCGGCCTGAACACTCCCATGACATCGTCGGTGGGCCGCTTGTTCGATGCGGCTTCGGCTCTGCTCGGCATCTGCACCGAACCGCGCTACGAGGGCGAAGGAGCGGTGCTGCTGGAAGCGGAGATGGGTAGCGAGGCAGACGGGGGAGCGCGCGAGGAGGCGGCGCTTGACGACGATGCCCAAGCACGTTATCGCATCGGCATTCTGAAGAATTCGGCGACGAGCGAAAGCACGGCGCTCGATACCTCGGTGGTGCTTTTCGATGCAGCTGGCACCTTTGCTGCACTGCTTGACGACAAGCAGGCCGGAGTGGAGCCTGCCATCATCGCACTGCGTTTCCACCATGCATTCGTCGAGGCCATCTTGCAGGCAGCTGCGCTTGTGCAGGCGGTGTACGGCATTCGCCAGGTGGTGCTTGCGGGCGGTGTGTTCATGAACCGCTACCTGATAGAGCGCTGTCTTGCCGGTCTTGCGCAGGCCGGTTTCGTGGCAGCCATCAACCGCCAACTGCCGCCCAACGATGCGGGCGTATCTTTCGGCCAAGCCGTGGTAGCATTGGCCAGGAAAACAGAGGAATCGGACGCGTAGAAGCAGCGACTCCCTGCAATGGTTGCTTGCGAACCGTTCCGAAGCAGCAGAATCGAGGTACTGATATGTGCTTGGCTATTCCCGGAAAAGTGGTTGAACGCGAAGAGGGTAATCTGGCAACCGTCGACATCCTGGGCGTGACCCGCGAGGTTTCGCTCGACCTGACACCGAAGGCGAAGGAAGGCGACTACGTGCTGATCCATGCCGGTTTTGCCATCGAGATCGTCGATCCGCAGTATGCCCAGGAGACCATCGACCTGATCAAGGAAATGCCCGAACTTGCGGACATGGCTTCCTAGGGGGGTCCGTATGGAATTGGATCTGAAAAGCTTCCGCGATCCCGAACTGGCGCGCGGGCTGGTGGATTCCATCCAGGCCTGGGCGCCCGACAAGCCAACGCGCCTGATGGAGGTCTGCGGAACGCATACCGTATCCATCGCACGCAACGGTATCCGCAACCTGATGCCCGATACGGTCGAGTTGGCAAGCGGCCCGGGCTGCCCGGTTTGCGTGACCTCGAACCACGACATCGACACGGTCATCGCGCTGTGCCGGCTGCCCGAAGTTATCATCACAACCTTCGGCGACATGACACGTGTTCCCGGGTCGACCTCCAGCCTTCTGAAGGAGCAGGCTGCCGGCCGCGATGTGCGCATCTGCTATTCACCGCTCGATGCCCTTGCCATCGCCAAGGAGAATCCCGATCGCCAGGTGATTTTCATCGGGGTCGGCTTCGAGACCACAACCCCGGCAGTTGCCATGGCCATCAAGCGCGCCAAGGCACAGGGACTGGCGAACTTCTCGGTGTTCGTAGCACACAAGAACATGCCCGGCGCTATCGAGGCGATTGTCTCCGACCCCAAGCTGAACATCGGCGCGCTTATTCTGCCCGGGCATGTAAGCACCATCATCGGTGCCGAGCCGTATCGGTTCCTGGCAGAGAAGTACCACATCCCCGGTGTCATTACGGGCTTCGAGCCCAATGACATTCTCGAGGGAATAGCTATGATCCTTCGGCAGCTCCATGAAGGACGTGCGGAAATAGAGATCGCTTACAAGCGCGGGGTCATGCAGGAGGGCAACCCTGCGGCAATGGCCATCATCGACGAGGTCTTCGAAACCTGCACTGCTACCTGGCGCGGGTTGGGGGACATACCCGGATCCGGTTACCGCATCCGGCCCGAATTCGAGGACTTCGATGCCGTCAAGCGCTTCGATCCCGAAGTCGAGCCGACAATCGAGCATACGGCGTGCCGTTGCGGCGATGTGCTGCGGGCGGTTCTGCGCCCCGATGAATGCCCGCTGTTCCGTACCGTCTGCACGCCCGAGAATCCGGTCGGTCCCTGCATGGTCTCTTCGGAGGGTTCCTGCGCGGCATATTTCCGCTACTACTAAGGAGAAGTTCCGCTCTGAGGGCTTCGTGTTCGCATCGCTTCGAGTTCGCTCGCTGCCTTTCAACGGATGGCAGCGGGCGAATTGTTTTACCCGAAATCGGAAATGTGACTAAATTAGTAATATATTTTGCCGCTGTGCCCGAATTTTCGCAAACAAGCTGGTATCCTTGGATAACACGGTACGTGTCTACACTGGGGAATCGATTACGGAAGGGAGGCTTCTCCAATGGAAGCATTGCTTGGCGCGGCTACAGCATCTCGCCTGCAGTTTGCGCTAACGGTCTTGTTCCATTTCGTGTTCGTGCCCATGTCCATCGGCTTGGGTCTGATTGTCGCGATTTTTGAAACAAGGTACTACCGTTCGCGCAAACCGGAGGATCTAGCCGCATCGAATCTTTGGATCAAAATCTTCACGACAACTTTTATCGTCGGCGTTGCATCGGGCATCACGATGGAATTCTCGTTCGGCACCAACTGGGCGAACTACTCCCGCTTTGTGGGTGACATCTTCGGTGCCCCGCTGGCGGCAGAGGCGTTATTCGCCTTCTTCCTGGAGTCGTCGTTCTTGGGAATTCTGCTGTTCGGTCGCAAGAAGGTGAAGCCGAAAACGTATATGATCTCCAGCTGGGTGGTCTTCGGCGGTTCTGCCCTGTCGGCCCTGTGGATCCTGATTGCAAACTCCTGGATGCAGACTCCCTCGGGTACCGAGCTTTCTGCCGATGGCACGAAGGCGGTGCTGACGAATTTCTTCGAGGCGGCTTTCGCGAATCCTTCGCTTCTGGCACGCTACACGCATACAGTTGACGCGCTGATCATCATGGGCGCCTTCGTGGCTATGGCCATCGGCGCCTACTACCTGCTGAAGCATCGACACTCCGAATTCGCGATGAAGGCGCTGCGTGTGGGCAGTGCGGTGGCGCTCGTTTCCACCTGTTGCATGCTGGTTTTCGCGCACATGACCGCAACGGGCGTGTCCGAGGAGCAGCCCACGAAGTTCGCCATGATGGAGGGCGCGTATGATTCCGGGACCATGCCCCTGTACCTGGTGGGGTACGTGGATGAGACGACCCAGACGGTCATGGCTCCGATTTCCATCCCAGGTGGTACCAGCTTCCTGGCTTCGAACGATTTCGATAAGGAATACCAAGGCCTGAACGACCTGGCTAAGACCGAGAAATATCAAGATCTCGACGTGGATAGCGCACCGGTCAACCTGGTGTTCGTGAACTACCATACGATGGTGTTCTGCTTCGGCCTGATTGCCTTGATCATGTTGCTTGCGATCATCTTCACCCACGGCAAGCAGAGGATCAAGAACATGAAGTGGTTGCAACGGATCCTTGTGGTATCCCCGATCATCCCGCTGATCGCTATCGAATGCGGCTGGATCACCGCTGAGGTCGGCCGTCAGCCGTGGGTTGTTTACCCGTCCACCTCGAGTCCGGACGGCGTGTCGCTGCTGACCAACGAGGCGTTCTCCTACAGCGTCAGCATGCCGGAGCTGGTAACGACCATCGTTGTCTTCACGGTCATCTATCTGCTGCTGCTCATCGCCTGGGCACGCATTATGTACAACTATATTAAGAAAGGTCCCGAGCCCGTCTCCGATACGCCGGACGATACGAACCTAGTGCAGACGGAGCAGGCGGAGGGATCCGCAATCGGAAAGACGGCGGATGCAGAAGGGAGCGTGGCCTAGATGACTGCTTTAGGTGTGCTGTGGTTCTTTCTGGTATTCGTGCTGATTGCCGGATACTTCATCCTTGATGGTTTCGATCTGGGTGCCGGCGTGCTGAGTCCCTTCGTTGCGAAAACAGAAGACGAGCAGGCGATGGTCCGGCGTGCCATAGGTCCTGTATGGGACGGCAACGAGGTATGGCTGCTGACGGCGGGCGGCGCGCTGTTCGCTGCGTTCCCGGCGGCATACGCGACCACCTTCTCCGGTTTCTACCTTGCCATCACGTTGGTGCTCTTCGGACTCATCGTGCGTGCGGTTTCCATCGAGTATGCCGACCGCGATCCCAAACCCGGTTGGCGTAAGCTGTGGAACGCCCTGTTCTTCATCGGCTCGCTGCTTCCGGCGCTGCTGCTGGGCGTTGCCGTCGGCAATGTGTTCGCGGGCATTCCCATGGATGCCAACGGCGACTACTGCGGTGTGCCGCTGCTGGGCTTGCTGTCCCCGTTCACGCTGCTGTGCGGCGTGCTGGGCCTGCTGCTGTTCATGCTCCAGGGTGCCTGGTGGCTGTCGGCGAAGACGCCGGAGGACAGTACCCTGCGCGAGCGGTGCATCAATCTGCGCATGCCGCTGACGGCTTTGGCGGTAGGTGTGTTCATCATCCTCACCTTCATGGTCTCGTCGGTCTGGGGCGAGATGTATCCGCCGCTTACGGTAGTGCGTATCGCTGCAGCGGTCCTGTTCCTGGTTCTGATTTTGGCGGCGCTGTTCACCACGAATGGGGCTAAGGACGACCTTCGCGGCTTCATCCTGTGCTCAGCATCTCTGCTGATGCTCATCGCGCTTCTGGCAACCTCTATGTTCCCGACGCTCGTGTTCGCATCGGGCGGGGTGGGGCAGAGCATCACCATCGCGACGGCGGCTTCTACCGATACGGCGCTGCTCGCTATGACGGTCATTGCCTGCATCGGCGTGCCCCTGGTGCTTATTTGGCACTTCATCGTGTACCGCACGTTCCGGGGACGTATCCCGGCAAATGGGGAGTCCTATTGATAACCCCTGAGATCGTCGAACCCATTGCCTGCCGATGACGGGCGGGTAACGATTGACGGCGCCATTGTACGTTCGACGTACAATGGCGCTGCCGTTATCGGGCCGATTCCCATGATGGACGAAGGGCCTGTGCGGCAGATGATGCAACAGGAAGGCGTAACGACAGGACGGGCCGGTTAGCGTGGGCTCCTCATCAGGATTCTATCGAAGCAGCAACGGTGTCATCGGTGGCGTATGTGCGGGTATTGCCGAGCACTACGGCATCGATGCGCTGCCGGTGCGCCTGGTTGCCGCGCTGCTGCTGATAGCCTCATTGGGCCTGATCGTCTTCGTGTACTTGATCCTGTATCTGAAATGGCCGTTGCGCAGCAACGATGGCTCCATGTTCGAAGTGAAGCCGCATACCGTCGATTCGACGGCATACGGCGAGCTGAGTTACGAAACCATCGACCATATGGGGGTCGGTCGTCGTTTGCGGGCCGATGCCCCTTTGAGCGTCGGGCATATTCCCCCATTGCCCCCACGTGAGTTCGTTGCCCGCTACGGCACCACGACGGCACCGTACTTCCGTTACCTTTCCCAGGTTCAGAAGGAAGGGACGATGCCTGCATCCGATGCGCAGGCATCGAGTGCAATACCGGCCGATAGCGGAACCGCCCATTTCGATCGCAGCGTCGTTTTCCTGGTGCTCGTTGCCGTTTTCGCGCTGACCGTCTTCTTCGATTACCTGCTGACCAAGAATTCTCCACAGTTGAAATCCATGTCGTGTTTGCCGTTGTTCTTCTTGCTGCTCGGCATCAGCATGATAGCGATTCCCAACCGGTTCTTTTCCACATTCGGACGTCTCGTGAACGGGGTAGGGCTTATCGTCCTTGGATTGTTTGCGACGGCGGTCTCCGTTGGCGTGCTGTCCGCATCCCTGCTCCAGAATCCATGGGTGGTGGTGACGCTCGGGGTCTCGGCTATCACCGGGATCGTCTCGCTGCTCAGGCCGAGGCGATCGACGTTTGCGGCGTTGCTGTGCCTAATCGTGCTGTTCTCTGCGTTGGCGTTCGGCATCTTTGCCGAGCCCGGCCAACTGGATTGGCTGGCCATCGATATCACCGGCTCTGGTACGACGGTGCTGGACGTTAATCCCTGGAGGTAAGGCGTATACTGTTTCCCCAAAAGGAGGAGACATGGCAGATATCATCATCGTCGGCTGCGGGCGGGTCGGTTCCCAGCTGGCGAACATGCTCTCGCAAAGCGACAACAACGTGACGGTCATCGACCGCGATGCCGCATCCTTTGCCAATCTCGGCCGTGATTTCAACGGTGCGACCATCCAGGGCGTCGGATTCGACGAGGATGTTCTCGTACGCGCCGGCATCGAGGATTGCGATGTGGTGGCATCGGTGACCGACTTGGACAATACGAATCTGATGGTCGCCGAGGTAGCCGATAAGCTCTATCATGTGCCGCATGTGGTTGCGCGCATGCATAATGCCAGCCACGAGCGGGCATTCTCGCTGTTGGGCATCGACTTCGCCTGCGGCACGCGCCTGGTGGCAGAGGCCATCTACAGCAAGATCGTTGCGGGCCACAGCTACCATCTGCAGACCTTCGGCGACTGCGAGATCATCCGCTGCACGTTGGACCTGCATACCCCGATGCGCAATTCGATTCGCGTTTCGGAGCTTGAACGGCCCCATGGGGTGCGGATCGTCGCCTTCGAGCGCGCCGATGGTTCGGTCAGCTCCATTCCCACGCCGGACAGCATCCTGTATCAGGGAGACACGATTCTCGTATGCCTGCGCAACGAGTATCTGCCTGCATTCAAACAGTACATCCAGGAGTAGGGGGCGCTTGTGTATATCGTCATTGTCGGCGGCGGCAAAGTCGGCGAGTATCTGGCTCGCACCACCTTGGAAGAGGGCAACGAGGTCGTGCTCATCGAGCGCGATTCGGAGCGCGCGGACGAGATGGCCGTCGAACTGCGCGGCAAGTTCATGGTGCTCTGCGGCGACGGCTGTGATTCGCGGGTGCTGGAGGATGCCGATATCGGCCGGGCAGATGTATTCGTTGCAGCCACCGGTCATGATGACAGCAATCTGGTTGCCTGCGAGATCTCCTCTCGCGTGTACAACGCCAAACGCTGCATCGCCCGCGTGAACAGCCCCAAGAACCTGCGTATCTTCCGCAAGCTGGGCATCGAGTCCGTTTCCTCGACTACGCTGATCGCCCGTCTGATCGAAGAAGAGGCAACGCTCGGCAGCATGAATGCGGTATCCACGCTGACGCAGGGCAATATCGGCCTGTTCGAGACCGTGCTCCCACCCATGAAAGGACACCATAACCCTATGGAGGGCATGGCCGTGGGCGACATCGAGATGCCCGAGGGGACGTTGATCATCGCGGTGATCCGCGACGAGGGCCCCGAGATCGTGGGCAAGCAGACGCTGGTCCATGCGGGGGAGAACCTGATTATCGTCGCCGATACCGATCGGTTCCGGGATGTGCGTTTGGCATTGAAGAACCGCTAAGCTTTCCCGACGATTCGCTTGGCGGTAATATCGGAGACGGGTGCTGACGGCACCCGTATGCGCATGACGTCCTGCCCTGCGTTTCCGTACGGGGCAGACAACACCATCGGTCAGAAAGGGAAGCGATGATTCCACGGTATACGCGCCCGGAAATGGGGAAGATCTGGACGAACGAGAATAAGTACGCCATCTGGCAGGAAATCGAGGTGCTTGCCTGCGAGGCCCAAGCCGAGCTGGGGCATATCGGGATCACCAAGGAAGAGGCTGCTTGGATCCGGGAACATGCCGATTTCAATTCCGAACGCGTTGATGAGATCGAGGCGGTTACCAACCATGACGTCATCGCGTTCCTTACGTGCATGGGCGAGTACATCGATGCCGATGTCCCCGAAGGCCAACCCAAGCCCAGCCGCTGGGTTCACTATGGCATGACCTCATCGGATCTTGGCGACACTGCACTGTGCTATCAGATCACCCAGGGTATCGATATCCTCCTTGACGATGTGAAGCAGCTTGGTGAGATCTGCAAGCGCCGTGCCTTTGAATTCCAGAACACGCTCTGCGTCGGCCGCACGCATGGGATCCACGCCGAGCCGATGACCTTCGGCATGAAGTTCGGGATGTGGGCCCAAGCCCTGAAGCGTTCCCAGATTCGCTTGCAGCAGGCGCGCGAGGGCATTGCCGTCGGAGCCATCAGCGGTGCGGTTGGGACATACTCCAGCATCGATCCCTTCATCGAGCAGTATGTTTGCGACAAGCTGGGCTTGACGCCCGATCCGCTGTCGACGCAGGTGGTCTGCCGCGATCGCCATGCGGAGGTCTTCAGCGCCATGGCCACATGCGCTGCAACCCTCGAGCAGATCGCCCTGCAGGTTCGCCTGATGCAGGAGAGCGACGTCATCGAGGCTGAAGAACCGTTCAAGAAGGGGCAGAAGGGCTCGTCTGCCATGCCTCATAAACGCAATCCCATCACTGCCGAGCGCGTGTGCGGGCTCGCTCGCGTCATCAAGGCAAATGCCCAAGTCGGATACGACGACGTAGCGCTCTGGTTCGAGCGCGACATCAGCCACTCCGGCGCCGAGCGCACGGCACTGGCAGACAGCTTCATCGCTCTCGACTATATCTATGGGAAGATGATCTGGATTCTGGATGGCCTCCAAACCTATCCCGAGTCCATGCTGCGCAACTTGAATAAGACATGCGGTCTCATCTATTCCAGCAAGGTGCTGTTGGCTCTGGTGAATACGGGCATCACACGCGAGGAAGCGTATGCTATCGTGCAACGCAACGCGATGGCTACGTGGCATGATATCCAGCACGCCGTCGATGGCCCCACGTATCGCGAGCGCTTGGAAGCCGATGGGGAATGCACGCTGACAAAAGAACAGCTTGATGAGATCTTCGATCCATGGGATTTCCTCACGCGCAAGGATATCGTCTTCGATCGCCTGAAGGATCTGGAGTTCTGATAATAGCCATCCACGTGTAGCCGAGACCGACGGCATGCCCCGATAAGGGGTATGCCGTTTTTCAGCAGCGTTCTCCCGATCCTGGCAGCGATGCGGCTAGTTTTTCATACTCCAGACGCGGGCCAGGCAGTATTTCGCCGTTCCAGTCGAGCTGGTTGCCCCCGTTTCTTGGGCTTCGGTGTTGTCGACGTTCTGAAAGGTGACGATTCGATCGTGCGACCCTTCGCTTGCAAGGCAGTCCCCATAATCCTCCGCGCCGCTTTTCAGGGAGAAGGTGAAGTACTGCTTATTCGCCAAATCGATGCCCGCCACCGTCGATGAGGACTTCACCATCAGACGGTCACCGCACCAAGCAGCCGACTGCATGGGGGTGCGCCCGAAGCGGAACCAGCTTACTTGGCTGTAATCGCCGTTGCCGGGTTTCTCGGTGGGTGCATAGGTGCCGAGCTGCGAGATGCCGTCGCCGTAATCGTAGATGTCGGCGAAGGTGAAGGTGAACCCGGTGGGGCCGTAGCCGACGTTCTGAGGAGTCATGGAAACGGGCAGCGTCAGCGCGTCGAGCACGGTGCCCCCCTCGTCTATGAGTGTCAGCTGCAGATAGCTCGAGGTGCCTTCGTGCGCGGGCACGATTACAACCCCGCCTTCGCCGACAGCCAAATCGCAGGCGAGGGTTCCCTGATAGGTGTAGATGGTCTGCACATTAGACGGGTTCGAGAACGTGGTGGTCCTCACCAGGCTGGTGCCCTCGTCGCCGCTGTCCTCGTCAGAGGAAGCTGGGAGGATCTGCCAATAAGCGCGCTCACCCGTCGCCGCGATGGTGGGCGTCTGGGTCGACGAGTCGCCTTCATCCACCTTGGTGGCCTTTTCCAAGCCTCCGTTGCCGATTTGGGCGGTATATATACGCCAGGCACCGGTCAGGATGTTCTCCTCTGTCCATATCAATCCGGTATCGCTCGTGCGTGCATCGTAGATCTCGAAGCCTTCGCTCTGCCCCTTGGCCTTCGAGACCACAGTGGTGACGGTGCCGCTGGAAAGCGCCAGCAGCCCAATTTTCACCAAGGGTTTCGCTTTCGACGTCGGCAGCAGGCACACGGCTTGTGCGGTGCCGTTGCACCAAAGGAGTGTGCCATAGGGCAAGCGATAGGATCCTTCCAGCCGAGCGGCTTTGCCGGATTTCACCTGGGTGAAATCGTCGAGGGTGGTTACCTGATCCGTTGATACGGTCAGCGTTTCGAACGAGCTTGCATCCTCGTTCGATTGGCGGTAGGCGGAAGCCCCTACTCCCAAAGCGGCGACACCTGCCACCACGCCCGCCCCGATCAGAAGCTGGCGGCGGGTGAGCACGACTTCGCTGTTGCCGGTGGGAATGTGCATGCCTTCGCCGTCGACGGCAAACTTCGGGGATTCCTTCATGAAGCTCGTATCGACTTTGGTTTTCGGATTGCGCGGCTTGGCATCACTGCGGCCGAAGGTTTTCCCCACTTCTGCATTCTTGCGGGCCGCACGGCGCCGTTGGGCGGAAACGGAACGTTTCCCCGGAATATTGCTGCGGCGTCTTGTCGGCACGGACGGGCTTCCTTCGAACTGATTGCTGAACGGGCAGCACTGCATCTGTCGGATCGATAGCGGCTGGTAGGAGCGCTGCGTTATTTTGCACGGTTATTGTGTCATTTGGCAGGGGCTTTAAGCGTCTCTTCAGCGCAATTGCTACAATAAACCCAAACATGCAAAAGTACCGATGAACGACCGTGCGGCACCTGCGCTGTGCGGTCCTTTCAACCTGATATGAGAAGGAGTGACGCACGATGGCAAATGAAACGCGCCGTATCTTGCTCGTCGAGGACGAGAAGACGATTCGTGATGCCGTGGCTGCTTATCTGGAACGCGAGAACTATTGGGTGTCGGCGGTCGGCGATGGGCAGGAAGCCCTCGACGAGTTCGCTAAGCACCATTTCGACCTGGTTATCCTGGACCTGATGCTGCCGCGTGTTCCCGGCGAGCGCGTCTGCCGGATCATCCGCGACAAGTCCGATGTGCCCATTATCATGCTGACGGCCAAGGGCGAAGTCGAGGACCGCATCATCGGCCTGGAGCTCGGTGCCGACGACTACCTGGTAAAGCCCTTCAGCCCGCGCGAGCTCGTTGCCCGCGTCCGTGCGCTGCTGCGCCGTGTACACGCGGATTCCGAGCCGCAGCGTGAAGTGCTGACCTTTGGCGATCTGACCATCGACGTTTCCGGCCACAAGGTCATGGTTGCCGGCAAGGAAGTGGACCTGACGGCTTCCGAATTCAAGCTGCTGACCACGTTGTCTCGCTATCCGGGCCGCGTGTATACCCGTATGGAGCTGGTGGAAAAGGTCCTTGGCTACGATTTCGAGGGCTATGAGCGCACCATCGACAGCCATGTGAAAAACCTGCGCGCCAAGATCGGTGACAATCCGCGCCATCCGAAGTGGCTGCACACCGTCCATGGCGTCGGCTACCGCTTCGAGGATCCTTCCAAGAATCCCCAGCAGGAAGAGCAGCAGGCGCAAGAAGATAAGTAACCTGTCCTGTTTGCCCCGATAGATAAGGGATACCGTGCCAGCCGATACAACTACTCAAACACAGGAGAACAGGAAGAAAAAGAAACGAGACCGCCGGTCGAAACCGTGGAAGAGCTGGAAATATTCCACGCGCCTGGCGGTTTCGTTTGCGCTTGTCTCCGTCATGACCATCCTGGTCTCATTCGGCGTGCTCTCCATTGTGTGGAGCGGGCACTTCCAATCGTATACCCACGATAATCTGCAGTCGCTGGCCGATACCACTGCATCGCAGGTTGCGGAGAACTACGAGGATGCCGGCAACTGGTCGTCGCGCGTGCTTGCGCCTGCCAGTTCTGCGGCAAAGCTGAACAAGAATCTGGGGGTGCGCATCGTCGACCAGGATGGCACGGTGCGCTACGATACCGATCGTTCAGTCTATTCCAACGATGACGCACCGTTGGCTTCCCGGCCCGACAGCAGCTCGGTTCGTTCCGACATCAACACGAAAGACGGCTCGATCGGCTACGTGGAAGTGTGGGTGTACGGATCGAACACGCTGCTGACCCAAGCCGATCGCGATTTCCGCAATGAATCCTATCGGGCCATGCTGGTGGCTCTGGTCCTCGCCGTTATCATCTCCCTGGTGATCAGCCGGGTGATGTCACGCAATATCGTGCGCCCGGTGAACCGTATCACGCGGACGGCGCGCGCGCTGAAGGAAGGAGACCTGACGGCCCGCACGCGCTTGAGCGGAGACGATGAGATTTCCCGTTTGGGCGAAACCTTCGACAAGATGGCCGATGCCATCGAGAAGGATCGCGAGATGGAGCGGCGCTTGACCACCGATGTCGCCCATGAGCTGCGGACTCCGTTGATGGCCATCCAGTCTACCGTCGAGGCCATGGTCGATGGCGTGTTCGAACCCGATGCTGAACGCCTGGGCACCGTCAATGCCGAGGTGCAGCGTTTAAGCCGTCTCGTGGATGCGCTGCTGAAGCTCTCACGCTTGGAGAACCGCAAGATTCCCATGAACAAGCAGAAGCTCAACTTGGGCGATTTGATCGAGACCATCGTGTCGACCCATGAGGCTTTCGTGCGCGATTCGGGTTTGAACCTGGTTTTCAACCGGGAGCCCGACGTGTACGTCTATGGCGATCCGGACATGCTGCGCCAAGCAACGGCGAACCTTATCTCCAACGCGGTGCGCTATACCGAGGAGGGCACCATCACCGTTACCGTGCGCAAGAGCCAGAGCATGGCCGAGATCTCGGTGGCCGACACGGGCATCGGGCTTTCGCCGGAGGAGGCCAAGATGGTGTTCGCCCGTTTCTGGCGTGCCGATGCCGGACGCAACCGTGCGCAAGGAGGTCTGGGCGTGGGCCTGTCGGTGGTCAAGGAGATCGTCGACCGCCATAACGGCTGGGTTCGTGTGGAAGGTAAGAAGGGCGAAGGCTCCACGTTCACCATCAACATTCCGTTATATGATGAGACACGCGAGAAGAAGCATGATGAGTCGAAGGACCGCGACAAGGGTGAACGCACCCGCCGGGGAATCCGACGCGAGACCCGAGAGGAAAGCCATGAATAAGATCGACATCAAGCCCGATTCGCAGGGCAAAGTCCGCGATATGTACGACTTGGGCGATCGGCTGTTGGTGGTAGCCAGCGACCGCATCTCCGCCTTCGACTATATCCTGCCCGACGAGATTCCGAACAAGGGCAAGGTGCTCACCCAGCTGTCCGTGTTCTGGTTCGATTTGCTGGACGGCGTCATCGAGAACCACCTGATCTCCACCGATACGGCGGACCTTCCCGAGAAGTTCAAGCCCTATGTCGAATATCTGGATGGGCGCTTCATGCTGGTGCGTCGGTGCAACATGTATCCCATCGAGTGCATCGTCCGCGGCTATCTGACGGGTAGCGGCCTGAAGGAATACCAGAAGTCCGGCACGGTTTGCGGCATCAAGCTGCCGTCCGGCCTGGAGAACGGTAGCAAGATTCCCCAGACCATCTTCACCCCGTCTACGAAAGCCGAGGTCGGGGGTCACGACGAGAACATCGATTTCGCCACGATGGCAAAGATCGTGGGGGATGAGGCGGCGACGGATCTGCGCGATGCCGCTATCAAGATCTACGAGATCGCGGCAAACCATGCTGCCCAGCGCGGCATCATCATTGCCGATACGAAATTCGAATTCGGCACCATCGACGGCAAGCTGATCCTGGCAGACGAGGTCCTGACCCCGGATTCCAGCCGCTTCTGGCCGGCCGACGAATACCAAGTGGGGCAGGAGCAGCCGAGCTTCGATAAGCAGTACGTGCGCAATTGGCTGAATGCCAACTGGGATCGGACGGGCAATCCTCCGCATCTGCCGGCCGAGGTCATCCAGAAGACGAGCGAGAAGTACATCGCTGCCTACGAGAAGATCACGGGAAAGAAATTCAGCGCCTAGCATCTGTTGCCGGGTGATGGAGGCCAGCCGATTCGAGAAGGCCGGCCGTTGTAGGAAGAACGCGTGCTGCTTGGGCGCGTGAAAGCACAGAGTTAGAAAGCCAACACATGACACGACGTAATCCCCTGAATGAACGCGAGACGGTGGAGGGTCGCAAGGCCGGCCGAACGCGTAAGAGCGCGGCATCCGCCAAGCCGAAAGCGCATGCGGGCGAAAGCACGAGGGGCACAGATCCCCGGAACAAGAAGAAGGACAAGCGCAAGCAGAAAGAAGAGCACGTCTCACGTGCCGAGCGCAAGCGCCTTGAAGAGGAGCATTTCGAGTCCTTGGGTCCGCGTGCCCGCGAGAAGGAACTGGAACAGCAGTACATAAAATGGGAGACGTGGCGCCGTCGTATGGTCATGCTGTCGTTCGTGTTCCTGTTCGTGGCCATCGCCTACCAATACTCGGTCTATCCGCCTAATCCCTACATCGTCGTCATCCTGTGGATCATCCCGTTTGCGGTCATCGGGGTAGGCATCTGGATCTCATATGCCAAGCAGCGTCCCCTGGGCCGTGTGCTCGGCATCCATTACGGCAAGGAAGAACGCGCCGAAGGACGGGAAAAGGCCAAGAAGCGCGCCGAGGAGAAACGCGCCCGTCAGTACGCGCAGGAAGATGCCGTCAAGGCGCGCGTGCAGCAGAAGCAGGAGAAGGTCAACGCCCGCGAGCAGAGCCGTCTGCGCAACAAGGCGGCCGAGAAACAGCGTGAGGAAGAGCGCAAGAAGGCCGCCAATATCGCCGGTTCGAAGAAGAAGAGCAAATAGCCATGCGCCTGGTTTCGTGGAACGTCAACGGCTTGCGTGCCGCGTTGAAGAAGGGCTTCGAGGACACGTTTGCCGCCATCGATGCCGATATCTTCTCTGTACAGGAGACCAAGCTCCAGGAAGGGCAGGTCGACTTGGATCTGCCCGGCTACCATTCCTACTGGAGCTATGCCGAGAAGAAGGGGTATTCCGGCACGGCGGTTTTCACCAAAGGAGAGCCGCTGCAGGTGGTCCATGGCCTCGGGATCGAAGACCTCGACCACGAGGGGCGTATCTGCGCTTTGGAATTCCCCGCCTTCTGGTTGGTGGATGTCTATACGCCCAACGCGCAGCCTGAATTGGCCCGTCTCGATTTCAGGATGGCATGGGACGATGCGTTCCGCGATTTCTGCAAGGGGCTGGAACAGGGTACCACCCCTGCCGGCGTGGAATCCACCGACCCGAAGCCCGTGGTCATGTGCGGCGATTTCAACGTGGCGCATCATGAGATAGACCTGAAGAATCCCGGCCCCAATCGGGGGAAGGCGGGTTTTTCCGATGAGGAGCGCGGGAAATTCACGACGCTGTTGGATGCCGGGTTCATCGACACCTTCCGTCTGCTGCATCCCGACGTTGCCGGCGCCTATTCCTGGTGGAGTTACCGCTTCCATGCGCGTGAGAACAACGCAGGGTGGCGCATCGACTATTTCCTGGTCAGCCAACAGCTGGGCAACCAGGTGGAGAGCGCCTCCATCTACAATGAGGTGTTCGGCAGCGACCATTGCCCGGTAGCGCTGGAGCTGAAGGGCTAGACTCGGACCGATACCGACGTTCGGATACCTTTCGGGCACCGTATTCATTGGCAACCGGGGTCGGCGGCATGCCGACCTGTAACAAAGTCAGGACGATAGGGCATCTATGGATACCATTGAGAACAGCATGAAGCATATGGATATCGACAAGATCGAGCAGGGCGTGCGCTTGATCCTGGAAGGCGTGGGCGAGGATCCCGACCGCGAAGGGCTGAAGAAGACCCCGGCGCGCGTTGCCAAGCTCTATGCGGAATGCTTCGCCGGCCTCTATGAGGATCCCGCCGAGTTCTTCGAGACCACCTTCGATGAGCATCATGAGGAGATGGTTCTGGTCCGTGACATCCCGTTCTACTCCATGTGCGAACACCATCTGGCGCCCTTCTTCGGGAAGGCCCACGTGGCGTATATCCCCGCGAAGGACGGGCGCATCTGCGGACTGTCGAAACTCGCGCGTCTGGTGGACACATTCGCAAAGCGTCCGCAGGTTCAGGAGCGTCTTACCTCCCAAGTGGCGGATACGTTGATCGAGCAGCTGCATCCCCAGGGCGTGATCGTGGTTATCGAAGCGGAGCATCTGTGCATGAGCATGCGCGGTATCAAGAAGGCCGGTTCGCGCACCACGACCAGCGCCGTACGCGGCATCTTCCAGCGCAGCCAGGCTACGCGCTCAGAGGCGCTGTCGCTGATTTTCGCAGATTAAATATTTACTTGTGCCTTTCATAATCATTACGGGCTGCCCTATAATGTAAGTATCTGATAAATACCTATGTTATGGGAGGTTAGACATGGGAGTTTCCATTTTCAAGCGGCGTCTGTCCCTGGTTGCGGCCGCACTTGGCGCAGCCATCGCACTCGTGTTCGCAATGGGCGTATTGGCGCCGGCGGGTTCCGCTGCAGTGCCCACCGCCCAAGCCCAGACCACTAAGGTCGCTCTTGTCTATAATGGTCCGAACTACGTGGTCAATTACCTGAACAAGCACAAGTATCCCACGGTGAAGACGGCGGCGATTTCCAAGGGCAAGCTGGTGCTGAAGAAGGGCAAGTACGGAAACGTCAAGGCCAACGGCAAAGTGGGTTCCATGAAGAAGGCGAAGAGCTTCAAGCTGGCCAAGAACTGCAAGTTCTATAAAGCGAGCAAGAAGAGCGGCGGTTTCCTTACGAAACATATCAGCAAGAAAGCCTTCAACAAGGCGCTGAAGAGTCTGTCGAAGAAGCATGGCAATACCAAACCGAAGAGCCTGGGAGCCGTCAGCTTCATCACGAACAGCAAGGGCAAAGTGACCAGAGCGCTCTATTACAAGCAGAATATCTAAGAGGACGGAATGCGGCTGAAGGTACGGTGAGGTGCCTGAGAGGCTATCCGTACATGTTGTGAGAAAAAAGGCGGCAGGTTACCCTGCCGCCTTTGCTTTTGCGTCGGCATGTGCCGGAGCGACATGCGGTATCATACGGAGAACATGGACGATGCCCGTCTCGTGCCGGGCAGAAGCTGCAGGAAGGAACTTATATGCGTTGCGTTATCTCGGTACTCGGGAAAGACAGAAGCGGCATCGTTGCAGGCGTCGCCACCACCTTGGCGGATTGCTCGGCGAACATCGACGATATCAGCCAGACCATCTTGGGCGACGTGTTCAGCATGACGATGATGGTAACGCTGAAGCCGGAAGAGCATTCCTTCAACGAGGTGCAGGACCGCTTGGCAAAAACCGCTGAGGAGCTCGGTGTGCAGATCAAGCTGCAGCGTGAGGATGTCTTCCAATACATGTACAAGATTTAGGAGCGCAAGAACATGGGAATAGTGAAAGATGAGGAGCTGCTCAAGGTTCTCGGCAACGAGATCGTGCAGGTCGGTATCATCGTCAAAGATATGGCGAAGGTCCGCCAGGGAATGCTCGACCTGTTCGGGTTGGAGCCCGATTCAGAGGGCGATGTCGTGTACAAGAAGGTGCTCTATCGCGGTCAGACGCATGATGCGCCGGTCCGCAACGCCTTCTACAACTACTTCAACATCCAATTCGAATTCCTGGAGCCCATCGGCTCCGAGGATACCATCTGGCGTGATTATCTGAATATGGGCCAGTACAGCCTGCATCATCTTCGCTGGAACGTGAAGGATAACGACGAGGTCACTCGTCTGATGGCCGAAAAGGGCATCGGCATCTGGATGGAGGGCGAGTCCCTGGTCACTCCGGGCAACAAATTCACGTACTACGATTCGCTGGATAAGGTCGGTTTCATCATCGAAGCCGTTACGGCGTAGGAAAGGACGAAAGGATATGAACGATCGCAAGGTGGTTCTCATTACCGGCGGTGCAATGGGGCAGGGCCGTACGCATGCCGTCGAGTTCGCAAAGCTGGGATACGATTGCGTGCTTCTGGACATGCTCGATCCGTCCGATGAGCGGTTTGCCGAAACGATCCGCCAGGTTGAGGCGGCTGGCGGAAAGGTGCAGGCCATCAAGTGCGACATCACGTCGACGCCGGAGATGGAGGCCGCTTTCGCTGCTGCCTGGGAGCGGCAGGGGCGACTGGATGTGGTCGTTGCCAATGCGGGCATCATCAACTTCAACTATACGTGGGACCTGACTGACGAGCAGGTCGAGAAGGCCTTGGCGGTGAACCTGGAGGGCACTTGGCGTACCGACAAGTACGCAGCACGGTATATGCGCAAGCAGGGCTATGGGCGCATCGTGAACATCTCCAGCGTTTCGGGTCTGAAGGGCACGGAGAAGCTGGCCACCTACTGCATGACTAAATTCGGCATCATCGGGCTGACCAAGACGCTTGCGCTTGAATTGCGCAACAGCGGGCTTCCCATCTATTGCAATGTGGTGTGCCCCACCAAGGTGCGCACGCCCATGTGCGAGACGCAAGCCTACGTCGATTTCGTCAATACCACGATGGGCAAGGATTTCGCGAACTGGCAGGAGATGTTCGAGGACCAGAAGAATCCGGGCGGATTGAAGTTCTTGGACCCGATCGACGTCACGAATATGGTCACCTGGCTGGGTGATTCCGAAGCGGCAACGAAATTCACCGGTCGCGAGATCGTCGTGGACATGGGGGCCATGCTCTAAACGATCGGTTCACCATCTCATCCCGTCATCTTGCAGAGGGGGGGCAAGGAAGGGGGATCGGCAGCAAGCCGATCCCCCTTCCGGTCACGCTGCCTGATGTCCTGTGCCTATTCGGCATCCCTATGGTGGCCGAATGAGGGACGGGTTGCCTCGGAAACCGTGACCGTGGCCTCGGCGGGCTCATCGAATGAACCGGCGCAATGAGGGCAGCGGGTGGCGCCGACCTTGACCTCTTCCAGGCAGAACGGGCAAGTGGGCGCCTCTTCGGTGACCTGCTTGGTCAGCGATTCGGCGGCTTCCTTAGCGCGGTTCACCGCCTTGACGATCAGGAATACCACCAGGGCGATGATCAGGAATTGAATGCATGCGTTGATGAAATTGCCGTACGTAAAAGCGGCGGCGTTTGCGCCCTCGCCGATGGTCACCTTCATGCTGGAGAAGTCGATGCCGCCGGTGAACAGCGAGATCAACGGCATGATCAAATCGGATACCACGGAGTTGACGATTGCCGTGAAAGCAGCGCCGATGACGACGGCGACTGCCAGATCCATGACGTTGCCACGTGCGATGAATTCCCGGAATTCAGCAATAAAACCTTTGCCCTTTGCCACAGTTTCCCCTTTTCTCAATGATTCTGGTCCGGCGCCGCGCAGAAACGTGCGAATTGCCGATGGATTAGAATATACAGCACTGGAGATAACATAGTGGCGGGGGATGTTGAATTGGGAGTCATCCCGTGCTTTTTTCGCTGATATGAGCCCATGTCAGACGTTTGTTCCAAACCTCCGAAAAGGAAGCGATCATGCCAAAGGTATTCACCCATACCAGTCCGTTGCCCGGCGATGCCCTGGATGCCTTCTGTATCCTGCAGAAGGGATTCACCGACCAATTCGTCTACTATCGCAAGGACCGTCCGGTGCGCTATTTCGGTTTGGGCCGCTGCATCGCGCTCGGTTCTCGCGAGGAAATGGAGTACGAATGCGAAGGCCTGCCCGATGCGGCCCCAGTGCTCTTCACCTTCAATCGGTTCGATGCGGAAAACCCCAAACCTGCCGATCCGCTGTTCTCGGCGTTCCCCCGTCTTCGCCTGCTGCTTCCTGAAGTGGTGCTCATCGAAAACGAGAAGGGCGCATTCTTGCAGGTGAACAGCTTGGGTCCCGTGTATCCGGGGCGGGTTGGGCGCTTCGCCCGCCATGCCGACCAAGCGCCGCGGCATACGCGCGCAACGATTCCCTATACGCTTGAGCCCGATTCGCGTGATGCTTGGGGCGGACAAGTGGAAGCGGGCCTCGATGCCATTGCGGCGGGGCGGCTGAGCAAAATCGTGCTCTCCCGGCGCCGACGGCTGGTGGCGGCCCATCCGTTCAGCTCGAAGGATCTGCTGGTGAATCTGATCGACGGGCCGGCGCAAGGGACGGTGTTCCTGTACCGCTACGGTGATGTGTTCTTCTGCGGCTGCACCCCCGAACTGCTGGTACGCAAACGGGGCTCCCAAGTGGAGAGCATGTGCTTGGCCGGAACCATCCGCAACAGCACGGATGCCTCCGAACGGGAATCGCTTGCCCGGGCGCTTTTCGCCGACGAGAAGAACCGGCGCGAACACGAACACGTAGTGGCCTTCCTGCGTTCGGTCATGGGCCGCAATTGCTACGGTGTCGGCATCCCCTCCGAGCCGACGGTTGTCCAGGCTGGGCAGGTACAGCATCTGATGACCCCGGTATCGGCCTGCATGCTCGAGGGTCGTACGCTGGAGGATCTGGCATCGCAGCTGAGCCCCACGCCAGCGCTTGCCGGCGCGCCGGTGGGAGAGGCGCTTATGGCAATCCGTGAGATCGAGGACTATAACCGCGGGTTCTTCGGCGGAACCGTAGGATATGTCGACGGCACGGGAGACGGCGAGATCAGCGTCGCCATCCGCAGCGGTGTCTTCGATGGGGAGATGGGATGGTGCTACGCCGGTTGCGGCATCGTGCGAGGAAGCGAAGCGGCCGGCGAGTATGACGAAATCGACTTGAAGCTGAGGGCCATCCTGACGGCCTTCGACGGAGAGGCTTGCAATGACTGACCAGAGGAATTTCTCTGCCGACCGCCCACAGCGTACGGCGCTGTTCCTGTCGGCCTTCTTCGACGAGCTGCGACGCAACGGCATGCGCCAAGTGGTAATCAGCCCGGGTTCTCGTTCCACGCCGCTTTCGATGGTCGCCTATGAAAGCCCGCTCGACGTCTTCGTGGATGTCGATGAGCGCGGTGCCGCGTTCTTCGCCCTCGGCCTGGCAAAAGCCAGCGGGCATCCGGTCGGGCTGATAGGCACGTCTGGAACCGCTATCGGCAATTACCTTCCAGCAGTGCTCGAGGCGGAGACCTCTCGGGTCCCGCTGGTGGTGCTGTCGAGCGATCGGCCGCTGCGTCTCCAGGGCCTCGGCGCACCGCAGACCACCGACCAGCTGAAGCTTTTCGGCGACCATGTGCGGCAATTCCGCGAGATGCCGGAGCCCATGGCCGATCCTGCGAGCATCGCGTTTGCCCGTCAGGCGGCGCGGGAGGCGATTATCGCGGCAGCGGGATTCGCCGATGCCGAGCTGGGGTCGGGCAGCGGCAGCCTTCTCGATGCGGCTCCCGTGCAGGTGAACTTCCCGCTCGACGAGCCATTGAAACCCGATTTGACCGTGCCCGGACTGTTCTCCATCGGGCGGATCGGGGAAAACGACCGCGACATTGCCCCGCGCATCGGCGCTTCGGTGGGTTTGGCGGCTCCCCGTGCCTGGGAGCTCGTGCAGCTCATTGCGGGCAAGAGGGTAGTGGCGGTCTGCGGCGAGCGGAGTTTCAGCGACAGCCACGGACGCCGGCAGCTGCTGGCGTGGGCGCAGGCGTTCGGTATTCCCCTCCTTGCGGACCCGCTGTCCCAATTGCGCTCTGAAGACGATGGCGCCGTTATCGAAGGTTTCGATGCCATCTGCGGACGCGGTCGGGTACCTGCTGCCGACGTGGTCATCCGTTTCGGCCGGTGGCCCATTTCGAAGAAGCTGCGGCAGTGGGTGCGGCAGACGCGTCCCCTGCAGATCGTGGTCGATATCCGCGATACCCGGGACGAGACTTGTTCTACCGATGTGTTCGCACGGGTTACCCCGGGCGCGTTTGTCGATGGCCTGATGGCGGTCTTGCCGCGCGCCCGTGCAGAAGGGTTGCTTCCCGATGCGGCGAGCCTTGCCGACTGGCAAGTTTGCAATGGCGAACAGCGGGCACGCGTTGCCCGTGCGGCGAAAGCGGGCAATCGATCCGAAGCAGCCTATGTCGCACGCCTGATCGACGAGATCCCGGACGGGTCGCTGCTCTTCAGCGGTAACAGCATGGAGGTGCGGCTGGTGGATCTGCTCTATCCGTGTCGGAAGGCCTGTACCGTGATCATGGCCAACCGCGGATTGAACGGTATCGACGGAACGCTGTCCACGGCATTCGGTGCAGCACAGTCCTTCGACCAGACGACGGTGCTGGTAGGAGATCTGACCATGTTGCACGATGTGAATGCGCTTGCACTGCAGGGGGAGATGCTCCTGAGGGAGAAGCGGGAAGGCGCGCTGCGCCCTGCCATCACGGTGGTCTGCCTGAACAATAACGGCGGCGCGATTTTCGATATGCTGCCGCAACAGTCGGATGACCCGTATTTCGAGCGCCTGTTCCTGACGCCGCAACAGGTGGACTTCGGTCCTATTGCCCAAGGTTTCGGCGTGCCGTATTCGCAGGCGGAAACGGTTGAGGATTTTGCGGCGTCCTATCGGGCTGCGCAGGGAGTGCGCGGCATCTCGCTTATCGAGGTAAAGTTGCCGCTTAGGGGGGTTGAGGAACGCTACGCTCCCTATTGGGGCTGATCGGGTCTTCGGATCTCCGAGAAAGGACAAGATGGAAGAATCGATAGATACCGCAGGCCGGACAGGCGGATGCGCGGGTGGACCAGACGATGCCTGCGGGCACGGTTGCGAACATGGGCAGCCTGCGGGAGGCGCAGCCCGTCCTGATGGACCGGCGTTTGTCGAACAGGGTTTCGAACATGATGGTGTGCGCTATCATGTGCGCCGCTGGGGCGATCCGGCGGATATTCCGCTCTTAGCGCTCCATGGTTTCATGCAAACCGGTGCCACGTGGGAGCCGCTCGCCGCTGACCTTGCCTGCGGTCATTGCGTCTATGCCATCGATCTCGTGGGACACGGGCAAAGCGACAAGCCGTATGAGCCCATGCCGTACACGATCGATGCGATGGTGGAAATGCTTGCAGCGTTCATCAAAGAGGCCATCCTACCCGAAAATGCGTCAGCGGTTCCCACAGGGCAACGTGCCCAGAACCATGTCCATGTGCTCGGCTATTCAATGGGCGGGCGCATTGCACTCGAGCTGGCCGTTCAGCATCCCGAGCTGGTATACACACTGGTTCTCGAAAGCGCCGGGCTGGGGCCGGCAGACGAAACCGAGCGGGCGGCTTACGCGCAGCGAGCTGCTGCATGGGCCCGGGACCTGCGTGCTCAGGGAACGCAGGCGTTTGTCGATTGCTGGGAGCAGCTGCCCCTTTTCGCTTCGCAACAGCGTCTTCCGGAAGATACCCGTGCACGGGTCAGGAATGAGCGGCTGGCAAACGATGCTGAGGCGCTGGCGCTGACGTTGGAGAACAGCGGGCAGGACCGCATGCGCTTGAGGGATGAATACCTGGAGCAGCTGTCGTATTCTTGGATTCCGGTGTACTACCTCAGCGGCACGCGGGACGACAAGTATCTGGAGCTGGCAGAATTGCTGATACATGAGGGCTTCGAGGCGAAGGCCCTAATGGGAGGGCACAACCTGCATTTGGAGGTTCCCGACTATTACCGGGAGGCACTCGACGGCTTCTATCGCGCGAATGAGATGCGGGGCATCTGAGGGCCCCGAATAATTCCGATTGAAGGAGGAAGGCGGACATGTCGGAGTTCGACTGGAAGAACGAAGGAAACTATCGGGAGATCATCTACGAGGTCATGGACGGCATCGCCAAGATTACGATAAACCGACCAGAACGGCGCAACGCGTTCACGCCGTTGACGAACGTGGAGATGTACGATGCGTTCAGCCGGGCACGCGACGATGCCTCGATCGGCGTCATCATTCTGACGGGGGCAAACCATGGAGGCCGTCATGAAGACGAGGCGTTCTGCTCGGGCGGCGATCAGAAGGTACGCGGTAAAGGCGGTTATGTGGGTTCGGATCACATCCCGCGCCTTAACGTGCTCGACCTGCAACATCTGATCCGCATCGTGCCCAAGCCGGTTATTGCCATGGTGAACGGTTATGCTATCGGCGGTGGGCACATCCTGCATCTGCTGTGCGATCTGAGCATCGCGGCGGACACCGCGAAATTCGGCCAGACCGGCCCGAAGGTCGGCAGCTTCGATGTAGGCTACGGTGCCGGCTACCTGGCGGCAATCGTCGGTCAGAAGAAGGCACGCGAGATCTGGTATCTCTGTGAGCAGTATTCTGCTCAGGAAGCCTTGGACATGGGGTTGGTGAACAAGGTCGTTCCATTCGATGACCTCGAGGCCGAGTGCGTGCGATGGTCAAAGCGCATGCTGATGATGTCTCCGACGGCGTTGCGGTTCATGAAGGCCTCGTTCAATGCGGCTACCGACGGGCTTGCCGGTCTGCAACAGCTTGGCGGCGATGCGACGATGCTCTACTACACCACCGATGAGGCCATGGAGGGACGCGATGCGTTTAAGGAGAAGCGCACCCCTGATTTCGGTCAGTGGCCCCGTCTCCCCTAAATCCGCAAAGACAAGGAAGCGCGTATAGATGTTCGATTCGTTCCTGAACACTGCAGAGAAAACGCCCGATGCGGTCTTCTTCCGCTTCGAGGAGGCGGATGGCTCCGAGCTTGCTGTAACCTACCGCCAAGCGCGGGCGAGAGTTCGCATCCTCGAGCAGTCTCTGGTGCATACGTGGGGATTGCAACCCGGTGCGGCGGTTGCCTGCGACATGGAGAACTGCCCGGAGTTCGTCTACCTGATTCTGGCTTGCGAAGCGGGGAAGCTGACGCTGGTCACCCTGAACCACCGGCTGTCGGATTCCGAGAAGACCGAGCGCCTGCAAAGCGCGTTCCCCTCCGATTCACCCGAGCCTGCCGTGCTGACCGCTGAGCAAGTGGCCAAGGCCATCGCCGATGGGCAGCAAGCGGAGGTACCGACGGGTACGGCGGATTCCGGAACGGACTCCTCCTCCGATGCATCCTCCGAGGCGCTTCCGGCGATCATCATGTTCACTTCCGGCACCACCGGGCACCCCAAGGCGGCGCATCTGGGCTTCGATCGGCTCGAAGGCTCTGCTGAAGCCTACAATCGGGCTTTTGCCTGCACGGATACCACCCGTTGGCAGGTGGCGCTTCCCCTATACCATGTCGGCGGCTTGCAGATGGTGGTGCGCTCGGTGCTGAACGGCACGCCGTTTGTCCTGTATCGGCGCTTCGATGCCGGCCGCGTGCTCGATGATGCTGCCCGATTCCATGCCACGCACGTATCGGTGGTCGACAAGATCCTGCGCGACCTGCTGGCGGCAGCGACCGATGGGGAATCCCCACAGGCGGACGTACGCCTTTCGGCCCTTCGCAGCTATCGCTGTATCCTGCTCGGCGGTGCCGCTCCGAACCCGATGACGATTCAGGCATCGCGGGCGCAGCAGGCCCATGTGTTCGCAAGCTACGGCATGACAGAGACCTGCAGCCTCGTGGCTGCCTGCCCCATCGAATGGCAGGATGGGGCTGCCCTGGCGTTGATCGACGGATACGAAGCCTGTATCGCCGATCCCGATGAAGCGGGACGCGGCCAGCTGGGCGTCCGCGGACCGGGGGTGTTCGACGGGTATCTGAACAGCCGTGCCTCATTCACAGCGGACGGGTTTTTCCTCACCGGCGATATGGCGCGTATGAAGGATGGGCGCCTGTATCTTTCCGAGCGGCTGCAGGATATGTTCGTTTCGGGCGGAGAGAACGTGTATCCCGAGGAAATACGCAAGAAGATCCTTTCCGTACCCGGAGTGACGGACGCCTATGTGTTCGGTGCCGAGGATCCAACGTGGGGCCGACGCCCCGTGGCATTCGTCGAGATGGCCGATGCCCAGGTCCTTCCCGATACGGCGGCCCACTTGGCTGACGGCGTGAAAACCAGCCTGAAGGTGCGCCTTTCCAAACTCAACCAGCCCGATCGGCTCTATGTTGTCGACAGCCTGCCGCGAACCGGCATCGGCAAGGTGGATGCCCAGGCCCTCCGGGCAAGCGATGCAGCGGCGCTGGATATCCGCGAAGTGCGCGTGCACCGGATCCGCCAGCCGTTCGTGAAGCCGGTACGTACCGCGCGCGAGCTACTGCGCGGACGAGAATCGCTGCTTGTGGAAGTGGTCGATGCAGCCGGCCGCATCGGCACCGGCGAGGACACCGCGTTCTCATCCGACTGGTACCTGCCCGAGACCATCCCCGATGATCTGAGATTCCTGGAGAGGCAGGCGATTCCCTGCCTGCTCTCTCAATCATACTTGCAACCCGATGCGGTGTATGGGTCGCTATCCCGGCTCCCCGATGCAGATGGGCATATGATGGCGATATCGGCGCTCGAGACGGCACTTTGGGATTTGTACGGCATCATCAACCAGCGTACGATGACCGACCTGATCGGTGCCCGCAATGTCTGGGATGTGCGGGGACAGGAGTTCACGCTCACGCCGGGCTATGCACCGGGCGGCGTGGTGATAGGCTTGATGGGCATTTCGCAAACGGTAGCTGCCGCCAAGGAAGCTTACGAGGCGGGGTATCTGCGTGTCAAGCTGAAGATTCGCCCTGGTGACGATCAGGACCGGGTGGCGGCAGTTCGACGGGCGCTGCCCGATGTCATCCTGATGCTCGATGCCAACCAAAGTTATACGGACAAGCAGCTGCCGAAGTTGCGCGCGCTCGACCAATACCGCTGTGCCGGCATCGAAGAGCCGCTCGATCCGAACTATATTCCTAAGGATGGGCCGAGGGATCTGTTTGCCCGCTTGGCGAACCTGCAGCAGGCGATAAGCACGCCGATCTTCCTGGATGAATCTATCGCCACCCCCGCCGATGCCCAACGGGCGCTCACCTTCCCCGATCTGCGCGGCTATGTGATGAAGATCGGGAAATGGGGCGGAGTACTGCCTGCCGTGGACTTCTATTGGCAGGCGCGCCGCCATGGTGCCACGGTTTGGATGGGCGGTATGTTCGACACAGGTATCTCGAAACGCCTGCATGCGGCATTCACGATGCTCCCGGGGGTCACGCTGCCGGGCGATGTGAACGATACCCTGCGCTATTTCCCGCACGACGTGACCACGCCGCCGCTCGTCATGGAAGACGGCTGCGTGTTGATCAACCCGCCCGAGGCGCCCTATGGCCTCGGGTGCCGGATCGATTACGACGAATTGGAAAAGGTGCTGGTGGAGACGCGCACGTATCGGCGCGGCTGCCTTCCGTCGGTTAGGCGAGCGGCTGGACGGTGATACCGACCATGCCCGGGCCGGTATGAACGGACAGGGCGGCGGAGATCTCCCCGAAGTCATCGAAGCGCTCTGCGGCGGGAAAGGCGGTGCGCATCTTGTCGAGGATCCGCTCCCGATCGGTGCAGGCGCAGGTAGCAAAGCCGATGCGGTAACGCTTCGATTGGCTGATGACCTCATGGACGAGCTCGATTTCTTTGCGGATTGCCTTCATGCGCCCGCGGGCTTTCCCGGCCACTTCGTAAGCACCGGTGGCTCCACAGGTGATAATGGGCTTCAGGTTCAGGACGGAGCCGAGTGAATAGATGGCCTTGTTGATACGGCCACCCCGGTACAGGTTATCAAGGGTGTCCACGAGGAAGAACACCCGGGAGCGGTCGACAGCTTGCTGCACCTTCTCGATGAGCTGCTCCCACGGGGTATTCTGGGCAATGAGCTCGGAAGCATAGCAGACATTGATGCCCGCGCCGGCCCCGATGCTCTTCGTATCGATGAGATGCGCTGTTATCTCGGGGTGGGTTGCCATAATGCTTTCGAAAACGGTGAACGTGGAGGTTAGACCCGACGAGGTCAGCACGCAGAGCAGATGGTCGCGCCCTTCGTTCAGAGCTTCCTGCACCAGATTCTCGATATCTTGCGGGGAAGGCGTCGAGGTGTGCGGGACCTCCTGTGCGAAGCGCGCTTGGATTTCCCCGGCCGTGATATCGACGCCATCGCGGTATTGGTCACGGGGGTAATTGATGCGCAGGGAGGCGCATAGAATACCCGCAGAAGCACATATCTCTGCCGGCACATTGGTTCCCGAATCGGTGAGGAGCGCAATCGATGCGGAGCCTGCCATCGCTGCCCCTTTCAAAATCGAATAACATAATATCTAGTATCAAAAACCATAATACGCAATAGACTAAACCGTGTCTAGTAGATATAATAATCATGGAAAACATGCACATTCCCAGCACAAGGAAGGATGAGGCTATGAACAAGAAGCTCGAAACCTATGCCGAGGAAGCCGAAGGGTTTCCCGCCCTCGATTGGGATGCGTATCTGCGGAAGGTGGCTTCGTTGCATCTGCCTCGATACGGCGATCTTCCCACCGTCAACCTTTATATGGACCAGGTCATCGAGTACATCGGGCAGCAGCTGGCCCTCTTTGCGGTCCCTGCCGAGAAGCCGCTGACCTCTTCAATGGTCAACAACTACGTTAAGCGGCATGTGGTGCCCCAGCCAAAGGGCAAACGCTATGCGCCCTTGCATGTGGCATATCTGATCGTCATCGTCCTGCTGAAGCGCATCTATTCCATGGATGATATCGAGCGCTTGATCGGCTTCGATGTCGAGCACCGCTTCCAAGCTCCTGCTGCTTACGACAAGTTCATCGATCTTTTCGAGGCTTCTTTGAAAGCCCAGTTCCTCGGTCGATCGGAGGCCGGATGCCCAGGGGGTATCGAGACCATCGACCTTTCCGGGGCGTTTGCGCCGGTTGCGTCGCATCCCGACCAGTTGACGCATATCGATCACCTGTACCTGATGGTGGCCATCTCTGCAGCTGCGAAGGTCTATACCGAACAGGTATTGGTCAATGCCCGTTATCAGGATGCCGTCGAAGCTGTCCAACGCGAAAACAAGGAAGAGGCCATGCACGAGGAACTCCACCGCATGACCGAGCAGGCCAAGCAGGATCGGGATAATCCAGGCAAATCCCAAGCAAGCGGCAAGCGCAAGGAAAAGGACCAGGATGAGGACGGAGACTGCGATGCCCGGGAATAGCGTTTTCCGAGCTGCGTCGTTCCGGTGAGGTTTCGTTCCTGTTTCGTTCCTTTCAATAGGCACCTCGTCGGTTTAATATAGAAAATCAATTGACCGAAAGGATTCCTGCGATGGCTGATAAACGACTGGCGCTCTACGACAATATCTTGAAAGTCAACTCGATTGACCCGGAATACTATCGCCGTTTCGACGTAAAGCGCGGTCTGCGTAACTCCGATGGCACGGGCGTCATCGCCGGCGTAACGAACATCTCGAACGTTCATGGCTACATGATTTCCGACGGCCAGAAGGTGGCGGCGCCGGGCAAGCTGACCCTGCGCGGCTACAATATTTACGACTTGGTGAAGAACGCCGGCATCGACGGCCGTTTCGGCTACGAGGAAATCGCTTATCTGCTGATGTGCGGCGATTTGCCCACCTCTTCCGAGCTCACCGAGTTCATCAGCTACTTGGATAGTTGGCGCGAGCTGCCCGACGGCTTCACCGCGGACTTCATCATGCGTACCACTTCGAGCAATATCATGAATACCCTGGCCCGTTGCATCCTGTTCTTGTATGCCGACGACCCCAAAGCCGAAGACCGTTCGCTTGACCATGAGATCCAGACTGCTATCAGCCTGCTGTCGCGCCTGCCCCGCATCATGGTGCTGTCCTACTATGCGAAACAGGCGAAGTTCAATCATGATTCCATGATCATGCATCGATTCGTTCCCGGGCAATCGACCGCGGAAACGATCCTTTCAATGTTGCGCCCCGACCGCTCGTTCACGCCCGAGGAAGCGCGCATGCTCGATGTCATGCTGTCCCTGCATGCCGAGCACGGCGGCGGCAACAATTCCACGTTTGTCTGCCGTGTCATCTCCTCGGCTGACACCGATCCGTATTCCGCCTATGCTGCCGCCATCGGCTCGCTGAAAGGATCGAAGCATGGTGGCGCGAACCATAAGGTGCGCGCGATGCAGGCCGAGATCAAGGAGCATGTCAAGGATTGGGAAAACGAAGACGAGCTGGCGGATTATCTGGCAAAGATCGTTCGCAAGGAAGCCTTCGATAGAACCGGTCTGATCTACGGTATGGGGCATGCGGTCTATACGCAGTCCGATCCGCGCGCGGTGCTCTGTAAGTACTATGCCAGCAAGCTTGCCGAAGGCACGGAGTTCGAAGCGGAATACCGCCTGCTGGAGACCATCGAGCGTATCAGCCCCGCGGTTATCGCCGATGTCCGCGGCACGAAGAAGGAGATGTGCGCGAACATCGACATGTATACGGGCTTCGTCTATAACATGATGGGCATTCCCGAGGATATCTTCACTCCGCTGTTTGCCTGCGGGCGTATGGCGGGCTGGGCTGCGCATCGCTTCGAAGAGATCATCTCGGGTAAACGCATCATCCGGCCCGCATACAAGACCACCGTTGTGGATCGAGAGTACCGCCCCATCAGCGAGCGTTAGAGGGCCATTTGCATCCGATATCGCGATGCCCCGCCTTCCCATAGGGGCGGGGCATCGGTGTTCCGGCAGGGATGCATCATCGGCTTGCGCACGCGTTGGGCAGGCAAGCCGCATCATGGCAAGGAATCAGCGCTGGATCAGGCGCTGGATAACCACCAAAGCCACGATGATGATGATCGTTGCAATCAGCAATACGTTCGAATCTGCCTGGATGCCCTGGGAAGTGATTTGGAACATGGCGGCTGCCTTTCGTTCTGCAAACTGGCGGAGGAAGTAGGATTCGAACCCACGGAACCTTGCGGCTCAACAGTTTTCAAGACTGCCGCCTTAAACCACTCGGCCATTCCTCCGCGCAAACTTGTTCATCGGACCTTCTGCATATGCCATGCATAGGGGCCGAACTTCAAAAGCATAGCATATAATCGATGCCATGAATGATGAACAGTACATGCGTATTGCTCTCGGAGAGGCGCGGCTTGCCGGCGATGCGGGCGAAGTGCCCATCGGCGCGGTGGTCGTGCGCAATGGCGAGATTATCGCACGGGCGCGCAATACCCGCGAGGCCGCACACGATCCGGCGGGTCATGCAGAATTCACGGCCATCCGCCGGGCGGCGCAGGCACTCGGGGCGTGGCGTCTTTCGGGCTGTACCGTCTACGTGACCCTCGAGCCCTGCATCATGTGCGCGGGCTTGATGCACCAGGCACGCATCGACCGCTGCGTGTTCGGGGCATACGATCCGAAATCGGGAGCCCTTGGAACATTGTATGCCATCAATGCGGATACGCGTTTGAACCATGTATTCGATGCGCAGGGCGGCGTGTTGGAAGACGAGTGCGCACAGCTGTTGAAGGAATTTTTCTCCCAGCGCCGCAAAGGCGGCAATCGGACCGATTCGTGAAGGAGCGAGGCTTTTCCATGAAAATCGTCAAGGTAGTGGCACCTGCCAAGGTCAACCTGTTTCTCTCGGTGGGGGAGAAGCAGGAGGATGGCTACCATCAGGTAGTCTCCGTGATGCATGCGCTCGGTATGCATGACACGCTGACCCTGATCGCCTATCCGGAGGGAACGCCCCAGGATCTCATTCCGGTCAAGGAGCAGAACCGCCAGGAAGTATCAGAAGGCCCGCTGACGGTAACGGGAGAGGTGGAATGGCATGAGGGCTTGCCCGAAGCGGAGCTTGACCTGAAAGACAACATTGTCGCAAAGGCAATCTTTGCTTTAGCGCGTGCCTGCGGCTTCCCCTGGAAGGGGCGCCTGCATTTCCTGTTGGAAAAGCACATTCCCCTGCAGGCCGGATTGGGAGGCGGTTCCGCCGATGCGGCGGCGGCCCTAGTCGGTGTGGCGGAGGTCTTCGGGATTCAGGATACCGACTTGCTGAATAGGGTGGCATGCGAGCTCGGTGCCGATGTCCCGTTCTTCCTTATGGGCGGAGCTGTGTTGTTGGAGGGCCGTGGGGATACATTTGCCCGGACGCTCACGGCACGCCATGACAACGTGGTGATCGTGCACGTGCCCGGTGGGGTCAGCACGCCAGAGGCCTATCGCGAATTCGATCGAGACTCACAGGCAACGCCGCCTGCCGATCTTGCAGCGGCCGAAGCCGCCCGCGATGCGGCAGAGGTGCCGCTGTACAACAACTTGGCCGCAGCTTCTGAACGCCTGCTTCCCGAATTGACCGAAGTTCGGGAATGGATTGCCCAGCAGCCCGGGGTGCAGCAGGTACTGCTTTGCGGCAGCGGGTCGGCTACCTTTGCCGTATGCGACAACCACCGATCTGCGCTTGCCTTGGTGACGGCGGCCTCAGCCAAGGGCTATTGGACGCGGGCAACCACGTTCAGCCGGCTTCGTGCCGCAATCGTCCCCGAGGACCGCTGAGCGTCCGATTCGCAACGCTGGCCGGACCGGTGCAGGGAAAATGCGCCGGTCAACTGCCGCTTGCCATTTTCCTTGCCGTTGCGCATGTTAACCCTGGTGAAATATGGGTAAAATCCTTCGACGTCTCTGTCGAAAGGATTTCAATTCATGTTTGAAGCTTCCATTGCTCCAATCGGCGGGAACCTGACGGTTTCTGCCCTGGTCGCCTGTTTGCCCTTGCTGGTGTTCTTCATCATGCTGTTGGGCGTGAAGGCGAAAGCCCATACCTCGGGTATGGTTGCCCTGGCAACGGCAATCATCGTGGCCATCATCGGATGGAACATGCCCACCGAATACGCATTGATGTCCGCCCTGCAAGGCGCCTGCTATGGTGCATTCCCCATTGCCTGGATTGTCATCATGGCCGTATGGTTCTACCGCATGAGCGTGCTTTCCGGGCGTTTCGAGGACCTGCGCCGGTTCTTCGACCAGATCGGCGGTGGCGACATCCGTATCCAGGCGGTGTTGATCGCCTTCTGCTTCGGTGGCCTGCTGGAAGCCCTTGCCGGTTTCGGTGCGCCGATCGCGATTACCGCTACGATGCTGCTGACGTTGGGCGTGAAGCCGAAGCGGGCAGCCATGGTATGCCTGATCGTGAATACCGCGCCGGTTGCCTTCGGCGCCATCGGCACCCCAATTCTGACTGCCGGTTCCGTGGTTGCCGGCGGTGACGCGGTCCTTTCGGCCCAGTACGCCTCGCACATTGCCGCTATCGCGGGTCATCAGGCACCGCTGTTCGCTGCGGTTGTGCCGCTGTTGGCCATGATCATCCTGGATGGCAAGCAGGGCGTGCGCGATTGCTGGCTGCCCTGCCTGGTTATCGGCCTCTCGTTCGCCGTCGTCCAGTGGTGGTGCTCGAACTTCTTTGCATTCGAGCTGACCGACGTCATGGCTTCGCTCGTCTCGCTGTTCGTCGCCGTGCTGTTCATGCATTTCTGGCGCCCGCGGAACGTCGATGAGGCACGTGCCCGCTTCGAGTTGCCGCCGGTCGAGGGCGAGGCTGTTAAGCTGCCGGCCGTCCGAACCTGGATGTGCCTGATGCCGTATGCAATTGTCGTCGCGGTTTTCGCCATCTGCAAGCTGGGCATCAACGATTGGCTGGCCACCTTCAACACCAAGTTCGCCTGGCCGATCATCGGCGGCTAGATCCTGAACGCCATGGGAGCCGACCCGGGTACCTCCTACACGATCAACTGGTTTACAAATCCCGGTTTCATGCTGCTGGTCTCCGGTATCATCACCGCATTCCTGTACACACGCTTCAACGGCAACGGCCAGTTCAAGATGAACATGGGCGGTGCAATCAGGGAAATCGGCGTCACCACCTACGATATGCGCTTTGCGGCGCTGACGATGGTCATGGTGCTGTCCCTTGCCTATGTGATGAACTTCTCCGGCCAAACCATCTCCATCGGCGAGGCACTGGCGGCCACCGGACCGCTGTTCCCGCTTATCTCCCCGATCCTCGGCTGGATCGGAACTGCCGTCACTGGGTCGGATACTTCTGCGAACGCGTTGTTCGCAAGCCTGCAGTACCAGGCGGCAGCAGCGAATCCGGCGCTTGCCGACGTAGACCCCGATCTGTTCTTGGCGGCCAATACCATGGGCGGTGTGATCGGCAAGATGATCTCCCCGCAGTCGCTGGCCATTGCCGCCGGTGCGACGGGCGAGAAGGAGAGCAATATCATGCGCTCGGTGCTACCGTGGTCCATCGGCATGCTGCTTGCACTGTGCGTGCTGGTGTACCTGCAGTCCACCGTGCTTGCCTTCATGATTCCGTAAGGGCTTCTGCTGCGTACATCGAAGTTTTTGTGGGACGCGCTCTTTGGGGCGCGTCCTATTACGTTCCCCAGATATGCTCATGCTAGAATGTACATTCCAAACAACGGGTGTTTCGGCGCCCCCAACGAAGGGAAGCCCCTATGGAAGCGGGAATCGTTATCCTGGTAATCGTCATCGTCTTGGCGATTATCGCCATTCTCCTGTATAACAACCTGGTCACACTGCGAAACCGCGTCGGCAATGCCTGGACGCAGATCTCGGTCCAGCTGCAGCGCCGTCTCGATCTGATTCCCAATCTTGTCGAAACGGTGAAAGGCTATGCAGCGCATGAGCGCGGTACCTTCGAGGCAGTCACCAAGGCACGCACGGCCGTGATGAACGCGTCGACTCCCGACGAGCAGGCTGCCGCCGACAACATGCTCACGGACTGCCTGAAGAACCTGTTCGCCGTAGCCGAGGCGTATCCGGACCTGAAGGCCAACCAGAACTTCCTAGAGCTCCAGCGCGAGCTGACGGAGACCGAGGACAAGATCTCCTATATGCGCCAAAGCTACAACGATACGGTCATGACCTACAACAACGCGATTCAGACCTTCCCCGGTCTGCTGGTGGCCAAGCCCTTCGGGTTCAAGGAGAAGGCGGGCTTCTCGGCTGCGGCTCAAGCGGCTACTGCGCCGTCCGTGGCGTTCACACCGGATGCCGAAACGGCTTCGAACGCCGAACATGCGCCGGGCACTGCGCGACAGGCCGGCCCCGATGTCGAAGAGGCTCCTGCGGCTCCCAGCATCAAGATGCAACAGCCTCCGGACGCGTAGACTCGCGAGCCGGCAGCATGGGAACGATACGAAAAGGGCTTCCAACCCGACGGTTTGGAAGCCCTTGTGTGTACTGGCGGAGAGCTGGGGATTCGAACCCCAGATACGCTTTTGGCGTATACTCGCTTAGCAGGCGAGCACCTTCGGCCTCTCGGTCAGCTCTCCAATACGAATCAGCGGTTTGAAATGATACCGTGAGAAATCCAAACTTGCAAGGAGGATGCCCATGCAATACACAGGCAACGCGCAAATCTCCGCGTCGAGCCATGTGTTTTTCCGGACCGTGCGACCCCTGGCGGCTGCGTGCCTCATCTGCATTGCGACGTTCTTCCTGCTCGTAGCCGCTTCGGCTCCTGCGCAGGCAAAAAGCTACACGATGCCCAAGGTTACCATCAACGCGGAGGTGCTGCCGAATGGCGACCTGCATGTGGTGGAAAAGCGTCATTTTTCCTTCGACGGTTCCTTCAGTGCGGTGTGGTGGAATTTCGAGGCATCCGACGTGGATAATCAGGATCGGCATGGCTATACCGTCAATTCGGTGAAACTCGCCGTATACGATCCCGGGGAGGAATCCAACGCAAAATCCCAGAAGCTCGAATCGGTGCCCTTCCAAACCTCTTGGCGCAATTCCGGCGGTCCCGGCACCACTTCCTGGTCCTACGACAAGAAGCAGACCACCCTCTATGTATTTTTCGATGCGAACGACCAGGACATGACGGCCACCATCGACTATACGGTCAAGGAGGCGGCCATTGCCTACGAGGATGTCGGCGAGATCTACTGGAAATACGTGGGGAGCGGTTGGGGTGCCGATTCCGAGGACGTCACCTGCGTCATCCATCTGCCGATTCCCGTCGGTACGAAGATCACAGCCGGTGAGAACCTGCGGGCTTGGGGGCATGGACCGCTTGACGGTACGGTTGATATCACCTCAAAGGGCACGGTGGTCTACAAGGTCGACCGCATCTCCTCTGGCCAGTACGGCGAGGCTCGTGTTGTCTTTCCAGTGGAATGGCTTACCAAACTCAGCGCTTCGGCAAAAACAGCACACGGTGACGAGCTGGGCCTCGATACGATTCTGGAGGAGGAGGCCAACTGGGCCGATGAGGCCAATGCCAAGCGCATCGGTCGAATAGCGTTCGTGATCGCCTTCATCGTCTTGTCGCTTGCGCTGGTGATCTGGGTCATCCTCATGTTCCTCCGTAACGGACGCGAGCTGAAGCCCGAGTTCCAGGAGGAATACTGGCGTGATGTGCCCGATAAGGAACTGCATCCCGCAGTCGTCGGGCGCTGCTGGCGCTTCAGAAAGGAAGACTCAAACGACCTGACGGCGACGCTCATGCATCTTTCGGCCGAAGGGGCGATAGCCATCAACAAGGGATCCTATGAGACCAAGGGGCATTTCGGGCGTACCAAGCAGGTAGACGAGCTGTATCTGACACGTATCCACGAAGTTGCCGATACGCTGACCGACGAACTTGATACCGAGGCGCTGCGCATCGTGTTCGATGTAGTGGCTGGCGGGGCTGATTCGCTGTGGATGTCGCAGATTGCGCAATACGGCAAGGACCACCCCGAAGAATTCAGCAAGGAGGTGCAGGCATGGCAGGGGAAGCTGACGGCGCGCACGATGCAGGCCGATATCTTCGAGGCCAAGGGAAAACGACGTCAGGCGATGCTGTTTATCGGCGCCATCCTGTATCTCGTTGTCGGCATCCTGTGCTGCATCTTTGCCGGGAACCCCTATCCCGTTATCGCCCTGATCCCCACTTTCCTCGTGATGCTCGTGTTCTCCCGGTTCATGGATCGACGAACGCGTAAAGGTGCCGAGCTGCAGGCGCATAACGAGGCCCTGCGCAACTGGCTGCGCGATTTCACGCGGCTGGACGAGCAGCCTCCCACGGGGGTGAAGGTATGGGGCGAGTTCATGGTGTACGCTTACCTTTTCGGCATTGCCGATCAGGTGATCAAACAGCTGAAGACCGCCATGCCCGATCTCTTCGAGGAGGACTCCATGGCGGTTGGCGGTTACACCTACATGCCCTTCTATTGGTGCGAGACCGGAGTGGCTTCCAGCGCATTCTCGGCGGCCGACCTCTTCGACAGCACGGTGACCGACGTGTTCACCTCGATGTCCGACGCCTCCGGCGGCGGAGGCGGTTTCTCTGGCGGAGGCTTCGGCGGAGGTGGCGGCTTCGGTGGGGGTGGCGGAGCCCGATAGCCTATCGCATTATCGTCAACCCCGAGATTTGCATCCCCAGTCGAGTCGGAGCCGGTCGGGGATGCCTTGTCGGTATCGTTTGTATAAAACACGCGGTACAGGTGGGGCGTACCGGACCAGTTTTGCTATAGTGAAACGCGAACGTTTGCATAATAGAAAAGGTATCTCATGGCGAAAAAAGACAACATTATCCTCATCGGCCTTCCCGGTGCCGGTAAGTCGACATTGGGCATTGTCGCAGCGAAGATCTTGAATTATTCGTTTGTTGATGCCGACCTGCTTATCCAAGAGCAAACCGATAAGACGCTGCAGATGATAATCGATGCGATGGGGCCGGAGGGCTTTATCCAGGTTGAGAACGAGGTTCTCAAGCAGATTGAGCGCCATCACAGCATCATCGCCACAGGCGGTTCCGCTGTCTATTCCGAAGAGGCGATGGAACATCTCAAGTCGATCGGCACCGTGGTCCAGCTCAAGATCACCTACGAAGAGCTGGAGCGTCGTCTGGGCGATCTGGACGAGCGCGGCGTCGTGCTGCGCAACGGCAAGGTGGTCGATCTCCATCAGCTCTATGATGAACGCACTCCCCTGTACGATCGGTATGCGGATTACACCATCGATGTCAGCGATATTTCCGTGCGTAAGGCTGCTCGCGGGCTTGTGAAGATGCTCCGGGATAACGGCTGCCTTGAATAACCCCGTCATCTGTTGCAATTGAGGACCGAAAGCCGTCGACGCCGACTTTTCGGGGGCATGGCGGCTTTCATCGTGCAGGGGCTGACCCCCTGCTGCCGAAGGAAGCGGATATGAGACAAACCTTCAACCAGTGGCGTGCCGACGACCGATCGTTTCTCGAGGAGACCACGATTCCCTTTGCGTTGAACGATCGGAACGGCCATATCAAACCGGCCGAGCTTTCGCGGTTGTTCATGGATCTGGCAGGGGATGATTTCGGGGAACGTTCCTTGAGCCACCGCTATATGAAGGAACGCGGCCATTATTTCATCTTGACCCGATCGGCCGTGCATATCTATCGCGATGTGCCCGATACGGCGCGTGTGATGCTGCGCACCTGGCCATACAAGATTCGCAGCCTGCAGGTGTACCGCGGCTATGAGATGCGCGGGGCAGAGGGCGACATGATTGCCGCGGGATCGGGCATCTTCCTGGTTATCGGTCCCGAGGGAACGCCGATTCGCATGAATGACTTCCCCTTTGTCAAATGGGAGGATGTCGTGTGCGAAGACGCTCCTGCCGTCGAGCCTAAGCGGCGTATCCGTACTCGCGAGGAAACCGTTTGCCTGCGCACGGTTAGAGCGACGTTCAACGACCTGGACAGCAACGGGCACGTGAACAATGCCCGTTACGTGGCCTATGCGCAGGACAGCCTGCCCGAGCCGCAGCAGAATGGCTGGATTACCGACATGGAGATCAGCTATGACCAGGAAACCAAGATAGGCCAAGAGCTTCAGGTGCGCTGCAATGCCCGAAGCCTCACCTCAGATGCCGTTGTTGCCGACGATGACGGTTGGGTTCGCCTGTTCGGAACGACCGAGGCAGGCGATCCCTCATTCGGCTGTATGTTCAAATTCGCCGCACAGGACTAGATAAAGGAGTCGATCGAACCATGGCAGAATACGAAGAGCGCTTTGCCGCTTGGCCGCTGTTGATCAGCGGCATCGTGTTGGTAATCGTGGCGCTTGTCTGTTTCTTTTCGCCCGGGCTGGCGTTCGGTGTTGCCGGCGTGCTTATCGGTGTCGGTTTCATCGTGACCGGTGCTTCCTGCTTGATGATGCGTTTTACCGCCGATGGCTTGTTCCCCACTGCATCGCTGAGCATGTGGACCGTGTTCTCGCTTGTCTTGGGCATCCTCTTTGTGGCGAACCCGGTCACCTCGACGGTGGTGCTCGTTTGGCTGATGTTCTTCGCTCTGTTGATATTCGGCGTGTTCAACCTGGCTCTTGGCATCCGGGAACGCGGACACGATCAAGAGCTCATGGGAACGAACCGCATCATCCTGTCGGTGGTGGCGATAGTGCTGGCCATCATCATCATGGCGCTTCCGAACATGCTGGTGTACATGATCGCCCTTTTCGCCCTGATTGCCGGTATCTACCTGGTCTATACCGCCCTGAAAGCTCCGCGGCAGCTGGTCCGGTAGCCACAGGGCAGGTACCGTCTGTACCGGCGTATCGCGGTCCTGTCCATGCTGCTGTGTCAGGCTTCAGGCCGATGGTACGGAAAGGCCCCTGACGGCGAAGCTGCCGCCAGGGGCCTTGGGTAGTCCTTCGATGTTCGTTGCCGCCGGGCGGCCGTTACTCGTCCAACATGATGTAGGACACCTTGATGGGGCCATGCACACCGTCTACCCGTACCAGCTCGATATCCGAGGTGTTTGACGGACCCGAGATGAAGCAGACCTGGGAGGGCAGGCCGTCTCCGTTCTCATCGGCGAGGTCATCCATGATCTTCAGCGCATCGCGCAGGGCGGATACCACCGACTTCGTATCCACGATGGCGATGTGGTAGTTCGGCAGCAAACTGATGCTGCGCCCGCATTTTTCGCTGCAAACCTGCATGATCGTGCCGGTCTCGGCAATTGCGGCGGTGGCGAACGTCAGGCCGATGTTGCATTCTGCCGTGCGGTTGACGTTGTAGTCACGGTCTTGGGATGGGTCCCAGCGGACAACTTCGTCGGCATGCTCGTTGAGGGATTCTTCCATTTGGAGGGAAGCGATACGCTCATCGTCGGGGACGGCAACCTTGCCACCTCCGAGTTCGTCGATGGCCTCGGAGAGCACAGATGGCAGAGTTGCGGGCGTTGCCCGGTGAATCTCGGCGCGCAGGGCAGTTGCCTCGCTGATGAACCGTTCGACGAGCTCGTCATGGGACAGCCCGTCGGTCACGTGCGGCGGAATCATATCCGCCGTCTGCAGCGGTTGATCGATGTGCGGGGTGGGATGCCCGAGCGAGCGCGATATGGGTGCCAGGAATTGCTCGAGGGTAGGTTCTCTCATCGTCATTACCGGTTCCCCTTTCCACTTTTCGAACGGGAGGCGTAGAACTCATCAAGGTCTTCTTGGGAAACGGTGATGTAGTTTCTCTCTTGGACCTGCGTGCTGGTATGGTGCCGTTCGCGCTGTGCGAACCAATCGCGGAATTTGATGGATGCGGCGTTATCGAGGTCGCGCGTCTGTAGCCAGCTTCCCAGAACGGGGATGAAGGAGTCCTGGTCGTCAAGCGATCCGGTGCCGCGGCTCAACGCCTTCATGCCGAACGAGGCGACCTTGATGCTCGCATCGTACAGCGGGCGGTTGCCCAGCACAGCGCCGGCGGCTTGGAAGATGGGCACCTCGACCGGATGCGGCTGCTGTCCCTGGTCGACGATATTCATGCGGTGCTTCAGAATCAGTTCGTGAAGCGGGATCTTCACCGGGCAATCGTCGTCGCAGGCACCGCACAGGCTGCAGGCATACGGTAATTCGCTCGTCTGCTCATAGCCGAGCAGTGCGGGTGTCAATACGATGCCCATCGGACCTGGGTAGATGGAACCGTAGCCATGGCCGGTGATATGGCGGTATACCGGGCAGGTGTTCAGGCAGGCACCGCAGCGGATGCAGCGCATCATGGGACGGAACTCGGTGCCCAGCAAGCTGCTGCGACCGTTGTCGATCAGGATCACATGCACTTCTCGCGGACCGTCGTTCTCGCCGTCACGGCGCGGACCCGAGTCGATGGTGAAGTAGTTGGTCATCTTTGCCCCGACAGAGCTGCGTACGAGCAGCGCCATCATCACATCGAGCGAATCCAGGTCGGGAACCAGGCGGTCGATGCCGGCAAGCACAATCTGCGCCTGCGGGATGCTGTCGACCATGCGGCCATTGCCCTCGTTGGTAACCAGGGTCAGCGATCCGGTGCTGGCAACCGGGAAATTGCAGCCGCGCATGCCGATGTCGGCGGTCAGGAACTCCCGGCGCAGGATATGGCGCAGGAAGTGCGTGATCTCCTCGGGATTGTCGGTGCCGGTGTAGCCGCGTTTCTTGCGGTAGAGTTCGGCGATTGCCTTGCGGTCGAAATGAAGGGCCGGGACCACGATATGCGACGGCTTGTCGCCGGCGGTTTGGATAATATGCTCGGCGCAATCGGTCTCGGTGACCTGCACGCCGACGGCGGCGAGCTCGTCGTTGACGCCGATTTCTTCGGACATCATGCTCTTCGACTTCACGATGTGCTTGGCGTTCACCGATTCGCAGATGTCGATAACCTCGTTGATGGCATCTTCAGCAGTCGGGGCCAGGTGCACGATATTCCCGCGCTTGGTGGTATTCTCCACGAATTCCCGCACGTAGAAGTCAAGGTTGTCGTTGACATGCTGGCGGATATTCCGTGCCGCCTGGCGGTAGGATTCCCATTCGGGCATCTCGGAGACCAGTTTTCGGCGCTTGTTGTAGAAGGTTTCCTGCGCGGTCTTGATGGCATTGTGCTTGAAGTCGTCGGACAGGCTGTTGTTGACGCGTTCGTCGAGCGTCGTCCCCTGGTAATACAGAATACTCATCGCATGCGCTCCTAGTTGTCCAGTATCTCGGCGATATGCATGACGCGGATATCGCGGTCGATCTCACCATCGCGACGCAGGCGGGAAAGTCCGCCCTTGATGTTCATCAGGCAGGCTTGATCGGCACCGCAGACGATATCGGCGCCGGATTCCGCGATGGTAAGGCATTTCTCCTTGACCATCTCGCCGGATATGGCAGGCTCCTTCACGGAGAACGTTCCGCCGAATCCGCAGCAACGGTCGGCGTGTGCCATCTCCACGTATTCCAGGCCATGGACGTTCTCCAACAGCGTCAGGGGCGCCTCCTTGATGCCCAGCAATCGGGTCAGATGGCAGCTCTTGTGATAGGTGACTTTGGCATCGAGGTGAGCTCCGACATCGGTGACGCCCAAGGTGTTCACGATGAAGTCGGTGAACTCGTGGAAGTTGCGCTGCAAGCGCTTGATGCGCGGCCCGTATACCGGGTCCTCGCCGAGCAGCTTGGGATATTCGTCCACGATGGCGAACATGCACGAACCGGTCAACGACACCACGCAGTCGTATGACGCGTAGGCATCGATGACGTTCTTCACCATCGGGATGGTTTCACGGGTGTATCCGGAATTCAGCAGCGGCTGACCGCAGCATACCTGGTTCTTCGGCAGCTCGACTTCGCAACCCAGCCGTTCCAGCACATGCACCGCCGCGATACCCACATCGGGGTACATGAAATCAACGATGCATCCGGGGAAGAATGCAACTTTCACTTGTCTCACCTATTTCCCAAACAACCCGCACAATGCGGGCGGGCTGCCCGCATTCCGGCAGCCCTGCCTTTCAATCGATTGCTCTTGTCCACTTCTGGAGTGCCTAGCGCTTCACGATGATCCATTGCCCTTCGACGCCCACGATAGTCACATAGTCGGCGACATTGTATTTCTCGGCGGGATTTTCTGCGCGAGCGCGGTATTCCTTGTTGTCAATGGCCACACGGCCCCAATCCTTGTCGTCGATCTTGGCGGTCACCATGACCTTTTCCCCGATATGCTCGTCGGGGTCTACGGCGTCCGATTCGGTGCGGGCACGCTGACGCCTCTTGAATACTGGGCGCAGTGTGAACCAGCACAGAACGGCCAACACGGCGAAGACGGTAACTTGGATGGTGAAGTCCAAGTTCACGGCATAGCAGATGCACGCGCCGATGCCCCCGATAACGAAGGGGAAGAAATCGCCGGTGACTTTTGTGAATTCAATGATCAGGAAAACGAAGATGACCAGTATCCAGAAGGTCAGAAGAAGTTCAGGCATGGATCCAAGGGCTCCTTACGTGCTGACGAGGGGGAGGGTGCTCCGGTGCTTACCCGTAGAAGACGCCCAACAGCTCAAGGATGATGAACGTAATCGCAGCTGCGACAATCATCTCGATCACGTTCTTAACGTTCATCTTGTATCGTGCCATGAGCATACCTTTCAAGCAGATCGACGGCATGCAGGTCGGGCCATATCCTATTGGGCGGCAAGGCTCTGCATGCCTCATATAATGCATAGAGGATATTGTATCGGGATGATTCGTCCTGTGCGAGCGAAACTCCCGAAAACGGGACGGTCTCAGAAAAAAATCAGCTTGAGGATGCAGAGAAGGCGTCTGCGGGGGCGTCCTAGCTTTTCACCTGCAGCTTCGATTCGTCGAATAGGATGTCCAAATCGACGTTGCCCTTTACGCCGAAAGCGGAGCCCTCGGCGGTGTACTGCCATATGGCGAAGTCGAAACCGAGCGATGGCGTATCGGAATATTCGGCGTACCACAACGGGTAGGACTGCAGCTGGGAAAGGTCGAACTGGTACAGCGCTGCATTCTTGTTCAGGTACACCATGGGCGTATAGCCGGCCTCTTCGATGGCCTTGCAGAACGCAAGCGCATTGGCGGTGATCTGGTCGGAACTCAGGTCCTTCGTGCGGGCGTCGTCGTTCACGTCGGTTTCCAGGTCGTAGACTACCGGGTAGTCGATGTCGGTTCCGTTCAGCTTGTCGATAACATATGCGGCTTCCTCGCGGGCCTCGTCCTCGGTGGTGGCTTGCGAGAAGAAGTACACGCCTACCTTCATGCCGGCGGCCTTTGCCTTCTTTATGTTCGTCTCATAGCGCTCGTCGGCGCTGATCTTGCCCTCGGTATATCCGCGATAACCGATGCGGATGAAGGCGAAGTCGATGCCGCTTGCATGTGCCTTGGACCAGTTCACCTTCCCCTGATGGTCTGAGACGTCGATGCCCATCAGCGAGGTGACCTTCTTGTCGGTCAAGTAATACTTGTATCCGTTGAATGATTCCAGGTTGCTGTAATCGTAGTCGTTCAGGGCCATAGCCCCGCGATTCAGATTGTATTCGTAGAGCGACATATTCTGATCCTGCGCCTGTTCGGCCGTTGTGGGCTCGTCCTCGTTTCCGGCGCATCCTGCCAGCCAGAAGGCGCAGGTTGCAAGAGCGCACACGAGCAGGGCGGCAAGCCCTGCTCGGCGAATATGCTGCTTCTTATGAATCCCCCGCAAAAAACGTGCGGCCATGTTATTTCTCGTTTTCCTTTTCAACGAGACGCGTAGCACCATATTTCTCGCGGATAGCGGGTTTCTCGATCTTGCCGGTGGGGTTGCGCGGCACGTTGTCGAAGATGATCTTACGCGGTCGTTTGTAGCGCGGCAGCTCCAGGCAGTACTCGTTCACCTGCTCCTCGGTGAGGGTATGGTCGGGCTTCACTTCGATGACGGCTGCGGCGATCTCGCCCAGACGATTGTCGGGAAGCCCGATGACGGCGACATCTTTGATGGCGTCATTGGCACGCAGGAAGTCCTCTATCTGCACGGGGTAGATGTTCTCGCCGCCGGAGATGACGACGTCTTTCTTGCGGTCGACCAGGTAGATGAAGCCGTCGGCGTCGACTTCCGCCATGTCGCCGGTGTAGAGCCACCCATCGCGCAGCACCTCGCGGGTTGCGTCGGGATTATGGTAGTAGCAGGTCATCAGTCCACGTCCCTTGACGCACAGCTCTCCAACCTCATGGCTGCCCGGCGCAACGAGCGATCCATCTTCCTTGCGGACCTCGGCCTGCCAGCCGTAGCCGGGTACGCCGATGGCGCCCACATGGTCGATGTTCTCCACGCCGAGGTGCACGCAGCCAGGCCCGATGGCCTCGGACAGACCGTAATTTGTGTCGTACTGATGGTTGGGGAAGACGGCGCGCCAACGCTTGATCAGCGACGGCGGCACCGGCTGGGCGCCGATGTGCATCAAACGCCACTGGTCGAGACGGTAATCCTCAAGATCGATGTCCCCCCGGTCGATAGCGTCGAGAATATCCTGGACCCATGGCACCAGCAGCCAAACCACCGTGCAGTTCTCTTCGGAGACGGTGCGCAGGATCCAATCGGGACGCACGCCGCGCAGGAGGACGGCTCGAGAGCAGGATTTCAAACTGCCGAACCAATGCATCTTCGCACCCGTGTGGTAGAGCGGCGGGATGCACAGGAACACATCGTCGCGTGTCTGATGATGATGGTGCAGTTCGGTATCCGCAGAGGCCGTCAGGCTCTCGTGGTTATGCAGGATGGCTTTCGGGAATCCCGTGGTGCCCGATGAGAAGTAGATCGCCGCTTCATCCTGGTCGGAGAGCGTCACATTGGGCTCGTCGGCCGAGAAATGCACGATGCGGTCATCGTAGCTTTCTGCGAACTCCGGGCAATCCTTGCCCACGTAGTACAGGTTCGTGACCGTCGGAATCTCATCGACGATATCGGAGATGCGGCTGATGAATTCCGGTCCGAACACGAGCGTGTCGCAATCTGCCAGCCCAAGGCAGTATTTGATCTCGTCGGCGGTGTAGCGGTAGTTCATCGGAACCACGACCGCGCCCGATTTCAGCACGCCGAAATAGACGGGCAGCCATTCCAGGCAGTTCATCAGCAAGATGCCCACCTTGTGTCCCTTGCCGACGCCCGAATCCAACAGCAGATGGGCGAAACGGTTCGCGCGGCCGTTGAACATGCGCCAGGTAATCTCGCGGCGGTATCGCTTCGCGGGATTCGTCTCGACCAATTCGTAATCGCGCCAGTTCTTTCCACGCGTTTCACGTACAGCGGGATTGATCTCGACGAGGGCGACCTCGTCGCCATGATAGGTGGCGTTCCGAACGAGCATTTCGGTAATGGGCATGGAACTCCTTCTTTCAGCCGCTTGGGCTTCGGTTAACCTGTCCGACATACTACTACGTTACAATAAGAGCGGTTCTTGAAAACCGTTGCTCGGCATCGTGCTCCTAGGCGAAGGGAATATCCATGATTTATCGAAATATCCTTGTGCCATACGACCGTTCGATTCATGCTGCGCACGCATTGCGGCTTGCAGTGCAGCAGGTTGCGGACGATCCGGATGCGACCATAACCGTTCTCTTCGTCGTAGAGGCGAGCAACAGCAAGGACGTTACGTTCGCTGCCGCCGCCCGTATGGCCGGTGTGCAGACGCTCGAGACCAACGAGTCCGATGAGATGGAAAAGGACTTCCGCGACGAGAAGTGCCGGGAAATCGAAAAGGAAGTCGAACCGTTGGTGGCCAATGCCCCGAACCGCTTCCTGTATAAGGTGGCAACGGGAAGGCCGCATCATGCCATCTTGAATTACACGTACGATCACGGGTGCGACCTGATTGTCATGGGCTGCCGCGGCCTGAATGCGCTGCAGGGCATGATGGGCTCGGTGAGCGCGGCAGTCGTGCGCTTGTCTACCGTTCCGGTGCTCGTCGTCAAATAGTGCCTGCCTTCATCAGCTGAGCGCTTCTACTTGTTCTCGGGTCCCCAGTGCCACCGTGCCAGGCGGCGTTGGGGGCTTTCTTGGTGTGCGGCCCCAGGATATTGGCGGAATTTTCCCTTGAAGCGGCTGTTTGACCGGGGAAGGTGTCACTTCAGTATCAATCCCATACTCACCTGTTTCATATGCCGCAATCGTCCTATAAAGAAGGGGAATAGTGCCAATGCCTGTGTAACGTGCTGCAGGGGAAGAGAGAGTGCCATGGGAGCGAAACAGAAACTCGAACGGGCCGGGATCAGCCGCGCCTTGGATTATGTCATCAAGGATCCGGAGCAGAATGTTCCGAAAATCATGGACATCGTCGATACGCTCGTTCCCGATAACGTCATGGCGCCGCAGCGAAAGATGGTCCGAAACGCTATCGATAGCAAGGGTAATTGGTATCGTTACATCCTGCGGCTGACTACCGAAATGGACGAAGGGGTCGCGCGGCGATTGCTGAAATCCCTCGTCCTCGATGTGGTCTTCGACGCCTGGCCCATCCAGGAGGCAAATCGGGAGAAATACCAGTGCAACATTCCCTGGGCCATTCTCCTTGACCCCACCAGCGCGTGCAATCTGCATTGCACCGGATGCTGGGCGGCCGACTACGGCCATCAGCTGAACCTGAGCTTTGAGGACATCGATTCCATCATCGAGCAGGGTAAGGCGCTCGGTGTGCATCTCTACATTTACACAGGTGGGGAGCCCCTCGTACGCAAGAAGGATGTCATCCGCCTCTGCGAGAAGCACCAGGATTGCGTGTTCTTGAGCTTCACCAATGCCACACTCATCGATGAGGAATTCTGCGCCGACATGAAGCGCGTCGCCAACTTCGTTCCCGCTATCTCGGTCGAGGGCTTCGGCGAGGCGACCGATGCCCGACGCGGCGCGGGCACCTTCGCAAAGGTATCCCATGCGATGGACCTGCTGCGGGGAAACGGCCTGCCCTTCGGGGTATCCACGTGCTACACCAGCCAGAACTACCAGGCTATCGCCACGGAGGAATTCTTTGACTGGATGATTGACAAGGGTGCGCTGTTCGCCTGGTTCTTCACCTACATGCCCATCGGCAAGAACGCCCCGACCGATCTCATGGCGACGCCGGCGCAGCGTGAAGAGCTCTACCATTTCATTCGACGCATGCGCGACGAGAAACCGCTGTTCACCATGGACTTCTGGAACGATGGCGAATATGTCGGCGGATGCATCGCCGGTGGCCGGCGCTACCTGCACATCAACGCGAACGGCGATGTGGAGCCGTGCGTGTTCGCCCACTACAGCAACGCGAACATCCACGATACCAGCCTGCTGGACGCACTGCGCTCCCCGCTGTTCATGGCGTACTATCGCAACCAGCCCTTCAGCGGCAATCTGCTCCGACCGTGCCCCATCTTGGACAACCAGGGCGAGCTGGCGCGCATCGTCAGGGAATCGGGTGCGAAGTCGACCGACCTCGATGGTGCGGAAGATGCCGGCGATCTGTGCGCGAAATGCATCCCGGTTGCAGATGCATGGGAGCCGGTCGCCAATCGACTGTGGGAAAACCCCGCCGATCCGCGCTACCCGATGCGCCACAGCGGTCATGTCGGGCAGGCGGACTCGGACCTCCGTCGCCTGGAGCGACTCGAACGGAAGCTCGATCACCAACAGGCGCCCGATGCGCAGGAATCGACGGCGAGCGAGAAGGTACTCGAGGAAGTGGCGGTAGGGAAGTAAGCACTTCTCTCAGGCGCGGTGCAGCATGGGCACCGTGCCTTATGCCGTCGTGCCGTCTTCTGATGCGTCGGCAGCTGCCTGCTCCTGCCCCCGGTCCAGGTAGGGCATCAGTGCTTGTCGCCAAGCGTCGGTGAGCCGTTCCAGGCTCCAAGCGGCATTTGCGGGACTGGTCGAGGGCAGCGCATACACGGGCACCTCGTGGGCCTGTGCCAAGAGATGCCGGACAAACAGCCGATAGGCCGTTTTCCCATTCGTGAAGATAGCCTCGATGGGACAGGAGCCGAGCACGCGCTCCAAGGGAATCGGACGCGCATTGCGGATGCTCGCATCGCTCGATCCGCGGATGTCGCATTCTGCGATGACGTCCCAGAGTGCGATACCGGCATCGGTCAACAGCCGGGTCTTCTCGGGAATGCCGTCGGGTACCGGCTTGCCCAGGATGTCTGCCATCACCTGCCAGAACCGATTGCGCGGATTGCCGTAGTAGAATGCGTTCTCGCGCGAGAGCTTCGAAGGAAGCGACCCCAGAACCAGCACGCGGGCGGTCGGTGTCAGGATCGGTTCGAACGGGTGGATGATATGCTCGTATTCTGCCATGGGTTGCTATCCAGAGGCCTGAAATGCCGATGCTTCATCGGAAATTATGCATCCCGGCCTTCTTTTTCCTTTCTATTAGGTAATATAAAAATAAGTGATCTGATTGGAAAGGACCGCTCATGTTCAAACATATCCTTGTTGCTTACGACGGCTCGGACATTGCCCAGAAAGCCCTTGAGACGGCATGCGATTTGGCAAAGCACTATCAGGCCAAGGTTACGGTCCTGCATGTGAACGTCATCGCCACGAATCTCCGTGCCCAAGCCATGAATTCGCCGGCGCTCGCCGCGATGCTGAACGAAGAGGGCGATCGGGTTTCCGAGAAAGCCGAGAACTACCTTTCCGGCTCCGGGCTCAATACCGAAGTGAAAGTGGTGAAAGCGCCATCGGCTCCGAAGCCGATTATCGATGCGATTAAGAACAGCGACGTCGATTTGGTGGTGATGGGCAGCCGCGGATTGGGTGCTGTCAAGCAATATTTCGGCAGCGTCAGCCATGCGGTGCTTAACCTGATTGAGGTTCCTGCGATGGTGATCAAAGGCTGAGCAAGCCTGTTGAGATTTCCAGTATCCGTTGGGGCCGCTCATTCTTGAGCGGCCCCTTTTATGCGGAAGCGCCGATGACAGGACGTGAATCGCGGTATAATAATGTTTAACATTTTGCGAAGCGTATGAGTTTCAGGAGCGTGAACGATGCAGGTGGGCGACTATGTACTGAAGGGTACCGACGTGTACACAATCGATGATGTGCGCGAGGAGTCTATCGGGAATATGCCCGCCAAGGATTATTACATCCTGAGTCCCGCCTATGCGACCAAGCATCATAACGGCGGTACTTCGTACGTTCCGGTTGATAAGGCCGACATGACCATCCGCCCCATCCCAACGCAGGAAGAAGTGGCCGATATCTTCTCGGCTTCCCAAGAGGGCGATGAATTCAAGTGGATTGATAACCGCAACAAACGGATCAATGCCGCACGGTCCATCCTGTCCTCCGGCGACTTAGTGGATATCATCAAGCTCGAGCGTCTGTACCGCCGCCGCTACGAATATGTCGAAGCGGAAGACAAGTCCCTCTCCGGCAAGGATAACGAATTGGCAACGCGCGGATTCGAATTCATCGTGCATATCGTTGCGGCATCCCATGGTATCTCTGCTGAGGAAGCCGAAGGCGTGGCGCGGAACCTGCTTCTGTAAAGAGCGATAGAAATCGCTATTGGTTTCAGCCGAATCGATAAAACATCGTTATAATGGGTGAATGCATTGGGCAATGCGTATGCCCAAACTTTCTTTACTGGTGAGTAAACAGGAGGAATGTGTTCATGAGCGTATTTCAGGATGCTTATCATCTGCCGGAGTTCACCTACGACGGCTACAACAAGCTGAACGTCGAGGTCCGCGGCCCCATCCATGTAGTGGCTTTCAACAACGCCCATAGCCTGAATGCTATGAGCTACGAGCAGATGACCGAGTTCAACGACTATCTGCGCAAGGTCCGCATGGACCCCGAGTGCCGCGTCATCGTGCTGACCGGTGAAGGCAAGTCCTTCTGCGCCGGCTTCGAGCTCAACGACCTGAACCTGGAGCCCCCGGTGGAAGAGGGCATGGGCCGTGCCCAGCGCGACTTCTTCATCATGCAGACGATCTGCTCCGACCAAGCCGTGAACATGCGTGCTTGCCCGCAACCCATCATCGGCGCGTTGAAGGGCCATGCCATCGGCGGCGGCCTGTCGCTGTCCTGCGCATGCGACCTGCGTGTGCTCGGTGAGTCCTACAAGATGCAGGCTGGCTATCTGAACATCGGCCTGACCGGCACCGATATGTCAGGTTCCTATTATCTGCCCCGCATCGTCGGCTATGCCCGTGCTGCCGAGGCCCTTATGACCGCCCGTCGCATCAAGGCCGACGAGCTTCTGGAGTGGGGCTTCGCCAACAAGGTCGTTCCCGATGAGGATGTGGTCGAAGAAGCCGTCAAGATGGCCGAGGCCATGTGCGCCAACTCTGCACCGATGGGCCTGCGCCTGACCAAGGAATCCATCCAGTCTTCGCTCGACAACAGCTTCGATGCCCAGATCAAGATGGAGAACCGCAACCAGGTTCTGGCGTCCCAGACCGACGATGCTCGTCGCGGCGTCGTGAAGATGAACCCGAAGAACCGCGAGGATGTCAAGGCGCATCCCGAGAATTATTCGTTCCGCAATCTGTAGGAACCATTGGAGAAGAAGGCGCCGCATGCATGCGGCGCCTTTTCGTGTCGTGCGCGTGCCTGCGAGTTCGGCAGGTGCGCGCAATTTTATGTAGGAGGAACCGTTGGAAGATTATCTGCTTCAAGGATGCATCAATCATATCCATGGATTGGAGGGCTTCGACCACATGCGGATGGTCGAGCTTGAGCCCGGTCACTGCAAGGTCGAGATCGATACGCATAAGGGCTTGGAGAATGTGTACGGCAACATGCATGGTGGGGCAATCATGGTTCTGGTGGACATGGTCAGCTCCACGGCTGCCTATGCCTGTGGCAAGCATGTCATCACGCTGACATCTGATACGAACTTCATCAAGGGTCTGAAGATCGACGGCAGCGATGTGACCATTGTCGGCGATGTGGTGCATAACGGGCGCACCACAATGGTAGTCGAAACCAAGATCTTCGATGCGAAAGGTCGGGAATGCGTTCGGAATACATCCACCATGTATGTCCCGAAAAACGTCGATCCCGGCGACGAGCCCCCCGTGGCCCCGCTGTCGTATGACAGCAACTACCTGAATGGCCGGAATCCGAAAGCGGATTAATACTCCGTAGACGGAGATATAGACACCTTTCGCAGTTTGTCCGATAAATCCCACAGAATTCTGCCGATAATTCATGCCATTTGGGTAGGTTATCCGCGGTTTGCTCGACAATCAATGTCACGTGAGCAATAATAATCAACCACAAACAACTGAAGCGAGCGGTAGGTAGGCTGCTGCGGATATGTTGTCTTTGCCGTAGAAAGGAGAACATTCAATGTCCACTACCGAGCATCTGAACGGCTTCGGCCCCCTGGCGGGCATCAAGGTCGTCGAGCTCTGCACGTACGTGGCCGGACCCGCCACGGTGCGTGTCCTGTCCGACATGGGTGCGGAGGTCGTTAAAGTCGAGGCCCCCGTCGGCGACGCACAGCGCACCCAGGGCCCGTGCTTCGGAGCCAAGAAGACCGACACGGAAGACCCGACGTTCGATCTGAACAACACCAACAAGAACCTCGTGTGCATCAACACCAAGCATCCTGATGGCCTGGCGGCCATGAAGAAGCTGATCTCACGCGCCGATGTGTTCGTCACGAACACCCGCACCAAATCCCTGCGCAAGATGGGGATGGATTGGGATACGCTGCACCAGGAGTTCCCGGGACTGATCTGGGCGCAGATGCGCGGCTACGGCGAGTACGGCGTCGAGCGCGACAGCCCGGGTTACGACGCGGTGTGCTGGGCCGCCCGCGGCGGCGTCGCCGGCACCTTCCGCGAGCGCGGCACGTCGCCGGCCATCCCGCCGCAGGCCTTCGGCGACTACAACTGCGCCGTGATGCTGGCGGCCGGCATCCTGGGCGCCATCGTCAACAAGATGCGCACCGGCAAGGGCGACAAGGTCACCGTCAACCTGTACCACGGCGCGCTGTGGGCCGGCGGCATCGGCATCGTGGCCTCCCAGTTCGGCAGCCCCTACCCGAAGAGCCGCAAGTCCGTCCCGTCGCCGTTCAACAACACGTACAAGACCAAGGACGACAAGTGGATCTACATCTGCCAGCCCAACCATAACAAGTACTACAACGAGATGATGGAGATCATCGGCCGCCCCGACATGAAGGACGACCCGCGCTTCTGCCGCATGGAGGACATCAAGCCCTACACGCACCACGAGCTGGTCGAGATCCTCGACGACGGCTTCTCCAAGAAGAACTTCGACGAGTGGGACCCGATCCTGCGCGAGCACCAGGTGCCGTTCCAGACCGTGTTCGACTACACCGACATCGTCGCCGACGACGAGGCGTACGACAACGACGGCCTGCGCACGGTGCACTATGACGCTTTCGGCGACCGCGCCACGACCACGATCCCGATCCGCTACGAGAGCTACGGCGACCCGCCGATGATCCTGTCCAAGCCGCTGGGCTACCACACGGCCGAGTTCATGTCCAAGATCGGCTACGGCGAACAGGAGATCAAGCAGATGGAGGACGAGGGCGCCATCGTCTGCTGGCACGGCCCCGAGATCCCCGACCGCATCTTCAAGTCCCGCCGCCAGGAGGCCGGCCAGGCCCCCTGCAAGTGGGAGGAGCAGGACTAGCCCCGCATACCGGATGCCCGGACGGAAGGGGCCGGCCGCAGCAAGCGGCCGGCCCCTTCTTTTTCTTCAGCAGCACTGGTTCGGTGTATTCGATCCGATGCGGCTCTACTGCAGTTTCTTGATCAGCTCTGCCATATCGTGGCCGAGTTGCCTGGCAAATTTCAGAGCAATCTGGTCGTCGCTGATTCGCTGCCATCTTACTTTGCCGTCTTCATAGGCGCGGTACATGGTTCCAAGGCAGAAGTTCCCGAGCACCTCGCCTTCAGGGCGTGGTTGAACGATAAGAACCTCTTGAATCTGGAACCAACGCTGCATTGCGGCGACCGCTTCCTCTCCGCCGCAATTCGACAACCCGGTGGTGGCGATGATGCCTCCGATTTTCCCCTTCAGCTGGTTCTCGACCATATGCATAAAGCGGGTACGGTCCATGAAATTCTTCATTCTGGCACTGACGTTAGCGCAGTAATTCGGCGACGCCAGAATAATCCCGTCGGCTTGGCGCAGTTTCTCGGCTATTTCGGTAATGTCGTCGTCGATTGAACAGGTCTTACTGCCCAGGCACCGATTGCAGCCGGAACAGAATTCAATCGAGCATTGGGTCAGTTCGATAAGCTCGGTTTCCATTCCCTGTGCGCGAGCTTCCTCGAGAGCCGCCTCCGCCAGGGTTGCGGTGCCGCGGCCGGGACGATGGCTGCCGTTGATGGCCAGAATCTTCATAACGAACCTCCAGTCCGGATCGATGGCGGTCAGTGGGCGGGATGCATCATCGGTGCAATCGAAATCTTGCACCGCATCCGTTCTTCTGACCACCCTATTGCGTTCAGGATACCGAACAACTGACTGTTTCAAACCGTTGTTTGGGATAGTTGGCCAACATTTTCTGGATTTGTGTAAAAAATGCTGATTTGCGATACGATAAAACGGTAACGGCGGGGTAGAGAGAGGGCCGACGCGTCTCCTCAGCGCGATAGGATGGTTTATGGATTTCGAGCTAACCGACGAACAACAGCAGGTGGTTTCTGCTTTCCGTGAATTCGGGGAACGGGTCTTCACTCCCGAAGCGGTTCTCCAGTGGCGGGATGATCAGGGGCTGCCCGACGATGTGGTGCAGGAATTCGTGCAGCTGTATTTCGGGCTGCTCGACCATCACGGTCACCGAGCGCTTGAAGGCAGCCTGCTGATGCAGGCGCTTATCATCGAGGAGCTCTCGCGATGCTCGGGTTCCACGTTGCCGTTCCAGAATGATCTGTTCTACCTGCATATCATGGCGGGGTTCGCCTCTGACGCCGACCTCTCAACGGTAGTGGACAACTACCGGGATACCGGCCGTGTGATGTTCGCCTTGGCGGTCTCCGAACCGCAAGGCGGATCCGACACCATGAACATGAAGACGCGCGTGGAGCGTGTTGGGGGCAGGCTGTTTCTGAATGGGGAGAAGACGTTCGTGAACAATGGCGAGTATGCGCCCTACCTGCTGATTGCTGCTATCGACGGAGAGGTGCCGCCGACTGATCGCTACGCGCAGCTGGCCCTGTGGCTGGTTCCACGTCGCCAGAAGGGCATCTATGCCTATCCTATCAGCAAAATCGGCCAGCCGATGCTGCCCTTCGCGAGTATGCGCTTTGAGAATGTAGAACTGGAACCCGAATGGCGGCTGACCGGTTCGAAGGGCGGTTTCCCGCTGCTGTTTGCGTTATTGGAGCGCGGCCGCATTTTCACCTGTGCGTCATCGTTGGGAATGGCGCAGGCAGCAATGGAGGACGCTGTTCGCTATTCTTCGGGGCGCAAGGCATTCGGGACGAAGGTTACCGATTTCCAGCTGATCCAGGAGAAAATGACCGACATGGAGCTTCGTTTGCAGAATATGCGGAGCATACTGTACAAGGCGGCGAGCGATATCGACCGCGATGCTCCCGACCATCGGTTGACCGTTGCCTTGATGAAACGCTACATCCCGCAGGCTGCCACCCAGGTCGCCAGTGACGCGATGCAGATTCTCGGGGGCATGGGATATACCACCAGTCAGCGAATAAGCGCCATTTGGGAGGATTGCCGCGGTAACCAACTGGCCGAAGGCACCGACGAGATCATGGTGCGAATCGCCGCCCCCCTGATTCAACGAAAATACCTGGGCAACGAGTAACAGCGGTTCGGCGGTCTGGTTCTGCCTCTGCTCCATGGCGTAACCGGCTTCCAGAACAAAAAGCGCCGGCCCATGCCGGCGCCCGCAAGCTGTGAATATTCCGCCGTCCGCTCCTACTTGTTCCCCATCATCTTCTGGCTCAGGATGCGCTCCATGTCGGAGTGGCAGATGCCGATCTTCTCCACATATACATACAGCTCGAATCCGCTCTTGCAGCGGAACACGCATTCGCGGCAGGGGTTGTCGTGACAGTAGCCGAAGGCATCCTCGTCGGCGAATGCGAACGTCAAGGGCGATTTCTTGTCAGGCGTGATGTATTTCGTCTGATGCCCTGTGAAAGTCTTGATGCAGGCCCACCGCGGTTCGTATCCTTCTTGCTGTACCTCCCAATGGATGCGCAGGCAGTTGGAATTCACCCCGCCGAGTGTCTCGTGATCGAGCTCGATGCGATCGGCAACCTCATCCCATTCGAAGACGGGCAGCACTTCCATGGGCTCTCCGCAGCAGGTAACGGGGTTCTCGGGAGGCACGTAGGGAAGAATGCTGATTCGGTCGCGGCCCTTGCCGGGGTTCTCGATGGGCGTGCCGCTATCTTCTTGCAGGAATACGCGCCCGCACTGCTTGCAGTGCAGGAATGTGAGCGGCGTTTCGATGACACGGGGCTTCCAAGTGGCTTTCGTGCGGGTCGGCCCCACATATTCGTCGTGTTTTGGTTTCTGGCTGCGCTCTTTGAGCTTCAGGTCCATGGTGTCTCCTTCTGCCTGCCCCAATCAAGGCAGTGCGATTGCTTGGGTAACCGTGACGGCACCGAGGATGCGACGGCACCTTTATGGGAATCGTCCCGGGTGCGGGTTGCGCGCTTACATGTTACGGCGCATCTGAGCTTGCTTGATTTCCATCTCGAGCGAGCTGTGAATGATATTCCCGAACGGATAGACGTTGCCCACCAGATGCTTTACGCCCGGCTGGTCGATCTTCCGAATGAAATAGTACAGGAATGCGCACGTGTAGAACTCTGCAAGGAACTCGATGTTGTCTTGCGAGAGGTACCGGTTTGCCAGGATGATCTCGATATCGTGCTCCATAGCCGGCAAGTACAGGTCGTACAGGTAGTTGCGCAACGATTGCGGACCGTTCTCCTGCAGCGCTTGGTTGTAGAACTTACGGCGATGCTCCAAGACCTGGGCGAAACAGTCGAAGAACTGCGAATGGTCCAAGCTGCGGACACCGGATTTCTTCGTGATGTAGTAGGGGAAGTTCGATTTCGAGTCCTCGGACGGGTCCTCGTATACCAGGATCGATTCTGGGAACGTGTCCTTGAGCTTCATGCCGATGTCGTAACGGTAGATCCACATGATCAGGCTGTTTTTATCGTCGAAGTGGTAATAGAACGTCTTGCGGTTCTTGCCGGTGTGGCTGACGATATCGCTGATCGAGACCTTGGAAATGGATGAGTCTTCGCACAAGTCGATGAACGTTTTTGCAATCAGATACTTGGTATCGAATGAATTCAAAGCGTATCTCCCGGGTAGGTGGTTCTCATACTATTACGTGTGCAGCCCAGATATCCCGGCCCGTAGGACGGCGCCGATTGATAGCTGATGGATGAATTATAGTTCTCTACGGGACAGAATAGGAAAAACGTGCAATTCTATCCCGAAAAGAAACGTAATTGGAAAAACTAAATACGGTATGAAACACACAAAATGTGCGATACAGCACCGACAAATTGTGGTTCGGTATTCTTTTTTCATTCAGGCAAAAAATATATATCTGGTTATTCGAAAAAAATCCCCTATAATGTAGCGCGTAAGCGGAGAGCTTTACAGATTCGTGTGCCCTCTCATAGAGGGTTGAAGTATCTGGACCCTCTTTGTTAGTTGTCTTACGAGAAAGGAAAGACATGGCTCACAAGATGAACCCGAATGCCAAGCTCACCGAGGCTGAATTTGAGGCATTCCTCGAGAAGCTGAAGAACCTGGCTGAGGGCCCCTGGGAGGAAATGCAGAAGGAAGCAGAAGTTACCTGCGTTTTCCCTGAGGAGTTCTACAAGATTAACATCGAGAACGACGTCTATCGTCTGGCCCTGCCCTCTGAGTACGGCGGCTGGGACCTCAGCGAGCTCGAGATTCTGATGTGCCAGGAGCAGTTCTCCCGTGGCCCTGGCGGAATGCGCATGCACGTGCATTACTCCGCTGACCTGAACTGGCGCATCCTCGATGACTTCGGCAAACCGGAGCTCAAGGCTGAGTACATGAACAAGTTCCAGGATCGTAGCTTCTTCACCTGCTTCGCTCTGACCGAGAAGACCGGCGGCACCGGTGCCGACCTGCACACCACCGCTGTGAAGGACGAGAACGGCAATTACATCCTGAACGGCGAGAAGTGGCTGATCTCCCACACCGACTGCTGCATGGCTGCTTACGTCATCGCAGTGACCGACCCGGAGGCCTCCGGCGACGAGCGCCTGTCTGCCTTCATGGTGCCTTGCGACACCCCGGGCTATGAGATCGTTCCTATGCCCCACATGATGGGCTGCCGTGGTTCCGGCCACACCGGCCTGAAGTTCACCGACCTGCACCTGGACAAGAAGTACCTGCTCGGTGAAGAGGGCCAGGGCATGGAAGTTGCTATGCACTCCCTGGACATCTCCCGTGTCCATATCGCTGCTTCTAACCTGGGTATGTCCCAGCGCATGCTGGAGATCACCCTGGACCGCGCTCATGACCGCGTGACCTTCGGCAAGCCGATCATCCAGCGTCAGGCTATCAAGATGAAGCTGGCTGAGATGGCTATGATGATCCATGGCCTGCGCTGCATGGTTTACGACTGGGCTAAGGATTACGACCTGAACCCGAGCACGGAGTACACCGCTGAGAAGGCTTCCATGTGCAAGCTATTCTCCATCGAGACGGTCAAGTACGTGTCCGACCAGATGCTCGAGATCTTCGGTGGCATCGGCTACTTCGAGGATTGCGAGTACGGTCCGGTCGAGCGTCTGTACCGCGACTGCCGTGCAATGTGGCTGGAAGAGGGCACCCCGACTGTCCAGCGCATCACCATCGCCAAGCACCTGGTCGACAACAACGGCCATCTGGAGTACAACACCGGCAAGTACTTCGACTAGTTCGAATCTCGGTGCTGCATTCATACTTGGATATGAGCAGAGAGGCGGCCTTCGGGTCGCCTCTTTTATGCCGTAATATAATCGGATATTTCTGGTACGGAGAAAGACCCGATATGGCAGTAGCCATATCGTTGCAGAACGAGACGATCTCTGCGGGAGTCCCCCTGAAGCGGTAAAATTTACCACGCAGGTTTCCCTCAGCAATCCCAAGGGGGTTTCATTAATGATCACCGATTTAAAGATCGATGAAGGTCGTAAGAAAGAGTATTACGACAAAGGTTATTGGGACAGCGACACCCTGAACGATGTCTGGAATAAAGCCGTTGCCGAACATGGTGACTGCGAGTACGTCAGCGATGACCGCGGGCAACGTTTCACTTATGCGGAAGTCGACGATAAGGCTTCCCGTCTTGCTGCCTGGTTCAAGGAGCAAGGGGTGGAATCCGGCGATGTCATTTCCTGGCAGGTGCCGATTTGGGCGGATTTCGCCTATGTTTACGTCGCCGCCCTCAAAGTCGGTGCGGTCATGCATCCGCTGCCGCGCAACTTCAACGACAAGGACCTTGCCTACGTCATGAACGTGGTTGGTACCAAGGTGTTCCTGTGTCCGACTTTCTACTGGAAGACCGACTACGAAGAGCAGACGCTCCGTTTCAAGGATCAGGTTCCGACGATGAAGGCACTTGCATTCCTTGACAAGGATGCGCCGGTCAAGCATTCCGAGTACCCCTCGGTAGCCCACATCCTGGATACGTACGAGCCGCTGCGTGAGGCGCCGGCTTCAAAGGCAGACGAGGTTGTCTGCATCCTCTCCACTTCGGGAACTACCGGCAAGCCGAAACAAGTGCTGATGACGCACAACAACCTGAAGTTCTCGGAGCGCGTATATACGGATTTGGCCATGCGCACTCCGGCCGATGTCATGATCATGATGTCCCCGCTGAATCATGCGACCGGTTTCTATCACGGTCTCATTTCGAACATGATGATGGGTGCGCGCGTCGTGCTGCAGGAGCACTTCGAGCCTGACCATGCCGTTGAGCTGATCAACCGCGAGGGCGTTACGTGGTCGCACGGTGCCACGCCGTTCGTATACGACCTGTTGAATTATATGGAGAAGGAAGGCAAGGAGTGCCCTTCGCTCGATATCTTCATTTCCGGAGGTGCTCCGGTACCGCGCGACATGGTAGAGCGTTGCTGGAAGCATCTGTTCCTGCTTTGCGAATCCTATGGATCAACGGAAAGCTGCCCGCACATCTTCGTTCCGCCCTCAAAGGCGCTGGAATGGAACGGGAAATGGTCCGGCATCCCCTATGAGGGTATCGAGGTGCGCTTCGTCGATAGCGAGCATAATCCGGTTCCCGATGGAGAGCAGGGCGAGGAATGCTCGCGCGGACCGCACCAATTCGTCGGGTACCTGAACAATCCCGAAGCGAACAAGAAGGCCCTCGATGACGAAGGCTGGTTCTACAGCGGCGACCTTGGTTATAAAGACGCCGATGGCCATATTCGCATCAACGGCCGCATGAAAGAGATTATCATCCGTGGCGGTGAGAACATCAGCGCCGTCGAGATCGACAACTATCTCGAAGGCTGCCCGGGCATTACCGACCATGCCACGGTAGGCATGCCCGATGCGCGCCTCGGCGAGCGCATCTGCACCTTCGTGGTTCCGAGGGATCCGGCACAGGTGCCCACCGTTAAGGACGTGCAGGAATTCCTGGCTTCCAAGAATATCCAGAAGCGGAACTGGCCGGAGCGCATCGAGCCGATTGACGCTATTCCCTATACCGCATCCGGCAAGGTCAAACGCTTCATCCTGTCCCAGAAAATCAAGGAGCGCTTGAAGGAAGAGGCAAACGAGGGTCGCTTCATCTGACGATATTCGACCGGTTGGATACCCGAATGGGTTTCAAACCCGTTCATACTGCTGCGTGCTATACGCATAAGGCCGCACCTCCAGAAGAGGTGCGGCCTTCGTCTTTCGAACGCTTGGTAGGGAAGGCTGAATGATAACGGGTATTTCATTGCCCGGTGAGATACGCCATCTGGGCACGAAGGGAATCAAGCGCCGCTTTATGCAAAGAGGCATCGATGTCGCCGTATACCAGGTTCAGAAGTTGTTCTTCGCTTGCATCCGGGTAACGGGCCAGCATGTTGCGTAGGGTGTGCAGGCGTTCAAGCCGATGCGCCCTGTATGAGGCGACAGCCGACTTCGGGTCGATGATGGGGCGGCCATGGCCCGTCAGCAGGATGGCTGCATTTCCCGTATCCGCCAAAGAGTCGATAGTGTCTAAACTGCTTAGGTATTCGCGTAGGTTACCGTCTGGATATACGATGACGGTCGACCAATCCCGGAAGATGGTGTCGCCGGTGATCATGGCATGGTCTTGGTTCACGATGATGCCTACCGAATCGCTGGAATGTCCCGGGAGGGAAACGATGCGAAGGGATGGGCAGGTATCGAACGGCTCGAATGGGCCATCGGGCAAAGGCAGGTAGTCGAAGCCGGTTGCACCGGCAAACGGCTGCTTGGCAAGAGGGGCGCGAGCGAAAACGGGCATGCGACCGGCGAGCTGAACGAATGCCGGCACGGATTCCGTGTGATCGATGTGCTTGTGCGTCAATGCGATGGCCGCCGGCTTCGTACCGATGTTGTCGCAAGCGGCCATGATAGCGTCCAGGTGATCGGGGTCTGCGGGGCCGGGGTCCACGATAAGCGCAGCACTTGCATCCGGCTCGGCTACAATCCAGGTATTGGTACCGACGATGGTGTACTTGTCTGCATTGTTTGCCTGGATGCAACACGCACGGTCCGTAACCGGGCCTCCGTGCCAGGCGGGGTGACGCTCGGTGCTGTCGGGTATGCGGTAGGTGTGCGTCATGGCAATATCCCCGTCACGGCGTATTCGCCGTTCTCCAGGATCACGGGTTCCTCCATGAACCGATATGCGGGGTGAACCGTGGTCATGAGGTCGTCCAGGCTCTTTGCGCGCGCTGCGAATCCTAGATTATAGGCAGTGGGTACCATGAGCTCGATGATCCGGTCATCTCCCATGTCGAACGCCCATTGCGGTTCTACCCAATCCGCAAGGTACGATTCGCGCGAGCGGTCGTCCGGCGTCTGGCCGTCGGGACAGCGCGCAGCGAAGAAGAAGGTATCGTAGCGCATGGGGGAGTATTCCGGCGTGCACCAATTGCTGATGAAGTTCAGGAGATCGGTGCGGATGACCAGGTTCTTCCTGATTAGCAGTTCGGAAAGGCACTGCTCGTGCTCTACGAGCCTGCGACGCTCCTCTATCCATTCAGGACCGGAGACATCTTCTACGATGGTGCTTTCGTCTGGACCGGCAAGCAGCACGCCGGACTCTTCGAACACCTCGCGCACGGCGGCGGTCAGCACCATGCGCGCCGTACTCTCGTCGCTGCCGATGCGGACGGCCCATTCGGCAGGCGAGGGACCTGCCCATGGCGGAGTAGAGCCGGAATCTTTCGGATCGACGCGGCCTCCGGGAAACACAACGGCATTCGGAACGAACTTCATGGTCTTCTGTCGCCGGAGCATGAACACCTCGATGCCGTTCGGAGGTGCCATGCGTTCATCTACTGGCTTTGCGGAACGATAGCGGCTCAGATGCTCGGCATCTTCCTGGCGTACGAGCATGACGGTGGCGGCTTTGCGCGGCTCGACGGGAACGAACGAACCCTGTTTCTTCTTCTCGAAGTACCCATCGATGTACTTGCGATGGTTTTCCACGACGCGACCGACCAGCCTGTGGCCCGATCGCCATTCCTGCTCGCTTGGTTTCTGGGGCATCGCTACCTCCTAGCCCATTGGTGATTGCCTTGAGCATACCACGTGCCCAATACAGTGATACTGATGCGTGTGTGCGGCTTGCGCGGCAAGAGATTGTCGTGCGGAATCCGGGATAGCTGTCGCAGCGTGTCCGGCAGAGTGCTGCCATGTTCTGAAGAACGCGGATCGTCAGGTGTCGGGTAAGGGCAGAGAAAGGCCCCGATGCTTTTGCGTCGGGGCCTTTTCAGAATCCTTGCAGTGATGCCGTATGGGCGCTAGATGGTCATGCCGGTGACATAGCCGTCGCGGACAGCCTCCAGCAGACGGCGGAACTCGTCCGGGTTCTCCGTCTTCGGCTTCGGGTTGGCGTTGCCGATCAGGCGGACCTTGTCGCCGAAGACTGGCTTGCACTGATCGTACAGCTCGGTGTTGTTAACAACGCCGAGGGACAGGACGATGGTCTCGCAGGGGACGAAGTCCTCGCCAACCGGGAAGGTGTTCTGACGGTCGGCAGCCGTATGGTATACGCGGACGCCCTGCTTGGTGAACTCGAGCACCTTCGTGTTGGGCATCAGCTTGACGCCGGCAGCCCTCAGGTCGTTCAGCTGCGGGCCCTTGTCGATGATGCCGATTTCGGCACCGATCTTGCGGGCTTCCTCGATGACCGTGATCTCGCGGCCCTCCATCATGGAGTGGGCGACCTCGATGCCCGCGAAACCGCCGCCGATGACGGCGACGCGCTTCTTGACGATCAGATGCGTACCCAGGCCCCAGCGCATGAAGCTCGGCTTGGCATTCTTGATATTGACGCCGATCGGGGCCATGCGCATCATGAAGCCCTTGCCGTGAACGGCCTTGCCTTCGACCATGGCTTTGATGTCGGTTGAGGCGATGACGTTCTTGCCATTGACGCCCGGAACATCCGGAATCGGCACGTTGCCGCCCGGGGCGATGACGACCTCGTCGGGATTGGTTTCCTTGATGGAGTCGACGGTGCCCTCGGTGCTCAGTTTGATTGTGACCTTGTCGCCGAGGAGATTCAGCTCGTTCTCGTACCAGTTGCGAACCGGCTCGATCAGCGGATTCAGCACCTGAGCCATGTTCATCAGACCGCCGATGCGCTTGTTGTGCTCGATGATGGTGACCTTATGGCCGCGCATCGCAGCGACGCGCGCGGTTTCCATGCCCGACGGGCCGGAGCCGACGATGGTGATGTTCTTCGGGGTGTCGGTCTGGGCAATGCCGTCCTTGTAGGTCGGCGGGGTGCCCAGCTTGTAATTGGCGACGTTTGCATTGACGGAGCACTGGACCGGCTTGCCCAGGAAGATATTGTCCAGGCAGCGGCAGCAGGCGATGCAGCGGCGGACGCGCTCGGAGTGGCCCTCCTCGCCCTTGATGGCGGTTTCGGGGTCGGCGATGAACTGACGGGCCATGGTGATCATGTCAGCCCAGCCGTCGTCGATGATCTGTGCGCAGCGCTCGATGCTGTTGATGCGGTAGGAAGCGGTCACCGGCAGGTTGGTGATCTGTTTTACCTGCTGGGACAGCTGAGCGAAGGCTGCCTCGGGAACATGCTGGGTAACCAGCGGGCGCGGAGCCTCATGGAAGCCGACCTGCACATTCCAGCAATCGATGTGGCAGTTCTTCTCGATGTACTTCATCATCGGCAGGGATTCCTTCATGGTGTTGCCACCGGGCATGAAATCCTCGACCGAAATGCGGACGATGATCGGCATCTCGTCGCCGATGTTCTTACGGCATTCATTGACGATGTCGATCAGGAACTGGCAGCGCTTCTCGTCCGTGCCGCCCCAACGGTCGGTGCGGCGGTTGGAGAACTTGGAGATGAAGCGGGAGACCTGATAGCCGATGCCGGCGTGGATCTCGATCATGTCGCAGCCCCAGTCCTGTGCACGCTTGGCGGCTGCACCGTACTGCTTGATCATGGTCTCGATCTCTTCAGGCTTCAACTCGCGAAGCTTCTTGACGAACGGGCCGCCAGGACCATCGGAAGGGCCGACTGCCTCCAGCGGGTCATCCTCGCTGGCGCGCCACTCGTAGCAGATGTTCAGCTGCGGGGCGATCTTCGCGCCCCACTTATGGACGCGTGTAACGAGCTCTTCCCAGCCCTCTTTGAAGTCATCGCTCCAGATGCCGGTTGCACCCGAGCTGTTGTAATACTGCGGCTTCGTGTTGTACAGGTTGGCCACATAGCAGGTGCCGACCTCGACCAGGCCGACGCCGCCCTTGGCGCGCTGTTCGTAGAAGTCGATGATAGGCTCGGTCAGATGGTAGTTCTCGGTAAGTTCCGTATCCATCGGAGCCATGATGAGGCGGTTCTTCACCTCGACGTTGCCGATTTTTATCGGCTCGTATACGCTTGGAAAGCTTGCCAAAACAACCCCTTTCGGTACAGCATTCGCACTTAGGCGAAAGTTTCCAACCCCGAATATGCTGCGATAGAGAACCTTGGGGCTCTTTCCGCAGGCTGGCAGTGCCAGCTATGACTCAATACTCCGGAAACTGCTCCAAGGGGTTTGAGCCGCATGTATCGCCCTGCATATCCAGATGCTTCCCTAGTATATAAAATTTCCTTATGTTTTTTAATAGAAAATATCGGGAGAAACAATACTATCTGCGGGCGGTACTTCGGGATTTTCTCGTGCATTCGAAACGGGAGGCAGGCACTCCTAGAATGCTGCCAGATATTTCGACAGGCAAACTGCCGATAAGGGGTGGCCGAAAAAAGACGCCGCCCGATGCGGGGCGGCGTCATATCGGCATTTGCGAATCCGAAATAGGATACTTTGCGTCGGTGCCGAAGTAAGAAAGCCGGTTTCCTATTTCTTGATGGTGACCGAGCGTGCAATCTTATGCATCTGGGCTTTGCTGACCTTCTTCATCTTGTTGTGGGAAATGACCAGCTTCTTGGCCTTGACGCTTTTTGCCCACGTGGTCGGGGCGATGCTGCGCTTCTTTGCCTTGATGGTGTTCTTGCTGATCGTACCTGTGGACTTTGCGTATGCCGAAGAACGTTTGCCGTAGTTGCCAACCTCGATGCCGTTGCCGGACTTGCTCTTGATGGTGTTGCCCGTAATGGTGAAGCCGGCTGCGTTGCTCATATTGATGCAAGGGGCACCCGAGCCCTTTGCGGTCAGCTTGTTGTTCTTGATGGTGATCTTCTTGTGGTAGACGCCGGTGTAGTTCGGATCCCACTGGTTCACGCTGATCGCAGAGTTCCCCAGGATGGTGTTGTTGGCGATGGTGATGTGGGTGCAGGGGCGTTTCTTGTCCGCCTTCTTGCTGAGGCCGAAAGAGGAATCGATGCGGATGGCGCCCTTCAGATAGGTCTTCTTCCACGAGCCGGCGGCGGTGATCTTGCAGTTCGTTACCTTGACATGCGAGCTGCCGAAGATCTGCATGCAGTAGTACTGGCTAGAGCAGTTTACCTTCATGTGGTCGAAGGTGATGTTCTTGGCGCATACCACGGAGAAGGTCGAGCTGCTGGTAGAGCCGTTCTTCTCGGCGGTCTGCCAGGTGCCGCCCTTGAATTTAACGTTCTTGATGGGCTTCTTGCCGTTGGCGCTGTTCAGCTTGATCAGGTTGATCTTCTTCTTGGTACCCTTGATAGTGGCGCCGGTAGCATTGATGGTGGTGTTGCTCCCCGGTTCGAAACCGCCCTTCACCTTGATGACCTGGCGAGGCAGGATGACGGTCTTGGTCTTGTTGCCCTTATAGGTCTGCTTCAGGAAATCACCGTTCTTGTTGTCGCGGTTCTCAACATCGCGGGTGTAGTAGCGCAGGCCCTTGTATTTGAAGTATGCCGTCTGGGATTTCGGATATGCCTTAAAGCCGACGACCTGGGCTTTTTCCCCCGCTTGGTACTTCCCGTCCTTGTTGGCATCGACATAGGCTGCCTGAACGAACTTGTGGCCGCCCTTCTTGGCGATGTTGTAGTACGCGACTTGGTTGTTCGCATAGACGACCTTCTTGGGGTTATCGAGCATATTCTTGTAAGCCGGATCCGCCGCTTCCTGCGACGAGTCGTCGGCGAATGCCAGGCAGGCTCCGCATGCCATGAGGCATGCGAGCAGCCCGATGCAGAACGCGCTTTTTGCCAGCCGGATTGTCATGGTTGCTGTTCCCCTTCCCTTGGATTCCACAATGCATCCATTATCCTCTTTATCGTCCCAGTTCGGAGAGTTATTTATTAAGTTTTTTCAAAATTGCCGGCAGCAGGGTGCCCGATTCGCTGCGGGTATCGGGGCTGTGGAGATGCTGTCGGCGAGCTCGCGCCTGCGGCGCTCTATCCACGCAAATGGCTAGGATGGGGGAATAAGTTCAAGGGCATCCGGCCGATCGTTTGCGAGGTCGGGACTGTCCGCACGGCGGACTATCGCAGCAGTGTTCCCAGCGGGGCAAAGGAGGGGCGATGCGCATATTCGCGTATCTGTTTCAACATAAGGCAGCCCTGCTTGCCGTCGTGCTCCTGCTGCTGGTGCAAGCATTCTGCGATTTGTCCCTGCCGAACTACACGTCGGACATCGTCGATGTCGGAATCCAGCAACAGGGCATCGAGCATGCGGCTCTGACCGACATGCGCGGTCAGACTTATAACGCGCTTCTGGCGTTGTGCGCGCCCGAAGACCGCACTGTTGTTGCCGAATCCTACGAGCGGACTGCCGATGGCGTCTATCGTCTGACGGATGCGGGGAAGGCCGATATCGAAAAGCTCGATGCCATAGAGGCGCTGCCGATTGCGGCGCTTTCCTATGCCGATGACGACGGGTTCTCCGGTAAAGACATCCTCGCACGGATCTTGAAGGGAAAGAAGGTGAGCGATTCCCAGGTCGCAGCCTTGAAGGAGCAGGTCCAGGAAGCGCTTGCCGACACGGACGGATCGCTGATCCGCCAGCGGGCGGTTGCCTACGATATCACTGAATACGAGGCGTTGGGCATCGACCTCGATACCCAGCAGATGTCCTATCTGTTTTCCAAGGGAGGCCAGATGCTGCTTCTCACTCTGCTGCTCGCTGTCGCCGCAGCACTCGTGAGCCTGGTGGCCAGCAGGACGGCGGCAAAGATCGGGCGCTCATTGCGCGAGCGCTTGTTCTCCAAGGTCATGAGTTTTTCGTTCGCCGAAATGAACCGTTTCTCGTCGGCATCGCTCATTACCCGGTCGACGAACGATATCCAGCAGATACAGATGGTGAGCATGTTCATGATGCGCCTGGTACTCTACGCGCCATTGCTGGGTATCGGCGGCGTGGTGATGGTTGCATATACGAATGTGAATATGACCTGGGTCATTGCTCTGGCGGTGGTCGTGATTTCGGGCGTGATGCTGCTCATGTTGGCGGCGACAATGCCGAAGTTCCGGATGATGCAGGCGCTTATCGACCGGGTGAACCTTATAGCCCGCGAGATCCTGACCGGTCTTTCCGTTATCCGGGCATTTCGTCGCGAGTCGCACGAACAGCAACGCTTCGACGCGGCGAGCGGCGACTTGATGAAGACCCAGCTGTTCACCAACCGGGTGATGATCTCGATGTCCCCTCTGCTGACCATCGGGATGAACGGCGTGAGCGTGCTGATTGTATGGGTGGCTGCCCAGCAGGTGAGCCTCGGAGCCATGCAAGTGGGCGATATGATCGCGTTCATCACCTACGCGATGATGATAATCATGTCCTTTCTGATGCTGAGCATGGTGGCCATCATGCTACCGCGTGCAGCGGTGGCGGCGGGCCGCGTAGAAGAGGTATTGAACACCGAGGTGAGCGTTTCAGATCCCCAGGAGCCGGTCGATTTGGCATCCGTCGAGAAGGAGGCCGGGGATGCTGCGGGCACCGTGGAGTTCGACCACGTGTATTTCCGCTATGGCAATGCCGAACAGGACACGCTGAGCGACATCAGCTTCACTGCCGAACCGGGTAAGACCACTGCGATTATCGGGTCGACCGGCTCGGGCAAATCGACGCTATTGAACCTCATACCGCGGTTCTTCGATGTGACGGCAGGTTCGGTTCGCATCGACGGCGTGGACTTGCGCCAGGCGCGGCAGAGCGACATACGGGCGCTCATCGGCTATGTGCCCCAAAAGGGCGTTCTGTTTTCGGGAACGGTGGAGGATAACCTCAAGTTCGCCGGTCCCCAGATAGATGATGCGCGTATGCAGGAAGCGGCACGCATCGCCCAGGCTCAGGACTTTATCCAGGAGATGGTGGGCGGCTACCAGGCGCCGATTGCCCAAGGAGGCGCGAACGTCTCGGGCGGGCAGAAGCAGCGACTCGGCATCGCCCGTGCCCTCGCGGCAGATGCGCGCATCCTGTTGTTCGACGACAGCTTCAGCGCGCTCGACTACCAAACCGATGCGCGCCTGCGTTCCGAGCTCGCATCCCGTCCTCAGAAGCAGACGGTCATCATCGTGGCGCAGCGTATTGCGACGGTTCTCCATGCCGACCAGATCATTGTGTTAGACGAGGGGCGCATCGTCGGCAAGGGTACGCATGGTGAATTGCTGAAGACCTGTTCGGCATACCGTGAAATCGCCCAGTCCCAGCTTCCGAGCAGTGAATTGCAGGGGGAAGTGCGATGAGCGCGGCGACACGTAAGGATCGGACTGCTCGTCGGGCGGCACAGCGGGCACGGATGGCTGAGGCCGCGAACGAGCGCCGTGCCGCGCGTGATGCCGGCAAAGGCGGTTCTCAACGCCGGCCTCCCCATCATGGTCCGGGACCGGCGATGCCCGGCGAGAAAGCGCAGGATTTCACCGGCAGTGTGAAGCGCCTGATGCGCGAGCTCGGCGTCTACCGCTTCGCCATTATCGCGGTGATGATCCTTGCCATAGGTTCCACGGTTTTCAACGTTATTGGGCCGAAGGTCCTCGGCGAGGCAACGACCGTTCTCGCGACGGGTGCGGTAGCCCAGATTGCCGGCACCGGCAGCATAGATTTCGCACGCATCGGCACGATTCTGCTGACGGTTATGGGCCTGTATGTATTGGCAGCCGTGTTCCAATTTGCCCAAGGGTGGGTTATGACCACCATCACGCAGAAGATGTGCTTCAAACTGCGTAACCGGATAGTGGCGAAGATCAATCGCATGCCGCTCTCGCATTTCGAGAAGCACCCGGTCGGCGACACGCTTTCCCGAATCACCAACGACGTCGACACCCTGGGACAAAGCTTGAACGAGAGCGTGACGACGCTCATCACCGCGGTGGTGACGATTATCGGCATCGTTATCCTGATGCTTTCGATCAGCCCGTTGATTGCGGTGATCGCGTTGCTCATCATTCCCGTGGCAGCGCTTCTGATCGCCTTGGTGGTCAAGCATTCCCAGAAATATTTCTTCGCCCAGCAGGAATATCTGGGACGGGTGAACGGGCAGGTGGAAGAGGACTTCTCGGGGCAGACGGTGATCAAGGCCTTCAATCGCGAAGGGGAGATGCGCCGTCAGTTCAACGAGAACAACGACATGCTCTACGAATCCGCATGGCGCTCGCAGTTCCTGTCCGGCCTGATGATGCCGCTGATGAACATGGTGGAGAACGCCGGGTACGTGGCGGTGGCAATCGCAGGTGCGGGACTTGCCATACAGGGCATCATCACCATCGGGGATATCCAAGCGTGCATCCAATATGTGAAGAACCTGAGCGAGCCGATCACCCAGTTGGCGCAGGTATCCAATATGCTGCAGTCGATGGCAGCGGCGGCAGAGCGCGTGTTCCGGTTCCTTGACGAGCCTGAGGAAGCCGCCGATGCGCCTTCGGCATTGCCCGCTCCCGAACAGGTGGAGCGCATAGAGTTCGACCATGTCCGTTTCGGCTATGATCCCGATCACCCGGTCATCCACGATTTCTCGGCGACGGTCGGGAAGGGGCAGACGATTGCGCTTGTGGGTCCAACCGGTGCCGGCAAGTCGACTATGGTGAAGCTCCTGATGCGTTTCTACGATGTGGACGGTGGAGCCATTCGGCTCAATGGCACCGATGTGCGGGACTACCGACGCGCCGCCCTGCGCTCCGAGTTCGCCATGGTGTTGCAGGACACCTGGCTGTTCAATGGCACGATTCGCGAGAACATCCGCTACGGAAGGCTGGATGCCACGGATGAAGAGGTGAAGCAAGCAGCCAAGGCGGCCCATGCCGATCGGTTTATCTCCACATTGCCCGATGGGTACGATACGGTGGTCAATGAGGATGCGAGCAATATCAGCCAAGGCCAGCGTCAGCTGCTTACCATTGCACGTGCGGTGCTTTCTGATGCGCAGGTGATGATTCTCGATGAGGCCACTTCGAGCGTGGATACACGCACCGAAGAGCTGATTCAGCGGGCGATGGATCGACTGATGGCGGAGCGGACCTCGTTCGTCATCGCCCATCGCCTGTCCACTATTCGGAATGCCGATCTGATTCTGGTCATCGACCATGGCGATATCGTGGAGCAAGGTACGCACCGCGAGCTGCTGGAGAAGGGCGGCTTCTACTCCCGCCTGTATAACTCCCAATTCGAGACGATTAACTAATCATAACCGTTTGGTTCGACAGGCACGATCCATCACGGGCGGTATCGGTTCCGCGAGGTGGTATCGAGTCGGGCTTCGGCGTTGTCGTGAATTTCTGGAATTCCCTTCCAATAACGCTGTTACCAGGGATTACACTGAAATCCGCTTTTGGAGACGGGAAGGGAGCCGGTGTATGGATATACCGATCGGTAGGCGGATTGGATGCGCGTTTCTCGCGTTTGTTCTGGCATTCGGCATGAGCGTGATCACTCAGATGCCCGCGTATGCAGCATCCGACACCTCGGCCATGCAGATTTACGGGCTGTACGATGAATCGGAATACAACGTTGCCGTCGGCGGCGCTATCCAGTTCGAGGATGCCGACGGGCTGGCCCTCTCATCGGATTCGCCGTGCATCGCCATTGACGGCGATGGGCAGATTACCGGTGTTTCTGCAGGTACCGCTACGATTTCCTGGACCGATGATGGACAGGATTGCCACGCTACCATCCGGGTATACAGCGGATCGCTTCCGCAGAGAAGCTACACGAAGCGCGTGAAGAAAGATGAATACGGCGGAGTATCGACCACAGTCAATGTGAAGGTCGCCGGTATTGATTCCAACAGCCGGGTGCAACTGGAGCAGGATTCGCTCGATGCTTCATACGTGGGTAACGTCGATGGCGCGAAACAGACGGTATCCGTCTTTCTGTATAAGAAGGGCAAGCATGTCCTAACCCTGAATGTCGACGGCAAACGCTATCAAGTGACGATTGACGTGAAAGTCGTATCGCTGTCCACTACCTATGTCATGCTGAAGAAGGGCGGCACGAAGAAGCTGAGAGTAAGAAACGGCAAGGCTACTTCTTGGAGATCCTCAAAGAAGTCGGTTGCCCGGGTTTCTTCCAAAGGCAAGGTTACGGCGCATAAGAAGGGGATTGCCAAGATTACGGCGAAGGTGGACGGCTTCACGCTGCACTGCCGGATCGAGGTGACGTCGAAGAAGGCCTATCGTGCCGTGAAAAACGGCTTGTCCGATGTGAAGAAGAAGCTGAAATACAGCCAGCGCAAACGTATGGCGAAATCACGCCGCGACTGCAGCTCGTTCGTGTCGCGCTGCTATTGGGATCCATCGTTGCACCGCAAGCTGCTGATCATCGGCGGCCAGGGAGCGCGCTATTGGGCGTACAATGCGGCCTCGCAGGCAAAGTGGCTGAACAAGCACCATCGGCGCGTAGCCTATTCCGCAGTGAGCAAGAACAAGCTTCTGCCGGGCGATACCATTTATTACGAAACCGATTATGCGGGTAAGAACAAGGAATATCGCCATATCGATCATGCGGCGCTCTATATCGGCAATGGCCTGATTCTGCAGACCGGTGGTTGGGGCGGAAAGGGCACCGTCGGATTCGGTACGTACTATCCCGGTGACAAGAGCGTGAAGTTCATCGGCCGCCCGGCAAGATAGCGTAACCAGATTCCTGGAAACCGAAGCGTAGCTTCCAGCGATGGCGTTTCCTGTCGATTCCAGTCGTGGCGATTCGCGGGCAAACATAAGAATGGGGCTTCCGGCTCTTGCGCACTGGCGTATCATAGGGTAACTGCACCATACGGTGCTTCCATACCGTGTCGATTCGAAAGGTGATTCGCCATGACGATGTACAACTGGAAAAAGGACCCGGATCGGATTGGCTGCTATACCGCGATTACGCTTATCTTGGTCGCCATCGCCGTCATCGTGATCGTCGCGAAAGGTGCCGTGTCCTAGAATTCGTCGGAGGGCTATCATTCCAGCGGCGCGCAACCATTCAGGCTGCGCGCCCTTTTTCATGAAGGCCCTGCTTGAAATAACACGAAGCCGGCTGCACGTGGCCGAGGTAAGGATGGCTTCGTGCAGCCGGCTGATACAATCCTAGCTGGCGCCCCCTGTAGGGTTCGAACCTACGGCCTTCTGCTCCGGAGGCAGACGCTCTAATCCACTGAGCTAAGAGGGCGGCTGAACGTCACCTTACCACATCCCAGCCCTTTCCTCGAGACATTCAACAACCCTGCATGCGGCAAGACAAGGCCGCATCCGCTTTCTCTGCGCGTTGTTCGTACGGTGTATGGAAGCAATTCGGAAACAGTATGGGCATTCGGACCAAGTTGTACGACCACCTGGGAGCACGGCAGCTCCAACATGCCTATAATGTGGGTCACTGCTATCAGAGAGGAGGCCTTAAGCTATGCCGACACAACCGGACGAAGATGCGCGGGAGATCATAGAGGCGATGCTCGATGCCGTGGCTCAGCAGGCTCCGACGTTCAAGTCGGATTTGCGCGAGCTGGTAATCGAGCGCATGGGCAAGTCCGAATTCACCGACACTGTGGAGGGCCGTTGCGCATTGCCGGGAACGGGAAGCTATGCGCGGGCGTTCCTCGATGCACTCGAGGGTTTTGGCTTGGAGCATGTGGCAGATTGGTACGACAATCTTTCTTGGGACGATACGGTGCTGTGCGACAAGCTTTCGGTTTCGCGGTTCCTGGGTCCGCTTGTCGAAGGTGAAGACAACGAGGACGATCGGGTGATCGTGCGGTTCCTGAATGACGAGGCGGGAGAGCGCGAACCGGCGACTTCGGACGAGGAAACCCCGCCCGAAGTGCTCGAGAAGGATATCGCCGATATCGTCGACGGAGATAGCGACGCTGCCCGTACGGAAGAAGCGACGCCGCGGGAATAGTCACGAATCGGCTTTGCGGGCGTTTCGGATTCCATCTCCTACCGCGTATTCGATGTTCGGCCGGACATGTGAATTCGAGCCGAATCGAGTGGGGCTGGAGTTGAGGTTTACCGGTTGTCTGCTATACTTTCGAGCGTTACGGGCGATTGGCGCAGCGGGAGCGCGGGTGCCTTACAAGCACTAGGTCGGGGGTTCAAATCCCTCATCGCCCACCATAAGCATACTGGCAGGTCAGAGACATGGATGCTCCTGGCCTGCTTTTGTTTCTGGAGCGTTTGCCAAAGGGGAGGATCCCTCGTGGCAATATGGCCGACAACTGAATGATGACAAGAGGATGGCAATGAAAACCAGCGACTTCGATTACGATTTGCCCCAGGACCGCATTGCCCAGGAGCCGGCGGCGGACCGCGATGGTTGCCGGCTGTTGGTCATGGACCGTAAGACCGGCGCGTTAGAAGATCGGATTTTCCGCGATATCGTGGAATACCTCGAGCCGGGGGATCTGCTGGTTGCCAACGAGACACGGGTGATGCCGGCACGGCTGCTGGGCGCCAAGCGCGGTACCGGCGGTCAGGCGGAGGTCTTCCTGCTCCGCGAACAGTTCGGCCAACCCGGTTCGCGCGACGATGCGGCGCTCATTTCATCGGGCGAGGCGAATCGCAGTGCTCGCTGGGAGGTTCTGGTTCGCCCGGGAAAGCGCTTGAAGCCCGGTGCCATTGTTGATTTCACCGACGGTGAGGGCGCTGTCGCGCTTTCGGCAGAGATTGTGGATTGGTCGGAAACCGAAGGCAAGGGCGAACGGGTTGCCCGTCTGACGACCGATCGCCCTTCGCTGGATGAGTCGCTTCATGCAGTGGGCCATACGCCGCTCCCCCCCTATATCAAGAATTACACCGGCGACGAAGAGCTGTACCAGACGGTGTACTCGCGGGAAGAGACATCTGCGGCGGCACCGACAGCGGGGCTGCACTTCACCGAGAAGCTCATCGAGCAGGTGAAGGCTATGGGCGTCGGCTGGAAGACGGTGGAGCTGCAAGTCGGTCTGGATACCTTCCGTATCGTGGATGAGGATGATCCCACCGAGCACGAAATGCATACCGAAACCTATTCTGTTCCGCAAGACACTGTCGATGCCGTCAACGCCGCCCATGCTGCCGGTCATCGGGTATTCGCGGTGGGAACCACCAGCGTGCGCAGCTTGGAGAGCGCGTGGGATGAAGATACAAGTTGCCTGAAGGCGCGCGACCACGCGACAACCAACTTGTTCTTGCTGCCGGGCAGCACCTTCCATGTGGTCGATTGCCTGATCACCAACTTCCATGTACCGCGGTCGACCCTGATGATGCTTGTGAGCGCATTCAGCTCGCGTGACCATATCATGAACGCCTACCAGCATGCGATTCGGGAAAAGTACCGCATGCTGTCGTTCGGGGATGCGATGCTGATCCTGTAGGGAATCCGTATTCCCGACAAGGACGCTGCATACCGTCCATTGAATGCTATTGATGCGAGGCCCCACCGTGCCTGCGGTGGGGCCTTTCCATGCATGGCGCGAGGAAGATCTCGTTCTGGGGCTCACTTGAGTTCGGCGGATAAGCACATGAAACCATTGCTTGCATCGATGACGTGAAACGAGATTGTGAACAGGTGAAATAGCGCAATGTGAATGCGACGTTAGAGCTGCGATAGCATTTCGTGACGATTCTCGTGACTTGCCGTTTGGGCGCTGCCCCATGATGTTGCCATCTGGAAGGGAGGACGGTCATGAGGGATAAACGGATGGTTGTCGCCGGCATCATCTCGGGGATAATCTGCGCGGTTGCCGTGTTCGGCTACACCCAGTCCGTCACCGCTCAAGCAGATCAGGAACGTGCGGAGGCATTGGAGCGGTACGGCGGTGAACAGGTGGAGGTCGTGGTTGCAAAGCGCACCATTCTGCCAGGAGAGACCATCGGCTCATCGGATGTTGAGAAGAAGATGTGGCTTGCCGACCTCCTTCCAGAGAACTCGCTTAAGGATGATAAAGAAGTCATCGGCAAACAGGTTGCCTCGACGATTGTGTCTGGCGAGGTGGTTACCTCAATGCGTTTCGAACAGGGGAACTCGAAGGTTGAGGTTCCCGATGGAATGACGGCGGTGAGTTTGCCTACCGAGGAAGTGAAGGCGGTAGGCGGAGCTATTTCTGCAGGCATGGCAGTAGACGTGTTCCTAACCGGAAGCAGCGGGACGAAGCGCCTGGGCAAAGACGTGCTGGTGTTGGCGACGAGCGCTGGCGAATCCGAAGAGACGACAGGCAAATCGCTGTCATGGGTGACGGTTGCCGTGGCTCCTGGTTCGGTAGAGGAATACGTGTCGTCGGCTGAAAAGGGCAACCTGTATTTCGCGATTCCGGGTAAAAAGGAGAGCTGATCATGGGAACGGTGGTACTTTGCGCTGATGAGGACAGCCTGCGCCACCCCGATCTTCTGGGACTTGAGGGGGAAGGGCTATCTCGGCAGGATTGGTTGAAGCCTATCTCGCATGCCGAAGAAGCGCGCCGATTCCTTCGTGGCGATGCTTCGGTCGACGAGGTTTGGGTAGCGTCCAGTGACGAGATGGATGCAATCAACTTAGCTGCAGCCCTGAAACGGGACAGTGCGGATCGCTCAGTCTATCTTGTCGGGATATCCGGAAACGGGTCATTGCTTAGCCGCGCGAATTCGGCAGGTATCGATGGGGTTCTCGACGCGGAAGAGTTTGCGAACCGGTACGCCTGGCGGAAGCGGCAGCAAACTTCCCTCCGAAAAGAGGCGGTACAGCATGAAGAACTTTCCGATAATCTCCATGCAGGTGCACAGCCAGTACAGTTCAAAGCAGATTCACAGCTGGCCGATTGCAGCAACACCAAGGTCCTGCATCGTTTGGACGTTTGGGATACCAAGGGGTCATCCGTGCGTCAACGAAGCGGAGCGCGTGTGGCAATACAGAATGCAAGCGGTGCGTACATGCTGACCGTTACCAGCGCAAGTGGCGGTACGGGCAAGAGTACCATCTCCGTTCTGCTGGCACTGATTTCCCAAACATTGGGCTATCGGACGCTGCTCTTTGATGCTGATTTTCAGTTCGGAGATGTTGCGCAGCTATTGTCGATCAAGGATCCGCTGCGTATCGATCAGGTCTTGAAGGATCCCCTGCGTGTGAACCAGCTGGAATCAATCGGCACAATGCCGGCCGTGCTTGCGCCGCCGCTCGGCCCTGAAGATTCTGAGCAGATGCCCGCACAGCTCGAGGGAGTGATTGAAAAGCTGCGTGGCGGCTTCGACGTCATCATTGTGAATACAGGATCATTTTGGACGGAACAGCATATCAAGTTGATCGAGCTCAGTTCGAATACCCTGTTTCTGGTGGATCAACGTCCCACTTCTTTGAAGGCAATCAAGCGAGCGCTGGGGCTATGCGCCCGTTGCGGAGTTGCGGCGACCCCATTCTTGTTTGCAGTAAACCGTTGTTCGAAAAACGCCATGCTCACCTCTCTCGACATTTCCTGCGCCCTCAATGGTGCACGGGTTTCCGAGTTCAAAGACGGCGGTCCTGAGGTGGAGGAGCTTATGGGAGCGGGCATGGCTGGAGAACTCTTGAAAATGCGCAACTCCCTGTGTGTGAGCTTGCAGTCATTTTTCATTGAGGCGCTGCCTGAGACGATGAAGAGCCGGGCGGAAATCGAACGGGAAGAGACGCCGAATCGCCATCTTCTTCCCTTGCGTCGAAGGAGGCGGGCATAATGCCGCTTATCGATTGCATTCGCGCTGCCGGCAACACCTCTGCAGGTATGGCTTCCGAATTCGGCGGGGTTCAGCTGGATGCCCTGAAAGAACAGCTCTGGCTGCGTATTTCAAGCGATGCCCTAGCTCGGTTAGCTGCCGAAAACCCTGCCCGAGCAGAAAATGAGATTCGAAGTATCTGTCGTCAGATATTTGTCCAGGACGTGCTTCCCAATGCATCATCCCTTGACGAGCCGGAACGGGAATCATTGGTGAACGCCCTTCTCGATGCCCTGTTCGGTTTTGGTCCATTGGAAGAGATGCTGGCAGATCCAGAGGTTACCGAAATCATGGTCAACGGTACCCATTCGATTTATTGCGAAAAGCACGGGAAGCTCTATCGCAGCGAAAAGGCCATTCATACCGACGAGGAGGTTGGAGCGCTCATCGATCGGATTATCGGCCCAATAGGAAGAAGAATCGACGAGTCCTGTCCGATGGTGAATGCACGTTTGCCAGAAGGTCATCGTGTCCATGCAATCATTCCTCCGCTTGCTCTCGATGGCCCGGTGCTGACAATACGGAAATTCACTGCGCATGTGATTACCCTTGAGGAAATGGTTTCACTTGGCTCCATCGAGGAATCGATGGTTGCATTTCTCTGCTGGGCGGTTGCCGCACGGACGAGCATGGCGGTTTCAGGGGGCACGGGAACGGGGAAGACCACGTTTCTCAATGCCCTTTCCTGCAAGATTTCATCACAGGAACGTATTCTGACGATCGAGGATTCTGCTGAGCTGCGATTTCTGGAGCACCCGCATGTCGTGCGTTTGGAATCGCGACCTCCCAATGCTGAGGGGATGGGACAGGTGAGCATTCGCGATCTGGTTATCAATGCGCTCCGCATGAGGCCCGACCGCATCATTGTTGGCGAATGCCGCGGACCCGAAGCGCTCGATATGCTTCAGGCCATGAATACCGGTCATGATGGATCCCTTACCACTCTCCATGCAAATTCTCCCGCCGATGCCATCTCGCGTTTGACGGTAATGGTCCGCTATGCCGCAGATCTTCCCATCGATGTCATAGAGCGCCAAGCAGCATCTGCTATCGATTTGATCCTGCAACTGGCGCGTGGATCCTGCGGCGATCGGTATCTCTCCCAGATAGTTGCGTTGTCCTATGACGAGGAGGCGCAAAGGGTGAAAGTCTTACCGCTGTACCAGCGGGAATATTTCGATGAGCCGGGTACCTGGATTGCCTTGCCGGATTGGATGGAAACGCTCGAGAGGAAAGGGATTGCAACGGATGGGGAGGTGCGGGGATGGAAGCAGGAAATTGGTATGCCTGCATTGCCTTCGTGACGGCCTTCTTTTCAGGGGCGTTTCTCTGCGCTCAATTTTTTCGGGGCTTTCAGTCGTTGAGCCATTCAGTGCGCTCATTGCGCATCCAGGGAGATGCCGCCTCGCTCCGTGCGGGAAAGAGCCTGGTATTTCGAAATGGCATCAGGGTTTTTCTTCCCGCAAGCCGGATTTTGCTTGGCACAAAGAGAGGATCTCGGTTTATCGTGCTAATGCGGGAATATTGCCGGCTGCGCGATTGGCCGGCGACCGAACAGGGCATTGCAAGCATCTTTATCGCCCTTGAATTGGGAACAGTGCTGGTTGGTTGGATTGTCAGTTCCCTCGTCTTCGGCATTGTGGCGGCGCTTACGGCAACGTTGCTGGTTTATGTCGTTGCGAAGCAGGCATGCGAATTCTCTCGGGAACGTTTGCGAGACGAGATTCCCAGTGTGCTGCGTTCCATGAATGCTTGTTTTCATGCAGGTTATACGCTTCTCCAGACTTTCCGCCAGGTCGCAGATGAAACGGAAGGGGATATGAGTACGTATTTCACGCGTGCGGCAGCGGGCCTCGAGACGGGGAAGACGGTTGATCAGGTGCTCGGAGAGTTGCGAGAACATGCTGATTTACCTGAACTCGGTTTTGTTATCGTGGCGCTCGAAGTGCAGCATCGCACCGGTGGAAGCCTCCGCGAGATTATCGATGCGGCATGCGATGCCGTGAGTGAAGACCTCTCCCTGCGAAGGTCATTGCGAGTCCAGACGGCGCAAGCACGTCTCTCAGCTCGCGTAGTGACGGTTATGCCCTTCGTGCTCATTGCGCTTCTCTCGTTGTTTACCGATAACTTCCTCGCGCCGTTCTTCTCTTCTCCGGCAGGATTCTTCGTGCTCTCTCTTGCGCTGGCAATGCAGGCGGCTGGAATATTGGCGGTTCGCAAAGTGTTGGAGGTGAGGGAAACATGAACGGGCAGATGGCTCTTCTCGGTATCGGCATGGCATCGGCTGCGGTTTGTGGCTGCTTTCTCATCATTGCCCTTGTCGAACACCGCCTAGGTTGGAAGAGGCTTCAAGCAGCGCGGGTGCTGGCTGCAGATTCGGAAGAAAGTGCCTTGTTCGTTCAGCCTGAGGTTACGGGTCTTGCAAGCAGGATTCTGATAATGCTGCAGCATCGGAGCCGGATCGGGAGTGGACGAACTGCGGAGCATCCAAATAACGAGAAGCATGTCGTCTTGGGTGTGGAGGACATCGAGCGGACCGGCATGGCCGAGGTCATCACCTTCGAGGGGATTCGCCAGGGACGATGGCGGTGTGCCACCATCGGAGGTGCCGTCTGCGGGCTTTCCGGTTTGCTGTTCAGCGAACAGCTTGGACTGATCGGTTTATTTCTCGGAATCTGCGTGGGGCATGGTTTACCGATTTGGGCCTTACGCCAGGAAGCGAAAACGAGGAGCGAGGATGCCGAGCGCCATCTTTCAGAAATGCTTGAGGTGGTGATGTTGGGATTGCGCAGCGGACTTCCTTTTGAACGAGCTTTTTCCCTATATCCTCAGTATTTCGATGGTGCTTTGGCCAGCAGTGCAGAGAAGGCGGTACAGGAATGGCAAACCGGGCTGGTTCGTCGAGAGGATGCGCTACGTGACCTGGCGGGCCAATACGACTCGGTGCTCCTCAGACGAGTGATGGAAGATGCCATCCGATCCCTTCGTTTCGGAAATCCTCTTGCCGACATCCTTTCTTCGTCGGCAGTCGAAGCGCGTGCATTGCATAAAGCACGGGTGGAGGAGCGCATCGCAAAAGCCCCTGTGAAGATGATGCTTCCTGTGGGAACACTGATTCTGCCGGCAATGCTGCTGCTGGTCATGGGTCCTGTGATTTTGGAATTGATATCGGAGTTTTAGGAGGTACAGGAAATGGAAACGATTCAACGATGGTCTTCGCGCTGCTGGGTGCGGCTGTATAGGTTGCTGCACGACCGCAGCGGGCAGGGAACGACGGAGTACGCCATTCTTGTCGGTGTGCTGGTGGTGATTGCGATATTGGCAATCACGCTGTTCAAACCGAAGATCCAGGAGCTTTGGAATGCGATTGCGACAGGTATCAACGGGCTGTAGACAAGCAGATGAAAGCGGTAATCAGCATGCGGACGGCCAAGGAACGGTTGAGTACGCGATTGTGCTCGCGGCCTTTCTTTCGCTGGTATTGGCATTGGGCGTTCTCTGGCATTTCTTCGATGCGGGAACACCGCTTCAACATGCATTGCAAAGCGCTTCACATCACCTGCAAACCATGGCAGCCGGCGGTTTGGGCGATATCTTCCTGTATTGAGAGGCTATTCGGCAGGAGGTTGATATGCGGTCAAGCGACCGTTGAGGCGGCGTTTCTCATCCCCCTTATTTTCTTGGGTATGCTTATGCTGCTTCAGCCGGGCATTCTGCTTTATGACCGCATTGTGATGCAGGCAGCGGCAAGCGACGGTTGCCGCATGCTCGTGACGCGCAGCGATAGTCAGGGCCTTCCTGATTCGGTGTATCGGGAAAGCGTCATCCGACATCTCGGGGCTATTCCCATGCAGGACAACTTTCATGTCCACAGAGATGGCTGTACGTGGAATGTGCAGCTTTCCGGTAACGAATACAGCTCTGAGGTATCAGTGACCATTTCTCAGGAAGTGAGGCCTTTGCCGATCCTCGATGTCGGTTGCACGCTGCTCGGTATTACCAATGGATCGGGGAATTTCGAGTTGTCGGTATCTCAATCGATGCCGACTCAACCGCAATGGGTTGGGAAGTCATCCCTCGGGATCAACCCTGGAGCTTGGACAGGGTATTGGAGCTAGGGAAAGGAGGAACTATGCGGATTATCGAGGCATTCTTCGATGAAGAGGGATTTTCTACAATCGGGGTAGTTCTCGCGCTGCTCCTTTCCCTTGCACTCATATTCTCTTCTGCACAGGTGTATCGTATTTGCACCACGTCCTCGTCTATACAGGAAACGGCTGATGCAGCAGCGCTCTCTGCAGAAAACGTGGTTGCGGAGTATTACATCGCCGTTCGTATCTGCGATGCGGTCGTGCTCTCGATGAACTTGACAGGTTCGATAGCCATGGGAGTGGGGGTCGCCGCTCTTTGCGTTCCGGCATCGAGCGGCATCGGCTCGCGTCTCATAGCTGCTGGTGAGAGGATTTTTCAATCACGGGATTCCTTCGTTCGTACGGCAGAAGGGGGTCTGAACAAAGTTCAACGGGCATTGCCGTTTCTGGCGGCCGTGAGTGCTGCGAGCGTTGTGAAGGCAAATGCTGACGCTGATGGAGCGGCAGGTTATTTTGGATTTGCCCTGCTCTTGCCCCAGGCTGGCGAGGAGGTCGCGGTTGACGGAGTGGGATCGTCTCGTGAATTGGTTTCCCAAGTAGAGGGCAGCCAGGGACAGCTGACCGAGGCTGCCAGAAAGGCTGAAGAGGCTGCGCAAAGAGCGAACCAGGCGAAAGAGCGAGCTTTCCTGGCGGATTGCGGAAACAATCCCGGCTATTGCATGTACGAGCGGGCTCGGAAACTCGCAGTCCTTGCAGATGAGGAGAACCCACGTTACCAGACGGTTGATGCCTGGAATTTCAGCGTCGCGCTTCGACGAGCCCAGGCATATTATCCTGCACGTCTTGCGAAAGAAGAACCGCTGGACGATTCGGTGGAAGAGCAATCCAATTCGGCGCTTCGGAAACGCTTTTATCGTTATGCTTCAGATCAGGTTTCCCACGGATTCGTTGTAGAGAACGGAGACTCGTTCTCGGCACGTTTTCCGCTGCTGCCGCGCAATACTGACGAAATGCGCCAGACAGCACTCTATACCGAAACGGTGTATCCCATTACGGAATCGCACGGGAAGAAAACGATGCATGCATGGGCGGGCTGTCCAAGGGCGGGTAATCCAGTGGCGGTTGGGTCGATCAAAGATCTTGATGAAGGTGATTTCGCAACCTGCGACCAGTGCCGCTTCGCTCCTTCCAGTATGGGAAAAGTTGCAGCTGCTTCTTCAACCATCCAGAACGGATTCGAGTATCACTATCGCATCGTGGCAGAAGCGGCACGTGAATACCAGGCGTCGCGAGCGGAAGGGGCACCGTCCTCCAAGAAAGCGAAGAGATTGGCAGCTGGCATGCTCTCAGAATTGAAGGAGTTTCTAAAGCGCTCAGCTGGAATGCGGATTAAGGCTCATCCGCCTGGACGATACGGCAGCGTGTCCATCGTCGCAACGACGAAGCCCCTTTCTTCCGATTACGGGTTCCAGAACTCGTTCGTGAAAGGGGGATCGACGCTTGGGACTCGGGCGGCGGTATCGGGAGCGGTATTGGCAAGCGATTCTCCCACGGAGACCGAATCGATTATCTCCTCGCTTCTGAACGGAGTAGAGCGCGATACAGGTTCCCTCGTCGCCACAGGAACCGATGGGCTACTCGATGCTTGGTCATCGTTGCTCTTTGCCTATACCAAGGGGCAGTCGGCTCTGGAGCAGGGGCTTGAAGAAACGCTGAATGGAATTCCGCTAGTCGGAGCAAGCGGACTGGGAACCTGGGCTTCGGACAAATTGACCCGGATGATAGATGAGCTGGGGTTAGAGCCGGCAAAGCTCGATGCCCCGAAGCCAATACTTTCGAATTCCGCTCATCCCCTCGAACAGAACAGCAGCGCCTTCTCGTCCCGATTTCTCCAGGTGAAACGGCATGCGTCTTGGCTGGGCGGAAACGATGTATTCTCCGGCCCCGTTTCGGCGGTAGAGCAGTCGGCTATTCAGAAGGTGAACGGGATCGATGATACGATTACCATCGCAACTATCGAGCCGTTTGGCGAAACGGGCCCGTCGTTGCCGATTACCGTTACGCTGCCCCCTTCGGCAAAGAGCACCACAATCGACGTAATTTCCGAAATTGCCACACGTCTTCAATCCATCGGCGCCTCGATTTCGGGGGTAACGCAATGGCGATGAATCAACACTGCCAAAGAAGACTATCGCACCGTGTCTGCGGTCAGATGACGATTGAGTTCATGGCGATATTCCCGATTGTAATCATCGTCGCATGCATAGCCGTAAACGGAATCCAGTTCGTTTCCGAATGCGCCGCATTCGATGTGCAGGCGAAAAACGCAGTGAGGGCATATGCCGCATCGCCCGGCTTCGGCGATGACGCGGAGTCGGTGACGGCTCAGATTGACGATGCCTTATCGAGGCAATTCTCAAGCGAAGCGCTTTCGGTATCGGTCGATTCATCTGCAATCTCCGGCGAGATGGTTTGCTACACCGCTCGCCTTGATTATGCTCCGAATCTTTTCGGGTTCGGTTTCAAGGATTCCGTACTCGGCGTGGCGCTTCCGCATCTGAAGCATCACGTCTCGCTTGTGGTCGATCCGTATCGTCCCGGGATGATGCTATGAGGCGCATCAACACGGGAAGATGGGTTGTTCCGATGCTCATCGTGGCATTGGCCATCGGATGTATCGCACTGAGCGGGAGGTTCGTTCCTGCCTCGTCGACTGAGAATTCGGCTTCAAGCTCGGTATCGGCTGCGGAAATGCTTCAAGCGGCGATAACGGGAGAAGGGATTTCCCTGGGCCGCACAGATCAGTTGCCGGATGGCTTCGAGCAAGAACTGTTCTCAGCGGAGGGGTTCTCTGAGGTACGGGTAGACGATGCTGGACAGATAGTGGGCCTTATGGGTACTGGGACTGCAGAAGATGTTTTCGATGAGTGTCGTTCCCAAATGGAGCGGAACGGATGGACCTATGTCGACAGCGGACAAGCGACCCGAGCCACCTTTCTGAAAAGTTCCGGTTCCTATCGCTGGTCATGCCTTGATTGCACACAGGTGGGTTCCCAGGTTGCCATTGTGGCAGTGATATCGCAAGGAGAGTGATGATGAACAGTCGGAAACAAATCAGTGTCTATTCCGATGGCGCCGAGCAGGTAAAACGCGTGCCGGAACCCCTGGTGGGCATGCGGGCAAACAATCGATTTGCGGCGCAGCGCTTGACCTTGGCTACGCGTCGGAGTGATCGGCTTCAAGGCCTATTGCTTACCCCGGCAAGCGAAGCGCTTCTATTGCTTGCACCTTGTCGGGATATTCATACCTTCGGTATGTCATACGCAATCGATGTTGCCTTCGTTAATGGGTCGGGGGTCGTCATTGAGTCATATCGAGATGTTCTTCCGAAACGACGCCTTCGGGAGCCGCATGCAGTTGCCGTATTGGAACGATGTGCGGTCCCTTATGCGGGATGGTTCGAACGGGGAGACCGTCTTGGGCTTTCGGCATTGCGAGCGAAAGACGAACGGTTGGACGAAATCGTGATGAAAGGAGGTCGGAGATGAAGATATGCCCAGTATGCAAAGCTCATTGCTTTGACGATATGGAGGTCTGTTATGGTTGCCTTCATCGGTTCGATGCGGATGACGCTCCCGTGTTCTTGGAAGAAACGCCAGAAATCGACGAGCCTACACGCGTCCTCCCCGTCCTGAATGCGGAGCCCCCTTATTCGGAGAACCGGTCCGTTGCCCCATCTTCGGAGACAGTTGTTCTCGATGGCGTCCTGGAGAGATGCCGTATCGTTGTGGAAGTGAAAATCGAACCGCGTCGGGCAGTCGACCCGAAAGGAAGCGGGAGGGCAAAGCCCAAGCGGAAAAAGACGATGGAGCATCTGCCGAATCCTGTTCATGCAACTTCCGATACAGCTGCGCCGCATTCCAACACGGAGAAAAAACAATGTGCTGGGGCGCCCTGCCCATCGAGGTCCGAGGCCCCTTCGGCAAATCGCGCTAACCGTCAGGGTACGCGGAAACGCAAACGCCGAAATCGGCCACCGTCTTCTGACAGCCCGAAGGGGGACGGGAAAAGGAGGTCGGGGGCTGCCTCATCTCAGTGAGAACGGGAATCGGGGAAGGCGCCTAGGGAAGGCAGGGCAGGCTATCGTTTGATGAGGTGATCGATATGGTCGTGATTCCGATAAAATTCCAGCATCATTTGGCGTGTCATGCTGTAATCGTCCGGCTCATGGGGAACCTGGTTCCAGGGGACCCATTCGGCAGTGGCAAGCTCGCTATGGTCGACCGTGACGGCGTCTTCACCATCGAGTTCGGCGAAGAAACCCACGAGCAGCGATGCCGAGGGCATCCAAGGCTGGTTGGTGTAATAGGTGATGTTCTTTACGCGCAGGCCGACTTCTTCCATGACCTCGCGGCGCACGGTGTCCTCAAGCGGCTCCCCGATTTCAGTGAACCCGGCAATCAAGGCCCAGCTTCCTTCCGGCCAGCCGGCATATCGCGACAGTAGCAGCTTGTCTCCGTTGATGATACCGACGATGATGCCCGGGCAGATTTTCGGATAGATGGTATTGCCGCAGTTAGGACATGAGATCATGCGCTCTGCATGGTTCAACGTCGTGGGCCTGCCGCAACGGCCGCAGTACCGGTTATCTGCATACCAATGGAAAAGCTGCCAGCCTACCTCCACGGCGAAGCGGGTCGATCGGGGCTGCATCCACCGGAAATTGTCGATCGGTTGGTAGTTGTACTGGGAATCCGCACCACGTATGCCCTCGGTTTGCCCGGCATCGATGCCCCGTTTGCCCTGGAGGGCGCTCGTGGCGGGATCCACTTGCGATAGCGGCTCTTTGGCAAGGAAATACCGGACTTCGTCGATAGAGAACAGGTAGATAAGAGATTGCGGTTCGGTGCCGAGTTCGGCTACCGTGGGGAGTGTAACGCAATCGTCCCTGCGGCTCATCAACAAGGTGGAGCCGGAAAAGGAAAGGACCGGATCCGTTGGCCGGCAGGTCCTTTCCTCGTAATGGTTATCGAAGGTTCCCTCAATGTCATGGAGCATCATACGGGCATCTTCGTCCTACTCTGAGAGCATCTCGCGGACGGCATCCTTGATGGCAGTTGTGTTCCCATCGATCACCTGGGTGAATCGGATGGGCAGGCTGTCGAGTTCGGCCAATCCGGTGGGAATGGGCCCGCATCCGGTTTCTGCCTCGACTTCCTCGTTGAGGGCGCATCCGCTGAGTGCTGCAATATCGGTAGGCAGTGCGTCGTCTGGGGACAGGCCGTGCAGCGCACGGTAAACATTGGCACCGAATTTCGCCCAGTGAGCAGTACTCGCAATCAGGATGGGGTTCGACCCGCGCAGGTTCTCCGCTGTCTTGAAGGCGACGGCGCTATGGGGATCCAGAAGATAATGATAGCGGTCGTACACCTCTTTTATGGTCCGTAGGCAGTCGACGCTGCTTACGGAATCGGATGAGAAATCGGCATGGAGCTTCTCAAAGGTCTCGGCGTCGATTTCGAAGCGCTTCTTCGTCTTCAGGTCGTCCATCCATCGGGAGATCGCGGCGGCATCGCGCCCAGTCAATTCGAACAGCTGTCGTTCAAGGTTCGAAGACACCAGGATGTCCATGGATGGAGACGGCGTCAGCACGAACTTTCGATGGGAGATGTCATAGACTCCGGTATTGATGAAATCTGTGAGGACGCGGTTCTCATTGCTCGCGCACAGCAGGCGCTCGATCGGTGTGCCCATCTGCTTGGCGTACCATGCCGCAAGGATGTTGCCGAAATTCCCTGTCGGCACACAAACATCGATGGGGCTGCCTGGCTCGACCTTGCCGTCTTCCACGAGTTGGGCATAGCTCGATACGTAATAGACGATCTGCGGCATCAGACGGCCCCAGTTGATCGAGTTCGCGCTGGACAATGCTATGCGGTAGTTCTCCTGTAGCTCATTGGCAAATTCCTCATCGTCGAACACCGCCTTGGCACCAGCCTGGCAGTCATCGAAGTTTCCTCGTACGCCCCAGACGCGCACATTGTCGCCGGTCTGCGTTGCCATCTGCTTGTACTGGATATCGCTTACGCCGCCATCGGGATACATTACCCCGATGCTTACATGGTCCTGGTTTTTGAAGCCTTCCAGGGCCGCCTTTCCGGTGTCGCCGGAAGTGGCAACGAGGATTAGGAAATCGTGATCGAGATTGCCTTCCTCCTGTTGTTTCTTTACGGCAGCGGAAAAGCAGCGAGGCAGGCATTGCAGCGCCATATCCTTGAAAGCGCTTGTCGGTCCATGCCACAGTTCGAGTATATGGGTGTTCTCATCGAGGGAGGTAATGGGGCAGATATCCTCATCATCGAAATTGGCGCCATACGTACCTGCCATTATCCGGTCGATGACGGCATCGTCCAGATCTGTCTTGAATGCCCGGTAGATGTATGCTGCCCGTTCGCGATAGGGAAGCTTTGCAAGTCCCAGGATCTCGTCCAATTCAAGATGGGGGATACGCTGCGCCACGTACAGGCCGCCTCCATCAGCCAGCCCATCGATGACTGCCTGGGTATAGGGGACGGGCTCGGTGCAATGGCCGCGGGTGTCGATGTATCGGTTCTCTGCCATGGTGTCTGCTTCCCTCCGATCGATGACATTGATCGAAATGCTCGGTTTGCCCTGTGAAAGGCACGGCATCGATAATCGGTCGTGCATACAGGTTGACTTCTGCAAGTATACTATGCTGCGATTCTGCTACGGCTTCGAGTCCGGCATCTGCATCCAATTCTTGTTTGCGTGCAAGGGAGGAGCATGTGCTATAATGCGAACAAATGTTTGCATCTCATCATCGGCAATGAAAGGAACTACGAGTGCGAACGAACGGCTCGCCCGATATCGTATTGGGAATCGATCCCGGTCTTGCGCATACCGGCTGGGGCTTGGTGGAGCGCGATGGGGGCAGGTTTCGCTGCATCGCCTATGGATGCGTAAGCACTTCGTCCGATATGCCGCTGCATCGGCGGTTGCTGAAGATATACCAACAGATAGGTGCTGTGATCAGGCGATACCATCCCCATGCTGTCGGTATCGAAACCGTGTGGTTCGGGGATAATTCGACCAGCGCGTTCGCTACCGGTCAGGCACGCGGTGCTGCCTTGGTAGCTTGTGCAGAATCCGCCCTGGACCTTGGAGAATATGCGCCAACTACCATCAAGCAGACGGTGGTGGGCACTGGCGCGGCGGACAAGCGCCAGGTGCAGTATATGGTCAAACAGCTGTTGGAGCTCGAGCAAGAACCACGCCCCGACCATGCTGCCGATGCGCTTGCGGCGGCAATCTGCTATCTCGTGAATGCGGTCCCGTCTGGGAGAGGGGAGTACGTCAAATGATTTCCTACCTGAAGGGAATACTGGTAGATACCGATACCTTTTCCGCCGTCATCGAGGTAAACGGGATCGGCTTCGAAGTCGGAATGTCCACGAAGAGCCTCGCACGTCTACCCGAGCGGGGGAAACCAGTGCAAGTTTTCACGGTGCTCCAGGTTCGCGAGGACGGGATGGCGCTGTTCGGGTTCTCCACACGCGAGGAGCGCGAAGTGTTCAACAAACTCATAGGCGTGTCCGGCGTCGGACCGAAGGTGGCGCTCGGCATCCTTTCGACGTTCACGCCCGAAGAGCTTATCGAAACCATCTCGACGGAGGATATCTCGGCCCTTACGCGTATTCCGGGAATCGGGAAGAAATCGGCCTCGCGCATCGTGTTGGAGCTGAAAGGCTCACTCGAAAAGGGCATCGTGGACGGCCAACTGAAGCTGCAGGCGGATAGCGCCGGCCTCAAGGGCGCAACAGAAGCGCTCCTTTCTATGGGTTTTACTCCGCAGGAAGCGGAATTAGCATTGCGCGATGCGCCGACCGCAAGCGACGAGGGCGCATTGCTACAATATGCCTTGAAACGACTGGGATCATAGGGATACGGAAAGCTTGATGAGCTTGGAAGCAGATATGGACATACAGGGCGGTGAGCGACAAAACGAAGGTGTCGGTCCCGCCGATATCGCTATCGAGGGAATCGGCTATGAGGCATCCGACCTGGGTGACCATGCGGCTGCGGCTTCTTCCGATACACCCGACGAGCGCCTGATTACCTCTGAGCTTACCGTAGACGACCTCGCCCTTGACCGCAGCCTGCGTCCGAAACGGCTGGCTGATTATCAGGGTCAGGAAAAAATCAAGGAAAGCCTCGCCATTTTTATCGAGGCGGCGAAGCAGCGTCACGACGTGGTCGATCATATTCTCCTTTCAGGACCCCCAGGTTTGGGGAAAACAACCCTCGCCAACGTTGTGGCTAACGAGTTGGGGTCGAATCTGAAAACCACCAGCGGTCCCGTTATCGAACGGGCGGGAGACCTTGCGGCGATTCTCACGAACCTCGAAGAGGGCGATGTGCTGTTCATCGATGAGATACATCGCCTGAACCATACCGTCGAAGAAGTCCTTTATCCGGCACTGGAGGATTTCGCTCTCGATATCGTGGTTGGCAAGGGCCCGGCGGCCCGTTCCATCCGCCTCGATCTTCCGCGTTTCACTTTAGTTGGGGCTACAACGCGCAGCGGCATGCTGACAGGGCCGCTTCGGGATCGCTTCGGGATTTCGTTCCGTCTTGACTATTATTCGCCCGAAGAGCTGGCAAGCATCATCATGCGCTCGTCTGCGCTGCTGAAAATCGATATTACCGAAGATGGAGCGCTCGAGATTGCCCGGAGGAGCCGTGGTACCCCGCGATTGGCGAATCGCCTGTTGAAACGCACGCGTGACTGGGCTGAAGTGAGGGGCAGCGGGGTAATCGATGCCGCTACCGCTTCGCAGGCGCTCGATTTCTTCGAAGTCGACAAGCTCGGACTCGATGCGATCGACAACCGTATCCTTCGTCTGCTCTGCATCCAATACGGAGGCCGGCCTGTGGGGCTGTCTACAATCGCCTCGGCGTTGAGCGAAGATCAGGGTACTATCGAGGATGTATACGAGCCTTACCTCATCCAGCAGGGCTTTCTTGTCCGGACGCCGAAGGGGCGTCAGGCAACGAGCCGGGCGTACGAGCATATCGGCTGCAAACGTCCATCGGAATCGGTATAGAGATAGGGAACTGAGCATTATGGGAATGCTGAACAAGGACTATATCGTCGACCAGTTCGTACGCTTTGCCGAAGCCATTCGGTTGGGGCTCGAGAAGACCTCATCGGGTGGCGATGACACGACGATGGCAACCGATTTGCTCGAAGCCCAAATCGGGGAGTCGGTCAACATCGATGGCTCGGCGCTTTTGGCGTTGGCGCCGGAATCGGTTGCGAGCATCCTCCAGGTATCCGATACCGACCCGATGGCGGTGGAGTATATCGTCCGTTCGCTGCTTCTGGAGTCAAAGCTGCTGGGTCAAAGCGGGAATACACAGGCGGCGACATTGCGTAGCCAGCAGGCGTATGCCGTTGCCGAGTCGTATGGCATCTCGCTTTCAGATGCCCTGCTCGACCCCGATGAGATCGAGCGCTTCTTCAAAGAGACCATGGGCGAGCTGACCGATGAGGATTAGGCACCGTATCTTGTAAAGGCACTACGCGGTAAGCCGCAAAGTGCATCTTCATGCCCGCACGCATTATGGGCAGCTTCCGCAACGGGGTTTTGAATGCTGTACGCGCTCACCTCTGCACAACAATTGTTCAGGACGATCCTGGAATCGGAAACTTCAAGCGGCAGCAAGTCCAAACTATCCGGCGACAGGAACACAATCTGGTCGAACGAGCATTTCTGTCCGACTTTTCTACAAAATTTCGTTGATTCCGCTGTGAAAAATACGTAATACCGTAATTTTTCATCACGCTAAATTGCTACGAAAGCGCCAAAGTGGCGGTAAAACCATGCAATTCTACGCCATTCGTACTATTGGCCAAGGTTTTTCAGGATGCTTAGTGTATGGTTAAACAACTGGTACGAGTGTTCGGTGTTTGCCAAGCATCGGATGCGATTCCCTGCGGGGAAATGTTGAAAAGAGGGATCATGGCACAAGGTACGGTTAAATGGTTCAGCCCTGAGAAGGGGTATGGCTTCATCGCCCAGCAGGACGGTGATGACCTGTTCGTCCATTACTCTGAGATTCAGATGGACGGCTATAAGACGCTTGACGAAGGCCAGGCAGTCTCGTTCGATGTGACCACCGGCAGCAACGGAAAGCTGCAGGCTAGCAACGTCGTGAAGCTGTAACCGATTACGTACAATTCCGAGCAGGGGGGCATCCTTCGGGTGCCCCTTTTTCTTTCCTACTCATGGGGTGCGATGTTGGAGTGCAGGCGTAAGAAGCAGCATCTATTGATCTGCGGTCGCACGGAAAGGGGATGCGGCGCTTGAGGGTCGGGGCTTATGCGCGGATCTCGGCTTCGGAAGCGTTTCCCTTGGCCTGGGTTTGGGCTTTAGCCGCACGACGGAATGCGCGCAGAGCTTCTTTCTTCCGATGCTGTTTGGCGTCGTAGGCCGCCCGTTCGGCGCGCTTTTTCTGTCGTTCGGCTTCGGCAGCGGCAATCTCATCGGCATGTTCACGGCGCCACTGCGCCTTCTCGCGGGCACGGGCAATCTTTCGCTCTTCTCGCTCGGCAGCAGCTTCGGCGTTCGAGAATGCGCAACCGCAGAAATTCTGCCGATACATGCCCAGGGCCCGGCTCCGGCGTGTGGCTTCAGGGTAGTAGGGACGGAAATCGTGCCAAATGGCCGGCAGTCCCACCGAAGCGGCCGCGCTTGCAAGCTCTTCATGTACGATATCCGAGAATTGGTAGGGGCTGACGGCGAGCGTCGTCGATATTCCGTCGAATCCGCCTTCTGCAGCCATCTGCGCCGATTCCTGAAGGCGCATGCGATAGCAGCGGCGGCACCGATCGGCATGGTCGGAACCCCACGATTCGGCAGGCCCGATGCGCTTCATCCATTCCTTTGGCTGGTAAGTACCCTCAAGTACGGTGATGCCTTGCGTGTTCGCCCAGCAAACAAGCGTATCCAAACGATGTTCGTATTCGGCGCGCGGCTGGATGTTCGCATTGCTGTAGACGATGGCAAGATCATAGCCCTCGGCCTTCAGCAGGCGCGTCGGTTCCAGCGAGCACGGACCGCAGCACGCATGTAGCAAGATTTTGGACACAGGCGGACCCCCTTTCGTGGTGCATTATACTAGCCTCTCGAAACCAGCCGAGAATTCATGCGAAGGGCACGATATCTATGGAACAGCGGCGCTACAAGGCCATATTCTTCGACTTGGACGGCACTTTGCTGCCTATGGATATGGAGGATTTCCTCCATCGGTACTTCATCAAGCTCCGTGCCTACATTGCCGGCAACGGACTGGATGCCGAACGGTTCTCCAATGCCCTGAACGAAGGCATGAAGGCAATGGGCAGCGAGCATGCAGGCCAAACTAACAAGCAGGTTTTCTGGCAGCGCTTCATGGCGCTGTTCGGCGATTACGATCAATCCGTGCTCGAAGGACTGCTGATGCGGTTCTATCGTGAGGATTTCGGGGGAATCGGATCAACCGTCAAGGCCAATCCGGCAGCGGCGCGGGCGGTCGAGGCCCTCTATGCGAAAGGCTATCCGCTTTTCCTCACCACGATGCCGATGTTCCCTGAGCCGGCTCTGGACTGGCGGTTGCAGTGGGCGCACGTGGATCCGAAGCGATTCGTCCGCAAGACCACCTATGATAATTCCTTTGCCCTGAAGCCCTCGCTGTCGTATTACCGGCAGAACATCGACCTGGCAGGTTGTAAGTCATCTGAGGTCCTGATGGTGGGGAACAATACCCGCGAAGATCTATCCATCATGCAACTGGGTGCCGACGCCTTCCTGGTAACGGATTACCTGCTGAACCCGATCGACCGTCCACTCGATAACTTGCGCCATGGATCATTGGAAGACTTTGCGGTATGGGCGGACCGTCTTCCGGAATGCGAGGCATAGGATGAGCGAGCTATTCGCGGTCACGCAGGACGGCCAATCGGGTAATGCGCGCGCCCTTTCGTTCGAGACGGCACACGGCACGGTCCGCACGCCGATGTTCATGCCGGTGGGCACGCGCGCTTCGGTAAAGGGCATCCTGCCCTCGACCCTTCATGAGTTGGGAGCACAGGTGGTTCTGGCGAATACCTACCATCTTTCCCTGCGTCCCGGGGCCGACCTCATTGCAGAGGCGGGCGGCATCCATGAATTCATGCAATACCACGGGCCCATGCTCACCGATTCCGGTGGATTCCAGATCTTCTCATTGGCTGATACGGTAAAGCTCGATGACGACGGCGTCACATTCGCTTCCATCTACGACGGCTCCAAGATTCATTGGACTCCGGAGGAGAACATGGCCATCCAGCAGAAGATCGGTGCGGATATCTGCATGCAGCTTGACCAGTGCCCGCCGTATCCGGCCTCGCGGGGATTCGTAGCGCGCGCCGTTGACCTGTCCGCTAATTGGGCGGCACGGTGCTTGGCGGCACATACGCGGTGCGACCAGGCTCTGTTCGGCATCGTGCAAGGAGGCATGCATCTTGACCTGCGGATGGAGTCGATCAAGCGATTGCAGGAAGCTTCCGAGGCGGATATCGCGCGCGGCGGTGCCGGTTTCAAAGGGTACGGCATCGGGGGGTATTCGGTCGGCGAAGACCACGAGACCATGTTTGCCACTTTGGGCGAAGTGGCACGCGCGCTGCCTGAAGACAAGCCGCGCTATCTGATGGGCGTCGGCAACCCGACGACGCTCGTGCGGGCGGTCGGCGAAGGGGTGGACATGTTCGATTGCGTGCTGCCCACGCGCACGGCCCGTATGGGCACGGCTTTCAGCCATGAAGGACGCATGAACATGCGGAATGCGCGGTTCATCCATGACTTCGGGCCCCTCGATCCCCTGTGCGATTGCCCGGTCTGCCAGAAGTTTTCACGCTCTTATCTGCGCCATCTTGTGAAGACGGGCGAGATGCTCGGCGGCATCTTGCTTTCTATCCATAATCTGTATTTTCTATTGGAGTTGATGCGCCAGGCGCGGCAGGCAGTGCTCGATGATGCCTACGGCGAATTCCTTGCCGCCTGGATGAATTCAGCCGCCGCCCGCGATTACTAGATTTGTTGCGGGGTATGAGGGAAGTTTCACATACCGCATTTCCGCGTTGATTGGCTCTCTGCCAATAGATGCGCAGGTCAGTACCGTGTTTTAGTGAATTATTATATCGGCTTTGTTTTTTGCAATCTCTTTGCGTTCATTGGAAATGCGGGGTTCGCGTAGTTGTGCAATAATGACACGGTTATAGCGCAGAAAATCGGTCCAGCCGTATCATGCGTTGGAGATTTTAGAACAGGGTATCCGAAGAATAGGGAATACAAGAGGGATAACGGAGTTATGTTCAACAAGAAGGATAAGAAGAAGGAGAAGTCCGAACAGCCGGACCTGCGGTCTTTTGCCTCGGAGGGACGCAAGCAGAAGTCCCGGAGCACCTCGAAGAGGGGAGCCCGCTCCGAGAAGCGCGCAGCGCGCTCAGGACAGGACAATCCGGAAAGCTCCGCGGCGACCTCCGCTTCGAGTTCCGGCTCCTCTAAAGGCTCTGATAAATCTCGCAATAAAAAATCCCGTGGCACCAATATGGATCGCCGCAATATCTGGCTGCTGATCATAACCACTCTGCTTGTCATCGGGTCCATCTGGATGTTCTACCCGCCCGATCAGAAGATCAACCAGGGTCTGGATATCCAAGGCGGCCTGTCAGTGGTGCTGACTGCATCCGAAACCGATAGCGATGACGGGTCCATCACCCAGGAGAACCTGGAGAAGAGCCGTTCTATTATCGAGAACCGTGTCAATGCCCTCGGTGCTTCCGAAACCTCGGTTCAGGTGCAAGGCAATAATCAGATTCTCGTGCAGATTCCGGGCATGACCGATGCCGAAACGGCCCTGAAGACCATCGGACAGACTGGCAAGCTCGAGTTTGCGCGGCTCGATTCCTTCACCGATTCCAGCGTGGTTCAGAAGATCGAGAACAACGAATACGGTCAGGAGGGCACCATCACCGATCAATTCGGCAACACGTTCCCTTCGGGTAAGACCCAGCATCTGAAGGTGAAGAAGGGTACCTATACACCCATCATCACCGGCGAGAACATCGAACGGGTGTCAGTCGATCGGGAGAGCGATACCTCCACCTATTATGCTGTCAACATCACCCTCGACTCTGAAGGTACCGAGGCGTTTGCCGAAGCAACCAAAGATTTGGTGAGCAACCATGGGCAGATCGTCATCTTGCTCGATGGCGAGGTCCAGTCGGCGCCGGCGGTTCAGTCCGAGATCACCAACGGGCAGGTTGCCATCACCGGCAATTACACGCAGGAAGAGGCCCAGAACCTCCAGACCATTCTGGAATCGGGCTCTCTGCCGGTGAGCTTCACCTTCTCGCAGAGCTCGGTTGTCGGCCCGACGCTCGGCCAGGGCGCCCTCGGCTTGGGCGTGCTCGTTGCCGGCATCGGCTTGATATTGGTTATGCTCTATCTGCTGTTCTTCTATCGTGGCTTGGGCATGATCAACGCAGGCGCCATTGCCGTGTTCGCGGTGCTCTATCTGGGCATTCTGGCAACGCTTTCGCATTTCGGCCTGTTCAGCCTGTCGCTTGCCGGAATCGCCGGTATCGTGCTTACCATCGGCATGGCGGCCGACTCGTCGGTTCTGACCCTGGAGAGATTCAGAGAAGAGATACGTATGGGCAGAAGCGTGCGGGCGGCCAGTATCACCGGCGTGCGCCACGCCATCCAGACTTCCATCGACGCCGACCTGGTAACGCTTGTCTCGGCATTGTGCTTGTTCTTCCTGGCATCCGCCTCCGTCAAGGGTTTCGGCCTGACGCTTGCGCTCGGCATCTTCTGCGACATCATCATGATGCTCCTGTTCAAGGCACCGCTCATCCGTTTGCTGGCGCCGCGTGCCATTGCCAAGCATCCCGGGTTCTGGAATATCAAGGACTCCCGGGAAGCATCCGAGAATTTTGCCCGCCTGTCCGAGGCGGAAGGCCAGTCTCAGGAAGCTGCCGAGTCCGGCTACATGATCAGCCATGAGGTGACTGAGAAGATCCTGCGCTCCCGTGTGGGCGAGAAGGCCACGGCGATCATGGATACCCTGGGTGCGATGAAGGGCCGCTTCATCAAGAAGGACATCAACTTCCTGGGTGTGCGCAAAGTCTTCCTGACGGTTTCCGCCATCCTCGTGGTCCTGTCGTTTGCCGTTGTCGGCGTGAAGGGCCTCGATCTCGGTATCGAGTTCGTCGGCGGCACGTCGATCACCTTCAACGAGACAGGGGATATCACCACTGACCAGATGCGCCAAGCCTTTGAGGATGCCGGCGTATCCGATCCGGTGATCCAGACCACCGAGACCAATGGCAAGGCGGGCATGCTCGTCCGTACGACCGATACCTCTGCCGAACATGCAAGCAGCATTGCATCCGATGTGGCGAAGGCCTTGGGCCTGTCTGCCGACAACATCCAGGTTGAAACCATCGGACCCGACTGGGGCTCGAGTGTCATCCAATCTTCGCTGATCGCCTTCGTGGTATCGCTGCTGTTGATTATTCTGTATGTCGCCATCAGGTTCGAATTCCGCATGGGCGTTATCGCCGTCGTGGCCCTACTCCACGACCCCATAATCGTGGTAGGCGTGTATGCCCTGGTGGGAAGGGAGGTGAACCCGAATACCGTTGCCGCCCTGTTAACCATCCTCGGTTATTCGCTGTACGACACGGTTGTCGTGTTCCACCGCATCGATGACAACATGAAGAACCTCGACGTGCGCTGTTCGTTTATGACGATGGCGAACCATTCCATCAACCAGGTGTTCCTGCGTACCATCAACACGTCGTTGACCTCATTGATTCCGGTTCTCGCCATGCTCTTCTTCGGCAGCGAGACGCTGAAGGATTTCGCATTCGCAATGGCGATCGGCTTGATTGCCGGTTCGTATTCTTCAATCGGCGTTGCTTCGCCGCTCTATGCGATGTGGAAGTCCCGCCGCCCCGAGAACCAGAAACTTATCAAGCGCTACGGAACCCAGGTCGGCAACTTCTCCTTCAAGGAAGCTGCTCGCTTCAAGCCTTCCGCTTCGGTTGCCGCGGCCGTTGTCGAGGCTCCGGCCAAAACCGCTACGGGCACGATTCCGACGCCCGATAGCGCTGCTGCTACCAACAACGACTCTCCGGTAAGCGAAGACACTGCCGCAGAACCGGCTGCACCCTCCAAGCAGGCTGGACGCAGTTCCAACAAGTTCAAGAGCAACCACCACTATCGGAAGAAGAAGTAGATGAGCGATTCAAGCAAGATCCGCGAGGGGAGCGCCCCGAATTTCTGTCCGCCGGAAAAGGAAGGCATCGTGCTGTCGTTCATTGACGACAAGAACGAGCAGGTGGATTTGGAGTTTCTCGGTCTGATTATCGACGGGGATACCCGATTCGGGTTCTTCTTCCCGGTAAGCGATGAGCAGCCGGCCCTCTCCTCGGGCGATGTCATCGTCATGGAGGTTACGGAGCTCGACGAAGACGGGCAGCCGTCTGCCTTCGAGCTGATTGAGGACGAGGCTATCGCGGTAGAAGCTTATCGCCAGTTCCAAGAGGCGACAAAAGACCTCTACCGTTTTGAATAGCGGTTTCGGGCATCGGCAATCGCCCATTCGATATCGGGGCTCCGCCTGGGCGGAGCCCCTTTTTCAAAATAGGGGAGAGCCCGCGCCTGCTAGCAATCGGCCCGATTCGAATCGGCGTTTGCAGCCCACTTGGCAACGGCGGCAGCCAAGGTGCGCTCATCTGGGCAATATGCGGGTACGTCCATGCCATGTTCGTGCAAGCGGTGCGCCAGCTGAACGGCGAACGGCGAGTCCAATCCGCTGGAAGTCAGGATATCCTGCTGCGCCAGCACGGTTTCCGGCGGCCCGTCAATGATTAACCGTCCGTTGCTCAGGACGGCGATCTCGGATGTTTTTTCCAGGAAATCAAGGTCATGCGAGGCCGCCACTACGGTCATGCCCTGACGCCGGAGACGCGCAAGGAGCGTCGCTAGCTGCGTCCTGCCGAGTGGGTCAAGGCCGGCTGTCGGCTCATCGAGCAGCAGCACCTGCGGTTCCAGGGCAAGGACGCCGGCGAGCGCGGCACGTCGCTGTTCTCCGCCCGAAAGGTGGAAGGGGCTTTCGTCCCAGCACTCCTCGGGAAGTCCACACGCAGTCAGAGCCCATGTGACAGCGCACTGGACATCTTCGTTGCTGCGACCGCGCATCCTCGGTCCATAAGCGACATCGGCGCGCACCGTTTGAGAGAACAATTGACGCTCGGGATATTGGAACAACAACCCGATATCGGTGCGCGTGCATCCGTCCTGATAGGAGACCGACCCGGCGGTTGGCTGGAGAAGTCCGGCCATCAGCTTCAGCACGGTCGATTTCCCGCTGCCCGTGTGTCCGGCAAGCCCTACAAAACCGCCGTTGGGGATAGTAAGCGATACCTCGCGGAGCACGGCATCCTTCGGTGGATGCGCGGCTGCTTCGGAATCCCTTCCGCGGCGATGCCGCTTACGACGATTCGCATCGCGGGTTTCCTGTGCCGAGTAGGAGAAGGTGACCTGTGAAAACGAAATCATCGGGCGCTCCTTCCCGTATGCTCCAACACCGCTTGTGCCGCTTCGTCGACGGTGCGGCAGAATGGCAATGCCATGCCCATCTCGGAGAAGGCACGTTGCAAGGCTACTGTATGCGGGATGCCGAGCTCCAAGCACTCAATCAGATCATCGCGTTCGAACAGGTTCTCCGGACGGTCTTGAGCGACGATCCGACCTTTAACCAGAGCCGCCATAGTATCGGCAGCAACTGCCTCGTCCATCGAATGGGTGATCGAGACCAAGGCGATGCCCTGTGCTTTGAGGCGGGCGAGCACGGTTGCCAAGTCCCTTCGCCCACGTGCATCGAGCATGGTCGTGGCCTCATCGAGGATAATGACGTGCGGATGCAAGGCGAGCACACCGGCAATAGCCAGTCGCTGTTTCTGTCCCCCAGACAGGGTGGCGACCTCGTCATGCGCCCGATCGGCAAGCCCGACGGCAGAAAGGGCTTCCTGTACGCGCGCGGTTATCTCATCAGCGGACAGGCCGAGGTTCGCTGGACCGAAAGCCACCTCGTCGACAACCAAGCTTTCAACCAGCTGATCGTCGGGATTCTGGAATACATATCCGCATTGCTGGTGTATCGTCACCAAGCTTTTCGCATCTTGGGTATCGAGGCCTCGAACCTTAACCTGCCCCCTATCGGGAATCAGCAGGCCGCAGGCAAGTTTCGCGAGTGTGCTCTTCCCGCTGCCGTTTCCGCCAACTATCGCCATATGCTCACCGGCATGCAGGGTGAACGAAGCCCCGCGGACTGCCCATGCCTCCTCGGTTGTGCCGGGATAGCGGTACCAGGCATCGGCGCATGTGATGAGGGGGGATGAATCGGTCATCTCATACCCGTTCTGTGCAATACCAGTGTCGAAAAGTGACGTTCACGGAAAAGTATCGTCCGTCGCAATGCGTGCGAAACGAGTTCGAAATATATGTTCCTATACTTTCTCTCCATAGGCTTAAACCCTAGCAAACATAAGTAGAGGATGCGAGCATCGCGGGTTGCAGAACAACCCGATGGGGACGATCCGACGATGCTCCCGCGGGTGGCGAGCGGTTTTCTGCCTATGGGAAAGAGAGCGTAATGGATATTCTGACGATACTGGATTCAATCGACTCGTTCGTCTGGGGCCCGGCGATGATTGCCCTGTTGCTCGGGTCCCATATCTTCCTGACATTCCGCACGGGCGTTATCCAGCGTCGACTCGGCACCGGCATCAAGCTGTCCGTCACGAAGGACCCGAAAGCCGAAGGCGATATCAGCCAGTTCCAGGCGCTTGCCACTGCGCTTTCAGCCACCATCGGCACCGGCAATATCGTCGGTGTCGGTACGGCAATCCTCGCCGGCGGCCCCGGTGCAGTGCTTTGGATGTGGCTCACCGGCGTCTTCGGTATCGCCACAAAATATTGCGAAACCTTCGTGTCGGTGAAATACCGCGTGAAGGATCATCGCGGCGAGATTCTCGGTGGTGCCATGTTCGCTTGGAAGCGCGCCTTCAAGCGCTCGGATGGCTCCACGCCGGTTTGGGCGACGATTTTTGCCGGCGCCTTCGCGCTGTTCGCCGCTATCGCCTCGTTCGGCATCGGCTCGGCCGTCCAGTCGTCCTCTATGGCAAGTGTCATCACCTCGAATTTCCCCGGCGTTCCCGAATGGGCCATCGGCCTGTGCATCGTGGTGCTCGTCAGCCTCGTCATCTTCGGCGGGATCGGTCAGATCGCCCGCGTGTGCCAGGTCATCGTGCCGTTCATGGCGGTTGCCTACGCCATAGGATGCATCGTCATCATCTGCATGAACGGAGCGTATGTCTGGCCGGCCATCCAAACCATCTGCGTTTGCGCTTTCACCCCGCAGGCGGCTTTCGGCGGTGCGGTCGGTTCGGGCCTCATTGCCGCTCTGCAGTTCGGCTGCGCACGCGGCTTGTTCTCCAATGAATCCGGCCTCGGTTCCGCTCCGATCGTCGCAGCTGCTGCCTCAACCCGCAATCCGGCCCGCCAAGCGCTGGTATCCATGACCGGCACGTTCTGGGACACGGTTGTCATCTGCGCTCTGACCGGTATCGTCCTGGTTTCCACTGGGTTGGCCAACCCCGAGATCTTCGAATCGGGCGCCATCACGAAAGGCGCCCAGCTGACGAGCATCGCCTTCGCCCAGATACCGGTTGTCGGTACGCCTATCCTGGTGTTCGGCATGATCATGTTCGCCTTCTCCACCATTATCGGATGGAGCTATTACGGCAATCGCTGCATTGCCTATCTATTCGGCCCGAAGGCCATCCGCCCCTACCAGGTGCTGTACGTTGTCGTGGCGTTCCTGGGCGTCATCGGGGTCGGCGACATGGTGTGGACCTGCTCGGATATTGCCAACGCCCTGATGGCCATCCCCAACATCATCGTCGTGTTGGCACTCTCCGGTCTTATCGCTCGGGAGACGAAGCACTATGTTTGGGATGGCAACCTCGATGAGACGAACGAGGCTCCTATTCCCATTGTGAAAACAAAATAGTCGACGTTTTCATTGTGCAATGTAATATCGATTTGGACATTCTAATGGTTTTGGGGGAGCAGACCCCCGAAACCGTGCCTATTGGCTTGGCTATCGCGTGTTCTCCTACGATAAACTGGAAGCGCGTTCGGCATTCCAGGCTTGTGGTCCATGCCTTGCGATATGCCGTCTGACACTGTCGGTTCTCGCGTCTGGAGGCTCTCTATGGCACAACCCATTCCCATCAGCGGACACACCAAAGTCGTGTCTCTCATCGGCTCGCCCGTAGGCCATTCCCTTTCTCCTGCATTGCATAATTTCGCTTTCGAGCGGCTTGGGGTGGATGCGCGCTACTTCGCATTCGATGTGAAACCGGAAGACCTGCCGCACGTTGTTCCCGCTATGAAGGCGCTCGGTTTTGCCGGCTCGAATGTCACGATGCCCTTGAAGCAGAAGATCATTCCTTTCCTCGATGAGGTCTCGGATGTTGCGAGGCTGGAAGAGGCGGTCAACGTCATCGAGTTCCGCGATGGCAAGGCGATCGGCCATAACACGGATGGCCAGGGTTTCGTTTCCAATCTGCGCAAGAACGGCTGCGACATGAAAGGCAAGGTCTTTACCTTGATGGGCGCCGGCGGTGCCGGATCTGCCATCCTGACCCAATCAGCGGCCGATGGGGCGGAGAAGATCAACCTGTTCTGCCGTCGGGGCGGTCATTCCTGGCAGCACATGCTGGAACGTGTGCCGGTAATCGCGAAGGAGACGGGGTGTAACATCACCTTGCATGCGTTGGAGGACACCGATGACCTGAAGGCCTGCATTGATGAGTCGCAGGTACTGGCCAATGCCACGAATGTCGGTATGGGCGAGGGCAACACCGACACCTTGGTTCCGCCCGAGTTTCTGCGCAAGGGCCTGTATGTGGCCGATGCCTGCTACTTCCCGCGGATGACTCAATTGCTGAAGGACGCCGAAGCGCAAGGTGCCATCCCAGTGGGCGGGCTCGGTATGATGATCGAGCAGGCAGCTGCCGGGGAGAAGATCTGGTTTGACGTCGAAACGCCGGTCGATTTGATTCGCACCGAGCTGTTCGGTGAGTAAGCGCATCGGTTCGCATGCATTGCATCGCACAGCCCCGTCGAGGTTCTCGGCGGGGCCGTTTTGTAGCCGCGTCGGTTGGCACATGCAAAAGTTATGTATGGCGCATCCTGTCCTTGGTGAAAAGCGCATAAGGCGCTATAATTTTCGAGTTTCTGATTACACATGCGCGATGGATCCGCGTCCGCTAGTGGCCACCGGAAAAGGCTGCGGGCAGGAGATGAAATTGCGCAGAGGACTAACGAATGGAGAGATCATGGCAAAGATCAACATCAAGACCCTGCTGGATGCAGGCGCTCACTTCGGCCATCAGACGCGCCGCTGGAACCCCAAGATGAAGCCGTACATCTTCGGTCATCGCGGCGATATCTACATCCTGGACCTGAAGCAGACCCTCGTTGGCATGGACCGGGCCTATACCTTCGTTTCCAACCTGACGGGCAAGGGCGGTACCATCCTGTTCGTCGGCACCAAGAAGCAGGCGCAGGATTCCATCGTCGAGGCCGCTAATCGCTGTGGTATGCCCTACGTCAATACCCGTTGGCTGGGCGGCATGCTGACGAACTTCGTTACCATCCGCTCTCGCGTCAACCGCATGGAGGAACTCGAGGCGATGCTGACCGACGGCCGCATGGATGCACTGCCGAAGAAGGAGCAGGTTCTGCTGCAGAAGGAACTCACTAAGCTGCAGACGAACCTGAACGGTATCCGCAATATGAAGAAGCTGCCCGATGCCATCTTCGTCATCGATACCAACCGCGAGGAGATCGCCATCCGCGAGGCCCATCGCCTGAACATCCCGGTAGTCGGCACCCTGGATACCAACTGCGATCCGGACGAAGTCGATTACGGCATTCCGTCTAACGACGATGCCATCCGCTCCGTCAAGCTGATGACCGAGTTCATCGCCGATGCCGTTATTGCCGGAACCGGTGCAGCCGTCACCGTCGAAGAAATGGAGGGCACCCAGGAAGCCGCCGAGACGGCCGAGGCTGCAGAGGCTCCCGTCGCTGAAACTGCCGAGGCTCCCGCTGCGACCGAAGAGCCGGCTGCCGAATAAGCGCAGCAGGGCTGCAATACCAGGTTACTCAAGGTATGGAGCGTTCCTGCAGGGGCAGGAATGCTTGATGTAGCAAGTGCCGCCCAGTGCGGCCCAACAGGAAAGGAACATCCATGGCCGAAATCAAAGCTGCTATGGTTAAAGAGCTCCGCGAGATGACCGGCGCGGGTATGATGGAGTGCAAGAAGGCCCTGGTCAAAGCCGAAGGCGATATGGATAAGGCAATCGATGTCCTGCGCACCGCCGGTCTCGCCGCGGTTGCCAAGAAAGCCGGCCGAGAGACCAACGAGGGCACGGCGATTGCGAAGGTTTCCGCTGATGGCAAAATCGGTGCAGTGGTCGAACTCAACTGCGAGACCGACTTCGTGGGCATGAACGATAAGTTCAAGGCTTATGCCGAGAAGATCGTCGATGCCGCCATTGCGAACAAGCCGGCTGATCTCGATGCCCTGAAAGCATCTGAAATCGAAGGCGAGACCGTCGATGCGATTATCACCGAGGCGATCCATACGCTGGGTGAGAACATCAACTTGAAGCGATTCGGCGTGCTGGAAGGCGATGCCCTGGCTGCCTATATCCATATGGGCGGCAAGATCGGCGTGCTCGTTGCCTTCGAGCTGGGCGATGCCTCGGTGGCCGATACCGATGAATTCAAGGCTTACGGTCGCGACGTTGCGATGCAGGTTGCCGCTGCCGGCCCGATTGCCGCAACTCGTGAGGAAGTTCCGGCCCAGGTCGTCGAACATGAAATGGGCATTTATAAGGCGCAGGCGGCAGAGTCCGGAAAGCCCGAGCAGATTCAGGAGAAGATCGCCACTGGGCGCATGAATAAGTTCTATAAGGAGTTCGTGCTGACCGAGCAGGAGTTCGTCAAGGATCCCGATAAGACGATCAAACAATATACCGACGAAGTCGCCAAGAAGCTTGGCACGACCATCAAAATCAAGGGTTTCCAGCGCTTCGTTCTGGGCGAGGAGGCCTAAGTACTGCACCGCCGATAATAGTTGTGCGATATCAGAAGGCGCGGTCCGCGATAGACGGGCCGCGCCTTCTCGTTATCCAGATATCCGCACGCAAGGCGGGGTGGTGTCGCCGATGAGGCTAATTGAGCGTTTCGATGTATTCGACGATATCGCCGACGCTCTCCAGTCCTTCGGGATAGCCCATCTGGATGTGGAGGCGGGCTTCCAAATCGCAGATCAGCTCTACCAGGTCCAGCGAGTCGATGCCGAGGGATTCCAACGTGGAATCCAGTGAAACGGAATTCGGGTCGATTTCCAGATTGTCCTGCAGAATATCCTTGATGACCTGCAATGTGTCCATGAAGCCCTTTCTCGTCCAATGACCGATTGAGCCGAATACCTTGCGATCCCGTATTCTACTCCAATAGGTTTCCTGAAAAAACCAACCGCCATTCTTTCAGGTTTGTGCGTATCCAGTTGAAAAACCACCATATTGCTTATTTCCGCAGGTGATGCGCGGTAGTGTGCAATAGGCAGACACAGTAACGAAAACGCTACAGGAGGATGAAAGGTTATGGCGCTCGATGATCAGACGCAATCACCGGCGGACTATCCGGAGGAGGGCGACATACGTCCGGTGATCCCGCAAGCAGAACAATCGGCTGCGGGGGCTTCACAGGACCAGGCGGGAAAGAAAAAGAAACATTTCTGGTCACGTCGGCACAAGGACGGCAAGAAGAAGCGTCCAGGTTTGCGGGCATTCCTCGGTGGCTTGGCAGGCGCAGCAGTTGCCTGCGTCTTGGTGCTCGGCGTTACCGGCAATCTGACCGGTAACGGGACGACCGGTTCGGATACGGTTGAGATCGGCAGCGATACGAACACCACCATCAAGGTGAAAGGCGAAGACAGCACCCTTGCCGAAACCGTGGCAGAGAAAGATATCGACTCGGTGGTCTGCATCTACGTGTACTCCAACCAAGGGGGATTGACCTCGTTCGATACCTCGTCTGAAGAAGAAACCACCGACAATGCAAGCAGCCTGGGGAGCGGTGTCATTCTGAGCAAGAACGGCTATATCCTGACGAACTACCATGTCATCGAGGGCGCTTCCTCTCTGAAGGTCTCCGTGGGTGGCGAGATGCTGGATGCAGAGGTCATCGGCACCGATGAGAGCAGCGACTTGGCGGTTATCAAGGTGGATGCAACCGGCTTGGATCCGATCGAGATCGGCTCTTCCTCTGATTTGAAGGTGGGCGAATGGGTCATGGCCATCGGTTCCCCGTACGGTATGGAGCAGTCGGTTTCCACCGGCATCATCTCGGCAACCAACCGTTCTTCTGCTTCTCTGCAGACGGAGGACAGCTCGGCGGTCTACACGAACATGATCCAAACCGATGCTGCAATCAACCCCGGCAACTCGGGCGGAGCGCTCGTTGACTCTGATGGAAAGCTGATCGGCATCAATACCTCGATTGCGAGCAACAGCGACAGCAATTCCGGCGTAGGCTTCGCCATTCCGGTCGATTATGCCATCAACATTGCCAAGCAGCTGATCAAGGGCGAGACGCCGACGCACGCTTCGCTCGGCGTTTCGATGGCAACCGTCGATTCGCAGACGGCTCGCCGGTATAACCTGTCGGTGAAATCGGGTGCCTATGTGAACTCGGTGGTCTCGGGCAGCGCTGCCGACCAAGCCGGCATCGAAGAGGGCGACATCATCACGAAAGTCGATGATACGAAGATCTCTTCTTCGAGCGATTTGCTCATCGCCGTCCGCTCTCATAATCCGGGCGACAAGATCACCATTGAACTCAACCGCAATGGCGAGACAAAGACCGTCGAAGTCACGCTCGGTGAGGATAGCGACAGTACCGGCTCCGATAGCAGCTCCCAGTAAAGCGCCTGCCGGCTTCTCAGCGGCACTTTGATGTCGCGGCTATCCAACGGAGGGGATGCGCGCCTGTTCGCGCATCCCCTCTGCGCATTCAATGGATGGCTTCGAAAAGAAGCAAACTGCACCGTAAGCCCAATGGGTGCTGGGGTAATATGGAGCGCAGAGAGAAAGGTTGGGTTTGAGTATGTCGAATGAATACAAGTACCATCGCGTACTGCTAAAGCTTTCCGGCGAGGCTCTGATGGGTGACACCGGCTATGGTATCGACCCGAAGGTTGTCGAGGAGCTGGCAACCGAGATCAAGCGGATTCACGACGATGGCATCGAGTTGGCCGTCACGGTGGGCGGCGGCAATATCTTCCGCGGTGTCGCCGGTTCCGCCGAGGGCATGGACCGCAGCCAAGCGGACTACATCGGCATGCTCGCTACCTGCATGAACGCCTTGGCACTGCAAGATGCCTTCGAGCGCAACGGCATTCCCACGCGTGTGCTTTCCGCCATCGAGATGCGTCAGGTGGCCGAAACCTACATCCGCCGTCGCGCCATTCGCCATCTGGAGAAGGGCCGCGTGGTCATCTTCGCGGCAGGTACGGGTAACCCTTATTTCACTACCGATACCACCGCAGCGCTGCGTGCGTGCGAGATCGATGCCGAATGCCTGATGAAGGCAACGAAGGTCGACGGCATCTACGACAGCGATCCGATGGAGAACCCGGATGCCAAGCGTTTCGACGAGATAAGCTACATCGACGTCCTTGCCAAGGGGCTGCACGTCATGGATTCCACCGCCACCTCACTGTGCATGGACAACAAACTGCCCATGCTGGTCTTCGATATCACGGCTCCGGGAAACATCTCGCGTGTCTTGAAAGGCGAGAAGGTCGGCACGACGGTTAACTGAGCCGATTGCAGCGCCGATTCCCGCACCCGTGTCATTAAGGCGGATTCTGCGGCTCTCGGTGATTGCAGCAGGGGAGTTTCCTTGTCGCGGTGACTTCCCCTGTGGTACTTTGAATCACAGCGACAATTCAGCCGGATAACGGCCTTATCAGGAAGGGACGACCATGGTCGACGACATCATGCTCGAAGCCGAAGAAGGAATGAAAAAGGCGCTCAAGTCTTTGGAAACGGCGTTCGCCTCGGTGCGTACGGGTAGGGCGAACGCGCTGGTCCTTGACAAGATCAAGGTTGATTACTACGGGGTCCCCACTCCCATCAACCAGATGGCTGCCATCAAGACCCCCGATGCCCACATGCTGATCATCGAACCGTGGGATAAAGGCACGCTTGGCGGTATCGAGCATGCCATCATGGAAAGCAATCTCGGGGTGACCCCAAACAACGACGGTACCTGCATCCGTCTGCCGTTTCCCTCGTTGACCGAGGAGCGTCGCAAGGAGCTGGCCAAGGAATGCCACAAGTATGCCGAAGAGGCCCGGGTGGCAGTGCGCAACGTCCGCCGCGATGCGAACAGCAGCGTTGAAAAGGAGCAGAAAGCCGGTGACATCTCCGAGGATGACCAGCGCCGTGCCGAGGCCTCCATCCAGAAGCTGACCGATTCCTATATCAAGAAGGTTGACGATCTACTGAAAAAGAAAGAATCAGAGGTCATGTCCATTTAGGGGCGCTTCCCGCTACCTGCGGGGTACAGGATTCGAACGGGCACGGTTGCCGGAGCGGGAACCGTGCCAAGCCATATAGAAAGGGTTTTCTCTCGCGTATGCTGAAACCGCTCTCGTACATATTCCCCGATCCTCCGGTTGGCTTGGACCCCACGCTGCTCGATCCCGATCGGGTGCCGGAGCATGTGGCGGTCATCATGGACGGGAACGGACGCTGGGCGAAGAAGCGCGCCATGAACCGGCTCAAAGGGCATCGTGCCGGCATCGAGGCCGTGCGCGAGACTATTCGCTGCGCCCATGATGTGGGAGTGCGCTACCTGACCATCTACTCGTTCTCCACGGAGAATTGGAAACGCTCTGACGAAGAGGTAGACGGGTTGATGCAGCTGTTCGCGAAAACCATGCTTGCTGAGGTGGATGGCCTCGACGAGGAGAACGTCCGTGTGCGCACCATCGGCGACCTTTCCCGCTTGCCGAAGGATACGCGCCAGGCATTCCTTACCGCTTGGGAGCAAACGGCGGACAACACCGGCATGATGCTGTTGGTGGCCGTGAATTACGGTGCCCGCGAGGAGATTATCCAGGCAGTGGAGGCCTGCGCCCGCAAGACGGCGGAGGCGGGCTTGTCTCCCGAAGAGATTCGGATTACGCCGGAACAGTTCGAACGCAACCTGTATACCGCCGGTATTCCCGATCCCGACTTGGTCATTCGCACAAGCGGCGAGCAACGCATCTCCAACTTCCTGTTGTGGCAGGTTGCCTATTCCGAGTTCTACGTTACCGATGTACTGTGGCCGGATTTCAACCGATATGATTTTCTGCGCGCGCTGCTGGACTATCAGGACCGCGACCGTCGTTTCGGAGGTGCGCAAGCATGAGCCCTACGAACCGAGATCGCCGCACCGAACCGAAGCCTATGGAAGAACGCTTCGGCACCAAGGCGAAGAACAAAGCTTACGAGAAGGCTCCTGAGCGCCTGAAGCATGCCAGCTCCCTGCAGGTACGCTTGCGCACAGGGGCGATCTACATCAGCTTGACGGCAGCCTGTATCCTGATTAACGAGACGGTTGCCACCGCGATGCTCGCGGTGACCGCCGCTATCTGCGCAGGCGAATTCTTTTGGATGGAGCGGGTCGATGCCAAGTTGCCGAACGAGGAGCTCGGCGTCATCGGTGCAGCCTGCTATCCGTTTGCGCTGTTGTGGTTCGGCATGACGGGCGTCATGCTGGTTACCATCATCCTGCTGCTGGCATTGTTGGTGTGGTACACGTATTTCATGCGCTCCCGAATCGCCGATGTGGCCATCAGCTTCTTCGGCGCGGCCTATACTGGGCTCATGATATGCGGCATCCTGGTTATCCGCCAATCGCTGCCGGAACCATGGGGCGGTGTGTTGTGCCTGCTGCTGTTCTTCAGCATCTGGTTCAATGACGGTCTGGCCTATCTGGTGGGACGGAAATTCGGCAAGCACAAGCTGGCTCCCCGCACCTCTCCGAAGAAAAGCTGGGAAGGGTTCTTCGGCGGGCTATTCGCTTCTGCGGTGCTCTGGGTGGCGATGTCGTTCGTCCCCGGAGTGAACATGCCCATCTGGGAGGCCATTCTCTTCGGCGTTTTCTGCGGCGCCTGCGGGGTACTCGGAGATCTGGTGGAAAGCCGTATGAAGCGCAATGCCGGCGTTAAGGATTCCGGCACGATCATGCCCGGGCACGGCGGCTTGCTCGATCGTTGCGACTCCCTGTTCGTCTGCTCGGTGGTTGCCTGTGCGCTTCTGATTATGGGAGGCTGTATACCCAATGTCTATTTCCTGTGACGTGGTCGACCGGCAGGCGCAATCGGCGCCGGATCCCTGCATGAAGAATATCGTCGTCCTGGGATCGAGCGGTTCCATCGGCCGACAGACGCTGGACGTGGTACGTCGGCATCCCGACCGCCTGAATGTGGTCGGCTTGGCGGTTCATAGCAGCATCGACCTGTTGTGCGATCAGATTGCAGAATTCAAGCCTCGCTTCGTCGTTGTGGGCAACGACGAGCTGGACGGCCACGAACGTACCAACCTGTGGGCGCGGCTGACCGATATTCGCGACGAGGCCGGTTGGCAGATCGGACCGGAGATCGCTTTCGGCTCCGACGGTATCGAAGACCTGTGCAAACAGGATGGCGTCGACTTGGTTGTCAACGCTTTGGTTGGCGCTGCGGGCCTGCGCGCAAGCTATGCAACCTTGAAGGCGGGCAGGAAGCTTGCTCTGGCGAATAAGGAATCCCTGGTGGTGGGCGGCGATTTGCTGATGCCCCTGAGCACGCACGAAACGCTGCTGCCCATCGATTCCGAGCATGGGGCTATCTACCAATGCCTTCTTGGTGAGAAGCATGAGGAGGTCAACAAGCTCTGGGTTACCGCATCCGGCGGGCCGTTCCGCGGCCGCACCTGCGAGGAGCTGAAGGACGTCAATGTCGAACAGGCGCTTGCGCATCCCACGTGGCACATGGGACCGAAGATCACCATCGATTCATCGACCCTGATGAACAAGGGGCTCGAAGTCATCGAAGCGCATCATCTGTTTGCCATGCCCTACGATCGTATCGAAGTGGTGGTGCAGCCGCAAAGCGCCATCCATTCCATGGTCGAATATGTTGATGGGAGCGTGAAGGCCCACCTGGGCACCACCGATATGCGTATTCCCATCCAGTTTGCGCTGTCCTATCCCGAGCGCTGGGATGCCCCGGTCGAACCCCTCGATTTCCGCACGCTCGGTGCGCTCGAATTCTACGCACCCGATACCGATACCTTCCGCTGCCTGGCGCTCGCCCGTGCAGCAGGAGAGACGGGCGGCACGCTGCCGGCAGCCATGAACGCTGCCAATGAAGTGGCGGTTGCATCGTTTTTGGCGGGCGAGTGCGCTTTTCTGCAAATCGCCCAGGTGGTGGAATCCGTCATGGAGCAGACAGAGGCATGCCCGGTTGAAAGCATCGAACAGCTGCAGGAGGTCGATGCGCTCGCCCGGAAGCAAGCGCGTGCGTTCCTGGATGCGGCGGCCCGGTAAGGAGCGCGCATGGACGTCGTTTGGATGATTATCTACCTGGTGCTGATCTTAAGCGTCCTGGTATTCATACACGAAGGCGGTCATTTCCTGGTGGCGCGTGCATTCAAGGTCCGCGTTTCGGAGTTCATGCTCGGGTTTCCCGGTCCCAACCTGCATTTCACCTGGCATGGCACGAAATTCGGGGTTACCGTAGTGCCCTTGGGAGGTTATGCGCGCGTATGCGGCATGGAGCCGGGGGAGGAAAGCCCCCATCTGCGCAGGCTGATGGCGCTTGCATACGAGCAGGGCTCGGTGACGGTTGCGCAGGCGGCCGATGTCCTCGAGGTTTCCGAAGACGAGGCGCGCGATGCGCTTGACGAGCTGTTCGAATGGGGCACGCTCGAAGCCCCGAAGTCCCGCGATGAGGAGGAGACCTACCGCACCCCGGAACGGGATGGGTATGCCATCGGACAGGCGCGTCCGCTTGGGGATGTGGAGGCGTTCTACCAAAGCGAACGCGCGCAGCAGTATCGCATGCTGCCGTTCTGGAAGCGCATCTGCATTGTCCTTGCCGGTCCGGGAATGAACCTGCTGTTCGCCGTTGTGGCGTTCATCGTCATCTACAGTATTCTCGGAGTGGATTACACGGATGCTTCCGGCGTTACCACCCATCTGACCGTCGACCCGCTGCGCGCCGTGGCTGCCGGCTTCCATTACATCTGGTTGGTGCTGGTGGCCATTGTCGGGTTGTTCAATCCCTCCACGGTGGGGGACACCTTGTCGAATTCGACCTCGGTGCTCGGTATCGCGGTGCTGTCGAAATCGGCAGCCGATGCGGGCTTCGTGAACTTCCTGTTCTTCATGGCGGCTATTTCGGTGTCGCTCGGTCTGATGAACCTGATTCCGATTCCCCCACTGGACGGCGGACGATTCGTGGTCGAGATCTACCAGGCCATCCGTCGCAAGAACATTTCAGCCCGTGCCCTCAGCGCTCTATCGGTTACCGGTATGGCACTCTTCATGGGACTGTTCGTCGTCATGCTGAACCAGGATATCCAACGGTTCATTTTCGGCAACTGGTAGATGGGCGGGTGCCCTTCGTCGGAATCGCGGCCCCTTGGCGGTATGAAATAACGGTTTGCAGGCAGACGGCGACTGCTGTGGGGCGGATTCGGCAGTACGGGTAGAATAGCCGACGGGAGGAGAATCGATGAAACCGAACGAACGCACGCATCAGGTGATGGTCGGCACCGTTCCTATCGGGGGCGGTGCACCGTGTGCGGTGCAATCGATGCTCAACGCTCCCGCCGATGACGCTGCTGCGAATCTTGCCCAGATCGAGCGCTGCGCTGAAGAGGGATGCGAGATCATCCGTATGGCGATTCCGTCGCTTTCGTGTCTCGGAACTTTTTCGGAGGTGTGTGCGGCATCTCCGCTTCCCGTGGTCGCTGACGTTCATTTCGATTACCGCATCGCCGTCGAAGCGGCAAAGCACGGGGCGGCGAAATTGCGTATTAATCCCGGGAACATCGGCAGCTGGGAACGCACGGATGCGGTCATCGATGCCGCGGGGGAAGCGGGCATCCCCATCCGTATCGGGGTTAACGCTGGATCGCTTGACGATGAGCTCAAGCAGCGCCTCGATCTGACGCTGGCCGAAAAGATCGCCCAGAGCGCTATCGATTACGTAGCCCATTTCCATGAGCGGGGCTTTACCGATATTGTGGTTTCTGCCAAAGCCCATGATGTGCCGACGACCGTCGAGGCCTATCGCATCCTGTCCCGGGAGATCCCCGACGTGCCGCTGCACATCGGCATCACGGAGGCAGGGACGCTGTTCCAGGGTCTGGTGAAGTCGGCGGCAGGGCTCGGCATCCTGCTGGAAGAGGGAATCGGCGATACACTGCGTATATCGTTGACCGACGATCTGGTGCAAGAGGTCCATGCAGCATGGACGCTCCTTGCAGCGCTCGGGTTGCGCCGCCGCCATCCCGAGATTATCAGCTGCCCGACCTGCGGGCGCTGTAAGGTGGATTTGATATCGCTTGCCAAGCAGGTGGAGGAGCGCATCGGGCATCTGGATAAACCGGTGAAGGTTGCGGTGATGGGGTGCGTGGTGAACGGCCCGGGCGAAGCGGCTGATGCCGATATCGGGGTTGCCTGCGGTGATGGGGCGGGCATCCTGTTCCGCAACGGGTCTATAATGCGGAAAGTCTCGCAAAATCAGATAGTGGACGCCTTGGTAGAGGAGTTGGAGAATCTATGAGCAGAGTTATCCGGATGAGCGAGCTGTATGCTCCCACGCTGAAAGAGGATCCCGCTGAAGCGGATATTGCCAGCCATAAGCTGTTACTGCGTGCGGGCATGATCCGGCGCACCGCATCGGGCATCTACACGTATCTGCCGTTGGGGCAGATTGTGCTGCGCAAGATCGAGCAGATCGTACGCGAGGAGATGGATGCCATCGGCGCCCAGGAAATCTTGATGCCGGCATTGCAACCGGATGATCTTTGGAAGGAAAGTGGCAGATGGGACGATTACGGCCCGGAGCTGATGCGCCTGCGTGACCGTCATGATCATGGATTTTGCCTCGGACCCACGCATGAGGAGCTGATTACCGCGCTGGTGCGTAACGAGCTGCGTTCATATAAGCAGTTGCCGGTGGTCCTCTACCAGATTCAGACGAAATACCGCGATGAGATTCGCCCGCGCTTCGGGCTGTTGCGCAGTCGCGAGTTCATCATGAAGGATGCCTACAGTTTCAGCACCTCGCAGGAGTCCCTGCAGGAAATCTACGATAGGATGGGCGAAGCCTACGGGCGCATCTGCAAGCGCTGCGGTTTGGAGTACCGTGCAGTCGATGCGGATTCCGGCCAGATCGGCGGCAAGGTGAGCACCGAGTTCATGGCGCTTGCCGATTCGGGCGAAGCAGAGTTGGTGACCTGTCCCGACTGCGGTTATGCCTCCGATACCGAAGCGGCTGCCTGCATCAGCCGTCCGACGTCGTACGGCACCGACCATATGGAGAAGATCGAGACGCCGGGCGTGCACACCATCGAGGACTTGGCCAAGTTCCTGAAGATCTCCGAGTCCGCCACGGTCAAGGCTTTCATTGGCGCCGATAAGGATAACAAGCTCGTAGCGTTGTTCGTGCCGGGCAACCACGAGATCAACGAGATCAAGGCGGGCAACTTGATCGAAGGGTTCCGCCCCGCCACCGACCAGGAGATGGAGGCGGCCGGCCTGCCCAAGGGTTCGATAGGCCCGGTCGGGCTGCCTGCCGGCATTCCCGTATACGCCGACAGCAATCTGAAGTCGGTCGAGCGCTGGGTAGTAGGTGCCAACGAGGACGGATACCACTATGTGGGAGCCCGCCAGGGCGAAGATTTCACCGTGGATGTTTGGGCCGACCTGTGTGTGGCAAAGGCGGGAGACATCTGCCCTAAATGCTCGGCGATTCTGGAAAGCTGCCGTGGTATCGAGGTCTCGCAGATCTTCCAGCTGGGCGACAAGTACTCCCGTACCATGAACGCCACCTATCTGGATAAAGACGGCAAGGAACAATACTTCCTCATGGGCTGCTATGGCGTGGGCATCAGCCGTACGCTGGCTGCCGTCGTCGAGCAGCACAGCGACGAAGACGGCATCATCTGGCCGGTCATGCTGGCGCCGGCGCAGGTGATCGTCATCGAGCTCAACGGAGATAAAGACGAGCGCGTGGCCCGCGTCTCCGAGTCCATTATGAAGGGCTTGCAGGAGAGCAACGTGGATGTGGCCATCGACGATCGCAAGGAGCGTCCGGGCGTGAAGTTCGCCGATGCCGATTTGATGGGCTGGCCGGTGCAGATCATCGTCGGCAAGCGCGGTCTGGACAACGGCACCGTCGAGATAAAGCTGCGTACCACCGGCGAGCGTGGAGACGTGTCCCTGTCCAGCATCATCGAGGCGAAGTCGCTGTTCTTCCGCCAACGCGAGAGTGTGCATACCTATCTTTCCGCGATGCTTCGCGGCGAATTCGACGTCTCGTCCAACGGCTAGTTGCAGGGCAGACGCCTTTTCTTGGCGCTGCGATTCGATTCGACCGAAGGGAGGCGGCATGAACCTATCGCATCTGTACTATTTCAAGAAGCTGGTGGAGGTAAAGCACTACACGAAGGCGGCGCAGGAACTCTACATCGCGCAGCCGACGCTCTCGGCAGCCATCTCTGCTCTTGAGAAGGAGCTCGGCGCGCCGCTGTTCCAGAAGAAGACGCGTGCCGTCAAATTGACACCGTATGGGCAGGATTTCTACCGCTATGTGAATATGGCGTTGCAGAATCTGGACAAGGGTGTGGACCTTGTCGAGCAGCGTGCGGGCCTGCGGCGTATGACGGTGCGCATCGGCGCAATCTACGCGGTCCAGGATGTGGAGTGGGCCAGGAACATGAAGGAGTTCCGTGCTTCCGCGCCGACAGCGGTTACGCTCGATATCCGTCAAGATCGTACCCATGCCCTGCTGAAGGGATTGGAGTCAGGGCTCTACGACGTGGTGTTCGTCGGTACGAAAAGCGACGATCCGAATCTGATATCGATCCCATTCCGCTCCTTCGATCTGCGGTTGGCGGTCAATGAGGAGCATCCGCTTGCCCGCCGAACATCGGTATCGCTTTCACAGCTGCGCCCTTATCACCTGTTATCCTACGGTTCGCGCAGCTCGGTTTTCTCCGAACTGCAGGAACGATTCGAGCGCAATGAGCTGGATCCGGACCTGTCATACAGCGACGGCATCACCATGTGCTCGATGGTTGAGGCTGATCCCTCGTTGATCGCCCTGGTTGTGCAATCGTTTCTGCTGCAGGCGTTCGATCATCTGTCGTTCGTCAAGGTTGATACCCTCGACAAGGGATTCCACAAGGCCTATCTGACCTATCGCGATGATGAGTACAGCCCCGATATCGTGAAGAGCTTCGTGCGTTTTTTCACCGAGCGCGCCCCGTTGCGCCGCTCGGTCGATAGGCTGGAGGCTACTGCGCCGAAGGGATAGTCGGGGGACCGGCTGATGGCGGGCAGCCGTTTTCAGCTGTCTGCAGCTTTTCTATCCAAAACCCGGGGGCTGGTGGTCGGCTGGCCCCTATTGGGCGGGCTCGGTTCCGGTCCAGATTCTCAAATCGGGCACCTCGATTCCGAAGGGGGCAAGGAGTTTGCCCACCAGATGGTGCTCCATATCGTGGATGCTTTTCGGTTTCGTGTAGTACGTGAGCATCGGGGGAACGATGTGCACCTGCGGAAGGCGGGAAAGGGTTTCCAAGTTGCGCAGGTGGATGGGCGATAGCGGGGTTTCGCGGGCTGCCAACACAAGCGGCCGCTGCTCTTTCAGCGTGACGTCTGCCGCGCGTAACAGGAGATTGTCCGAATAGCCGCTGGCAATGCCGGCGACCGTTTTCATCGAGCACGGCACGATCAACATGCCGAGGGTTGGGAAGGTGCCGCTTGCGAGGGCTGCATCCAGCGACCTCTCGTCATGGACGACATCGGCCAGCGCCTCGATGCCGGAAAAGGGAAGGTCGCTTTCATATACGGCGGTAAGCTTGGCGGCTTCGGTGGCAATCAGATGGACTTCGATTTCATCCATCGCATTCAGCACCTGAAGGCAATGGAGGGCGAGCGGGGTGCCGCTTGCGCCGGTGATTCCGACAACCAATCGTCTTGTTCCCACAATTCTCCTTCCGAATAGAGGGGCAGGCGGCAGCAGAGGCCGCCTGCCCCCTGAACCTGCCTGCCGGTCCTACAGCCAGCGGGAGGGGTCGACTTCGGCAAAGCGTGCCCGGTGGAAGCGATGTTTCTGGTCAAACGGCACGGTGCAGTCGAAAATCGTCTTGGTAGCGATGCCGTGGTCGCGGATGCTCGGCGACATCGTCGGATCGTTCGAGGGGTCCAGTGGATGGCAGCGGACACCGGGGATGCTGATGATGTCGACATCGCTCTGGCAGCGCGTGTTCATTGCCCAGATGACATCGTTGATATCGAACAAGTCCACATCCTCGTCAACCAGGAACACGTTCTTCAGCTCGCTGAAAGCGCTGAAGGCAAGCAGGGCCGCTTGGCGCTGGCGTCCCTCGTCGGATGGCTGGCTCTTCTTGAATTGCAGCACGGCCAAGTATTTCCCGCCGCCGCAGCTGGCGCAATACACATTCTGCACCTTGCCGGGCAGCGCCGCTTCCTCCATCTGCAGGATGGAAGCCTCGGTCGGAATGCCGGCAAGCGATACATGTTCCTCGGACGGGCCGATGCAGGTGCGCCAGATGGGATCCTTGCGGGTCGTGACGGCCTTCACCTTGATAATGGGCACAGCCGGATTTGCCGGGCCTGTGTAGCCGGGGAACTCGGGCATGGCGAAGCCGGTGTGGCTGTTCTGGTCTTCTACCACGCGCTTGCCGGGTATCAGCTCGCCTTCGATGACGTATTCGGCATGGGCGATGGCGCGCTCGTCGATGGTCAGGCAATCGACCAGGTCGACCGCCTGTCCGCGCAGGGCGCCGGCAATGGTTAGTTCGTCGAAGCCGAGCGGGGTGGTCGGAGGCTCGAAGCAGGTTCCCATCTCGATGGCCGGGTCGACGCCGACGCTGATGGAGATGGGAAGGGGCTGGTTGAGCTCCTCTGCCTCTTCGAAGAAGTGGCCGATGTGCCGCGCTCCCGGTACCATGTAGATGCTGATCTCGTCTTTGCCCTGCAGGCATAGACGGTGGATGGTGACATCATGCACGCCGGTTTTCGGGTCGGTGGCGTAACAGAGCCCCATTGTGATGTAGGGGCCGGCATCGTCGGGTGTGTTCGTGGAGGCGGGAAGCAACGTACGGATATCGAATCCGGGATCATCGGCCCGATAGACCATTTCCTGGCAGGGGGCTTCGGCGCTCGGTACCACGACGGGATCCACCGGGTGGTTCACCGCGTCATTCAGCAGGAAGCCCAGCTTGCGCGGGTCGCAGCCCAACAGCATGCCCACACGCTCGCGGCTGCAGAGGGTGCCGATGACGCAGCGGGCGCCGGGGAATCCCTTCAAGTTGTTGAATATCATCGCCGGACCGGTCTTGGTGGGGCGCTTTACCGTCCCGCCCGCACCGATGTAGCGATAGACGCCGGCGAGTTCGTCGACCGGGTCGACTTCGACATCGGTCTCGATCAGCTGGCCTTCCTGCTTGGAGAGGAATTCCAAGGCTGAGCGCAGGTCGTGGATCTCTTTGTTCATATGGTCTCCTTTCGGTTATCGGACCATTGCACGTTTGCTTTGCCCCGAGTCCGGGTTTGTCGGGAATCCTTCGAGCTCGTCGCAGATGCGGTCGGCCAGGGCATCGGCGGCGTCGATGACCGCCTGGATGAATTCGGGGGACGCGTTATCGGTATGGATGCCGCAGCAGCAGGCTACCGCACAGTTACGCCGACTTGCGACCTTTCTTGCGACCAAGGATGCCAGGGCATCGTCTTTATGGCCGGTACGGTTCAAGGTAGAAACCGTTGCGGAACGGCCAGAGCCCGTCAGGCTTGGGCGGGGGATGGCAAGGACCGTGCAGCCGATATGGGGGGCCTCTCCGCCCGAGAGGGAGATGGCGACATCCGGACCCATTGTCACCGCCTCGCAGGCGATGCCGTGCCCGTGGATTTCTTGAGTGAATCGCATACACGTCCTTTGCCCCGTCAGAGAACTCAGCTTGCAGTATAGCAGCTGTCTTCGGCAGCGCACTCGCGGCGGCGAACCGACCGTCGGATGAAATGAACGCGTGCCAAAGACGGGATGCCGCTATGATGTCGGCAGCAAGACGGACGCTGCCCGAGCGGCATCCGGAGCCTGGTACCAGATGCGGTCAAGTGCACGTGGGCCGAGGAAAGGGGCGGATGTGAAAGTCGGATTCATCGGGGCGGGCAAGGTAGGGTTCTCGTTGGGACGCTATTTCGCCGAGCACGGTACGGAAGTGGTCGGGTATCTCAGTCGAAGCGAAGCGTCTGCCCGGGAAGCGGCGGCCTTTGCCGGCGGTCAGGTTTTCCCTGATGCCTCCACGCTCCTTGCCGTAAGCGATATGGTTTTTCTGACCGTGCCCGACGATGCGATTGCCGGCGTGTGGCAGAGCATCGAGCAAGCAGCCGAAGTGGGTACGGCCGACATCAAGGGGAAGATTGTCTGCCATTGCAGCGGAGCCTGCTCTTCGCGTCTGCTTGACGGAGCCGAATCCCTTGGCGGTTGGGCGTTCTCCATCCATCCGCTGTACGCTGTGAGCTCGAAATACGAATCGTATCGCGAACTCGGCAATGCGCTCTTCACTGTGGAGGGCAGCGCGTCCCGTGTCGATGAGGTGGTTGCCTTCCTGCATGGCATGGGAAATAAGGTTCAGGTCATCGATGCGAACGATAAGGTCCGCTACCATGCAGCGGCGGTCATGGCTTCGAACTTGGTGGTGGGCCTGTATGCGACAGCGGTTGGCCAGCTGGTGGAGTGCGGGTTCCAGAAGGAGGAGGCAGAGAAGGCGCTCGGCCCGCTGTTCCTCGGGAATGCGCAGCATATCGTGGACGATGGCGTAGTTGCCTCGTTGACCGGGCCCGCCGAGCGAGGCGATCGTGAGACGATTGCCCGGCATCTGGCCTGTCTGACCGGTCGCGACAAGGTTATCTATGAACAGCTCACCAAGGTGTTGTACGATATCGCTGCCGTCAAGCATGCCCGGGATTGACATGCGGGTGCGGCAGCGCATGACGCAGGGACACGCCATGCGGAAGGGAAACGTGTGCGCGATTCGAGTGACTCCCCGGCAAAGGGAGTCGGAAAGGTTCGATAATGCCTAAGAACACGGTGCTCACAATCAAGCAGCAGAAGGTCGATGGAGATAAGATCAGCATGGTGACGTCGTATGACTTCACCATGGCACGCTTGGCCGAGAAGGCAGGCGTGAACATGATTCTGGTAGGCGATTCGCTCGGTATGACGATGCTGGGCTACGACGATACCATTCCCGTGACCATGGAAGACATGATTCATCACTGCGCGGCGGTTGCCCGCGGCACGAACGATACCTTTGTGGTATGCGACATGCCGTTCATGTCCTATGAGATGTCAATCGAGACGGCGCTCGTCAATGCCGGCCGCTTGATGAAGGAAGGGCATGCCCAAGCGGTCAAGCTCGAGGGCGGTGCCCGCATGGTCAAGCAGATCAAAGCCATGACCACCAATGGCATCCCGGTCCAAGGGCACATCGGGCTGACGCCGCAATCCTCCAACATGTTCGGAGGCTTCAAAGTGCAGGGCAAGAGCATCGACGCAGCGAAACAGCTGGTTGAAGATGCCCTGGCGGTGCAGGAGGCCGGTGCATTCTCCGTAGTCCTGGAAGGCATTCCGGCGAAGCTCGGCACCTTCATCACCGAGCAGCTCGATATCCCCACTATCGGCATCGGTGCGGGCAATGGGTGCGACGGACAGGTGCTTGTATGCCAGGACCTGCTCGATATGTTCGGAAGCTTCGTGCCGAAGTTCGTCAAGCAATATGCACATGTCGGCGATATCATCGTGGGCGCGTACCAGGATTACATCAAGGACGTGAAGAGCGGCGCCTTCCCGGCTCCGGAACATACCTACAAAATCGACGACGAGGTCATGGACGCAGTCATCGACCAAGTGAAGAGGGGATAAACAACCATGCAGATCGTTGAAACCATTCCCGAGGTCCGTGCAGCAGTGAAAGAGTGGCGCAAGCAGGGATTGACCGTGGGCCTGGTCACGACCATGGGATTCCTGCACGAAGGGCATGCAAGCCTGATCGACCGCGCCGATAAGGAAAACGACCGCGTAGTGGTCACCGATTTCGTGAATCCCACCCAGTTCGGCCCAAATGAGGATTTGGAATCCTATCCGCGCGATCTGGATCGGGATGCAAAGCTTGCCGAAGACCATGGTGCGGATCTGCTGTTCCATCCGGAGCCGTCGGAGATGTACTATCCCGACAATGTCACGTACATCGATATGAATGGGCTGACCAACGAGCTGTGCGGCCTGACGCGCCCGGTCCACTTCAGCGGCGTATGCACGGTGTGCGCGAAGTTCTTCAACATCGTCGAACCCGATCGGGCATATTACGGGCAGAAGGACGCTCAGCAGCTGGCAGTGCTCAAGCGCATGGTGCGCGATTTGAACTTCAACCTGGAAATCGTGGGCTGCCCGATTGTCCGCGAGGCGGACGGTCTCGCCAAGAGCTCGCGCAACACCTACCTGTCGCCGGAGGAGCGGAAGGCGGCGCTGTGCCTGTCCCGTGCCATTTTCGCCGGACAGAAGATGGTCGAGGACGGCGAGCGCGAAGCAAAACCGATCCTGGATGCGATGCGCGCCATCATCGAGGCCGAGCCTTTGGCGAAGATCGATTATGTGAAGCTGGTCGACTTCAACGATATCGTGCAGATCGACCGTATCGAGGACGGCAAACCGGCGTTGTGCGCCATCGCGGTGTATATCGGGAAGACCCGTCTGATCGATAACTTCATCTGGGAATAGGCTTATCAGGGAAAGGCTTTTCAACAGGCACTTTGTCTCCTATCCCAGCGGTTCGATCAGGTTGCGTACCACAGTTTTCCATGTTTGACTGACAAGGAATCCCCCGTCTCACGAGAGAAGCGGGGGATTCTTGCTATAGTCAAAGCAATGGTAGGTTGCGGTGAAAGGAGCAGCCATGGGCACGAAAGCCGAGGAACCGATCGAGATCGCCTATGAGGACCTGTCCACGTATCTGCGGGCAAACCATTCCGCCTATTTGGTGGTTGACGATCGGGAGTACTATCTGACTGACGTCAACGAGCATAACTGGCGCGCACAGGACACCTCGAAACTCAACGAGAAGGGCCATTATGTCGACTGCAGCGAATTGGTTCCGATGGTCGAGGAGTTTCTCAGCCTGCCTTTCATCGACGGCAAGACCATCGAAGAGGTCTATGACGAGGCTCAGCTTTATCCTTCGGTGAAGAAATGAGATAGTCGGACCCGATAGTTCGATGGAGAATTCGGGCGGTACCGTTTCGGTTTCCGCCCGAATTCGCATGTAAGGGAGGAGCGGTCCCCGTTATTTGGCAGCCTTCTTCTTAGCGCGGGCTTCCTTGCGCGCACGGCGCTTCTCGGCAAATCGTTCGCCGACTGATTTCTTTCCATTCGTGATGCGCCACCGGCGAACCGCTTCGCGCAGGTCGCGGAAGTCGTAGTACAGGCCCCAAATGAATATGATGGCGACTGCCACGATCACGGCAATGCCATTTGCGTTCTGATTGTACGTAAGAATGGCGATGATGCTGGGGAAGTACATGAACAACGGCAGCAGCACCAACCAGAGGCAGCCGCCCATATTGCCCATGCGGTTCGATGCCGCCACGATGAAGCTCAAAGTGGCCCATACGACCATGGCTCCCAGCCAGGCACCCTGCAGCGCGAGCACGCCGCAGATGACCAGCTTGACAGCCAGCAGGCCGAAACCGATGCGCATATCGCGCTCGGTGACCGCCTTTGCGCGCTCTGCGGTGCTCTGCGAGGTCTGCTGGGCGGAGAACGGGTTGTTGAACGGGTCGTAGGTATGCTGTCCGCCTGCGGAGTTGCCGCGGCTCGCCTGTTCCCACTGCGTCCAGAAATTCGGATCGAATCCGAACGGGTCGCTGGGCTGGCCGTTGCCTGAAGGGCGGTAGTACCCGGTACCCCTATAGGGGTTGCCATATGGATTGCCGTATGGGCGGTTGTAGGACGTGGAGCCGAACTCGGGATCCCAGGTGCCCTTCTCAAGCACGTCACGGGCCTCGTTGATCAGCTTCGTCTGCTCTTCCGCCTTCTTCTTCTTCGCGGCATCCTGAAAGCGATCGGGATGGTTCTCGATCACCTTCTTGCGATGGGCCTTCTTGATATCTTCCTCGGTAGCACCCTCGGACAGACCCAGGATATGTAGCGCTTCAGACTTTTTCATGTTCGAACCACTATACCGACCTTCGGCGCCCATCAAGGCGGGAAACTCCGTGCCGAGCCAACATTCCATGGCTTGACCACGTAATGCCGACTGCCTCTCCACTGCGAGGCACCTTTGTCATCCTATACTTTTTGTGCAAAGTCCGGGATGGTATTATTGCACGTTATGATACCGATGAAATGTCCGCCCCTCTCGCCGAAGAAGAATGCATGAAGAAAGCCCTCCTCATCATCGTCGCTGTGGTTGCCTGCTGCGTGCTCCTGGCGAATGCGGACATGCTGAACAGCTTCATTGCCGCGCTCTCGACGGGTGCCGTGGTGCCTCTGGTCATTGCGGTCGTGCTGATGCTCGTGCGCCATCTGACCCAGGCGGAATCCTACCGTACGGCATTCGATGCCATCGGTTTCGACAAGACGACGCTTTGGGACAACATCGTCCTCATCTTCAGCATCGTGTTCATCAATACCTTCTGCCTGTTCGGAGGCGCCACCGGCGTAGCCTTCATAGTCGATGACCTGCATCGGAAAGGGGCGAGCCTCGGCACAGCGACTTCGGGTGCCATCCTGTCGCAGGTCGGTTACTTTGCAGCCATCTTCGTCATTTCGGTCATCGGCTTCATAACGATGATGGTCAGCGGCTCGGTGAACGTCCTGTTCGTGGTCGGCGGCTTGCTGCTGGCGGGGACGCTTATCGTCCTTTCCAGCATGTTCATCATCGGATATCTGAAGCCCGACCTGCTCTATAAGGTCTTCGACTGGCTTGATCGTTTCATCAACCGCATCATCGGCCGTTTCCACAAGTCCCTGCCGGCAGCTTGGGGATCGGCAACGGCGGATTCCATCATCAAATCCGCACGTATTCTGGCACATAATCCCCAAGGCACGGCGGTTACCGTCTCCTGGGCGTCGCTTTCGGCGATTACGAACATGCTCTGCTTGATTTCCGTGGGGTTCGCCTTCGGCTATACGAATGTGCCCGTCCTAGTAGCCGCCTTCGCGCTGTCGGCCATCTCGGTTATCTTGAGCCCCACTCCCCAAGGCGTCGGCGTGGTCGAGGCGGTTATCATCGCCGCTGTTGCCGGCGGCGGCGGCGATGCGGCGCTCGGTGCGACCATCGCGCTGGTATACCGCGGCATCATGTTCTGGATTCCCTTCGGCATAGGCGCGATGATGCTCTCGCAGACCGATTTCTTCATCGGCAAGAAGAACCCGTCGCTCGAACAACGCTCGAAGGATATCGGTTGGATTGCAGGTACGCTGGTCGGCATCGTCGGCGTCGTGAACATCGGCCTGAGCTTCATTCCCGAGATGTTCGAGCCCTATCAGGCGCTGGTTCAATGGATAAGCTTCGGTGACCTGTTCATCGGGCCTGCATTGGTGGTCGCCGGCATCGTCCTGCTATTGCTGGCGGTCGGCCTGGTCATGCGCCTGCGCACCGCGTGGGCCATCACCGAGGTGCTGCTTGTGCTGGTCGCCGCATCCGAGTTCTTGTTCCACGACACAATCAAAGTCGCGGTTATCGTGCTGGTGCTGTGTGTGTGGCTTTATGCCCGCCGTCAGGTTTTCGATCGGCTGATCACGCCCGAATCCATTGCGAACATGGAGCCGCCCAAGCTGCCGCGGCGCAAGAAGAAGGACCCGAAGGAGAACTAGGTGCTGGTCTCGGCGACGGCATGTCGGTCGGTACCGGCGGAGATGACCTGATATCCCTATCAACCCGGTATGGCGGAAAGGCAGGTAGTGCGCATGGGCGAGAGCGATTCGGTGGATTCCCGGGAATCGATGGAGCGGGCGGTTGCCGCCTTGCAAGAGGGGCTTCCGGTGATATTGCCCACGGATACGGTATACGGTCTTGCCGTTGCCCCACGTTATGCGGATAGCCCCAATCAGCTGTTCGCCATCAAGGAACGGCCACAGTCCAAGCCGGTCGCCTGGTTGGTCTCAGGGGTTGAGGACCTCGATAACTTCGGCGTCGAGGTTCCAGCCTATGCGAGGAATCTCGCGCGACGCTATTGGCCGGGTCCCCTGACTATTATCGTGAAGGCCAACTGCGAAACGGTGCCTGCACCGTTCCAGTCGGAAGCGGGTACGATAGGGCTGCGCATGCCCGATGATGACGTCACACGCGAAATCATCGAGCGCACTCGTTCTCCGCTTGCCACCACTTCGGCGAACCTGTCCGGAAAGGAAGCCCCGTATCGTTTTGCGGATATCGATCCAGCAGTACGTTCCCGCGTCCCGGTGGCACTCGATGATGAACAAAGGAAAAGCGGCCTGCCCTCTACTGTGGTGGATTGCACCGATGCCGCACCGCGCATCCTGCGGAAGGGAGCGGTGACGGCCGACCAGGTGAACGCAGCGGTCTCTGGCTGAACCGACGAAGATGCGGTGCCCTGCACCTCGTTCGGCCTCGCATCGACTGAGGGCCTCAGCCGGCTCTATGTGCGCTGTTGGCTTCCCGTTGAAGCGAAGGAAGTACGCGGTATCGTCCTGCTGGTGCATGGCATGGCAGAGCATAGCGGCCGATACGATGGATTCGCACGCTTCCTGGCGCCGCAGGGCCTTGCCGTGGATGCCCGCTTCAGCGATCAGATGGATCCGTCCGTTCGTGAAGAACGTTTGAAGGGCTGGCATCTGTGCGTGGAGCGGACGCGCATGCATTAACCGCATGGCTACAATAATCGCGGTAACAAAGTTTGCACCGCTGTACACGGCGGGCGGTTCCTTGCGCTTACATGCACAGGATAGGGAGGTTTAGGACATGAGAATCAGCGTTGGCAGCGACCATGCGGGCTTCGAGCAGAAGCAACAAATCGTCGCATATCTGGAGAGCCTCGGCCATGAGGTCATCGATCGTGGGCCGGATACCGACGAGCGGGTGGATTATCCGGATTACGCGGTCAAGGTCGGCATGGATGTGGCGTTCGACCGCGCCGACCGCGGGGTACTTATCTGCGGGACCGGCATCGGTATGAGCATCGTAGCCAACAAGCTGCCGAAAATCCGGTGCGCCAATGTCACGGCTCCCAATTTTGCCGAGCTTGCCCGCAAGCACAACGACGCGAACGTTATTGCGCTCTCCGGCCGTTTCGTCGACCTGGGCACCAACGAGCAGATCATCGACATCTTCCTTACTACCGAATTCGAAGGCGGACGCCACGCCAAGCGCCTGGCAAAGATCCTGCCGCTCGAAGCCACTCGCCCGCTGTAATCGGCTGCCCCCTGTCTGCAATGCGGTTGCGTCAGGGGATGAAACCGGGAGCGTGCTAGCATAGGGAGCGCGCCTGACGCGCTTGATCCTTATCAAGGAAGAAGGAGTTTTCATGGCCATGTCCCATCTTTCCAAGACCGACCCTGCCGTGGCCGACGCGATCCAGCAGGAGCTTGATCGCCAGCGCGGCACCATCGAGCTCATCGCATCGGAGAACGTCGTTTCCCCGTCTGTGCTCGAGGCTATGGGCAGCGTGCTGACGAACAAGTACGCCGAAGGCTATCCCGGACACCGGTACTACGGCGGCTGCGAGAAGGTCGATATAGTCGAGAACCTGGCGCGTGATCGCGCTAAGCAGCTTTTCGGTGCCAAGTTCGCAAATGTACAGCCGCATTCCGGCGCCCAGGCGAACTACGCGGCTTACGCTGCCATCATCAAGCCGGGCGACACCATTCTGGGCATGAGTCTGGATAACGGCGGTCATCTGACGCACGGCTCCAAGGCCAATTTCTCCGGCAAGCTCTACAATGTGGTCTCTTACGGTCTGAACGAAGACGAGCGCATCGACTACGAAGACATGGAGAAGAAGGCGAAGGAATTTCAGCCCAAGGTCATCGTGGGAGGTGCTTCGGCATATCCGCGCGTTATCGATTTCGAGCGCATGGCCCATATCGCCCATAGCGTGGGTGCATACCTGATGGTGGACATGGCCCATATTGCCGGCCTGGTGGCGACGGGTGCCCATCCAAGCCCGGTGCCGTATGCCGATATCGTGACCACGACGACGCACAAGACCTTGCGCGGTCCGCGCGGCGGCATGATATTGACGAACGATGAGGCGCTTGCCAAGAAAATCGACAGCGCGGTCTTCCCGGGCAGCCAGGGAGGCCCCCTGATGCACATCATCGCCGGCAAGGCGGCGGCCTTCGGTGAAGCACTCCAACCTTCCTTCAAGGAATACATCGCCCATGTCGTGGAGAATGCTGCTGCTCTCGGACGGGGTATGGCCGATGGCGGCTTACGGCTGGTGTCGGGCGGCACCGACAACCATCTGTGCCTGGTTGACCTGACGCCCTCCGGTGTTACGGGCAAGGATGCCGAGGCGCTGCTGGAAAGCGTGGGCCTGACCGTCAATAAGAACACGATTCCGAACGAGCAGCTTTCTCCGTTCGTTACCAGCGGCATCCGCGTCGGCTCGCCGGCAGGTACCACCCGCGGTCTGAATGCCGACGAGTTCTACGAGGTGGGCGAGCTGATTGCCCGCACGGTGTTCAAGCACGATGATGCCCAGGCGCTCAAGGAAGTCTCCGATAAGGTGGCGAAGATAATCGCCGCACATCCGCTGTATCCGGATTTCGACTAGGCGCCCGGCACGGCAGAAGAAGGATAAGGCGCCTTGCCGCATCGGCGGCAAGGCGCCTTTCGAATAGGACAGTATCGCGGTCGCAGCCTATGTTGTTTTTCAGCGTACGGCCGGCGGCGGTGCAGAGGCAGTGACAAGGAGTACATCGATGCTGACCAGAACCGGTGAGCGTCCCAGTTGGGACGAGTATTTCATGACATTGGCAAACGAGGTCGCGACCCGCACCACCTGTTTGCGCCGGGCAGTGGGCGCAGTTGTGGTGAAAGAACACCGCATCCTTGCCACCGGTTATAACGGCGTGCCGACCGGTATGCGCCATTGCCAGGAAACGGGATGTTTACGCGAGCAGCTGGGCGTGCCCAGCGGCCAGCGCCAGGAGATCTGCCGCGGGTTGCACGCCGAGCAGAATGCCATCATCCAGGCAGCCCGCTACGGTATCGATATCAACGGGGCTTCCATCTATATCACAACGCAGCCCTGCATCACCTGTGCCAAGATGCTCATCAATGCGGGAATCCAGGAGATCATCTTCGCGAACCCGTATCCGGACGAGCTTTCCATGCAGATGCTCGAGGAGGCAAGCATATCCGTTCGAGTGTTTCGGGAAAGCGAATGACAGGAATCGGCGGAATCAGTGGGTCTTGGAACGTTCCAAGAATGGCCGTGGCGAACCATTTCGATGCTGAATGGATTGGACTGCGTTCCATGGAATATTCCTCGAATCGTGCTCGAATGGGCAATTGAAAATCTCGGGAAGGAAGATTGGGCGATAAGCTATAGCATGGCATGAATAGGTCGAAAACGAACCCATTCATGCTATGAACCGATTGTCATTCCGTTTGCCTAGAATTTGGCATATTTACCGTTTTTTGCCCCATTATTTTTTCGGGGCTGGTATAGTTAGGCGCTGTCTGAGTCGGGTTTACGAACAAAGAGTGGGACAAATTCTAAAGAATGAGTAATAGTGTGGCAATCATACTCGGTATCCTTGCCGGAGCAATAGGATTCATTCCTATCTTCGTTGCCATTCGGATTTCGCGCCATTCAACCTCCACTTCGGTCATGTCAGCTGCCGCATGCGGCCTACTTGGCTCGCTCGTCTCTTTGATCGTCGTGGTCGTCGAACTTCTGCTATGCTCGCAACTGGCACACGACGTGCTATTGCCGTTCGGCATTGCCGAATTGCTCGCTCTGATTGTGGTCACCGCCACGTATGTGGTGTATAAGAACGTGCTTGCGAAACGCAAGTAACTGTTTAGGGACGAAAGGACAGGGACTATCTCGATGGGTCAGTCACTAGGTCAAGCGCTGGACGGGTTCGTTTCCGGTGCCCAAGGTATTTACGATACGCTGGTATCGGCGACGGTCTTCTCCATCGGCGGCTGGAACATTTCCCAGTACACGTTGTGGATGTTCATCGTCCTGGCAGTGGTTCTGTTCCTGATCCTGTTTTCGGCAAAGCATCTGGAGCTGGTTCCCGAGAACAAGTTCTTCAACACCATCGAGCTGGGCTACACGTTCGTGAAAAGCAGCATCGGCGAGGACGTCATCGGAACGGGCTTCCAGAAGCACATTCCCTTCCTGGCCACGCTGTTCTTCTTTATCTTGACGGCGAATGTCCTCGGCTTGATTCCAGGTTTCAAGGCCGCAACCGGCACGATCAGCGTCACTTGGGCGCTTTCCCTTATCTCTTTCATCTACTTTAATTTCTACGGCTTCAAGACGCTTGGTCTGGGCGGCTATGTAAAGAGCCTGGTTCCCAGCGGTGTTCCCGGTCCCATGAAACCGGTCATTTGGGTGCTGGAGTTCTTCTCCATGGTTCTGCGCCTGTTGACCCTGACCGTTCGACTTTACGGCAACATGCTCTCCGGTCACATGATCCTGGGCGTGTTCTCCATCGCCACGACCGTGTTCATGCAGTACGCCTTCTTCACGGCGGACTTCATAACCGGTATCGTCGGCATCCTGTGGTTCATCCTGCTTATCGGCATGTACGCTCTGGAAACGCTGGTTGCGTTCTTGCAGGCGTACGTGTTCACGATTCTTTCCGCTTCCTACATCGGTCTGGCTACCCATCCTCATTGATGCGGGACGGCGTGCGGGTATGCCCGCATCCAATTTCGGTACTTTCAGTTGGGACCACATCCAGCTGGGGTAAGTAATAGGTGAATGCCGGAGACGGGCTCCGGGTTCAACAAAGGAGGTTATTGTGGGAACTGAAATCGTTCTTTCGGTCGCAGCCATGAAGGTCGTTGGCTACGGTCTCGCGGCCATCGGCCCCGGCATCGGCATCGGTGTTGCTACCTACGGCTTGTGCGTTGCCGCTGCTCGCCAGCCTGAGATGAAGGGTCAGCTCATGGGCTACTTCTTCATCGGCGCTGCAATGTCTGAAGCGTTGGCCCTGCTCGGTCTTGTCCTCTTCTTCATCGGTTAACGGCTACCGACCTAACCTATGAACGAGTCGAGAAGACAAGATAAGGAGGCTAACGAGTTGAAAGCGAAGAGAGGCTACGTCGCCAAACTGTTCGCCAGCAGCATGGCTGTTATGGCATCGATGGCGGCCGCATTCCCGGTTTCGGCGTTCGCAGATGAGGGAGCCGGCGTTTCAGCCATCCTCCCCCAGATGGATGAGTTTATCCCAATGCTCATCTCCTTCCTGATTCTTTGGTTCATTCTTGCCAAATTCGGCTGGCCCGTTTTCGAGAACATGCTCAACCGTCGCGAGGACACCATCAAGGATGCCCTGAAAAAGGCGGAGGAAGCACGTCAGGAAAGCGAGCGTGCCCTTGCAGAGCATGAGGATCAGTTGGCAGAGGCTCGTGCCCTTGCTGCTCAGATCGTCAGCGATGCGAAGAAGTCCGGCGCCGCAATCGAGGCCGATATCAAGGCTCAGGCGCAGGCCGAGGCAGACGAGATGATCAGCAAAGCTCGTGCCGCTATCGAGATCGAGAAGAAGGCGGCAATCGAGGAGCTCCAGGGCTCTGTTGCCGACATGACCATCTCGGTGGCCGGTCGCGTTATCGGGAACGACCTGAGCGACGATGAGCATCGCGCAATCATCGAGCGCTACATTAAAGAGGCGGGGAGCCTAAATGAAAACTAACCGCCTGATTACCAATGGGAAAATCGCTGCTTATTCCGAGGCACTCGTGGACAATATTGCCAAGGAAGGCGGCCGCGAAGCCCTTATCGAGGCTCGCGGCGAGATCCGATGGATTATCCGCTACCTGCGCTCCAAGCCGGAGTTCATCGAGGCTATTGGAGACGATTCCTATACGGAAGAGCAGGAATTCCAGTTGATCCAGGCCGTGTTCAAGGGCTTCAATCCCGTATTGCTCGATGTGGTCGGTGTTATGGCCGGCCGCCGCGATATGCAGCTGCTCCCTCGCGTGTTCCACGCGTTCGATCAGCGCCTGTTCGATAACTACGATCTCGTTGCCGTGGACGTTACCACGGCCGTAGAGCTGGACGATCATCTGCGTGACGTCATCCGCGCCAAGATCAAGAACGACTTCGGCAAAGAGGCGATCATCAATGAGCAGATCAACAAGAACATGCTCGGCGGTATCGTGATGAGCGCTCAAGGGAAACGAATCGACGCAAGCGTTCGCTCGCAGCTTGATAAGGCTCGGGTCGCGCTTAAGTCTCATAAGACACAAACGGAGGTGAATGCAAGTGACTGAAATCACCGCCCAGGCAATCGATGAGGCGCTGCGCCAGCAGCTGGACTCCTTGAAAACCAATGTCGAGGCACGTGAGGTCGGTACGGTCGTCACGGTTGGCGACGGTATCGCACGTATCGACGGCTTGAAGGACGCCATGCAGGGCGAGCTCCTCGAATTCGATGCAGCCGGTGGTAAGACCGTTTACGGCATGGCCCAGAACCTCGAAGAGGATGAGGTCGGTGCCGTGTTGCTCGGTGATGTCACCGCAATCAAAGAGAACGACCAGGTGCATACCACCGGTCGGTTGGTCCGCGTGCCGGTTGGCCGCGGCCTGCTGGGCCGTGTGGTGAACCCCCTGGGCGAGCCGATCGACGGCAAGGGTCCCATCGAGACCACTGCCAGCCGTCCGGTCGAATTCAAGGCTCCGGGCGTTCATGCCCGTAAGCCGGTTCATGAGCCGATGCAGACCGGCATCATGGCCGTTGACTCCATGATTCCGATCGGCCGTGGTCAGCGTGAGTTGATCATCGGCGACCGCCAAACCGGTAAGACCGCCATTGCCGTTGATGCCATCATCAACCAGAAGGACAAGGGCATGGTGTGCATCTACGTCGCCATCGGCCAGAAGGCATCGACGGTGGCGAACGTGGTAGAGAGCCTGGACAAATACGGCGCCCTCGATTACACGATTATCGTTGCTGCTACGGCTTCCGACCCGGCTCCCCTGCAGTACATTGCCCCCATGGCAGGTGCTGCCATGGGCGAGTACTTCATCTACAACGGCGAGAACGGAGAGCCTGCGAATGCCGATAATCCGGGCGGCCACGTGCTGTGCGTCTACGACGACCTGACCAAGCAGGCTGTTGCCTACCGTCAGATGTCGCTGACCCTGCGTCGTCCGCCGGGACGCGAGGCATATCCTGGCGATATTTTCTACCTGCATTCTCGTCTGCTCGAGCGTGCAGTGAAGATGTCCGACGAGAACGGCGGCGGTTCTCTGACCGCCCTGCCGATCATCGAGACCCAGGCTGGCGACGTTGCTGCATATATTCCGACGAACGTCATCTCCATTACGGACGGCCAGATCTACCTGGTCACCGACCTGTTCTTCCAGGGTCAGCGCCCTGCAATCGATGTCGGTACCTCGGTCTCCCGCGTCGGTGGCGATGCCCAGTTGAAGGCAATGAAGCAGCAAGCCGGTACCTTGCGTCTTGATCTGGCTGCATATCGCGAACTGAAGGCATTCACCCAGTTCGGCTCCGATCTGGACAAGGCTACCCAGGATCAGCTGAACCGCGGTGCCCGTATGACCGAACTGCTGAAGCAGGGACGTTTTGCCCCGATGCCGGTGTTCGACCAGGCGATCTCCATCTTCGCTGGCAACCAGGGCTACTTGGACGATATTCCGGTTGGCGACGTTGTGCGCTTCCGCACCGAGATGCTGCAGAGCCTGCATGCCTCCGCTAAGGGAGTGTACGAAAAGCTCGAAGCTGAGAAGAAGTTCACGGACGAAATCGAGACTGAGCTGAAGGCCGCGATCGAACGCTTCAAGAGCGAGTTCGCACCGTCGACCGAGGCTTAAAGGAAGTAGATAATGGCCACTCTTCATGACATCAACAGGCGTATCAAATCCGTCCAGTCGACGAAGCAGATTACGCGTACCATGGAGATGATTTCGGCTGCTAAGATTCGCAAGGCCCGTGAGCGCGTTGAACACACCATTCCGTACACTGCGGGAATGGCTGAGACGGTGACGGAGGTTATCGATCGTCTGGGTTCCAGCCAGAACCCTTTGTTGAAGGTCCACGATGAGGTCAAACATGTCCTTGTCGTGGCCGTCGTCTCGGACCGCGGTCTGGCTGGCGGCTTCAACGGCAACGTTCTCCGTGCTGCCGAGCGCGTCATTAAGCAGAAGGCCGCCCAAGGGGCGACTTCCGATGTCATTGCCTGCGGCAAGAAAGCTGTTAGCTACTTCCGGTACCGCAAGATTGAACCGATTATGACGTTTACGGATCTTTCGGCCGATCCTACCATGGGCGAGGCCATCCAGCTGGGTAACTACGCCATGCAGCGTTATGCGGACGGTACGTACGATGAGGTCATCCTTGTGTACAACCATGCGAGGAATGCGGGCGATCAGGTGCTGCGCGCCGAATACCTGCTGCCTGTCAAGCGCGTCGTCTTCGTCGATGCATCCAAAGCTGTTCCGAATTGGCTGGCGCCGATGTCCGCATTCGTTACCATGGTCGACCTCCACAATATTCAGGAGACGCTGGCAACCGGGCAAGCGCCTGATGCGGAGGTAGAGCAAAAGGAGAATGAGGATAACATCAAGCCCGAGATCGTTTTCGAGCCCGATGTCGAAACCGTTCTCTGGACGCTGCTTCCCGCGTACATGCGCACCATGTTCTATGCCACGCTGATTGACTCAGCGGCTGGCGAGCAGGGTGCCCGCCGAAACGCAATGAAGGCGGCTACCGATAACGCCAACGAAATCGAAACCAACCTGTCCCGACTGTATAACCGCGTGCGCCAAGGTACCATTACCACCGAGCTCAATGAGATCGTTGGCGGTGCGGCGGCATTGGAGGATTAAATGGCAGAAGCAAAAGACATTTTGAAAGATATGCCCTGGGTGGAAAACCCGGGCGGGGTCGGGCGTGTCGTTCGTATCGTCGGCCCTATCGTGGACGTCGAGTTCGCACCGTCCGACATGCCGGCGATTTACAATGCGCTGATCGTCGACGGCGAGACGGCGATCGGTCACATCCATAACGTCCTCGAGGTGCAGTCGCACCTGGGCGGCGATATGGTCCGTACCGTTGCTATGGATTCGACCGACGGCATGACCCGCGGCATGGCGGTCGCTGACACGGGCTCGCCTATGTGCATGCCCGTTGGCCCGCAGACCCTGGGCCGCATTTGGAACGTGCTCGGCCAGCCCGTCGACGGCAAACCGATGCCCGAGGTGGAGGCCTACATGCCTATCCACCATCCGGCCCCGGCTTATGACACGCTGAGCACCAAGACTGAGATTTTCGAGACCGGCATCAAGGCCATCGACCTGATCCAACCGTTCATCAAGGGTGGTAAAACGGGTCTGTTCGGCGGCGCAGGCGTCGGCAAGACGGTTATCATCCAGGAGCTCATCAACAACCTGGCTCAGGAGCATGGCGGAACGTCAGTGTTCACCGGCGTTGGTGAGCGTACCCGTGAGGGCACCGACCTGTTCCTGGAAATGACCGATTCGGGCGTTATCAACAAGGCTTGCCTAGTTTACGGCCAGATGAACGAGCCGCCGGGAGCACGTCTGCGCGTCGGCCTGGCCGGTCTGACCGAAGCCGAGTATTTCCGCGATCAGGGGCAGGACGTTCTGCTCTTCATCGATAACATCTTCCGCTTCTCTCAGGCGGGCTCCGAGGTATCGGCTCTGCTGGGCCGCATGCCTTCCGCTGTAGGCTACCAGCCCACGCTGGCTACCGAGATGGGCGACTTGCAGGAGCGCATCACCTCTACGGAGAAGGGCTCTATTACCTCAGTGCAGGCTGTTTACGTGCCCGCTGACGACTTGACCGACCCGGCACCGGCAACGACGTTCACCCACTTGGATGCTCGTACGGTTCTGTCCCGTGCCATTTCCGATAAGGGCATTTATCCCGCGGTCGATCCGTTGGAGTCCTCTTCCCGCGCACTCGACCCGTCCATCGTCGGAGAAGAGCATTACCGCGTAGCTACCGGCATTCAGCAATTGCTGCAGAACTATAAGGACCTTCAGGACATCATCGCCATTCTGGGTATGGATGAATTGACCGAAGAGCAGAAGCTCATCGTCCAGCGCGCCCGTAAGGCCGAGCAGTTCCTGGGCCAGAACTTCCATGTGGCAAAGCAGTTTACGGGCCTCGACGGTTCCTACGTGAAGATGGAGGACACGGTTCGCTCCTTTGGCCTTATCCTCGACGGCAAAGTCGACGAGATTCCCGAGCAGTGCTTCCGCATGACCGGTTCCATCGACTCTGTCTACGAGCGCTATGAAGAGCTGAAGAAGGCAGAAGGGGAAGAGTAATGTCCAAAATCGCATGTGACATCGTGCATCTGAACGATCGCGTATACCGGAACAACGAGGTTTCCATGGTGGTCGTTCCCGGTCGTGCCGGAGAGATGGGCTTCATGGAGGGTCACGTACCCGTGTTGTCGAGGCTGAATAGCGGTGTCGTGCGCGTTCATTTGCAGGACGACTCCATCAAGCGATTCGTCACGCAGGGCGGCTATGCCTATTGCACGGGCGATCGCGTGTTCGTCCTTGTCGACCGCGGTATTGCCGTGGACGATGTGGACCTTGAGGGTCTGAAGGATGAAGAGGCCGAATTGAAGCAGCGCATCGATGCCGAGGAAGAAGGCAGCATCAAGAAGAGGGTGCTCGAGCGTAAGCTGCGTTGGGTATATCTACGACGCGATGCAAAGCAGGAGCAGGATTCTCTGTAAGCTGCTATCGGAACATTCCGCAGATAAAGGGGCACCAAATGGGTGCCCCTTTTTATTGCCCATCGATAGCCAGATGTTCCTGCAGGTACAGTGTGACGAGATGTTGTGGTAATGTGTGGCGGAGTGTCGCTTTATCAGGCGGCGGAACTGTCTGAAACGTTTGGCGTATCTGAACCGGGCTTCTCAGCCGGCGTGCTGCTCGACGAACTGCCGGGTGCCTGCCCGGATTCAGGGCTATCGTCGGGCATGCTTTGGCCGTTCTGACTGCCCTGGTTTCCGAAGATCAGGTTTTTCAACCAGGCTAGTAGTTGGTCAGCGGTCATGTTCCCGCTGTTCGAGCTTGATGAGGAGCTGTTGTCGGCGCTCTGGCTGGAGCTGCCGGAATCGGCTGTCGACGCGAACTCGATATTTTCTTCAACCGAGGAACCGCGCTCGTCGGAATCGTTCGTGCCGAATGTGGTGCTGGTGCCTATTTCCCTATCGAAAGCGGTGCGGCTGATGCTTGCCGAATCGATTGTATTCGCATCCGTTGTCTTGACCTTAGTCGAATACGAGCCGTTTATCGTTACGGTGTAGTCGCTGTCGCCCTGGACGACAGTAGTGCCGTCAACCTTGAGGGTGACCGTCTTCCCATCGGCATCCACAATCTTGCCACCTGTTGCGACGTTCAGGTTTGAGACCGTGCTATCATCGGTCACTACCCAGGTAGAGTCGCTGTCCACGTTGATGGACAACGGTGTCTTGCTCGTGGATTTATTGCTTGCGCTGTTCTCGGTAATCGAGGTGCTTCCGGTCCAGGTGGTGCCATTGAGCAGGTAGACGTTGGCGGTGCTGATGTCGTCCACGTCGATTGCCCCGGAGACGTTCTCGCTGTCAAGCGTGAAATTAACGGTTGCCCCGTTCGACCCGGCGCTTCCCCAGTTGTTCGAGTCGTTTCCCTGTGCGGTTAAGAGAGCCACCTTGCTGCTGTCGAAATCGAGGGTGGTGTTCTTGAGCACGACGTTTGCGGTCGTATTGGTGAGATAGAACATCGAACCGTCGGATATGGTGGTGGATAGCGTTGAATCCTCGGCGCCGAAGCTTGCCGCATCGCCGATTGCCGTCTCTGCATCTCCCGAAGTGGATTGGTAGATGATGATGCCGTTCTTCTGGGGATCGCTGCCGGAGATTGCATCGTTGGTGCTTTTCAGGGTCGAATTGCTGATGAGGATGCTGTTCAGCCCTTCCATGCCGGCAATCTGCGAACCCGAAGCGGTGCCGGTAACGTTGTCGACTTCTATGTCGCCGGTGGAATAGAGCAGGGGAGAACCAGATCCCTTGGTAGAGAGCGTGCTGTTGGCAAGCGAGATGTTCCCGCCGCCCCGATCGGTGGCGACAGAGGCGCTATGTGCTCCTGCCGTGCTTATAGTCATCTTGTTGGCAACGATGGTGCCTCCATAGGTAGCATCCAGCCCGCGGGCATTCCCGTCAGAACTTGCGGTGGTCACCGTGTCGTTATTGGCGAAGACGGTAGCATTATCGGTTGAGAAGATGCCGTTGCTGCCGGCGCTGATCGTGGTGATCGACGAATCCTCGATTATCGCCTTCGATTTCTTGCCGACGGCCAGCACGCCGGAATTCACGCCGTAGAAATTGCAGTTGTCAGCGTTGCTGGCGTCATCGCCGGATTTCGTTATGGTGTCTTTTGCCAATGTCAGGGTTCCGCCATTCTCAACGAGCGCGGCATTGGCATCCGTATCCGTTGCCGCGATCGTCGTATTGGCAATGGTTTTATTCTTGCCGTCGGCGGTTTTCGTAGCGGAATAGTTCCCGGAGTAATCGAAGTTCTGCGTGTTGGCGCCTCCTCCTACCGATCCATCTTGCGCGGTACCGCTTGGCAGATCGGGCGGCGTTCCGTTCTGTTGGCTGTCTGCAGTCCCGGAAGAATTGGAAGAGCTCGCGGTTCCCTGGGAGCTTGCCGTGCCGGAGCCTGACGTGTTTGCCTGTGTGCTCTCGCTTGATATCGATGCGCTTTCGGTCGAGTTGTCGTTGTTCTCTGTTGAGCTGCAGGCGCTCAAGGGGACCATGGAGGCAGCCAGGGCAACGGTGACCGCGCCGACTCCGGCCTTCTTCAGGAGGTCCTTGCGTCTTGATGGAATAGATACTCCGCTGGAATCGGCGGGTGAGGGATGCGCGGATATGCGATGCGTTTCGCTCATTCGGGTTCTCCTTATTTCATTATCTGTTGCGGGTCAACAGGGTACGCATGTCGGCTGAAAACTCCCTGTAAGTCGAGCCTTTTATGCCATCCGTGCATTTTCGGAACAGGCAGGTCTGAAAAATCGGGAGGTACTCGAAGAAGCGCCGAAGGCGGATATTCCCGCTACGATTGCCTAGGAACGGGCGTGTGCGCCGTGGGAAGAAGCGCGGGACTTGCCCGGTTGTCGAGCTTTTAAGGTTCGGTTGGAGAACGATACGGCGGCAGCTATAAGGGCGAATAGAAGGAATGCTGCAAGGCTGATTATGGCGCCGGCCTTCAGATATGGAGTATGGTAGCGCAGCTCTACGGTATGCGATCCGCCATCAAGGGGTACTGCCAGGTAAGCGAGGTTCTTCAAGACCGGCGTCTCCTTGCCATCGACGAATGCCTGCCATCCCTTGGCATAGGGAATGGAGAAGCATGCCAGCGACATGCCGTCGGATGAGAACTCGGCAGTCACCGTATTCGCGCCGAAGGTGACATCCTTCGCTGCGTGGTCGTTAATCTGTCTGACGGTATCTTCATATCCGTTCATGGAAAGCGTTTCGATACCCAACGAGTCGAAGGTATAGGTGCCGGGATATTGGAAGGTGATAGTCAGCTGCTTCAGCGGTTTATTGTGATAACCGGTATTGATGGCGAAGTCATGCAGTCCGGAGTATTCAGGATCGACCTTCGATCGGTAGATCAACAGGCTCTTCTCGTTTCTCCGTGTGGTTACGGTCACATTGCCAGAATCGGGAGCGGTACCGTATTTTCCCTCAGTGAAGTCGCAATCGAAATTCCTCAGCACCACATAGGTTTCGGCATTTGCGGTTCCCTTGAAACGCAGGGTCAGCTTTGCGTTCGGAGCAGTGGTGGTGACTGCATTTCCTTGAAAGCTCAGGCCCCGAGTCCGAATCACATGGAACGGCAACGCGTTGGATTTGTCTTCGATGCTGCTTTCAGACAAGCCTCTGACTGTCCGATCGAGCACGGCAGTGCCAGGGACGCAGGATTGACGGCCGACCAGGCTCAGATTCATCCAGGAATCGATGCTGGCCTGTTTTGAGGTCGTGTAGGCGAAGGGGGCCTGATAGCGGTTTTCGTATACTTTGCTGGCGTAGGGCGAATGCGTCCCCATCCGCTTCTCCTTTGTAAACGTTGTTCCCGTCTTCTCGGTTGACCGATAGGCAAATCCGTAGGGAAGGACCGCTTTCCCCTTCATCGAAGAGGGGCAGAAATAATATCTGACGCATGCATTCGCCAATAGATGGGTGCTGCCATTGTATCCCGTCATGTTGAAGGCCTCTGTCTCGGGGATGCCGAGGTTTTCGCGATAAGCCGTCAGTGCCGGGTTTGCGAACGACCAATAATAGGACGTTGAGGATTGCCCCGAAGTGACGCCGGCGTTGTTCGGCATGGCTTTCGAAGGGTTCGCCGAGGGGGAGATGCGGTAGAAACCGCCACCCTCATCGGAAAGCGCCTCGGACATGTCGGCATGCAGATTCTCGGTTATCTCGCGGCTCTTGAATGTCGTGGAGTAGATATTGCTTCCGAAGGGGGCGTAGTAGAAGGCGAAATTGACGGCAAGCGCGCAGACGACCAGGCATAGGGCCAAGGACTGCGCAGAATAGCGGTGCATTTGCCCGGCTCGGAATATCGAATAGAGAAACAACGCACCGATGGCGATTTGGCAGACGATGGAGAGCCTACCGGACAGATATGATGGGTTCATTGCAATCAGTGCGGCGCACAGGATGCAATAGGCGACGAGGAAAATCACAAGCGGGCGGACGGTCTTTTGGTCGGGGGAGAACAGGTGCTCCCAATTCGCTACCAGAGCGTAGGCGCCCAGTAAGCCAGCGGCGAAGGTCCAGCGCCCTGCCGCATAAGATAGGCCGTTCAGGATCTGTGAGAAAACCGGGAAAACATAGAAGGCAGCCGCGATAACCAGCAGGATCTTCAGCGTCCGCTGGTTGCGGGAAGTGAAGAGATAGACAATGGAGAGCATTATCGGTGCGCCGAATGATAAGGCGGTACGGTTCATTGCGCCTGGCTGCGACGACATCAGCGTAAGGATTCCGCGCTCGTAGTAGGCAGGTTGGAAGAATATCCCCAGAATGGAGAGACCGCCAGCGCGGGAATCGCCGGTGACGAACATCGCCATCGGCAACATGATGACGGCGGACATGGCAATGCCGAGGATGGCGCAACCTACGAAGACGGCCAGGCTATACCATTTTTCGCGCCGGGTCCGCTCGCGTAACAACGGTAGGCGGACGGCAAGGTAGGTGAGTGTCAGCAGAGCCAGGATCCAGGCGAAGTAGACGTTCGAGATGCACGAGAGGAACACCGCCCACACGAACGTCCACGGCCGCTTCCCGTTGAGGACCTTCTCGATGCCGAGTACGAGCATGGGCATCCACACCATTGGATCGAGGAAGAACGGATGCCGGTAGAGTGCCATCATCGCCCAGCCGCAGAAGGCATAGGAAAGGGTGCCTGCAAGTACTCCGACCATGTTGCGATGTCCCAGTTCGAAGCAGAGTTTGGAGAATACCAGGCCGGACAGGAAAAGGCGCACAAGGATCATAAGGTCGTAGTAGATCCACATGCCCTGTTCGGGGACGAAGGCGCATCCCAGGGTGAAGGGGCTGCCGATAGCGTAGTAGTGCATCGTGTCGAGCACGTCGTTGCCCTCGCCGAGGCTGAAGTCCCACTGGGGAATGGCGGCGGGGTTTCCTGCCAGCAATGCTGAGGCCGCTTCACGCAGCCATTGGCCGTAGTAGATGTAGGCGCGGTAGTGCTGCGCCCAGCCGTCGGAGCACCAGACGAAGGTGTGCCCCGAGAACAGGAACCAGGCAAGGCAGAGAACGGCGGTAACCGCGAAGGCGAGCAGATAGGCCTTCCAGTAGCCGATACGTTCGATGAACTGCCCGACGGTCCGGCCTTTGCGCCGTGGATGGACGCTTCGGGTCTCCCGTGGCAGGGCGCTCGACGCGGCATCCCGGCGCATGGGGAACGCAATGGTCATTGCTTCTCCCGAACCAGGTATACCGGGCGCTGCTTGATTTCCTGGTAGATGCGGGACTGGTAGAGCCCGAGCACGCCCATGCCGAAGATCAGCATGCCCGAGAACAGGGTTATTATGCAGACGAGCGATGGCCAGCCACTTACCGGGTCGCCGAACAGGGCGGCCCGCACGATGATGATCACCAGGAAGACCAATGCAAGCAGGAAGACGACGAGACCGGTGACCGAGATCGCCTCCAAGGGCACCACGGAGAAGGATACGATGCCCTCGATGGCATAGCGGGCCAGCTTCCAGAAGCTCCAGGAGCTCTTCCCGCCCTCGCGTTCTGCGTTCTCGTAGCCGACCCACTCGGTGGGGAAGCCGCCCCACATGAACAGCCCCTTCGAGAAGCGGCATCGCTCGGGCATGGCCACGATGGTCTCCACCACCGGCCGGCGCATGATGCGGAAGTCGCGCGCGCCGTCGCGCATGTGCACGTCGGAGACGCGGTTGATGAAATGGTAGAACCGGTGCGCGAACCAGCTGCGCATCCTCGGCTCCCCTTCCCGGGTCGTGCGGTAGGCGGCGACGACCTGGGCACCGGTCGACCGCATCTTCTCGAGCATCTCGGGCAGCAACGAGGGCGGGTCCTGCAGGTCCGCGTCCATGACGGCGATGTGGGTCGCCCCGGTGCCCAGCGCGGTCCTCAACCCGGCGAGGAAGGCGGCCTCCTTGCCGAAGTTCCGCGTGAACGATACGTAGTGGGACGACGGGTTCTTCTCGTGCAGCTGCTTCAGGACGGCCAGGGTGCCGTCGCTCGAGCCGTCGTCGACGAACACGTAACTCAGGTCGGCGAGGTAGGGCGCAAGCGGCTCTGCCTGGCTTTGCATCGCATCCATGAACAGCGGGAGCGACTGCTCCTCGTTATGGCAGGGAACCACGATGCAGAGGCGAGCTTGCGGCGGTTGCTCATCCGCGGGCCGACGAAGTGGAGAGTGCTCAGACGATGGCGCGGCAGGTGCGGGACGCTTTACGCCTGCCTGAGCGTATTTGATAGTTTCCGTGTCCCCACCCATCGAAATCCATTCGTTTCGTACTGCACGTTGCAATTAGTCGACTGTAGTAGGAGGGTTTTCGGCCATCGCGCATTTCACGAAAAGTTAACAAGGCTTCAAAGGACGGCCACGACAGTTCAAACGCTTGCGGTATCGACGGAACCTTGGCGGTATAAGAGCACGGTGGCAACCGATAATCGGCAGCCTTGGGGTATTCCTCGCCGAGCGGGCATGAAAGACATCCATTCGTTCAAACAAAAGCGTACGATTTATGCATACTATTCCAACAATCAGTGAAATTATTTTCCCTTAAGCTTCAATTCGGGTTTGAAAAGGCAAAAGCGCTGATGAGGGCGATGTAATCTGGTAAAATCGTTACAAATCTATTCAGAGGGATTTGGGACGTTCATTTCCTAGCCTGTCAGTCCGCATTGCGGTCTTCTTCTAAGGAAAAGGAACGGAAGGTAAAGGCGAAGACCATCCGAATGGCACAGCGCCCCCTCCTTTTGGGCAATGCAATAGGCTAATAGGCTTACTGGAAAGGAAACGATGTGGAAGCTGTTGCTTCTGGGAATATCGATTTCAGCATGATTGTTCCTGGATTCAACGAAGCCGAGAACATCCGGCCTTTCTACTCCGCTGCGATAGAGGCTTTTGCAGACTTTCCTGGCAGCTATGAGATCGTATTCGTTGACGACGGAAGCAGCGACGGCACGCTTGAGGCAATGCGTGCCGTCTCGCAACTTCCTGACCTGCCCTGTGACATCCGAATCGTTTCCTTTTCCCGCAATTTCGGCAAGGAGTCTGCCATGTATGCCGGGCTCGAGCATGCCCGTGGGCGCTTCCAGGGATTCATCGATTCCGACTTGCAGCAGCAACCGTCCACCATGCGTAAGATGCTCGAGCTTCTGATGGAGAATAGGTCGTATGATTGCGTTGCGGCCTATCAGGAAAACCGCAAGGACAGCGCGTTCAGAAACTGGTTCTCACGCAAGTTCTACGGGATTCTACAGAGGTCTTCAAGGATGTCGGTCGTTCCAGACGCAAGCGATTTTAGGGTGTTCAGGCGCGTAGTCGGCGATGCCTTGCTCTCTATGCCCGAATACAACCGATTTTCCAAGGGTCTCTTTGCGTGGGTCGGCTTCAAGACCCTGCCGTATCCTTATACTCCCGACGAACGCCTTGCTGGCGATTCGAGCTGGTCGTTCTCAAAACTGGTCAGATATGCGATAGGCGGCCTACTCTCCTTCACGACGGCGCCGCTGAAGTTCTCGATGCTGCTTGGCAGCATCGTATCGATTGCCGCGGTTGTCTATCTTTTAGTAATCGTGTTCCAGGTACTCCTATTCGGGGTAGATGTTCCTGGTTTTGCAACGATTGTTGCCCTCATCCTTCTCTTCGGCGGACTCCAACTGTTTTTCCTAGGCGTGATTGGCGAATACCTTGGCCGAGCTTACATTCAGGGGAAGAACCGTCCCATCTACATCGCGCGCGAAGACACCCTTGCAACTCGCAAGAGGAAGCGGGCCATCTAGCGCATCATTTGAACACGAATTTGCGATAGAGCACGAAGTTCCAACAGACGATACATGCCATCGTGAGTAGCTTGGCAAGTATGGATGCAATACCGTATGAGACCAGTAGGGAAATGACCACGGTCGAGAATGCGGTATTGAAGACGAAGAGGAACAGGTATTTCGCCAAGGCAACAGCCGGGTTGCTGGCGCTTTGGAACGTGACGTTTCTATTCAGCAGGAAATTGAGCCCTGTAGCGATTGCGACCGCCGTGATGTTTGCGAGCGGGACGTTCCCCGACGAGAGGTGGAACAGCCCCTGGAAAATCAGCAGTTCGAGAAGCGCCGTCGACCCGCCGACAATCAGATATTTGGCAAAGGTCTTATGCTGGGGTTTGATAAAAGGGCCTTTCTTTTCGGTATGTTGTGCGCAGTATTCCGACCGGCTTCCTTGGGGAGTAATATGCTCCCGTGCCAGTCCGATCCAGGACGATTCTCGTAATTTGCCGAAGTTCGATGTCATTTCGTGGCATGCTTTCCTCGGATTTGCCTGCTGCGGTGTTGGAGGGCCGACAGCAGTATCAAAATAGCGAACGCAACGGCGCTTATTGACAAGCCAAGGCTCAAGTATGGTGTGTGGTAACGGAGTTCCACCGTATGATGACCGCTTTCAAGCGGCACTGCCAGGTAGGCAAGGTTCTGCAGCACTTCGGTCTTCCTGCCGTCCACGGAGGCTTCCCAGCCCTTGCCGTAGGGAATTGAGAAGCAGGCAAGCGAATCGCCTTCGGAATTGAAATCGGCAGTGACGGCATTGGTCGTAAAGACGGTATTCTGGGCAGCACGATTCTGGAGTTTCTTGATCTTTTCCCGGTAACCGTCCATCGAAAGAGATTTCACCTTAAGCGACTTGAAGCAATAGGTCCCGGTGTTGGAGAAGGTCAAGGTTGCTTTCTTCGGAGCACTCTTGTGATAGCCGAGGTTTATCGCGAAATCATGGACATCTGGATAATGGAGATCCGAGGTAGTCCGATAATTCAGTTTGGTGGATGTGCCGTCATCGAGCTCCAAATTCAAGGTTACCTCGCTCGGAACGTTCGAATTCTTCGCTGCAGGATAGTCGAACCCTTCCAGTTCGATATAGGTCTCGCTGTCATTCTGGCCCTCGAATTCAAGGGTCAGTGAGGATTTCTTCTTCGTTACTTTCACTCCATTGTCTTCCAGCGTGAGGTTCTTCTTCTTGGTGCGATAATGCAAGGTCTTTGTATTTGAGCCGGTGTCGACGATGGAAATACCGTCTTGCGTGTTCTTAAGCACGGCGGTTCCAGGCAGGACGGATTGGCGTTCTACCAATCCCAAACCCATCCATGATTCAGAGCTCATCTGGCTGTCGGTGGTATAGGCGAAGGGCATCGGATAATTGTTCTCATAAATATCGTATTCGGAGAGAGAATGCGTTGAGGAGGCTATGCCCTTCGGAAGCGATCCACCGGTCTCTATCTCCTCGATAAAATGATATCCATAGGGTAGCGGCGTATTTTTTCCTGAAGCGACGGCGCAATATTTCACCGAAGCATTGGCCAGCAGGTTAGTACTTGCCTCATAACCTGAATATTCGTAATTGAGTGGCTCGATCATACCGAGGTTCGTGCGGTATTGGGCTACTGCCTGATTGGAGAACGACCAGTAATATTGCGTTGTCGAGCGCCCGGCAGTTACATTGGCATTCTTCGGCTCCGATGCCTGAGGTTCTACGGTGGTACGAAAGAATGCGTCTTGCGGGGCGGGCAACTTGTCGACAACGCTTGCATTCAAATTCGAGCTTGCGAGTTTCGAGGGTATCGTTATGCCGGCAAAATTATAGCCAGCAGGGGTGTACATCCAAAAGCAGTTGATGGCGACCGCGGCAATTGCCAGAGAAAGCGCAAGGCCTTGAACGGGCAGACCGGTGCGCTTGGTTCCCAGAACGGCAATGCCTACGAACAGAAAGGCAAGACCGATCTGCCAGGCGATGGGGGCAAAGAGGATGCGGTTGTCCGATGAAGGCTGTATGGCCACTGCGCAGCCGCAGATCACAGCGTAGATGACTAGGAAAATCGCCAGTCCGAGTACGGTTTTTCGGTCGGGCTTCTCGACAAGCTGCTCCCAGTTTGCCGTTAGGGCATAGCAAACGACAAGGGCCAATGCGAAGGACCAGCGATTTGCCGCATAGGAGAAGCCGTTGAATATCTGACCGAGAACCGGGAAGAGGGAGAAGACGAACGCGATAACGAGCAAGGTTCTGATAACCTTGCTATCGCCTTTCACGAGGGCGATCAGGGCGGCAAGTATCGCCGGTCCGCCCAGAGAGACCCATTCCCAATTGGCGCCGCCGGGCTTCACGGACATCAAGCTGACGAAGATGAGCGCATAGTCCTCAATCGAGTAAAAGAGGCCGGCAGGATTGAATCCGCCGCTTCTGGTGTCTCCGAGCACGAAGCCCGCCATGGGTACCATGATAACGGCAGCCATTGCGATGCCGAGCAGTGCGTAGGCGAATACTCGACCGAGGATGCGCGGGCGCTGCCCGCGTGTTGCATTCAGGAACACGAGCCTGACTACCAGGTACACAACAGCGAGCAACGCGAGCATCCAAGCGAAGTAGACGTTGGAGATGCATGAAAGAAAAACGGACCAGACGAATATCCAGGGCTTTCCGTTGCGGATGATTCGCTCAATGCCGAGCACCAGCAGGGGCATCCAGATTAACGGATCCAGGAAGAAGGGGTGTCGCCACAGGCAGTAAGCGGACCACCCGCAAAAGGCATAGGTGACGGCGCCGGCGATGATCGCATGCCGGTTGGAAAGCCCGCATTCTATGCAGAGCTTGCAGAACGCCAACCCGGCAAGGTACAAGCGCACGACGACCATCGCATCGTAATAGATGTGCATGTATTGATCGGGCACAAAAGCGCAACCTAGAGTGAAGGGGCTGCCGATGGCATAGTAGTGCAGCGTGTCCAGTACGTCATTGCCTTCGCCGAAGGAGAAGTCCCATTGCGGAACGACGAGCCCGGCTCCCGAAAGGAGGCTGCCGGCGATTTCGCGTAGCCATCGTCCGTAATAAATGTAGGCGCGGAAGTGCTGGGACCAGCCGTCGCCCTCCCAGATAAACGAACTGCCAGCTAATGCGAACCAGCAGAGGCAGAGCACGGCGACAACCGTGAATAGCAGCGTATAGGTCTTCCAAAAGCCAATGCGGTCGATCCAGCTTTTGCTCTTCGTGGCGGAGCCCGATTGCCGGGTGCGACTGCCGAGGCCGAAGCCTTCAGGCCGTGAAGATATTTCCATTCCCCCAAATTCCTTATACCGTATCGGCGAATCGCGAAAAAAACTGATACGCCATGCAAGTATGTCCCCTATTCAAATGAATGTAGCAGATTCTGAAGCGTAAAGCGCTCGTTTGCCCAAATGAATGTGTCAATGTCGGAAAATAGGCAAATTCGGATGCAATCGGAATCGATGTTCTTTGAACACCGAGCGCACACGGGGGCCTTCAGGTCCTTTCCAAGTCCTGCGAAAAACCACCGTTTGTTCGCTGTTTGCAGCAGGCGCGGCTGCTAGAATCATTCAATGAAATCGAAGGAATAGCGAATCCGGGGTAGTTTCTCATGGCTTTTGTCCACCTGCATAATCACACTGAGTATTCCCTGCTCGACGGGGCAACGCACGTTTACGAGATGGTGCGCAAGGCAGCCGACTGCGACATGCCGGCTGTGGCGATTACCGACCATGGCGTCATGAGCGGCGTGCCGGAGCTTGCCGATTGCGTCGAAAAGGTGGAAAAAGAAACGGGCAAGCACGTGAAACCCATCTACGGCTGCGAAATCTACTTCACCACCGACTCCGAGCTGAAGCGCCAGGGCAAGCCGCCGCTTTATCACATGATCCTTCTGGCAAAGAACAATGTTGGCTACCACAACCTGGTGCATCTGGTTTCCGAATCGCATGTAGACAACTTCTACTACAAGCCGCGCACGACCTTCGAGATGCTCCAGAAATATGGTGAGGGCCTCATCGGAACGTCGGCGTGCGTGGCCGGCATCATCCCTCGTCTGTTGGACAACCGTCAATTCGACGATGCGGTAACCTGGGCCAAGAAGTTCGCCTCGGTGTTCGCGCCCGGCGATTTCTACATCGAGCTGCAGAACCAGGGCATCACCACCGACGGCGGCATGACCCAGACCGAACTCAACCGCCAGTTGGCCCAGGTGGCCAAGCAGGCAGGCCTGAAGACCATCGCCACCAATGACTTCCACTACCTGAACAAGGAAGACGCCCGCAAGCAGGACATCATCCTGTGCATCGGCACGAACTCCCAGATGGATGACCCGAACCGCATGCGGTTCGCCAACCAGGAGTTCTATATGAAGACCGAGGAGGAAATGCGCGAGGCCATGCGCGAGTTCCCCGAGGCCTGCGACAACACCGTTGAGGTGGCTGAGAAATGCGATGTCGAGCTGGAGCGCGACTCCATCCTGCCGAAGTTCCCGCTGCCCGAAGGCGAAACGGAGGAGTCGTGGTTCCGCCATCAGTGCGAGGTCGGCCTGGAGAAGCGCTACGGCAAGGACTGGCGCAATGTCGTCGTCACCGACAACATGGGCAAGGAGATCTCGGTCTCGGAGCGCTATGAATACGAGGCCGGCATCATCATCCAACAGGGATTCCCGGCCTACTTCCTTATCGTGCAGGAGTACATCCAATGGGCGCGCGACCACGGCATCGGCGTCGGCCCGGGACGCGGTTCGGCAGCAGGTGCCATCTGCACCTATGCAATGGGCATCACCGACCTGGACCCGATTGCCAACGGCCTGATGTTCGAACGCTTCCTGAACCCCGAACGCGTGGAGATGCCCGATATCGACGTCGACTTCGACGACCAGCATCGTCAGGACGTCATCGACCACATCCGCGAATTCTACGGCGAAGACCACGTTTCGGGCGTCATCACCTTCGGCAAGCTGCAGGCGAAGAACGCGGTGCGCGATGCAGCGCGCGTGCTGGGTTTCCCTTATGGCGTGGGCGACCGCATCTGCAAGGCCATCGGCAACGAGCTCGGCATCACCATCGACAAGGCGCTCGAGACGAATCCGGATCTGAAGAAGATGTACGAGGACGAGCCCGATTCGCGCGCGGTCATCGAAGCGGCACGCTCCATCGAGGGCAATATCCGCGGCGAGGGCGTGCATGCCTGCGCTACCATCATCTGCCGCGATCCTATGGCCGACCATGTGCCCATGAAACGCGATACGAAGGGTGGCGGCATCATCACCCAATACGATGGCCACTATACGCCGGACCTGGGCCTGTTGAAGATGGACTTCCTGGGTTTGCGCACGTTGGGCGTTCTATCGCGTGCCTGTGCAAACGTGGAGGCGACCACCGGCAAGCATATGGTGGCCGAGGAGATACCCACTGACGACGAGAAGGCCTTTGCTTTGATGCGCGGCGAGCTACCGTGGAACATGGATGGCCTGTTCCAGGTGGAGGGCCAGCTGTATGTCAGCTTGTTCAACCAGATTCCGCCGCATCGTTTCTCCGATGTTGTCGCATCCATTGCGCTGAACCGTCCGGGTCCGTTGGAGTCGGGCATGGTCGAAGACTATGTGAAGGTCGTCCAAGGCAAGAAGCCGGTCCATTACTACGACGACCGCCTGCGCCCGATTCTGGAGGAGACCTACGGCACCATGGTCTACCAGGAACAGATCATGCAGGTGTCCATGGTCATGAGCGGTTTCTCGGCCGGCAAGGCAGACAAGCTGCGCAAGGCCATGGGTAAGAAGAAGCTCGATATCATGCGCCAGCTGCAGGAGGACTGGAACAACGGCGCGGTCGAAAACGGCTATTCGCTGGAAATCGCCAAGGAGATCTGGAACGACGCCGAGAAGTTCGCAAAGTACGCCTTCAACAAGTCGCATTCCGCCGCATACGCCATCCTGGTGATGCGCACCGCGTACATGAAGGCGCATTACCCGAACGAGTACATGGCCGCCGTCCTGTCCAGCTATATGGGCAAGAACGATAAGCTGATCCATTACATCTCCAGCTGCACGCGTTCTCACATCGCCGTATTGCCTCCGGATATCAACTCGTCGAACACAGAGTTCACGCCAACCGACGAGGGCATCCGCTTCGGTTTGGTGGGTGTGCGCGGAGTCGGCGAGAAAGTAGCCGAGGAGATCATCGCCGAACGGGAACGCGGCGGGCGCTACACCAGCCTGCAAGACTTCGTGAACCGTTTGGATAACCGGGTATACAACCGCAAGGTGCTCGAGTCGCTGATTAAAGCGGGCGCCTTCGACTCCACCGGCTACACCCGCAAGCATTTGATGTACTTCCTGGACGAGACCCCGCTTCTGGAGAGCGCTGCCAAGCGCCAGAAGGATCGCCAGAACGGTCAGGGCAGTTTCTTCGACATATTCGCCGACGATGCCGACTCGGGTTTTGCCGACGAGATCCCCGAGCCCGATGGGGTGGAATGGGATCGCAAAACGTTGCTCGCCTTCGAGAAGGAGATCCTGGGCATCTATGTATCCGACCACCCGTTGAACCCATATCAGAATGCGCTGGCACGGACCGCGAAATACTCCATCGGCGATTTGCTGGAGGCCGAGAAGGACCGCAACGGCACATTCGCCGGCATGATTTCCGGTGTGGGCACCCGCATGACCAAGAAGAACAAGAAGATGGCCACTTTCACCCTGGAGGATACGACCGGACAGGTCGAGGCCATATGCTTCGACTACGACAAGAATGCCGATGCCCTGTACGAGGATGCCATCGTCCAAGTCAAAGGCAAGTTCGAGCATACCGATCGCGGCAATCAGATGATCTGCTACGAGGTCAAGGAGATGGAGCTGACCGAGGCGGATGCCCAGCGCGAGCCCGAGAAGCTTGAGCTGCATATCGGCTCTGCCGACTTCAGTCAGAACGTCTCGATCCAATTGAGCCAGCTGCTCAAGCAGTTCCCCGGCAGGGACGGCGTGGTCCTCTTCGTCGAGCAGGCGGACGGACGCTGCTTCAGGGCGGAGCTTCCCGGTACGGTCGATGCGCGCAACTCGGCCCTGCTCAGCCGTATCGCCGCGCTCTTCGGCCGGGCAATCTGGAAAATCGCCTCCTAGGGCATTCGAAAGCCGGGGAATCGCCAAGATGGGGCAACGTATGCCGCAAGCAGCCGATGAGATGCCGGGATTCGTGCCGGAGGAGCCGACTGGCATCCAGCAAGACGATGGGACCGTTGTCCCAGCGGTCGGGCAGCTTGCGGCGGTGGTTTCCTACGACGGTGCCTCCTTTGCCGGTTTCGCACGCCAGCCGGGGCAGGAGACAGTGCAGGGCCGATTGGAGCAGGCGTTCTCAACCGCACTCCATCGGCCAGTGCAGATGGTGTGCGCCGGCCGCACCGATGCCGGCGTGCATGCTCTGGGACAAGTGATCAGCCTTCCGTTTGCGGAAGGGGAGCTCGACAAGCGCAACCTTTTCCGGCTGAGGCGTTCCGTGAACGCGCTGTCCGGTGAAGAGATCGCCATCCGTTCGCTGACGCCGATGCCCTTGGGCTTCTCAGCACGATTTTCTGCCTACGAGCGGGAATATCGGTATTTCATCGTGCCGGGTGCCATTCCTCCGGTGTTCATGCGCCGGTATGCATGGCATGTCGGTAGCGATCTCGATGCCGAGGCGATGGATCGGGCAGCAAGGCTATTGGTCGGCGAGCACGATTTCAACAGCTTCTGCTTAGCGGTCTCGGCAAGGGACCGCAACACGGTGCGGACGCTTTACGAGCTTTCCATCGATCCGTTCTCGCTTTTCGGGGAATCCGGCCTGTGCGTGCGCGTAGTGGGAAATGCCTTCCTGCATTCGATGATCAGGGCCATTGTGGGCACGTTGGTTGCCGTCGGGCGCGGACGGCATGAACCGGAATGGGTCCAGGAAGTACTCGATGCCCGCAATCGGTCGGCTGCAGGAGAGAATGCTCCCGCTAGCGGCCTGGTATTCTGGCATGTCGGTTATCGCGACGGAATTCCCAGCTAGACAGTTAATGCCCGTATTCGCGTTCGTTGTTGCCTATAATGGGGCTATCTAACAATTCCCAGATGGCGGAAGGAACGTGCATGGCATCCTCGAACGAAATCGGAGAACGCATCCAATCGTTGGCACGGCAGATTGCCGCGCTCGATGCCGATTTGCGCACGCAATCATGGACCCGGGTGATGGAGATTGCCGACGAGCTTGCCGACCATAAGGTCCACGGTGCGGAGCGCCGCGCCATGGCCGAAGAGCTTCGCACGATTGCCGAAGCCAACATCTCTCTGGTTAAGGCCCTGCAAACCGCAGAAGGGCCATTGGACGAGGAAGCCGCAGGCGCGTCTGTCGATGGAATCCCGGACAGCACCGTCGAAGTGTCGGCCGAAGAGACGGCAGCGCATTCTGGAACTGAGGCAGACGCCCGGTTGGACGGGCCGGGCAATCAAGCCGCTCAGGAAGAGGACGATATCCCGGCGCCTCCCGCGGCAGCCGATTCCGAGGAGCCCGTCGAATCAGAGGATGCGGCCGAGGCTCGGGACGAAGCGCTATCCGATGCTGCAGACGCGGGGCAGCAGCCTGACCCGAGATACGATGATAAAGGCCGCTGGCGGGGCGATACCGCACCCGTGAATGTGGTTCAGATGCTGAATGCCGAGATGGTGTATCAGGCCGAAGACGAGGACGAGAAGGACCGCTATGCTGCTGCGGCTGCACAGGCAAGCCTCTATGATGATCCGGTAGCTGTTATCCTCCCAACCGCCGACGAACTTGAGACGGCGGGCAACGAGGAGCTAACCGAAGAAGTGCACGCCGAGTATGCCGAGCGCGAACGTATGATGCGCTCCGATACCGACCGTACTCCGAAGGTTGACAAGGGAACCCCGAGTGCCCCGGGACAAGGCGGATCGAAGCCCGCCGATCCGCAGCCGGCAGAAGGCGAACCGAGCATCTCCATCGGCTTTTCCTCCCACTCCCATGCGGAACGTGCCATCCTCAAGGAACGCGAGGAGAAAGAAGAGCGTAAGCGCTTAAGGAAGGAGCAGCGCAAGCACCGCTTTCCGCAATTCTTCCTGAGACATGAAGAAGATCCGGAGGCTTCCGTGGTGATTCCGCGCGGTCAGGCAACGGAGGCGCCCGATGATCTGTTCGTGATGCACGAGAGGGAAGCGCGCGCGAAAGAGGGCAACGGTCGGAAGGGGAAACCAGGTACCGATGACGATGCCCTGTCCGATGACGATGCCCTGTCCGATGACGATGCCCATCATAGGGCGGATGCGGCTGCTCCGGGAACGTTCGAGCTGTTCCATACGTCGAGCGATGGAAGGGTCAGCTTCTTCCGCGATGCGGATGGGCACATCACCGCCGTGAATACCGACCGTTTGGTATAGCCCTCGTTTTCATTGCGGGAAGCAAGAGAGAAGCGGGACGGTACCGGTTGATACCGGTACCGTCCCGCTTGCAATCCCGGTAGGACGGTTTGCCTAGAATTCCACCGTCTCCATGCCGAATTCGCGGCGGAACGAGGCGGTGATCATCCGTTGGGTGAATCGCATCAGCGGATGGTCGACAACGCAGTAACCGTGCGAGACGCGCGGTGCCACGTACATCTCGCACGGCACACCTGAGGAAAGCAGCCGGCAGGCATACTCGACATCCTCGGTACGCAGAGGATCGTATTCGGCCGCAATGACCATGGTCGGTCCCAGGTGGGAGAGGTCGGGGCAATACCCGGGGAAGGCGTAGTAGGGAGGATAGCTGCCGTCAGCGGGAAGGTATTGGTATTCGGGGGAAGCGGCGAGCGGGGCTTCAGATGAACCTAATTCTCCATATTCCAGCTTCGCGGTGCTGAACCCGCGCTTCAGTGCGGCGCACACCAACACCACGAGCTTCGGTTGCGGGAGCTCGTGGTCGCGAATCCACAGCTGCAGGCCGGCTGACAGGTTGCCCCCGCTGCTGGTACCCATGATGCCCATGCGGTCCGGATCGCCGCCCAATTCGGCAGCGTGGTCGTGGAGCCACATCCAGGCGGCAATGCAGTCCTCAAGGGGCTTGGGGTAGCAGATGCCGTTCACTGACAGGCGATAGTCGACGGAAACGACGATGCCGGGAAGGTTCTCGGCAACCAGCAGGTTGCGGGCGTCATCGATCTCCACCTGGCCGCTTATCCAGCCGCCGCCATGGATATCCATGATGATCGGGGCTTTGTCGGGAAGGTTTGCCGGGGTGATGACATGCAGTTTCAGCTGCTGCCCCTCATCGGGGCCGGGGATCTGGATATCCTCGATTGTGGTTCCCGGCGCGGGCTTTCCCTTGGCGATTCCGGCTTGGATCTCTTCCATAGAAACCTGGTTCTCCGGACCGCCGATGTTCTGGAGGGTATGCGCCTCATACCCTGGGAATGGATGCAGCTTCATGATTCGAACCTCCCTTGCTTGCAGATGCGTTTCTTTCTATATACACCCGCATTCGGGAAAGCTCTAATATGCTTTGGAAATATCGCTCGATGCCGGGGATATGAGGGCATGTCGCGGATATCTTGACATCTTTCGGAAAACGGTTCTCTTGGGGCGGATGCCGGCCGGTGCCCGCCCCTCAAAGGAGGCGGGTCCGAGTGCGGCAGCTGCAACGAGGTGCCGGCATCCGAGTATTCTCCGTTCCGAATCCCTGTGATATTACGCGGTAGCTTCAATCGGTTTGGGCGGTACGGTGCGTTCGACGAAGTATACGTTGAACCAGATCAGGAAACTGTAAACGGTCCAGATCTTGCGGCTGTTATCAGCCTTGCCAGCGCGGTGGTCGTCGAGCAGGCGTACTAGTTCGCCCGTGTTGAAGAAGCGCTCGGCAATCGGGCCGGTGAATGCTTCCTTGACCTTCTCGTAGTATTTGTCCTGCTTCAACCACACGCGGGTCGGCACGGGAAAGCCCAGCTTGCGTTTCTCGCAGAAGCGCTTCGGCAGCAGCTTCATGGCCGCGCGGCGCAGGGAGATCTTCGTGGTCTCGGTAGATACCTTGCAGGGCACCGGCAGCGTACGCGCCACCTTCCAGACCTCCTTGTCCAAGAAGGGAACGCGGCTCTCCAAGCTATGGGCCATGGACATCTTGTCAGTTTTCAGCAGGATGTCGCCGATCAGCCAGAATTTCATGTCGATATACTGCATTTTCGTGACATCGTCGAGGTCGGCGACCTCCGCATAGCGCGGCGCGCAGATGTCGGCAGGGGTTTGCGTGGACTCCGGATGCTTCAGGATGCGCTTGCGCTCTGCCATGGAGAACATGTTGGCGTTGCCGATGAACTGCTTCTCGATGGGCGTGCTGGCGCGGTAAAGGTAATTGCCGCCACGGATATTCAGGGTACGCAGCACTTTCGATCCGGCGGCGAGCAGCGGTTTGGGGACGCCTGCGAGCTTCTCGTTCTCCAACGGGGTCTGGTAGATGGTGTAGCCGCCGAAGAACTCATCGGACCCTTCTCCGGAAAGCACGGCTTTCACCTTCTTTGCCGCTTCCTTGTCGACGAAGTAGAGCGCTACCGCAGCGGGGTCTGCCGACGGTTCGTCCATATGCCACTGCACACGGGGCAGGCTGGACCAGAATTCCTCTTCCGAGATGACATGGCTGAAATTCTCGATATCCAGGCAGTCGCTGGCTTCCTTGGCATAGCTGATCTCGTTGTACTTTTCGCCGTCGGGCGTTTCGAAACCAACCGTGAATGTCTTTATGTCCGACCCCTGGTCGTTGAGGCTGGCGGTCAGGTAGTTCGAATCGACGCCGGAGCTGAGGAAACTGGCCACCTCGACGTCGGCGACGCGGTGGTATTTCACAGAATCCTGAACTGCTGCATGGATGCGCTCGGTAGCTTCGTCCACGGTCAGGTCCTCGTTGATGTCGTAATCAACGCGCCAGTATTCCTCGGTTTCAATCGATCCGTCGGCATGGACGGTCAGGCAATGGCCGGGCTCAAGTTTGAAGATGCCCTTGAAAAACGTTTCGGGCAGAACCGAGTATTGGAAGCTGAGGTACTGCTCGAGGGCCTCCGTGTTCAACTCTCGGATGTAGAGCGGATGCTCGAGGATGGACTTGATCTCGCTCGCGAAGATGAAACGGCCGGCGACCTGCGTATAGTAGAACGGCTTTATACCGAAGAAATCGCGGGCGCAGAACAGTTCCCGGGTCTCGCGGTCCCAGATGGCGAAGGCGAACATGCCGCGAACCTTCTTCAACAGGTTCTTGCCCCATTCCAAATAGCTGACCAGGAGCACCTCGGTATCGGAATTGGTTTCGAAGCGCCAGCCCATGGCGGTCAGCTCTTTGCGCAGGTCCTGGTAGTTGTAAATCTCGCCATTGAAGACGATGGCATACTGGCCGCGCGTGTAGCCCGATTGGCCTTCGGCGGCAGGGGAGGTGATGGCGGCTTCGTGGGCCCCATCGGCGCGCACCATCGGCTGGTTGCCACCGGCCAAGTCGATTAACGACAAGCGCCGATGTCCCAAGGCGATGCCGTCGTCGATGTACTGGCCTTCGCCATCGGGTCCGCGGTGCGCCATGATGTCGCACATCTTCTTGAGAATCGGGAAGTCATCCGCCTTCGCTCCGGTGAAACCGCAGATGCCGCACATACCAGATATCCTCCTCAAGCTGCATCGCCGCCATCGGCGGGCGATGCGTCTGTTCGATTCGAAATCCCATCATAGCGGAAGGCGGCACCTCTGCCCCTGCCAAGGGCAGAAATCGCAAAGGAAACAAGTGAACTGCCTGAACGAAGGAGGGCGTTTCGGGATGGGCATCCCGTTTTTCCCTTCCAAGTTACCGTTCGGCAATGAATTAGCTCGCACTTATCATGAATTTGATTGAAGAGGACTTTACAAGGAAGGAAGAAGGGTAAACTCAACGTTTACCGTCTCGGGACGGGTAAGCGCCGTCTCGGAACCGAATGCAAGAACATGCCTGCGCTTCGGCGCTGGTGGGGGAGGAACTATCTCGTTATGGCAGAACAGATTGAGGCTCGAGCATCCTGGTCGGGAAAGTGGATGTTCATCCTGGCCGCTGCGGCTTCGGCAGTCGGTCTGGGAAACATGTGGCGTTTCCCATATCTGGCGGCGAAATACGGCGGCGGCACATTCATCTTCGTATACATCTGCCTGGTATTCACATTCGGTGTCACGATGCTTCTGTTGGAAACATCGCTTGGACGCAAGACCGGCCAATCGGCTATCGGCGCGTTCAGCAGCTTCGGCAGCAAATACAAGTTCATCGGCGTGCTTGCCTCGGTTGTCCCGTTTATCATCACGCCGTACTACTGCATCATCGGCGGCTGGGTGGCAAAGTACTGCTTCTCGTTCTTCACAGGGGACGGTGCGGCGGCTGCCGATGGCGGGGACTTCTTCACGGCTTTCATCAGCAGCTCGGATAGCAGCTTTCTGTGGATGCTCGTGTTCATGGCCATCTGCTTCGTCGTCGTTTCCCTGGGCGTGAAAGGCGGCATCGAGAAGGCGAACCTGGTTATGATGCCGCTGCTGCTGGTGTTTGCCGTCGGCATCGCGATTTTCACGGCTACCATCCCGGGTGCCGCCGAAGGCGTTGCCTACTATCTGGTTCCCGATTTCAGCAAACTGTCCCCCGAGCTGCTTATCGGTGCGCTGGGGCAGATGTTCTATAGCTTGTCTATCGCCATGGGCATCATGATCACGTACGGTTCTTATCTGGACAAGAAGGAGAATCTGACACAGAGCGTCGGCTGGATCGGTGCTTCCGACCTGACCGTCTCGCTGCTTGCCGGCCTCATGATCGTCCCGGCTGCATTCCTGACGCTCGGTTCGGCCGAAGCGGTTGCCGAGCACTCTGGTCCGTCGCTGATGTTCATCATCCTGCCGCAGGTGTTCAATCAGATGGGCGGGGTCGGTACGGTTATCGGCGCAATCTTCTTCCTGCTGGTGCTCTTCGCGGCATTGACCAGTGCCATTTCCCTGGTTGAGACGCTCGTGTCGATTGTGGCCGATGGTATGAGCTGGAATCGTCGCAAGTCGTTGATTGCGGTCATGCTCTGGGTCGTCATCGTCGGCAGCTTCATCAACGCCGGTTACAACGGCCTGTCGTTCATCCAACCGCTCGGCGATGGCAGCACGCTGCTCGACTTCGCCGACTTCATCTCGAATTCGGTGCTGATGCCGATCGTTGCACTGTTGACGCTGATTTTCGTGGGTTGGATCATCAAACCCAAGGTGCTCGTCGACGAGATCAAGCAATCCTCTCCATTCAAGTTCGAGAAGGCCTGGGTGGTCATGGTCAAGTACATCGCGCCGATTCTGGTGGCGGTTATCCTGATTGCCTATGTCGGTGCCCAGTTCGGGCTTATCAAGATTTAGTCGATGGGACACCTTCTTCAAGACGAAAAGCGGTTCGACGCAAGTGCCGGACCGTTTTTTCATGCTCGCAGGACCCGTTGCGATTCGGGTGGAGCGGTTCCGGTGGAAGGCGCACTGCCGTCTGGGGCTGACGCTTGTTGAAGGTGCTGCGCTTTTCGCTCGCGCTTACGAATGAGGAGAAAGCACGTTGGGCGCGGTGCTATCATGTCACATGCATATCAGAGGAAACCAATACGCCTGTTCTTCGGGCGCTGCGTACAAGGAGTATCGCCGTGTCACTTTCCATCGGCATCGTCGGACTGCCCAATGTGGGCAAGTCCACGTTGTTCACCGCCCTGACCAATAAGGGCGGATTGGCAGCCAACTATCCGTTCGCCACCATCGAGCCCAATGTCGGTGTGGTGCCGGTCCCCGATTCGCGTCTGGACCGCCTTGCGGAAATCGATCATCCGGCGCGTATCGTCCCGGCGACGGTGGAGTTCGTCGACATCGCCGGTTTGGTTGCCGGTGCGTCCCAGGGCGAGGGCTTGGGCAACCAGTTCCTGGCGCACATCCGGGAAACAGATGCTATTTGCGAGGTCGTGCGCTTCTTCAAGGATCCGGACGTGGTGCATGTCGATGGCCGCGTCGACCCGCAGAGCGATGTCGAGACCATCAAGACTGAGCTGATCCTCGCTGATCTCGGCACGCTCGAGAAGGCCATGGGGCGCCTTGAGAAGGAAGCGAAACGCGACAAGAGCCTCAAGCTGCGCTTGGACACGGCAAAGAAGGTGGAGCAGGGTTTGAACGAGGGCCATCGTGCAGCTCGGTTGGGGTTAACCGATGAAGAAGTCGACTCCATCAAGGAACTGCAGCTGTTGACCATGAAGCCGATGCTCTACGTGGCAAATGTCGATGAGGATATGCTTACTGCCGACTTGCCCGAGATCGACGGCACGCAACCGGTGCCCATCTGTGCGCAGGTGGAGGCAGAGCTGGCCGAGCTGGATCCGGCAGAGGCGAAGGAATACCTTGCCGAGCTCGGGCTGGAGGAAAGCGGCCTTGCCCGTCTGGTACGAGAGGCGTACAAACTGCTGGGGCTGCAGAGCTTCTTTACCAGCGGGGAGACCGAGAGCCGTGCCTGGACGGTCCCGATCGGGGCGAAGGCCCCGCAGGCGGCAGGGGTTATCCACTCCGATTTCGAGCGCGGTTTCATCAAAGCCGAGACTGCCAGCTTCCAGGATTACAGCGACCTGGGCGGTGAGAAAGGCTGCCGCGATGCGGGAAAACTGCGGCAGGAAGGCAAGGACTATGTGGTGCAGGACGGCGATGTCATGCACTTCAAGTTCAACGTGTAATACGCATTATCAGAATTCGAAAGGCCCCTTGTACCATCCGCTGCGGCGCAAGGGGCCTTATTCGTGCTGCTGCCGGTTGGCACACGTTCAATGACAATTCGGGAAACTCCTACTCATTGTCCATGCAACCGGGGATTTTGGGTGAAGTACTCTTCAAGGAACGCGGAGAATTTCTGCGTTGCATATGACGGATGCGCATCTTCCGGGTATCTGAGATACAGACGGCGGGTAACGTGTACATCCGTAAGTGGGATCAAGGCGAAGTCTTCCTCGAATCCCATCATCCAGGACAGGCGGGGGGCTACGGTGACGCCCAACCCGTAATGCACCATCCCGAGGACATCGTTGTAGAGCTGCAATTTTGCTGCGATGGTCGGTTCGAAACCGGCCGATCGGCACAGGTCGGTCTGCAGGCGGTTCATGGTCGGCGTTGAGGAGAAGACGAAAGGCTCTCCGGCAAGCTCTGCTACGCGGAGGCTGCTCCTGGTCGCCAGGGGGTGCTCATTGGGCAATACGGCAACGAATTCCTCTTCGGCCAGGAGCTTGGTGTGCGAGTCCAATACCGGATCGACCGAAGCGAAGAGCGAAACGTCGGCCGATGAGTCCGCATCGCCTTCGTTCTGGTAATGGTATTCCAAGATGATGTCGGGATGCTCCTTGTGGAACAGGTAGGCACTGTATCCCGGCTTGCCGGTGGGCGCCAGCGGAAGGAATCCCACGGTGCGCTCCCGTATGCCCTTAAGCTCATCGAGCTGCTGACGTGCAGCATCCATCTGCGCAAGCGCGCGGTTGGCATGGGATAGGAAGATAGCGCCGGCTTCGTTGAGTTCCAACGAACGGCCCGTACGGTCGAACAGGTCCGTTCCCACCTCGCGCTCCAGCTGGGCGATGGACTTGGACAAAGCCGGCTGGGTGATATTGAGGATCTTGGCTGCCCGCGAGAGGTTGCCAGTTTCTGCGGCTGTCTTGAAATAGGCTATCCGCTGGAAATCCCCGCTCATGATTTGTCTCCTAACATATAACCAACAGGAGTACTAACAAGTATAAATATTCATTTTACTTCTATAACCAGGTCAATATCATGAATGACGTGAATAGAAAATATCCGAAAGGCAAAGACATCATGCATGAATATCCTGAATATATCGGACCGGAGTGGGTTGGAGAGGAAATCGATCCGACCCAGTTCCCACGTGCCCTCTTCGACATCTCCTATGCATCGGCGAGTGAATCGGAGAAGCTCGATATCTATCTGCCGCCTAAGGGGGACGGTCCGTTCCCCTTCATCTTCTATATTCCCGGCGGCGGCTGGAAATCTGGCGGCAAGCGAGGATCCTCTCATGCCAACGTGCTGAAAGCCCTGTGGCGTGGGTATGCCCTTGTCATCATCGATTACCGCTATTCGACCGAGGGCCACTGGCCGCTGCAGCTTTTCGACGCGAAGGCGGCTCTTCGTTTTGTGCGGGCGCATGCGTCCGAATACCATCTTGACCCCGACCATGTCGCGGCATGGGGAAACTCTGCCGGTGGGCACATCGCGAATATGCTCACTGCTACCGGGAGCACGCATATCCTGGAAGACCCGTCGATGGGCAATGCGAATCAGAGCTGTGCCATCCAGGCATTAGTCAGCTGGTACTCGCCGATTGACCTAGCTGCGATGGATCTGACCAGCACCTTAGGCGACGGGCCGCATCCGCTGGGCCCGGTTCGCCCGCATCGGCATGCCTATCCTGCCGAGGAAGGGCTATTGCCGACTCCCGAGGCCTGCGTCCTCGGATTCGTTCCGCGAAAATTTGCCGCGGTGGCGGCTATGAGCAATCCGATGGAGTTTGTGACCCCTGCATTTCCACCGGCTCTTTACCAAAACGGTAGTGCCGATGAAGTTGTGCCTTGGACACAGGCATCGGGGATGGTGCGGCACATCAACGACATCTGCGGCGATGAGCGCGCGCGGTGCGAGATTCTCCCGGGACCGCATGGGGCCCCGTCCATCAAGAGCGAAGCGAACGTCAACCGCTGCATTGATTTCATAGACGAAGTGTTCTACGGGGAACCGCGTCCGCATGGCGCGCTTCCCGAAATCGTCATTCGCTAACCGACCGAAGAAAGGAGAGGCGACATGAGCGAAACGATAGTGAAGAAAGAGGTGGGTGAATTGGAGGAGCGCGGTTTCTCGTCCTATTTGCCTGTCATCGTGACCTGTGCGGTCATGTGTGGTGTTCCATGTGCGATGCAGGTAAGCTGCGCTTCGATAATGATGCCTGCCGTGGCGGACGGCATCGGATGCAAGGTATCCGACATGAGCCTGAACCAATCGTTCAGCTTTATCTGCGCATTCCTGGTCTCTCCTTTGGTCGGCCGTTGGTTCGAGCGCTTCGACGCCCGCAAGCTGATGGCTGCCGGCGTGCTGGTGTTGGCAGCGGTGTTCGTCATCCAGGCGTTCGCAACCGCAGCTTGGGTATTCTGGATCACCGGCTTCATCAGCGGACTGGGAACAACCATCCTGTTGGGAATCGCGCCGCCGGTCCTGATCAACCGCTGGTTCAAGAAGCGCGTCGGTTTGCTGATGGGCATCGTGCTTGCATTCACCGGCATCGGAGGAGTCATCTTCATCCCCATCTCCCAGGCGATTCTCGATACCCTGGGATATCAAGCCTGCTACTTTATCTGGACGGCTATTACTCTCGTGATTTGCCTGCCGCTGGCCGTTTTCGCTATCCGCAGCTATCCGGAAGACAAGGGGCTGCTTCCGTACGGATATGCCGAGGCGCAGGAGAATGCTCAGAGCGGCACCGAAGCCACAGCGACCAGCGTGCGGGTCTCCGATGCCATGCGCTCGTCCATCTTCTGGGTTATGGCGATATTCTGCCTGCTGGTGAATTTCACCGTGAAGATCTCCTTTATGTTCCCCACCTATGTGAACGGTTTGCAGGCGGCGGGTGTCGCGGTTATCATCACCGGTGCTATCCTGTCGACGCTTGCCATGGCGGGTCAGGCAATCGGCAAGATTCTGTTGGGGTTCGTTTCCGACCTCTCGGTTTCAAAGGCGGTTGTCGCCTCCTGCGTCGTCGGCATCCTGGGCATTCTGGGTTGCTGGTTCGGACCGACGACGGTCCTTATGCCGCTGGGCGGTTTCGCGTTCGGGTTCTTCTATGCATCGTGCCTGGTGCTTGCTCCGATGGTGGTACGCAGCGTACTCGGTTCGGGGCGTAACTACCCGGTGTTCTGGTCCCGTTTGAACGCAGTGGCAACGCTCGGTTCGGCAACGGGCATCTATTTCTGGGCATTCATCTCGGAGCAATTCGGCGGTTTCGGTGCCGATTTCTCCGTGGCGATCGTCATGCTTGCCGGCATTGCCGTTCTAGGCTTGTGGCTCATGTCCAAGAAGAACGCTTTGCCCCGTGCAACCGACGAAGAGATCGAGGCAGAGGAACAGGCGAAGCTTAAGCAGGCTGCCTAGGCATCCGCGCATCCTAAGGCATGCGACCGCCGATATCAAGGTCGCGCCCTGCGTCCCACACGGCATGTTCGCTGCTGTGTGGGGTGCAGCGTATACAGAACCCCCTGGAAGGAGAATCCATGAATCCGAATGTAAAAGACCTGCGCAGCGCTCTCGAGTTTCTGGAGAAAAAGCCCGGGGAGCTGCTGGTAAGCCATGTTGCCGTGCATCCGAAAGACGAGGTATCGGCCGTCTATCGGCATATCGGAGCCGGCGGTACCGTCGAACGTCCGACGCGTATCGGACCGGCAATGGTGTTCGACAACGTCGAAGGATATCCGGGCGCGCGAATCGCTATCGGCTTGCTGGCGAGCCGCGAGCGGGTGGGAATGCTCCTGGGATGCGATTCGAGACGCTTGGCGTTCGTGTTGAACGATGCGGTCAAGCATCCGTGTGCTCCGGAGATCGTTTCGGATTCCCCGGTTTGCCAGGAACGGGTCTACCGGGCGGATGAGCCGGGGTTCGACCTGCGGAAGATCATTCCCGCTTGTACGAATACGCCCGATGATGCCGGACCGTACATCACCTTGGGATTAGCCTACGCGTCCAGCCCGGTCACCGGAGATCATGATGTCACCATCCATCGCCTTTGCGTCCAGGGTCGGGATGAGCTCTCTATTTTCATGACGCCGGGAGCACGCCATATCGGCCACTTCTACGAGGAAGCCGAGCGGTTGGGTGTCCCCCTGCCCATTTCCATCAGCATCGGCGTCGACCCAGCTATCGAGATGGCTACATGCTTCGAGCCGCCGACCACTCCGCTCGGTTTCGATGAGCTGACTATTGCCGGGGCGTTACGAGGGACGCCTGTCGATCTCTGTAGCTGCGTGAGCATTCCGGAATACGCAATCGCCCACGCCGAGTACGTTATCGAAGGCGAGCTCGTTCCCGGCACGCGTGTGGAAGAGGACCAGAATTCGCGCACCGGATTCGCCATGCCGGAGTTCCCCGGCTATACGGGACCGGCGAATCCGGCGGTGCCCATCATCAAGGTGAAAGCAGTAACGACGCGTACCGATCCCATTTACCAGTGCTGCATCGGCCCATCCGAAGAGCACGTGTCGCTTGCGGGTATTCCGACCGAAGCCTCGATCCTGGCAATGGAGGAAGCTGCGCTTCCCGGCCGCGTTCGGAACGTCTATTGCGCGAGTCCCGGGGGCGGAAAGTTCATGGCGGTGCTGCAGTGCAGGAAAGCCGTTCCCTCGGATGAGGGGCGCCAACGCCAGGCGGCGCTGCTGGCCTTCAGTGCCTTCAGTGAGCTGAAGAACGTATTCCTGGTGGATGAGGATGTCGATCCGTTTGATATGGAAGATGTGCTCTGGGCACTGAACACCCGGTGCCAATCCGATGTGGATATCATCAGCATCCCGGGGGTGCGGTGCCATCCCCTGGATCCCTCAAACGATCCCTCCTTTGCCCCAAGCATTCGTGATCACGGGATAGCGACCAAGACCATCTTCGATTGCACCGTGCCTTACGAGTTGAGGGACCGCTTCCGCCGGGCCCGCTTCGCCGAGGTCGATCCTGCCCATTGGGTACCTGGTTTCGCCGAGTAAGCGGCCAGGCGCGCTCCGACCATCGCATCGGTATGGGTCAGCACGTTAAAAGTTCGTGAGGGAGGAACGGCTGTCATCTGTGACAAGGGGAATTTGCTATGATACAAAGTTGCGGGTGCACCGCGCACGCGGCGATTCCCCCAACCGTTTCATCAATTCCAAGGGATGCGCGCGCTGCCTGGCAGTGCCGAGCGCAACGAAGGATGAGCAATGACCCAGTATGTAACCGAAAAGGACGTGCGCGATATCGCCGAATATGCGCGCATCGGCCTGGCAGACGATGAGCTTCCGCAGATGACGGAGGATCTGAACAACATCATCGAGAGCCTGAAGCCGATTACCGAATACGATCTGGAAGGCGTTAAACCGACGTTCCACCCGATCGGATCGCTTTCCAATGTCATGCGAGAGGATCGGGAAGTGCCCGGCTTCACTCAGGAAGAGGCGCTTTCGAATGCGCCCAAGCAGCAGGACGGCTATTTCCTGATCCCGTCGATCCTGGGCGGGGGCGAAGCATGATGGCAGAATTCTTGGAAATGGGAATCGCCGAGATTCAGAAGGGGTTGAAGGCGAAGGACTTCAGCGCCCGCGAGATGACCCAGGCAAGCCTGAAGCGCATCGCCGATGCCGATAAGGATGTCCATGCTTACCTGGAGGTCACCGATGAGCTTGCGCTCGCGCAGGCTGACAAGGTCGATACCGCGCTCGCGGACGGTACGTTCGACGAGCTGGGGCCGCTCGCCGGTATCCCCGCCGCTTTCAAGGACAACATGAACCTGAAGGGCACGCATACCACCTGCAGCTCCCACATGCTGGAAAACTATGTGTCCCCCTTTGATGCCACCTGTGTGGCCAAGACCATCGAAGCGGGTGCCATCCCGCTGGGCAAGCTGAATATGGACGAATTCGCGTTCGGCTCGTCGACTGAGACCTCGGCGTTCGGCGTAACGCGCAACCCCTGGGATCTCGATCGCGTTCCAGGCGGTTCGTCGGGCGGTTCGGCCGCGGCGGTTGCTGCAGGAATGGCAACGGTGACGTTGGGGTCGGACACGGGCGGGTCCATCCGCCAACCGGGCAGCTTCTGCGGCGTGGTCGCCGTCAAGCCGACCTACGGCGTGGTATCCCGCTATGGCGTCGTTGCATTCGGCAGTTCGCTCGACCAAGTGGGCCCATTCGCCCGCAGCGTCGAGGATGCGGCGCTGGTGTTGAATGCCATCTCCGGACGGGACCCGCTGGATTGCACCAGCCAAGCGGTCACCACCGATTTCACTGCCAATCTGGCACAGGGCGTGGAGGGCATGAGGGTCGGCGTCGTTCCCGCCTTCATGGAAGCCGAGGGCCTGCAGCCCGAGGTGGCCCATGCGGTGCAGAACGCGGCCAAGGCGCTTGCCGATGCCGGGGCACAGCTCGTTGAAATCGAACTGCCGCATGCCGAAGCGGCCATGAGTGCCTATTACGTGTTAGGTCCCTGCGAAGCGTTCAGCAATCTGGCCCGTTTCGATTCCGTGCGCTATGGCTATTGCGACCCAGGGCATAAGGACCTCGGCGGTCAGTACGAGGCCAGTCGCGAAGGCGGCTTCGGTCCCGAAGCCCGCCGCCGCATCATGCTGGGCAGCTACCTGCTGTCTTCGGGGGTCTACAAGAAGTACTACTATCCGGCGCAGCAAATCCGCACGCTGATAACGCAGGATTATACGGATGCCTATCAGAAGGTCGATGTCATTCTGGCACCGGTCTCTCCGCGCACGGCTTTCAAGATCGGCGAGATAAACGACCCGACCAGCATGTATCTGGGCGATATGTTCACCATCTCGATCAATATCGCGGGCAATGGCGGCATGAACATGCCGCTTGGCCTGGGCGAGGATTCGGGCCTGCCGGTCGGCGTCCAGATCATCTCGCCGGCGTTCCGCGATGAGAACATGCTGCGCGCCGCCGCGGCGCTTGAGCAAATCTACGGCAAGGCGCGCATCGCGCCGGGATTCGCCGACGGAAAGGCGGTGGCCCGATGAAGACGCTCGAAGAAGCCCTCAAGGATTGGGAAGCGGTTATCGGCCTGGAGGTCCATTGCGAGTTGACGAAGCTCGAGACCAAGATGTTCTGCGGCTGCAAGCTGGAGTTCGGCGCGGAGCCGAATACCCACGTCTGCCCCGTGTGCCTGGGCTTGCCCGGTGCGCTCCCCGTGCCGAACAAGGCGGCTATCGAGTCTATCTGCTTGGCGGGTATGGCCACGAACTGCGAGATCATGAAGCACTCGATGTTCTACCGCAAGGGGTACATGTACCCCGATATGGCAAAGAACTTCCAAACCACCCAGGGACCGGTGGCCTTCTGCATGAACGGCTGGCTGGACCTCGCCGTTGACGGCAAGGGTGCCAACGAGCGCGTCGATCTGCCCGAAGCGCAGGGAAAGGACGGCTCGTATGTCGCCCATATCGGCATCGAGCGCATCCACTTGGAGGAGGATGCAGGCAAGATGATCCATATCGGCGGTGACGAGGGCCGTATCGCCGGTGCCACGCATTCGCTCGTGGATTACAACCGTGCCGGCACGCCGCTGATAGAGCTCGTCACGCGTCCCGACTTGCGCACGCCCGAAGAGGCGCGCCTGTTCATGGAGAAGCTGCGCCAGATTTTCCTGGCGCTCGGCATCTCCGACTGCAGCATGGAAGAAGGTTCGCTGCGCGCCGACGGCAACATCTCGCTGCGCCGTCGCGGTTCTGACAAGCTGGGTACGAAGACCGAGCTTAAGAACATCAACAGCTTCAAGAGCCTGCATGACGGTTTGGTCTACGAGATCCGCCGTCAGGCCGAGGTTCTGGAAGAGGGCGGCGTCATCTATCAGGAAACACGCCATTGGGATCCCAGCGCCAAGCGCACCATCGTCATGCGCGTAAAGGAAACGGCAGACGACTATCGCATGTTCCCCGATCCCGACCTGGCACCGTACGATCTGTCCGACGAGTTCATCGAAGGGGTACGTGCCAAGCTTCCCGAGCTGCCCGACCAGAAGATCGAGCGGTTCCAGAAGGATTTCGGCTTGTCCGATTACGATGCACGCCATCTGGTCGACCATCGCGTGACGGCGAATTTCTTCGAGGCCTGCATGGCCTGCGAGGGGGTTGACGGCAAGCTGTCCAAGCCGTTGGCGAACCTGGTGCTGAACGACGTGGCTTCCTATCTGAATGCGAACAACCTGGACGACCTGGAGGACACGTCGCTTACCCCGCAGCGCGCTGTCGATCTGGTGAAGCTTCTGGCCGAGGATGCGATTTCCTCCAAGCAGGGCAAGGAGGTCTTTGCGGCGATTCTGGAAGAGGACAAGGACCCGGCGGCTATCGTCGAGGAGCGGGGCATGAAGCAGGTTTCCGATACGGGCGCGCTCGAGGCGGTCATCGATAAGGTGCTGGCGGACAATCCCGATAAGGTGGAAGCCTACAAGGGGGGCAAGACCGGTCTCCTGGGCTTCTTCGTGGGCCAATGCATGAAGGCCACGAAGGGCCAGGGCAACCCCAAGCTGATCAACCAGATGCTCTCCGAGCGTTTGAACGGGTAGGAGCGCACTTACGGGAAACGCTGCTGCTGCGAGGGCGAATGGGCACGGTGCCAGAGGGCGTCGTGCCCATATTTCGTTCAGGCAAACCAAGTGATGCTTTCGTGTGCAATGCGTGGAGATGTTGCTATGAAGAACTTTAGCACTCTACTGTGATAAAGTATCCACGACGGCAATGCGGCATGGACACAGCCCAGCTTCGGAGCGAAAGCCCTATTCGACAGCGGCCGATAGGTGCGACTTATGCAGATTCGCCCAAAGCTGCTGCCGGCATGCCGTGCTCGGTTGAGACGCCTATAATTGAACGGTCGTGCGGGTTGCTGCCCGTTGCCGGCGATTCCAACCAGCCGCCAACGTATATCGATAAGCGAAGGGAATGAGGGAACGAACCGATGAATTTCGCAACGCCGACCGGATTCCGTGATGTGATGCCGCAGGAAGCCCTGCGCCGTGAGAAGCTGGCGCATGCGTGCCAGGGGCTTTTCGCCGCGCATGGATATCAGCCGATCGAGACTCCGACATTGGAGTCCTTCGAGGTCATGGAGCATGGCGGACATGTGCCCGGCGCGCCCTTCAAGCTGTTCGACCGCGCCGGCGACCTGCTGGCGATGCGCCCGGATGTCACCTTGCAGGTGGCGCGCATGTGCGCAACGCGCCTGAAAACCCAGCCTGGTCCGTTCCGTTTCCGCTACACCCAGCGTATCTTCCGCGAGACCGAACCCCAGATGCCTGCCCGCGAGATGACGCAGATCGGCGTTGAGTGCATCGGAGAGGCCGGTGCCCAGACCGACGCCGAGCTGCTGGCGCTTCTTGTCGAGGCGCTCCGTGGCTGTGGTTTGGAGGATTTCATGATCTCCATCGGCACCGTGTCGGTGCTGCATGCGCTGCTCGATGCCTGTTCGGACGATGAGGAATGGAAGGCCGAGGTGCGCAATGCCTTCCATACCTCGAATTTCGTCGAGCTCGACACCTTGCTCGAAGGACCCAATGCACCGGTCGGCAAGGAAGACTACCTCGACGCCATCCGACGCCTTCCGCGGATTCGCGGTGGACGGGAGGCCATCGACGAGGTCAATGCCCTTGTTGCACCGCTCGGGTGCGCGGCGGGGCTGCGCGCTTTCGCCGAGACCTACCGCGCGGTCGACGATGCGGGGCTGGCCGATTGCGTACTGGTTGATTTCTCGGTGATGAGCTCGTTCGACTATTACACCGGTCTGATCTTCGAGGTTTATTCGCCGAATGTCGGAACCCCTTTAGGCGGCGGCGGGCGCTACGACAAGGTCCTTGCCTCCTATGGGCAGGAGCGGCCGGCAGCGGGTTTCGCCTTCTACCTGGAACAGGTTATGAAGGCGCTTGACCTTACCGGTTCCGACAAGGACCGCCCGCTGCGTATCGCGGTGCCGAAGGGGTCCCTCAACGAGGGCACCATCGCTTGCCTCAAGCGCGCTGGCCTCGATACCGCGGGTTTGGCGAATCCGGGCCGGAAGCTTATTATCAGCAACCCAGGCGTCGATTACATCATCGTGCGGCCCACCGATGCGCCGGTGTTCACGGCCCTTGGCGCTGCCGACTGCGGCATCTGCGGCAAGGACTCGCTTGTGGAGGCGAACCTGGATGTCGTCGAGCTCGTTGACCTGCAATTCGGCGATTGCCGATTCGTAGTGGCCGAGCCGAACGGCAGCACCCCGAAGGTGGAAGAGCGTTACCGCAGCCTGGGCTTCATCCGCGTGGCGACCAAATACCCGCGCATCACGCGCGCCTATTATGATTCGATCGGCGTGCAGGTGGAAATCGTGCGGCTGCACGGTAATATCGAGCTGGCGCCCATCACCGGCCTGGCCGAACGGATCGTCGACATAACGGCGACGGGCACCACCTTGCGCGAGAACAACCTTTCCGTGGTGGATGACGTCATGGCATCCACGGCGCGTTTCTTTGCAAATACCTGTGCCTTCCGCACCGACGAGCGCGTCACGGCGCTTGCGGAGGCCTTGAAGAACGGAAGTGAGAACTGATGAGCATGCGTCGAATCCAGTTGAAGCAGGGCGAGTCCTTCAAGCCTGAGTACCTGAAGCGCACGGGTGCCTTTAATCCGGACGCGATGGTGGCTGCCACCAAGATCGTCGCCGATGTGCGCGAACGGGGAGATAAGGCCCTGCGCGAGTACACGAAGAAATTCGATGGCGTGGATATCGAGGACTTCCGCGTAAGCGAGAAGGCCATCTCCCAGGCGCGTGCCCAGTTGGACGACCGCCTGGCAGCGGCTCTTCGCCATGCCGCCAAGCAGATCCGCGACTTCCACGAACGACAGAAGCAGCAGAGCTGGTTCTCCGTACGTCCCGATGGCGCGCTGGTCGGTAGCAAGATCCAGCCGCTTGATTCCTGCGGCATCTATGTACCGGGCGGTCGGGCGCTCTATCCCTCGACGGTGCTCATGAACGCCATTCCCGCTTCCGTTGCAGGCGTGAAGCGCATCGTCTGCGTGAACCCCCCGACGAAGGACGGCTCGCTTGATCCGGCTGTGGTCGAGGCATGCGTCCTCGGCGGGGTGACGGAGATCTACTCCGTGGGCGGCGCCCAGGCTATTGCCGCGCTCGCCTACGGCACGGAGAGCATCAAGCCCGTTGACAAGATCACCGGTCCGGGCAATGCGTTCGTGGCGGCGGCGAAGCGGGCGGTTTCCGGGGATGTCGGCATCGATATGGTTGCCGGCCCATCAGAAGTCTGCGTGGTGGCCGATGAGTCGGCCGATCCGAAGATGGTGGCTATCGACCTTATGGCGCAGGCCGAACACGACCCGCTGGCTTCCTGCTATCTGATCACGTTCGATGCGGGGTATGCCGACAAGGTGGAAGAGGCGATCGGGCATCATCTGAAGCAGTCCACACGTGCCGATATCACGCGCTCTTCCCTGAACAACCAGGGCCTGATAACCATCTGCCCCGATATGAAGGCAGCCCTCGGCGCGGTTAATGTGATTGCGCCGGAGCATCTGGAACTGCACGTCCGTCGTCCGATGGAGGTGTTGGGCGCTATCCGCCACGCGGGAGCTATCTTCCTGGGTGAATGGACTCCCGAAGCGGTGGGCGATTACGTGGCCGGTCCGAATCACACCCTGCCTACGGGTGGAACGGCGCGCTTCAGCTCGCCGTTGTCCGTCGACCAGTTCGTCAAGCGCTCCAGCGTCATCCAGTACACGCCGGCATCCATTATGGCCGATGGCAATTCGATTATGTCCATCGCTCAGCGCGAGGGCCTCTGGGCGCATCGTCGCAGCGTGGAGCTGCGCATGCAAGCCATCGAGGCAGGCCGTCTTAGCGAGGTCGCGATCGATCATGCGGCCAGCGACCTTTCGTTCCAGGCGGATCGGGCGGGCGATGCAGATGAATAGCGTACGTGCTGCCAACGAACGTCTGGCCGGGCTGACCCCTTACGACCCGAAGTACCTGCCGGCCCGCTGCATGATGTCGGCCAACGAGAATCCGTGGAACCTGCCGGACAACATCCGCTACGACATCCGCAAGAAGCTGAAGAACTGCGATTTCAATAGGTATCCCGATCCGTTGGCCACCAAGCTGCGCGGGATGATTGCAGATGCTAACGGCTTGGAGCCGGAGAACATCCTGTTGGGCAATGGCGGTGATGAGCTGCTATTCAATACCGCATTGTGCTGGGGCGGTCCAGGGCGCAAGTTCCTGAATCTGCCTCCGACCTTTTCGGTTTACGAGAACAATGCGCTGCTGACGGGCACAGAGGTCGTCAATGTTCCGCGCCGGGAAGACTTCTCCATCGATGCGGATGCCGTGTTGTCTCGTGTGGCCGAGGGCGATATCGACTACATGATCATCACCAGTCCGAATAATCCTACCGGACAGCTGGCCGATGAGAGCTTCGTCGACGAACTCCTGTCGAGTACGGATGCGCTTGTCATGGTCGACGAGGCCTATGGCGAGTTCTCCCGTACGACGATGCGCCCGTTCTTGGCCATGCACAAGAACCTGATACTACTGCGCACGTTTTCCAAGGCGTTCGCGATGGCGGGGGTGCGCCTGGGCTATCTGCTGGGAGATGCCGACGTCATCTCGGAATACCTGAAAGTCCGCCAACCCTATTCGGTGGACAAGGTGTCTCAGATTATCGGAGAAACGGTATTCAAGAGCCGGGCGGAATTCTCGCCGATCATCAACGATATCATCGAGTGCCGCGAATGGCTGCTTGAGAAGATGCGTACGATTCCCGGCGTTACCGTGTACCCCTCCGATTCGAATTTCATCCTTTTCAAGGTAAAGGATGCCGCCGATGTCTGGCAACGGCTGTACGATCAGGGTATATTGGTGCGCGATTTCTCGCATGCACCCTATTTGGAAGATTGCCTGCGCGTCAGCGTCGGTTCGCCCGAGGAGAACCATGCCTTCATTGCAGCGCTGCAGGAGATCTTCGCGGAACGGAGGCTAGAGCATGTCCGCCAGAACTGAGCAGGATGCGCCGCGCAGAGCAGCGCTTTCACGCACGACAAAGGAAACCGATATCTCGGTGTCCATCGATCTCGACGGCACGGGAAAGACCGATATCGATACCGGTGTCCCGTTCTTCGACCACATGCTGGACGCTTTCGGACGCCATGGCCTGTTCGATTTGAGCATGAAGGCTCGCGGCGATATCGAAGTCGACGCTCACCATACCGTGGAAGATTGCGGCATCGTGCTGGGTTCGGCTCTGGCGCAGGCGCTTGGCGACAAGCGGGGCATTACCCGCTACGGATCCATCCTGCTTCCGATGGATGAAGCGTTGATTGCCGCGGCGATCGATATATCGGGCCGCGGCCAGCTTCATTATGCGGTGGAGCCGATGCCGGGTATGCTGGGCGCCTTCGATACGGCGCTTGCCGAGGAGTTCTTCATCGCCTTCGCCGCGAACGCGGGTATCACCCTGCATCTGCGCGAGATTGCAGGCAAGAATGCCCACCACGTGATCGAGGCGTCATTCAAGGCCTGTGCCCGTGCCCTCTCGCAGGCGGTAGCGCTTGATCCGCGCATCGCCGGCCAAATGCCCTCTACGAAGGGAAGCCTGTAATGGGCATATTGCCGTGTATTGCCGTCGTCGATTATCGGATGGGCAACTTGAAATCCGTCGAGCGGGGCCTCGATGCAGCAGGCGCCCAGGCATTCATCACCGAACGTGCGGATGATATCCGCCGAGCGGATGCCGTGGTCCTTCCGGGCGTCGGGGCATTCGCGGATGCGGCGCGCAATATGTCCGGACTCGGGCAGATGGATGCGATCCGCGATGCCGTGGCCGAAGGCCGTCCGTTCTTGGGCATCTGCCTGGGGATGCATCTGCTGTTCTCAGATGGCCTCGAAGGTGCGGCGGAGGGCCAGACGGTTAAGGGCCTCGGCCTTATCCAGGGAACGGTCACACGTATGCCGCGAGAGGACGGACACGGCAGGCGCTATAAGGTGCCGCATGTGGGCTGGAACTCGATAGAGGCACCGCTTGGCATGGGGATGAACGGGCGCGCTGCGCTACGGTGCGCTTGCAATATGCCCGACACGCCAACGGTTCCGGATACCGTATCCGGCGCAGCGCGTCTGTTTGCCGGCATTCCGCAAGGCGAGTACTTCTACTTCACACACAGCTACATTGCCCCGGATACGCCGGCAACGGTGGCGGAGACCGTCCATTCCATCCGCTTTCCGTCGGCGGTGGCGCTGACGGACCGGGTTTTCGGGCTGCAGTTCCATCCGGAGAAGAGCTCGGATGCCGGTGCGAAGGTGCTTGCAAACTTTGTTGAAATCGTCGCGTCGACCGTGCATCGCTGATCGACGAGGTCTGCTACGAAAGGGGCTTCGATATGTATTTTCTTCCGGCAATCGATATCTTGGATGGCAAAGCCGTTCGTTTGGCAAGGGGCGATTATCATTCCGTAACCATCTATAACGAGGACCCAGTCGAACAGGCGCGCATCTTCAAAGCCAATGGTGCCGAATGGCTCCATGTGGTCGACTTGGACGGGGCACGCACCGGTGTGCAGAAGAACCGTGCGCTCATCACGCGGATAGTGGAAGATGCCGGCTTGAAGGTCGAGGTCGGTGGCGGCGTGCGCTCCCTGGAGTCCATCGACGATCTTGCCCAGGCCGGTGCGTCCCGCATCGTTTTGGGGACGGCTCTCGTCAAAGACCAGGAATTTGCCCGTCAGGCGGTTGAACAATACGGCGATCTTCTGGCAGCAGGTATCGATGCGCGGGACGGGCGGGTTGCCATTTCCGGCTGGGAGAACGGAACGGACATCTCCGCAGACGAGCTTGCGATGCAGATGGCCGAGATGGGATACTGCCATATGGTATACACCGATATCTCGCGCGACGGCATGCAAGTGGGGATCAATCCGGATGCCTATGAGCATATGGCGCAGGTTTTCGGTCATCCCGTGGTGGCCAGCGGTGGGGTATCGGGAATCAAGGACATCGATGCGCTGGGCCAGGTGGCGGCTTCTATCGAAGGCATCATCGCCGGTCGGGCGGTATATGAGAGAACGCTCAGCGTGCCCGAGGGTGTGGCTGCCTGCCGCAAGTTCACGCGCTTGTTCGAAAGCGGCCGATAGTCCTGTTCGCCCCGGCAAAAGAGAAGGAGCAACGTGCTTACCAAGCGAGTCATTCCCTGCATGGATGTGAAAGACGGCCGTGTCGTCAAAGGCGTCAATTTCGTGAACCTGCGCGATGCAGGCGATCCGATCGAACTTGCCCAGCGCTATGACGAACAGCGTGCCGACGAGGTGGTTTTCCTGGACATCACCGCTACCCATGAGGGCCGAAAGACCACGGTGGCCATGGCGAGCCGTGCAAGCGAGGAATTGCGCCTTCCCTATTGTGTAGGCGGGGGCTTCCGCACGGTCGCGGATATCCGTACGATGATCGCGGCCGGCGCTGACAAGGTATCGGTCAACTCGGCCGCCGTCGCGCATCCCGAGATCATCACGCAGGCTGCTGCGGCTTTCGGTACCCAGGCCATCCTCTGCGCCATCGACGCCAAACAGGTGGCCGGCAATCCCAACAAATGGGAAGTCTATGTTGCCGGCGGCCGAAAGGCAACAGGGCTCGACGCAGTCGAATGGGCGGCAGAGGCGGCGCGCCGCGGAGCAGGCGAGATCCTCCTGACCAGCATGGACCGCGATGGCAGCAAGGACGGCTTCGACTTGGCGTTGACGCGTGCGGTGGCACGGGCCGTCGATATCCCCGTGATCGCCAGTGGCGGAGTCGGCAAGCTCGAGCACTTCGCCGAGGGTATCATCGAGGGGGAGGCCGATGCCGTGCTTGCGGCAAGCGTCTTCCATTTCGGCACCTATACGGTGCGCCAGGTGAAGGAATATCTGGCATCACAGGGTATCCCCGTCAGGCTGTGAGGTGGTTTCGGCATGGGAAAGGAACAGGGAGAGTTGACGCTTGCCGATGTGACCTTCAACGACCGCGGCCTGGTGCCATGCATCGTGCAGGATGCGGATACGCGCGAGGTCCTGATGATGGCATGGATGAATGAAGAATCGCTGCGATTGACCGTAGAGCAGCGCACGACCTGGTTCTGGTCACGCAGCCGGCAGAGGCTCTGGCACAAGGGGGAGGAGAGCGGCAACGTGCAACAGCTGGCTGAGCTGCGCTACGACTGCGATGCCGATACCTTGCTGGCGCTGGTGCATCCGGCGGGTCCCGCCTGCCATACCGGCCACACGAGCTGTTTCTACCGTACGTTCTAACTCAGGGCGGAGCCATCTTCTATGAGAGTTGCCCTGCAGGTACTCAAGCGCGACCTGAAACGCTTGCTGCACAATCCCGTCGCACTTGTGGTGGTGCTGGGTATCATCATCCTTCCGTCGTGCTATGCCTGGTATTGCATTGCCTCCAACTGGAATCCCTATGACAACACTGCGGGTATTAAGGTCGCCGTGGTAAACAACGACAAGGCGGTGGATGCCGAAGGCCTCGGCACGGTCGACGTCGGTTCCCAGGTGGAAGATATGCTGCGGCAAAACGATGATTTCACTTGGGAATTCGTTGATGAGGGGGAGGCGCGCGAAAAGCTCGATGCCGGTTATTATTATGCGGCCATCGTTATCCCCTCATCGTTCAGCAAGGATTTCGTCAGTGTTCTGTCGGGCAAGACGAAGCATCCGACGGTCCAATACTATGTGAACGAGAAATTCAGCGCGATTGCCGCGAAGGTTACCGATACCGGTGCGAAGACCATCGAAGAGCAGATCAACAGCACGTTCGTCTCTACGATGAGCGAGGCTGTCACCAAAGCGGCCAAGCAGGCGGTAGGAGATGTCGATGCCTCTGCAACGCAGGCGCGTTCGGGGGTCAGCGCCAAGGTCGAGAAAGCGAAGGGAAAGCTGGAAAGCGCCCGAAAGAGTTTGAAAGGGGCGGAGTCGTCTGTCGGCGATTGGCACCAGGCGGTACGCGATGCCGATGGGGTGATGGCCGAGATCGACTCGGATCTGCCCGCGTTGCAGCAAAGCCTTTCCGATGCAGAATCCGATCTGAAGAAGGCGCGCAAGAGCGCCCGTTCCCTGAACAATGCGTACCTGCGGGCGATCTCCCAAACCGCTGTCGACCTGACCGATGCGGCGAATGCCAGCAGCCGGGCGATGAGCCGCTCTGCTTCAACGCTCGAGAAGGCACAGGGGACTACTGGACAGGTTGCATCGCAGCTGGATGCCATCGTCAAACGAAATAACCGTATCATCTCATCGCTCGAGAGCCTCAACCGCAGCGAGCTCGACGATTCCATCACCCGTCTGAAGCGGGAAAACAACCAGCTGAGCAAGACGGCAGAGAACTTGGAGAGCGCCAGTACGAAATTGGGTTCGACAGGCAGCGACCTGCATCATGCCTCAGATGCCGCCTCGAAAGTTGCGACGACCGGCTCGGATAATCTTCTGGCAAACGCCACGGCGCTGAGCAACGAAGTGGAACCGGCGGTTTCATCGGCACTCGATACCTATGCGTTGGTTATCGGCAACCTGTCCGGAACAATCGATAGCTTGGATCCCCAGGTGAAGCAGATCAGGAAGCTCCTGAGTCAGATGGATGGCACTTTGGCCCAGACGAAGGATACCCTGGCATCCACCCGGGCGTCGCTCAAGGACGCCGAGGATGGCTTGGATGGGGCAGTCACCGACCTCGACTCCATCGTGAGCGCCTTGCGGTTGGGGCAGCTGTCATCGTTCGAGCATGTCGATGCGGCCGATGTCGGGTCGTTCATGTCCGAACCGGTGGCGCTCGAGACGCAAACGGTTTATCCGGTGTCGAACTATGGTTCGGCAGTTGCCCCGTTCTACACGAATCTGGCGCTGTGGATCGGCTGCTTCATGCTGATTGCCGTCATCCGTGCCGAGACCGACCGGGAGGGATTCCCCGATTTGACGGCCAACCAGGCCTTCCTCGGCCGCTATCTGCTGATGACGCTTTTGGCGGTGCTGCAGGCCATGGTGATGCTGGCTGGGGAGATTGCCATGGGCATCCAATGCACCCAGCCGGCGCTTTTCCTGTTGGCCGGAGCCGTTATCTCCTGGGCCTATATCACCATCGTGTATTCGCTGGCCATCACCTTCAAGCATGTCGGCAAGGCGCTTGCCGTCATTCTGCTGATCTTCCAGATTCCCGGTTCGTCCGGCATGTACCCAGTGGAGATGATGCCGCGGTTCTTCCAGCATCTGCATCCGCTGTTGCCGTTTACCTACGGCATCTCGGCCCTGCGTGAGGTCATCGGGGGCATGTACGGTTCAAACTACCTTGCCGATTTGGGGTTCCTGCTGCTCATCGTGATTCCTGTGGGCCTCTTCTTCGGGTTGGTGCTGCGTCGGTACCTGCTCAACATCAACCTGTTGTTCGATAATCGCCTGCGGCAAACCGATGTTATGGACAGCGAAGTCCATGGCATGTCCCACTCCCGTTACGGCGTGCGCAATGTGATCCAAGCGCTGCTGAATTCCGACGAGTACCGACAGACGCTGCTTGCCCGTGCCTCCCGATTCGATCGCGCCTATCCGCATCTGAAGCGCCTCGGTGTCGTGGCGGTGGCGATTCTTCCCATCCTGATGATCGTTGTCATGTCGCTTTTCCACGTGGAGAATATCAACACGAAGATCATCATGCTGTGCGCCGTTCTGCTGGTCATCATCATCGTTGACTGCATACTGATCTTCATCGAGTACATGCATGACAACCTGCGCTATCAGCTGCATATCACCGAACTCGATGATTCCAAGCTCGTAGACGCCATGTACCGTCATGTCCCTATGGGCAAGATGCGTGCTGGGGGCATGCAGGAGCAGGGTGCAACCGGCTGGCGCAGCCGTTCGCAGGCATTCCGCGAGCGCATTGCCTCGACTGTTGAGTCCTTGCGGATCGATTTGAACGCCCCTGATGGTCAAAGACAGGCAACCGATGGTTCGGATGTCGGCGGCGATACCGGTACCGCCTCCCAATCATCCCCGGAACACAACTCAGCGAAGGGTGATTCCGAGGATGGTTCCCTTGAGGGAAGGGGGGACCGATGAGGAATATCTGGCTCATTTTCAAAGGCGACATGAAGCGCGTCACGAGCAATATCATCGGCATCATCTGCCTTATGGGCCTGGCTATCATCCCAACGCTCTATGCCTGGTTCAATATCGCGGCGAGCTGGGATCCTTACGGCGATACCGACGATTTGAAGGTTGCCGTGGTGAACAACGATGACGGGTACAGCGGCGATCTGCTTCCCGTCAAATTGAATATCGGCGATATGGTGGTGTCCTCGTTGCGCGGCAACGACCAATTCGATTGGCAGTTCGTAGACCAGGACGAGGCGGTCGAAGGTGTCAAATCCGGTGAATATTACGCGAGCATCGTGATTCCCGATAACTTCACCGACGAGATGATGACGCTCTTCTCCGATGATCAGCACCAGGCAAAGATCGCCTACTACACCAATGAGAAGGAAAACCCGGTTGCCCCGCGCATCACCGATGCAGGCGCGAGCACCATACAGAACAGCATATCGGAGGAGTTCACGGAGACGGTGGACGATGTTGCCCTGGGCGCCCTGTCCGATGTCCTGAGTTACCTGGAGAGCGACCGGGTGTCCGAAGCCGGCTCGACGGTTACGCGCAACCTGACTTCGACGGCCACCCGTTTAGACAATGCGGCAGGACAGGTGCGCGGTTATGCATCGCTTCTGGGCGCTTCCTCCTCATTGATTTCCAGTACGACGACCATCTTGGACGCGGTTGATTCGTCCAATGCATCAACCAACCGTTCGCTCGATTCGGTGAAGAAGAGCCTGTCGACCGCCGAGGGGTCGGTTGAAGGCGTGGGAACGCTTGCCAACAAGGTACTGAAGGAGAGCACGAAGAGCTTCGACAGCCTGCAATCGCAGACCGATACGGCGCTTGACTCTGCGGAGAGCTCGTCTGCCGAGACGGCAGACAGCCTGAAGGATGCGGCATCCGAGGCGCGTGAAAAAGCATCGTCGTACCGCTCGATGGCTTCTGCAGTGGGAGCGTTGATCGGCCAGGACTCCTCCTCGGTTTCCTCGCTCAAGGCCGTTGCAAGCGATTTGGACAGCTTGGCGGAAACCCTCGATTCAACCGCTTCCGACATCTCAGATGGCAAAGCGGCCGCGCAGAGCGCCAAGGACCGCATCGACCGGAAAATCGCTGCTGCCCAAGCTTCGGCATCCGCCGCTCAGAAAAGCTATGAGCGCAAAGTGTTGAAACGGTTGCAGAAAGTCTCCGGATCGCTCGACCAGGTACAGGCTTCTTCGTCGAGCCTGTCGGGAAAGCTGGATGCTGCCATCTCAAGCCTCTCAACCGCTTCGGGGTCCCTGACCGACGAGATGACCGCGGCTGAGAAATCCCTTCGTTCCGCCGCACGCGACTTGGACGATTCGGCAGACAGCCTGCGCAGTGCCTCTGCAAAGCTGAAGTCCGCCCTTTCCAGCGGCGATCTCAAGGATATCGAGAAGATACTCGGAAGCGATACTTCCAGCCTAGCCGATTACCTTGCTTCTCCCGTGCAGCTGAAGCGCCATGCGGTCTACGGTATCGCCAACTACGGCTCGTCGATGGCGCCGTTCTACTCGTGCTTATCCCTGTGGGTGGCAGCGGTCATCTTCGTGGTCATCATGCGTCCCGAGCTCTCGGAGGCACGTCGTCGGGAGCTTCCGAACCTGAAGCCGCATCAGGAGTACCTGGGCCGCATGGGCATCTTCTGGCTGCTGTCGCTGGCGCAGAGCACGCTGCTGTGTTTGGGCGATTTGTACTTCATGGGCATTCAATGCGTGCATCCGTTCCTTTTCCTGGTTGCCGGCTGGGTTATCGGCATTGCCTTTACCGTGATCGTCTATACCCTGACGCTTTCATTCGGCAATGTCGGAAAAGCCATCTCAGTCATATTGCTTGTGATGCAGGTGGCGGGGTCGGGAGGCATCTTCCCCATCCAGATGGAGGGGCAGATCTTCCAGGACGTATATCCGTTCCTGCCATTCGCCTATGCCATGCGCGCCATGCAATCGTGCGTTGCCGGCATCTTCGGCAACGAGTTCGTGGTGTCGCTCCTGATCCTTGTGGCATTTACCATCCCCTTCTGGCTTTTGGGCTTGCTCCTGCGAAACCCCACGATTAAATTGAACCGTTGGGTGAAGCGGAAAACCGAGGAGACGAAATTCATGTGACCCGTCCGACGCTCGCGGTCCCTGCGAGGGGGGGGAGCGCTGCCGTGTCTGCGCGGCAGGAGAAGCGCCCGCGGACACGCGGGCAATGGATGCTGTCCGGAAAGAAGGGTGCGGTGGTGGAAGACCCCCAAAGTGTATTGAAGTCGTATTTCGGCTACGACTCTTTCAGGCCCAACCAGCGCCGTATCGTCTATGCCGTTCTATCAGGACGCGACGTGTTGGCTGTGATGCCGACCGGTGCCGGGAAATCTATCTGCTATCAGGTACCGGCAGTGTGCCTGGGCGGCTTGACGCTTGTGGTGTCACCGCTGATCTCTTTGATGCGCGACCAGGTGGAAGCGCTCGGCCAGGTCGGCATCCGTGCGGCGTTTGTGAACAGCTCGCTCACGCCGGCACAGCGCCGCAAGGTCCTGGACGCTGCCGCAGATGGGGCTTATACGCTGCTGTATGTCGCCCCCGAACGGCTGGAGTCATCGGAGTTCCTGTCGTTTTGCCAGGCGCATCCACCGCAGCTGATGGCTATCGACGAGGCGCATTGCATCTCCCAGTGGGGTCAGGATTTCCGCCCCAGCTATACGCGCATCAGCGGCTTTCTGGGAAAGCTGCCCGCGCGTCCGCCCGTAGCCGCATTCACGGCCACGGCAACCGAACGTGTGAGAGGGGATATCCGCCAATCGTTGGGCCTGCGCCAGCCCCTGGAAGTGCTTGCGAGCTTCGATAGGCCGAACCTGCATTTCGTCGTGCATCGCTTGGAAGGCAAGGGGAAGAGGGGAAAGGACCGTCTGCTGAAGCAGATCTGCCGGCAGCATGAGGGCCAATCGGGCATCATCTACTGCACCACCCGGAAAACCGTCGAGCAAGTCTGCGACGACTTGCGGGCATGGGGGTTCTCGGCGGGGCGCTACCACGGGGCATTGGGCGATCGAGAACGTGCAGAGAACCAAGAAGCGTTCATCAATGACGAGATAGACCTGATGGTAGCCACCAACGCCTTCGGTATGGGGATAGACAAGAGCAACGTGGGCTTTGTCGTGCATTACAACCTTCCGCTCGACGTGGAAAGCTATTACCAGGAGGCGGGACGCGCCGGTCGTGACGGGGAACCGGCGGACTGCATACTGCTTTACAGTCCGGCAGATGTGCGCACCTGCGATTTCCTGATCAACGCGGGTTACGAGATGCGGCCGGACATCGACGGGCCGACCCATCAGGAGTTGATTGCGCATGCCAATGAGCGCCTGAAGATGATGACGTTCTACGCTACCACCCAAGATTGCCTGCGTGGGTTTCTGCTGCGATATTTCGGCGAGCAAGCGCCCGGTTACTGCGGCAATTGCAGCAATTGCGAGACGGCGTTCACCGAACAGGATGTCACGGTGGAGGCCCAGAAGATCATCAGCTGCGTTGCGCGTCTAGCCCAACGGGATCGTACGGTGGGCAAAGCCCTGATCGCCGATATCCTGCATGGGTCGAAGGGCGAGAAGGTGCGTGCAGGCGGCTATGATACGCTGTCGACCTATGGCATCATGGCCGATTGCTCCCTGCGCCATATCCGCTTCGTGCTCGATGCGCTCATCGAGCACGGGCTGTTGGGCCAGCGGGAGGACCCCTATCGAGTGGTGGTGTTCACCGACCGCAGCGGCCGGTTCCTGCGAAATCGCGAAACGCTGACGCTCAAGGTGCCGCAGGAGTCCGATGCCGAACGCACGAAGCGGAAGGACCGCCGCAATCGGGCTTTGGAATCAAGTGCGGACACAGGGCTCGATCCGGTGCTGTTCCAGCGTCTGAAGGAGTTGCGCGCCCGGATTGCGGCCGAGGAAGGCATTCCCGCCTATGTGGTCTTCAGCAACCATACCCTGCATGACATGTGCCGGCTGATGCCCGAAACCGAGGATGACCTGTTGGATGTTTCAGGGGTGGGGCGTACCAAGGCGGGCCGCTACGGCACCCGCTTTCTGGCGGCAATCGATTCCTATCGTCGGGAATCGCACGAGCCGGCAGATGCGGCCGAGCCGCGAGAAGAATCCTGATGCGCGGTCCACCCGGGTGCGTGCCGTGTGCGGCGTCCTGGGAGCTATCGAGGTTATGCTCCACGGTCAATCCTCTTTCTCCTATAATGGGCGGGATACATGCAGGGAAGGAGAGCTCCAATGCCCCTGGAAATCAAATCGGTGGAGAAGACGGATGTAACCAAAGGGCTGACCGGCAAGCTCGGCATTGTGTTCACGAAAGAGGAACCAGAGTGCGTAGAAGCGGACATGCCGCTCGACCCGACGCTCTACCAGCCGTTCGGCTTTGTCCATGGGGGTGCCACGATTTCTCTGTTGGAAACTGTGGCAAGCCGGGCCGCGGAGCTTTCCGTCGATTTTTCCAAGGAGCGCCCGTTCGGCATAGAGGTTCATGTGCGCCATTGGAAGAGTGCACAGAAAGGCGTGCTGCATGGCAGAGCCACGCTCGACCATATGGAGGGACCGAAACAATATTGGGCAGTGGTTGCAACCGACGATGAGGGAGATGTCATCTCGCAGGGCACAATCGTCACAAAGGTTGTTACGCTCGAGCGTTTGCGCGAAAAAGAGGCGAAACGCGCAGCCAAGCGGGCGAAGGCAGCCGAATAACCGGATTTACAGGCGGTATTTCTTCAGGTATTTCCTCATCATATCCGCATGGACAGCATCGCAGTCCCGAACCAGCTTGCACAGATTCTTCTTGCCATAGTAATGGCTCGACATGATGGCAAGCACGTAAGGGCATTTCTTACCGTGTATCTTCGCGGTGACGATACCTGCATCGTTGCGGGAACGATATTTGTAATTGGACGCGAGGACCCACCCGGGTTTGGTGTACACGCGTTTCTTGCCCTTCATCTGACGGTAGATGAACGATTCCCTGCCGTGGGTGTACAGGTTGCGGCATGACTTCGAATTCTTGTTCTTGTCTTTGAAGAAGTACCAGTAGTTGCTGACCCAAAGTTTCGCAAGATCGCGCGTGGGCACGAACGTGTAGTACGCCCTGGCATCGAACGATCCCACTCTTGAGTACCTCATCATCTTCCGCATGGTTGATGAGCCGTACTTCCGGCGCAGCTGGGCGTAGGTATCGTTATTCGAGTAGACGATGGTCTGGCGCATGGCCCAGGATGAACGGTTCCAACTGGAGGGCTTCCACTTGCACAGCGATGCGACGAAGGGGCCTTTCAGGCAGCTGGCGCTGTAGAGCTTACGCTTTGCCGAGAAGGAGAATCCCTGCCCGGTACGGACGTCGATGAGCACGACGCCGAGCCTATGGTGCCTGCTGATTTTCTTCACCTGGGCAATGAGCCTTTTGCCTGCTTTGGTTTTCTTCAGACGGTACGTGGTGTTGAGCTCCTTGACCCTTGCCGAGCCGGTGGTTTTATCCAAGATGGCAAGCAGCTTCCGATGCGTCATCTTGGGAGCCTTCTGCTTCCTGGCGGTGTTTGCCTTCTTCTTCGCAGCCTGGGAGCTCTCCTTTGAAGAAGAGGTGCTACTGGAGCTTGAGGAGCTTTCAGTGCGGATGGCGTCAGAGTCGGCGCTGCTGTCCGTGGCAGCGGCGGAGCCTCCATCCGTGCTGCTTCCTTTTGTTGCCGAGGACCCGTTTGATGGGGCCTCGAGGCTTACGGTTGACCCCGTAGTTGCTGCCGACTCCGCAGGACTCGTGTCGGATAGGCCCGATTCGTCAGCATAGGCATAAGCGGTTACCGAAAGCCCTCCCACTATCAACACGGCGAATAGCAGGATGGCGGCTTCGGCGCGGATGCCGTATATGGTTGCAGCCGATGGCTTCTGCATGTGCTCCCCTTTTCCTCGATTTTCCGACCCTGCCGTTGCCGGCTGGCCGTTTGCCTTCAGACGTTGATGAAACCCAAACCCCTACGGCCACCTGCCGTTCTTGTTGCCGCTATCGCGGATGCCGTCAAGCCAGGGGGTCCACATGGTAGACCGCACGGTATTCGTCGCGCAGCTGCTCGCGGAAATCGGGGTGGGCGATTTTGATAAGCGCCTGGGCGCGGTCGGAACATGATTTGCCCCGCAGGTTCGCGATGCCGTATTCGGTCACGATGTATTGCACCTCGTCGCGCGGGGTGGTGATCGGCGTCCCGCGATCGAGGTACAGCCGGATGCGGCTTACCTGCCCATGGCGCGCAGTCGAAGTCATGGCGATGATCGATTTCCCATGTGCGCTCATTGCCGCGCCGCGAACGAAATCGACTTGCCCGCCTGCGCCCGAGAGCTGCTTGGGCCCGATGGATTCTGCGGCCACCTGCCCGTACAAGTCCACTTCCACACAGGAATTCACGGATACGAAATGGTCGTTCTGCGCTATCACGTAGGGATTGTTCACGTATCCCACCGGGAAGAACTGCACCGAGGGATTGTCGTCGAGCCAGTCATACAACTCGGGGGTGCCCTGCGCGAACGTTACCACGCTTGCTCCCGGGTGCAGCGATTTCCGACGGTTCGTCAGCACGCCCTCGTTTGTCAGCTCCATCATCGAAGTGGTGAAGAGCTCTGAATGGACCCCAAGGTCCCTCTTCGTGGAAAGCGCTTCCATGACCGCATTCGGCAGCTTGCCGATACCCGCTTGGATGGTGTCGCCGTCTTCAACCAGGCTCGCGACGAACTCGCCGATCCTGCGTTCGGTATCGCCGATAGGGGGCATGGGGCTGACGGCCAGGGGCTCGGATACCTCGACGATGGCATCGAGTTCGCTGACATGGATGAAGCTTTCGCCCAGGGTACGCGGCATCTGATCGTTCACCTGTGCGATGACCAGCGTTGCCTTATCTGCGATGGTGCGCTGATAGTCGACACTTATTCCGAAGCTGCAGTATCCATGACGGTCGGGGCGCGAAAGCGAGAGCAGGGCGACATCGATGGGATACTCGTCGTTGCGGATATCGCGCTCGACCGTGCTGAAGTAGGTTGGAACGCAATCGGCGCGTCCCTGGAAGAGGGCATCCCAGTAGCCTTGCTTCATACCGGGCGACGCGATAAAGGTCTCGTACCGGATATGGCCGGCCATGTCCGGTTCGTACATGTCCAGGCCGTTGGTGCTCGAGGCTTGGAAGAACGTGACATCGGTCAGGTCCAGGTAATTATCGCAGACCGCTTGGATGAGCGCGTGGGGCTCGCCCGCACCATCGGGCATGCCGACATGGCTATGCGGCGGAATCATCCGTACGGCGTCTTCGGCCGTGGTCAACTTCGATTGGTAGCAGGCGAACCAAGAATCAGACATAGGGGCTCCTTTCCGTAAGGCTTCCATTATAGCGATAGCGATGCCGGCGGTGGGTGCCTGTGGATGCCCTGTGCCCTCTGTCCAACGTGCGGAGCCCCTACGGCATACTTGCGGTATAATCGTCGGCATCAAAGGCGATGACGAAGACAGCGCCGCGCCATCGGATGCCTCCAGAGAAGGGCCCCCCGGCTGAAAGGGCCCGGTAGACGATGCGGTGATTCCCTTCATCAGCTGCGCACTGAACGTTTTCCAGTAGGCTGCGCCGGGAACTCCCGTTACAGAGTCAGAGTGGATTCTGCAGACGCAATGCAGAGTCAACCAAGGTGGTACCGCGAGAACCCGTTCCCGTCCTTGGAGCTGCGCATGGCAGCCGAGGGCGGGTTTTTTATTGGGAAGGAAGGGCTATGTCGATTCAAGACGATGTGCTCGCGCTGCGGGCACGGGTGCTCGAGAACATCAAGGCGGCGAACGACTCGTCGGCGCTCGAGCAGGTGCGCGTCCAGGTACTGGGAAAATCCGGTGAGCTGACCGGGTACCTGCGTTCCATGGGCAAGATTGCCAAGGAGGACCGTCCCATCTTGGGCAAGACGGTCAACCAGGTGCGAAGCGAAGTAGAGCAGGCGCTTGCCTCCCGTCGGGAGGCGCTTGCCCAGGCCGAGCTTGAAGCGAAGATGGAGGCCGGCGCAGTTGACGTAACGTTGCCTGGCCGCGCGCAGCAGATCGGCTCCCGGCATCTGATCAGTGCCATCACCGACGAGATCTCCGAGATCTTCCATGGCATCGGGTACACGGTCATGCCGGGTAACGAGGTGGAGACGGACTACTACAACTTCGAGGCGCTGAATACGCCGCCGGATCATCCGGCCCGCGGTATGCAGGATACCTTCTATGTGGTCGATAAGACCGGCGCCGAATCGGCGGTGCGCGGCGAATCCGATGTGCTGTTGCGCACGCAGACCTCGGGCGTCCAGGCGCATGTCATGGAAACACAGAAGCCGCCCATCTATATGATCGCCCCGGGAAAGGTCTATCGGCGCGACGTGGCCGACCCCAGCCACCTGCCGCAATTCAACCAGGTCGAAGGGCTCGTTGTCGATGAGGGTATCACCTTCGGCGATTTGAAGGGCACGCTCGAGTACTTCGTGAAGGAGATGTTCGGGGAGGACCGCCGCACGCGTTTGCGCCCGCATTACTTCCCGTTCACGGAGCCGTCGGCCGAGGCGGACGTGTCATGCGGAATATGCGGCGGCGAAGGCTGCCGGTTCTGCAAGCATACCGGCTGGGTCGAGGTGCTCGGCTGCGGTATGGTCGATCCCAACGTGTTCGGCTATGCGGGTATCGATCCTGAAGTATATTCCGGCTTTGCATTCGGCATGGGCGTCGAGCGCATTGCCTGCCTGAAGTACAACGTTCCCGACCTGCGCATGCTGCTTGCGGGCGATATGCGTTTCCTGCGCCAGTTCTAAGCAGCGCGGTAGAGCCAGAGGAGAGAAGCAACGATATGAAAGTATCTTTGAATTGGTTGAACGAGTACGTTGATGTACCTGCGGATACACAGGAGTTCTGCGATCATTTGGATCTGACGGGAACGGGTGTCGAGGGTCTCGAGGAGACCGGTGCCCAGTTCAAGAAGGTTGTCGTAGGGCAGATTCTTGAAAAGGAGTCCCATCCGGATTCAGACCATATGTGGGTCTGCAAGGTATCGGTAGGCGCGGCCAATACCGACGAGGCAGGCAACCCAGAACCGCTGCAGATTGTCTGCGGTGCCCAGAATTTCAAGGCGGGCGACAAGGTTCCCGTGGCGATGATCGGCGCCGAATTCGGCGACTTCAAAATCAAGAAGAGCAAACTGCGCGGCATATACAGTTATGGCATGAATTGCTCGGCGCGCGAGCTGGGTATCGGCTCGGATCACGAGGGCATCATGATACTGCCCGAAGACGCGCCGGTGGGTACGCCGTTTGCCGACTATATGAAGCTGTCAGACCGTGTTATCGACTTGGAAATCACCCCGAACCGTCCCGACTGCCTGTCGGTCGAGGGTTTGGCACGCGAAGTGGGGGCCATGTACCGCAGCGAGGTCCGCTATCCGGAAATGGATCTTGTCGAAGAGGGTGCGCCGACCGCCGATGAAGTCGAAGTGACCATCGCGGAAGAGGATCGATGCCCACGCTATACCGCCCGCGTCATCCGCGGGGTGAAAATCGGCCCGAGTCCCGATTGGCTGGTACAGCGAATCAATGCTTCGGGCACGCGGTCGATTAACAATGTGGTCGATGTGACGAACTACATCCTGTTCCTGCTGGGGCAACCGCTTCATGCCTTCGATTTCGACAAGGTCAAGTCTGCCGATGGCAAGGCGCACATCATCGTCCGACCGGCCGAGGAAGGCGAGCATCTGACCACGCTCGATGGCAAGGATCGGGTACTGACATCGGACATGACGGTCATTGCGACGCCTGAACGTGCTGTGGCGCTTGCGGGTGTCATGGGCGGCCTGGATTCCGAGGTTACCGATGACACGGTCGATATCCTGCTTGAGGCGGCGACCTTCAATCCGGCCCACACCAGTCGCACGAGCCGCAATCTCGGCTTGATCAGCGAGGCCTCCATGCGCTATGAGCGCAAAGTGGATGCCGGCCGCATCACGCGCAATGCCGATTTCGCAGCGGCTCTTATGGCGCAGATCTGCGGAGGGACGGTAAGCAAGGGCTTGGTGGACGTCTGGCCGGTGAAGGAGCAGCCATTCGATCTGCGTTTCCGCATCCCGCGGTTCTGCCGCATGATGGGTGCCGAGATTCCGCGGGCCGATATCGTCGATATCCTGGAGCGCCTGGGCTGCCAAGTCTCCGACGAGGGGGCCGATGCATTGCAGGTGATCGCCCCCACCTGGCGGCCCGATCTCGAACGTGAGATCGACCTCTATGAAGAGGTCCTTCGTCTGTACGGTATGGAGAAGATTCCCGCTACGTTGCCAGGCGGCCGCGAGCGCATCCCGCAGAAGACGGCGGAGCAGCGGGTTGTCGAAAAGCTGAATCTCATACTGCCCGCCTGCGGCTTGAACGAGACTATGACCTACTCGTTTGCCGAACCCGGCGAGCTGGAGAAGCTCGGGATGTCGGAAGAGGGATTGGGAGAGCCGGTGGAGCTGATCAATCCCATCAATGCCGACCAGTCCCAGATGCGCCGCAGCATCATCCCCGGTTTGCTGCGCAGCGTGGCATACAATCAGAGCCATGGCGTGGAGAATATCCAGCTCTATGAGATCGGCCGCGTTTTCTATGGCCATGCGGGTACGCAGCTGCCGCGTGAGGTACAGAAACTCGCGGGCGTGATGGTCGGCCAAATGCAGCCGAAGGGCTGGAACGTCGACCCGGCTCCGTTCGACTTCTTCGACGGCAAGGGCGTGCTTGAATCCATAGCCCGCGAACTTGCCCTGCCGAAGGTGCGCTTCCGCAAGTTGGAAGGCGATTCGGCCGGCCATCTGCAACCGGGCAGGGCGGCCGAGATGCTTTCGGGAGGTGCCGTGATCGGCTGGGTTGGCGAGTTGCATCCGCTGGCGGTACAGGCGTACGACGCCAAGGGCCCGGTGGTCGCCTTTGAGCTGGATGTCAACGCCTTGGTGCGGGCAGCGCGTCCGGCTCGCGATTTCGTGGATATCCCCGAGTTCCCGCCAGTGGAGGTCGACGTGGCCTTCATCGTGGATGAGGAGGTCACCAACGAGATGCTCATGCAGCGGATGGGCTCTGCGGGCGGCAAACTGCTCTCCGAGGTGCATCTGTTCGACGTGTATCGAGACCCGCTGCGTTTGGGGCCGGGCAAGAAGTCCATGGCCTATTCCCTGACTTACCGTGCCTCCGATCGGACGCTGACCAGCGAAGAGGTGGAGAAGGCGCATGCCAAATTGGTGAAGAAGATCTGCGGCGGCTTAGGCGCGGAGGTCCGTTCCTAGCATGCATTTCGATGGCAATGTCCCATCATGGGCTCCCCGCTCTTGGCGGGGAGCCTTTTTGTCGAAAATAACAAGATGAAGACAGGTGAAGCCATCTGGCAAACTCACCGATTTCGGAGCATGCCCATGATAGACTCGAATGTGCATTATCGCATCGCCGAACGGTAAAGGTAGGGAGGCGCCCGGTTGATCGAGGTCAGAGGGCTGAGCAAAGTCTATACCACGGGGTCGTTCACGCAGAAGGCCCTTGATGACGTGTCCATCACCTTCCGTGAGAACGAATTCGTGGCCATTCTGGGCCCATCGGGCTCTGGAAAGACGACCTTCCTCAACATCCTTGGCGGACTCGATCACCCAGACAGCGGGGAAATCGACATCAACGGCGTTTCCACCCGCGATTACAAGAGCTCCGACTGGGATACCTATCGGAACCACCATATCGGATTCATCTTCCAGAGCTACAACCTTATCCCACACCAGACGGTGCTTTCGAATGTCGAGTTGGCATTGACCTTGGCGGGAGTGCCGCGAGCCGAACGCCGGGAACGCGCAAAGCACGCATTAGAGCGCGTAGGGCTCGGCGACCATCTGGAGAAGAAGCCCAATCAACTATCCGGCGGTCAGGCGCAACGCGTCGCCATTGCCCGCGCACTCGTGAACGGGCCGGACATCGTGCTTGCCGACGAGCCAACCGGCGCCCTCGATACCGAAACGGGCTACCAGGTCATGGACCTGCTTTCGGAAATCGCCTCCGATCGGCTGGTTGTCATGGTGACGCACAATCCCGAACTGGCATACCGGTATGCCGATCGCATCGTGAAGCTGGCCGATGGGCGGATTACCGACGATTCTCATCCTGTGACCCCGGAAGAACGCGCTGCGCTTCTGAAAGAGGGAAGAGGATTCGCTTCGGCTTCTGAAGAAGCCGTTTTTTCAGCTGCTTCATCGGGTGGGGCTGCACGGGACGCGTCTGCTCCTCAGGTGGATGACGATGCCGCCTCTGCCGCACCCGGCGATGCCGGTAAGGCGGGATCCTCTGCCCGTTCGACAGGGACAGCAAAAACCGCAGGGCGCAAGAAGCGCGCTTCGATGTCCTTCCTTACCGCGCTGTCGCTTTCTTTCAGCAATCTGATGACGAAGAAGGGCCGCACCTTCCTTACCGCATTCGCTGCTTCCATCGGCATTATCGGCATTGCCGCAATCCTTGCGCTGTCGAACGGAGTGAACAACTACATCTACCAGGTCGAGGAGGAAACGCTGTCCTCGAACCCGTTGACGATCACGAAATCGAGCTTCGATTTGACCTCGATGCTCGGAGGGTCTTCAGATGGGGATGATGATTCCTCGGGCACGCTCTCCGTCGGGGCGGTGGGGTCCGCGTCCTCGTCCGCTACGGATAGCGTGCAGGATACGGATGCCATCCAGGAACGCACGGTGGTCAAGGACATGTTCGCCAGCGTGAGGAACAACGACTTGAAGTCTTTCAAGAAGTGGCTCGAGACCGATGGCTCCTATGTCAACGACTACTCGACGGCGATTGCCTACGGATACGGCATCACGCCGATTATCTATACCGACGATGCGGATGATCCGAAAAAGCTCAATCCTTCCGCCATGGACGAATACCGCAACCTCGATAATTTTCCCGAACAGGTTTCCGCTTCGATTTCCATGAATTCGTTCTCCGAGATGATCGACAACCAAGAAGTCCTTGACTCCCAGTTCGAAGTGGTAAAGGGGAAATGGCCCGAGAAGTACGACGAATGCGTATTGGTGCTCGATTCCTCGGGGGAGATCAGCGACTACACGCTTTACAGCATCGGTGTCCTGGACCCCGATGAGCTTTCCGACATGGTCAATCGCCTGGGCAAGGAGAAGGAGGTCGATACGCCCGATACCAGCACGACGTTCACGTATGAGGATGCCCTGAACACGAAGTTCAAGGTGGTGAGTCCGACGGCGTTCTACCGTCACAACGCCGACAAGAATACCTGGACGGATATGTCCGACGACAAGAAATTCGTGAAAAAAGCCGTGCAGGGCGGCACGACCTTGAAGATTGTCGGTGTCGTAAAGGCACGCGAAACAGCAAGCAATACCGCCCTTTCCGAAGGGGTGGCCTACCGTCACGACCTGATCGAGCACTTGATGGAGGAATCGGCCGATTCTCAGATTGTGAAAGAGCAGCTGGCCCATCCCAAAGTCGACGTGTTCACGGGGAAGACGTTCAAGGAGCTGAAGAAGGAATCCGCCTTCGATATGGATTCCCTGATTTCGGTTGACGAGGACGTGCTGAAGGACGCTCTGTCAACCAGTGGCTCCTCGGCTGCCGATCTCAGCAGCACACTCGGCGACCTGGGCGATCTCGATGTCTCTTCCGCGGTCTCTTCGGTCGACACCTCCCAGCTGGAAAAGGACTTGAAGAATCTCCCGGCCCCCAAAGTCTCTTCCCAGAATGTACAGCTTACCGAAAAGCAACAAGCCCAGCTGACTTCGGTGGGCAAGGGCATCATGAACGGCTATGTGCAGTATTACCTGAGCAAGCATCAGGGCCAGCAGATTACTGCGAACACGGATTTCACCAGCGATTTCCAAGAATATCTGTCACAACCCGAATTGCAGCTTCAGCTTCAGAAGGTGGCCGAGAAGGTGGGCGGCTCGGCGCAGAAGCAGATTCGTTCTGCGATGAACGACTATCTGGAGAATACGCTACAGCCGTACCTGCAGAAGAAGCTGACCCGGGCCGTCAAGGATCTTTCCCAGCAGATTGCAAACAAGATGATCAAGCAGATGCAGACGAAGATGACGGCAGCAATCAGCAAGACCATGCAGGAGCAGAGCGAGCAGATGGCCGAGCGCCTGGCCGATGCCCTGCCCAAAGCCATCACCATCAACCTGTCCAAACGCGATTTGCAGCAACTGCTATCCAGCATGATGGACGATTCTGAGGTCACCTACTCGGGCAACCTTTCGAAATTGGGCTATGCGAAAAAATCCTCACCGGAAAGCATCAGCATCTATCCGAAGGACTTCGACAATAAGGAGCTGGTGATCGATGCGATCGACGCCTACAACGACCAGGCGAAAGCGGCTGGCGATGACGACCGAACCATCACCTATTCCGACGTCATGGGCTCTTTGATCTCGTCGGTGACCGAAATCGTCAACATGATCAGCCGGGTCCTGATCGCCTTCGTCAGCATCTCACTGGTAGTGAGTTCGATCATGATCGGCATCATCACCTATATCTCCGTGCTGGAGCGCCGCAAGGAAATCGGTATTCTCCGTGCGATGGGAGCGTCGAAGGGCAATGTCGCGAACATATTCAATGCGGAGACGGTTATCGAGGGCTTGATTGCGGGTGTGATCGCCATCGCGGTGGTACTCCTGGTGTCTATCCCGGTGAACGCCTATGTAGAGAGCACCAGCCAGGTGCCGAATGTCATGAGCCTGCCGCCTCTTGCGGCGGTCATCCTGATTCTCATCAGCGTGCTGTTGACGTTTATCGCGGGTTTGATCCCCTCGGTCAATGCGGCCCGCCGCGACCCGGTCGAGTCGCTGCGCAGCGAATAGCCGGGATCCGCCCGTTGCCGGAACCGCGGTTTCCGGTGGGATTGGAAGACGTGTCGTCCAATGCCTATCGTGAGTCGTTCGGTCTTCCCCGTTATTCTTATACTGCACACTCTTCAGCATCAAGGAAAGCTATCCATCCATGCTGATTTCGCGCCGAGCTTCGCGCAAGGATGGCAAGTGCGGTAGAGTAAATGCCTACTTTCGAACAGGTGAGCGTCTCTGCGCTCTTGAAGGGAGTGACCTTCGATATGAAATGTCCCCATTGCGATGCCGAACTGCAGGAGGGCACGCCGATTTGCCCGAAATGCGGCGAGCGGCTGACGGCAGATGAGAAGAAGCCCGAGTCCAAGGGCAAAACCATCGAGATGCCCGAGAAGAACCCGGTACGCAAGTCGGTCGCGAAGGCGGTCATTTGGATATTGGTTATTGCGGCGATCGTCGTGGCGTTTGTGGCGTATGGCTTGCCGGCGATCAGCGAGCAGCTGAATCCATCGACAGCATCAAGCACCGTAGCTGAAAGCAGTTCGGCCTCATCATCGGCCGACTCCCAGTTTGCAGACCAGATCACCCCGACGGATGATGCAGCGAAGAATGCGGAAGTGTATGATTCCCTTGCCTCCATCAGCGCCAAGAAGATCACCCTGACGCTGTCGGCCAAGGAGAGGGCAATCAAGGTTACCTTCCCGAAGGTCAAGGGCGCCGTGAACTACCGTGTTGCCTATTGGCCGGCAGGTTCTACCGAACCCTCGTATGTCTGGACGAAGGGGGAAACGTCGGTCGTGGTCAAAGGCCTGAAATCGGGCGAGGCCTATTCTTTCCAGGTCACTGCCTACGGGTTCAAGGACGGCTCATGGATTCGCAACGAGCACTCCGAAAACGTCTGCGGATGGTTGCAGAAGGCTTCGGCAAAGCTGAAGGCCGGAAAGAAGTCGTTCACGGCCACAGTAAAGAAAGTGAAGAAGGCTGATTCGTACGAGCTTATCTACGCATCGAGCAAAGCCGGTTTGGCAGGCGGCAAGACGGTAACCGTCAAAGGCAAGGACCTGAGCGCAACTGTCAAGCACCTGAAGTCGAAGGAAACCTATTACGTGAAGGTGCGTCCGATCCGTACTGTCGATGGGGTTACGTGCGCTGGAGAGTACGGGGCGGTATCCAAGGTGAAGGTGAAGTAGTCCCGAGCGCAAAAGGCTAAGGGAGCAGCACTTCGCTTGATGCTGACTGCTGCTCCCTTTTTCTATGGGCCGACTTGCACGCCCGCACAAATGCCGTCAAGATCAACTGGCTGTTCCGGTCGGTCTCGTATGACAACTCGGGATGCCATTGCACGCCCCAGACAAACCGGTAGTCTGGCAGGTATACGGCCTCGATCAAGCCGTCATCGGAGATTCCCATTGCCTTCAGACGAGGGGCGAGGCGGCGGATGGCTTGGTGGTGGTAGCTGTTCACGCCCAAAGAAGTCTGCTTCAGCACCTTCTCCAGCGGGGTGTTCGGCACCGTGTTAACCAGATGAACGGCCCGATTGTACGGAGGCTGCATATGGTGGTCGATTCCCTGCGGATGCTGTGTGGGCAGATCCTGGAACAAGGTGCCGCCGAAATAGACATTCAGCATCTGGATGCCACGGCAGATTCCGAGGATCGGGAGGTTCCTTTTCAGGGCGGTGCGTATCAGCCGCAGCTCCATGATGTCGCGCAGAGGGCAGGTTTCCCCGCAGCTGGAAAGAGGCTGGGCGCGATAACGTTCAGGCGCGATATCCTGTCCACCGGTGAGCAGGACGCCATCGAGATGCTCGACGAGGCCATTGATGACAGCGGTCTCCTTGGTAAGGGGAAGGGTCATCGGGATGGCTCCCGCCCCCATCAACCCATCAGGATAGCCGGGAATCATCCAAAGGCTTTCCCGAGCGATATCTACCAGGGGAACTATGCCGATCATCGGCTTCACGCAGTGCTGCCCTCCTTTGCATGCATCATGCCTAGATATGGTGTACCGCGTGAAGATTTCCAGTCTGTGAACCGGAGGTCTCAAGTTTGTTGCGAGCTTACAGGGTCAACTCGCTTTCATAGGGGAAGACCTCGGCCAGATATCCCCTTTCACGAAGAGCGGCTTCGATTTCGTCGAGCGCCTCCTCGGAATCGGCGGCGATGTGGTGGAAGTGGTAGCCGGAGGTCACCAACATCAACGGGCTCGATTTCCCCGATCGGATGTTGTCCATATAGTGCTTGACGTCCCGTCGGTTCTTGATGTTGAGCATCGCGGACATCTTGCCGTATACCCGATGGTTGACCACGACATCCACAACCTCTCCGCCGAGGTCGACGATAATGGTGAGCTCGTCCTCGGTCTCGTCCACGGTATGGTGGCATTTCAGGACGCGCATGCGCCGATGGGGGAGCGACATCAGGTACCCGCGGTTGGTGGAGACGATGGGATAGCCTTCGGTTCTGAGCAGTGCAATGTCCTGTACGACGACTTGGCGGCTGACATGTGCGGCCTTTCCCAACGTTTCGCCCGAAAGGGGCTTCTCGGTTTCGCGCAGGGCGTTGAGGATCATCTTGCGTCGTTCGTCGCCGGTCATCTCCTGCAATCCTTTCCCCGTTCTCCGTATGCGGGCATTTCCGCAAAGGTTTCGGCCCTGTTCATCTTGTACCACGTGTTTCGGTTCAGCCGTTGCGTATCTGCAGATTCTTCAGACTCAGATCCAGGATGGGGGCCGAATGGGTCAGGGCACCGCACGATACGAAATCTACGCCGAGATCGGAGATGGCACCGACGTTCTCTGCCGTGATATTACCCGAGCATTCGGTCAAGGCGCGTCCATCGATGAGCTCGATCGCCCGGGACATCTGATCATGGTCCATATTATCGAGCATGATGATGTCGGCGCTGGCTTCAAGCGCTTCGCGTACCATGGCAAGCGACTCGACCTCGACCTCGATCTTCAGGACGAAAGGGGCATGGGCACGGGCGGCTGCCACGGCGGGTCCGATACCTCCCGCAGCGGCGATATGGTTGTCTTTGAGCATGATGCCGCTTGTCAGGTTGTAGCGATGGTTCGCAGCACCGCCTATCCGTGTGGCCTCCTTCTCAAACACCCGCATATTGGGGGTGGTCTTGCGGGTGTCGACCAATGTCGTACCGGTGCCAGCAAGCGCGTCGACAATGCGGCGGGTGTAGGTGGCGATGCCGCTCATACGCTGCAGGTAGTTCAGAGCCGTCCGTTCCCCGGACAGCAATACGCGCACATCACCGGCAACGGTGCCGAGCGTTTGGCCCGGATGAACGGAAGCGCCGTCGACAACAGAGAATTGGCAGTCGGTATGTTCGTCGAGAAGCGTGAAAGTTCGGGCGAAGACGTCCAGGCCGGCAATGATGCCCTCTTGCTTGCAGATGAGATCGACCGTGGCTGGGCGCGCCTCGGGGGCGACGCTTGCGGTACTCACATCCTCGGCGTTCAAGTCCTCACGCAGGGCCTGCATGATGAGCGGCTCGGCGGCCAACCGCAGGGTAACGGGATCCATACTCATGCCTCTTTTCCCACGGAAGTCTTCGGCTCGGGTTCGGTTTCGGCCCCTGCTGCGCGCCGTGTCCGGCATTGCGTCCATGCAAGTTCCGCTTCGCGCAATGTCCTCTCTGCCTCGGCAAGCAAGCGCTGGCTTGCGGCGTCGGAACCATCCGCATCCTCGCTGCCGACTGGCGTATGCGGATCGTAATCGACCGGGCCGTTGCCCACTGCCAGGGCGCGCCCGATCCTGCCGGTTTGCCGGCGGCCGATATGCGCGGCGGCGCGCTGCCCGAACACGAGGCTCTCCAACAGGCTGTTGCTGGCGAGGCGGTTGGCGCCATGGACACCGTTGCAGCTGGTTTCACCTACCGCGTACAGATGCGGCATGGACGTTTCCGAATTGCTATCGACATCGATGCCGCCCATGAAGTAATGCTGTGCCGGAACCACCGGGACAGGCTCTCGGGTGATATCGTACCCTTCTTCCAGACAGCGCTCGTATATATTGGGGAAATGTCCTTTGATCTGGGATGCATCTATGCGTTCGAACGAGAGCAGCACGTAATCGGTGCCGTCGGCTTCCATCTGGCGGGCAATAGCTTTCGAGACCACGTCGCGCGGCTGCAGCTCGTCGGTAAAGCGACGGCCATTACGATCCAGCAGGATGGCGCCCTCCCCGCGTGCCGATTCGCTGATCAGAAAGCTGCGCCCGGGCTTTCCCGTATAGAGCGTGGTGGGGTGGATCTGCACGTAATCCATGTGTGCCAAACGCACTCCATGTTCGAACGCCACCCGGCATCCATCGGCAGTGAGCAGCGGAAAGTTCGTGGAGTGGGCATAGAGCCCGCCGATGCCTCCGGTTGCCAGGATGGTATCGGTTGCATGGATTTCGAACTCTCGTCGGTCAGGGCCGATGCAGGAGATGCCGCGGCAGCTTCCGTCCGGCCGTTCCAGCAGGTCGGTCATCGTGGTGTGCTCCATGATGGTGACATTGCGCAGGGTCCTCAGGTCGCGTTGCAGGACCGTGGTGATCTCGCGTCCCGTGATGTCGGCGTGGTAGCAGATGCGCGGACGCGAGTGGGCGCCTTCGCGGGTGTAGTCGAGCTTTCCGTCGGGAGTGGTCGCGAAGCGCACGCCACGGTTCTGCAATTCGGTGATAACACCACGGCTCGAGCGGATCATGATATCGACACTCTCGGCACGGTTCTCGTAATGTCCGGCACGCAGGGTATCCTGATAGAACGATTCATAGTCATCCGGGTCGTGCAATACGCAGATGCCGCCTTGGGCGAGCATGCTGTCGCAGGTATCCAGGCTGCCCTTCGAAAGCACGGCGATGCGGAGGCTCGGGGGCAGATGCAGCGCGGCGAAGCAGCCGGATACGCCGCTTCCCACGATGACGACGTCGAATTCCAGGGCAGGACGAAGGGGAATGCGCCGAGCCAGAGTGCGGTGGGGTGCATGGGCACAGGCTGCCTGGATGATTTCCTCGCTGGTCGCGCAAGGGGTGGTAAGGGAAGGAATAGTCATGATCTCACCGATTCAGTTTGCCGCCAGGTCCAGCATGCGTTGCAGTGCACGGCGGGCGCCGGGTGCGAACTCGCCCGGGTCATCCACATTCTCCACGTTCTCTTTCAGCACGTCATAGACCTTCTGCAGCGTGATACCGTCCATGTTCTCGCATACCGGCTTCGTCTTCGGGAAATAGAACCTCTTCCCGGTGCCGGCGTTTCGTCGTTCCAGTTCGTGGATGACGCCGTATACGGTGCCGATGAGAAATTCCTTGTCGTCATGCTCCGTGGCATAGTCGATGATTCCCTTGGTGGAGCCCACGTAGTCTGCATATTGCCGGATCCACTCCGGGCATTCCGGATGTGCCAGGAACGGCGCACCGGGATGTTCGGCCTTCAGCTGGCGTACCTCTTCTGCCGAGATTGCCTCGTGGCGCGGGCAGAAGCCGTCGTTCAAGATAAAGTTCTTCTCCGGAAGCAGGCCCGCGATATAGCTTCCCAGATGATGGTCGGGGATGAACAGGATGTTCTTCTGCGGCAGCTGCTTGCATATCTTCAGGGCGTTGCTCGAGGTAACGCAGACATCCGACCAGGCCTTCATCTCGGCGGTCGAGTTCACGTAACAGACCACGGCAAGATCGTCGTATTCCTCGCGGGCCCTGTCGACCTTGTCCTTCGTCACCATGTGCGCCATGGGGCAGTCTGCCATCGGGTCGGGCATCAGCACCACCTTGTTAGGGCTCAGCAGCTTTGCGCTTTCTCCCATGAACGTGACGCCGGCGAACACCAGCGTGCGGCAATCCAGTTCGGCTGCTTTCTTGCTTAATCCGAAGCTGTCGCCAACATAGTCTGCGATGGCCTGAACCTCGCCGCTGACGTAGTAATGGGCGAGAATGACGGCATCTGCCTCCTTCTTCAGACGCATCAGCTCGTCGATATCCACCGTATCGTTGCCTGCCATCCCAAGCTCCTTCTTCCTGCTTGATATCCTGTCGATTCCGTTCGTAAAGGAACAGTAAAGGCTCTATCGAAGGTTTGTGCTGTGGGTCACAGTATGGCACCGGTTAAGACAGCTGACAAGACACCTAGCTTGACAGTGAAGAAGTATCCACAATTGCAAACGTTGCCTAGGGAAGAAGGGCAGGTTCGATTTGCTTTCGATTGGTAAGATCGCTCTGAAAAGAAAAACCCGCCGCAATGCGGCGGGTTTTCGAGTGTGGAAGCGGATAGGTTGCTTACTTGTCCTGATCGGCAACGAGGGCGGCATTTTCCTTCTCGTCCTCGTTGGCAATGATCTTGGCTTTCGCGTCGACGCTGACCTGGGACATGGCATCCATGTACATCTTCTTGCCAGAGGGATGCTCGGCAAGCCACAGTTCCTTGGCAACGGGTGCCCAGGCATGGGCATATGGAGTGGTGCGGGCGCACAGCTCTTCGGCCGTCTCCGGTGTCACGTATTCGGTGCTGCGGGCGTTCGACTCCTTGACGATCTCCGGCAGGATCTCCGGGTTCTCCAGCATGGGGCAGGGCTGCAGCATGTTGTCATTCCAGGGCCAGTGCTTACGGTATGCCTGGAACAGCGGCTGCTGCAGGCACTCCAGCAGGCTCTTCTCTTTGATATTCGCCGTGGAGTAGTGGATGAACACGCAGGGCTCAACGTCGCCGCGGGCATTGATGTGGCAGTACACACGGCCGCCGGCGATGCAGCCGCCCACGTACTCGCCGTCGTTCTGGAAATCCATGGCGAAGATCTTCTTGCCGCCTTCGATGCCACGCACCTCGCGGATGCGGTCCTTCATGTACTTGCGCTGCTCGATGGTGGGCATCAGGTCGGCATCTGCGCCGGCTCCAACGGGCATGTAATGGAAATACCAGATGAAGCGGCAGCCCTTGTCGATAAGCATGTCGAGATACTCGTCTGAGCTGACGGTCTCCACGTTGTTACGGGTGTAGGCTACGGAGATGCCATAGACCAGGCCGTGCGCCCGGAGCTTCTCCATGGCTGCCATGACCTCCTGGTAGGAGCCTTCGCCGCGGCGGCCGTCGTTGGAATCCTCGAAGCCCTCCAGCGAGATGGAGAACGTGATGTTGCCGAGCTCGCGGACCTTCTCGCAGAATTCATCATCGATCAAGCTGGCGTTGGTGAAGATGTTGAACACGCTATGGTCGTGGACTTCGGCCAGTTTCAGGATGTCCTTCTTGCGGACCAGCGGCTCGCCGCCGGTGAGCATGAACATATGGGTGCCCAGCGACTCGGCTTCGTTGAGCATCTTGTCCATCTGGTCGTACGTCAGGTTCAGGGCATGCTCGTAGTCGGCAGCCCAGCATCCGATGCAGTGCTTGTTGCAGGCGCTGGTCGGGTCGAACAGGATGATCCAGGGGATATTGCATTGGTACTTGTCGGCGTTGACGGTGGTTTCACGCAGGCCGCGGAATGCCGCCTCGTAGCCGCCATTCAGCAACAGGGTCTTCAGCACATGGGGGTCAACCTCGTCAATCAGCTGGAAGACGAACTCTTCCCACTTGGAACCGGGATGGAGACCTGCGCGCAGACCGCGGGTGACGCCCGGGGAGGTGTCCTTCAGGAGCTTGCCGGCCAAGTCGATGAATTGGTCGATGCGCTTCTCGCGTTCGTCGCCGGATGCAGCATGGATGACCGCATCCAGTGCCACGCTAAACGCTTTGCGCTCCGTTGCGTGTGCGATTTTCGATTGCATATGCACTTCCTTCTTGCTTACTTGGACGTTGGCTCCAAGAGAAACCAAGGCCCAATTTGTATCGCAGGTATTTTGCCCCAAATGGGCTTGTCCTATCAACCAGAAACACTCTACTTCAAAAAACCCTGATAAAGGTCCGTGATTAGATAACAATTCGGCATCAATATTCATACATTTTGCCTGCAGTTTGTCGATTATCGCGCGCTATCATGGAAAGGGCGTTTGGCCGAAGCGGACTGCTGACGGGCGAATTCCCCAATACACTGCAACCAGCGTGCGAGGAGTGATTACCGATGGAAGAGAATTCTGTTGCCATTCGGGTGGCTACCCCAGCCGACGCCCAGGCCCTGCGAGATATCTACGCGCCCTATGTGAAGAATACGGCAATCACCTTCGAATACGAAGTGCCTTCGGTGCCCGAGTTCACCGAGCGTTTGAGGACCGTCAGCGAGAGATACCCCTACCTGGTGGCCGAAGCGGACGGCGAAGTGCTCGGTTTCACCTACGGCAGCGCGTTCGTTGGGCGCCGTGCCTATGACTGGTCGGTTGAAACCTCTATCTACGTCAAGCAGTACATGCGCAAGAAAGGCGTCGGCCGCGCGCTCTACCGCGCTTTGGAACAGGTTCTCATTGCGCAGGGATTCACGAATATGAACGCCTGCATCTCCTATCCGAAAGGCGGCGTGGATGACGAGTTCCTGACCACGAACAGCGTCGGGTTCCATGAGCATCTGGGCTTCGAGATGGTGGGGCGCTTCAACCAATGCGCCTACAAGTTCGGCCGCTGGTATGACATGGTTTGGATGGAACGCATGATTGCCGAACATCGCGAAAACCAGCCCGAGGTGATCCCGTTTTCCCAGATTGCCGATAGCGTGCCCCAGATTCTCGCACAGTAGCTCCAGGCAGATCCCTCATCATGGCATTCGTTGGCAGCGACCGGATATCCTCGTCCGCCGTGTTGCAGGAAGATTCGGCGGGCTATTTCATGTATGTGGTGACCTGTTCAGATGGGTCCCTATATACCGGCTACACCCGCGATGTGGAGCGACGCGTTGCACAGCACAATGATGGCACGGGGGCCAAGTACACCCGCGCACACGGGCCGGTGACCTTGAGGGCGCAGGCGCGCTTCGCCACCCAGCACGAGGCGCTCTCCGCCGAGTACCGGTTCAAGCGCTTGGCGCGTGCCGACAAGCTGGCGCTCATCGCCCGTGCCGAGGAATGCCGGCGTACCGATTCGCTTTCTGCCGAGCAGGCGTTTGCCCGGGTGCTTTCAGAGGCGTTCGGCTTGTCGGAGGATACCGGCTGAACGGCTGCCGCAAAGGCGGGTTCAGCCCAGCTTATTGACGCGGCGGTCGCAGGTCAGGATTCCGTTTGTCTCCTCCTGCACATCAGAGAGCTGCGTGAAGACGAATCCGGCCAGCCCCTCCTTCTCCAGCGCATCGGCCTTTGCCAGCGCTACTTCCACTGCTCGCTGCCATTCGGCCCGCGAGGCGTATCTTTGATAGCCGTAATCCCGTGCCTGCTGGCAGTGATCGGGCTCATGCCAGGAGAACCCGCCGAACTCCGAGAGCACGAGTGCGCGCGGGCTGGTACGCACGCGGCTTCCGCGGTCGGGGTCGTCAGCCTTTGCGGCAAGCGGGTCGCGCCAAATGGAAAGCGGGCGGAAATAGTTATGCACGCTGGAAAAGTCTCCGCCGCCCTGGTCGTACCAACCGCTCGTGGCACTGATGGGGCGGGTCGGATCCAGGCCGCGGACTTCTTGCACGGCACGCTGCGAATCGAATTGCCCCCAACCCTCGTTGAAGAGCGTCCACCCGACGACACAGGGATGGTTGCGCAGATGCTTTACCAGCCCGCGGCAAGTTTGCTCCCATTCCCGTCGGTAGGCAGGGTCGTCGGCGCTCAGGTTGCCGTACCATTCCGGGATATCGTCGGGCTGTTTGGTCCAGCTGGCGCGGAACAGGGTCGGCCGCGTCATGGTCTGCCATTGCCCATAGACGCCTCCACCCGAAACCATGTCCTGCCATACGAGCATTCCCAATCGGTCGCAATGGTAGTAGAAGCGGTCGCTTTCGCGTTTGATATGCTTGCGCAGCAGGTTGAAGCCGAGGTCCTTCATCGTGCGGATATCGTATTCGAGCGCTGCATCGGCTGGAGGCGTCATCAGACTCTCTGGCCAGTATCCCTGATCGAGCACCCCGCGCAGGAACAATGGCTTGTGATTCAGGAACAGGCGCGGTGTGCCGTCGGCATCCGCGGTTATCTCGATTGACCGGAAGGCGCAGTAGCTGTCCACCATATCGGGTCCATAGCTGAGCTCTAGCCGGTAGAGGAAGGGATCGTCCGGGCTCCAACGACGGGTATCGGGCACCTGCAATGACAGGGTGCGTGTGGTGGCATGCTGCGCAGTCCCATCACCGGCTGCACCGACCGGCGTTCGCTTCATGGCCACGAGCTCGTTCCGTTCGCCGAAAACGCGCACGGTGAGGGTGGATCCTGCCTGGCTGAGACGATTCACCAAGGTCAGCGTCCCGGTGTCTGCGTCGCAGCTCATAGAGACCCCCTCGATATGGCAGGCGGGCACCGCTTCGAGCCAGACGCTCTGCCAGATGCCGCTTTGGGCGGTGTACCACATCTGTGTCGGCTGGAGCCGCTGCTTGCCGCGCAGTTGCGTGCCGCAATCGCTGGGATCCCACACGCACAGGGCAAGCGTGTTCTCGCCGGAATGCACGAGCGTAGTCAGATCCAGGGCAAAGGGCAGGTAGCCGCCGCGATGCGCGCAGACGCGCGTGCCATTCACCAACAGCGAACAGCAATAGTCAACCGCTTCGAAATGAAGAATCAGGCGCAGGTCGGTATCGGTGTCATCGGGGAGAATCAGACGGCGCCGGTACCAAAGCAGCTCATGGGGCTCGACTTGGCGGTCGACGCCGGAGAGCAGCGTTTCGGGGGAGAAGGGTACCAGAATACGGCCATCGAAATGTTCGGGCGGCAGGGCGGATTCCCATTCCCGGCCGGCTCGTTCAATGCTCCCCGCGTCCACGATCGCGTATTCCCACCATCCGTTCAGGCTGGTAAAGGTCTTGCGGGCAAATTGGGGATGCGGATGCTCGGACAAGACGTCGTTGCCTGCGACCTTGCCATCGACGATACACTGGCCCCAGGGTGTGGTCAGTGGAAGCAGGGGTTCGGGGGAGTGGGTCTTCGGACGGCTTGCAAGGGCGCGTTTGAAATCGAGCATGGATCCTCCCAAGATCGCAGGTGCCATCAGCGCTGGGGCGGCGTGTACGTTCGTTTCACTTAGCGTAACGCGTCGAGTGGGGCAGAGGGCTTAAAAACGGGTTGCGTTCCCGATTCGTCGCATGCTGGTGGGGAAATGCGGCAAGGTTGTATCAAGCGTACGGTCAGCCGATCTGCCTAGGCGTGCGGATTTTCGGAGTCGGTGCCTTCCGCATTGGCGGTTCGCGAACGCCACGCGGGATCGTCGGCGATCTCGGCAAACCAGCGAGCGTAAAGGTCGGGTCGCCAATCGGGGCGGCCGGTAAGCGGGTTCGTTTCGAAGACGTGCAGATTCCAGCTTTGCTGATTCTCGACCGCACCCAGGTCGAGGGTTGCGATATGGAGTCCCGGTACGGGCTCGGGGCTCTCGTCGAACGGCAGACCGGCAAAGTAGCGAACGCTGTTGCGTGGGCCCAGCGGGCCGATGATGTGGCTTTGTCCCACGAACGGTGTGTGCAGGTCGGTGCCCTGCAGGTTTGCAGTGGCGATATAGAGGTTTCCGCGCAGGCAGGTGACCTCGATTTTCTCACGGAACACGCTTGCAGCCGAAACGGTCCAGGCAGCAGCGGTCGGATTCAGGAACAGCCGTGCGCCCTTTGCCCTCGCATACATGACCATTTCGGGGAAGCTGTACAGGTCGTAGCAGATGCCGATGCCGATCGGCCCCCACGGCGTATCGATGAGGCAAGGTTCGTCGCCGGCATCTGCCCATTCGTTCTCGCGTCCGAACGGATGGATTTTACGATAGGTTCCCACGATGCCGTTCGGGCTTACGATGCATGCCGCGTTGTAATAGTGCTTCGCCGAGTCGGCGGTCGTCGAGGTGCATTCGGGCATACCGAAGACCACCCAGAGGTTTCGTTCATGTGCCCGTTGCGCAATCGTCTCGCTCGAAGGCCCGGGAACCGTCTCTGCCAATCGGACCTGGACTTTGTCGGCAAACGGCGTACCTTCCGGATCGTCGTAGCCGGTCAGGCAGAGTTCCGGGAGCACAACCAGCTGAGCGCCTTTATTCGCTGCTTGGTCCAGGCAACCAAGGATCTGGTGCAGGTTCGCTTCCTTGTCGCCCCAGTACGGGTGCAGGCTGGCAACGGCGATCCTCAGTTCATCTTCCATATCTGCTTCCTCCTCTACGAGAGTATGAGGGCGGAGTAAAGGAGCACCCACACGAACAGGGTAATGATCGAGATGCCCGACGATACCGCCACCAATTGCCCGGCTAGCTGACCGTCGCCGCCCATGTTCTCTGCCATCGGATAGGAACTGCTTGCAATGGGAGCCGCGAACATGACCAGCAGCAGGAACCGCTCGATCTCTGAGAGCGGAACGGGCAGCACGCTGAATACTGCAAGCGATATTGCCGGTAGGACCCCCATCTTCACCGTAAGGGTTCTTGCGATAATCGGCAGGTTCTCCCGGGTTTCACGTAGACGGATGGTGCCTCCCAGCGAGATAAGCGCAAGCGGAATCGCCAGATTTGCCAGGGTTATGACCGGGCTCTCGACGCATTCGGGAAGCTTGATCTGCAGGAAGTAGAATGCAAAGCCGGTCAGGAAACCCAAGATGAGCGGGTTCTTCAATACGCTGAGCGCCAGTTTCGCCGGCGAGCTCTTCGTGCCGTGGTAATACTCGAGGATGATAACGGCCAACACATTGTAGGTGGGGACGATGATGGCTACCAGGAGAGCGGAGGGTACCAGGCTCGACGAGCCGAAGACGCTTTGGGTCAGCGGGAGGGCGAAGAAGACGATGTTCGTGCGGTAGATGGCCTGGATGATGACGCCGCGGCGGGAGTTCTCGGGCTCGATGCGGGGAACCACCAGAAGCAATCCTACGACGACGACGGCCAAAGCGGCAAGCGCGCACAGGATGAAGATCCAATTGATTGCCAGATCCTGGCCTTCCAATTGGTAGATGCAGTAGAACATCATCGGCGGGAAGAACGCCTTGAACGATACCTGGTTCAGGCGATGGAGGAACATCTCATCGACCCAGTTCACGCGGCGCATGAACCAGCCGAGCCCCATATATATCAGAAACGGGGTCACGGCGGTGACGGCGACGTAGAAACTGTTCATGGGACTCCCTCGTGCGAATCGAACACGCATTAAGATACGCCATTTCGGCGATAGACGGGGAAGATTTCATGCCTTGGAAACAGGCGTGCGTTTTCCGTGCTCGTAACCGAGTCGGGGCACCGGAAAATCCAGTGCCCCGATGGCGGCTTGGGGTCTAGACGGTCGTCACCTGGATGCCCTGCCGCCCTCCTCTGCTGTTCGGTGCGTCATTCGACTTTCGTATCGATACCGGCTTCGGCAGGCAACGGCTGCTCGCTCTCGCGGCCGATTACGTGGTCGAGGGCGCGGTCGGTGGCGCCTTCGGGGCTGGGGCGGAACACTTCGATGGACACCGGCTTGGTGAACAGGCTGACAATCGGAACCACGACAAGCGACAGTATCATGGCAAGGGCCCCGCAGTTGATGGAAGAGGCGATCCATGGGGTACCCACCATACCGGCGATCATGTTGCCGGTGGTCAGACCGACGCCCAGGATGAAGCTCGTCCAAACAGCCGCCTTCGAGATGCGCTTGCTGTACAGGCCCCAGACGAACGGGCCGAGGAAGGCGCCGGACAAGGCACCCCATGAGATGCCCATCAGCTGCGCAATGAAGGTGATCGAGGAGTGGTACTGGATCAGCGCGATGGCCGCCGAGAGTATCACGAATACTACCAGCAGGCCGCGCATGCAGCGAATCTGCGTGCGCTCTTCCATGTCTTTCACCAGATTGTGCTTGATGACATCTAGCGTCAGGGTCGAGGACGAGGTGAGGACCAGGCTCGACAGCGTGGACATGGACGCAGAGAGCACGAGCACCACCACCAGGCCGATCAGGATATCGGGAAGCGTGGAGAGCATGGTGGGGATAATGGAGTCGAAGACCGGCTGGCCGTTGGCGCCGAAGGTTACCTGGTCGGCGTACAGGCGGCCGAATCCGCCCAAGAAGTAGCTTCCGCCGGCAACCACCAGCGCGAAGAGCGTGGAGATGATAGCGCCCTGCTTGATGGCAGATCCGCTGCGGATCGCGTAGAACTTCTGGGTCATCTGCGGCAGGCCCCAGGTGCCCAGGCTGGTCAGGATCACGACGCCGAGAAGGTTAGCGGGGTCGGGTCCGAACATGCTGGCGAAAGCGCCGTTCAGGCTCGATCCCTCTGCAGGGATCTGGGACAGGGCCTCGATCGAGCCCATGAAACCGCCATTCGCTCCCAGGACCGCACCGATGATCAGCACGATTCCGACGAGCATCACGCAGCCTTGCAGGAAGTCGTTCGTGACCGTTGCCATGTAGCCGCCGAGGACCACGTAGGCGCAGGTGATAACCGCCATGCCGATGACGCAGTATTCATAGGGGATTCCGAATGCCATCTCGAACAGACGGGAAAGGCCGTTGTAGACCGAGGCGGTGTAGGGGATCAGGAACACGAACACGATGAGGGCGGATGCGATGCGCAATGCCCGGCTCCGGTAGCGCTTGCCGAAGAACTCCGGCATCGTGGTGGCGTTGAGGCGATGGGTCATCTCACGGGTGCGCGGTCCGAGGACCCACCAGGCAAGCAGGCTGCCGATAAGCGCGTTGCCCAGCCCGATCCAGAAGGCAGCCAGGCCGTATTTCCAGCCGAATTGCCCGGCGTACCCGACAAAGATAACCGCCGAGAAGTAACTGGTGCCGTACGCGAAGGCCGAAAGCCAGGGACCGACGTTCCGGCCTCCTAAGACGAACCCCTCAACGCTATTGGTTGTGCGCCGGCAGTAGATACCCGTGCCCACGGCGACGCCGACGAAAATGAGGACCATGCATATCTTCGCAATCATCTGATTCTCCTTGGATCAGGACGCAGAACGGGGTGGTGCGTCCGAAAAAGCGAATAGGGTACCGGCACCCCGGTCGGGGCGCGGCGGACAAAGGCGCACGCGAGCAATCCGTATGGGCACAAAAGAAAAGCACCCGGGAAGGAAGCCCGCGTGCTAGAGATATCGATAGGAGAAGAGGGAGGAGATGCTGCGCGCATCTGCCGCGGCGATGGCGGCCGCCTGATGCGAGCATGAGGAACGCATACCGGACATGGGAAAGGTCCCGCTCATCAGAGCATGGGCTTCCGCTGCCATGTTATCAGTATGTTCCCGATTCAAAACCATGTGTGCACCTTATCATAACTTCCTGACATGCGGCGGAGAATCCGGTGGGCGGAAATCCAGCGATTGGGATGGAGGGGCGAAGATGATCGGTTTCCGCCGGCAGGGAGTTTGAGGATGCGTATACTGCAGGTAATGGAGGCAGCCAGATTCTCGATCGGCACGAAGGAGAAACCGCCCATGATCGATTTCGAACAGGAATGGCGCAGGCAGATGATAAACGAGCGGCCGCCGAGCACTCCGGAGCGGTGGAATGCGCGGGCACGAAAGGATGCAAGCTCCTTTGGACCAGGAACCTCGTATTCGGATGCGTTCCTCGACCGGGCGCAGTTGCTGGCGGGAGAGACGATTCTGGATATGGGATGCGGTGCCGGATCGTTGGCGATCCCTGCTGCCGAGCGGGGGCATCGGGTGCTTGCCTGCGACTTCAGCGAGGTCATGCTCGAGCATCTGGAGCAGCAGCTGTCCGAAGGTACGCGTCCGTTGGTGGCAACGCACCGGTTGGCTTGGGAAGACGATTGGGATGCTGTGGGCATCGGGCCGAATGCCGTGGATGTGGCGTTCTCTTCTCGTTCGATTGCGACACCCGATCTGGCCGGCGCATTGACCAAGCTTACCCGGGTTGCCCGGCGAAAGGTATGCCTGACCATCTCGCCTGGACCGCTTCCAAGGGCGTTCTCGGCGCTGTTCTTGGATTTGGGCTTGGAGGTTCCGCGCAACCAGGACGCCGCTCTGGTACTGGGTGCCCTGTTGGCGCGCGGGCAGAAGCCGTCAGTCGGATATATCGAGTCACCGCGGATAGAGCGGTTCGCCTCGTTCGATGAGGCAGTGGAAACCTACCGCGCCATGATCGATATGGCGGTCGATCCGCCGGTTGGCGAAGATCGCAAGAGAGTCGAGCGGGAGCTTGTCCGTTGGCTGGAATCCCATTTGATGCACGAAGGGGCTCCTGCTGACGAGGATCCGGATACCAAGGCAACGGCGAAGGAACGGCCGTATTGGGTGGATGTGCCGCGGAGCTTCGACTGGATGTTCATCTCCTGGGAGACGGGCAACTAGTCCTTGCTTACTGTGGGTTGATGGATCGTGCGGTTACATCGGCAAGATCTGCTCGCAGCAATGGACCTGCGACACCGCGTGCGGTGTCGCGTGCATAACGGGTACTAGGCGATTCCTCGGTCGAAGGCAAGAAGACGGCGGTAGTGTGCACTTGTACGCTCGAGTTCCGCTGGGCTGCCGTCGAGCGCGATACCGCCATCGGCAAGGAAGATCACGCGGTCGAACGATTCGATTCCCTGCAGATGATGGGTGATCACGATAAGCGTTTTTCCGGCAAGCGTCTGCTGGAATGCCTCGATCAGCGCTGCTTCGGTTACCGGGTCGAGGCCGACCGTAGGCTCGTCCAGAAGGACGGCCGGGGCGTTTGCGAGCAGCACGCGGGCAAGGGCGATACGATGGCGCTCTCCGCCGGAAAACCGTGTTCCCGCTTCGTCGACGAGCGTGTCGAGTCCTTTGGGCAGGCGGTCCATGAGTTCCGTCAATCCGACGGCGTGCAAAGCGGCAATAAGCTCCCCGTCTCCAGCATCCGGGCTTGCGATGAGCAGGTTGTCGCGCAGCGTGCGATTGAACAGATAGGGTTGCTGCTGAACGAGGCTGATGAAACGTGCCGTGTATGGATCAAGGCTGCAGGCGTCGTGCCCGTCGACGCTGACCGTTCCGGCGGAGGGGGCAAGGTTTCCGCAGAGCAGGGAGGCAAGGGTGCTCTTCCCGACGCCGCTGCGCCCGAGGATTGCGACATGCTGTCCCGGGGCGATATCCAAGTTGACATTGGAAACCACCGGAGGGGAATCGGGTCCATACGAGAACGTGAGGTCCTTTGCGCAGATGCGGATGGCGTCGGATGACGGATTCGGCGCTTCGGACTCATCCCGCGTTTCAGCGGTTTCGTCGATGACGTCGTCGTCATCCCTATCCGGCAGGCTGTTCAGGCGGCGGATGGAGTCGCGATAGCCGGTGGCCTGGGCTGCAGACGAGGAAAGCGGGGCGAAGGCGTCGATAAGCGGGAAGAACCCGAGCGTGAATGCGGCAATCCAGTTCGCTGCCCCGCCGAATTGGCCGCCGAACATGCCCGCTGCCCAGGCCAGGGTAATGAGGATTGCAGCGCCGAACACCACGGACAGGATAAGGTCATTGCGGCGCAGATAGGCATCCAGGCTCGACTGGGCTTTGCGCACCTGCGCGGCATCTTCGGCATAGCGTTCGCTGTATTCGTGCTCCCGGCCGGCGAAGATCCAATCGTTTGCGCCCAGGACGTTGTCGGTCAGCTTGCGGTAGAGCCGCGCCGTCGCTGCCTTGCGCCGTTCCTCGCGCGCCCGATTCACCAGGAAGGCTACCAGGGGAAGCAGGAAGACGGTAACCCCCAGGATCAACGCCATGCCCAAGGCGAACCATCCGTCGAACCAGCCGAGAGCCGCAATCACCGCAGCATACAGCAGCCAGGCGGTAACCAGGGGAAAAATCGTCCGAAGATAGAGGTTCTGGAGGTGACCGATATCCTCGGCGACGAATTCCAGGTAATCGCCGGTTCCGTAGCGGCTGCGTACCCGGGTGCTGCTCCTTTCGATGATACGGTACAGGCGCACCCGCAGGCTCGAGGTCATGCGGAACACCCAATCATGGCTCGACAGGCGCTCGAAGTATCGGGCAATCGGTTTGCCCAACCCGAATACCTGCACGAACACCATGGGGTAATAGACGGCGATCAGGCCCTCGTAGGGGCGCTCGGCGGTGGCGCTGATCAGATAGCCCGATGTAAACATAAGCATCGACGAGCAGGCGAAGGCAGCCAGCCCGAGGACAAGTGCCAGGGCAAGCGGCTTACGGTATTTTGCGAAATAGGGGCGGACCCAGCGGTCCCGTTGCTTTTCTGAATTTGCTCGGTTACTCGACATGGCCGCCTCCCTTCAAGTGCTCGATCAGGGCGATGCCCGATGTTCCTCGGGACAGCACTTCGTCGGGCGTGCCCTGTGCGACAATGCGTCCCTTGTCCAGTACCAGCAGGTAATCCATATCGGCAAGCCAATGGAGGCGGTGCGTGGCGAACAGGACCAGATGCCCTTCCATGAGCGGCAGCATGCGCTGTTTCAATTCCCATTCGGTCTCGATATCCAGATGGGCGGTAGGCTCATCGAAAACGAGCACGTGGCGTGACGGATCCAGGAGAGCACGTGCCAACGCGATGCGCTGCGCCTGCCCGCCCGAAAGCCCGCGTCCTCCATCGCCGATGACGGTGTCGAGTCCGTCGGGAAGGCGATCGACGAGCGATTCCAATCCCACCGTCGCAATGGCCTGCTGCACGGCCTCCTCGGACGCGGTAGGGGAATAGAACGTCAGGTTCTCCTGCAGGGTGGTATGGAACAGGTACGGATGCTGGGGGATATAGAGCACCTGGCGCTGCCAGTCGGCACGTTGCAGGTGGGCAACGGCGACATCGTCAGCAACGATGCGACCGCGGGTTGGCACATCGAAGCCGCCGAGCAAGCTGGCGAGGGTGCTCTTGCCGCTGCCGCTGGCGCCGATGATGCCGACGTTCGCCATGCCGGTGATCGAGAAGGAGATTCCGTCCAGAGCGTCGGTGTCCGCATCGGGATAGCGAAATGCCAGATCCTCGATGCGCAATTCGGAACCAGCGCCCCATGGCGCAATGAATTCGGGGTCTGGGGCAGTACGGTTCGATTCCCCGGCATCTGAGCAGCGTACAGCCGGCGTGCTCTTTATCTGTTGCGCCGATGCGGGTGCGGTTTCATCATCCGCGGGAGCATGCTTCCTTGTGCCGACATGCGCTGTGTCGGTATCGGAGGCCTGCTCCCTTCCGCCCCCTTCCGGCTGCAGGTTGGCACTTCCGATAAGCTCAACGATGTTTGCGAGTGCGTTCTTCCCGTCGAGCGACGCATGGAAATCGGAGGCGAAATCGCGGATGGGGCGGAAGTACTCGGGAGCCAACACGAGAACGATCAACGAGGGCAGAAGCGCGATGGATCCGTCGAGCAGGCGGAACCCCAGCATCAGCGCAATGGCGCCGACGCCGACGGTGGCGATCAAATCGAGCACCGCTCCCGACAAGGTGGCTACGCGCAGCGTCTCGATGGTGGCCTTGCGGAACCGTTCGCTGACTTTGAATATCTCGCGAGCGTGACGGCGGGCGGCCCCGAACGCGCGCAGCGTGTCCAGCCCACGCAGGGTATCGATGAAATGGTTCGACATCACCTGGTAGGAAGCATATTGCCGTTCGGCGCGCCGTTTTGCCGCGTTCCCCAGGAGAACCATGTAGAACACGATGACCGGGAAGAGGACCAGCATGATGACGGCGGAGATCAGGTCCTGGGTCAGGGCTGCGATAAACAGCGCCAAGGGGATTACCACGACGTTGACCATCTTCGGCAAAATGGTCTTCAAATAGATACGTACTTGCTCGGTACCCTCGAGGGCGGCAGCGGTAATGCTCGCGGTTCCCTGTGTTCGCACGATACGTCCGCGCGAGCTCACGATCCCGCCGATGAGCTTCTCCCGCAGGGAATCCGACACCGTTGCGGCATAGCGGTCGATGAAGCGGTCTTCGAGGAACACGACCAACTGATTCCCGACGAAACAGGCGAAGAACGCCAGGAGAAAGCCCAGCGCATCGGCAAGCGGCTTGCCCTGCCAAAGGGAGACGATGCCGATCGAGAGGGTGAACGCTTGGGCGATGATAAGGCCCGCGCGGATGATGGCGCAGGAGAAGAGGAGGGCAAGTGTGCGACGGATGCCCGGGAGTGTGAAGAGCATCTTGTCAATCACCGGTATGCGCCTCCATCCGAATCGAGCAGTAATGTTATCGAAAGTGTAACATATCTGTACCGCTCTACGATGCCGAGGCTGGAGTGGTTTTTCCAGGGCATCTTGCCCGCCAGCCTACAGATATTGCAGGTAGCTTACGTACTGCTGTGCCGATTCGGGTACTGACAGGGGTTACCTCTTGGTCATCGGCCGTCACCGTGACATAGGAGGGGTCGTCATAGGTGGTGACGGTGGCTTCGGTACCGCCGTAATTACCGTTGTAGGTTTCGGCAACCGTGGCATCGCTCGGCAGGTCGGTGGCGGTCCAATCTTGGATGTCGAGGTCGTCGATTGCCTTATTCACCTGGCTTTCGGAAAGCCCGGTGCTCGAGGCGATGGTGCTGGCGTTGTCGCGCAATGCGGATTCGATCTTATCCTTGATGCCGCTCTGGTCGATGACGGCGTTCGTTACAGCGTTGGTGATGCCGCTGATGGGGTTGGCGTTTCCGAGCTGTGTGGTGCTGTAAAGGCAAAGTGCGGCGAACAGGCCTACGAAGATGAGGATCGCGATAAGAAGACGTTTCATGATCTTGGCCATGCGGCGTGCCGTTCCTTTCCTCCGCTTGTTCCGGCATCCGCGGAAAGCGGATGACCGGTCGAACCGGTACCCCAATCATAGGAGCGGGTATGCGTCTTGGCGGGAAACGGCTCCGAATCCCTAGAGTGTCCGTGGAATCTTCGTTCAACCTTCAAATTCTCGGGGGGTATGCCCTGCAACAAAGTTGAAATGCAAGTAATCTATAGTGCAGCAGCGAACAATCCAGCATGCATGCGGTTTGCGCCGGTTTCCCAGGGAGCCGACGCATCGCGCAGTGTGCGCTTTGTATGCCTGCCTTGCAGGCCGGAAAGAAGGGAATGCATCTTGGCTAAGGTCAACGAGAACTATCAGAAGCTTCCGGGAAGCTATCTGTTTGCAGAAATCGCCCGCCGCACCGACGCGTATGCGGCCGCCCATCCCGAAGCAAAGCTGATCAAGATGGGCATAGGAGACGTCACGCGTCCCCTGGTGCCGGCGGTCATCGACGCCATGCACCGAGCGGTCGATGACATGAGCAGGCCCGAGACCTTCCACGGTTACGGCCCGGAGCAGGGCTATGACTTCCTGCGCGAGGCGATTGCCGCCAACGACTTCCGTGCTCGCGGAGTGGACATCGACACCGACGAGATTTTCGTGTCCGATGGCGCCAAGAGCGATACCGGCAACATCGGAGACATCCTGAGCATCGACAACAAGGTTGCCGTTTGCGATCCGGTGTACCCGGTATACGTGGACACGAATGCCATGGCAGGCAGAGCGGGCGACTACGATGAGAAGACCCAAGGCTGGACGAACATCTGCTACATGCCCACCACCGCCGAGAACGGGTTCTGCCCGGCGATTCCCGATGAGAAGGTGGATATCATCTACCTGTGCTCTCCCAACAATCCCACCGGTACGGTCCTGCATACCGCCGACCTGCAGAGGTGGGTGGATTACGCCAACGAGAACGGTTCGATTATCCTGTTCGATGCTGCGTATGAGCGTTTCATTGTCGAGGATGACGTTCCGCACTCGATCTTTGAGATCCCCGGTGCCAAGACCTGTGCCATCGAGTTCCGTTCATTCTCCAAGACGGCGGGCTTCACCGGTGCGCGCTGCGGTTACACCGTGGTCCCGAAGGCCCTCATCCGCGACGGCCAAAGCCTGAATGCCATGTGGCTGCGCCGCCAGACGACCAAGTTCAACGGTGCGTCCTACATTATCGAGCGCGGAGCCGAAGCGGTGTACACCCCTGAAGGAGCAAGGCAGATAGAGGACACGCTCGATTATTATCGAGCGAATGCACGCGTTATCGTGAAGGAACTCACTGCGGCGGGGCTGCAGGTCTTCGGAGGCACGAACAGCCCGTATATCTGGTGCCAGACGCCTGGGGGCATGGGCTCGTGGGATTTCTTCGATCTGCTGCTGACCGAGGCGAACATCATCACTACGCCAGGGGCGGGCTTCGGTCCCAGCGGCGAAGGGTACATCCGACTGACTGCATTCGGCGATGCGGATGCCACCAAGGAGGCAATGGAACGCATCAAACGGCTGATGGACAGCCGCGCCTAGCCGCCGAGCTGCGGATATCGGCCGCGTGGCGGATATGCAATCGGACAACGGGCCCGACCGGCTGAATCCAGCTGGTCGGGCCCGTGGGGTTGCGCCATGGTTTCCCTGCTTCGTTCTTCTTAAATTCATCGGTAAACGCGGGCTTACTCAGTATAATGAATAAACTCTGACTCCAAACCTATAAGGCGGTTGGGATGCAGCGGCACGGTGAGGCCGTTGAACGCCGGGCTTGGGGATTACCACTATGGGGGTGAGACATACTATGGGAATCGTGATCGGCGCGAAGAGCGCCGTCCCCCGCGAGACGCTCGAGAATATCGGCAAAGCGACCTCGCGGCGTATCCAATCGAACGCTCATGGCATCTGTCCGGTCGATATGACGCGCGCCCAGCTTGAGGTTGCATACGCACAGTGCTGCGGGAAGTGCGTTCCCTGCCGCGTGGGTGTGGGCGTGATGCTCGATCTGCTCGATGACATTATCGACGGTAAAGCGCATTTGGAGGATCTGGGAAAGCTGGAGCACCTGGCGAACGATATCGCCATCAGCGCAGATTGCGCAATCGGTATCGGCGCTGCCCAGCAGGTTCTTATCGGACTTTCGGGCTTTCGGGAAGATTTCAACAAGCATGCTGCGTCGGGCGAGTGCGCAATGTGGGCGCAGCAGGGCGTGCCCTGTCAGGAATCGTGTCCAGCGCATGTGGATATCCCGGGCTACATTGCCCTTACCGCCGAAGGCCGTTATGACGATGCCGTTGAGCTGATTCGCAAGGACAACCCGTTTCCTTCGGCTTGCGGATACATCTGCGAGCATCCATGCGAGTTGACCTGCCGCCGCGGCATGGTCGACGACGCAATCAACATCCGCGGTATCAAGCGCTTCGCAGTCGACCATGCAAGCCGCTCGAGGCGCACATATGACGTGAAACCCACCGGCAAGTGCATCGCCGTGGTAGGCGCCGGCCCGTCGGGGCTGACCGCTGCTTTCTACCTGGCGCGCATGGGCCATGCGGTAACCGTATTCGAATCGCGCGAGAAGCCGGGCGGCATGTTGCGCTACGGCATCCCGAACTACCGTTTCCCGCGTGCAATTCTTGACGCCGAGGTCGAATCGATTCTCAGTCTGGGCATTGATCTCAAGTGCAACGTCAAGGTGGGAGAAGACATCTCCGTCGAAGACCTGCGTGAAGGCTACGATGCCCTGTATCTTGCCATCGGTGCCCACGGTGACAAGAAGGTCAATTTCCCGGGCGAGGATGCCGAGGGCGTCATCCCGGCAGTGCGTATGCTGCGCGCTATCGGCAGCGGCAATCCCCCTGACTTCAGCGGCAAGAAGGTCTGCGTCATCGGCGGCGGCAACGTGGCCATGGATGCAGCCCGTTCCGCTACGCGCCTGGGAGCCGATCGGGTGACCATCGTCTACCGTCGCCGTATCACCGACATGACCGCCCTTCCCGCCGAGGTTACCGGCGCTATTGCGGATAACTGCGAATTCGCAGAGCTGATGTCGCCCGGTTACGTGGAGCTCGACGATGACGGCAGGGTAGCTGCTTTATGGGCGCAGCCCCAGGTCATCGGTGAAGTGAAGCGCGGCCGTCCTGCGCCTGCGAAGGCGGACCGCCCCGCCGAGCGTTTCGAATGCCAGGTTATCATCGTGGCCATCGGCCAGGAGGTGCAATCCGAGGCCTTCGAGGCTGCGGGAATTCCAACCGACCGCAAGACGTTCTCCGTGGACGAGACGCTTGCCTCGACCGAAGCGCAGGGCGTCTTTGCCGGCGGCGATTGCATGGCGGGTCCGAAAACCGTGATTCGAGCCATCGCCGATGGCAAGCGGGCCGCCCGCTCCATCGACACATACCTCGGCTTCCATCATCGGATCGTCTGCGACGTCGATCTGCCGGCACCGCGTCTGGCCGATCGCCGCCCGGCGGGTCGCGCTGAAATGGAGGAGCGTCCTACCTACGAGCGCTGCAGCGATTTCAACCTGGTTGAATTCGGCCTCGAGGAACAGGAGATGCAGCTTGAGACGGCTCGTTGCCTGGGCTGCGACCATTTCGGCTGCGGGGTTCTGAAGAAGGAAGGGAGGCTGTCATGGTAACGCTCGAAATTGACGGCATCACCGTACAGGCTCGCGAGAGCATGACCATTCTGGCAGCCGCTCGCAAGGCCGGCATCGAGATTCCCACGTTGTGCTATCTGGCCGGCATCAACGAGGTCGGCGCCTGCCGCATCTGCCAGGTCGAGGTCGAGGGCATCGACCATCTGGTTGCAGCCTGCAACAGCCCTGTCGAGGAGGGAATGGTCGTCCATACCGACTCGCCCCGTGTGCGCGAGGCGCGCCGGACGAACCTGGAATTGATCCTTTCCAACCATGACCGGCGCTGCCCGACGTGTTTCCGCAACGGGAACTGCCGGTTGCAGACACTGGCAGAGCGCATGAACCTGCATGATGTGCGCTATCCGACCAAACTGAACGGCCGGCCGTTGGATGTTCATTACCCACTGGTCCGCGATCCCGACAAGTGCATCACCTGCCTGCGCTGTGTGTCCGTCTGTGCGAATGTCCAGGCGTCCCATGTGTGGGACTTGGCCGGTTCGGGCCGCCGTACCGCGGTCCTCGGAGTTGCCCATGACCGGTGTACCTTCTGCGGCCAGTGCATCATGAACTGCCCGGTGGGCGCCCTGCATGCAGTAGACGATGTCCGTCTGGTCGATGCCGCTATCGATGATCCCGACAAGATCGTCATCGCCTCCGTGGCGCCCTCTGCTCGCACCTCCTGGTTTGAGGACCTGGGGCTGGCACCCGAACTGGGCACCACGCGGCGTATGGTGGCCGCCCTCCGCAGCCTGGGATACGATTACGTGTTCGATACCGATTTTGCTGCCGATGTCACCATCATGGAGGAGGGAAGCGAACTGGCTGCGCGTTTGGGCCTTATCGACCACGACGAGCAGGAGAACCCTGATCTGCAGGCGGCCTATGGAGACCCGGTCCCGAACGCGCCGATGTTCACGAGCTGCTGTCCGGGGTGGGTGCGCTTCGTGAAGGCGAATCATCCCCGCTTGGCGCAGAACCTCTCCAGCACGAAGTCGCCGCAGCAGATTTTCGGAGCCCTGGCAAAGACCTACTATGCCGAGCTGCTGGGCGTCGATCCGTCCAAGATCTTCGTGGTGTCCTATATGCCCTGTCTTGCCAAGAAGAAGGAAGTCACGTATCCCGGCATGGATTCCACGGGTACCGGGCAGGATATCGATGCCGTGCTCACCGTTCGCGAGCTGGCACGCCAGCTGAAGCTGCACAACATCGATGCTGCGTCCCTTCCTGAACAGGATTTCGACGAGCCTCTTGGTGTTGCTACCGGTGCCGGTCATATCTTCGGCGTTACAGGAGGCGTGATGGAGGCGGCTTTGCGTACCGCTTACTTCCTGGTGGCGGGAAAGAACCCCGATCCCGATGCCTTCAAGGAGGTACGTTCGGTCGGCCCAGACCGCGGCTGGCGCGAAGCGACTTTCGATTTGCCGGGCAAGCAGCTGCGCATTGCGGTTGCCAGCGGACTTTCGAATGCCGATGCGCTATGCACCGCCATCGAGAACGGCGAGGCCGCCTATGATTTCGTCGAGATCATGGCATGTCCCGGCGGTTGCGTCGGCGGAGGCGGGCAGCCGATTCGCGATGGCAAGATCATGGCAATTTCCCGGGGCAAGCGCCTGCATTCCATCGACAAGAACAGCCCGCTGCGCTTCAGCCACGAGAATCCCGCGGTTATCGAGTGCTATCGGAACTACCTGACCGAGCCGTTGAGCCCGCGTGCCGAAGAGCTGCTCCATTCCAACCATGCGGAATGGACGATGCCCTGCTAAGGTCCTGTTCGGGACACCATAAGGAAAGCGGCGCCTGCCTGCTTGCAGGTGCCGCTTCCGTTCTCGCCTTGGATGCAGGGTGCGCGGAAGGTTAGAGGAGGGTTGCTTCTCGGGCATAGAGGTCGGCGATTGCCTGGCCCGCCTCCTCGTCCGTGATGCGCGATACCCCCAGGGAGGCGGGCTTGCCGTAGACTCCGTGGTAATCTGAGCCGCCGGTGATGAACAGACCGTATTCCTGCGCGGCCGTTTTCGCCCGTTTCACATCGTCGTCGATATGGTCGGGGTGGTAGGCTTCGATGCCCTGGAGCCCAGCCTTCACCAGGTCGGGAATCAGGGCCCATGAGTCCATCTGGCCGGGATGGGCCAGCACCGCAATGCCTCCTTGCTCGCGGATGGCGTGTACGGCGTCGATGGCTGAAGGATAGGCGATATCGCGTTGCGCGATACCGCCGTTCTTGAAATGCTTCTGGTAGAACATGCGGTAATCCGGATCGTTGCGTTCGAGCCCGGTGAGCGCCCACATGATGTGCTGCTTGAATACCGATGAGCTGTTCTGGCCTACCTGAGCCACTTTGGTCAGGTCGACCGTGTTTCCGCGGAAGGTCACGCCGGCGCGCATGAGCGTCCATGCCTGCCAGAGCGAATTGGCCGTCCGGGCCGCCCGCGTGGGGGCCACCAGGCGCTCCAATGGTCCGGATTCATCGGGTGTGGCCTCGAGCCCGTAGCCGAGGACATGAACCTTGCGTCCCGTAGCGGGGTTGAATGCACTGACCTCAATGCCGGCGAGAACCGGGAAGCCCTCGGCGCGCGCCATCGTGCGCACGCGGGATAGCTGGCCGAGCCAGTCGTGGTCGGTGATACCGATCCCGGCAAGCTCACGTTTTCGAGCGATGGCGATCAGCTCTTCGACGCTGCAGGCGCCGTCTGAGAAGATCGAGTGGTTATGGAGGTCGTAGCTGTTCATGAGAGCTCCTTCACAAAGCCGCCTGCCTGCATGTTGTACTCGCGGTCACAGACGCCCTCCATGAATTCGAGATCGTGGAAGATGCCGAGCATCGTGGTGCCGGAGGCCTTCAGCTGTTCGATCAGCGAACGTACTTTCAGCTTACTCGCGTTGTCAAGGGAAGCGGTCGGTTCGTCGAGCAACAGCAAACGCGGGCGGCGAACCATGGCACGGGCGATGTTCAAGCGCAGCTTCTCGCCGCCGGAAAAGGTGTTGGGGAACAGCTCCCACAGCTCGGAGGGAAAATCGAAGTGCTCCAGCATGCGAACGGTCTCCGCTTCGGCATCGTCGGGGTTGGGGAAGGCCTCAAGCGCCGACTGCAGCACGATGTCATGGGCGGTGGTACGTGGGACGACGTCCAGAAACTGCGACACATAGCCGATTTCGTAGTTGCGCAGCCAGATGACACGGCGCTCGTCGAGCGTTGCCAGATTCACCCGGCCGAAGGCATCCGAGTCATACCAGATCTCCCCTGCCTCGGGGAGGTTGGTGCGGTACAGGCATTTCAATATCGTGGACTTGCCAGAACCCGAGCGTCCGGTGATGCCCACGAACTCCCCCTGCTTCACGCCCAGCGAGATGTTCTCGCAGCCGCGTACGCGGCGGTTGGCGGCATGGAGGGTGAAGCCCTTCGACAGATTCCGGATCTCAAGGGCGTAGGCGCCAAGTTGTTCCATCCTAGTTCTCCTTCCCGTTGCCTTCCGACTCGCCGATCGAGGTGATGTCGGCAGCGGCTTCGGCAACCGTCGCGGCATCTGTGGCGAACCGTGCCGACATCGACGGCAGCGCCGGGTACCACATGCGCGAAACCACATGGCCGTCTACCAGTGCGGCCGTGATCACAGGGTAGGATCGCTGTCCTTCCTGCACCTCGCGGATTACCAGGATGTCCGCCTTCTTGCCCTCTTCCAGCGAGCCGATCTCCTTGTCGATGCCCACGGCGCGTGCCGGGTTGATGGTCAGGAGGGCGAAAGCCTGCTCAAGCGGCAACCGGAAATCGCGATGCAGGGCGAAGGCGCTTTGGAGCATCGCGGTTGGGTAGTAGTCCGAGCATAGGACGCGGGCCACGCCGTTGGAGACTGCTTCGCGTGCGGACAGGTTGCCGGAGTGGCTCTTGCCCAAGAGGATATTCGGCGTGCCCATGACGGTCATCATGCCGCGTTTCACGGCGGCGCGCGCCACATCCAGCGAGACGGGGAATTCGGAGATGGTGCAGCCAAGATCCTGCATCATCTCAAGGTGCTCGTCCGAATCGTCGTCATGGCTTGCCAGGGGGATATGGTTTTCCTTGGCGATGTCGGCAAGATAGCGCATCTGGTCGAATGTCAATTTGGGAGCCGCTTTCTGTGCAGCGGCGATTTCCGCGGCCTCTTCCGCTGAGACGGTGCCCCTATCGCGCAGGAACGACTTGCGCCAGATTTCCATGTCGCGGTACTGGCCTTGGCCCGGGGTATGGTCCATGAACGATAGCTCGTCGACCTCGCCGGAACGCAAGTGCTTTTCCACCTGCTCGATCAGGTTGACGTTGTCTACTTCCAGGCGGAGGTGCAGGCGATGGCGGATCAGGTGGGCATTGTGGCCCTCAGTGCGTTTGCAGCTGGAGATAAGCGCCATGAGCTTCTCGACGTTGTCCCATTGGCGAACCGCCTTCACTTCCATGGCTTCGCGCTTGTAGACGGACAGCGAGTGGAACATGGTGGTGATGCCATGCGCCAGCAATTCGCGCTCGGCTTCGAACAGGGCCATCGACGGATCGATGAAAACCGTCGGACGGGGCGAGATGACGTTTTCGATATAGTCGGAATGGATGTCCACAAATCCCGGAGTGATATAGCCGCCATGGGCATTGATTACGCCGATGCCCGGAGCGGCGGCATCGAGCGTTCCCTGACGCTGGATTTTCCAGATGCGGTCATGATCGACCACCAACTCATAGCCGAACAGCAGACGGTCGGCCTGGACGATGATTCCGTTTCTGATGACGTACATGCTTCCTCCTGGATGCTTATAGCAGTGAATAGACGAGCTCTTGGGTGTATGCCTGTTGCGGGTCCTGCATGATCTGATCGGTAAGACCGTGTTCGATGACCTGGCCATCGAGCATGACGATGGTGCGGTCGGCAAGAAGGCGGATGACGCCGAGGTCATGGCTGACGACGATCATCGATACGCCCAGATCGCGCCGCAGCTGCAGAATCAGGTCGAGCACGCGGGCCTGAACCGAAAGGTCCAATCCCGTGGTTACCTCGTCGAGGAAAAGCACCGGTGGCTCGTTGGACAGGGCCTTTGCAATCTGTACCCGCTGCTGCATGCCGCCGGAGAACTCGCGTGGCGGGTCCTGCTTGCGCCGCAACGGAATACGTACGCGTTCGAGCAGCTCGTTGCCGCGGGCAACCATGGCTCTAACCTGGCGGTTGCCGGCGGCTATCTGTTTCTCGGCGATATTGGAGATGGCCGAGAAATCCATACGCAGGCCCAGATAGGGGTTCTGGTAGACCATTCCGAACATGGTGTTGCGGATGGTGCGCTTCTTCTGGCGGGAAAGGGACAGGCAGTTCGCCTTGCCCCCGTCATAGGGGATGACGTGCATTTCTCCCGAGGTTGGTTCCTGGTCGAAATACAGGCATTGCATCAACGTCGACTTCCCCGATCCCGATTCGCCCACGATACCCAGGATCTCGCCAGGGTAGACGTCGAACGAGATACCCCGTACGGCATGGACGGTGCCGCATTTCGGGCAGATGTTGCGCTCGAGCCGGTTCTCGGGATCCTCGCACCAGCTGCAGCCGGCACCGAATCGCTTGCGCAGGTTGCGCACCGAGATGACTGGCTTCTCTTCCACGAATTCATGGCGGACCGGGATCGGCCTGCGGTTTTCCTGCGATTCGGCGTTTACGTCTTGCGTCATCGCGCATCCTCCTTTTTCGCCGCAGCGCGGTGCTGGGCACAGAAATCGGTATCCGAGCACTGCCAGGCCTTCTCGCCGGTTGATGGATTGACCGTCTCGGTCATGAACACGCCAGTAGCTCCGCAGACGAAGCAGCGCTTGCCAGAGAAATCCTCACGTACGAACGGGTAGTCCTCGAAGGCCAACGATTCGACCTTCGTATGGGGTGGAATCGCGTAGATCTTCTTCTCGCGGCCGGCACCGAACAGAAACAGGTTGTCGGCGTCGTTCAGGCGAGGGTTGTCGTATCGGGGAATGGGGCTCGGGGCCATCACATAGCGGTCATTCACCATGACTGGATGGTCGGCCCCGGTGGTCGTGGTACCGTAGCGGACGATTTGCTCGAAGAGCTCCAGGTAGGCACCGGTATACTCCTTCTCGGCATGAAGGCGGCGCGTCACCGTTTCCCGAGGTTCGTAGGTGCGCAGCGGTTCTGGGACGGGAACCTGCAGCACCATGATCTGATCACGCGTGAGGCTGTGCTCGGGGATACGGTGGCGGCTTTGGATAATCGAGGCATCCTGGGTGATGGTGGTTGTATCCACGCCGGTGGTTTGATGGATGAGCTTGCGGATGGATACGGCATTCACCGAATCGTCCGAGCCCTGGTCGATGACCTTCAGGGTATCTGCCGGTCCGATGCAGGACAAGGTCACCTGCAGGCCGCCGGTGCCCCAGCCGCGGCCCATGGGCATCTCGCGGCTGGCGAAGGGGACCTGATAGCCGGGAATCGCAATCGCCTTCAGGATCGCACGGCGAATCTCGCGCTTGGAGCCTTCGTCGAGGAATGCGAAGTTGTAGGTATGTGCCATGCTATTCCCCCTTGCTTTCCGCCGCGTTCTCGGCTTGCTTTCGCGAACGCAATGCGGAATCGAGTTTGCTTTGGAAGGTGACGTAATGCGGAAGTTTCAGGTGGCTGATGAAGCCGGTGGCCTCGACGCTGTCGATATGGGTCAGCACGAATTCCTGGTCCTGGGTGGGGTAGCGCGGATCGTCGGAGCGCAGGGTGGAATCCAGTACGCTCATGGCAATGGCCTTCGACTCGTTTGAACCCATGACCAAGCCGTATCCCAAATCGAGGGAGCTTCTGTGCACACCGTTGTCCTCCTCGTCGGTAACGATGATGTTCTCGACCTCGCAAACGGGGATAGACCCCAGATAGTAAGCGTCTTCTTCGCTTGCCCCTTCGTTGCCGGGCGCATCGATGGTGATGGCCGCCGCGCCCCGGCGCAGTTCGCCCACCGTGGGATGCAGCAGGCCGAAGCCGCGGATGGCGGCGTATCCGATGGCGATGACTGCTTGGGTCAAGCCGCGTGTCAATGCCTGGAGGATAGCCGAGCGCGGTGCGGGGAAGGAAAGCGGTGTCTGGGTGATATCCGCCGGAGCTGCATCGTCGATCTCGAAGGTGGGAAGCAGATCAATCGATCGCAGGTAATCGCTGACCTTGGGAAGACAGCCGGCATCGCCTTTACCCGTGCTGTCGTTTTCGAATGCGGCTGCGGCGTTTGCCAATTCGCCGACGATCTGCGCCTGCCGTTCACGGGCGCTTTCCGGCGTCTCATCATCGAGGTCGAAGGCAATCAGGCGGTGGCTGTAATCGCGTGTGGCTCCGAGTATCTGACCGCCGGGGATATCTTTGAATGCGGCGGAGATACGGCGATCGGCACGCAGCGTGCGCGTGTCGATGGTGCGCGAGGTGTAGAGACGCTCGAGTGTCGAGCGGTAGGCGCGAACAAGGAATACGGCTTCTTCGACCGAACCGGTTGCCTGCTTGATTGCCGTAGCGGCAATGGCCGGACACCATAGCGAGCCTTCAGACTGTACCTGTTCGACCAGGTCGGGTAATGATTCCTGCACCAGCTGCGTATCGATGACGCGACCGCTTTGGATGCGTCGGAGCTCTTGGAGGTTGAGCGACGCATCGATGGCCTCGCGTCCTCCGGAAACGGCTACATAACCCATGCGTCTACCTCCTCGGTCTCATCAAGCGCAACCAGCTGCGTGCTGCGCGGCATACCGACGACATGCCCTGCGGCATCGACCAGTATCAGATCGATGCCGCAGGGGAATTCGTCTTTGCGGGCCGCAACGGCATCGAGGGCAACCGACCGGTCGCAGGCAATGCGGGTGCTTCTTTCGATGCCCGGTCCGCTCAGGCGCCAGGCACGGGGAACGCCGATGCCGGAAGACGAACCGGAGCGCACGCCGTCGCGGTCGGGCCCGATCAACGTCGCGCATTCCACCAGGCAGGTGGCTCCCCGGTCCGGCGCCGCGAGCGTGCCGGGAGACAGAGCGGCGATGGCGGATGCCGTATCGGCATCGGAGGTACCCACCGGGATGATGCAGAATGCCGCTTCTTCAAGCGGTCGAATGTGGGCATGGGTGCGGTGGGAAAGTTCATGGGCCACCACGCTGCCTCGTTCGCCCGCGACCGCTACCGTGGTCTGTCCGTCCAGCAACACGTCGCACAGCGCCATCGTTTGGGCGAAAAGCCCGATGCGCCGACCCTCATCGATAGCGTCGGGCGCCAATGCGGCAAGATCGGTCAATTCGCCGGGGCGCGCCAGCGCATCGAGCAGCGTGCGGAATCCGCTCTGAAGTCGGAAGGCTAATTCGTCGGCGTCAGGCTGGCGTGGGAACAGGGTGTCGTTCAACGCGCTCATCGGACCACCCCCTGGACGCTCATGTCCTGGCCGCCCATCGTGTCGAAGGAGACGCGCGACGTCAGGGTACGCTCCCAATCCTTCTCGCGGCGTACGGCTACGCTGTGCTCGGCGGCCAGGATGATGCCCTCGATCTCGGGCAGGCAATCGGGTGGGGGATCGAGCTGGTAGGCTGCATCGATGACGGCAAGGGCATGGGCCAGCTCGCTATCGGTTCCCAGTACCACGCCGAGCCCTTCTGAGATGCCGATGCGGACGCGGCTTTCGGTCATCAGCGCTTCTCCCAGATTGAAGCGGGAATTGCGCGCAGTTTCCCTAACCTCGCACATGACCAGGCCCTGATGTGGCCTGGCCAGGTCGGTGACGCGGACCTCATCGGCAATGCGCCGGGCAAGGTCGAGCGCTACCGAGCGGTCGCCCTCTACGAGGGCCTCGGTCCTTCTTCTTCTCGAAATCATGTGATGGAACTCCTTGAATATTGCCGGGCAGGATGTACTCGAAAGCAAGCGGGAGCGTTGAGCAACCCGCTCCGAATGGCGATTATTCGTTCACGATGTAGCGGCGGCGCAGGCGTGTGGAGCAGAACTCCAGGGCGAAGGCAACGAGCACGCAGGCATAGACGATGACGCCGACTTCATGCAGGTTGTAATAGCGGCTGCCTGCTTGGAACAGCTGGAATCCGATGCCGCCTGCTCCCGCAAATGCGCCGACGGCTACCGCGTTGGCGAAATTGATTTCCAAGCGGATGAAGGTCCAGGAAATCAGTTGGGTGACAGTTGCGGGAAGGATGGCTTGGAATACGATCTGCCAGAAGCTTCCGCCGGTGGCGCGGAGCGCTTCGATCGTGCCCTCGTTCACCTCTTCGAACGTTTCGGAATAGCTCTTCGTCAGGTAGGCAAGGGAATGAAGCGAGATGCCGAGCACCGCCGCTTCCGAACCCAAGCCGATGGCGACGGTGAATACCAGTACCCAGAGAATGGTGGGGATGGCGCGGATAATGGCAATGAAGCCCTTGACGATATTCGACACCGTGTTGTTGCTCAGATTGCGGGCAGCAGCCAGGCCGAGAAACAGGGCGCCGTGATAGCAGAGATGATCGTGGTTATCGCCGTGATGGCGATAGTCGTGATCGTGCTGGAGATAACGGTCTCCCAAGTGAAGTGGCTTGCGCCGAGCGGCGGGTCCAAAGCGGGCTGTCCGACCATGGCCCAGAAATCGGCAAGAGACTGGTTTGCGGCAGCTGCGATGTCGGTATGGCCGAAGTCCATGCGCACGAAGGTGAAGACGGTGATGGCCACAAGCACGATAAGCGTGATGGCCACGGCATGGGATCGGTTTTTCGCCGAGGTCAGACGGATGGTTCCGTTGCCGTGACGTTCGATTGCCTCGGCGGCCTTCTGGGTCAAGCGCATATTCGAGGGTGCGGTCATCAGAGCATCGACCTCCGCGCCTTGTTCGAAATCGCTTCGATGACGAGGACGGCGACGATGGTGATGATGACCACCAGCCCGGCGCAGTCGTATCTGAACGATGTGTAGTAGAGGTTGAACACGAATCCGATACCGGTGCCGGTCAGGATGCCGATCAGGGTTGCTGAGCGGATATTGGTCTCCACCATGTAGAGCGTCCAGCTCATCAGCTCTGAAACCGCCATCGGCAGGCCCGCCTGAACCACGATCTGCCACCAGGAGGCGCCGCAAGCCTCGAGCGCCTCTACCGGGCCGGTCGGAATCTCGTCGAGGGTGTCGAGATAGAAACGCGTGATCTGGCCGAAGGTGGTCAGAAGCAACGCCAGGTAGCCGGTGAACTCGTTCTGCTTGAAGGACAGCAGCAGCAACAGGGCCCAGGCGATCATCGGAATGTTGCGGAAGATGCTCGCAATCGCCCGGATGAGCCCGCGGACCGGGGCGCATTCTACCCCTATGCTGCGTGAACCCATGATGGCAAGAAGCAGGCCAACGGCTCCTGCCACCACGGTGGCGGCAACCGAGTCGAGGATCGTGGAGAATGTGGCGTCCATGATGTACCCGAAGAACTGCATCGAGTAGCTGGTCGGAACGAAATTCACGAACATCCAACCGAAAGCCGTCGGGATGGAGGCAAGGGCAAACAACAGGTCGAAATGACAGTAGACGGCCATGATCTCGAAGACCACGACAAAGGCCGCCAGGCCTCCGATGATCTGGATCTGGCGGTGCCGGAACCAGCCGAGATCCACTTGCTTGCGGTGCTCTTCCTCTTCGGCGGCAACCGAGCCCAGGGAGGGGACGGTATTGCGAAGGCTCATAGCATTCCCCCTGTGCAGCACTCAGCGTGCTTCCATTGTCGGTTTTCTGCTTAAGGCTGCTTAACGCTTCGGAGCCGCGATTGCCGCTTTTCTCACGGCCGGGGATGCTGACAATCTGCTGGTCGGCGGATTCGTAGATGGCATCCACCGTGTCCTGGGTCAATTCGGCGGGGGCGCCATCGAAAACCTTGCGGCCGGCGTGCAGGCCGATAATCCGATCGGAGAAGCCCATCGCGAAGTCCACCTGATGCAGGTTGACGATGCATGCGATGCCGTGTTCGACGGAGAGGGCCCTCAGCTGCTCCATGACCATGCGCGAGCTTTTCGGGTCGAGCGAGGCAATCGGCTCGTCGCACAGGATGATCTTCGGATCCTGTATCAGTGCGCGGGCGATGCCGACGCGCTGCTTCTGTCCGCCGGAAAGCTGGTCTGATCGGCGGTAGGCGAACTCTCCCAGGCCCACCTCGTCGAGAATCTCGAATGCACGCATCTTCTCCTCCTCGGTATAGATGCCGAAGGCGCCGGTGAACGCATTCTTGTAACCGAGGCGGCCATGGAGGACATTCTGGATAGCGGTCAAACGGTAGACCAGATTGTAGTTTTGGAAGATCATGGCAATCTGTCGATGGACCGACCGTAGATGGCGGCTGGACAGATGCGTGATGTCCTGGCCCTCGAACAGGATGGTGCCCTCGGTGGGCTCGATCAGGCGGTTTATGCAACGCAGGAATGTGGACTTGCCTGCGCCGGAGGGGCCGATGACGGAGACGAACTCGCCGGGTTTCACGGTGAAGTCGACGTCGCTCAACGCCTTCTGCCCCGATTCTCGTCTTCGGGAGGCATATTCCTTTCCCAGACCCTGGATGTCAAGGAGTGATTCAGACACTATCGGTAGACCTAACCTTTCATCTTCGGAACATGAGCAGGGTACAGGCACTCCGTAAGCGAACGGTCAGGGCCTGTACCCTGTGAGTATCTGGAGAGATGCCCGGAACGCGATGCAACCCGATTGCTCTTAGGAGAGGTTGCGGATCGGGTCGTACCAGCTGTCTTCGACGGCGATGAAGCCGGCGCTGTCATCCTTGCTCCAGATGGCGCCGGTGCCTTCCTTGCCGGACGGGGCGAAGAGCAGCTCGTCGTTGGCGCATTCCTTTGAGGTCAGGCCGTCGAGCAGCTTCTGACGGATGTCATCGGGCAGGACGTCGGCATTGTAGGCGATCGGGCCGTTCAGGACCGGCGTCATGGAGATGATGCCGAATTTCTTGCCCTTCACGCGGTCGAACGGCTGGGCGGCATTCTTCTTCACGCTGTAGACGTTGCCCGGGGCGTTGACCTTCTCGCGGCTGCCCTTCGGCACCACCAGATAGGAGTCGACGTCGATGTCGTCGAAGGCGGCAACGTCGGCATCGCCCTGCAGCAGATTGACCGCGGATCCCGGATGGGAGTCTCCGAACAACACTTCGGAGAAGAAGCCCGGGGTGGCCAGGTCATCGGTGGATTTCACATCATCGGGAAACGCCTTCATGATGGCATCGCAGGGCACCTTGAAACCGGAGGTCGAGGACTGGGAGACGAAGCTCATGCGCTTGCCCTTGATGTTCTTCAGGGAGTATCCGGTATCGGAGCTGGAATCCTTGTACTTGGAAAGCTCGGATTCTGGAACGCAGATGCGGCTGAAGTACTTGGCACCGTCGAGCTTGCCGTCGGGATCGGATTCGGTTACGAGGGGCAGGACGTTGGAGTTCTTGCGCTGGGCCTGGATGAATCCCTCAGCGCCCATGTTCGCCAGCTGCGCCTTGCCGGAGGCGATGGCCTCGATGCAGATGTTGTAGTCGGTGGTGGTCATGAGCTCGACCGACAGGCCGGAGTACTTCTCGAGCATCTTGCCGAATTCCTCGCGGCCCTTATCGAATTCTGCCGATGACTCGTTCGGCAGCCAAACCATCGTGAGCTTATCAAGCGATGAGGAACCGGAAGCGCTTGCTGCAGAAGAGCTGGTGGTCGAAGATCCGGACGAGCATCCGGTCAGGCCGATGGTTCCCAGGCCGATACCGACGGTGGCGATGCCCGCAATCCTCAGGAACGAGCGGCGGTCGATCGAGCGGTTGACATTATCCATGAAGCTGTTCTCTCCTTCCGAGGGACCCTGTGGTCCGATATACTTCACGTTTCGCGCCGTGCGAAACACCAGCTCATGGCAATGGGAAAGGAAACGGGTCCGATTGGGGGTATGCCGGCATTGCCGATGCCATCGCTTCGCGTTGAGCGCATGAAAGCGGGCCGTGCGTGCGGGAGGCCGGTGGACGATAGGTCTTCGCGCAGCGTCCCCTGCCGGTTCGGCTTGCTCCCTCCGACGATTTGCCTGAACTGACAGTGCCCATGCTAGGCAGGGGTATTTTTCGGGTGGTTTCAGAGCTGTGAACTCATGTAGCAGTCGGAGAAAATCGTGTGGCAAGTACGTAACAGCGTTATAGGTTGTTTCAGGAACGCGTCATGCCGGTGACAAATCTGAAAACGAGGGAATGCCTGGTGCGGAGCTGAGTTGCGATAGGTCCCTGAACAGCCGTTCCGTGTTGCATTGCAGAGGCGCAGGTGCAAGGGGATCGCGGTAGGGGTGCGTCAGTTCCCCAAGTGCCTGATTGCCCTTGGAAGCTCCGAGAAGGTTTCGCAGACGGCATCGGGATGGCATGCAGCTAGCTCGGAGGGCTGGAACATGCCCCAGAGTGCAGCGATGGTACGGGTACCTGCCGCCTTTCCCGATTCCATATCGTAGGGGCTGTCCCCAATGTAAAGGCAGGCGGACGTATCGAGCCCAAGTGCTGCGGCACCCGCAACGACCGGCCCGGGCGCCGGTTTGAATGCGGTGCAGTCCTCTTTCCCGATCAGGCAGCTGAAATAATCGGAGATGCCGGTGATATCCAGGCCTCTTTGGCACATGACATGACGTTTCGATGTGACGACCCCCAGCGAAAATCCCGCACCGCGCAGCTGTTCGAGAACCGGTATCACTTCGGGGAACAGGTGCACTTCATCGTCGTGATGCGATTGGTTGTATTCCTGGTAGGCATCCCAGAGCGCCTGTCGTTCGACGGCATCGTCGCTGAGGTCGGCAATCTGCGTTACCAGCGGCTGGCCGACCTTCTTCATCACCACTGATGCGGGCAAGGTGTGCCCGAGCACCGATCGGGTTGCGTAATCGAAGCTGCGGAGAATCAGATTATAGGTATCCACCAGCGTCCCGTCGTTATCGAAGAGGATACCCTGGATGCTTCTCTGGCCCATGCGATCGCCTTTCGTTTGTTGCCGCCTTGCCCCTGCGCGTGTGAGGAAGCCATCATAGCGCACTCATGGCAACAACCAGGACGGGGAGCGCCAAGAAGAATGCCAATGTGGAAACCACCGTCAGCTTTGCTGCCCAAATGCCATCCTGGTTGAAGGAGTCGGCCCAGGCGGGCACCATGCTGCCGACTGGAGCGGCGAACATGATTGCGAAGACCCACAGCAGCACGGGATCGGAGATAATTCGAGCGGCGATGAGAACGGATGCCAGGGGAAGCGCGACCTGGCGGATAAGGATGAAGGGATAGAATCGCCATTCCCCGAAGACTGTGCGCAGGTCCGATTGGGCAAGCGCGCTGCCGACGATCATCATCGCAAGCGGGGTGCAGATGCGGCCGATAAGGGCGATGGGTGCGTTGACCAGCTCGGGTAGGTGGTATCCCGAGAAGAACAGGGCAAGCGCGATGATGCAGGCAATCAGCGGGGCGTTGAGAAGCATCTTCGGCGTCAGCGAGACCTGGGACAGGCGCTCACGCAGGCTTTTCTGCTCGGATTGCGGGACGGTTCCCGTCGGAAGGCTTGGCAGGTGGTCTGGTGCAGGCCCGTATTCTTGCGAACCGACTTGCAGGGTAGCCATGCCGATGGTGCCCAGCGCCAGATTGCAGACCAGCACATAGATACTCGAAATCAGGATCGTGTCATCGCCGTAGATGGAGGCGATCACGGGCAAGCAGATGAAGCCGGTGTTGGTGCACACGTTGCCGAACAGGTACAGGGGCCGTTGCCATCCGGGAGTGCGCAGCACGATGTTGCAGACCCAAGTGATTGCGAAAAGAAGGATGAACTGCAAGAACGCCATCGCGAAAGCGGCCGGCACCCGGCTTGCTCCCACCGATGGGTCCAGATCGGCAACCGAGGCGATGATCATGCAGGGAAGTGCGATGTGGATCAGCAGCGAGTTGATGGACTGGTATCCGTGTGCGGTGATATACCCTAATTTGGTTGCAAGATATCCCACCGCGACCACGATGAGCATGATGAAGATCTGCGTGAAGGCGCCCGACAGGCTGGCCATATCCATCCCATTCCCGTATCAACCGTACCGCAGGCTTTCTCTGGGCCCCGAATCTTGTATCCGCGTGCGCGGTTGGATTACCATGGGTTTATATTATAAGCACTGCAGGGGTACCGCACATCTTCGGCATGGGCGCGTTGAGAGAGTCGCTGACTCAACCCTTCGAACCTGTCAGTCAATACTGTCGTAGGGAGCAGGCCTTTGCAGGCAAGGCGCCCCTTCAGGTGGGCGCTTTTTTATTGAGGGGGCACGATGCGGGACAAAGCAACGATTAAAGCGGATATACATCGAACGGTCGCTGCCGTCAGGCGCGACAATCCGATGGCCGGTTCGATTACGAACAACGTGACCATCGATTTCGTGGCCAATGCCCAATTGGCGGTGGGGGGATCGGCAGCGATGGTCTATCTTCCCGACGAGGCCGAGGCGCTTGCCGCTGCAGGCAATGCGGCTTATGCGAACGTGGGGACGCTCATGCCCGTGTTGGGGGAGAGCATCCCCCGGCTTGCTGCAGCCTTATTCCGGGCGGGAAAGCCGCTTGTGCTCGATCCAGTGGCTATCGGTATCGGCGAGCTGCGTACCCATATCCTATCGAGATTGAAGCGGTATCGCCCGGCAATCATCCGAGGCAACGCCTCAGAGATCATCGCCTTGGGGAATCTCTGGGGGGTTTCGGGGGATGCCGCCCGCGAATCGCATACGCGTGGAGTGGATGCCACCGAATCGGTAAGCCAGGCGCTTGAGGCGGCGGTGGCTCTTGCGCGTTTCACCGGCGGGGCGGTTGCGGTGTCGGGCGAGACCGATTTGGTGACCGACGGAGCCCAGATCGTCTACTCGAGCGGCGGATCGGAGCTGATGGCATGCGTAACCGGATTCGGCTGCTCGCTCGGCGGGGTCATGGCAGTCTATGCAACCGAGGCCGATCCGTTTACTGCCGCGTTGACCGGCGTGCAGGTATACAACCTGGCAGGTTCCCGTGCCGAAACACAGGAATCGGCGCCCGGGAGCTTCAAGGTCGCCTTCATCGATGCCCTATATAGGGCTACGCCGGAGGAAATCGCTGCTTATCCGTTCGAGATTCAGGAGGTTGTCCGATGAATACCTTGATTGCCGTTGCCATCGCTCCGTTCGGGGTGGGTGACGAGCTGGCTCCCGAAGTGGCCGAGGTCGTGAAGGTTATCCGGCAGTCCGGTCTGCCGAACCGGACCTATTCCATGTTCACTGAAATCGAGGGGGAATGGGATGAGGTCATGCGCGTGGTGAAGGATGCCACGTTCGTTCTTGCCGAGAAAGGCATCCGTACCGAAGTAATCCTGAAAGCCGATGTGCGCCCGGGGCATGAGGATATGATGCATCAGAAGGTGCGAAGCGTCGATGCCATCATCGGCGCGCCGGAGGAAGGCGGGAAGCAGGCATGAGCATACGGGACGATCTCGACATACATGCATATCTGGTAATAGGCCCCGAGAACACGAACGGGCGCCCGATCGGACAGATAATCATGGCGGCTTTGCGGGCGGGATTCACCTGCGTACAGGTTCGCTCGAAAGTCGCTTCGGCCCGCGAGCTTATCGATTTATGCGGCGAAGCGGCGGCAGCTATCGCAGCCGAGGGCAAGTCCGATTCGGTGGCATTGCTCGTTGATGACAGGTTGGATGTGGTTTTGGCAGCGCGGGCCCAGGGAATCAAGGTCGACGGTATCCATGTCGGCCAGGCGGATATTCCAGTCGATGTATGCCGGACATATGTAGGCCCGGATGGCATCGTGGGACTGTCGGCACGCGCACATGAGATGCTCCAATATGTGAAGACGGCCGATGTGTCGGATGTGGACTATTTCGGTGTGGGACCGCTGCACGAAACACAGACCAAGCCAGATTGCGGCCTGGACGAAGATGGCACGGTACTGATCCGCACGCTCGAAGATATCGAACAGCTGGCACGGGAAAGCCCGGTACCCATCGTGGTCGGCGGCGGTGTGAAAGCGGCCGATGTTCCTGCGCTTTCGCGCACGGGCGCGCAAGGTTTCTTCGTTGTATCGGCCGTGTGCGGTGCCGATGATCCCGAATGGGCTGCCCGCGAGCTGGTTGATGCTTGGGATGCCTAGCTACTCCAGTTAGCATCTGGGGTAAAGGTAAAACGCTTGTTTTCCCATCGCCATTTATTCAACATATATTGCATATACCATATATATTAATGATATGTCCATCCTGTCAAAGGCGATTGCCGCCCGCTGATGAAGTGAGCCTTTTCTAATCGCGCTTATTGGACACAGGATAAATGGAGCATCCTTGTTCTCTGCGTGAAGGAGGCTTTTCCTTGTTTGTGACATTCGTGACCCCCGCTGCCTGGCTGCGTCGTTTGAAGGTCTACCAATATGGGGCGAGGATCTACGGCACGCCCGATTCGATTACCGGCCCTCTGATCCTCGCTGCCATTCTCAAGCAGGCGGGGCATCACGTTGAAGCGTACGAGGAACTCAACGGGTCGGTACCATATGATGAGCTCATCGAGAAGACCGATGTGCTGTGCCTGTATACGATGACCTCGAATGCCCCGCGCGCCTACCAGATCGCCGATGCCTTCCACGAACGAGGGCACGCACGAGTCCTGATCGGCGGCATCCATGCTTCTGCCGTGCCGGAAGAGGCTCTGGCCCATGCCGACCAGGTGATGGTAGGAGAGGGGGAATCGACGATCCTCGACGTGGTGGAGGGCCGCCTTTCCGATCCAATCGTGTATGCGCAGCCTGTCTGCGACCTGGATTCCGTTCCCTGGCCCGATTATTCCGTGTTGAAGACGCCGGTCAAAGCCGCTGACATCATGACCTCGCGCGGCTGCCCGTTCCGTTGCTCGTTCTGCACTACCAGCCGTATGTTCGATCCCTATCGAAAGCGAAGTGTGGACTCGGTGATTGCCGAAATACGTCATTATCACGAGCTCGGCTTCGAGTACATGAACTTCGAGGACGACAACTTCACCGCCGACAAGGAGCGCGCCAAGGAGATTTGCCGGCGCATCATCGACGAGCACCTCCAGTTCAAGGAGACGTTCTTCTTCGGGCGCACCGACATGGCCGACGACCCCGAGCTGCTGGATCTGTTAGCGGCGGCGAATCTGAACTGGGTGCTGATCGGTATCGAGTCGCTGAATCAGGAATCGCTCGATGCCGTGGATAAGCATCAGAGCGTCGAAGATATCCGACGGGCTGGTCGTGCGTGCAGGGACCACGGTATCCAACTGATTGCCAGCATCGTAGTCGGTATCGATACCGATACGCATGAGGACATCATGCATGCCGTCGACTTCGCCAAGGAAATCGACGCGAGTAAGCTGCAGCCCGCAATCCTGACGCCCTATCCGGGCACTCCGGTGTATGAGCAGTATATGCGCGAAGGGCGTATGCTCAACGACCAGGAGAGCGACTGGCAGTACTTCGATATGATGAATGCCACGTTCCAGCCTAAGCATATGAGCCCCTGGGATCTGGAGATGGAATTCTACCGCGCTGCGAATCGCTTTTATGACCGGAAAAGCGCTTTTCGGATGGGTCGGCTTTTCGGTTGGCGCGATGGCGTAACCCGCTATGTTCTCGGCATGCTTGCCCGTTTGGGGAAGGCGGCCACCTGGGAGGCGGGCGTGCTTGCGCCCAACAGCTGGTATGGACGATTGCGCCATGCACCGTGGATGTACGGGGGCGCTGCTGAAGCGCGTCGGCAGGCGCGGCAAGATGTGCTCGATCCGCTTATCCGGGTTGCCCAGGCGGCTGCGGTTGTGCTCGTTCCCTTGGGCTTGCACCGTCTGCGTCACGCGAAGTGAAGCTCCGTCCGATCGGCGCCTGAAGCGTCTTGCATTGCGGGGAGTGGAAAATACCTGCAGGTGCACGCTTTCCCTGGAGAAGTAGGCTACGGTTGGAATGGAACAAGATGCTTCTGTGCACATGCCTATAAGAGAACGGAGCCCGTATGGAATCCGTAACCTACCATACCGACACCACCTGGCCCCAGGTCCAGGCGTTTCTACCTGAGGCGAATCGCCTCAGCCCGTCATGCATGCCCGATGAATACTACTTGCAGACATATGGGGAATGGCAGATTCACCTCGACCGCTATCGTCCTGCCGTGTTCGCAGGTGCTTCAACAGGGGGAACAGAAGAGGGAGAAGGCACATCGGCCTCGGATGCCGATGTGCTGGCTTGCGAGCAGGAGCCCAAGGCTCGCGTAATCGCCTTCCATGGCATCGGCGGCAACGGCCGCCTGCTTTCGTTTCTCGCCGTACCCCTCGCTCGCGCAGGCTATGAGGTCATCTGTCCCGACTTGCCGCTGTACGGCTTGACGAGGTACAGCGGCGATATCCAGTATCGCGATTGGGTCGATGTGGGCGAAACCGTGGTCGAGCACTTCGCCGACGATCAGGTTCCGCTGTTCGTCATGGGACTTTCAGCTGGGGGCATGCTGGCGTACCAGGTAGCCGACCGATGCAATCGTACCGCGCTGGCAGAAGGACGCGAACCGGCGGTTGCCGGCATCATCGCTACCTGCCTGCTGGACCAGCGTGACGATCATGTTACCCGCTGGACGGCTGCGAATCCGCTGTTGGGGAGCGTAGCGAAACCTGCGCTCGAAGGTCTGACGCCGGCTATGGGGTCGATGCCGGTTCCGATGATGTTCATGAGCAGGATGCGGGCTATCGCGAACGACCGCAATCTGGTCCGCCTGCTTCTGACCGATGCGCGTTCGGCGGGTGCTATCGTGCCGTTGACTTTCGTGCAGACGCTGCTTCAGCCCGACTTGGAAACCGAGCCGGAGGATTTCACCTACACTCCGGTGCTGGTGGCGCATCCGACGCGGGATCGCTGGTGCCGTCCCGGGCTGACGAAGCGGTTCTATCAGCGTCTTGCCTGTCCGAAGATGTGGATCGACCTTGAAGGGGCGGGCCATCTGCCCATCGAGCCCTTGGGACTTGCCGAGCTCGAGACGGCTTGCACAACCTTTATAGATTGCTTTCGCTAGCAATCGGCTTCAGATAGACCGCGATGAAGATCTGGGAGGGATCCGATGGATGAGGATATTCGCAAAGATTGTGTCGAACGGGCCCTGGCGATGCATGCCCGGGGCTATAACTGCGCGCAATGCGTCGCTTGCGCGCTTGCCGACTACACCGATGCCGATGCCGATACACTGTTCCGGTTGATGGAGGGCTTCGGTGGCGGTATGGGAGGTTTCACCGAAACCTGCGGCGCCATCTCGGGCGGCATAGCCGTGCTGGGCAACCGGTTAAGCGGAGGGATGGATCATCCCCATACCAAGGGCGATACGTATCAGTTCGCACGGGAATTGGTGTCTCGCTTCCGCGAGCAGAATGGCAGTACCCTCTGCCCGGAATTGAAGGGGCTCACAGGCGGGCCGGTGCTGCGTTCGTGCGATGGCTGCATCGTCGACGCGGTGGACCTGACCCTCGATCTGCTCGAAGTGGATCCCGAAGGATTGAAGCTCCGAAGCAAGGCGAAGCGGTGATTGCATGAACGCCTCTACCCTCGACCAGCTGGATGCGGCCTTTGAAAACGGTCAAACCATCCTGCATTCCCAGCAGGAAGCAGAGCGTGCAAGGCGTCCGCACGGCGTGGGCGTCTTCATCCCCCTGCTCGCCAGCCCTGAAGGCTACCAGGTGCTTTTCGAGGTCCGTGCGCTCGATTTGGAACGGCAGCCGGGAGAGGTTTGCTTCCCGGGCGGCCATATCGAGGAGGGAGAGGACGGCGTAGGGGCGGCGCTGCGGGAGACCTGCGAGGAGCTGGCCGTAGCGCCTTCGCAGGTTACGCTCCATGGGGTACTTGCCCCGGCCCAACGCGCGAACGGCGATCCACTGCAGGTGTGCTATGGCGTGATTGCCGATTATCGGAATACCTGGAGCTCACGCGAGGTGGACCATACCTTCACGGTGCCGTTGCAGTGGTTCCTTATGCATGAACCCACCATCTATGAGGGAAAGTCGGTGCCGGTGTTCGGTGACGATTTCCCCTGGGAAGCCATTCCGGGCGGGCGCTCCTACCGGTGGTTCACACCACGCAGCACCGTGACCTTTTATTTCGGCACAAAGCCCCTGATCTGGGGCTTGACTGCCCATGCCATGCATCGTTTCATCTCGATTCTGAGGGCGGGCGGCATCTCGACCGATAGGGCTTTCCGGCTATGATCCTCATCGGGCGAATTGCGGGTTTGAGCGGCACCGCTGCAGCGGCGAGCGGTGCATCGCCGGAGCTTTATCGCCGTTGAGCGGCAGGGAATACGCCACTAGCGATAATTGGCCGGGGAAAGTGCTATCCCGGCACCTACAATTCTGCATAGAGCGAAAACGCTTCGGTGCCGCTTGATGCGGGCCATCGTCTTCTCGGAAGGGATGCTTATGGAAATCAAGAATGTTGTCGTCGCCGGCGGCGGCGTGCTGGGGAGCCAGATTGCTTTTCAGACCGCCTATAAGGGCTACAACGTGAAGGTTTGGCTGCGCATGGAGAGCTCCATCGGCCGTGCGAAGCCGAAGTTCGAGCGCTGGAAGAATACCTACCTGCAGACCCTTGAGGCCATGAAGACGAATCCGGCGGCCTACGCGCGCGGTCTCGCCGATTCCCCCGACCTGACCGATGAGCAGATTGACGCCTTAAAGGAGCAGGTGGAAAAGGCATATGACGGTTTGGTGCTGACCACTTCCTACGATGAGGCTATGAAAGATGCCGATTTGCTGATCGAGGCTATTGCCGAGAATCCGGAAGAGAAGATCGCCTTCTATACCGAAATGCAGAAGCATCTGCCGGCCGATACCATCGTCTGCACGAATTCATCCACATTGCTGCCCAGCCAGTTCGCAGAATACACCGGCCGTCCGGACAAGTACCTGGCCTTGCACTTCGCTAACGAGATCTGGCGCAACAATACTGCTGAGGTCATGGGGCATCCCGGTACCGACCAGAAAGCCTACGATACCGTTGTCGAGTTCGCGAAGAGCATCGGCATGGTGCCGCTGTGCCTGAAAAAGGAGCAGCCGGGGTACATCCTGAACAGCATGCTGGTACCGTTCCTGTATGCATCCGAATCGCTGCTGGCCAACGGGGTCGCCGATGCGGAAACGATCGATAAGACCTGGATGCTCGGCACCGGTGCCCCGTCCGGCCCGTTCCGCATCCTGGACATCGTCGGATTGACGACGGCCTACAACATCGTTCGGATGGATCCGCAGGCGGGCGATCCCACCACCACGCCGGGCAAGATCACTGCGATGTTGAAGAAGTACATAGACGAAGGCAAGACCGGCGTGAATGCCGGCGAGGGTTTCTTCAAGTACGACAAGTAACCAGGATCCCGACTCCGTCGGTCGGCGCACTCGCCGTCACCCTGGGTGCTGACCGCCAGACGGGATAACAGAAAGGCCGCATATCCTTATCGGATATGCGGCCTTCTCGTATGTTGGGATATGCGCGAAGGGAGCCTCTAACGCATGCGTGCCGGAGCGGAGTAGTTGGCGTTGATTTTGTCGATGAGCTGGGCTTCGTAATCGATGATGTTTTCCAGACCAGCCTGCTCGAATTCATCCACGGTGATAATCTGCGCGCCGATTGCCGCCATGTCGCGGATGTTGGCATCCTGGACCTCCGGAGAGTGCGAGGAGGTCGCATCCGAGAGCACGATGACGTTGTAGTCCAGCGACAGGGCGTCGAGACAGGTGGCACGTACGCAATTCGGCGTGGTGGTGCCGGCCAATACGACGGTTGTGATGGACCTATCGCGCAAGTCGGTGTCGAGCTTCGTACCGAAGAATGCGGAAAAGCGGCGCTTGCGGAAAACGGTTTCCTCCGGGCGCGGGGTCAGTTCGGTAGGGGGCAGCAGTGATTCGGGCCATTCGGTGGAAAGCGGTTTACCGCCTTCGACCCAGGCGTTGTAACGAACGGCCTCGACGGTTGAGCCGTCGGCGGCATATTCGCGATGTGCGTGGTAGATGCGCATACCCAAATCGCGGGCACGGGCGAGTGCACGGGCGCAGGCGGGAACGGTTGCCGCAGCGCCGGCGATATACAAGCCGGACTCCTTCTCAATGAAGCCTCGTTGCATGTCAATCAGAATGAGAGCAGCGTCATTCGGTTCGATCAAGATAGCCTCCCGGTTGCCTGCCATATGCTTGCTACCGTTTAATACTAGCGCGCAGCTTCTTTCCCCATGCGGGGCGTTCGGTCGGTCGGTGCTCACTATGCGTAAACGGCGACGTGCAGGTAGGCAGGCCGATGCCATCGGCGGGAAATACCCGGATTACGGTACCTGTCAGTCCCTGCACGTCGGATGCGGGCAGATGCGCCGTTCCCGAGCAGGGTCCGTTACCGTCCCATTGTCCTATTCGAGTACAGCAGTCAACTCGTCGACCAGGATATCGAACCATTCCAGTGCAGCATCGATCGGCGCAGGTGTCGCCATATCGACTCCTGCCCCGCGCAACAGCTCGATCGGCGGCTTGCTTGAACCGCCCGACAGGAATCCCAGATAATCCTCTACGGCCGGTTGACCTTCTTCGATGATGCGGCGGGACAGGGCGATGGCGGCGGCGAACCCGGTGGCATACTGATACACGTAGTAGCCGTAGTAGAAATGGGGGATACGGGCCCATTCAAGGGCGATGCCGTCATCAACCGTTATTTCGGGTCCGAAGTAGTCGGCCTTCAGCTGCCGGTAAAGCGCACATAACGAATCAGCGGTGATACCCTTCCCGTCGGCGCAGAGCTCGTTGACCTTCAGTTCGAATTCGGCGAACAGGCATTGGCGATAGAGCGTGCCGCGGAACTGCTCCAAGAAATGGTTCAAGACATAGGAGCGCAGGCCCGTATCCTCGGTATGGGAAAGCAGATACCGGGTGAGCAGCGCTTCATTGCAGGTGCTGGCTACTTCCGCAACGAATATCGTGTAGTCGGCGTAGGCAGGCGGCTGATTCTCGCAGGAAAGATAAGTGTGCACCGAATGACCCATTTCATGGATGAGGGTGAAAACATCGTCGAGCTTTCCTTGGAAATTCATGCAGATCACCGGATGCATGCCGTATCCGCCCGCGGAATACGCCCCGCTGCGCTTGCCGGGCGTCTCGTAGACGTCCACCCATCGCTCGGAAAGGCCCTTCTTTACGATGGCACAGTAGTCTTTCCCCATCGGCTCGAGTGCCCGCAGAATCAGCGTGCAGGCCTCTTCGTACGTGAAGGCAGGTTCGACATCCTTTGCCAGCGGGACGTATACATCCCAGAATCGCAGTTCTTCAACCCCGAGTATCCGTTTGCGCAATGAAAGGTACTTGTGCAGGGCCGGCAGGTTACGATGGACGGCCTTGATCAGATTCAGGTAAACCGCGGTGGGAATCTCGTTCTGCTCGAGTGCCCAGGTAAGCGTATCCGGGTAGCGGCGCGCTTCTGCGTAGAAGTGCTGCGTTTTCATCTGAGCGGCAAGCGTGGCGGCGCAGGTATCGCGGAACTGCCCGTAAGCGGCATACATGGATTTGTAGGCGGACTCGCGCAGGGAGCGGTCGGGCGACATCATCAGCGGGATGAACGTACCGTGGGTGACGGGATGGGCCTTGCCCTGGGAGTCGTGGGCGTCGGCGAAAGCCAGGTTGGCATCCGCGAAGAGCGAGTAGATATTCTCGGGCTGGGATGCAAGATCGGAGGCCTTTGCAAGGAGCTGCTCTTCTGAGGGCGAGAGCGTGTGCGCGCGCCGCGAGAACACCAGATCGAGGTTGCGACGATAGGGCACAAGCCCGGGCACCTGCTCGTAGAAGCGCGTCATGGTCGCATCGTCTATACGCATAAGCTCGGGAGCGAACCAGGATTCGGCACTCGCGACTTCGGTGTAGAGCGTCATGACCCGGGAAGCGTAATCTTGGTAGGTGGAGTTGCGGGTATCCTCATCGCTCTTGCGCTGGGCGTAGTTCACCAGCTTGCCCATGGCGATGCCGACTTCATCGTCGAGCTTCAACAGGGCAAGCAATTGCTCGGGGTCCTGCGCGATCTTACCCTGATAGGATTCGAGGCGGGCGGGATATTCCTGCGCCTTTTCCAGGGCGGCGAGGAAGGCTTCATCGTTCGGATAGATGGATGAGAGGTCCCAGGTATAGCGCACCGGGATCTGATCTCGGGATTCATAGGCCATGAAGGCTCCTTTCGTCCAGGCCATTGTAGTCCGGAATAGGGACAATCGCGTGATTTGCGTAGTTCTTACTTATCCATGGCATGCCGTTGTCATGGCCTTCGTATAGTTCCATACCGAATATCCAGATGGGAAAGGGTGACGAACATGCGCATGTTGAGCGCTTTGCGGGGCGGCCAAGCAACCATGCCGTCTGCGACGGACGCCGGAAAAACGGAAACGGACGCACCGAAAGCGCGCACTGAGGAAAGGCAGGCCGACTCAGAAGACGGAACGTCACCGGAGGCCCTTCCTGTGTTCGATGACGCTTCGGCATATGGAATCGATCCTCCCGAAGTGCAGGGATTCAACTACTACGATGCCTTCACCAAGCAGCTCGGTTACTGCGAGGAGGTCATGCAGAACCTCCTGTCCGGATTCGATGCTGGTGAGATGGGTACAATGCCGCTTATGGAAGCCCTCCATACCGTTGAGAACGATGCGGATGCGGTCAACCATGAAATCCGGCGGCACCTGATTATCGACGAGAAGGTTCCCCTGAAGCGTCGGGCGCTGCTCCAGCTTGCGGAGTCCATGGAAACCGCAACTGATGCAATCGAGGATATCGCCATTGCGGCGTATATCTACGGTGCGCGGCACCTTCAAGATCCAATGCACGACGTGCTCGAGCACATGGCGGCGTCTTCGACGCTGCTGAAAGAGGCGTTTGCCCGGCTCGACGATTATGCGCGCTATCAAGCAGGTATCCTCAGCCGCTTGCAGGCGGTTTCCGAGCATGAGATTGCCTGCGACCATCTGTTTGTCCGATCGATGCATGCATTGTATTCAGGCGATGCAATCGTGGGCGAAGACCGGCAGATCACCGCAACGCTGTACCAGAAGCTCGAAGATGCGATGGATTCGCTACAGCATATCGGGGAAAGCATCGAGGCCGTTATCTCACAGCTGCGGGAATAGTCTTTTCTCTGCCGATGGGCGACAGCAATGCATCGGTTCGGTAAAATGACTTTGCAGAGATTTGACTTTCTTGCACGGCGGAGGGCTGCACGGCAGTTTTACAATGATGGCCATGATTTATTACGTAGAAGACGATACCAATATCCGGGAACTTGCGCTGTATGCGCTCCGTCAATCTGGGCTGGAGGCCGAGGGCTTCGCCGATGCCGGGTCGTTCTTCGCGGCCTGCCGAACCGATCTTCCCGATCTCGTGCTGCTCGATATCATGCTTCCCGGCACGGATGGCATGCAGATTCTCGAGCGGCTGCGGAAAGACCCTGCAACCGCGTCCGTTCCCATCATGATGCTCACTGCGAAGGGCACCGAACTGGATAAGGTCCAGGGCCTCGATGCAGGCGCCGATGACTATCTTGCAAAGCCTTTCGGCATGATGGAGCTGGTCAGCCGTTGCAAGGCCCTGCTCCGCCGTGCCCAGATGGGCTCGACTGGATTGGAAGACAAGCTGGTCTGCGGGCCGATCACCATGGATGTGCGGGCCCATGAGGTGCATGCCAACGATACGGTGGTGGAGTTGACGCTCAAGGAGTTCGAGTTGCTCCGCGCCCTTATGGTCAATCAAGGTCAGGCGCTCTCCCGTACCCAGCTCCTCGAAGATGTCTGGCATATCACTTTCGTCGGTGAGACGCGTACGGTCGATGCCCACGTGCAGACGCTGCGCCGCAAGCTTGCCGCTGCGTGCCCAGGTGCCGATCATCTTATCCAGACGATTCGCGGTGTCGGATACCGCATAAAGCCGATCGAGGATTAAGCCTATGCACTCGGGCCCGCGCGACCGGGGGAAGAAAAGCCTGGCGCGCCGCATCTTCTTCACCATGGCTGCGTTTGCCACGGTTGCCATGGTCGTCTTCGGGATTGCGGCAACCTCGGTGTTCTACTATTCCTACGAGCATGATGCAGAAGACCGTATCGTCCAGCAGGTACGCCAAGTGGCCGTACAGCTGAACGGACGCGATTCGGACAAAGCCGGCTCGTATCTGTCCTCGGCGCCCTGGTCTTCCCTGCGCTGCACATTGATTGACAGCGATGGCAAGGTTCTTTTCGACAGCGAGGCGGATCCTTCTACGATGGAAAACCATTCGGACCGCAAGGAATTCCAGGAAGCGGAGGAATCGGGCGAGGCCGTGTCGGTGCGTTACTCCGAAACCCTCGGGGTCGATACCGTCTATGCGGCCGTGCGCCTGGATAACGGCTCGGTGGTACGGCTTTCCGAATCCCGGCGTTCGCTGCTATCCTTTCTCGGCGATATGCTGCCGCCGCTGGTGGCGGCCGCTGCGGCCATCATCCTGATTTCGTTTGCCCTGTCGCGCTATCTGACGAAGAAGATCATGCGTCCCATCGACGAGCTCGATGTTTCCCAGCCCCTCTCGAATGAAGCGTATGGGGAGATGCAGCCGCTGCTCCAACGGATCGACGAGCAGCAGAACCAGCTGAAACGGCAGAATCGCGAGCTGGAGGCGGCTGTGGAGACGCGGCGGGAGTTCTCTGCGAACGTCAGCCATGAGATGAAGACCCCCTTGCAGGTCATCGGCGGATATTCCGAACTGATTCAAGCGGGTATGGTCAGCGACGAGGACACGCGGAAGTTCGCCGGCATTATCCACTCCGAGGCGAAGAATATGCGTGCCCTCATCGATGACGTGTTGACGCTGTCGCGCCTTGACGAATCGGCGCTCGGCCAATCCGAGCTGACCGATGTCGATTTGAGGTGGCTCTGCGAGCAGGTGGCTGATCGCCTTGAGAAGGTTGCAGAAGACCGTCAGGTCGCCATCGATCTCCACCCCTGCGAGCATCCTGTCTGCGTTCGGGGCAGCGAGTTGCTGCTCCAGGAGATGCTCTACAATCTGGTGGATAATGCGGTTCGCTACAACCATCCGGGAGGGTCGGTCTCCGTTTCGTTCTACGAACGTCCCGACCCTGCGGGTGCGCGTGCCGTTATCTGCGTGCAGGATACCGGCCAGGGCATCCCGCCCGATATGCGCCAGCGCGTGTTCGAGCGCTTCTTCCGCTTGGAAGCCGGTAGATCGCGGGAAACGGGTGGTACCGGATTGGGCTTGGCTATCGTCAAGCATGTGGCGCAACGGTATGATGGCACCGTGAAGATCGATGACGCCCCGGGAGGGGGATCGATTTTCACCGTTGATCTGCCAGCCGCACAAACTTCCGCATCGGATTCGCCGCAATAGCCCCGAAAGCGTGCTTCATTGAAGCCCTTCTCGAAGAAAGGAACGTCATGTCAAGATACGGCATCATCGACGTCGGCTCGAACACCATCCGTCTGTGCGTGTACGAGGTGACGCGAAGCAAGAACGAGCATATGCCGAACATCGATACGCTGTTGAACCATAAGGCCATGGCCGGTTTGGCTTCCTATGTGGTGGACGGGGTCATGACGGAACAGGGTATCAAGAAAGCCGTGCATGTGATTCGCGGGCATTTGCGCAATGCAGATTTCTATCGCTGCCGCGAGGTGCACGTTTTCGCCACGGCCTGTCTGAGGAATTGTAAGAATTCCGAGCGGGCGGTTCGCGAAATCGAAGAGGGTATCTCGTATCCTATCAATCTCCTTCCTGGCGAGGCGGAGGCGCACTTGGGTTTCCGCGGTGCTTGTCTGGATCGTCCGATTTCCTCTGGCGTGCTGGTGGATATCGGCGGCGGTTCGGTTGAGCTGACAAGGATCTCCAAGGGAGAGGAAACCTGCGGTATCAGCCTGCCGCAGGGATCTCTGTCATCGTTCTCCCAGTACGTGCATGGTTTGGTGCCATCTTTCAAGGAGATGGAACGTATCCAGGATGCCTTCCATGCCCTCTTGGCAGAATATCCCCTGGAGTCCTACGCCACACGTCGCCTGTACGGTATCGGCGGAAGCGTCCGTTCGGCAATGAAGGTCTATGGCGATCTGTTCGGCGATGGGGAGCGTCTGGGGTATATCGAGCCGGCGCATATCGAAACGATGTTGGATGCCTACTGCCACGACGCCGCCGCCTTTGCCCATGGTGCGCTGCACACGATTCCCGACCGTGTGCATACCTTCATCCCCGGTTGCCTGATTCTGCGCGAGCTGTTCGAAGCGACGGGTGCCAAGCGCTTGGAAGTGGCGAAGAAGGGCGTGCGAGAAGGCTACTTGGTAGAACGGGTGTTGGGAGAGTAGCGCTTCAATAGAAAGCTGCCTGCCAACGGCGTGAGGCAAGTGGATTGCATATAGGAAGAAGAACCGAATCGGGCGATTTCCGGATCGTCCGATTTTTCTGCTCAACAGAGCGAAAGAGCCGCGGGGGATTGGGGAACCGCGGCTCTTTCTGTTTCCGAGCAAGCAGCGGACCAGAGGAATTGGGGAGGGAGGGGATTGCCCGCTTTCTTTCCTTGCTTCGTTGATACGAAGTATAGAATCGCTTCCTTAAACCATCCTTAAATCTGTTTCTAGGTTTTGTGGAGACCCGTTCTTCGGGAATCGTGCAACCAGCCTGCTGAAGGCAAAGAGAAAACCCCGGCGGGAGACCGGGGTTTTAGATATCGGTTAGCACGTTCGGCAGGGAATTTGGGGAGGGAGGGGATTGCCTTCATGCCGTTCCGATGGTTAGTACTTTATCGGCAGGTGCTTAAACTACCCTGAAATAATTGTCATGGTTCGATGAATCCGTGCATTGGGACTCACGCCGCAGACCGTTTCGTTGTCGATCATATCGTGCCAGAGCATTAATCCGGCATCGCGGGCATCCGCGACCCGTACGATGCCCGCCAGGTCGGGATCGGTTCTCAGGTCGCGCCCCGCGTCGTCGTTTCGGGAGAGGATGTCGTCTATCAAATCGGGCATCTTGTTCAGCATATTGGGCCGATAGGTGATGGTCTTCTCGTTTTCGAACACCGCACCATAGAAGATGTCGGCCTCGACCAGATCCTGGAACAGGTGGCTCCCATACGAGAGCTCGGGGGAATATCCTGCGCCGGAATATGCGATCTCGCAGATGGCCTCCAGGTCGCTGATTTCAGCGAATGTTACCGGGACGCCCAATTCGGGTGACGACGTCCCGATGCGCCCGGGCGATAGCAGAAGCGCATGGCGTCCGGTATCCTTCAGCCATTCGTTCACGATTCCGATAATGCGGGGGACCATGGTCTTCTTACCATGGGGGCAGCGATAGTACGCTTCCGGATCGATATGGATCACTGTGTCGATGGGGCTTTCGCGCATGTTGCCCATGCTGGCGCCCTTCAGGTGCAGCAGGGTATCGGAGGTTTCCAGCACAGGCACCTTAACGCGCTTCTCGTCCGCAAAGGACTGAAGCGGACGGCACTGCAGCAGGTTCACGATAAAGCGGTCGTCGTCGCCGACATTGACCGTGAACTCGATGTCCACAGGATTCTGATAGGCCTGCTGCAGGGTGGAGAGGATTGCATGCATCAGGTCGATGAAGCGTTGGTTGGCAGCCAGCCCTTCGCATGAGGCGAAGAGAACGGGCTGGTATGCGCCGCGGCTGCTCAGAGTGCGTTCTGCTTCCCGATCATGCTCGAGGACGGCATTCTGCGCATAGGCGGGCAGCAGAGGGGCAAGATCGAGGCATGGCCGCTCGGAGAAGGTGCGTTTCTCAAGGTCGATGAAGTTCGCGTAGCGTTGCGAGTAGCGGTGCTTCTCGGCAACGGTCTTCGCCGTGGTGGCAAGAGGCCTGTCCAAGCTGAGGATACGCGGATAATCGGTGCCGGTGCGATCGACTGCTTTCGTGCCCAGGCCCATCACCAGGCGCAGCATGCCTGCATCGGGATCCATCTCGTCCATCCAGCAGTAGGCGCTATGCGAGTAGCCGACGCCGGCGGCGGTGGGCATGAAGCATTCGTCGCCATAGCGGGAGCCGCTGACCCGCTGGACCAGCAGCGCCATCTGCTCTTCGGTATCGTCCAATCCGTTGCGCAGGCGGTATTCGAGTGCCGATGGATCCATGGTGGAAGCATACACGCGGCGAACGGCGTTCTCGAACTCGATCAGGCGCGTTTCGAAGCGCCCGCCATTCGGGCAGAACACAGATTCGTATTTTCCCGCGAAAGCGTTGCCGAAGCCGTCTTCCAAGAAGCTGCTCGAGCGAACGATGATCGGCGACTGCCCGAAATACTCGAGGATGCGCTGGAACTGCTCCCGAATGCTGTCAGGGAATTCGCCCTCTTCGATGCCCTTCTTCAGAGCAGGTGCCGCCGAGACGAAGCCGGCATGATTGCGTTGCTTGATGCGCAAAGGCCACAGGTTGTTGGATACGATGTAGGTGTAGAAGACGTCGGTACCAACATAGAACGAGTCATGGGGCTCCAACAGCTCCACGTATTCGGGGATCTCTGCTTCGATGATCTTGCGCGCCAGGAGCATGCCGCAAGCTTTTCCTCCGATGAGACCGGTGCCCACCATACGATTGCGCACGGTAAAGTAGTCTTCGGGTTTGAAGTAACGTTTGACCATCGCCCTCATCTTGGGGTCTTTGGTCATCATCATGTTGCACATCTTCGTACAGGTCTCTTCATCCAGCGACCCATCTTTGTTCGCCCGACGTGCATCCATGAAGAAGCGGTCCCAACTGTCGATGTTCTGATCGGTGCCGTTATCGTCCTCCTCGTTCATACGCTCGAAGAACCGTGCGGTGTCGACGCCATTCGTCAGCGTCACCACTTCCTGGTCGGAAAGGTTCAGGCGGTGTGCCAAGAACATGGTGTTGGAGAAGCGATTCCATACCTTCAATGGATGTACGAACAGGCTCCTTACCGTGCCGTCTGGAGCTACCTCGTCGGGCATGACATCGATGAGCAGCTGGGTGGTATCACGGATTTTCGCAATCGTCTCGAACGAATGGGCTCCGCGGATCATCGGAAAGTAGGCAACCGTATCGAGTTCATACAGGTACGGGCAAGTCAAGCGGAAGAAGTTGCCCATCATGAGATCGGCGGACCATGCAGCCTGCAGTTCGCTCAGGCAGTCGAACACATAGAAGACCCCGGGGCCCTCACGGGTAATGATCTCGCGGACGGCTACGGTGAACGACTCGAAACCCTTGTGAGGATTGAGGGTATAGCGCTTCACACCCGGCTGGTCGGGCACGAGTTCGGGATGGCCGGCAAAACGGATGTAGACCATGGTGCGTCCGTCGTCGACCGATTGCTTTACGAACGGATCCACAAAGCAGGAAAACTCGGCAAGTGAGGTCAACTGCCATACGACGTTATCGCCGAGACGGATGTTGTCGAAGATGCGGTCGATTCCTTTAATGCCGGATGGGATTCTCTCAAACGTTGCCATGGCAGTCTCCAGGAGATCGTACGGCAGGGCGGCACCGGGGGAAGGCGATAGGGGAGCCAAAGTGGTGTCGCGCCCCGCCTAATTGTTAAGCATGATACTGAGGAATTCGAAAAGTGTGAAAACAAATTAATCAACATAATAAGACAACATTTCGAATTTGTGAAAAAATATAGGGCATGAAATTAATAACATTATTGATACTGTCTATTTTGCTGGAAGGATTTCAATCAGCTGTCCGTCTGGATCGGTGATGAAATAGATGCCCAGCGCTGGATTTTCGCGCAGGATGCACCCCATCTGCTCATGAAGGCGATGGGCTGCCTCGAAGTCGGGAACCTCGAAGGCCATGTGCACGTCTTTGCCCGCGTTGTCGTATGGCTCGGCGCGGCCGCGATTCCATGTCAGCTCGATTTCGAAGTCGCAGGTATCGTTTGCCAGGTAGGTGTTGGTCCACGAGCCGTCTTCAGGCCCCATCTCGCGGACAGGTTCAAGGCCGAGAGCCTGCCGGTAGAACGCGATGCTCTTGTCCTTGTCCAGGCAATGCAGGCAATGGTGGATGAACTTCGCCTTCATAGCGCCTCCTTTATCAACAGGGAAGGCCCATGCAAATGAGCTCTTCTCTATTGTGCTCCTATGTCGTCGGGCGTGGATAGAAAAATAGCGGCGCAGGTATATTTCGGGCGATTTCGTGCGCTCGGACCCTAAAGGAAGGGAGTTGGTGCACCGGTTCGCTATTGCGGCATCGGCATGAATCCGGTTGCCAGCATGATGATGAAGGCGAGAACCACGATGAGGATGGTGAGTGTAATCGACAGAGGGCGGCTCATGTGCCTGCGGCGGGCAAGTTCGGCCTCCCGTGCTTTCTTCGCCTTACCGGAATACGCTTTCTTTCCTTTTGACATCGATGCCTTCCTTCCTACGGACTGCAGGTACGGCCGTCGAGGAACTTATTCAGAAGGGCAAGGAGCTGTTGTTGGTCGGTGGGCGACCACATGCCCGTTTCCTTTTCCATAACGCGGTTCCGATCGGGGCACACCCGCTCGAAAAGCCGCCGGCCGCCGTCGGTCAGGGAGATTATCGTGCATCGGTGATCTTCTGGGCGCGTGGTGCGCTCAACCAGCTCGCGTTTCTCCAGGTTCTTGATGACGACAGATATTGTGCCGTCGCTGCTGATTGCCGCCTCGCGCAGCTGCCCGATGGTCAAACTCCCATGGCGGTACAGTGCTTGCATGACGGCATATTGCCCGAGAGTCAGTCCGTGCGCCTTGCAGGCCATGCTCATCTTGCGGTCGATGATCGACACCGTCATGTGAAGGGCCGTCATCAAATCCTCTTCGCGCATAAATCCTCTTCGATTATCCAATCTGCTCGACTATCTTGTTCGGTATCGAAAATACTTTAAATAGAGATGAACGTCAAATTTCGAAAATTGTATACATCCGTGCAGATGGAGACAAAGATATCTTGCAATCGCAGTCATAATCAGATATAACTAACTAGAAATAAAAATCGGAGATTACCGAAGGAGAGGAAAATGACAACTACCGAGCATCTGAACGGCTTCGGCCCCCTGGCGGGCATCAAGGTCGTCGAGATGTGCACGTACGTGGCCGGACCCGCCACGGTGCGTGTCCTGTCCGACATGGGTGCGGAGGTCATCAAGATCGAGGCTCCCGTCGGCGACGCACAGCGCACCCAGGGCCCGGCGTTCGGGGCGAAGCACACCGAGACGGAAGACCCCACGTTCGATCTGAACAACACCAACAAGAACCTGATCTGCGTGAACACAAAGAATCCTGACGGCCTGAAAATCGCCATGCAACTCATCTCCGAGGCGGATATCTTCGTCACGAATACGCGTACGAAATCCCTGAAGAAATTCGGAATGGATTACGATACGCTGCATGCGAAGTATCCTGGCCTGATCTGGGCGCAGATGCGCGGCTACGGCGAGTACGGCAGGGAGAAGGACAGCCCGGGCTACGACGCGGTGTGCTGGGCCGCCCGCGGCGGCGTCGCCGGCACCTTCCGCGAGCGCGGCACGTCGCCGGCCATCCCGCCGCAGGCCTTCGGCGACTACAACTGCGCCGTGATGCTGGCGGCCGGCATCCTGGGCGCGCTGGTGAACAAGATGCGCACCGGCAAGGGCGACAAGGTCACCGTCAACCTGTACCACGGCGCGCTGTGGGCCGGCGGCATCGGCATCGTGGCCTCCCAGTTCGGCAGCCCCTACCCGAAGAGCCGCAAGTCCGTCCCGTCGCCGTTCAACAACACGTACAAGACCAAGGACGACAAGTGGATCTACATCTGCCAGCCCAACCATAACAAGTACTACAACGAGATGATGGAGATCATCGGCCGCCCCGACATGAAGGACGACCCGCGCTTCTGCCGCATGGAGGACATCAAGCCCTACACGCACCACGAGCTGGTCGAGATCCTCGACGACGGCTTCTCCAAGAAGAACTTCGACGAGTGGGACCCGATCCTGCGCGAGCACCAGGTGCCGTTCCAGACCGTGTTCGACTACAACGACATCGTCGCCGACGACGAGGCGTACGACAACGACGGCCTGCGCACGGTTCATTACAAGGCATATGGCGACCGCGCCACGACCACGATCCCGATCCGCTACGAGAGCTACGGCGACCCGCCGATGATCCTGTCCAAGCCGCTGGGCTACCACACGGCCGAGTACATGCATAAGCTGGGTTACGACGACAATCAGATCAAGAAGTTCGAGGATGAGGGCGCCATCGTCTGCTGGCACGGCCCCGAGATCCCCGACCGCATCTTCAAGTCCCGCCGCCAGGAGGCCGGCCAGGCCCCCTGCAAGTGGGAGGAGCAGGACTAGCCCCGCATACCGGATGCCCGGACGGAAGGGGCCGGCCGCAGCAAGCGGCCGGCCCCTTCTTCTTCAGTGGGCGAATGCCGTTTTCTGCCGCGGTCCATGTGTGGGACGGCCTATTCGCCCGGGAAAAGAAGGCCCGATGCCGATTCTTCTGCGGCATCGGGCGTTGCCATCTCGTGGTGGGACAGCCTACTTTTCTCGTGCAGGGAACAGCGCCGGTCCGCTGGGGATGGTGGCAACGCCGGCGTTCAGCGAATTCGCCACCACGATAAAGCCGCCGATGCCGCAGAGCAGGAATGCGATTCCCGCTGTGTAATTGAGCGGTGCGGCCATGTCGGCAGGGCGTAAGCCCATGCCGGTGATGCCGAACGAAAGTGCCGTCGTGGCATCCATGGCAGAACCAAAGCCACAGCACTGGAAGAAACAGAGGAACGCATAGATGGTAAACGCGGCGGCAGGCACGGCCATCGGGCTGCCTCAGCCGGTTTTCTGATATTGCTGTTCGATCTCCTCGGGCGTTGGCGTCATGATGATTCCCTAGCCTTCCATGAGGAACTGTTGGTTGTCGTGCAGCATGATACGTGCCTGCTCTGGTGTGATGCCCGCGTTCAGATACTCCTGGATCATGCAGGCGAAACCGCGCTTTGCGCGCAGATTCGGGAACATGCCCTGATCGGATGAGAAGATGAAATTCTCGGGACCCAGCACCTCGAACGAGCGCATGGAGCGGGACAGGTTGAATTCATAGAAGCTCTTCTCCATCTTCACTCCCAGTTCGGCGAAGCGCTGTTGCAGGGACAGGGGAGCCATGATGGTGCGCCATTCGATGTGCGTGGCGATCATCTTCTTCAGACCCATGTCGTGACCCGCCTCGAACATCGCCAGCGCTTCACGCGGGGACAGATGGGCGGACGCGACGCACATGTCGTTGTCCCGAATGATCTCGAGGATGTCGTAGACCTCGGGCTTCAGGTTCCCCTCCTCGTCAAACAGGTAGATGCCGTTGCCCTTGTACTCCATGGTTCCTTCGGTCATTTCCGGATCGGACATCTGGTACGGGCATTCCGTGATCCAGATATCCTTTTCATGCCGGGAGAAGAATGTCGGGAACCAGACGATTTTGGCGTTTGCCTTCGCCGCGCCTTCAACCGCGTAGGGATTCAGTCCGCCCCACGTCAGGCCAAGCACCATGCCGCCATAGACCTTGATATTCTTCGCAACGTATTTATTCAGCAGCTGGGCCTCGAAGAACGATCCGAACTCGTGGTTCTTGATGCAGACGCCGGCAAGCCCTGCCTCGTCGTATTCGCGTACAAGCTCCACCACGTCCAAGATGAACCCGCCCGTGAGGCCATCGTCACCCATGGGACCTACGGTCGGTGTGGCGTGTACATGCAGGTCGTAGGCGCCATGCATCAAATCCCATGCTTGATCGGTTACCTGGAAGTTCTCTTCGGAATAGTACTCGTTCTGGATCTCAGGGTAGATCTCCAGAGGAGGCTGCTCCTTGGCGCGTGCACATTGATTCGGTTCAACAGTCATAGCGTTCTTCCTTCTTCAATCCATCGGTTCTCAAGCCAAGACGCAATACTGTATAGGGGGAAATCTATGAATACATTTTAAATAATGGTGTTACGTCTATAGGTGTCTATAGGTAGGAGAATAGCATTGTCATGTAACAATCACGCATGATTTGCGGAAAGGTTTTTTTCAGAGCGAAAGAAACTTAATATTATCCTGAGTTTGTATAAACATCAGAAAATAATCGTTGAAATATCGAGCTGCTTGATGCCTTTACAGCTTGCCTATCTTGAAATTTTTCGTTCCCGTTTGCCGTGAATACCGCATTGCGTCTTGGAATACCTGGGTCCTGCGGCGATGCAGGAACCGTATCCAGAAAGCACTGAGGCGAAAGGGGGAGACAGCGTCCTTCCTATGAGAAGAGCGATGCGATTGCCGACCAATTCGAGATGATGAGCGCTGCGGCGGCGCAAGCGCAGAGGATGATGATGGATTGGGTCTTCTCGCGCCGGCGCTCCATCTCCTCTCGCCGTGCAAGTTCCTCTTGCTTTCGCTTGCGTTTCTCCGTCTGCTTCTTCTTTGCCAGCTTTTCTGGCTCTTTCTTCTTTCGTTCGAGTTGCGCTTGCTTCTGCGCCACGTGATTGCGTGCAGCGGAGACCTGCCGTGCTGCCAGATTCTTCTTTGCCATGCAAATTCGCTTCCATTCCACATGCCTGCCGTTGCATTTCCGGCGGGTTGACGAATTCTCCGCCGGAACGGCCTCATACGATTCCGTTATCCGTCCAGAAGGATGCATACGCTCGATTTCCGGCAGGCGGAGCGGGGCTTTATTCGCTGGAGCTGGCCCGGCGACGTCTGCGGGCGTATTGCGCTGCCAGATGAAATGCCCGATCGGCAACCGGCATTGCCAATCAGCGTTTATGCCCATTGATTATCGATGGGTTTCTGATGGCAATGAGTATAGCGCGCCAGCGTGCCGATGGCAGCCCTGCAGTTGCACAAGCGTCATGGGTGCCCTCCTAACAATTTGAGTCGATGGCGTCCAGCCAAGCGAATAATGCGCGCAGCTCGGGTTGCGCCTCCACTTCCCGTCGGTGCAGCGTTACGGTGAGCATCATATGCTGCCACTTCCAGCTAGAGAGGGTGAACACCTGGGCCAGAGGCATCCTTCCCGGCGCTTCCCTTTCTTCTCCGCTTGCGGCTAATGCATTCAGACGTGCGGCGAACTCCACCTCCCCGGCATACGGGCTCAGCTTGTCCGAGAAGCCGTGGATGCTGAAGAACGGTACTGGCGGCTGTCCTGGCGGGAAGTTCTCGGGAGTCAGGAATTCAATGGGCGACCAGGGTTTCATTGCCTGATGCATTGCCCAGCGGCTGCGACGTCCATAGGTCTGTCCGTTGCATTCGCCGGCCTGCGTATCCAGGTTCACGTATCGATGCCAGATCGAGTACCCGGGGAAGGGCCTCAGCATCATGTCATCGGCATGCGTGATGCCGGCGACGGAGATGCAGCCTGCTATCCTCTGGGTAGGAAGCCCGTAATGGCTCTGCAGCTCTCTGCCGTAGCACAGCATGGTTGCCAGATGACCGCCGCACGATGTCCCGCCGATGACGATGCGCCGTGCGGGCGAATCATGGTTGTCGAGCCAGCTTAAACCCGCTATCACTCCTTTGAAAGCATCGTCTGCTTGGGCGGGAAACGGATGGAAGGGCACCCAACGGAAGCCGACGGACACGAATCGGTATCCTTGGGAGTTGTAGACGTTCGCCGCATCGATCATGGATTCGGGATCGCCGAGAAGGTACGCTCCACCATGGAAGTAGAACACGACCGTTTCATGCCTGACCTCATCGGGCTCGTAGAGCACGCAATGCTGCAACCTGTGCGGACCGAATGGGATAGAGATGGGTGAGCTGGTACGGCCGTTCGGGTGATGGCTGTAATACGCCCGTGTAAGATAGGCTGCCGGTGTTGAAAGCAATTCGTATATGCAGCCCATAGCGCGCCTTTCTTCCTCGTGCCCGTTCTATGGTAACGGAACGGCGCCGATAGAAACCTTCTCCAGTCATAGATTATCTTGCGAGGGGTCGGGTGCCGAATCGCCATGGGAACGGCGGGGGTTTCATCGGCTTTCGCGCGTTAGCTGATGCGATACCGCGTTTATGAGGATCCGTAGCCCATGGCACGCAGCTGATCCTCGTCCATTCCGAAGTAATGGCCCACTTCATGTACGACGGTCTTGCGCACGTTCTCGAATAGACCCTCCCTCGAGTAGGCGATGCGCTCGTGCGGCCCCTTGAAGACGGTGATCATGTCCGGCATACTGCGATAAGCTCCGTAATCCGCTCCGCGAACGCTAAGCGGGATGCCGCTGTACAGGCCCAGAAGCTCGCGCCGGCCCTGGCAATCCGACTGCACCATAGCGGCCCGCTGTCCGGAATCGGGCTCATCCTGAATGCAGAACGCGACGTTTTCAATCTGGTCGCGGAAACGCTCGGGGATGCATTCGATACCACGTTGCACGGCATCCTCGAATTCGTCTTCGGTCACTTCGAACATGCGCGCTGGGTCCCTTCTCGATAGAAACGGTGTCTTCATTGTAGCGGTTCGCGCATTGCATCTGCATCGGGCATGCATTCACGGTAGAATCCGCCGTATGCGAATGATCTCCTGCACAGTTTCCCCAGAATTCGACGGCTGCACCGTACAGGAGGTGCTGCGCGGGCAGCTGAAGGTCAGTGTCCGCTGCCTGCGACGGGCGAAGCGCCGTGCGGAAGGGATTGCCGTTGACGGGAAAGGGGCATGGACGGTGAACCGCGTGCATTCCGGGCAAACGGTGTCCGTCGCCATCGATGATGGGCTCCGCCCTGGGCAGACGGGAGTGGATCCCCAGCAGGGGAGTGTGGCGGTGGTGTATCGGGATGAGGATGTTCTGATAGTCGACAAGCCTGCAGGCGAGGTCATGTACCCGGGTCCCGGCCACTCGGAAGGTACGCTGTTGAACCACGTGATGCAGTATTTCTTGGACAATGGCTGCGACGGATATCCCCATGCCGTGAATCGCATCGATGGAACCACGACGGGATTGGTTGTTTTCGCCACGTCGTCATACGTGAAGGACCGTCTGCAGGACCAGCTCCATACAAATGCGTTCCAACGCGATTATCTGGCCTATTGCGTAGGTGAGCTACCGGACCTCTGCGGTGTTGTGGATGCGCCTATTGCGCGGGTGGAACAGAAGCGCATCGGCTTTGCAGTCGACCCTGCGGGAAAACCGGCGATTACACGCTATCGCGTGCTCGGAGCGTTTGATGATCCCGCCGGCATCGGCCGCATATCAGTTGTTCGCTTGCGTCTGGACACCGGTCGAACACATCAGATTCGCTTGCATATGGCCTACATCGGTCATCCGCTTCTGGGTGATGCGTATTACGGCACGCGTTCGGATTCAATAGGGCGTGCAGCCTTGCATTCGCATCACCTTGCGTTGGACCACCCCATGACAGGGGAACGTCTGGAATGCATGGCTCCTTTGCCGTCCGATATGGCCCGGTTGCTGCCTGACCATATACGTGCGCGAATCCACGGGCAGCAATCCCTTCGTGGGAATAGGTAGGTATCGGGATACTGGAATCGTCTTGCGTCGTTCGTCCGATGAGTTAGCACAGTGCAAGGATGTTGCAGGCTGCACAGGAGATTGCCGCCATGCCGATGACCATGGGCAGCGGTCTGTTGCCCGCTTTGTGCATGACGAGCAGGTTTCCTGCCGTCAGCACCAGACACAGCACCGGTGCGAACCAAACCGGTAGGCTCCCGACCGAGATGGTGGTGCAGGAGCGCATGAGGTTCAGCGCCACGCTCCCCATCAGCCCCACGATGATAGGGGAGATGGCCTTTTTCAGCATCTTGAAGGAACGGAAATGCTCAAGACCGCTGTAGAAGAAGTCGACGACGGAGAATGTGGTGCTGGACATGGAGATGGAACAGGAGAAGCCTGCGAGCGCAACGGCCAGGCCGACCATGACATCGCCCGTCGCCCGGTATCCTATGAAGAAACCCATGCCCGACAGGACCTTGCACAGGATGGAACCCGGTAGCGCGTTCGCCACGGGAACCAACTGGTTATAGAAGTCCACATACAGCACCAGGCCCGTTGTGACGAACAGGCCGTCGGCCAGAGCCAAGTACGCATCTCCACCACCGAATGACGTGAGGGCGGACAGAATGCCGCGGCCTACGAATTCCGGTGTGCCTTCATAGACCAACAGCGCAGGGATGCAGAACACCACCAGCATGCAGGCGGCGGCAGCGACTTCCTTGCCCAGGTCCTTCAGGCGCGTGATGTCGAACAGATGCTGCTTGCCCTGCATCTCCTGGCGCAGTCCTGCCAAGGCCATGGCAAGCATTGTGAGTCCCGCAACCAGTTCGAGCGGGGTTTCTTCCAGCCCGAAGGAACCATCGGCGCCGAGCAGATATAACCCTGCGATGATGGCGCCGGGTACCACGCGTTTGGCAGAGTAGTCGCCGTGCGTCCAGAACACCAGGAAGAACGCCACGGCCATAACGTTGATGATAGACAGGTGGACGGTGGGAAGCGTATCGGTGAGACCGGTGAGCTTCACGAACGACGATTCGCCGATCATTGCGAATACGACGAGCGCGATGAGGGCGTTCAGTACGGAGAGCCGATGCGTTTTCGCTTTGAAAATCACCGTGTAGCTGTAGTGCAGCAGCACACAGAGGATATATGCCAGCGCGCCGATGGAAAGGAAGCCGACTTGCTGGATGACCTCGTTGCCGAACTGGCTCAGCACGGCCATGGCGAATACGGTCAGTGCCACGCCCGGAAGCGAAATGGATGCGGCGGATGCCAGCATGCCGAACGGCCCGGCAGCCTGCTTGCCCACGCCGGCGGAGATTTCTACCGGCAGCGCACCGGGGGTAACGCTTGCGATGACGATATCTTTGTTGAACTCGTCCTCGGAGATGAAGTGGCGCTTGCGCACCAGCGTTTCTTCCAATACGGGAATCAGGGCGGAACCGCCGCCGAAGCCGACGCAGCCGATGCCCAGCATGGTCTTGACCAACTGGCCCAGCGAGGGCTTCTTCGGTTGGTCGGTCTTCATCGGTGGGGGCTCCGTTTCAAGGCTTCGGGGGAAGCGGGGAGTATGTCGGCGATTCGGCGCATATCATCCTCTCTCGTCTTCTCGGTTGATTTCCCTGCAATGGAATAAGCCTACCGCAAAGGGAAGCCCACGGGAATGAGCGAATTCCCGATGGTCGGTTATCTCTGCCTACGGCACTGTGGATGACGGGAACCGGCTGGCGTCCGTTGGTTATGAGCCTACTGACCAAGCATTCGCTTCAGCTTGCGTTTTACCCATTATCGTGCGACTGCTGTTGGAGAACGTCTTGAATGTGCTTGCGATATTCGAAATTCTGCGAAACCAGGGCTTCGAACGTCAGGACGAGCGCTTCCCTCATGCTGTCGCTATCGGGAGTCCAATCAGGGTATTCATCCGCCTTTGCAGGTCCGAACAGCGTTCCGTCTTCGATGCCCAGATACTCGCGGGCCACATACGCGTTGCCCTCCTCGTATCGTGCGAGGAATTCCTTGCGCTTCTCGGCGGGAAGGATGTTCGTCTTGTTCGATTCGGGATGGGCGACGCTGATATCCAGCATCGTCTGGTGCATGAAGTTCCGCATGGAGGCGTAGGTCTCCGAAGCGTTCAGGAGGCGTTTGATCTCCACCGCATCATTCGAAAGGCGGACGTTGACCTCTTTGTTCTCGGGTTCGGCAAACTGCGAGATGTCCACGCCGATGGCGTTTGCGAAATCGGGAACTACGTTGCCGTCCTTCATCCGTGCCCGGTCGAACACGTGCACGGATAGATTCTCCTTGCCGAAGGTCTCGGCAAGGTTGTCCAGACCCTTCGCATAGTCGCAGACGCGCCTCATGGTCTTGCCGTTGATGTATTCCCACAGGGACTTCGTCATGCGGGTATCGCCCTTCACGAACTGGTTCCACAGCGCTTCGGCAAAGCGGTCTTGACGGCGGAGGTACACGATGATCCGGAATTCCCGGAAGCCCAGATCCTCCATGATGGATCGGAGTTTCGGCCAGAATTCGGCATATCCCCTCGCCGTGTACCACAGACGCTCATCGGAAAGGATCACGTCCTCGGGGGCTTCGACATATTGGGGGATTGCGTCACGGCAGGTTTGGGCAAGCCTCAGCATTTTGCCGTCAACGGAGCCGGGGTTCAAGGCATCCTTCACCAGCCTTGCGACGAAATACCCATTGCGGTTGTTCGGGACGCCTTTGAAATGGGCGGAGAAGAGGGGGTATGCATAGCCTTGCGCCTTCAGTTCCGGAACGTTCAATCCCATGGCACCCTGTATAGCGGTTGTGCCGGTCTTATGCGTTCCGATGTGGAGTACCAGTTTTCGGGACATGGTTTCCTTCCTGTCTCTTGCGGGACTGGGCCCCCCTCCCAAACGCCCGTCTCCCTGTGCCGTCTATTCCTCAGGTGCTTCCTTTCCGTCGCTTGCGGTTGCTTCTGCTCTCCGGGATTTCTCCCAAGCATCGATCATCTCCAGGATGCGGGCGACGCTGTCTTCCAATTTCTCGGTGCTGGTGTCAACGGTGATCTCGGGATGCTCGGGAGCCTCATACGGGCTCGTGATTCCTGTGAAGTTGTTGATCTTGTGCGCACGGGCCTTTGCATACAGGCCCTTCACATCGCGGCGCTCGCATTCCTCCAGCGGCGTGGATACATAGACCTCGATGAAGCTGTCGCTGCCGATAATCTCGCGCGCATTGCGGCGGTCGCGGACGAAGGGGCTGATGAAGCTCGTCATGACGATCAGGCCGGCATCGTTCATAAGCTTCGCCACCTCGGCTACGCGCCGGATATTCTCGATGCGGTCCGTCTCGGTGAATCCCAGGTTCTTGTTCAAGCCCAGGCGGACATTGTCGCCGTCCAGCAGCATGGTGTACTTGCCACGGGCATAGAGCGCGCGTTCCACGGCATTAGCCAGAGTGGATTTTCCGGATCCGGAAAGACCGGTGAACCAAAGCGTGCAAGCCTGTTGGTCCATGTGGCCTTCACGCAGCGTGCGCGTGATATCGGTCTGCTGCCACGTGAGGTTATCGGAGCGGTTCAGGTTGTGCTGGACCACGGCGCAACCGCTCGTCATGTTCGTGATGCGGTCGATGAGAATCATGCGGCCCAGGTGCGCATTGTGTTCGAACGTGTCGATAACCGTTTTCTCGCCCAGGCTGATATCGCAGACCGCGATCTCGTTCTTCTTCAGCTCTTTTGCCACGACATGCTCGCCGGTATTCGCATTGATGCGGTAGCGAATGTTCAGTACGGTGCCCGGCACGGATTTCGTGCCGATCCGGAAGAGGAAGTTCTTGCCGGGTACCAGGTGCTCGTCGTCCATCCACAGCATCTGGACCGTGAAGGCATTGCTGACCAGCGGCTCATACCCGTTCACCAATACGCTGCCGCGTGATACGTCCACCTCGTCCGCCAATACGATGCTGCAGGCATGGTCGGCAGAGGTTTCCTGCACATCGTCGAACCCCTCTACGATACGGGCCACATGCGATGTGGTGCCGCTGGGCAGCACCTTCACCTCGTCGCCGACGGCGATGCGGCCGGTTGCAACCGTTCCCTGGAAGCCGCGGAATGTGCGGTCGGGGCGGCTGACGCGCTGCACGGGCATGGAGAAGCCCTTCTCCAGCTCGGCAGTGTCAACGTCGATGTCCTCCAGGTACGTTTGCAGCGTGGGGCCGGTATACCATGGCATCTCCTTAGACGGGTGCACCACGTTATCGCCTTCGGTGGCGCTGACGGGGATGATCTGCAACGAGTCGTAGTCGAATTCGGCCGCCATCATGCGGATGGCCTTCGAGATCTTCTTGAACTCGTACTCGGAGTAGTTCACCAGGTCCATCTTGTTCACGGCGAACACGAAATGCTTGATGCCCATAAGACTGCAGATCCGGGTGTGACGGCGCGTCTGCACCAGCAAGCCCTTGGTGGCGTCCACCAGGATCACGGCAAGATCGGCGAAGCTTGCGCCCACGGCCATGTTGCGTGTGTACTCCTCGTGGCCAGGAGCGTCTGCGGCGATGAAGCTGCGCTTGTCCGTGGTGAAGTAGCGGTAGGCCACGTCGATTGTGATGCCCTGCTCGCGCTCGGCGGACAGGCCGTCCAGCAGCAGGCTGTAGTCTATCTCGCCACCACGGCTGCCGACCTTGGATTCCAGTTCAAGTGCGCGTTTCTGGTCGGCGAAGAGCAATTTGGCGTCGTATAGCAGATGGCCCAACAACGTTGATTTGCCATCGTCTACCGAACCGCAGGTGATTATCTTCAACAGGCTGTTCATCTTAGAAATATCCCTCCCGCTTCCTCTTCTCCATGCTGGCTGCTCCGCCGTCCTTGTCGATAACGCGTGTGGTGCGCTCGCTGGTCACGGCGGACAGCGTCTCATCGATGATTGCGTCCAGTGTGTCCGCATCTGATTCCACGGCGCCGGTAAGCGGGTAGCAACCCAGCGTGCGGAAGCGGATCTTGCGCATCTGGGGCTTCTCGCCGGGGAGGAAGCGGAAGCGGTCGTCGTCGACCATGATCAGCTGGCCGTCGCGCTCCACGCATGGGCGCTCGGCGGCGTAGTACAGCGGCACGATGTCGATGTTCTCCTGGCGGATGTAGAGCCAGATGTCCTTCTCGGTCCAATTCGAGATGGGGAACACGCGGATGCTCTCGCCCTTGTTCACACGGGCGTTGTACAGGTCCCACATCTCGGGGCGTTGGTTCTTCGGGTCCCAAACCTGTTCGGCGTTACGGAAGCTGAAGATGCGCTCCTTCGCACGGCTCTTCTCCTCGTCGCGGCGGGCACCGCCGAATGCAGCCGTGAAGCCGTACTTCTTCAATGCCTGCTTCAGGGCCTGCGTCTTCATGATGTCGGTGTAGGCGGAACCGTGATCGAAGGGGTTGATGCCCCGCGCGACACCGTCCTGGTTGATGTACTCGATCAGGTCGAGCCCGTATTTCTCCATCTGCTGGTCGCGGAACTCGATCATCTCGTGGAATTTCCACGTGGTGTTCACGTGCAGGAAGGGGAAGGGGGGCTTCTCCGGATAGAAGGCTTTCAGTGCCAGGTGGAGCATCACTGACGAGTCTTTGCCGATGGAGTAGAGCATCACCGGTTTCTCGCACATCGCCACGACCTCGCGGATGATGTAGATCGATTCAGCTTCGAGCTGATCTAGGTGCGATTGGTTTGACATAAGCGCTTTTTACCTGTCCTCACTCGTCTTCGGGGTAATTCTTCTTACTAGTAATATAACAAAAGAAGGATATCCCCCTTATTTAGACAATCCTACCCTGCGAACTGAAAGATGGCTGAAAACAATAGGAGGATGCGGTTTTCCGTTTTCCCGATCCGTCCCGCTCGCCGATACGCAACCTGCCTTCCATTCCGCTTGCCGAATCGCTCGTACCACGCAAACCGCCGACCGCGGGTCTGCCCGCTGTATCCCGGAATCGATTGCTACTATTGGAAAGGTTTATTCGGATGCGGCCATCACCCGGAAACGCAATCTCGGCGCTCCTATTTCCAGGAGTGCCGATTCCGTTTCCCATCGGGCGGGCGCTTCAATCCTTATCCGGCAAATAAGGGGGAAAGGGTCTTATGACGAGACAATTGAAATCCATGGATGGCAACAACGCTGCGGCGTATGTCTCCTACGCATTCACCGAGGTGGCTGGCATCTATCCCATCACCCCGTCGAGCCCCATGGCCGACCTGGTCGACCAATGGTCCGCGCAGGGCAAGAAGAACATCTTCGGTGATACCGTCAAGGTTATCGAGATGCAATCCGAGGGAGGAGCCGCCGGCACGGTGCATGGCTCCCTTACGGCAGGCGCTCTTACTACGACCTATACCGCCTCGCAGGGCCTGCTTCTGATGATCCCGAACATGTATAAGATCGCCGCCGAGCAGCTGCCGGCCGTTTTCCATGTGAGCGCCCGTACGGTTGCAACCCACGCACTGAACATCTTCGGCGACCATTCAGACGTCATGGCTTGCCGCCAGACCGGTTTCGCCATGCTCGCCGAAGGCAATGTCCAGGAAGTCATGGACCTTTCTGCTGTCGCCCATCTTGCCGCCATCAAGGGCAAGACCCCGTTCCTGAATTTCTTCGACGGTTTCCGTACTTCCCATGAGGTTCAGAAGATCGGCATCTGGGACTACAAGGACCTGGCTGATATGTGCGACTTCGATGCCGTCCAGGCCTTCCGCAACCATGCACTGAACCCGGAGCATCCTCACATGCGCGGTTCCCATGAGAACGGCGATATCTTCTTCCAGAACCGCGAAGCCTGCAACACCGTTTACAACGAGCTGCCGGCCATCGTGGAAGATTACATGCACCAGGTCAATGCAAAACTCGGCACGGACTACGAGCTGTTCAATTACTATGGGGCTCCCGATGCCGACCGCGTGATCGTGGCTATGGGTTCGGTGTGCGATACCGCCGAAGAGGTTATCGATTACCTGAACGGTCATGGCGAGAAGGTCGGCCTGATCAAGGTCCGCCTGTTCCGTCCGTTCGTCAATGAGAAGATCCTTGCTGCCATTCCGGCAAGCTGCAAGAAGCTGGCCGTGCTCGACCGCACGAAGGAGCCGGGTGCTTCCGGAGAGCCGCTGTACCTGGATGTCGCTGCGGCGCTGCTGGGATCCGGCCGCACCGATATCGTCCTGACGCATGGCCGCTACGGCTTGGGTTCCAAGGACACCACGCCGGCCGCAATCTTCTCCCTGTACGAGGAGCTGAAGAAGGATGCGCCGAAGCCCGAGTTCACCATCGGCATCGTCGACGATGTCACCAACCTGTCCCTGCCGATGCCCGAGCAGGTGCCGAACACCGCAGCCGAGGGCACGATCGAATGCAAGTTCTGGGGCCTGGGCGGCGACGGCACCGTCGGTGCGAACAAGAACTCCGTCAAGATCATCGGCGACCATACCGACAAGTACGTGCAGGCATATTTCCAGTACGACTCCAAGAAGACCGGTGGCGTGACCATCAGCCATCTGCGCTTCGGCGATGAGCCGATCCGCTCTTCCTATTACATCAATAAGGCCGACTTCGTTGCCTGCCACAATCCCTCCTATATCCTCAAGGGCTTCCGCATGGTCAACGATGTCAAGCCCGGCGGCGTATTCATGATCAACTGCCAATGGAGCCCCGAGGAGCTGAACACGCATCTGAACGCAGAGACCAAGCGCTACATCGCACGCAACGACGTTCAGCTCTACACGATCAACGCCATCGACCTGGCTGCCCAGATCGGTATGGGTAAGCGCACCAACACCATTCTGCAGTCCGCATTCTTCGCCCTGGCAAAGGTCATGCCGCAGGATGAGGCGATCAAGTTGATGAAGGAGGCTGCGACGAAGTCCTACCTGAAGAAGGGCCAGGACGTCGTCGATATGAACCACAAGGCCATCGATGTCGGGGCAACTGCCTTTACCAAGATCGACATCCCGGCAGATTGGGCAGATGCGGTCGACGAGCCTCAGGACGAGACCATCGAGGGACGCCCGGAGCTTGTGAAGATGGTCAAGGATATCATGTTGCCGGTTGGCCGCATGGATGGCGACCGCCTGCCGGTATCGGTGTTCGCAGACCATGCCGACGGCCAGTGGGAGCTCGGCGCTTCCGCATACGAGAAACGCGGGCTGTCCGTCAATGTGGCGCAGTGGAATCCCGAGAAGTGCATCCAGTGCAACCAGTGCTCGTTCGTCTGCCCGCATGCCACCATCCGTCCGTTCGCGCTGACTGCCGATGAGGCGGCCGCAGCACCCGAGGGGACGATCCTGGTCGATGCGAAGGGGCCGAAGGCCAAGGGCCGCGACCTGAAATACACGTTGGCGGTCTCGCCGCTTGACTGCATGGGCTGCTCGGTGTGCATCTCCACTTGCCCAACCGGGTCGCTTTCCATGGTTCCTACGGAAGGCGAATGGCCGAAGCAGAAGATCTACGATTACTGCGTGGACAAGGTATCCGATAAGCCCTACCTGCAGGGCACGAGCGTCAAGGATAGCCAGTTTGCCCAACCGCTGGTCGAGTACTCCGGCGCCTGCGCGGGTTGTGCCCAGACCTCGTATGCAAAGCTGGTTACCCAGCTGTTCGGCGACCGGATGTTCATCGCCAATGCGACCGGGTGCTCTTCCATTTGGGGCAATCCGGCAGCCACTTCGCCGTATACCACGAACAAGCAGGGCCATGGTCCCGCTTGGAACAACTCCCTGTTCGAGGACAATGCCGAGCACGGTTTGGGCATGAAGCTGGGCTATGAGGCCGTCCAGAACGAGCTCGCATCCAAGGCGCAGGAGCTGATGGAGGTCGGCGATGATGCCTATAAGCAGGCTGCGCAGGCATGGCTCGACGGCCGTAACGACGCAGAGAAGAGCAAGGCGACGGCCGATGCATTCGTGGCCGAGCTGGAGAAGCTGGCCGGCAATCCGCTGGCGGACGATATCCTGGCTCACACCGACTATCTGACGAAGAAGAGCTTCTGGATCTTCGGCGGTGACGGCTGGGCCTACGACATCGGTTACGGCGGCCTGGATCACGTGCTTGCCTCGCGCGAGAATGTGAATGTCTTCGTCTTCGATACCGAGGTCTATTCCAACACCGGCGGCCAGGCTTCCAAGGCCTCCAATATCGGCCAGGTTGCCCAGTTTGCGGCGGCAGGCAAAGAGGTCCAGAAGAAGAGCCTTGCCGAAATCGCCATGGCATACGGCTATGTGTACGTTGCCCAGGTGGCCATGGGCGCCAAACAGGCCCAGACCATGAAGGCCATCGCCGAGGCCGAGGCGTACGACGGCCCGTCGCTGATCATCGCCTACAGCCCCTGCGAGATGCATTCCATCAAGGGCGGTATGAAGAACTGCCAACTGGAGATGAAGCGTGCGGTCGATTGCGGATACTGGAACCTGTACCGCTTCAACCCGGCTGCCGAGCCCGGCAAGAAATTCATCCTGGATTCCAAGGAGCCTGCGGGCGGATACCGCGACTTCCTGATGAATGAAGCCCGCTACAGCCGCCTGACGCGCGAGTTCCCCGAACGCGCCGACCGTCTCTTCGAGGCGAATGAGGAAGCCGCTATGGAACGCTACGCGCACCTGCTGAAGTTGAAGGCCATGTACGACGAGGCGTAATCCGCATAGCATCTGCGCCTGCTGCGGCCGTGTGTTCTGGCTTGTCGGGCTCAACGGACTGCAATGCAGGGGATTGCCGATCGAAGCGTTCTCATTCATCGCTTGATCAGAGGGGCGGGCAATATGTCCGCCCCTCTTGCATCCATGAGGGCGGGATATCCTTGCGTGCGGCAACGTGAAAAGGGCGGACGGGAGGCGATGCGCGACAAGCCGCATGCTTTTCGATTACGCTCTAGAAGAATATGTTCGAGATGAAGATCTCCAGGCCGATTCCGATAAGGATCGCTCCGCCCAAGATAGAGGCCTTGCCAGCCAACCGTGTGCCGAACGCCCGTCCGATGAGCACGCCTGCGACGCTGATGGCGAATGTCTCTGCCATGATGATGAGCGAGCAAACCGTAGCAGAAGCCAAGTCGAACGCCGCAATCGCAAAACCGACGGAAAGCGCGTCGATGGAAGTTGCCACCCCTTGTAGCAGCAGCGTCTTTACGGAAAGACGTGAAGATTCTTGCTCGGCCGTATCGCCGCGGATGCCCTCCCATAGCATCTTTCCACCGATGTAGCCCAGCAATCCCAGGGCTATCCAGGGAATCAGCAGCTGAAATGCGCTGAAGTACTGCACTACGGTATGCACGCAGACCCAGCCGATCATGGGCATGAGGAATTGGAACCCACCGAACGTCGCGGCAATGGCAAGCAGCTTGCGGCGCCGCATATCCGGCTCTCCCAGGCCGTTTGCCATGGATACCGAGAAAGCGTCCATGGCCAATCCCACGCCCAGCAGGACGGCATTGATGAAGAATGCGAGATTCATGTCCGTCTCCAATTATCTCAAAACCCCGGTCGCAGCGAATGGCTACGGCCGGGGTCGAAATCAGATAGGGGACGCCCATGCACAGCCTTCGCAGCAATGCATGAGTCTCGCAATCAAAAGCAAGCCAGGCGTGTTGTCCCTTGCCAGTATGTTGACTTGCTGCGCACTGCGTGCGCCTGCTACTCCCTCACGCAAGGTGCCATTATCTCCGATGGCGCGCAGTCCGTCAAGCCAGCAGCGGGATGGCGGGTTGCATATATCTCAATGTATGCAATAGGTGTTCTGGAACGCCGCAACATGCAGCATGGCTGTTAACGTCTCGTCCGCATGCGGCATAGAGTCCCTGATATGCTTCCGGCCTTTACGCGAAGCCCAGTGCAATTCCCGCCAGACGGACGATGAACGCTACCAGCCATGCCACGCAGCATTGGAACACCACGATGCCGAACGCCCATTTCCCGCCCAGTTCGCGACGGATGCTGGCAATGGCGGCGATGCACGGTGTGTACAGCAGGCAGAACACCAGCAGCGACAGGGCGGCGAGCGGCGTGATGGTTGCCAGAAGCGCGCCCGTGCCACCGAACAGCACCGACAGCGTCGAGACCACGGTTTCCTTTGCCATGAAGCCGGCGATGAGCGCTGTTGCGATACGCCAGTCGCCGAAGCCCAGTGGAGCGAATACGGGGGCGATCAACCCTGCTACGGCAGCTAGCAGGCTTTGGCTGGGATCGTCGACCATAGTGAATCGCCAATCGAATGTCTGCAGGAACCAAACGATGATTGTGGCAAGGAAGATGACGGTGAAGGCGCGCTGCAGGAAATCCTTTGTTTTATCCCAGGCAAGGCGGCACACGCCTTTCAAGCTCGGCATTCGGTAGTTCGGCAGCTCCATGACGAACGGCACGGCCTCGCCCTTGAAAACGCTCTTGCGGCCGACGAGGGCGGTGAGAATGCCCACCGCAATTCCCAGGAAGTACAGGCACACCATGATCAAGCCTCCCTGTCCGGGGAAGAATGCCGCGGTCAGGAAGCTGTAGATGGTGATCTTCGTGGAACAGCTCATAAACGGCGTCATTAGGATGGTCAACTTGCGGTCGCGCTCGGACGGCAATGTGCGCGTGGCCATGACGGCGGGTACCGTGCAACCGAATCCTACAAGCATAGGCACGATGCTGCGTCCCGACAGGCCGATCTTCCGCAGCAGCTTATCCATAACGAAAGCGACGCGGGCCATATAGCCGGTGTCTTCCAGCAAAGATAGGAAGAAGAAAAGCACGATGATGATGGGGATGAATGATATCACCGTGCCCACACCCGTGAATATGCCGTCGATGACCAACGAGTGCAGCGGCCCCGCAACGTTGCCGGCCGTGAGAGCGGCATCCGTTGCCTCTGTCAGCTGTTCGATGCCCCCTGCCAGCAAATCCTGGAAAAACGCGCCGATGACGTTGAACGTGAGCCAGAACACGAGTGCCATGATGCCGATGAATGCGGGGATGGCGGTGTACTTGCCGGTCAGGAAACGGTCGGCTTTGCGGCTGCGCTCCTGTTCCTTGCTGCGCTTCGGCTTCACGACGGTTTGCGATACTACCCTCGCGATGAACGCGAAGCGCATATCAGCGATGGCGGCGGCACGGTCCAAGCCCCGTTCCTGTTCCATCTGGCGAACGATATGGGCGACGATCTCGCGTTCGTTCTGGTCGAGATCCAGCGCACGCTCGACGTGCTCATCGCCCTCGACGAGCTTCGTTGCCGCGAAGCGGACGGGTATCCCGGCACGCTGGGCGTGGTCCTCGATGAGGTGCATGACGCTGTGCAGTGCGCGATGAACGGCCCCGCCGTGATCGGTGGCATCGCAGAAGTCCTGGCGTCCGGAGTACTCCTGGTATTTTGCAACGTGGATTGCGTGGCCGATCAGCTCGTCCACGCCTTCGCCCTTCACGGCCGAGATGGGTACGACCGGGATGCCCAGCAGCCGCTCCATTTCGTTGATGCGCACGAATCCGCCGTTTCCCTGCATCTCGTCCATCATGTTCAGCGCGAGCACCATGGGGACGTCCAGCTCCATGAGCTGCATGGTCAGGTACAGGTTGCGTTCGATATTCGTGGCATCCAGGATATTGATGATCGCCTTCGGCTTCTCCTCAAGGATGTACTGGCGGCTGACCAGTTCTTCGGCACTGTAGGGCGACATGCTGTAAATGCCGGGCAGATCGACCACGTCGGTATCGGGATGCCCTTTGATGGGGCCGTCTTTGCGGTCGACGGTCACGCCGGGAAAGTTGCCCACGTGCTGGTTCGAACCGGTCAGGCAGTTGAAAAGGGTGGTTTTCCCGCAATTCTGATTTCCGGCCAGAGCGAAGGTGAGCACGGTTCCCTCCGGCAGGGGCTCATGCGGGTCGCTGGCGTGGTAGCGACCGCCTTCGCCGAGCCCCGGGTGCTCGATAGCATCCTCGCTGTTATTGCGGACGGGGATGAATCGCGATTCGTGGTTGCGCGCCTCTTGTGCGCTGGGCTTATGGATTTGTATCTTTGCGGCATCCGCTATGCGCAGTGTCAGCTCGTACCCATGTATGAGGAACTGCATCGGATCGCCCATCGGAGCGTACTTCACGAATGTGATCTTGGCTCCGGGGATGACGCCCATGTCCAGAAAATGCTGGCGGAGAGCTCCCTGTCCGCCCACGCGGTCAATGATGGCGCTCTCGCCGATTTCGAGTTGGTCGAGCGTTGCCGGTTGCTGTTCTGTCACTTATCGATCCTGTATGCCGAATCTAACATCTCCTCCCCATTTTGCCCTTGACGGCAAGCGTCTTCAATGCCTGTTCGGTGAAATCTACAGTTGTCGGGTGATTCCGGGCGGGGCCAACATGGATTACGCTTTCGGAAATATGCCACCTGCCGCTGCCTCCATTCGGCAAAAGGCAATGGTGAACAGGCGATATTCGCGTTCGGAAAGGCGGTCCTGTGGTAGTATGGCGCAACGGAAGGGAAAAGGATGGGGCATTCGCAAGCATCAGCACACGTGCACAGATGGCAGGCGCACCGTGGGCGCATAGTTGTTATGGGCCTTGTCTGCCTGCTCTGCGCTGTGTTGGCTTTCGATAGCGCGCTGGCCGATGCTTCGACGCCAGGTGATTCGGCATCGAGTACGGCAAGCGCGGTTACGGCATCCGGGTCTTCCTCATCTTCCGGATCGGGAGCCGGGTCGGACTCCGCTTCTGCGGAAGGCGGTCCGACATCGGCTGGGAGCTCTACCGAAAGCAAATCATCTGCGGTGTCGGAATCCTCCATTCAGACGCAGACGGCCTCCTCAAACAGCGAGGACTCCGAAGTTGCGCTCTCGAAGCCGCGGGTTCAACGTATCGAGTCCCAACGCGCGGGTATCCTTCTGGAATGGGCGCGCGTAGACCAAGCTTCCGGCTATCGCATCTATCGCTGGACTGAAGGCGGGACGCCTGAGCTTGTTGCGCAGTTCGATTCTCCCTTGCGGCGTTCGTGGACCGATACCGGGGCAAAGCGCAATACGGTCTACTGGTACCAAGTGGTGGCCTGGGCGCCGAGCACGCAAGGAAAGGGGTCGAACGTGACAATCGCTTCGCGGGCCTATATCGCCGTACGGCCGACGACTCCTTCGGTACGGAAATTCACCAAGAAGGCCAAGGCGCGCAAAGCAAAGGTAACCTGGTCTATCTCTTCGAAGGTGACGGGCTATCAGATCCAATACAGCACCAGTGCGCTTTTCGCGAAGAGCCGGACGGTCCGGGTACATGGCGCATCGGTGCATGCGCGGGTGTTGAAGAAGCTGAAGGCATCCCGCACCTATTACGTTCGGATCCGTTCATACGTGGATACGCACGGTGTGCGTTGCTATTCCCCGTGGAGCAAGCGCAAGCGGGTGCTTGCACATCATAGTCGCTGTTCGCTGGTGAAGGTCGGCAAACGGGCATTCGAGATTCGTTCTGCTGCCAAGCAGAAGGTCTACGGCTATGACACGTTGCAGGGATCGTGCAGCGACGGTACCTATGGGTATTTCGCGCTGTACAACCGCAATGTGGAGAAGTGCAAGATTGCAAAAGTGAGGCTTCGCAACATGCGGATTGTGAAGGTGTCCCGGGTTCTGGATGTCGCCCATGCGAATGGAATGACGTATAACAGCGATGATCGGGTCATCGTGGTGGCGCGTTGCTCAACAGACATGGGCCGGCTGATGATGGTCGATCCGGACACGCTGAAGGTTACCGGGTCGGTCAAACCCGCCATCCGTGCAAAAGCGCTGGGAATCGATAAGAAGACGAGGGCCTCCATCAAGGGCATCGCCTCCATTGCGTATTGCCCGGCTCGTCAGCAATATGTTGCCTTGCTAAAGAATAATCGCGACCTCCTCGTGCTCGACCGCAGTTTCGAACCGGTACGCTACCTCGATATCCCACAGCTGAAGAACTGCTATTACCAGGGTATCGAGGCAACGGGAGCCTACATCAATCTGTGCGTCAGCCCAAAAGGCTCTGGATCCAATGCCATCATTTCCTATTCCTGGGGAGGCGCCTTGGTGGGGGCGATTGCCCCCGGCATCAAGGGTGAGTTCGAAGGCATGTTCATTGTCGGCGGATACAGCTATCTGGGAACCTATCAGAGCGCATCAAGACAGGTGATAAAGAAGGTTATCGTGAAGAAGCGGATACCTGCGAGGAAAAAGCGCGTCACCGTTGTGCGAACGGTCCATGGCAAGAAGAAGCATGTCAGGGTGTTGCGTACGATTCCCGCCCATACCAAGAAGACCACCAAGTACATCGTTGTCGACCGTCTCCTGCGCAATAACTATCTGTATCGCGCATAGCGTTTCGTCTTTCCGGTTGCCCGAAGAAGAATTGGCATGACTGCAACGGGCTGATGCATCCGGCAAATACGGGGCATCTTGCCCTATCAGAGAAAAAAAGCTGCTATATTCATCGCATTGCGCTTCATGAAGGGGCTCGACGTCTCGGGCGTTGAGAAAGGAGGATGCGGGTGGACCAGACACGGGGCACGCTGTTGCTGCTCTGCTCGGCGATGGTATGGGGCATGGCGTTCGCCGCGCAGACCGTTGCCTCGGATCACATCGGTCCTTTCTCCTTTATTGCGGGAAAGGCGGTATGCGCGACGGCCGCGCTCGGTACGGTCCTACTGGTTCGCCGGCGCCTGCATCCACAGCCGAGTGCTTCCGAATTGGCGGTTTCGTCGCTCAGCGGGGGCCGCAAGTCGCTTTTCGTTGCAGGCATCTGCTGCGGCATCGTACTCTATTCGGCCGATATTCTTCAGCAGGCGGGCATCACGGCCTATCCGCCGGATGAGGCGGTTTCGGGCCGTTCCGGTTTCCTGACGGCAACCTACGTAGTGATGACGGCATTAATGATGCCGCTGTTGGGAAAGAAGCAGCATGCTGTGGTTTTCGCTGCGGCGTTCCTGTGCTTGGTCGGATTGTATTTCCTGTGTTTGGCGAACGGCATCCAAGGGATATATTTGGGCGATGCGCTTTGCCTGGGTGGAGCGGCGTTCTACACGGCGCATCTGATTTTCGTGGACCGCTTCAAGCGCATCGACTCGATTTCCCTGACCTTTGCGCAGTTCCTTGTCTGTGCCGTTATCGCTGTGCCGGTGGCTCTTGTCGTCGAGCATCCGGCCCCCGAGATGTTCCTGGACAGCATCTTGCCTGTTCTCTACGTTGGCGTGGTCTCGAGCGGTCTGGGCTACACATTCCAGGCAATGGGCCAGCGGCATGCCGACCCGGGGGTGGCGGCAATCGTCATGAGTTTGGAATCGGTTTTCGCGGCACTTGCCGGTTGCCTGTTTCTAGGGGAGGTTCTGACCGCGCGCGAACTGCTCGGGTGCGTTCTGATGTTCTCTGCGGTCATCTTGGCGCAGGTCCCCGAGATGCAAAAGTCATCGCGCACCTGACCGCCTGTTGCGGTATCGGTGAGGCAGCATCGCCGATACGGCGGATAGGCAATGGTGCGGAGATCATGTCTCGTCGAGGAGGTCCTCGATGAATCCGACGCGATAACGGTCGAATATTACCGTTCCCTCTTCCTGGGTGCGGTCAAGCAGGACATCGGCGGCTATGCCGAAATCCCGTTCGTCATTCTCGTCGGCGAACATCTGGCGCACGTGCCAGATGTGGGCGGAGTGTTCATCGGCCTCATCGATGGCCAGGTACTTCCACGACCGCGCATCCGCATCGAGCCCGATTTCCTCATGGGCTTCGTGATAGGCATCGAGGCTTTCCTCCCATCGCGCTTCAGTCCAATGCCAGTCGGCATCGAGCTCTCCGAGATCGTGGGTCTTCCCGCGGGCTGCCAGGTTCACGCGTGCGAAGAGTGCATTCCTTACCAGCAAGGTCAGTCCGCGCCGATCGGCCACTACCGCCTCGGGGGAACCGGGCGCTTTCAATTCCATGCCCTCTTCTCTGATGATGCCGAGGCCCGTCCACTCGTCTATCAGGCTGGAATCGACCGTGCGCACGACCATGCCGAGCCAGGCGATGATGTCGTCGAGCTCTTCGTTCCGTTTCGCGGTGGGAAGCGTTCGGTCGAGTACGCGATACGCGTCTGACAGATAGCGCAGCAGCAGGCCCTCGCTGCGGGCGATGTTGTACCGGGCGATATAGCCCTTGAAATCATCGGCGCATTCCACCATGTCGCGCAGGATGCTCTTCGGGGCAGGTTCGTAGTCGCGCGCCCAGGGGATTCCTTCGCAATAGCGTTCGAAGGCCTGGGCCAGCAAATCCTCGAGGGGCTTGGGATAGGTGATTTCCTGCAAACGGTCCATGCGCTCGTCGTATCCGATGCCGTCGGCCTTCATGGCCTCCATCGCCTTCGCACGCGCCTGGTTCTGCTGGGCACGGAGGATTTGGCGCGGGTCCTCCAGCGTCGCCTCCGCCATCGAGATGACGTCGAGCGCATAGGTCTCGCTTTCGGGGTCCAATAGTTCGATGGCAGCAAGCATGAACGGTGAAAGCGGCTGGTCGAGGGCCAGATCGTCGGGCATCTCGACGGTCAGCAGATAGTCCGTGGAATCGGGGCCTTCTCGACGCTCGATGACGCCGGCTGCTTCGAGCGTATCGAAGATCTCATCGGCCCGTTGGTACAGTTCCAGCTTCTCCTCGGGCTGCTGCATGCTGTCGGCGATCAGCCGGCGTACGCGGGCATGGGCATCGCCGCCCTGGAAGACCTCATCGAGCACGAGGGAATGGGTGATGCGCAAGTGAGGATGCAGCGTTTCCGGAACGGCGGCAATCAATCGGTCGAAAGTCTGCTCGTTCCATCCCACGAAACCCTTCGGCGGGGTCTTCAAGTGGGCCTTGCGGACCTTCTTCGGATCGCCGCCCGCCTTGCGCAGAGCCCGTTCCTTCTCGATGTCGTATTCCGTGGCCTGCGCGATGACCACGCCTTCGGTATCGAAGCCGGCACGTCCCGCTCGCCCGGCGATCTGATGGAATTCGCGGGCGTTCAGCCGGCGCATCTTCGAACCGTCGAATTTTGCCAGCGCGGTAAGGATAACCGTGTGAATTGGGACATTGATGCCCACGCCGAGCGTGTCGGTGCCGCAGATGATGGGAAGCAATCCCTGTTGGGCAAGCTTTTCCACCAGCAGACGGTATCGGGGGAGCATGCCGGCATGATGCACGCCCACTCCGGAGAGCAGCAGGCGCCGCAAGGTCTTTCCGAATGCGGTTGTGAACCGGGTTCCCTTGATGGCTTCCTTGATATCCTTGCGCTGCTCTTTCGTCGAGACGCCGTAGCTCGAGAGCGCTTGTGCGCTGTGGAGGGCGGCATCCTGCGCGAAATGCACGATGTAGACCGGCTCTTCAGATGCGCGCAGCGCGAGCTCGACCGTTGCCTCCAGGTTCGTGACGGTCCAATCGTAGCGTAGCGGCACGGGGCGCGGAGCATCCGCAACCAGGTCGACCTCGGTGCCCGTCTGCTCCTCGATTTTCTCCGCAATCGCGGTCATATCGCCGAGGGTAGCGCTCATCAGCAGGAATTGGGCGTTGGGCAGGCTCAGCAGCGGCACCTGCCACGCCCATCCGCGGTCGGGGTCGCTGAAGAAATGGAATTCGTCCATGGCAACGCAGCCGATATCGGCGTCTGCTCCGCCACGCAAGGCGTCGTTGGCCAGGATTTCCGCCGTGCAGCAGATAATCGGTGCAGTGCTGTTGATGGCGCTGTCGCCGGTGATCATGCCGACGTTCTCCCGTCCGAAGAGATCGGCCAGATAGAAGAACTTCTCGCTGACGAGAGCTTTGATCGGCGCGGTGTAGTAGGCTCGCCGGTCGGTGCATACCGCCATAAAGCACATTCCCAGGGCAACAAGCGATTTGCCCGAGCCGGTGGGGGTGCCGAGAATAACATGGTCCCCGACCATCAAATCCATTAACGCCTCTTCCTGATGGGGCCAAAGCTCGATACCGCGTTCGGCAACCCAGTCCATGAACAGGTCGAGTGCATCTTCAGGGTCGATATCTGGCCACAGGTCCGGATCCTCGGGCCAGGGGATGCGCGCACCCAAAGATCCGTTGGCGCCTGGCGATTCGGCTTCGGGTTCAAAGGGGGCGGCGGCTTGGGGGATATCGGGCATGTGGAGCGCTTTCGTTCGATGGTTGTTGCATGTTCAAGCATACCGCATGGGATTTCCGGTGCAGCGTGTATGGATTCAACGCTTGATGCGGGCGGGCTTTCCCGGATTGTTCGGTCGCAGGCTCATCAGCGCAATGGATGCAAGCACCAGCACGATGCCGCCGATACCGGCCGGTCCGATGGACTCATGGTAGAGAAGGATGCCGAATGCGGCAGCCACGACCGTTTCGATCGACGCGACAACCGGTACCTTGCTATTCTCGCGGATGCGCGTCACACCCTCGTAGTAGATGACATAGGCGATAGCGGTAGGCACGAGTGCTAGGGCGAATCCCGCAATAAGGACGGTGCCGTTGATGCTCATGCTTGCACTCCACGGCTGTTCCCAAACGATCATGAACAGGCTTGCGAACAGATAGCTGTAGGTGCTCATCACGAAGGCATCGGTCCGGTTCCCGGCAATGCGGCCGAATACGGCGGTAAGCGCATAGGTGAGCCCGGCACCGATGCCGCAGAGCACGCCGAATCCGCTGCCGCCGAACGAGGAGAAGTCCCCTCCGTTCACCACAAGCATGCATCCCAGGGCATCACCGATCATCGCGAGAATCTTCAGGCCCGTCGGCGCCTCTTTGAACAGCAGCACGGCGAAGAGGAGGCCGAAAATCGGCGCTACGTTCAGCAGCACCGCTGCGGTTGCGACGCCGCAAGCGGTTACCGCATACGCATAGAACACGTTGTAGATACCGTGGCAGACGATTCCCAGCAGCGCGCAGGCGACGAGTGCCCGTCCGCTGATACGCAAGGCCCCGCTGCCCGAACGCACCAACGTGATGGGAACCATGATCAGGAAGGCGAACACCACGCGGACCAGGCTGATCTCGGCAGCAGAGGCACCGGCGTCGGACATCACGGTCATCAGAGGGCCGATGGTGCCCCAGAGCGCACCCGCGATAAAAACCATCGCATACCCGCGTGTCTCGGAATGTGGCAACAATCTCCTTCCGCAATAAGCTGCGGTTCTCAAATTACCCTATCCTGGCGGCATCGGCGCCGGCGATTTGGATATCGGCACGGTAGAACGCCGTGAGCGCCTGAATGGCAAGCGCCGTATCCCTGATGCCAGCGGTCTCATAGGCCGAATGCATGGCCAATTGGGGCAGGCCGACATCGACCGCGTGCACACTGACCTGACGGTTCGACAGGTTGCCGAGCGTCGAGCCGCCGGACAGGTCGCTCCGGTTGGCGAAGCGCTGGTAGGGAATGCCCTCCCGTTCGCAAAGTGCGGCGAAGACGGAGCGGCTGAAGGCGTCGGTCGTGTATTTCTGGTTTGCCGCCTCTTTGATGACGATACCCTGGTTGAGCCATGCACGGTTGGCCTCATCGGTTTTCTCCGGATGGTTCGGATGAACGGCATGGGCATTGTCGCAGCTGATCATGAATGATTTCGCCAATGCACGATGGTAATCTTCCTCGCTGCCGCCGAGGGTGCCGGTGATGCGCTCCAAGGTATCGGAGAGGAACGTAGAGAGCGCGCCCTGCTTGGTGCCCGAGCCCACCTCCTCGTTGTCGAAGCAAGAAAATACGGTGATGCAGGCGGGGTTGTCTGCAGCAAGGAAGCTTTCCAGGCAGCAGAATGTTCCCTGGAGGTCGTCAAGCCGCGGCGAGGAGATGAACTCATCGGCGGCTCCCCATATACGCGGTCCCTGGCGGTTCACCAAGAACAGGTCCCAACCCAGGATTTCTGCCGGATCAGCGCCCAGCTCTTCGGCGATCAGCAACTTGAACGAGCCTTCATCAAGCTCTCCGGCGCTGAACAGCGGGCAGAGGTCGACTTGCCGATTGTACGCAGGATTATTGTTCAGGTTATGGCTTAGATGAATCGCCACATTGGGAATCAGCAGCACATCGCGGTCGATGGAGAGCAACCGGCTCTCGATGCCTGTGCCGTTGCGTACCAGCACACGGCCGGCCAGAGACAGCGGGCGGTCGAGCCAGGTGCTGTCTACGACCCCGCCGTAGCTCTCCACGTTCAGGCGCAAATAGGAGCCGGGTCCCGAAAGCTCGGGGACTGCCTTCACCTTGTAGGTGGGGGAGTCCGCATGGCAGGCGGCCAATTGGAAATGAAAGCCCCCTGGAACCTCTTGTCCGAAGCGGCGGTACCCGGGATCGGCGTCATCGGCCAGTGTCCCGTCGCCCAGTTCGGAACCGACGGCAAATGCGATCAGACTCGAATTGTTGCGGACGGTGAAATACACGCCGCCGGGTCGGATGGTCCACGCATCGGCTTCCGGCAGATAGGTGAATCCGGCGTTTTCCAAACGCTCGCGTATGGTGGCAACGGTGTGGAACATGCTGGGACAGTCAGCGATGAAATTCAGCAGCCGTTGGGACACTTGCAGATCACGCGAATCCATGGGACCTCCTTCATGTACGGATACCGCAGCCAGGCATTCCCAAGCATAGCATCGCAGACGCTATGCTTGCGCCGTATGGGAAGTCCGCGTTGCCTTGAACAGGAGCACGAAGGAAACGGCTTCGGCGACCAGGACATAGCCGATAAGCAACGGGATCCCCAGGGTATACAGGCCACCGGCGATGACGCCGCCGAGCAGGTTGCCGACGCCCACGCAGACAGAGAACATCCCGTAGGCGGTGGCGCGCTGGTCGATAGGGATCATATCGGCAACGGCGGCGCGCATTGTTGATTCCTGGATGCCCAGACTCACACCCCACAGCGCGATGCCGACGATAACCACCCAGAGGGCATCGGTATAGGCGAAGAAGGGAATCAACGCGCAGACGAAGGGCAGGCACAGCAGGACGCGGGTGCCAAGGCGGTCATAGAGCACGCCGGTAATGGCGGCGAATAGCCCGTCGACGCCCATTGCCACCGCATAGAGCACTGGTACAAGCGCGTCGTCGGCAAGCCCGGTGGATACCAGATGGTAGCTGATGACCCCGAAAGTGGCCACGCCGGTGAGCATCAAGGCGCAAGCAAGGGTGTAGAGCCAGAACAGGCGGGGGAGGGGGCGGCGGGCGTGTTTGCCCGGATTCGTTTTCTTTTCCGTTGCCTGTGCAGCGGATGCATTGCCGGCTTCCTTCTCGTAGACAGCGGGATTCGGCACCTTGTGCCGCAGGAACAGGAGCACGCAGATAGCTGCCAGCCCGGGAATGACCAGCGCGCCGAGGGCGATGCGGTAGTCGTTTGCGGTGGCGGACAGAAGCGCTGCCACGATAAGCGGACCGGCAACGGCTCCGATCTGGTCCATAACCTCGTGCAGTGCGAAGCCCTTGCCGCGTCCGACGGCGCCGGCGGCATGAGAGATCATGGCATCGCGGCTCGGGGTGCGCAGCGATTTACCGAATCGCTCGAAGATGATCAGCAAGGAGACTCCGAGCAGGCTGCCGGCAAAGCCCATGGCGGGAACGGCGCAGGCGGTTGCGGCGTATCCGAGTATGGCGAACGTCCAGTAACGGCCGGTTCGGTCGGCAAGCGGACCGGAGAACAGGCGGCCTGCGAGCGCGGTTGCCTCGCCCAGGCCCGAGACCAGGCCGACGATGAAGGCGTTTGCGCCGAGCCCGGCAAGCAGCGGTCCCTGTACGGCCAGCGCTCCTTCGTAGACGGTGTCCATCAGCATACTCACCAGGCCGAAGCCGACGATGAACGCATAGGGTCTCACGGAGACCCGTGTATTGGTGCGCTGCGGTTCGTTTGCCATGGAACAGCGAGTCCTTTCCGATCTTGGCCGAGTATGTCCCAATGGGACAGCCCCTATAGTATAGACATTGGGTGCAATAGTCGGACATCTCGGAGAACCGGTTAGCGGATGGTCGTCGGATATATGGCGGTGGCCGAACTTCCTGGTTCCTTCCGTCATTTGCCCCGACAGGTTTCTCCGCGGCACTGCCGAGTAGAAATCCCACAGGGGAGCCGTATAATGGGGCGTGCCGATTGTCATCGCGAACCGAAGGAGCAGCATGGTGCAGTCGTCGGGCCGTAATCAAAAGAGAAAGACCAATTGGACCTACTATGCCGCGTGGTGCGCGGTTGTCGTCTCCGTCGTCGGGTTGGTCTACGGTTCGCTCAGCGCATTCCTGCCCATGGACAGCGATGCGCGCAGCATGCTGGGGTTGTCGGGAACCTATTCGGCGCAGGCCTGGTTGCTGATGGGCATCGTCATGGACCTGCAAAGCCTCTTCGGACTGCTGGCGGGCATCTTCGGAATCCGTGCTGCGCATTCGAATTATCCACCGGACGGAAAACCCTTCTTCATCTTCGCGGTTATCGGCCTGCTGCTTTCTATCGGAGGCCTGTTCGCCGCGGGCTTCACGTCCTTCGTTGCAATCATTGTCGATGGCGTTTGCGCCTATCAGGGTTGGGAAATCATGCACCGCCCCATGAAGAAGAGCAAGGCGAAGAAGCGCCGTTGATCCCCGGTTCGTTCTCCGTCGGCGCGGGATACGGTCATTGCCGCGGATGGGAATCTGCTGCTATCGGCGGATAGGGAGGAGCCTTGCCCATGATCATCCTCGAAGACGGCTCAGTTTCCGAGCTCATGCAATGCTATCTTGAGGATTCCGGACAGCCGGTGATGGCCACGAAGCGCGCCCGTGCCCTGGTAGATGCGGGCCGGCATCTTACCCTGGTCGATCCGGAGGAGGCGATGGCCCGGGTGAATGCCGGGGAGCGCTTGTATACGATGGCGGAGACCCATCTCGGCTGGATACGGGCACACCTCACGCGTCCCGATATGGCTGATGCCATCAAGGTTTTCAAGGACAAGCAGCTCATGCGCGAGAGGTTGGCGCCGTTGTACCCCGATTTCCGGTACCGCTCGGTTACGGCCGAAGAGCTGCTGTCGATGCCGTGCCCTGTTCACGAACTGCCCTGCATCGTGAAACCGAGCGTGGGATTCCTGAGCGCCGGTGTGTATCCCGTACGCAGCCGAGCCGATTGGGATCATGCGGTTGCCTCAATCCGCCGGCAGAGCCTCGAGTGGGCGTCCCGCTACGATGAGACTGTGGTGGACTGGGGCCGTTTCCTGATCGAGTCGCTTATCGAAGGCGAGGAATATGCCATCGATGCTTGGTATGACGATGCAGGAGAAGCCCAAATCACCGACATCCTCCATCACGAGTTCGCAGGCCCCCAGGATAGTTCCGACCGCCTGTACACCACCGGTCCGCAAATCATCCGCACGCAGCTGGAGCCGATGACGCGTTTTCTCAACGAGGCGAACCGATATGTGGGCGCGCGCTGCTTCCCGGTGCACGTCGAAGTGCGCGTGGCAGACGGCTGTGTGTATCCGATCGAATTCAATCCGCTGCGCTTTGCCGGGATGGGCGGCACCGAGGTATCGTGGTATGCCTATGGGCACTTGGGGTTCGATGCGTTCCTAAACGATCGTCGCATCGATTGGGATTCTGCGCTCGCGCGATGCGGGGATGACGACCTGTACTGCCTGACCTGCCTGAACCCGGAGGAAGGCACGCCGTCTTCGGAGGCGCTCGATTATTCAGCCGTTGCGAAGCTCTTCTCCACGGTGCTCAGCTTCACGCCGTTCGAGCTTGCCTCATCGGGCTTCTTCGGCTTCATGTTCTGGAAAACGAGCGCACGGGATTCGACTGAACGGCAGCGGTTGCTGAACCTGGATCTTTCCCCCTATCTCCATCCGGCATCCTGAGCTTGCAGTGGGGATGTAAACTCTCCGTACGGCTTCAGTCGGCAGTGTATTGCCGTTCCAGAGGTCATGCTATGCTTTTCTTGCGGGCGTGATGTCCGCATCCGAAAATTAACTGCACGGCGTTGCGAGAAGGGAAGGATGATGGCAGCAGTTTCGTGGGACGCCCTGTCATGGGCGTATGCATTCTTGGGGAATACGCTGATGGAGCCGATGACGCAAGGCTCGCGCGCGGGTCTGGATGTCTCGTTCTGGGATACCTTCCCCGATTTCGGATCCGACAACATAGCCGAGAAGCTCGACGAATGTGCCGATTTCGTTGCCGGGTTGCTTTCATCGTATGGCGAAGATGCCGCTACTCGCACATCTGTGGAATTTGCCCGTCTGTTCGTGGGCCCGCCTGCGCCGGCGGCTGCCCCTTGGGAAAGCTACTACCTTACCGGCTCTGAGGTCGGCGGCGCTGCCGATCCTGCCCAGGATATGAAGCGTCTCCTAGACGAGGTCAACATCAAGCTCGATCCGAAGGAAGTGCCGCACCTGGACCATCTGGGCATCGAGCTGCTGTACCTCTCCGAGATCTGCCATCGCCAGCAGCCCGAATCAGTGGGATTCATCATCGAGCATCCGCTGTCTTGGATCGACAAGTTCACGGCACGCGTCGAGGCGGAAGCGGGAGAGGGCTTCTACCTGCATATCCTGCATGTTGCCAAGGAGCTGTTGGACTTCCAGCGCAAGGAGATGGCGCGCGCATAACGCGCTGTCCGTTATCTCTGCAGTGCGGTTCCCGGTATGCCGGGCACGAACAGGGCCGGGGCGCAAGCCCCGGCCCTTTGAAATACAAGGGATTCCTCGACTGCAGTTGATTACAACGGGATGTCGGCTTCCTCCGCCTCATCGCCATCGTTCTCATTCTGCCCGCCCGAATCGGTGGTCAATTGGGTGACGGCTTCATCCAAGGGGATATCCTCGGTCAGATTGCTCGCCGCCCAAACGCCGGTCAGGTCGTTCAGTGTGAACCGTGGATGGTAATCTTGCTGCTCGTAGGACTTGAACGGTTCATCCTCGTTGGGAAGCCGCATGGGTCTGACATAGAGGCCCATCATCTTGCGTTCGTGATGCAGTTCTTTGATCAGGGCAATCGAGATCATGATCATGATGATGCTGAATGGGAACGCGGTGATGATCAGGACATTCTGCAAGGCGTTCAACCCGCCGGCAACTAGCAGCACGGCGGCGAAGACCGACTCCAGGATGCCCCAGATGATCTTCGTGCTCTTTTTCGGGGAGGGATGGCCGTCCTCGGTGATCATGCCCAGCACGAAGGTTGCGGAGTCGGCCGAGGTGATGAAGAAGGAGAAGATCAGCACCAGCGCGACGATGCTCAAGACGGCCCCTGCAGGATAGTTCGCGAAGGTACCGAAGAGCACCGTTTCCGTAGCGAGGCCCGTCAGGTCGGTGCCAGCAGCCTGCACGCTTGTGGACATGGTGCCGAACGTTGCGAACCAGAAGGTGCTGAACACGCTTGGGATCAGGATTACGAAGAACAGGAACTCGCGCACGGTGCGCCCACGCGAGATGCGGGCGATGAACATGCTGACGAACGGGCTCCAAGCAATCCACCATGCCCAGTAGAAGACCGTCCAGGATTGGATCCAGGCGTTCTGATCCGCATCGTACGGGGCGATATTGAAGCTCATCTGGATGAAGTTCTGCAGGTAGTCGCCCGTAGCGGTGACGAACACGTTCATTATCTGCGTGGTGGGACCTACCACCATGCAAGCGGCGATAAGCCCGCATGCCAGGATAACGTTGAGGTTGGAAAGGTAGCGCAGCCCTTTGGATAGGCCGGACACTGCCGAGGCGATAAAGCAGACAGTGGTGATGGCGATGATGATCAACTGGATGGTGGCATTGTTCGGGATGCCGAACAGGTAGGATAGGCCGCCGTTGATCTGCATGGCGCCCAAACCGAGGCTGGTGGAGACGCCGGCGATGGTGGCGAACACGCTCATGATATCGACAAACTTGCCGAAGCCGCGTTCTGACTGCTTGGGCATCAGCGGTTTGAGCGTAATCGAGAGCAACGGTTTCTCGCGCTTGCGGAACATGAAATATGCGAGGGCCAATCCGACGATACCGTAGACCGCCCAGGCAGAGATGCCCCAGTGGAAGAACGAGTACCTGAAGGAATCCGCGAGCGCCTGCTCGGACATCAACGGCGCTTCAGGGGATGAAAGGGCGTAATTCGAAAGCGGTTCGGCAGCGCCCCAGAACACCAAACCGATGCCCATGCCGGCGCTGAAGAGCATGGCAACCCAGGAAAGGCGGGAATATTCTGGCTGGGATCGGCTGCTCCCCAAGCGGATACGCCCAACCGGGCTGAGCATCAGAACCAGGCAGAGGAACACGATGGTGGCCACAAGGAGCAGATAGTACCAGCCGAAGTTCTCCGAGATGAACGAGCTGATGGACTTGGTGACGCCCTGGAATTGCTCGGGGAGGACGGCGCAAACGCCCACGAAGATGAGCGCCACGACGAGCGATATCTTAAAGACCGCGGTTGCCTTCTTCGGATGCTTGAACTTGGGGGGATTGTCCCGGCCAACCGCAGTGCGCGATGCTGATTGCTGATGCCGTTTGCTGTTGTTCGGCGTACTCTCCGCTACCGACACATAGACCTCATTTCTCCGGGGATAGCTACTAACCATGCATAAAAATACAAGAGTCAATAGCTATTTTGCATCAAATAGACAGATGGGGCCTATTAGACAGCAAGACTGTTGCCTAAACGTAACTCATATGTGAGGGGCTATTCTCCTGCGGAAGCGGCGAGCGGCCGCCAGGCAATAGGTACGTTTTCCGCCACGAGCATGCCGAGCAACTGGCTGTAACCATGCATATAGGAGTCGATGGAATAAGGGTGTTTCCGTCCGGGGACAAAGAGGTAGAGCGTATCTCCGTGTACCTGGCACAGGAGAATGCGCGATATGCGGATGCGCCGATAGCAGATGAGGAAACGGCGAAATGTCAGGCATCCTCCGTTGCGACGGTCGACATCGATATCGAAGAATCCGGCAGCCGGCAAAAGCATGATGAAGATGCCGGCGACGAATAGCGGCGTGATGGCAATGACACGCGTGGTTTCCAAGTAACCCGCTGCATCGCATGCATCAAGCCCGATGGCTATGCTCAAGAGGGCGGAGGCGATGCCGGGAATCTCGAGCCAGAGCGGAAGACGTACGGCAAAATGGCGGCGATGCTCGATCCCGTTGTTCTGCGTGGAGAGCCTGTGCGCGCTGGAGGCATTCGCCGTTTCATGGCGCCAGAGGAAAAGCTCGAGGAAACGAGATGCGGCAAGCACGATGATGGCGGTGACGAAAATGCAGCCTAGGACCTCAAGATATTCCACATCGATCATCCATTCGCAGATGCGCCATGCAGATGCGCCGCGGATTGCAGAAAAGACGGGGCATATCACGACGAGATGGGCAACCCCGCGGATAAATTGAAAGAAAGCGTTGGGAATCATCTGACAGCGTCGGAAGCAGGGCGAGCGACCGACGTGAGACCATACAGGAAAGAACGGCATACCCGGAGCGAATACGATGTGGGTGGCTGCTGGGAGGGAGGAACGGCTCGTTCAGACGGGCTGCGGGAAGCCTTCGTGTTAAGGGGTGCCGGTGGAATCTGAGGTAACAAGGAACCCCTGTGAAGGGCATTCGTCCTCCTTTTATCCGCTGTGAGAGTATGCCGGAGTGTTGTTCCCAACGCTCGTCTTCCATGGTAGGAGGGGAATGTATCCCAGGTGCGAAGTCGCCGTTCAGTCGAAGCGAAGGGTACGTAAAGTTCTTGCTTGCAAGGAGGAGGCGCGCAAAGCGACTTGGGGTCATATGAGTGGGATGCGCCCCTCGCCATTCAAGCGCTTACTCGCATTGGAGGAAGAGTGGGTTAGGTTTCCTGCTCGATGAAAGCAGTCGGGCCTTACCTGCGGCAGAGGCTTGAGGGGCCGCTGCTCTACGAAGGGTACGACGAATAGCCGTAGGTGCCGGTACCGCCGCCATATGAAGAGTACGAAGAGGAATCGTAGGTGCCGCTTTCCTCGGAAGTGCCGTATTGAGAAACCGCATTCGATCCTACTGACGAGGTGTCGCCATCAGACGAGGTGCCGGAGGTTTCCGCTTTCTCGATGGCCGCCTGCACTTTCTTCGAGCTGGGATTCTTGCCGTCCTCGACGGCTTCCATGAGCACTTGCAGGCCGGGCACATCGGCAAACACATAGGATTCACCGTTAAGGGAGCCGGTGGTGCTCGGAATCGTTGCCGAGTAGATTTTCAGGTCGCCGGCATTCTTCAGTTTCAGCGCAATAGCGGCCAGGTCCTGTGCGCTCATGTCGGTTGTCACATAGGAGGCGCAGGTAGTTACCGTGTTTGCCAAGTCGGTGAAGCTTTCGCTCAAGGCTTTTTCGCAGATGGCCTTGACGAGCTTTCGCTGGTTTTTCACACGGGTAAAGTCGCCATCGGTGTAGGCGCGGCTCCTGGCGAACACCAAGGCTTCCTCTCCGTCGAGATGCTGCTGTCCCTTCTCGATGACCACATCGCCAGCATTGGAGTCGTCGATGCGCTCGTCCACTTCGACATCCACACCGCCGATCGAATCGACCAATTCGGTCAGGCCATCGAAGTCGATGGCCACATAGTGGGATATCTTCACGCCGCAAAGGTCGTTGGCGGCTGAGATGGTTCCGGCCGTGCCGTCATAGGCATAGGCGGCATTGAATTTGATGGTTCCGTAATCGCCGTACGTGATGGCTGTGTCGCGCGGGATGGAGATCATGGTGATGGTGGAATTCGGGATATCGATACGCACCAGGATGTTCGTGTCGGAGCGCTGTCCCATAGACGAATTGCTCGCTCGCTTATCGCTGCCGATAAGCAGCACGTAGAACGGCTCGTCGAAACTCGTATCCTGAAGGATGCTATCGATGTTGTCCTGTTCGTCGGAAGACACGCCGTCCGAAAGCAGCGAATTGAGGTTGTTCAGATACGCCGCAGCAGCGATGCCGGCGGCGGCTAACAGACACACAAGTGTGATGACGATGGCCTTTACGGCCTTGCGCTTGCGGCTTTTCGGCTTGACGGCAGCGTGGGCGGGAACCGTTGTCCCAGAGTTCCCGGGGCTTGCATATCCGTTTGCGGGAGCGTTCTCGGCACGGTGCTTCTTACGTGATGAGAAAAACGGCATGGTCAACTCCTGACAATGCTCCTTGTGCTAATTGATGTCATACGGGCACACACGCTAGCGGCCGTTTTTGAAGCCAGCCTGAAAACGCCTGTCTCGCAGAAGGATTTCCATAAAGAATTCTCCAAAGTTCAATAACAGGTTCAGGGGATGCCTGGTGAAATGGCAGGTGGCACTTGCCGAGGCAAGCCGCTCGCCAGCGGATTTTACCCGTTTGCCGTGATGCGAATAGTCGAAAATCCCGATAGAATGCCGTTCGCCCACGTTTTCTGGACAGGGGATTGAACGGGCAGGATGGGGCAACGTATAGTAAAGCGCTGCAAGAAAATCGGGCGGGTAGCAATGCCTGTCCCTGTCGGAGGATGGTTATGACCGAGTACAACGAGCTCACTCCCGAATTGGTGGCCGAGTTGAAGGAGATTGTCGGCGAGGAGAATTGTCAAGTCGGCGAGGACATCAACGAAGACTATTCCCATGATGAGATGCCCATCTACGGCACGCACATGCCGGATGTTGTGTGCTTCCCCGGGAGCACCGAAGAGGTGTCGGCCGTCATGAAACTGTGCTACGACCACACCATCCCGGTGACGGTTCGCGGTGCAGGTACCGGATTGGTCGGTGGCAGCACGCCGCTCGAAGGAGGCGTCGTCCTCTGTACGATGCGGATGAACCGTATCCTCGAATATGACATGAACAATTTGACGGTTCGCGTGCAGCCGGGCGTTCGCCTGTGCGAGCTTGCGGCCGATGCCCTTGAGCACGACCTGATGTATCCGCCCGATCCGGGCGAGAAGACCGGTTCTATCGGCGGTAATGTCAGCACGAACGCCGGTGGTATGCGCGCGGTAAAATACGGCACCACGCGCGACTATGTGATGGCGCTGACGGTCGTGCTGCCTAACGGCGAGATCCTGAAGCCCGGCCGCGCAGTGAAGAAATCGAGTTCCGGCTACAGCCTGATGCATCTGATCGTCGGCTCGGAGGGCACTCTCGGCGTGATCACCGAATTGACCATGAAGCTTATCCCGAACCCGCGCGAAGACGTGAGCTTCATCCTGCCCTTTGCCAATATCCACCAGGCCATCAGCTCGGTTCCGAAGATCAAGCTGGCCGGTCTCGACCCGCAGTCCATCGAGTTCATGGAACGCGATATCGTCGACTCCTCTGCCGAATATACGGGTCAGGCGGTATTTCCGACCGCTATCGATGGTAAGGAGGCGGGCGCGTATATCCTGGTAACGCTTGACGGGAATGACGGTGATGAGATTTTCCAGCGTGCCGAGACCTTGGTTCAGGTAGCCGATGAGGCCGGTGCATACGACGTGCTAGTTTTGAGCCAGCCCGCCGAGAAGCAGGCGGCGTGGGCAGCACGCAGCGCTTTCCTGACCGTTATCGAGGCGGATACGCAGTATCTGGACGAGATGGACGTGTGCGTGCCCGTTGATAAGATCGCCGCTTTCTTGGAGTTCATCCACGAGACGGGCGAAAAATACGATGTGAGAATCCGCAGCTTCGGCCATGCAGGAGACGGCAACCTGCACATCTACTGCTGCGGCGAGGGCGACGACCCTTCGGCCTTCCTGGCGCAGAGCGCCAAGGTCATGAAAGATGCGTATGCGAAATGCGAGGAGTTCGGCGGCCAGGTTTCCGGCGAGCACGGTATCGGGCATGCGAAGAAGGGGTATCTGCGCGAGAGCCTGGGAGATCTGAGTATCGATTTGATGGCCGGCATCAAGAAGGTATTCGACCCGAAGGGTATCCTCAACCCGGGCAAGATCTGTTCATAGCACAGACGGCTGCGGGCAGAACCCGTTGGCGTGCCGCAGAATATCTGACTGGGAACGCATCGCCATGTATGGTGCGGGGGATGTTTGCATTGCCCGCACCATCGGCGGGACGGTACCTGCTTTCACTAATCCTATCGTATTGGTATGATTTATGAGAAGGATACCATTCGGAAGAAAGCAGGTGCATATGGGCATCATCGATTCTTTGGCAGACCGCCGCAGCATATACCGTATCAACAAACAACTCCCCGTGACGGAAGAGCAGGTGGTGGATACTGTCCGCAGGGTGACGGAGTTGATACCCGATGCCTTCAATATGAAGAGCGCGCGTGTTCTGGTTGCTCTCGGCGATAGTCAAGACGCCCTGTGGGATACCATCTATGGGGCATTCGACGGCAAGGTCTCCCGCGAGAAAATCGACGGCTTCAAGGCCGGAGCCGGCACGGTACTGTATTTCTATGATGCCGCTACGGTGAAGGCCATGCAGGATCAGTTCCCCCGCTATGCGGAGAACTTCCCCGTATGGGCAAACCAGGCAAACGGCATGCTCCAAATCGCTATTTGGACGGCATTGCGCGAATTGGGGATCGGCGCGAATATCCAGCACTACAATCCGGTCATCGACGATGCCGTGAAGAAGCTGTTCGATGTGCCCGACTCGTACAAGCTGATTGCGCAGATGCCGTTCGGGGGCATTGAGGCGCAGCCCGACCCGAAGCCGGCTGAGGACATTACTGCCCGTGTGAGGATCGAGAAGTAGGTCGCGCGGAGGTGACGCGCATGACGAAGCCCTCCCGGACGTATATCCGGGGGGCGTTCTTCGCATGTGAAAAGAGGGGCTCGCTTCCTTTCGGCCTTGGCTATTGCGCGGCCTTCTATTGGGTCGCGGAAGCGCTTTTCGCAGCGGCGTCGCGTGCCGATACCGCCATGCGGGCAAGCATGGCACCGGTCTGCCGGATGCCGTACCGGCTGGTGTTCACGGATGCATCGTAGTTGCGGACATCGCCCCATTCGCGATGCGTGAAGTAGCGGCAATGCTCGGCGCGGTCGTGATCGACCTTCCGGATCTTCTCTTCCGCGGCGGCCTTCGTCAAGCCGTCACGTTCCATGACATGCGCGATCTTGTCCGGCATGTTTGCCCGGATGAACAGGTCAAGGCGGTTTTCGTGATCGCGCAAGATGTAGTTCGACAGGCGCCCTACGATCACGCAGCTGCTGTCTGCGGCGAGCTTCTTTATCACCCGTTGCTCGGCATGGTAGAGCTGCTCGACCTTCGGCATCTCGGATGCGGGCACGGCACCCGCATAGAAGCGGTAGAATGCCCCGCGTGCCGAACTGTCCATACGCTGCTCGTTGTCCTGTACGTAGGAGGCATCGAAGCCCTCGTCGGCTGCCAGGCGGTTGATGATTTCGGAGTCGTAGAACGGCACGTCCAATTCGTCGGCGATGATGCGCCCGATCTCGCGCCCGCCGCTGCCGTATTCGCGGCTGATGGTGACCACGAAGTTTTTAGCAGGGACCGGTGCCTGGGCCCGCGCCGCAAGGTCTTGCTCCCGATTGCCGGGAAGCAGGGCGTACTCGAAGCGTTTCAGGTGCTTGCTGTACCAGCCTACGACGGTGCCGGTCAGGAGCGCTGCGCATACCGTGCCTTCACGGACCGTCACGAGCTGTCCCCAGAATGCCAGGCACATGATGACGGAGATGATGGCCATGGTGGAATCGGAGAGCACGCGCACGAGGGCGAACTCCTTGCCGGTGACCTGCGAAAGGGTGCGTGCGAATCCGTCCCCGGCCATTACGCCCACGCGGGAGATGAGCGTCAGGTAGGCGCCCAATGCAAGGACGGGAACGCTGACCAGCATGGTTAGGAAGCATTGCCAGTAGATGACGGGATTGAAGTACGTCAATATCCACATGGACAGGTCCACGATGGACCCGAATACGGCTGCGAATACCAATTGCTGAACGATATCGAACCAGTCCGTATCGCGGCGGAGCATGACGGCCTGTGCCAGGGCCAATGTCATGTTGAAAAGGGCGACCCAGGTACCGTACGACAGCTGAGGCAGGACCAGCGATATGGTGTAGGGAATAACGGAAATGGCCGAGGTGCCCGTGCCGGATTTAGTGAAAAGCGCTACGCCGAACGAGATGCAGAAGATGCCGAAGAAGCAGATAAGATAGCGTTCGACCCGCTCGCCCCAAGCCATTGCGCTCCGTTTGCTTTGCCGCGAATGCGTGTCCGAGGGCACCGGGTCTCCTTCCTATCGCCTTTGTGGTGGGGAATTGTGCATGCGGGGTCTTCTCCGAGTGCCGGCCGATTTTCATCATACGATGAAATGGGCAGCCGGCAACGGAATCCAGGGTTTCGCTTCCATCCGGATAAGCCGAGTCAGAATACCAGCTGGACCAGCAGCATATAGCAGATAGTCCCACCGGCGATGGCGACAAGCATCTGGCGCTTCCACACATACAGTGCTCCAGTGACAAGGATACCGATTGCTTCGGGGATACCGTGCGAGCCTTCCAACAAAGACACATCTTTCAGACAGTAGACCACGAGCAGCGCGAAGATCGCCAACGGCAGCACGCGCCCCAGGTACTCGATGCTTGCCGGCATCGGGCGTTTCTCATTGAATACGGCGAACGGCAGGAAGCGCGTAAGGATGGTGGCCAGTGCGCACAGGCCGATGGTGATCACCTGCTGGGCCAGCGTCATGATATGCCTCTCCGTCCTGGTCCCGAAGCGGTTTTCGGGATGTTCGGGCGCATCCACAGCAGCAACGCCGCCATGGCAACCATCGCGGGAATCATGAAATCGTCCGGGCCGAATGCCAGCAGGCAGATGATGGCGCAACCGAAGCCCACATAGGCGGGGCGCCGGTAACCCTGTTTCAGCCATTCATCCAAGAAGATGACGGTGAACAGCGCCGTCATGACAAACGACAGCCCCTCCGTGGGAAAGGGGATGGCCATGCCGACCAGGCCTCCCACGGTGGAACCGCCGACCCAGTACAGCTGGTTCAACCAGGTGACGAACAGCATGAACCATCCGCGGTCGACATCTTCGGGTATCTTCGCATGGTAGTTGATGGCGAACGACTCGTCGCACATGCCGAATATTAGGAAGGGCTTCTTCCAGCCGGTGTCCTTGTAAATTTCCAGCATGGATATGCCGTAGAACAGGTGCCGTGCCTGTACCGCGAATGCAACCAGGAAGCATGACAGCGGGTTGAATGCCGAGCACAGCATTCCCACGATCAGGAACTCCAGCGACCCGCCGAATACGACGGCGGCGGTGATGGTGCTGTAGTACCAGGGGAACCCGGAAGTGGTCATATACACGCCGTATGTCAGGCCCAGGAACGCGAAACCCATCATGATGGGAATGGTCTCAACGAAAGCGGATCGGAATGCCTTGAGCCTCGCCTTTCCCTTGCCCCGATCCACCGTTGCGATTCCCTTCTGCCTGTATCCCATATGTATTCAAGGTACCTTGATTGTATAGGACTTGCATCGAGTTATCGGACAAGATCCCTTTGCGAGATATTCTGGGAACCGTCCGACGTCCGCGGTCCGAAACCGCAAGGGATGCTATCAGTGCTCATTCTGTATAGAACGATTCGAAATTCCGCTCGAGTGTAGCATCACGAATGCAAATCAAGCGTCATAGAACCGATATATCCGAGATGCATGCAAACTGCGATTCTTGGACATCTCGGAGATACAGCAAGGTCGTCGCGCAATAGGGAATCAAGGCCGAGGTAGGTGGGCGAGGGCGAACTGATTGCCATCGTGACTAGCACGGCAATAGCCGAGATAGCCAGCAGGGGGTTATGGATGATTGCCCGTTCCGTTGCTTTTTTAGGCAGATCGGGCAAGCCGTGCTGCTTTATGCTCATACGATTCCTCCACGAACTTCATTCCAGTGAGCTATTTCTGGTCTGGGAAAGTCCGAGCGATTTGACATGGGATCGTATCAGTTACGGTTTTCGGGTAGGATGTCTATACTGAATCTTGGGAGCCGATTCACTGAGGGAGGAGATTATCCAATGGAGAAAACCACGAGATATCAGTCGGTTTTCATTGTGGGGGCGATAGCGGTACTGCTGTTCGCATTTACCGTGCTGATAGCGAACCCGACACCGGCAGAAGCGGCGGAAACCGGAACCTACAAGGGATTCCAATATCAGATTTCAAAGGGAAAGGCGATAATCACAGATTATATCGGCAACAAGAAGTCGATATCCATTCCTGCGAAGATCAAGGGTAAGCCCGTTACCTATGTGACGATCTTTCGCGGTGATTCCGGAGACCTCGATCCTGGGACAACGAAGTTCATACACACGCATCGGCTGAAATCCATTAATTTGAAGAAGGCGAAATACCTGAAAGGCCTTGATTGCACCTATAACTATCTGACGAAGATCGATGCCTCTAAGAACAAGAAACTTGTCTATTTGGACTGCACGGCTAACAAGGTGAAGAAGATCAACGTTTCCAAGAATACGAAGCTTAAGAGGTTGGATTGTTCCGCTAATAAGTTGAAGAAGCTTGATGTTTCGAAGAATAAGAAGCTGGTCGAGCTAAATTGTAGCGGAAACAGGCTGAAGAAGCTCAATGTGTCTAAGAACAAGAAGCTGAAGAGGCTCTACTGCCATCAAAACAAAATCAAGCACCTTGACCTTTCGAAGAATCGTAAGCTCAGAGTTCGCAACAGTGAGTACTTTTCCTGCGATAAGGGCGTAAAGCTTACTTACATAAGGTAGCTTCCCATTTCCGTAGATGAAATCATGTCAGCCGTCTCCCATGTATGGGGGCGGCTGTTTTCGTGATGGTTCTGCAACTTTCCATGGGGATTCGTTAGAGTTAGCACTTCTTGACCATCGCGGATAGCATGAGGGTGTAGCATCGCCTGTGCAAATCAAGCGACATCGAACCGATATGTCCGAGATGCATGCGGGCTGAGATCCTTGCGCTTCTCGGAGATGCAGCGAGGTCGTCGCGTTATCGGAAATCAAGGCACTTCAGAGGCGATACCTTACGTCGATTCATTTTGCAGCAAATCCGCACGGGCGCCCTTCTGCGCATTCGGGCAAACATGAGATAGATATGCTCCACGGCCCGCTCTTGGGCAAGATCATGGCATTTGCATTGCCGCTCGCGGTGACCAGCGTGCTGCAGCAGCTGTTCAACTCCGTGGACTCCGCCGTTGCCGGCCAGCTTGTCGGCAATGATGCGCTCGCCGGGATCGGCGCCACCGGACCGCTGGTGAATCTGCTGGTCAGCCTGTTCGTCGGTCTTTCCGTAGGCGCGAACGTGGTTATCGCATCCGGCATCGCGTTGAAGGAGGAACGGAAGCTGGCCGATGCCGTCCATACCGTCATGGCAGTTGCGCTGGTAAGCGGGGCATTTCTGGTGGTGCTGGGCTTCTTCGTATCCGAGCCGGCATTGCGCCTGATCTCCACACCGGAGAGCATCATCGGTATCGGCACCGTGTACCTGCAGGTGTATTTCTGCAGCATGCCGTTCATGATGGTCTATAACTTCGGCTCGGCCATACTGCGCAGCAAAGGGGATTCGCAGCGCCCCCTGTATGCGCTGGCCGTTGCCTGTTTCCTGAATCTCGTGCTCGACCTGCTGTTCGTCGCCGTGTGCCACTGGGATGTTGTGGGCATTGCACTGGGAACGGTGCTTTCCTATGCGGTGGCCGCATTCATCATCGCATATCTGCTCATGCACGAGGCAGGCGCACTGCGCTTCGATCCGCGCAAACTGCATATCGTGCGCGAGCCGCTGATGGTTGTGCTGAAGATCGGCGTTCCCGCCGGCGTGCAGGGTGCGGTTTTCGCCATCTCGAACCTGATTATCCAAGGGGCCATCAACGGGTTCGGTGCCGAGGCCATTGCCGGTTCCGCCGCCGGTATCAACTACGAGTGCTTCACGTATTTCGTCACAGCTTCGTTCGCGCAGGCGGCGGTAACGTTTACCAGCCAGAATTATGCGGCACGCAATATGCGGCGCTGCCGCCGTATCTGGGGGATATGCATGGCCTGCAGCTTCGCCCTGGATATCTGCGTAAGCGTGGTGTTCGTGGCGTTCGGCGAATTCTGGCTGGGCCTGTTCACCGGCAATGCCGCCGCCATCTCCTTCGGCATGATACGCATGTGGAATGTGGAGCTGTTGGAATGCCTTCCATCATCGTATGAGGTCTCTGCCGGCTCGCTGCGGGGCATGCAATGGTCCACGCTGCCTGCCATCATCACGATCTTCGGCACCTGCATCCTGAGGGTGCTGTGGGTGTTCTTCGTGTTCCCGTTGGTGGGAACATACGAGATGCTGATTTACATCTTCCCGATCACGTGGGTGGTCACGGGCATCGCCATGATTCTCGCGTACCTGCTGGTGCGCAACCGGTTGGAGAAGAGGGAAGATGGGTTGCGCAGCCAGTGCCGTCCGAAAGTGAGGACGGGCAGGACGCAGGCTGCATAGCGCCGCATCTGTTCACCGAACGGTTCGGTGGGTGTTTTAAAGCTTCGACGAATAACTGTCTTCATTGGGACATCGCAAGCCGGGCAGACAAAGAATTTTTCTTGTTTAACCCTCTTGTATTCCCAGTACAACATATAAGATTTACAAATGTAAGATAGTTCTTGACGAATCTATATTACGAATGTAAAATACATTACAGACGTTAGATAGATTGGGAGGGGGAGCGATGAACGTTGACGATCCGCGCAGCCAACGCACACGCGAAGCGTTGATGAACGCGGCATTCTCGCTTGCTTCCGAGCATTCGGTCTCCGATATCTCTTTGACCCAAATCGCGAAAGAAGCCGGAGTCAGCCGCCCAGCCGTCTATCAGCAATTCGGAGATGTGCCCTCTGTGGTGATGGTTGCAGCCGAACGCTACATCTCCGATATCTTCGCGCGAATCGACGAGAAGATATCCGTAGGGGATGATAAGGATTACCTGGTGGGCATGATGGAATTATTCATCCAGGGGGTGTATGAGGAGAGGGATTTCTGCCGTAACGCCTTGAGCGGCCCCAGCGGCGGCAAGATCGCCGCTCATACAATCGAGTTTCTCTCAGACCGTATGGGGTCGCGGCTGATCGGGAAAAGGCTGTCGGCGGCAGGCAGCGCTTCAAAAGATTGCCTGACGGCGATTGCCGCTGGGGAGGTCTGGTTGTTGGAAGAATGGCTGAACAGCGACTTTGCTGACCGAAATGCCCCTGAGTGCATTGCCGGTCGGATGGCCGAGGTCATGTTCCGATTATCGGGAATAGTTCAAGATTAGATCGATAACGCAAATGGACGGCTGTGTCTGCAGGCGGCCGGCTGATGAGAATAGGGCCCGATCCGGACGGACCCTTTGGAAGAGCGCGCATCGATGCGCCGAGTATCCGCTTTCAAAGGGAAAGGAACCGTTATGTCCGCAAGCAAACTGGGAAAGAACCTCGCTATCGCCGCTGCTGTTCCCGCGGCTGCTATCGGCGTTGTGTACGGAGGACTCGAGCTGGTGACGCGATTGTATTCGAACAAGTGCCTTGCCACGCCCGAGGAGCAGGCCATGACACTGCCAGGCGATGACTTGGTTACCGACCCGTATGGCGACAACATTTTCCGCGTTACGTTGGCCATGGACCTTGATGCCCCGTTGGAGGAGGTGTGGAAGCATATCTACCAGATGGATCCGGCAAAGGGCGGTATGTACAGCTTCATGTGGTCAGAGCGCCTTTTCGGCATGAACGTGGACAACTCCTACAGCTTGGAGGAGATGTGGCAGGGCGAGGACGGCACGAAGCCGGGCGACTTCTGGGCCTGGAGCTATGCGGGATTCGGTGCCGAAGTTGCCGATCTGGTGCCGAACAAATACATTGTCTGGTACGCGAACACGGACCATCCCACGCGCACGCCCGGTGCCAGCTATATGCTTGCGCCTGGGCTTACCCGCGACAATTGGAATTGGACCATCGCGCTCATCCCGAAGGATGGAGGCGAACGATGCCGCATAATCTCCCGTTGGAACACGGCATACCATCCCCATACCCCGCTTCAGATCGCCATCCATCACCTGACCACCGAAAAGGGCGGCATGATGCAGTGCCGGCGCATGTTCGAGAACCTGGAGAAGTCGGCAAACTGCGAACGCAGGAAGTCCGTCCCGCTGCAAATCATGCAGCGTGTTATCGGCCGTAGCCATGGCGACGATGACCGATTGCAGTACCGCATCGCCTACCCGGAGCTTCGGTGGTCCCGCGAGTTCCCGCGCGTTGCCACGGAGCGTGCGCCGATTACAGATGACCCGAATTGGCCTCCCGAGCCAGGCAAAGATTACGCACCGCCCATCGAGGAGAACAACAAGAAGATGGGCTGGACTCCCCGCACTCCAGTTGATAACGATTTGAAGGCGGATGAGAAACAGGATGCGCTTCTGCGCAAGCTTGGCTATTGATCCTTGGTATCTCAGTGATCACGGCGCCCCGAAGCCGCAGTGGGCATCGGGCGCCGTGCGATTGCGGTGGTGCAGTGTGCGTATCAGATGCGTGCATGCGGCCCGATGGCCTTCAACGTCTGCGCATCCATGCCCGCAGCGCGTTGCAGTTGGTCGACTGCCTCATATGGAGAATGCCGGCGCGCCTCGACGATGCCCTGGCTTTGCCGGCGAGTGAGAAACGGCAGCTTCTGCTGCAGCTCCTCGCTGCTGGCTCGGTTGATGTCCACGCGCTGCTGCCAGTTGCGCCGCTCGGCAAGGTAGGCGGAAAGGGCGGCTGCCTGCGCCAGGCAGGTCAGTGCATACTTGGAGATATTCAGCTCGTAGTCCGCATCGATGTTCAGGAATCCTGCGAGGGGTGAGGCGAAGAACAGGACGGTCGAGAATGCTGCGAACAGGAACGTGATGAACTTCGCAATCACGGCATTTTCGGATTCCTCCACGAATGCCGTCCAAACCATGGTGAAAGATATCACCCAGGTCAGCATCGTCACCATTTCGCTGATGACCGTGACGCCGCTGTTCGTGTAGCGGCTGACGCAATCCATGGCCAGCCCCAGGTCTATCCGCAGCAGTGCGAGGAAGCTGATGGTGAGCATCGCTGCCTGCAGGATGCGTACGTTCATATTGATGCGGGGAAGCTTTCGATAGGCGAAGCGCGCAGCGTATGCCACTGCCAGGTTGGCGGAAAGCATGAATGCGGCGAACAGCGCGGCGTCGATATACTCGCCGCTCAGCGGTTCATGCGCTGCCAGGGTGGTAAGGATAAGGAAAGCGGCGGTGCCGATGCCGATAGAGATCAACGCTGAAAGGTAGTTTCGTAGTCTGTTCATGGTTGGTTTGCTCCTTTCTGTCCGGATCTTCTGTCTGCACAAGATGCTCGGGTACCGCCCCAAAACAGGCTGAACGATTCAAGCGGGCTTCATATACGCCTCCATATCTCCCGGCAGTGGATGCACAACACATGAAATGGGCACGGGGTACCGCTCCCGTGCCCATTTCATGCGGGGTTGCTGGCAAGCCCGTTATCTTCACCCCATTGCATGTATCACTGATGGTAGTAGCTCAGGAAATCGCGCAGCTTATCCATGCATTCTGTCAGCACTTCGATGCGCGGCAGGTATACCACGCGGAAGTGGTCGGGTTCATGCCAATTGAAGCCGGATCCCTGGACGATCAGGATCTTCTTGTCTTTCAGCAGATCGAGCGCAAACTGCTCGTCATCGGTGATGTTGAACTTCTTCGCGTCGATTTTGGGGAAGATATAGAAGGCGGCCTTCGGCTTCACAACGCTGATGCCGGGAATGTCGTTCAGTGCGTTGTAGACATATTCGCGCTGCTCGTAGATGCGTCCGCCGGGGCGGATGTAGTCTTTGACGCTCTGGTGGCCGCCGAGTGCGGTCTGGACCACCGATTGTGCAGGCACGTTCGAGCACAGCCGCATATTCGAGAGCATGTTGATGCCCAGGATATAGTCCTTGGCGATCTTCTTGTTTCCCGACAGCACCATCCAGCCGATGCGGAAGCCGGCAATCATATGGGACTTCGACAGGCCGCTGAAGGTGATGCAGAACAGGTCCGGGGCTAGCGAGGCGATGGATACGTGCTCTTCTCCGTCCATGACCAGGCGGTCGTAGATCTCGTCGGAGAAGATGATCAGCTGGTTCTCGCGGGCGATCTCGACGATCTCCTGCAGAACCTCGCGCGGGTACAGCGCACCGGTGGGGTTGTTCGGGTTGATGATGACGATGGCTTTGGTGCGCGGGGTGATCTTGCGGCGGATGTCGTCCATATCCGGATACCATTCGGCTTGTTCATCACATATATAGTGAACCGGTGTTCCGCCGGCGAGGGTAGCGCAGGCGGTCCACAGCGGATAGTCGGGGCTGGGAATCAGTATCTCATCGCCATTGTCCAGCAGGGCGGACATGCAGATATTGATCAGCTCGCTTGCACCATTGCCCGTGTAAATGCCCTCCATATCCACATTGGGGATGTGCTTGGTCTGCGCATACTGCATGATTGCCTTGCGCGCGCTGAACAGGCCCTTGGAGGGAGAGTATCCCTCGCAGTCCGGCAGCTGGCGCTTGATGTCGTAGATGATTTCGTCAGGTGTGCGGAATCCGAAGGGTGCCGGGTTGCCGATGTTCAGCTTCAGCACCTGCGTTCCCTCTTCCTCCATCCGGTTCGCCTCGTCGACAACCGGTCCGCGGACGTCGTAAAGGACGTGGTCGAGCTTGGAGGATTTCTTGAACTCACGCATGGGGGTTCCTTTCTTCACAGGAGGTTCGGTTGCGGGTGCCGAGGCGGTCTTCGGACCCGGACGGGCTGGACCATCGGTCTCCTTCGACGCTTCGGCTGCAGCGGATTCTGCGGGTGCCTGGCCGCTCAGCCAAGCAGGGGATACCTGCAATGTTTCGGCAAGGAACTCCAATGTCGGCTTGCGTGGCATGGTTTTTCCGCTGAGATACTGGCTTAGCTGGCTTTTTCCCAGCTTCTGCCGCTGTCCTTCGGCAATGCGCAGCAGATCAACCTGTTTCAGTCCGGCCTGTTCCATGCTGGTGCGGAGACGGTTGGCGAACTCTGATTGGGTCATAGTGCTTCCTTTATCGGGTCAACGAAAAATTGAACTATCTAGTTCAATGCAACAGACCATACCATAAATTGAACTCGATTAGCAGCATTAGTTCAATTTCGTGAAAAGTTCAATTTATGGATACGGGCGATTCCGGCTTTTTGGACATTCAATGGTGACCCCTCATGTGAACTATGTGTAAATTCAATCTCTGAACTGGGACGATAATGGTTTGCGCCACTTTCGTTCAACCATTACAGACGCTTTACATTCACTCCCTAGACTACCTCTTGTCTTGGAGCGGTACGTGTGCCCGACCAGCCACAAGGGCGCGTTTCAATCCGCTCCATTTCTCTGTAACGAAACAGTTGGCAGTATGAAAGCTAAGGGGGAAACGAGAACCATATGGACATCGCAACTATGGTCGTAGTCGGCATGGTCATTGCGACCGCGCTTACCTTCGACTTCACGAACGGATTCCATGATACGGCTAACGCCATGGCTACATCGATCGCAACGGGGGCTCTGAAACCCAAGACGGCCGTCATAGCGGCCGGTACCTTGAACCTTGTGGGAGCCTTCCTCTCTACTGAGGTTGCGAAGACCATTTCAGGCGGCATCATCAACGAGCAGGCGGTGACGATCGGGCCGGAATTCATCTTCGCCGGCTTGGTAGGAGCCATTATCTGGAATCTCCTTACCTGGCTGGTCGGCTTGCCGTCCAGTTCATCGCATGCGCTGTTCGGCGGTCTGGTTGGCGCTGTCATCGTCGGTGCCGGCGTCGAGGGCGTGAACTTCGGTGCCGTTGTCGGCAAGGTTCTGATTCCTGCGCTGATCTCGCCGGTTGTCGCCGGTCTGGCGGCTTTCGTTGCCGTTCGATTGATATTGTTCATCGTTCGGAAGATGGATGAGAATTACGTCGAGGTCGGTTTCCGCCATGGCCAGACCATCACCGCGTGCCTCGTGGCTCTGTCCCATGGTACCAACGACGCCCAGAAGACGATGGGCATCATCACGCTGACCCTGATCTCCGTCGGTGCCCAGGCCTCTGGTACCGGCCCACAGCTGTGGGTTATCGCCGTGTGCGGCCTGGCCATCGCGCTCGGAACCTACACGGGCGGTTGGCGCGTCATTCGCACCCTGGGCAAGGGCCTGACCGAGATCAGCACCCCGCAGGGATTCGCAGCCGAGGCAGCATCCGCTACCACGATCCTGGTTTCCTCCCATCTGGGCTTCGCCCTTTCCACTACACAGGTCTGCTCGGGTTCCATCATCGGCTCCGGCTTGGGTAAGAAGGGTTCCGTGGTCAACTGGGGCGTCGCCGGCCGCATGCTGATCGCCTGGCTGATCACGTTCCCATGTGCCGGCCTGCTTGCCGCTGCTGCCTGCGCGGTTGCCAAGATCGGCATGGGCGGCACGATTGCCGTTGCCATTGCGGCCATTGTCATCGCCCTCATGATCCTTCGCCTGTCGCACCGCAATCCGGTCAATGCCAAGAATGTCAACGACTCCGGCGAAGTCAAGATCAATTCCGTCGACAACGCAACGCCGGCTGCTGCATAGGAAGGTGAATGAACATGGATCAAGTATTGAATTTTCTCCTCGTCCTTGTGGTTGCGGTTGTCATTGCCGGTAGCGTCGGCAGCCTGTACGCCTCCGGCCTGCGCCTGTGGGCAAAGGGCACGGTGGACGCCGATGGCCAAGCGCATCTGATGCCGCGCATCGGCTCGGTTATCTGCTTCGGAGCGTGCGTTGTAATCGTCATGTTCGCCCTGTATCTGATCATCCCCGTGTTCCACTAGGGGCTCATCGGTTTGTTTCGCCGAACAGATGCTCCATTGCCGGAGACGGCAGGGATGTTCCGTCCACATACTGTGTGAAAGGTTGAAGCGTATATGAAAAACATTCTGGTAGGTTTCGATGGAAGCGACCGCGGCGAACGGGCGCTGGCATGGGCAGCGCAAGAGGCGAACGAGCAGTCTGCGCGCCTGACGGTGCTGACGGTTTTGGACTCGAAGGTCATCCGAGAAGCCGGTGCCGAAGAGGAAGAGGCTCGCAAATCGGTTGCCGCTATGCAGGACGAGGCGGCGAGAAAGGTTGCCGAGAAGTTCCCGTTCGTGACATGCGATAAGCGCATCGTCAGCGGCAAGGTGGTCGACGCATTGGTCGATGAAGCCGATGAGAACGATATCGTCGTACTCGGTACGCACCATGGCCGTTCCATCGGCCAGACGATCAGCGGAGCGAAAGGGCTTCGGGTCTCCATTTCCACCATGGTTCCCACTGTGGTGGTTCCCGCAGATTGGGACCCGGAACGCAAGGGCTCCGGTATCGTCGTGGCGGTCAGCCCCGATGATTCAAGCGATAATGCAATTGCATTCGGCGTTGAGTACGCCCTGTGCCATAAGGAACCTTTGAAACTGGTCTCCGCATGGGGTGTTCCCGCATACCTGTCCCGTCCGGCAGAGGTGATGGGCGGTGAGCTCTACCGCGTAGGCGAGAATTTCCAGGCGAATCTGGATGCCCGGATTGCAACAATCAAATCGGCTCATCCCGAGCTGGAGGTCACCGGTGAGGCTGTTGAGGGATCATCGCCGACCAAGGTACTGCTCGAGTACTGCAAGGATTGCGAACTGCTGGTTATGGGCACCCATTCCCGCACCGCGCTCGGTCGTACCGTTTTCGGTTCGGTGACGCATAGCGTGCTCCTGAACCTGGTTGTTCCTACGGTGGTTGTGTCACAGCAGGGCGGCGCTCGACAAGATTAATGCCGGCAACGACAGATCTTGCTGAAAGGGAAGCCCGCCATCTTCGGATGACGGGCTTTCTACCTTGCGAATCGACCGTCGGCGGAAATGCTCTAATTGAGGGTATCGCGGTTGTTATACTGACCGCAGTAAACGATATATCTTATCAAGTTGGCAGCAATAGTAAAGGCTATTGGTAAAAATTCCTACGCTGTCAACAATTGAGAATAAATTGGTCTGAAAAGCGTGCGCGTGAACATTGCCGATCAGGCCGATTTTGGCATAAGGCACCAGTCAGATACCCGAGAGAAAGGATTCGCATTATGCCCCGATTTACTATTCCCCGTGACGTTTATTTCGGTTCCGGCGCTCTAGAGAATCTGAAGAACCTTCAGGGCAAGCGCGCCTTCATCTGTGTCGGCGGCGGCTCGATGAAGCGCGGCGGCTTCCTGCAGCGTGCAGAGCAGTATCTGAAGGAGGCGGGATTCGAAGTCAAGCTGTTCGAGGGAATCGAGTCCGACCCGAGTATCGATACCGTGAACAAGGGTGCGCAGGCCATGCTGGAGTTCCAGCCGGACTGGATCGTCGCTATGGGCGGCGGCTCTCCGATCGATGCCGCAAAGGCGATGTGGATCAAGTACGAATACCCCGATATCACGTTCGAGGATATGTGCAAGGTGTTCCAGCTGCCCGAATTGCGCCACAAGGCCCATTTCTGCGCCATCTCCTCTACGTCCGGCACTGGTACCGAGGTTACTTCGTTCTCCATCGTTACCGACTACGAGAAGGGCATCAAGTTCCCGATTGCCGACTTCCAGATTACCCCGGATGTTGCGATTGTCGACTCCGACCTGGTACAGACCCTGCCGCCGAAGCTGGTGGCGTTTACCGGCATGGATGCTTTGACCCATGCTATCGAGGCGTACGTGTCCACTGCGGCTAATTCCTATACCGATGCACTTGCGGTCGGTGCGGCGCAGGGCATCCGCGATAGCTTGGTGAAATCCTATAACGGCGACAAGCAGGCACGCGCCGACATGCATAACTTCCAGTGCATGGCCGGTATGGCTTTCTCCGTGGCCTCGTTGGGCATCGTCCATTCTCTGGCCCACAAGACCGGCGCGGCGTTCGGCGACCTGGGTGCGCACATCATTCACGGAGCCGCTAATGCCATGTACTTGCCGAAGGTCATCGCCTTCAATGCGCGTGACAACCGTGCCCTGAAGCGCTACGGTGCCTTCGTCGACGAGCTCGGTTTGGGCGGCGCGAATGATGCGGAGAAGACGGAGAACCTCATCCAATTCTGCCGCGGCCTGTCCGATCAGATGAACATCCCGCACGGCATCAAGAACTACGGTTTGAAGGGCGAGATTGCCGAGCCCGGCTTCGTCCCCGAGGATGTGTTCAAGGAGCGCCTGAGCACCATTGCGGGCAACGCGCTGCAGGATGCCTGCACGGCAACGAACCCGCGCCAGCCGAGCCAGGAGGAAATGGAGCAGGTGCTGACTGCCTGCTATTACGATAGCGAAGTCACCTGCTAGTACGTTCTTGTTTAGCCGGCATCACCGACGGGTATTCCGCCGGAACCGATATGCGAATATGGAGAGGGGCCGCATCCGTAACGGGAGGCCCCTCTCATTGTCTTTCCCGAAGTCGGCTATTTCACGATGAGCACCGGTTTATCGGTATATTCGGCGACGGTGCGGCTGACGCTTCCCATGACGGCGCTCTGAAGTCCGCTGAGGCCTCGGCATCCCATAACCACCAGATCCGCTTGCTTTTCGTTTGCCGCCGCGATAATCTCGTCAGGCGCTTTGCCCTGGCGTACCTCCGAGCTGCATTCCACACCTTGGTCCGCCAGGAGAGTGGCAGTTTTTCGTACGTTCTGCTCGCCGACGTCGCGTGCTTGCGGGGTATCGGAGGCGACAACGCTTACCACATCCACCGCAGCATGCTTCAGATCCAGCGCGCTCAAAGCGAACCGTGCCGCATCGAGCGATGCCTTTGATCCGTCGCAGGCGATGAGAACACGTGAGGGCTCTTCGTTCGGTTCCAACGTCTCCCCTCCGGATTCCTGTAGGCGGCTGCGGTCGAGTTTCGTATTGCGGAAATATACGATCCAGTTCACGCCCAGGAAGACCAGATTCAGGTAGTACACGATGAGCACCCAGTTTATCTGACCGGATACGTACTTTGCTGCGATGCCGGCAACATATCCGAGGGTAATCAGCAAGATGAACTGCCAACTGGTTCCTGCTGCGGTGCGGGCTTGGTAGTTCTTGTAAGCGTTCAACGGCCAAGAGAGGCCGAAGCAGATGAGCATTGCCGCTTCGAGTGCTTGTGCAATCACGGGTTCTCCTTTGCGTTTTTGCGATACCAAGAGGGAAGGGTACTGCGATTATCGATAACATACAAATATAATTATCAGTAATATTAATAACGAATAAGTTATAATAGTCGTATGAACGAACATCAAATGAAATGTTTTCTCGATGTTGCGGAGACACAGCATATGACGCGGAGCGCACAACGGCTCCACGTTGCGCAGCCTGCGCTCAGCCGCACCGTCCATCATCTCGAAGAAGAATTAGGCTGCCGCTTGTTTGAGCGTGCGGGACGGTCCATGGTTCTGACGCAGGAAGGCAAGATTGCACAAAGGCGTTTGCAGCGTGCATCTGCTGAACTCGATGTCCTGCGTGAAGACCTGGAAGGGTTGCGGGAAAATCGGGCGCATACGGTTCGGGTGCAGATGGGCGCGGCATCGTACCTTGTCGTGGAGGCTATCTCCTCTTGGATGGGCGAGCATCCCGACCGCCGTATCAGACTGGTGCAGAACGAGGGTGGGGAGGGTACCGCTGACGTTTCGGTGGACTGTCCTATCAATCCGGACCAGACGGCGGAACCGCATCAGAGTTTGTTCCATGAGGAGGTATTGATCGCGGTGCCGCAGCATGCGCTGGCCGCGCAGGAGGCGGTTCCTTTGAGCGATTTGCGGGATGCGAGCTTCATATCACTTGCAGGCTCTCGTACGTTCCGCCAGGTTTGCGATGCCCTCTGCGCTCGTCATGGCTTCCGCCCCGCGGTGTCGCTTGAAAGCGATAATCCCGCAGTCGTGCGCAAGATGATAGCGCTCGGTCTGGGCATCGGGTTCTGGCCGGCTTGGTCGTGGGGTCCGTTGAAGGGTGAAGGTGTGGAGCTGCGACACCTCGCGGCCCCCGATTTCCAGCGGACCATCGTCGTTTCCTGCTGCAGCGACGAAGGAGCGTCGTTTTATGCCCATCTTTGCGATTTCTTTGCCGTGCGCCAGAAGGAGGCGGACGGGTTATGAGGGCTGTCTGCACTCCGACAGGGCGATAGTGCAACGGCGTCTTCCGATTGTTGCTGCAGGGAGCGATCGAATGTAGTAGCCTTGAGGTGTAAGGGGCATTGAAATCGGATAGCGAGAAAGGGGTATGCCATGGCTGCGTTGAGACCCTGCCCGGAATGCAAGAGCACTTCGATTCACATTGCCGAGTGGTACGACAACTACACCGGCGAGACCTCGTACTATGGGATGTGCGATGGCTGTGGTTACGAAGCGGAGACGCGGAAGGATTCCTACGATGAGGCGGTCGACCATTGGAACCGTCGAGCTTCCCGGGCTCTGCATGACGCTGACGAGTTCGCCGATTAGTTCGGCTGCCTGCGCGTCAGATGCCGCCGATTATTGGTTCAGAAGGGAAGGGCGCCCATCATGGGCGCCCTTCTTTTTTTTCGAGTCCGTATGGGAGTGCTTCCGTTGCGGTTTCCGCTAGCTGCAGCTTTTCACTCATTTGATGAAATTCCTCGTCGACGATCCCGTACGCTCGGCTGTGGTATGCCCTTGGCCCCATACCGTGGCGAAATCGACGGAATCCCGACGGGCAGGGAAAAAGCCCGCCCGGTATCGGGGGCGGGCCCTCTATGCGAGCGGGTGGTGCGATCAGCGCAGCGTGACGCCTTCGGGGAGGTCGATGTCGTGGATGTCGGGCTCGTCGGCATCCTCTTCGGCAGTCGCCTCCGGCTCGGGCTGCATCGGTGCGGGTTGGCCGAATGCCTTATCGAAGGCATCGAACTGAGCGCGCGGCACGGCGAACACGATGGCCTTCAGGCCTCCCGGATGTGCGGCAAGCCAGGCCTGGAAGATACTGATGACCTGGTCGGTGGGGTAGCCCTGCCGGCCGCAGCCGAAAGCTCCGCAGATTACGGTTTCACAGCCATTGGCGGCAGCGATGTTCAGGAACGTGTTGATGCGGTTCTCGATGGCCTGGTTGCGCTCGGCTTCCCCGCGGTTGTTCTCCTTCGCGCGGGCGAAATTCGGCTCGGGCAGAGCGATGACGTCGGCCTTGCGCATCTCTCCATTGCGGTTGAAGACCACGTCGGGCAGGTAAAGCGCGCGGTCGGTGAACAATTGGCCGACGGCGTAGCCGCGGTTGCCGTCATGGTAACGTTTCTTCAGGTCGCAAAGCACGGGATACAGATCGCTATCGGCGCAGATTATCTGTTCGGGTCCGAAAGACCCTTCCAGGTAGTTCCCACCGGGACGCGTGAACGAGCAGGGGTCGATCAAGGCTGCCTTGCCCTCGACCCGCTGCAGGGCCGCCGGGGCGAAATCGGTGGTGACCTGGGTCTCGGTGGACTCGAATGCTGCTTCGGGCAGCTCAAGCGCGCGCCCTTCGCCGTCTTCGTAGACGACGGCTGCCTCGACGGTAGCCGCGATGTCCGAGCCGAATACGCCCCGCATCAGGCCAACATGCTTCTGTGCTTCCTTTTTGCGCTGTTCGCGCCGTTCATCTGAAACTGGCATAGTTCCTCTTCGTTTGCTTTTTCCTTCCAGACCCAGTATGCGCTTTGCGCGAGCCGTGCGGACGGGATATCTATTCAGCGGATGCTTTCGTGGAGTAAAAAGCCTTTGCATCGATATCCAAGTCACGGCTCAGATTGTCCATGGCCTGCTGGATGTCGGCCCAAGTCGAATCATCGGTGGCCGCATGCGCTTCGATGGTGATCTGGAAGTTGTTCGCGTTGATTTCCTGGTCGATGTTGTCGATGGCGACGCCCAAGTCGGCAAGCGCGCCAGCGAGCTTGGCCATGACGCCCACCTTATCGGTGCCCGATGCCGTCACGAAGAACGACCCAAGATCGTTCGTGGCCTCGGACAACCCGGCATGCAGCACGCCAACCTGCGACATGTCGAACGGGGTGGTCTGGTATACGTAGTAATTCAGCCAATTGCTGTAGAGCAGCTGGCCGTGTGCGTTCCAGGTCTTCTTCGGCTCCTGTGTCGGGTCGTCGTTCGGGAAGTAATGGCGCGGGAAGGGGGCGTCGTCGCCCATCTTCTCCAGGTCCCGGACATACTCGTTAGCCAGCGTGTCGAAATCGTATTCAGAATGGCCGAACACGAAGATGTTGCGGCTGTCGATGCTCTTGGCCAGGTAGGCACCCGCCTCGTCGGAGACGGCGATGTTCTCGACTTCCGGACAGCGCTCGATATCCTGCACGTAGACGCCGGTGTTGCGGGAGTGCGGTGCCATGAAGGTGGTGTCGAATCCGCGCACGAGCGGCGAGGTGTGCTTGACCACCCGATGCTCGAAGACGCCGGTGAGCTTCTTGGCAAGCGGATGCTTGTTGATACCGTAATGGTAATACAGGCCTGCCTGCGCGCCCCAGCAGATGTGGAAGGTGGAATGCACATGGGTCTTGCTCCACTCCATGATATTGCACAGCTCGGGCCAGTAGTCCACTTCTTCGAACGGCAGCTTTTCCACCGGTGCGCCGGTGATGATCATGCCGTCGAAGTGCTGGTCCTTGATCTCATCGAAGGTGGTGTAAAACGTCTTCAGATGGGCTGCCGAGGTGTTCTTCGATTCGTGGCTGGCCATGCGCATCAGCTTGACCTCGATCTGCAGCGGCGTGTTCGACAGCTTGCGCAGGATCTGCGTTTCGGTGTCGATTTTCGTGGGCATGAGGTTAAGAAGCAGCAGGCGGAGCGGCCTGATGTGCTGGGTCATGGCGCGCCGCTCCGTCATGACGAAGATGTTCTCCGCCTGAAGCTGGGTCGTGGCGGGCAATGCGTTGGGAATCTTAATCGGCATCTCGGCTCCTTTGCTTTTCTGTAATCGTAAAGTATCGCACATTCGCCCTCTGGCGATACGGGCTTTCCTCATACACAATACCGATGGCCGGTCATCGTTTGCGGAGATGATGCCTCGGAAAAGGGAACGGGTGCGGGGAATCGGCTCCTGCGCCTGTGAGTGCTGCCGCCGACTTTGCGTGGCGCGGAAAACTCGGGAGAGCCCCATTCGGCAACAAGAAGGGCCCGCGGAGGCGGGCCCGATGGTCTCAGGAATCGGTAGCACCCCGTATTCGCTTATGCGAGATCGGCTTCCAGGTTCCCGCGGATGGCCTTGATGAAATCCTGCGTGTCCAGCTTGGTCGGATTCGGCAGAGAGGTGATCAGCGTCAGATCGCCGGTCATCTTGCCGGATTCGATGGTCCCCAAGGTTGCGCGCTCCAGCTTGTCGGCAAACTCCTGCAAGGCGGGAATGCCATCGAGCTCGCCGCGCTTGCGCAGGGCACCCGTCCAGGCGAAGATCGTGGCGACGGAATTCGTGGAGGTCTCCTCGCCGCGTAGATGCTTGTAGTAGTGGCGCTGCACCGTGCCGTGGGCCGCTTCGTATTCGTAGTAGCCATGGGGACTGACGAGCACCGAAGTCATCATCGCCAGGCTGCCGAAGGCGCTCGAGAGCATGTCGCTCATGACGTCGCCGTCGTAGTTCTTGCATGCCCAGATAAAGCCGCCCTTCGATTTCATCACGCGGGCGACGGCATCATCTATCAGCGTATAGAAGTACTCGATTCCGGCCTCATCGAAGCGCGCGGAGTAATCGGCATCGAAGACGGCGCGGAAGATATCCTTGAAGCGGTGGTCGTATTTCTTGGAGATGGTGTCCTTCGTGGCAAACCACAGGTCCTGCTTGGTGGCCAGCGCGTACTCGAAGCAGCTGCGCGCGAAGCTCTCGATGGAATCGTCCAGGTTGTGCATGCCCTGTATGACGCCCGGACCGGAGAACTCGTGTATCAGCTGGCGGGTTTCGGCGCCATCGGCATCGGTAAACACCAGTTCTGCTTTTCCCGGACCGGGAACGCGCATCTCGGTGTTCTTGTACACATCGCCGTAGGCATGACGGGCGATGGTAATGGGCTTTTCCCACGTGCGCACATTAGGCTCGATGCCCTTGACCACGATGGGGGCGCGGAACACGGTGCCGTCCAGCAGCGCACGGATGGTGCCGTTGGGGCTTGCCCACATCTGTTTCAGGCTGTATTCCTTCACGCGGGCGGCGTTCGGGGTGATGGTGGCGCATTTCACGGCGACGCCAAGGCGCTTCGTCGCCTCTGCAGCGTCGACGGTTACCTGGTCGTCGGTTTCATCGCGGTGCTTCAGCCCAAGGTCGTAGTACTCGGTTTTCAGGTTGACGAACGGCTCCAGCAACTCGTCCTTTATCAGCTGCCAGATTACGCGCGTCATCTCATCGCCGTCCATTTCGACCAATGGGGTCTGCATTTCGATCTTCGCCATATTCGGTTCGTCTTCCCTTCTGCCGAGATGCCTTATTCAGCACTGTGATGCGTTTACCCATTCTATAGCTTGCCGGCGCGTGCGGCGCGGTAATGGCCAGAAGTTACAAGGGCGAAATACAATCCTTCCCGATTTCCGCACCGGAAATGCCGCCTACAGTTGCTCGATGAAGCCGACGTGGTGGTGAATGCTCAGATCCGATAAGAAGAGCTCGCCGGAGGTGCCATGGTGAACTTCGGCGCAGATGAGGGCGCAGTTACCGGGATTCCAGCTCAGGTAATCGCGGGTGCCTTTCTCCTGCGGGCGCAGAAGGCCGTCGCAGATGGCCATGATGACTCCGCCGTGCGCGACGATGATGGCAGCGTGGGACGCCTTCCGTTCCTCGCGATCCACGATCGTCCGTACCGTCTCAAGGACCATCTGCTGGTGCTGTCCACGCGATTCCCCATGCGGGGCGGGCAGGGCCCATTTCGAATCATGCCACTGCTGGAAATACGGGTCGTCTGCCAATTCCTTGGCATTGGCCCCCTGGAAATCCCCGAAATTCATCTCCCGCAGTCCTGGTTCGGTGCGCAGCACTGCATGGGGGAAGCAGAGGTGCGCCGTTTCCTGGGCGCGTTTCAAGGGGCTTGCATAGACTAAGCTGACCGAGGGGGCGGTTCCGGCGGCGATGGCCTGGGCGCGGCCGGTGCCGTTGATGGGGATGTCGGTGGTGCCGGTGTAGCGGTTCTCCACGTTGTAATCGGTCTGCCCATGCCGCATGACCACGAGCTTCATGTCCTGTGCGTCCTTCCCTTCGGTGACGGTGGAGACGTTTGGCTTTCAGCGGTCCACAGTATCCGATACTAGCGTGCCAAGAGCACTGCGGGGACTATTTACACAGTTCTCGACAGAGCGCTCAAAGACCGGTTTCCCGAACTGCCCTGCCGTTTAGGCATCAAGGTCCAAGATATCGTTCGCTCCCGCGTCGATCTGCAAGAGCTCCTTCTTGAACTTGGGGAACCAGCTGCGCGTCTTTGCGGTGTTGATCAGCGACTGGGCGGCATTCGGGTAGTCTTCGTACAGGGCGGCGATGCTTTCGGCCATTGCTTTGTAGTCATCGTTGGAAAGTGCCTTGGAGGCCGCCCGGTAGGTCTTCCGTGCGCTTGCGGGGAGCGTCGAGACATCATAGGTCGAGGTGGCGTCATCCATATGGGTGGCGTTGCCCGACGTGGCCCCAGTGGTGGAAGACGAATGGGAGGAAGCCTTCTTTCCTACGGTCAGAGTGACGGTATCGCCTGATTGCACGGTAGCGCCCTGTGCCGGTGATTGGTCGAGGACCACGCCGACCCGATTCAGGTTGCCGACGGTTCTCTTTGCGACTTCGACATTCAGGCCCAGGTCCTCAAGGGTTTGGGTGGCATCGGTCCGGGAAAGCCCCGTGACGTTCGGCATCGTCGTCTCCTCAGATGTACCGGATGCTTGCGCGGTGTCCGACGACGAGCTGTCCTGCATGCTCTCTGAGGCTGATGAGGTGTCGCTGGAGGATGATGCGGCACTGGATCCGGAAGCGACGGAAGCGCTCTGGCAGCTGCATCCGGCAAGCACAAGGCAAAGCGCCAGCAGCAGCGGCAATGCCCACATGCGGGCGATGCGATGGGCTGATGGGGTCATAGGATTCCTTTCTCGGTGGCTCCCATTATACGCAGGGCTGATCGTTTGCCGGAGACCGAATCGCTCCATAGTTCTCATGCATCATCCCTACATGCGCTTTTTATGGTATTCCCTGTCCTCCAAGATGTTTTCCATGGGTCATACACGTGCTTCAGATAGGCTTCCCTAAAGCATTGCACCGCACAACCAATGAAGTAAAGGAACCGCATGATCTGGATTGAGGCGCTGAAGGCGTTCTTCATCGGCGTAGTCGAGGGTATTACCGAATGGCTGCCCATCTCTTCGACCGGGCACATGATCCTGGTCGACGAGTTCGTGAAGCTCGAGGTATCCCCAGAGTTCCTGGCGCTCTTTCTGGTCGTTATCCAAATCGGCGCGATTATGGCGGTTATCATCCTGTATTTCACCAAGCTGAATCCGTTTTCGCGCAAGAAGACGCCTGCCGAGCGAAAGGGTACCTGGCGCCTATGGGGCATGGTGCTGATCGGGTGCATCCCGGCCGCCATTATCGGTCTGCTTCTTGATGACTGGGTGAACCAGCATTTCTATCGTGCGAGTGTGGTGGCTGCCATGCTGATCTTGTATGGCGTGGTCTTCATCCTGATGGAGCGACGGAACCGTCGGCGTCTCGACGAGGCGCTGTCGCAGGGGCTGGTCCATGGCAAGCACGTCCGGAAGGCAGTCACGCAGGAGGAAGCCGAACGGTCGCTGTTCAAGATCAACGATGTGGACGATATCGATGCGAAAACGGCCTTGAAAGTCGGCTGCTTCCAGTGCTTGGCGATCATCCCGGGTACCAGCCGTTCCGGTGCGATCATCATTGGCAGCATGCTGGTGGGCGTGTCGCGCACCGCAGCCGCCGAATTCGCGTTCTTCCTCGCTATTCCCGTTATGTTGGGTTGGGGCTTGGTCAAGGCGATAAAATTTGTAACAGCGGGGTTAATCTTTTCACAGCTTGAGATTGTGGTGCTTGCGGTTGGTACAATAACCGCGTTCATTGTTTCGGTGCTGTCCATCCGATTCCTTATGGGGTATATCAAGACCAACGACTTCATGCCGTTCGGTTGGTATCGCGTAATCGTCGGTATCGTGCTGCTGGTCTATTTCGGTTTCGTGGGCACGCTGTAGATTCCCAGGCAGGGGGAGGGCGTTGCCATATGGCGAAGGGGGCCGGTCCCGGCGGAACGTGGCGTAAGGCGATAACCCAGCTCATCGGTATTATCGCCGTCACCGTCGGCTGCGCGGCGATCGTGTTCTTGATAAACGTCGATTTCGATCCGGGAAAATCCCAAACCTGCACCTCCGACACCATCACCGCGACGGTGGAAGAAGACGGCAGCCTGCATGTCGTCGAAGAGCGCAGCTATCATTTCGCCGGCAGCTGGGAGCTGACGGCGGAGCAGTTCGACCCTCCGGACAAGGGACAGGTGAAGGTCAACGGCGTCAGCATCATCGATGCTTCAGGCAATAAGCGCACCCTGAAATCCCATTATTTCGATTCAGATTGGCGGGATTCGGGCGGTCCGAGCAGCGAATGCTACGCCTTTGACGACGAGGAGAACACGGTTTACGCCTTCTCGGATTCCGAAAACGAAGATAAGACCTTCGTTTTCGACTACACCTACACCAATGCCATCACACGCTACGATGATTGCTCGGTGCTGTATTGGCAATTCATCCCATCGGGTTGGGATGTCGATACGAATAATGTGACAGCGACCATCTCGCTGCCGGCAACTGCCTCTGATCCGATGAGGGCGGGCGAGAATGTGTTCGCCTACGGGCATGCGGCCCAAGCGGGCTCGATTGCGACCGACGATGCAAGCCATTCCGTCACCTACTCGATGCCGGTAGTGCGTACGGGCTCCTTCGCCGAGGCGCGAATCGCCTTCCCGCTGAAATGGACCGCAAGGGCCTCCGGGGCAACAGCTGCAAGCGGAGCGCAGCTGGCTGCTATCCAGGCCGAAGAAGGCCGCTGGCAGCAAGACGACGCGAGCGAACTGGCTTCGAACGTGCTCTACCTGGTTGTCCCTGTCCTCATCGGCGGAGGGATGGCATTGGCGGGATTCATGCTGTATCGGCGCTATGGTACCGAATACGAACCGGTCTTCAAGGAGAAGTACTGGCGCGATGTGCCCGATGCGGATCTGCATCCTCTGATGATCGCGCGGCTTTGGAATGCCGATGAGGAGAATGCCGATGACCTGGTTATCTCCCTGATGTATCTGAGCAGTCTGGGATATGCGCGCATCGAGCCGGTCAACGCTTCCGGGACAGGAAAACATGGCCCTCACCAGAAGGTTCGGGACTATCGCGTGCTGCCAACGGAGAAACCCCTTTCCGACCTGAGCCCCATCGACCGGGACACCTACGAATTGGTGTTCGAGAAAATCGGCGGGGGGAGCGCCGACGGGGTTCTGCTGGGGAAGATAAAGGAGTACGCCGATGAGCATCCCGAAGAGTACCTTGCGGAGATCTCATCTTGGCAGAGTGAGGCAGACAAGCTGGAGAGCGGCCATCTGCTGTTCGAGCCTGAAGGCCTTCGCTATCGGAAAGTGCTTCGGCAGATATTCACCCTCGTCTACCTTGGTGCGGCCTTCGCGCTCTTCGACTGGTTTATCGACAGCTACCAATGGCTGTGGATCGGCGGAGGTGCGGCTTTCATGTACGCTTTCTCGACGGTCATGCCGCGCCGGTCGAGGGAATCGGTGGAGGTGTTTGCACGCTGCGAGGGGCTGCAGCGTTGGTTCCAGGATTTCACCCGACTCGATGAGGCGGTTCCCTCCGATACGAAGGTCTGGGGACAGCTGCTCATCTATGCCTATATCTTCGGGGTGGCAGACCAGGTGGCGCAGGACCTGCGGTCGGTCTATCCTGAACTCTGGACCGATGAGGCGTTCATCAGCCAATCGTACTGGTACTTCAATGCCGCGGGAACGGGTGCGGCTGCGATGGGTGCCGGCGATATGTTCGGGTCGGCATTCGGGACGGCGGTGAATGCAGCGCATGAGGCGCTTGGCGATGACATGTCGAGCGGCGGGGGCGGCGGATTCGGCGGCGGGGGCGGCGGTTTCAGCCGCTAGGCCCTGGGCAGCGTCACGGTAAAGGTCGATCCCTTGCCGGGCGTGCTGTCCAGATCGATGTGCCCGTTCGCGCGGCTCACTGCATGGCGCACGAGCGATAGGCCCAAGCCCGTGCCGCCCAGCTCGCGCGATCGCGCCTTATCGCAGCGGTAGAACCGCTCGAAGATTCGCTCCTGGTCGATGGCGGGAATGCCGATGCCAGTGTCGGCAACCTTCAGGACGGCTTGATCTTTCTCGGTGTACAGGTCGATGGTGACCGAGCCCTTCTCGGTGTAGTTGATTGCATTCTCGATCAGGTTGTCCACCAGCAGACTTGCATCGGTTGGCGATAGGTTGATGCGGCAGTCCTCATCGGGAGCGACATGATCGTTGTAGACGAATTCAAGTCCACGACTGCGTGCGGCAGCGCCATGGGCATCGAATGAGGTGCCGACGATGCTCGTCAGCTCGCATGTCGATGCATTGGAGCGTCCGCTCAGCCCGCCGCTCTCAAGACGGGACAGGTCGAGCAGCGATGTGACCAGGCTGTGCAGCCGCTCGCTCTCCTTCTTCAGGCGCGCAGTGAACACGGGAATCATATCGTAATCACCATCACGGTAGGCGTGGTCGATGCTTTCCGAAAGGAGTTGGATGCCGGCGACCGGTGTTTTCAGCTCATGGCTGGCGTTCGCCACGAAATCGGTCCGTACCTGTTCGAGCTTGCCGACCGGCTTGGAGGTATGCGAGAACGCGATCCATCCGATGATGATGGATAGGAACAGCGTCGCGATCATCAGGGCTATACCGGTATTGCGGAAATCCTCGGCAAGCGCGTTCACCCTAGATACGGGGGTCGAGGCGCGCATCACCACTGTTTTCGAACGGTAAGTGGCAAGCTCGGCTACATAGAGGTACTCGATTCCGTCTGTATGGGAAACGCGCCGCGCCCGGCCGACTTCGCCCTGCAATGCGGCTTTCACTTCGGGACGATCGGAGTGGTTCTCCATGGTGGGGGCATAGTTCACGGTATCCGCGAGGACGGTTCCGTCCTCCGCAATGGCAGTCAAGCGGATGCTGTCGGAGTCGTCGGCCGCATCAAGGGCGCTCTGCGCATCCAGGTCGGTATGGGCCAGCAATGCTCCCGTCGAGTCGGCGACAGCCTCCAAGCTTTCGTACTGCTGCGATTCCTCGGCATTGTTCAGGGGAACATAGAGCGAATAGCCCCAGAGCACGGCAATAGCCACGACGATCAGGATATAGCTGCCGATAAGCCAGGTACGCCAATTGGAAAGGCGCTCCTTCAACCTCATGGCCGGCCTATTCTTTTTTGGTCGGCTCGAAGCGGTAGCCCATGCCGTGGGCCGTCTGGATGTAGGTCCATCCGTTCCTGTCGATGGCCTTGCGGATACGGCGGATATGGGTATCGATGGTGCGGGAAGTGGAGAGGAACTCTTCGCCCCATACTTCCAGCGCCAGCCATTGCCGGGTGGCAAGGGCCCCCGGGCGCGAGGCAAGGGCGACGAGCACCTTGTACTCCTTGCTGCGCAGCGTAACGGGTTCGCCTGCCACGGTTACGCGGGCAGCATCGAGATCGATGGACAACTCTCCCGCCTCTATCTTGCCGGTGCGTTTGGAGGTGGAGATGCCGGCTCGGCGCATATTTGCCCGAATACGGGCGAGAAGCTCGTCGGTGGAGAAGGGTTTGGTGATGTAGTCGTCGGCTCCCGCATCAAGCCCGCGGATCTTGTCTTTTTCCCGGTCGAGTGCGGTCAGCATGATGATGGGCACCGTATTGTTGTGTGCCCGCAGGGTGCGTGCGACATCGATACCCGACACTTTAGGGAGCATCAGGTCGAGCAAGATGAGATTGGGGTTCGTGGTTTCGGCATATTCGAGCGCCGTCTTGCCGTCTGGCGCGGTGGTGACCGCATAGCCCGCCTTCGTCAAGGCGAACTCGACGGTCAGCCGGATGGTCTGGTCGTCTTCAACCAACAGAATGCTTGGCATGTACGATGTACTTTCCTGTAACGGGTTCCTACAATCGTTACTATGCCCCTCAATTAACGGTCTTTGAGTGGATTTTACAATGAGTTTACCGGGTCTGCGAATTTGGCAAAAACGTATCTTTACCTGCGAATACTCTTTACATAACAGAATATAGCTCCTGCCTGGCGGTTCACATTCCTGACACGGCATTTCACTGTCTTGAAACAGCGGTTCACATCCCTTCAACCACTCCCGCCGTGACGGTTTCTACCATTTCTGCTGTCAGCTTCAGGGAAAGCTGGCCTTGGTAGATGGCGAAGAGGAGTGGGCGTGTCCGGCAGCTTTACGCTCGAAGATGTTTCAGTAACCTATGGGACCGAAACCGCGGTTGCCAAGGTGACGAGCACTATCGAAGCGGGGAAGGTCACTGCGTTGATCGGCCCCTCCGGATGCGGTAAATCCACTCTGCTGCGCTGCTTCAACCGCATGAACGACATGTTGGGAAATGCTACAGTCGGCGGTGCCATCGCCCTCGACGGCGAGGATATCCATAAGGGTTCGATCGATCCGGTTGAATTGCGCATGCGCGTTGGCATGGTATTCCAGCAGCCGGCGGTGTTCCCCTTCTCCGTTTACGACAACATTGCGTATGGCCCCCGCCTGCGCGGTGTGAAGCGAAAGGGCGACCTCGATTCGATTATCGAGAAGTCGCTGCGAAAATCGGCACTGTGGGACGAGGTCAAGGACGACCTGAAGCACGATGCCCGCGGTTTATCCGGTGGCCAGCAGCAACGTCTTTGCATCGCACGCGCTCTTGCAACCGATCCGGAGGTCCTGTTGATGGACGAGCCCTGCTCGGCACTCGATCCCATCTCCACGAACCAGGTAGAGCAGACCATCCGCGAGCTCGCCGGCGGCATGACCATCGTCATCGTCACGCATAACATGCAGCAGGCAACGCGCGTTTCGGACAACACCATGTTCATGCTGCGCGAATCGATGAAGCAACCGGCAACCTTGATCGAGCAGGGTCCGACGAAGCAGATCTTCTCGATGCCCAAGGATAAGCGCACCGAAGATTACATCACGGGGCATTTCGGCTAGACATGATGCCTGGCCTTATGCATAGAAGGTTCCCTTTTGGACAGATAGAGGAGTTGGGATGAAGACAGAAGCAATGTCAAAGCTACCGCGGAAAGCCGGCAGGTTCCTTGCGGTAGGTGCTGTGGCGGTATGCATGGCTGCTACCCTGGGCCTTGCGGGATGCGGTTCGAGCAGCAGCTCGAGCAGCAGCGCAAGCAGCAGTGCGAGCGCATCCAGTTCGACCGGTACGGTCACGGCGGTGGGTTCAACCGCTTTGCAGCCGCTGGTCGAGGCAGCAGCCGAACAGTATATGAGTGAGAATTCAGATGCCCAGATCACCGTCCAGGGCGGTGGCTCCGGTCAGGGCATCACGCAAATCGTCGAGGGGTCCGTCCAGATCGGCGATTCCGATGTCTTCGCTGAGGACAAGGTTACCAGCACAAGCGATTTGGACAAGATCAAGGACAACAAGGTCGCCGTCGTCGGCATGGGCCCGGTTGTGAACAAGGATGTCGATATCGACAACATCAAGATGTCCGATCTGAAGAAGATCTTCATGGGCAAGATCACCAACTGGAAGCAAGTTGGCGGCAAGGACGAGAAGATCACCGTCATCAACCGTGCTTCCGGTTCCGGCACCCGTGCAACCTTCGAGAAGGCGGTCTTCGATGGCGACACGGCCCCATCCGATTTCACTCCGCAGGAACAGGATTCTTCCGGCACCGTTCAGAAGATGGTTTCCGAGACCCCGGGTGCAATCTCCTACCTGGCGTTCTCCTATTTCGATGACAGCACCAAGGCGCTGTCCGTCGACGGCGTCAAGCCGACCGCGAAAAACGTAGAGACCAACAAGTGGGTCATTTGGTCCTACGAGCACATGTATACGGCTGCTGAGCCTGACACGGCCACCCAGGACTTCATCGACTACATGATGAGCGACAAGGTCCAGGATTCCCTGGTCACCGAGAACGGCTACATTCCGATCAAGGATATGAAGGTCAAGGTCGATGCCTCCGGCAAGGTTACCAAGGCATAGCCAACCGGCTCGATCGAGGGACGGGGCGGTGCTCTCGCACCGCTTCGCCCCTTTCCTTTCGCCAGATTCCGCCGTGAGGTTCAACTGCGGCGGAGCAGGCGATAGGGATTGGGCGCGCACCTGCGCGATACGCGGGACGCGCATAACGAGGAAGCAGCAATGAACAAACTCGCCAAACATCAAGTCGAGCAGGTCGGCAAGCTGCTCACGGGATTCTGCATCGCCATCGTGCTGGCAGTAGTGGTCTCCTTGATCGTGATGGTCTCCCAACGCGGTTTATCGACGTTCGTGGTGGACGGCGTCGACTTTTTCGGCTTTGTAGCGGGAACCGTATGGAATCCGCATCTGCTCGACGCCAGCGGCCTGCCGACCGCCGGTGCCTTGCCGATGATCGCCGGTTCGTTTTCGGTTACCTTGCTTGCATGCGCGATTGTCGTTCCCTTCGCCATCGGGTCTGCAGTCTTCACCGTCGAAGTGAATCCCCGGTTCGGCAAGCGCGTATTCCGTCCGGCTCTCGAGCTTCTGGTCGGTATTCCATCGGTAGTCTACGGCTTGGTCGGTCTGACCGTCGTGGTGCCCTGGATCCGCGCTGTGGCGGGCGGCACGGGGTACGGCATCCTTGCGGGTGCATTCGTGCTGACCGTGATGATCCTTCCGGAAGTGACCTCGCTGACTATCGATGCGCTCGAAGCGGTGCCAGTGTCCTACCGTATGTCATCGGCGGCGCTGGGCGGAACACGATGGCAGAATACCTGGCATATCGTATTGAAGGCGGCTATGCCCGGGATATTGACCGCTGTCATCTTGGGAATGGCACGGGCATTCGGCGAGGCCTTGGCCGTTCAGATGGTAATCGGCAACGCGCCGACGATGCCTACCTCGCTTACGACACCTGCCGCCACGTTGACCTCGGTCTTGACCACAAGCATGGGAAACGAGCCGTTCGGAACCGTGTACAACGATGTGCTCTGGTCCTTGGCGCTCATGCTGCTGTGCATGTCGTTGCTGTTCATCCTGATCGTTCATGTGATCGGTAGACGCTCGGCGGTGAAAGAATAATGGCGAATACCATGAAAGATACGGTGGCCCGCGCCAAACGCTCCGACAAGATCGCCACCGGCATCCTGACCGTCATCGTCGGGCTGATATTCGTCTTACTCGCGGCGATTATCATCTACATCATCGGATCGGGCGCCAGCAAGGCATTCGACATCGATTTCCTGACTTCGAAGCCCGAGCAGTTCAAAGCGGGAGGCGGCATCGGTCCCGAGCTGTTCAACTCGTTCTATCTGCTGATCCTGACATTGATCATCTCGTTGCCCCTTTCCCTGGGCGCAGCCATCTACTTGGAAGAATATGCGTCTGACAACCCTGCCACCCATGCGATCCGAACCGCGATCGAGGTGCTGAGCTCGCTGCCCTCTATCGTTGTCGGCTTGTTCGGCATGCTGTTGTTCGTCATATATTTCGGCTGGGGTTATTCCATTGCCTCGGGCGCAATGGCCCTGACGATCTTCAATATCCCTCTGCTCGTCCGCGTGATCCAGCAGGCCCTTCGGCAGGTGCCGACCTCCCAGCGGGATGCGGGTTTGGCATTGGGACTGACACGATGGGAAACGACCATCCATATCCTGCTCCCAACGGCAATGCCGGCGATTGTAACGGGTGTGGTGCTCTGCTCCGGCCGCGTGTTCGGCGAAGCCGCTGCCCTGATCTACACCTCCGGGCAATCGGCACCGATGCTCGACTTCGGCTGCATGGACTTCTCGAGTGCTTCATGCCCCTGGAATATCTGGCGTCCCGCAGAAACCCTGGCGGTGCACATCTGGAAGATCAACTCGGAAGGCGTGGTTCCCGACCTGGCGGCGGTCTCCGACGGCACGGCGGCCGTGCTGATGATCTGCGCGCTGCTGTTCAACCTGCTGGCACGTGTTGCCGGCAGGCGTTTGGGCAAGAAGCTGGTGGCCGAATGAACGGGCAGACGTTGAAACCGGAGTCTGCCTCCGAAGCGCGTTTGGACGCCGAAATCGTGTCCGGGACTCCCGCGGATGCCGGCGCAATCGACGCGGTGGATCCGGATGCGTTGCTCCTGACCCATGGTGTGGGGGTGTACTACGGCGATAAGCATTCCCTTTCGGGGGTGGACTTGAGTTTCGGCCAGGGCACGGTCACCGCGCTCATCGGCCCGTCCGGCTGCGGCAAGTCGACTTTCCTGCGCTGCCTGAATCTCATGAACCGCGAAATCTCCCATTGCCGAATCGAAGGCGAGATCATCTATCAGGGACGCAACATCAACACCAAGGAAGAGAACCTTTACGAGCTGCGGCGTTCTATCGGGATGGTGTTCCAGACACCTAATCCGTTTCGCAAGTCCATCTACGACAACGTTGCCCTGGCCTTGCGGCAGCACGGTTTGAAGGACAGGAAGAAGCTTGACGAGATCGTGGAGTCGTCGCTTCGGCGCGCGGCCATCTGGGACGAGGTCAAGGACAAACTGGACAAGAGCGCTTATTCGCTTTCCGGCGGGCAGCGGCAACGGCTGTGCATTGCCCGCACCCTTGCCATGAATCCCAACGTCGTGCTGATGGACGAGCCTTGTTCGGCGCTCGATCCCATTGCGACGAACGCTATCGAGGAGACCATCCGAGAGATCGCCTCGGAAGGCATCTGCGTCATCATCGTCACCCACAACATCGAACAGGCCGCTCGTGTCTCGAACAAAACGGTGTACTTCCTGTTGGGAGAGGTCATTGAGTGGGGCGACACCGCAAAGGTTTTCTCCAACCCGGTGGATGAGCGGACGCAGGATTATCTGATGGGAAGGTTTGGCTAGGATATGGAAACGAGAACCGAGTACGTGCACCAGTTGGGGCAGCTGCATGGCGAGATCGAAGCGATGGGGGCGCATGTCGGCCGTCTGCTGGATATGGCACGTACTGCGGAGACGGCCGATGAGACGCCGGATGCGCAGGCAACAGGCAAACCCCGCAATGCGCTTGATATCGATCGGATCGAGCGGGCATCTTCCGATCTTGCCCAGCGCGAGCGCGATATCGAATCGCTGGCCTTGCGGTTGCTCTTGCTGCAGCAACCGGTGGCGCGCGACATGCGCGAGGTGTCGGGTGCCCTGAAGGCAGTCACGGACCTGAAGCGGATCGGCGAGCTCTCGCTTGACATCTGCCGCTTCGAAGCGGGCTTGGCCGAACGCGGGTCATGCGTTCCCCAGAGGGAATTAGAGGAGATGGCCGCGGAGGTGGCATCGATGGTCGCGATAGCCGTTGCGTCCTATTGCGACGGCGATTTGGACAAGGCGCAGTCGGCCATCGGGATGGAAGATGAAATCGACGTGCACCTGCATAATCTACGTGACATGCTGGTCAGGGGCATCTATGAGAAGCGTGTGTCGGCCGTCGACGGCATCGACGTGCTGATGATAGCGAAGAACTACGAGCGGATCGGCGACCATGCCGAGAATCTGGCATATTGGACAGAGTATGTGGAGAAGGGCACGCGTGACGGAAGGCCGTACATTATCTAGCGGTACACGATAACGGACAAAAAGGACGGTTCTTTGGCCGCCCCCTTCTATTGGTCGACGTTCGGTTATAGGCCGATTACACGAGCTTGCCGGCGCAGTGGTCGATCATGTGTTGGACGATTTGCGCAGTCCAACCCTTCAGGTCGCGCTGAGTGCGCACCAATTCGCCGTCTTTCAACTCATCGTAGGCGATTTTGATCTTGTTGTAGCGCGTAACCTGAGAGGTTCCATCCAACGTCAGGCACTGCTCGGATGCCTTGACGGCACCGAAACCGACCACGAGCTTGGGATTGTACAGCACATGCGGTTGATCCTTGCCGTCAAGATAGGCCACGATGGCTTTCGGTACACCGATCTGGTTGGCGGCGAGGCAGGCAGCATCCTCGGTGTTGGCCAGCGTATCGACAAGATCTTGGGCAATAGCCTCGTCGGCGGCAGTGGCGGCCTCGCAAGGGGTTGAAAGCAGCTCGGTATCGCTCACAAGTTCTTTGATCATGGAAGGCTCCTTGGTTCGACGGGTGGGGACATGATTCTACCATGCGTCCGAATCGTCCCGATGGCGCGGGATGGACGGCTTCGTGCCGTTACGGTTTCGCTTGCGAAGAGGCATCCGGTTGGTCGGCGTGCTCCAGATAGCGCATGTCCTCCAATTCGCGCAGCGTCTGGTCGAGGCTGGCGACGGTATCGTCAAGATGCTGCAGGCGAACCGGGGAGTCCGGGTAGATGGTGCCGGTGCGCCATCGAGTCGGTTCGGCGCGGCGCGGATCCAACAGCATCACTGCATGGGCAGCGCCCATGGTGAAGCGGTAGTTCAGATCCAGGCAGCGGTTCACGTCTCCGGCCAGCTGCTCGTCGATCGCCCGTGCCCGGGCACGTCGAGTCTGACGGCGCGAAGGCGTGTCTTCGGCATCGGCCGCTGACGTGCGGCGGGCATCCTTGCGTGCTTGCCTTTCGACTCTCGAGGTTATCGATCGGGACAGGCGGGAGAGCAGCTCGGCATCCATATGCAGGTAGTACAGCAGCTGGACGGTGCGCCAGAAATTCACTTCGCCGCGTTCCAATCCCTTGCGGATGGATTTCACGAGGCGTACGTCGATGCGCTCGAGCTCTCGGATCTTGGCGCTGATGGTCTTTGCCCGGCGAGTATGCATGAACCCGAAGATCACCATCATGACGCAGGTTACGGCAAGGATCACCAGCACCAATCGGCTGAAGAGCGTCGATTCCAGGGACAGATAGGGATACAGCGCGGTCAGGGCGATTTGCGTGCCTGCGGCAACGTTGACTGCGGGGCTCAGGTTGAAGAGCATCAGCCCGTAGCTGAGTACGATGACCAGCGGCATGCGGAACCCCGCGGGAATGAAATGCACCACCAGGGCGAACACCCCGATGCCGATCATCGTGCCGATGAAATTGTCTGCGGTGGCTTTCAGCGTCTCATCGTTATAGGTGTTCAGGATGGTGAAGGCGGTGATCGGGATCCAGATGCCGAAGATGGCCCCTGCGTACTGGGTAACCACCATGTCCACGAGCATCGCGATGCCCACGATGGCGCTGAGCTGCAGGGCGAAGCGGGTCTGCGTGTTCTGCAGGTTGATGTTGTCGCGCAGGTAGTACAACCGGTAGGCGACGCTCTTGAAGAACGGGGTGCTCGTGTCGCGCGACATGCGGGTGTCGCGGACCGTACGCAACATGGACTCCAAGATGCCGCGCCACGATTCGTCATGGTCCTCGATAGCCAGATGGTGGGTGCTCAGGAAATCCTGAAGCTCGTCGGCGAATTGGATGACGGTGTTGATGCGCCCCTTGCCGAAACCGCGCAGCACTTCGGCGAGGTCCAGGTAATAGCTCTTCTCTTCCTCATCGAATCGATGGTAGTGAGCGGATGCGGCGTGCGTGTTGTAGGCGATCTGCTCGATGCAGATCAGCAGGGCAAAGGTATAGCTCTGGCGGCCTGAGAGCAGTCCGTCCTGGCGATAGACCGTGCCGTATTCCAGCTTCGTGTATTCCTGTGCGATGTCGAAGACCCGTTTGGGGTCGATAGCGTCAGCCTCGCCCGTTGCGAGGTCCTCCAACTGGGCGGCGCATTCGTCGAAGGCGCGCCGCACGAAATTGCGGTCGCGGGCGAATATGTCCAGGGCCCCGCTGCGGGCCAGGAAGAAACGCATCAGGTACACAAAGGCGGTCGTCCATGCCAGCGAGAAGAGCGTTGCGACGAGCCTCATGCCGATGCCGTTTACGTCGACAGGGTAAATCAGCAGCAGCAGATAACCGAGGCCCAGCCAAAAGTAGTTGCGCGGCAGGTAGTCATCGGAATTGAGCACCGTCATCACGAACAGATACAGGACAGTGACGATGACCATAGCGATGGGGTGCAGCCCTGCAAGCGTGGCGCAGAGCGCCATCAGGAAGAACCAGCCGCAGCGGCGGGCGTAGTTAACCGGCGAAAGGCCGGGCTCATAGACGATCGCCTTCGAGAAGAACAGGAACACGATGCCGATCAAGGCATCCGAAACGCCGAACAGGCTCATATCCGCGAAGAAGAGCGCGGCGAAGAAGGCAAGGAACGGCAGCACGTCGAGAACGGTGCGTTTGGTGATGCGGCCTGCTTGCGCCATGCCTTCCTTTCCTATCAAGTCCTGTCGTCTGGGGATTCGATTATGGCATGGCGTGTTGCACCCATTCACTGAATCGCTGCATCTTACCTGATTATCTATACTTTCTTCGAGACGGGAACACATCGCTGCTACCTGAGTTCTGAAAAGGATCATCAGAATCAAAGACGATGGCCGGGGTGCGGTATGGTGGGTACGGAAGGCGATTGGACGAGGAGGCCCAGAGGATGGACGAGCGATTCGAGATCGGCGCGCAACGGATCGTCCTTCGCGTCCAGGAGGAGGGTGCACCTATCGTCTATGTCCCGATGCCCGAGGGTGATGGTGCCGACGTGTGGGCGCGCTGCCAGGAGCTTTCGTGCCCGCCGTTCACGATGGTCGCCATCGAGGTCCTGGATTGGAAAGACGACCTGTCGCCATGGCCCTGTCCGCCCCTGACACGCACCGATACGGAGTGTGCGGGTCATGCCGAGGGTGAATTGGCGCTGCTTAGCGGAGAGATCGTCCCCGCAGCAGAAAACCGCTTGTCGGCTCCGCCGTCTTTCAGGGCGGTTGCGGGCTATTCGCTCGGCGGGCTCTTTGCGCTCTGGTCGCTGTACCGGACCGATATCTTTGTCCGTGCGGCAAGCGCCTCCGGGTCGCTTTGGTTCCCGGATTTCCTCTCGTATGCCCGTTCCCGGAACTTTGCCGGCATGCCCGAGCGGATTTACCTGTCGCTCGGTTCGAAGGAACACAAGACCCCCAATCGGATGCTGCGCTCGGTGAAAGAGCGCACGCGGGAATTTTCGGATCTGCTACAGGAGCGGGGAATCGAGCATATTTTCGAGATCAATCCCGGCAACCATTTCAAGGATGAGGACCTGCGTATTGCCAAGGGGATCGCCTGGTTGCTGCGGTAGCATTGCGCTTACCGATGGGTTCGCGAGGCAGAGTTCACATTTCCGCGCAGGGGAGTAATATGGCACGATGTGTTTTCTCCGACGAACTAGAGCGAGGGATTGTGAACGAGAAGAAACCGAATGCGGCGGCTCTGCTGCCCATCCTTGTGTTTTTGGTGTTCTACCTGGGGTGCGGCATCTATTATCAGTACATTTCCCCAATCGAGGGGCAGATGGGATTCTATGTCGTGTCGGTTGTGGTGGCGTTTTGCATCGCGTTGCTGGTTGCCTTTATCCAGAACCGGCGACTCGGGTTCAACGGTGCCATCCATGTATGCGCACGGGGCATCGGAGATGACAACATCACCATCATGCTCTTCATCTTCCTGGTAGCAGGAGCGTTCTCCGGTATCGCGAACGAGGCCGGCGGCGCGACGAGCACTGCGAACCTGCTGTTGAATATCATCCCGGCGAACCTGGCGCTGCCCGGGCTGTTTGCCATCGGCTGCATCATTTCCCTTGCCATGGGCACGAGCGTCGGAACCATCACCGTTCTGACCCCGATTACCGTTTCCGTGGCCAAGGCAGCGGGTTTGGATGTGCCCCTCTGCGTAGGCGCAGTCGTCGGCGGCGCCATGTTCGGCGACAACCTCTCGTTCATCAGCGACACCACAATCGCCGCCACGCGTACCCAGGGCGTGGCGATGAAGGACAAGTTCCGTGTGAATCTGGGTATCGCGCTTCCTGCCGCCCTTATCACCTTGGCGGTGCTCGTGGCCGTGTCGTTGTCGCGCGGAGCCGTGCAGCTGGACCATTACGACTACAACCTGCTGCAAGCCCTGCCGTATTTCATCGTGCTCATCGTAAGTATCTGCGGCGTGAACGTGTTCATCGCCCTGGTCGGCGGCATCGTCCTTTTCGGTTTCGTCGGTCTGGGAACGGGTTCGCTGACCGTTGCGACCGCCTTCATGTCCATGGGCTCGGGTGCCGAGGAGATGTACGAGACGATGATCGTCACCATTCTCGTTGCCTCTATCAGCGCGCTTGTCCGCGAGCATGGTGGTTTCGCTGCCGTCCTCGATTTCGTGCGCAATCATTTCCACGGCAGGCGGGGCGGCATGTTCGGCGCCGGCCTGGTCACCCTGCTGATGGATATCGCGACGGCGAACAACACGGTGGCAATCGTGGTGGCGGGTCCCATTGCCAAGACCATCGGGGAGGATTACGGCATCGAACCGAAGCGGATTGCCAGCCTGATAGACATCTTCAGCTGCGTGGGACAGGGTATCATCCCCTATGGCGCCCAGCTCCTGGTAGCGGCAAGCCTGGCCAATATCGCAAGTATCTCCATCATGCCGTTCTGCTGGTACCAGTTCATCCTGTTTGCCTGCGTGATCGCCTGGATTATTGCGAAGGGCGGCAAGACGCAAGAAGCGGCAGTAGGTTCTGCGGCAGCATAAGCGCGAACCGGCTGGCGGTCCGGTATCTTGGGCGTGGCGACCCCGGCCTTTCCCCTATCTGGGCAGCTGCGCGGGTATCAGAACGTCGAAGCGAATGGATTTCCCGGATCGGGAATAGGCGGGCGCAAGGCCCGCGAGAACGGGACCTTTCGCCGGGCGTTTGATGACGATTTTCCGCGGGCAGGCTGCCAGTGCCGCCTCCAGGAGCCCCCGTTCATCGCTGCACGGCTGCTCAAGAAGGTGCAGGAGCTGGAACTTCTTCTTCACCGCAGCACTCTTCTGACGGGCGGGGAACATGGGATCCAGATAGACGACGTCGGGTGCGGGGGTCCACGTACGCAATGCCGCGGTGCTGTCCCCCTCATGCAGATGCATGCGGGCCGCAATCGGCGCAAGCGCGGGTTCCCGTGCGGCGCGCTCAAGGGCATCATCGAGCAGTGCGGCGATTACCGGGTCGTGTTCGAAGAGCTCGACGCGGCATCCCGCAGCAGCCAAGATTAGGGAATCTTCCCCCAGTCCGGCAGTCGCATCGATAACCAGTGGGTGTGGCGTGTCCTTTATGCGGACGGCCTGCACCAACAACTCCCGGGAGAGCCGTTGGGGTTTAATGCGCGCTTGCAGATGGGTGAAATCAGGCTGCATCTCCATGCCGTCGACTGCAAGCGCGAGCCCCTCGCTATCCACGCGCAGGGTAAGGGCGCCGGGAATCTCCGACCGCTTCCGAATCAGGGGTGCTCTCAGATGGTCGGCCAGGCGCGCGGCGCGGGCAGCCACCTCACTGCCCGCGTCGGGAGCCGCAAAGACCACCAGCGCGCGACGGGCATCGGCGGGTTCTGGAACGTCTCCCGCGGCACCCCGGTTTCTATTCGCCACGGGGCGCGCATTCCTTCCGGGGCTTGATGCGGCCGTCCCGATAGGCTCCGAGAAGTGATTGCAATCCGTCGATCTCCCGCGACAGCCGGGCCCCCTCATCGGTGTCGGCAATGGTGGCGGGTGAGGAGAAAGCCTCGATGGTCCGCCACGTTGAGGTCAGGTCGATGTTCTCGGCGATTGCCTGCGTGCGCGGGGCGAACGGTTGATGCGTTGCCAGGCGGATGCCCCCCTCGTCGGCAACGAGCGTGAACCCTGCCACACCGGTGACATCCTGATAGGCATGGGACATGCCCCCATCGATGATGAGCGCCTTGCCGCCGCATTTCACGGGGTCCTCGCCGTTCTTCACCTTCACCGGCACATGGCCGCATACGATGCGGGAATCTTTTGGGTCGAGTCCGAAATCTGCGAGGATCCGATCAAGGGTTTCCTCGCTTTCCAGCAGGGAGTAGAAGGGGTTCTTCTCTTCCTTGCGTGCGGCCTTGTCGGCCACCAGATAGATTTCGAAGGTAGCCATCTTGCTTTTCGCGAAAAGCGGCGACCCTTGTCCGAGCCACAGGTACCACAGCAGGTCGGCATGTGCGCTCTTGCCGGTTTCCTCGAACTCGGCGAAGGCTTGGCGAACGAGGGTATCGACCGCGTCGAAGAGTGCCTTGCCCCGATAGGTCTTCCCGTAAAGCTCGACTTCCTTCAGACTGCCGTCGGCATTCAGCGGTACGCAGGCATGGAAGAGCAGCGTGTTGTTGGCGATGGTGTAGAGGCTTCCTGCATCGAGCAGGAAACGGATGTGGCGCTTGAGTTTGTCGCTTGCAGTGAAAGATGCCACAAGGCTGTCCATAACGGCCTGCTCCTCGGATGTCAGGCGATAGGGGTCGTGCGGGTCGACGGTGGGGAAGACAGGATCGGTGAGCGGGTATTCGATGCCGTCGATGACGATGCTCTGCTTGTCCCAGTCGATGCGGTGGAGCAGTTTGCGATCCTCCAGGCCGAATGATGGATTGTCGTCGATCAGCTTCGCTTCCACCTTGAATTGCAGGATGGCCATGGCCTTCTGGATCTTCACATTCAGGTCTGCTTCGGCGGGGCTCAGCTCGGGATGCTCTCCCTTCAAACCGTAGCCGATGCAGGGGTCGTCTCCATATGCCAACAAGGCGAATCGGACAAGCGGCAGGATATTGATGCCGTATGCATCGGTAAGGATCGAAAGGTTGCCGTAGCGGGCGCAGTTGCGTACCACATGGGCGATGCAACCGGTCTGTCCCAGTGCCGCCCCCATCCACACGATGTCGTGGTTGCCCCACTGGATATCGAGCGACGGATAGCGCATAAGCTCCTCGATAATCAGGTCGGGGGCCGGCCCGCGGTCGAATATATCGCCGACGAGATGCAGACGCCCGACGGCCAGATGCCGAATCGCATCGGCGAGCACCTTGACGAGCTCATCGGCATAGCCGAGGGAGATGATTTTCGAAATGAGGTCTGCCTGGTACGAAGCTGCGCCGCTGCCGGAAGGATCGTGCAGCATCAGCAGCACGGTATCTGAATACGTTGCACCCAGCGCGCGGCGAACCTGCGCGGGGGTATGGCGCTGTGCATAGAAGGCGAACAGGGATAGCAGGTGCGCAATCGTCTCGGCATACCAGCTATCGTCCGTGGTGCGGGCGGTTTCGCAGGCCAGCTTCTCGCCTGGGTAGTAGACGAGCGTGGCCAATGCGTCCTTGTCGGGCTCGGGAAGCGTTGTGCCGAAGACTGCATCGATATCCCGGCGGATGGTCCCGCATCCGTTGCGCATGAGGTGGGAGAACTCCTCGTATTCGCCATGCACATCCGATACGTAGAGCTCGGTATAGCGGGGCAGGTTCAAGGCGCCGCAGCGTTCGGTTATGCCTGCCGCTGCCTTTTCGGGCGTGGGAAACAGGCATGAGAGGGCGTCGAGGTACGCGGGTTCCGATGCATCCATGGGACCTCCAATGAATAGCGGGTGGTGTTTCGTCTATTCTAGCGTGCCTGCCCACGCGCGTGGGGACGCGTGCGGCTTTCATTTCGTGCAGGGGCCGATTAGGGAAGCAGGCGCACCATTTCCCGGGTGATGTCGGCAATCGTCGCTGCGCCGCACATGCGCATGGTATCGATGAGCTCTGCCTCGAATTTATCTATGAGCGCGGCAACTCCTTCTTCGGCTGCCCCGTAGACGGCAGTGACGAACGGGCGGGCGACGAGCACTGCGTCCGCGCCGAGCGCAAGTGCTTTGAATACGTCAAGGCCGCTGCGGATGCCCCCGTCGACAAGGACCCCCATGTCACCGCCGACGGCATCGACGATTGCAGGCAGCACTTCGGCCGTTGCCGGGCAGCCGTCCAACACGCGTCCGCCATGGTTGGAGACCACGATGGCCGCTGCGCCCGCTTGCTTGGCTTTCACGGCCGCTGCCGAGGTCATGATGCCCTTGACGATAAACGGGACGGGGCAGGCATCGACCACCGCTGCGAGCTCCTGTACCGATTTGCTCCCGGCGGGCGGCGTAAGGCCCTGCAGGAAGGGGAGGCCGGCAGCGTCGATATCCATCGCGCAGGCGAAGGCGCCGCTGTCGGCTACAAGGGAGAGCTTCTCGCGGATGGTGTCCAGGTCCCAGGGTTTCACCGTGGGGATGCCCACACCCCCTGCCGCCTTGATGGATGCGGTGCCGGCTTCCAGGACGCGCGGATTGGTGCCGTCACCGACGAATGCCGCGATTCCCGCTTCGTTGCACGCGGGGACGAGGATGCGGTTGTAGTCCTCGTCGGTGTACTTGTCTGCATAATGGAGCTGCACCGCGCCGACCGGTCCCGCCATCACGGGAAGGCGCAGGCGCTTTCCGAAGAGCTCGATCGAGGTGTCGACGGGAACATTGGCGTGGAGCGTATCCATGTTCACGCGGATTTCCTGCCATTTTGCGTAGTTGCGGATGGCGACGTCGCCGCGGCCTTTCGCGCCGGGGCCGGGAATGGTGTTGCGGCACCCGCGGCCGTCGCAGACGGGGCATACCTTGCAGGCCCCCATCTGTCCGCGGGCGTTTTTCATCGTTTCCTGCCAATCCATGGAAGGCTCCTCCTCGAAGTTGCAGCGTCAGGCGCGGAAGGGGGGCGGTTTTTTCCGCTCCGTCCGAAATGCGTTGCTGTCCACCATAGCATGTTCTCCTGTGATGCCGGTGCGTCCGGATAGGAAAGGTCCATGGAGGCGGTTCGACGGCTGATGACGTTTCAGACGCTATCGTGTTCCGAGTGGGGCATAATGGCTGCAAGGCGGCAGCGGATGCAAGTTGCCGGGCCGGAGGGACCGATGGGCTCTCCGGTACATGAACAGACGCGGGAGGAGATCGCCCATGGCTCGTATCCATGTAACGTATACGGGAGGGACTATCGGTATGGTCGAGGGACCGTGCGGTCTCGAGCCGGGAACTGATCTGGCGGTCCGATTGCGGCATCTTGCAAGAGCGGAGGGAAACGACGACGGGCTGACGGTCTCGGCGCTCCATCCCCTAATCGATTCTGCGAGCGCGACTCCGGCAAGTTGGCAGACGATTATCGACGACATCCATCGCTTTGCCGCCCGTGCAGATGCGTTCGTGGTGCTTCATGGCACCGATACCATGGCATACACGGCAGCGGCACTCAGCTTTGCGCTGACCGTGCTTCCGCAACCGGTTATCCTGACCGGATCGCAGCTTCCGCTGGGTGCTGCCGATTCCGATGCGCCCCGCAATCTGGCCGATGCCCTTGCCGTGGCCCGCACTGTGAGCCGGCCTGGAGTGTATGTCGTTTTCGGCGGGCGCCTGCTTTGCGGCAACCGTGTATCGAAGGTGTCGTCATGGGCACGCGAGGCGTTCGATTCCCCCTCGGTCCCCCCGATCGGCAAGGTTGACGGGTCCCGAGAGGCGGATTCCCCGATGCCGCGTGGCGGTGGGTGGCCCGATCCCGAGCCGTTCACCTGTCCCGATATCGCAGTGCTCGATTTGGTACCGGGGATTGCAGGGGAGCGGATGCGTTCCGTGCTGACCCCGCTTCCCGATGGGGTCGTCTTACGGGCGTATGGCATGGGCAATGTTCCCGCAGGTGAACCAGAGCTTGATCGGCTGCTTACCGCATGCCGAGAAGAAGGCGTTCCCGTTGTGGTGACTTCGCAGTGCCTGCAGGCTTCTGTGGCGCTTGGACGGTATCGTGCAGGAGCAGGGCTTGCCCGGGCCGGTGCGGTCGGCGCGGGGGATATGACCTTCGAAGCCGCTTATGCCAAGTTGGTATTCCTGCTATCGCAGGGTCTCGATGCGGCAGGGGTGGCGGCTTGGATGCCTCGTTCGATTGCCGGAGAGGTAACCGAAACGCACTGACGATAGACGCCGCGCTTCGAGCTGCGATCAGGGAATCAGCACGAAGCCCACCAATCCGCACGCAAGCGCCAACGCGACTGCGCCGGCAACGTCGCGCGGAAAATGGACACCGCCCACGATCCGGCAGTAGCAGACGATGGCGGAGGCGGCGAACGCGACGATTCCGGCTACTGGTTGCAGCCAGAACAGCGCGCAGGCGATGATGACGGCACTCGAGATGTGGCGGCTGGGAAATGACTTGCCTTGTGTGTCCTTGCGGATCAAGGGGTCGATGGAGAACTGCTCGTATGGCCGTGGGCGGTTCATGCCGGCGCGGAGCGCGGTGCAGAGCACGAATTCGATTGCAGGCACCGCAAGCGTCAGGATAAACCGGTTATCGCCGGAAGCGGCAAGCCAGGCCAGGCAGGCGATATAGCAGACGGCAATCGCATAGACCAGGCCCTTATCCAGGATATTCAGCAAGCGGACTGCTCCGGGGTGAAGGCGCCAGGGCGCGCTGATGCGGGCATACCACTTGCCGTAGTCGCTCTTCGGCATATGTCGGCATCCTCCTTCCGATCCGCTGCGCCCCGGATTGCGCCATCAGGGTCATTACGCATTTTTCAGGATAATCTACCTGCGGTGATGCCAGCGCTCGAACGGGCATAATCCGCAGGTTCTCCTGGGGTCGGCATCGGCAGGCACGTCGCCTGTCCGATTCGTGTCAAAATTCTCTCCCGATGTTCCGCGCCGTCCACTTGTTTGGTAATTTCAGTTCAAACGTCTGATCCAAGAGGAGGAGTCGTGAACGGGCAAACGACCGAGCAGGACATCATGGAGCTGATCCGAGAACGGCACAGCGTACGGCAGTATCTTGATACGCCCATTGAAGAGGGGAAACGCCGTCTGTTGAGCGAGAAGGCAGCGATGCTCAACGAACAGTATGGGCTGCATATCCAGATCTGCTTCGATGAGCCGGAGTGCTTTGCCACCGGCATTGCCCGATACAGCAAGTTCGAGGGATGCGCGAACTATATCGCCATGATCGGGCCGAAGCGGCCGGAGCTGGAGGAGACGGTCGGATATGCGGGCGAACAGCTGGTGCTTTATGCGCAGAGCCTGGGGCTGAACACCTGTTGGGTAGCGCTTACCCATGGAAAGACCAAGGCAGTTGCCGAATGTGGTGAGAAGCAGGTCATCGTCATCGCGTTGGGATACGGCAAGACGCAGGGGGCTTGGCGCAAATCGAAGCCCGAATCCCAGCTCTCGCAGGTTTCGGGCGTGGCGCCGGAATGGTTCCACCGCGGTATGGAAGCGGCTATGCTTGCCCCGACCAGCATGAACCAGCAGAAATTCTGCTTCGTGCTGACGGGCGATGCCGTCACACTCAAAGCCGGGCGTGCCATCAACGCGAAAATCGATGCCGGTATCGTCCGCTACCACTTCGAGGCGGCATCCGGCCATCCGGTGGAACAGGCGTGAGGATCTGACGGGCGCGCTCGAGAAGGAACAGCACCCTGCCCGCCACGGAAGGCGTGCAGGGTGCTGCCGAGATGCGGTGTGGCTATCCTTGCCGCTATTCCTGTGCGGCGCGGTATTCCTCGTCGGTGACCGGTTCGCACCACTCGTTCGAGGTGTCGGCGCCGGGCACGTCGATTGCCAGGTGGCTGAACCAGGAATCGCTTGCGGCGCCGTGCCAGTGTTTCGCCTCGGCCGGAATATGCACGACGTCGCCCGGGTGCATCTCCGTGGCCGGTTTGCCCTGCTCCTGGTAATACCCGCGCCCGCCGACGCAGATCAGAAGCTGTCCGCCACCGTCCTTCGCGTGGTGGATGTGCCAGAAATTCCGGCAGCCGGGTTCGAACGTCACGTTGAAGATAGGTACCTGCGAGGTGGAGACGGGCGCAAGGTAGCTTTGGCCGGTGAAGTACTGTGCGAAGGCGTCGTTCGGATCGCCGATGGGGAAGAAGAGCGTGCTCTGGTAGGCAGCACGGCCGAGTTCCCCTTCTCCCGGTGCGGGCTCGTCGTCTGCCCAGATCTCCTTTGCCTGCCGGAACACAGCCCATCCCTTGGGCCAACCGCAGTAGAGCGCGGCGTGGGTGATAACCGCCGCAATCTCCTCCCTGGTGACGCCGTTGTTCTTGGCGTTCTGCAGATGGAAGCCAAGCGAGGAGTCCGTGATGCCCGATGCCATCAGGGTTACGACGGTCACCAGGCATTTCTGTTTGACGGTAAGCGCTTGCTGCTCCCATACCTGCCCGAAGAGCATGTCGTCGTTGAGTTGGGCGAAGAGGGGGGCGATTGTCCCCAGTTGTTCACGTCCTGCTGTCTGTTTCATAGGGAGTGCTCCTTTTCGATAGTCGGTATTGGTGGATTGGCGAAAGGCTAGACGAACTGCCTTGCCCAGGTTGTCGTTCTCTCCCTAGCTTGGGCGACTTCCGATCCGAACACGGCCAAACCGCGTTCGACAGTTGCGCCTTTGCATATGCGGACCAGGTCGCGCTCAGAGGAGCCCATGCCGCTGCCCTCGTTTGTGCAGAAGGGCACGATGCGCTTGCCGGTGAGGTCGAAATGCTCCAGGTAGGTGAAAACGCACATCGGGCAAGTGCCCCACCAATTGGGATATCCGACGAAAATCGTATCATAGGCGGCCAGATCCGCGTCGAATCTCTTCACTTCTGGACGCGCCTGCTCGGAGAGCTCCTGCTTGGCTTCCTCGGTGCAGGCCAGATAGTCGGTCGGATAGGATTTCACCGTCTCGATCTCGAACTTGTCGGCACCGGTTGCCTCCACGATGTAATCGGCGATGACTTCGGTATTGCCCTTTTCGAGCTTGACGATATTCCCGTTGCAGTAATTCTCCCCTTTTCGGGAATAGAAGATGACGAGTGCGGACATGGCCGTTTCCTTTCTTCCGATCTGCGGCTTACTGCTGCTTGTCGAAGTCCTGTTTATCGAGCACGAAGGCCGGAGCCTGTTCCGGAACCGTGTAATAGGGCTGCTGGGAAACGCCGTTGATCCGCGCCATTTCCTCATCGGTCAGCTCGAAGTCGAAGATATCCATATTGTCCCTCATATGCTCTGCACTCGATGCCTTCGGGAAGACGATGTTTCCCTCCTGCATGTGCCAGCGCAGGATGACCTGTCCGGCGCTCTTGTTATGGGCAGCGGCAGCATCGGCGATCTCCGGCAGCTCGAAAAGCGCTTTATCGCCATGGCCGAGGGGATACCATCCCTCGAATGCGACGCCCTTGGGAGCAAGCCATTCCTTCATGGCATGCTGGTTGCAGTGCGGGTTGATTTCCACCTGCAGCACCTGGGGCGTGACCTCGGCGCTATCGAGCACCTGCTGGAACTTCGCCCGGTTGAAGTTCGACAGGCCGATGCTGCGGACCTTGCCTGCCCGCTGGGCTTCTTCGAGCACGCCCCAGGCTTCGGTGTAGGCTCCATAGGGCTGATGAAGCAGCAACAGGTCCACATAGTCCGTACCCAGACGGCGCAGCGAATCGTCGATTGCCCGCATACAGTCATCCTTGCCATAATCCTGCGGGAAGAGCTTGGTCGTGATGAAAAATTCCCCACGGTCGATGCCGCTGGCTTTCACCGCTTCTCCGACGGCGACTTCGTTGAAATACGCATTGGCGGTATCGATGTGCCGATAGCCGAGCTCGATTGCGCGGGGCAGGGCCTCGCGTACCTGTGCGCTCGACATCATGAAGACACCGAAGCCCAGCTGGGGAATCTCAAGGCCATTGTTCATCGTGATGTATTGCATGGTTTCTTCCTTTCGGCGTTGCTCGGTGGCGTTGAAGACCCCCGGCATTGTGCGTTGGGTTCTCGTACTATCGTTCCGTACTCATTCTTGCATGTTTCGGGGGATTCGGAGTATGGGGTCTTCGTAAGGTGCTATGCACAAAGGGAATAGCAGGGCTGAAGGCATCAGGCGGATGGAAGTAATCCTGCCGCTTGCCGCACGGTTGCAGCCAGGATGCGGCATGCCAGGGCCGTACCGGCAGGGCTGGGATGGCTTCCGTCGGGGGCATAGAGTCGATCCGGGTCGGTGTCGTCGTGAAAGGCGCTGCCAACATCGGCAAGCAGGGCGCCGGTCTCATCTGCCGTTCGGACGAATGATGCGTGCAGGCGGCGGTGGAGCTCTTCGGCATCCATTTCCAGTTTGTCCAGCCGGGCAGCTCCGGGTGCATAGGCCCAGGTGGCGAAGAGGATGGGAATAGCCCCGGTCCGCCGTACCTGTATGCAGAGGGCTGCAACGCTTTCCCGATACCGCTCGGGGGCAGTCGCCGGGCCATTGCTCATCTCCTGCAAGATGACAAAATCCCAGCCGCCTTGTGCAAGGGCGGCCTGCGTACGGGCACCCATCTTCGTGTTTGGATTCAATTGCTCGGCCAGGCGCGCACCACCGCGAGTATGGGCCACAACCTGGGCATCGAGTGTGCGGCCCAGCTGCTCGGGCAGGTTATTCGCGCGGGTATAGCTGTTACCCAGCATCAGGATGCGCATGGTAGCCCCCTTGCTCGTTCACAGTTCGTGCGCCGATTGGGAAGACGGGCCGTTCCTATCTGTTGGTGGTCGCGAGCGGCTTCTCCTTCAGGAAGATCGTCAGCACGAATCCGATTGCCAGTATCGCCGCCACGCCGGCGAAGACCGGGGTGAGGGCGTCGTTGTATGCGGAGACGACGATTTCCCGCACCGAATCCGTCAACGAGCGTACAAGCGCGGGGGTGATGGAGTTCGCATCGAAACCCAGGGAAGCGGTGCCTCCGATACCTGCAGTATAGCTGTCCAGATTCGCCGTGAGGTTACTGATGAACAGGCTGCCCACCGAAGAGGCCCCGATCGTGCCGCCGATTTCGCGGAAGAAGTTGTTCGAGCCGGTGGCGGTCCCCACCTCTGTGACCGAGTATTCGTTCTGGACCATCAGAACCAGCATCTGCTGTGCGAGGCCGATGCCGACGCCGAGCAGCAGCAGGTACAGGCACATGAGCAGAGTCGGCGTGTCGGGGGTCAAGGTGGCAAGCAGGCCGCATCCGGCAGCGGCGCAGGCAAGCCCTGTGACCGGCATCCATTTCACCTTGCCCGTTTTGGTGGCGATGCTGCCGGCGGCCATCGACAGGGCCATGGTCCCGATGAGCATCGGCACCATGAGGTAGGCCGATATCGTGGCGTTGTAGCCGCGGGTGATCTGGATGTAGGTGGGCATGTAGTTCACGACGCCCATCATGCCGACAGCCAGGATAAGGCCGGCAAGCGTTGCCAGGCAGAAGGTGCGGTTCCGGAAATAGCGCAGGGGGATGAGGGCGTTTTCGGTCCGGTGTTCGGCCCAGACGAAGAGGATTCCCGTGACGATGAAGGCTGCGAACAGCCCGATGATGATCGGCGAGTCCCAGGCAAAGAGGTTGCCTCCCCAATTGATTGCCAGTACCAGGCAGCTGGTAGAGGCAACCATGAAGGTGCATCCCAGGCCATCGAAGCGGTGTTGGGGCCGATGACGGTCATTGGGCAACAGCCAAGCGCATAGGATCAGCGTGAGTGCCGCCAGCGGCAGGTTGATCCAGAAACACCAGTGCCAATCCACATAGTCGGTCAAGAATCCGCCCAGCAGCGGGCCGACGAGCGAGCTCGCCCCGAAGCCGGCGCCCATGATGCCCTGGTATTTCGCGCGTTCCCGCGGCGGGAAGATGTCGGCGACGATCGACTGCGACAAGATGATATTCCCGCCGCCGCCCAGTCCTTGGATGGCGCGACCTAGGATGAGCATGCCCATGCTGTCGGACAGGGCGCTGATCAGCGACCCTGCGGCAAATAACGACATCGCCAGAAGGAAGAGCTTCTTGCGGCCATGGGTGTCGCCGAGTTTTCCGTATATCGGCATCGTCACGGTCGAGAACAGGAAGTACGCGCTTGTGACCCAGACCATGTGGTCGACGCCGCCGAGATCTCCGACGATTGTGGGCAGCGCAGTTCCCACGACGGTCTGGTCCAGCGAACCGACGAACATGGCGATGATCAAACCGATGAATATCGCAATGACCCGCCGATGGGAAAGGTTCTGGTATACGTCTTCGCTCAAGTTCGTGCCGCTCCAATCTGTAGCATGCTTTATAATGAGGTAAAAAAATAAACCGCTTCGGGCATCAGGGGCTCAGGTTTCTCTGGATACGCTTCAGGTAGGATGCCAGTTGCGTTCGTTCCTGCTCGGAGAACCCTTCGAGCATCTTCCGTTCGGCCACATCGCCGAAACGGGTTCCCTCCTTGCCGATTTCAAGGCCTTTATCGGTCAGGCGGACGATCTTCATGCGGCTGTCTTCGGGGCTCATCTCGGTTTCGACGAAGCCTTTTTCCTGCAACCGCTTTACCAGCCCGGTAGTGGTGGGGTGGGAAACGCCCAGGTAGGCTTCTATATCCTTCTGGAAAAGCTCTCGGTTCGGGGACTCCATCAGCAAGGTCAGGATGGGGAACTGGGCAAGCGTCAGGTCGATGGTGGCGAGCTCGCTGTTCGCCACGCGGGACAGCGCGATGTCGATGCGTTTGAATTCCTCCCCGATGCGGATGTCCATATACTTCTCCTAAACTGTAGCTAACTACATAATTCGACGGTTAGGTGTTGGTGTCAAGCGAGATAGGGATTTTTCCATATCGTTCATCCTGCCGGCAGTTCGCACAGCTTGCTGGGGATTGCAATTCGTCTTGAGGAAGGAGCGAATGCAAGGCAGCCCGTAATATTGTTCTTGAACGCAACCATGATAAGGTATGCCGAAAGCATGGTGGCGGCAAGCGGGCCACCGGATAATATGGGGCAATATGCATCGGGATAGGCGCTCTGCTGGGGGGTTGGGCTATTCTCTGTTTGCAGTACATGCGGTGAGAACCGGGTACTAGCTGTTTGCCATCGGCTAGAATGATTGCGATTTCGTTTTCGGCATCGGCCGCCGATGCGCCGTGAGAGGGATAGGCAAGGGGGATTTCGGATGAACTGCGACTATTTGGTCGAATTCGTTACCGTTGCGCGTGTGGGGTCTTTGACCACGGCGGCATCCGAGCTTTCCCTGTCCCAATCAACGCTCAGTCGGCACATGCGTTCCTTGGAGCAGGATCTGGGATTGCCTCTGCTGAATCGCCGCAACAACGGTGTCGAACTGACTGAACCGGGACGCTATGTGTACAATCGGGCAGGAGACATCATCGACGCGGTGGAGGATATCCGGTTCTATGCACGGGAACGTATCGATTCCTCGCAGTTGGTATTCGGAGGAATGACCATCTATCCGTCAGCGATGAAGCAGGTGATGGATGCTTGTGCCGCGCTACCCCAGCGCACGCGGGTCAAGGTGCTGCCGGCGGGATCCTTCGAAGATTCGGGAATCACCGACCTGTTGGGGCAGCATCGGGCAGGTGTTTATCTGACGCTGGATACCGACAGCCGGTTGGACTTCCTCGACGATGGTTATGAGGTCGTCGAATTCTTCCAAACGCCGGTCGTGGTCATTATGGAGCCGTCCAATCCGTATGCAAACAGGAGCACGCTGTCTATTCAAGATCTCGATGGCCAAACGCTTCTTCATGCCCAAACCCAGTTCGATGGGGAGAAGATCAACTGGGAGGATACCAAGTTCCTGTTACGCAGCGCGGGCATCGACTATCGTTCGAAGACTTGCACGCTGGAGAGCAAGGAAGACATGCTGTTCGACCAGAAGAACGAGATGTTCTTATTGCCCGAGGCCTATGCAGGGGTCGAAGTACTACGCGCCTCGCGAAAAGTGGTCTTGCGCTTGCATGACCAGAGCAAGACGGTGGTTGCCGTATGTCGCGCTGGCGAGCCGGTAGCAGGCTTCATCTCGTCTCTTCATATCGGAATGCTGCTATAGCACCATCCCAAGGGCTTTGCTCGTCCATTCATTTGTGCATGACGCACATCCAAATCTGAAGTAATGCGTCTGCGATTCTGCCACCGATTAACACGAAAGCGCATATGGCCACATCCAATATGTGCGATACGAAACCTATTCCTGAACTTGATAATCGGTCTAGAGGGATTGCCTATTCGGCCGCGCGGATTTGATATCCCGAATGTGCAGCTCCAATGAAGGCGTTTCATGAGGGAGGCATCTGATGGATGTTCTTTGGACGATACTCACCGTCATTCTCATCATCCTTATCGTTCTTGCCGTATTCATCGTTCTCAGCTGCGTCATCGCTTCCTTGGTGGGTGTTTGGGGCCGCAAGATGTGCGCAACACCAGAGGAATCGAATCGATACTATCCAGGCGATGAGTTGATGGACCGTTTTGACCAGGATCTGGTGGTTACCGTCACCCACGGAATCGACATCGACGCACCCGTTGATAAGGTCTGGCCGTGGATGTACCAATGGGGCGGTATGAAAGGCGGCTCCATGAGCTCTGAGGTTGCCGAGCGGCTGGTCGCCCATATCTCGATTTACAATCGCTACGAGCTCGAGGATTTGTGGCAGGCACCCGATTCTCTGATGCCAGGCGACTTTGCAGATTGGGATCGCTCGGGAATGGGGCACGAGATTGCCGATGTGGTGGACTGCAAATACCTGCTGGGTTTCTCGGATATGCTGCATCCGCCGAAAGCGCGCGGAGCCTATGCGCTATCAGGCAAGCTGGTCGATGACATGAATTTCATTTGGGGATGGTATTTCGTACCCATAGAAGGCGACCGTACCCGTTTGCTGATTCATTTCAAGTATTACGGATCGAAGAATGCCATCATGCGTTTCGCGTTGAAGATGGTCGTCTACAACTGCGGTAGCTGCATGCAGCGTTGGATGTGCGAGTACCTGAAGCAGTGCGCGGAGGGAACCCGTCCGGTCAGCTTCAGGAATAAGTTCTTCCGCAAGGTGCTGGGGACGTACTATACGGCTCCTAAAGAGGTACAGGAAAAGATGCACTGCCCCATCGAGCGCGATGGGCGAAGCAATCCTGCTGTGGAGTACTATCGTCCGGCAAAACTTGCCGATCCGGCGTGGCCGCCGAAGGATGGACCATGGAACATCGATGAGGGCTACTATCGCCGGCATATTCCCGAGGCAATCGCGGACATCGAACGGAAGTCAGCCGAACAACAGCGCATTGCGCAGTTGAAAATCGATGCGCTCAAGCGAGAGTTCGAGGCTTTGGAAGAGGAGGTGCCTGCATCGGAATAGCGGATCTGAGGAAGAGATCTAGGAATTCGAGAAAAGGGGAGTACCTATCATGTCAGATTTGAATGATCGCGTATGCATCATCGGCGGGGGCCCTGCAGGGCTGGCAGCGGGCATGTACTTGGAGCAGAAGGGCTACAGGAACTATGCCATACTCGAGAAGAGCGATCATGTGGGCGGCAAGTGCAATTCGCCAGCCTACAATGGCCGCCGTTACGAGATGGGTGCAATCATGGGCGTGCCGTCCTATTATGCAATCGCCGATATCGAACGATTCTGCGGCGTGACCCATGATGGACCGAAGCTCAATCGCAATTTCAAGGATTTGAAGGGCAACGTCGTCGACCCGTTCGATGCGCATGGCGATCCGAAGCTGGAAGCGATGCTTGCAGAGGGCAAGCGACAGATCGAAGCGTTCGGGACCATCCTGTCTACCAAGTACTTGGGCTATGACGTCAATGGCCATCGCGGTGTTGCCGAGGGAAGGTTCGATGGCTATGCGGTGACGCCGGGGCGTGAGCGCGTGTCCGGGACCAATCCCAACCTGAAGGATCTCGCCCTTCCGTTTGCGGAATTCTGCAAGATCAACGGTGTGCCCTTGGTGCAGCAGGCGTGGATCGGACCGTTCACGTCGTTCGGGTATGGCTACTTCGACGAAATCCCGGCTGCTTATGTGCTCAAATACCTGGACTTCCAAACTTGTATGAATTTCCTGAAGGTGAATCTGTGGACCTGGAAGGACGGTACACAGCATATTTTCGAAGAGTTGAACGACAAATTGCTCCACAGCGCGCGCCTGAACAGCGACATTTCCAAGATAGAGCGTCGCGACGGAAAAGTATTCGTTACCGTCAACGGTACGGTAGAGGAATATGACAAGATTATCGTCACGTCGCCCTTGCAGTACCTTCCCGACTACTTCGACGCTACCGAAGATGAGCGCGAGCTGTTCGGGAAGATTTCTTACAAGGCCTATGATGTCTTGGCGGTGGAGACCGCACCCGAGGATCATCCTGAGATCTCCTACTATGTGCTGGAGAATATGGTGCCGCAGCGGCTTGGTCACCTGATGGTGTATTACAATCGCTGGCGTGATGATGTGAATCATCCCATCACCACCTACGCCATCCGTAATCATAAGGATATGGCGGATATTCCCTACAACCAATGCAAGGAAATGGTACTCGAGGATCTGAAGTCTCTCGGTAATCCGGCATCCAAGGTGATAAACGAGCAATCATGGTACTATTTCCCGCACGTGGATTCTGAAACCTATGCGAGCGGTTGGTACGACAAGGTCGAAGCAATGCAGGGCCAGAAGGGCACGTACTACGCGGGCGAGGTCATGAGCTTCGGCGACATGGATGAAACCTGCGAGTATAGCCGCGAGCTCATCGACCGCTTCTTCTAAGGGTGAGGCACGGAATCTTCGCGGTTTGCTACGAAGAAAGCGAATGGAGCCCTGGGCGCAATGCCCGGGGCTCCAGCTTTTCAGGCTGCGGTATTCCCGTTCAGCATACTGGGTTGCCGAAATGACGCATGTTCCTTCCGTTAACGATGGCGCACACTTGAAGTGCAAAGCAACATTATTCGTGGAAGGAACAGACCATGAGCATCCTCTTCATCAATGGCAGCCCGGAGAAGAGCGGCCATACCGTCGGTTTGGCAAAGAACATGCTGGCAGGTAAGGAATACGACGAGCTCGATCTCGTGGACATGAAGGTCTACGGGTATGGGCAAGAATTCGATGACGACCAGTTCGAAGAAGTCCTTGCGCGCATCAAAGCCGCCGACGTCGTAGTCATCGGTTCGCCGGTGTATTGGCACAACCTCTCCGGGATGGTCCGCAACCTGATTGACCGTTTCTACGGGCCGGTTCCCGAAGGCAGCATGGTGGGAAAGACCTTATATCTCCTGTTCCAGGGTGCTGCACCTGAGAAATGGATGCTGGATTCCGGCAAATATACCATGTCCCGGTTTGCCGGACTCTACGGGTTTGCGTGGGGCGGTATGGCGACTACGCCGTCGCAGGCGCGTGATCTGGGAAAGAGCCTTGAATAATGGCTGCCAAGGTATGGTTTATCACCGGTGCCTCGAGCGGTCTCGGTTTCGGGATTGCGATGGCGGCGTTGGAGCGGGGAGACAAGGCGGTGGTTACCGCAAGGGATATCGAACGCCTTGATTCCCTGATGCGTCGGTACCCCCACCGTGCATTGCCGATAGCCCTGGAGCTCGCCGACGAGGCGAGCAGGCAGGCTGCGGTGGCGAAAGCGCTTGCCCATTTCGGGAGCATCGATGTGCTGGTGAACAATGCGGGCCACGGGTATCGCGCGGCGGTCGAGGAGAGCGAGCCGGATCGGGTGCGGGAGCTGTTCGATGTCAACTATTTCGGTCCTATGGATCTTACTTGTTTGGTCTTGCCGACAATGCGCAAGCACCGCAGCGGCTTGATCATCAACGTCACCTCCATCGGGGCGGTGCGCGGTGCCCTCGGCAACGGATATTATTCCGGGGCAAAGGGCGCGCTCGAGCTGACCACCGAGGCTTTGGGCAAGGAGGTAGCAGGTCTGGGTATCCGCACGATGCTCGTGGAGCCGGGGGCGATGGATTCTGGATTCTACGGTGATCGTATGGGCGGAACGCTTCGACATATCGGCGACTACGACCCGTTGGGCCGCCGCTATCGGAAGGAATTCATCGAAGGCGCGCCCGAGAGCGCGGGCGATCCCGTTGCCTACGGCAAGGTTGTGGTCGATATCGCATTGGACGACGAACCTCCTCAGCGCCTGCTGCTGGGCGCCGATGCCGTGGCCGCTGCCGAATCGACGCTTGCGTACCGTCTTGACGAAGTGGGGAAATGGCGCGCAGCAAGCACGCTTGAAAAATACGCATAGCTTTCCTGCGGGCATAGCTGCGCCCGATGGAACGGATCCGAAGAAAGGAATCGCCATGAAGGTTCTCTTAGTGAACGGCAGCCCCCATCGGAGGGGCTGTACCCATACCGCCCTTGGTATCGTTGCCCGATCGCTCGAAGCAGAGGGGATCGGCACGCAGGAATTCTGGATCGGCAACAAGCCGATTGCCGGATGCACCGGATGCTTGGCCTGCCGCAAGCAGGGTGCCTGCATCTTCAAGGATTCGGTCCAGGATTTCCTCGAGATCGCCCCCGATTTCGATGGCTATGTATTCGGTTCGCCCGTGCACTACGCGGGCGTTACCGGCAACATGAAGTCATTCATGGACCGTGCGTTCTATTCCGGACGTTGCGCTGTTCCCGATTGCTTCCGTTTGAAGCCGGCCGCCTCGGTGGTATCGGCGCGCCGCATGGGCACTACCGCAACGCTCGAGCAGATGGATAAGTACTTCGAGATCGAGCAGATGCCCATCGTGTCCTCGCGTTATTGGAATGCCGTCCACGGCACGAATGCGGAGGAGGTTATGAAGGATGAGGAGGGCGTGCAGGTGATGCAGATGCTCGGGAGCCATATGGCCTGGATGCTGAAATGCATAGAAGCAGGCGATGCGGCGGGAGTGAAGCGCCCGGATAATTATTCCGTACGCACGGCAACGAACTTCATCCGCTGACCGTATTCAATCCCAACCAAGAGTTCGGCCCCGTCCTCGTCTGTTCTTCGAGGACGGGGCCTTCCGTGTTGCGGCAACGTTATGAAACAGACTTCGAGCGCCGCTCACCGGGATGGAGTTAGGAGGGGGATAGGCAAGCGGCGCTCGGCGTCTCGGAAAGGGGTTAGGCAAACGGGGGATTCGCCATGCTAGATGTCCAGGGAATCTGCCCAGGAATCGACATCGGACAAATCGGCATCTTCTTCGAAGCGGGTGGAATCCAGCCAGGTGCAGTCCCCGCACATCTGTTGGAGATGCTGCCCGGATGAGCCGACGCCTGATGATAGAGATGTGCAGAAGGAGGCGACCTTCTTTCCCGAGAAATCGTTCTTCTTCGCGAAGTTGTTCGTCGGCCAGGCGATATCCGACCACCAGATGGGATAGCCGATCAGCACGGTATCGTAGGCGTCGAAGCCGTCGGGAGTTACCTGGGTAAGCTCGATGTCCTGCTTCTTGGGGTGTTCGTGCTCGTCGTTGACGCGGCTGTCCTCGTCGTTCCAGTCAAGGTCCGCATCGGTATAGGGGTCGCTCGGAACGATTTCGAAGAGATCGGCGCCAAGGTGGCCGGCAAGCTCCCGCGCAACGCGGCGGGTATGGCCCTGTGCCGAATAGTAGGCGACGAGGACCTTGCCGCTGTTTTCCTGCGCGCTTGCCGAAGCAGAGGCAGCAGAGGCAGCAGAACTGCCGGAATCCCCGGTGCCGGAGGCGGAGGAGCTTGACGAGGCGGTAGCGGCGGAATCGCTGCTGCCCGAGGCCGAGTTATCACCGGCGCATCCGGTCAGCGCAGCCAGCCCCACCACGGCGGTGCCGGCTGCGAATCGAAGGAAAGAGCGTCTGCTCAAGTAGTGGGGATAATCATTCATTTGGGACTCCTTAGCTATTCATCAGGATGGCGGTCACATCATCGGGAGTGATCGGGGCAAGCGCAGTGGGCAGGATCGGTACGCCGGCAGCGATGGCGGGAATCATGTCTTCGGTGCATCCCAGCTGCTCGAGCGTATGGTAGGCGCCGATGCGCTCAGTCCACGCTTGCAGGGCGTCGATTCCGGCAAGGGCCAGTTCCTCTTTGCTCTTCCCCTCGGCATCGATGCCCCAAACATTGGTGGCGAACCGATCGAATTGGTATAGGGCCTCTGGGGTCTTCGCGAAGATGCGGCGGTAGTAGTTCGCAGTGATGGCGGCCAATCCGAAGCCGTGGACGCAGTTCGTGTAGGCCCCGACGGAATGCTCGAGCATATGGCACTGGAAGCAGGTCTGCTTGCCGCTTTTCATCACGCGGTTCTCAGCCAGCGAGCTTGCCCATTCCAGGTTGGCGTGGGATTGGTAGTCGTCGCTCTTCTCGAGCGCAATCGGAAGGTTCTCGATGACCGACCGCATGGCCGCCTCGATCAGCTCGTCGGTGAGCACATTACCGATCGGCGCACTGAAATACTCTTCCATCAGGTGGTTCATGATATCGTACCCGCCTGCTGCTTTCTGTGAATTCGGCACGGTGAAGGAAAGCGTCGGGTCCTGGATGCAGAACCGGGCGTTCGACTTCGGACGGTCGGCGCCGGTTTTCACCTTGGTCTTCGTATTGGTGATAACGCCGCCGCCGTTGCCCTCGCTTCCGGTGCCCCAAGCGGTTACGATGATTCCCAGAGGCAGCGGTTGGCCCTCGATGGGTGCAAAGTCGACGAAGTACTTCTGCCAGAAGGCGTCGGCGGGAAGCGGGTCGGCTGCCGCCAAGGCGATGGTCTTGCAGCAGTCCATGACCGAGCCTCCGCCGACAGCCAGGATGTAGTCTACGTTCTCTTGGCGGGCAAGCGCGGCGCCTTCCATGACCTTGTCGAGTGTCGGGTTCGAGGGAATGCCACCGAATTCGACAATCGAAGCGCCGGCTGCCGTAACCTGCTCGGCGACGCGTTCGAAGATCCCGGTGCGTTTCACCGACCCGCCGCCGTAGGCGACCATGACGGTGGATGCTCCTTTCAATTCCCCTGTGATGTGGGCGATTCCATCATGTCCGAAATAGAATCGGGTTGCATTCTCGAAAACAAAATCCTGCATGGTGCTCTCCTCTTTCTCAGACAACCTGCCAACCGGTCCGAGCCGGCTTATGCGTTCTTTGCCACCGACATCAGCCAGGGGACGATGAATTCCGCGTTCGAATGGTCGAAGATCAATGATTTGCCGCTGTCCAGCTTGGCGATGCGTGCACGGTCGTCATCATCGAGCTCGAAATCGAAGACGTCGATGTTCTCTTCCATACGGCTCCTGTGCGTGGATTTCGGGATGACGACGACATCGGAGTCGAGGAGATAGCGCAGTGCCACCTGCCCGACGCTCTTCTGGTGTTTCTCGCCGATTTCGGTGAGCAGGGGGTTCTTGAAGAAGTTGTTGGCCCCTTCCGCAAACGGACCCCAGGACATGTGCTGAACCCCCAGCTGGGCCATGGTGTCATGGGCGGGTTTCTGCTGCCAGAACACATGGGTTTCCACCTGGTTGACCACCGGGGCCTCTTCGGCGAAGGCGCAGAGGTCTCCGAGCCGTACCGGGTCGAAATTCGACACGCCGATGCTGGTGACGAGCCCTTCCCGCTTCGCCCGGATGACATCGCGCCAAGCCGCATGGTAGTCGTTGTAGGCTTGGTGCAGGAGCATCAGGTCGATATGGTCGGTGCCGAGCAGCTCGAGCGAACGCTGGATGGAATCATAGGTCTTGCCCTCGCCGTAGTTGGTGATCCACACCTTGTCGACGATGAACAGGTCTTCGCGCGCCAAGCCGCTTTCCTCTATGGCTGCTCCCACGCCGCGCTCGTTGCCGTAGGCCTGAGCGGTGTCGATGAGGCGGTATCCGCTTTCGAGGGCGTCTGAAACGCAACGCTGGGTGGTGGCGTTGTCGATCTGGAATACGCCGAACCCCAGCATCGGCATCGAATTGCCATCAGAGAGCCTTGTGTACTGCATGGCGGGTTCCTTTCTTCTCAGGTATTCTTCTATTGAATAGTTTGCAGGCATAGGTTCGGAATGTACAATAATGATGTGAGAATAGAGTATTCCGTATACGAATACTGAGAAGGACGGAGCGCCGATGGAGCTCGAACAGCTGCGCCAATTGGATGCAATAGAACGCTACGGGACCATGTCCGCCGCCGCCGAACAGCTGCACATTTCCCAGCCGTCGCTTTCGAAATCGATCAAGCGTTTGGAAGCCGACTTGGGGCAGGAGCTGTTCGACCGCACGCCGAACCGCGTGACGTTCAACGATGCCGGACGCCTCGCCTTAGACCATGCGCATGCCATTCTGGCGCAGGTGCACCTGATGCGCGACGACTTCGACGCACTCGCCAAACGACAGCGCTCGCTCAGGGTGGCAACCGTGGCGCCGGCTCCCAGCTGGCGGCTTTCGGCCCTTGCCATCGAGCGGTTTCCCGGCGTTATCCTGGATCCCGACATCATGACGGAGCAGGCGGTGGAGTCTGCGCTGCTGAATCAGGAGACTGATTTGGCGATAACGCTTCGCTCGCTCCAACTGCCGAATGTGCGCAGCGTTCCGCTGATGACCGAGGATCTGTTCCTGTATGTTCGCCGAGACCATCCATTGGCCGCTCGGTCGAAGGTGTCGTTCTCGGAAATGAACGGCGAGACGTTCCTGGTATTCGAGCAGATCGGGTTTTGGATGGATATGTGCCGTGCCGAAATGCCCGATTCCCAATTCATCGTGCAGAAGGACCGGATGGTGTTCATGCAGGTGCTGGAATCGACCAAGCTCTGCGCCTTCACGTCCGACGCTCCGGAGAACGCAACGGAGCAGGATGACCGGGTGCGCGTGCCCATCATCGACGGTGCGGCGCATGCCACCTTCTTCGCCTGCGTGCGCGACGACGCTTCCGAACAGGCGCAGCAGATCGTCGCCTGGGTTGCCGAATGTCGGGAGCGGGACCTGCGATAGGTCGGTGTAAGCCGTGAAGCGTCAGGCCGATCAGAGGCCGCGTCGGGCGGTTATGGCCTGTGCCGGGCAGACTTCCTGGCAGCAGAAGCATCTGATGCAGCGGCGGTAGTCGTATACGGGAGGCCTGTCATGGCCGTTCGCCCATGAGAGCGCCTTCCCCTCTACCGGGCAGGTATCGATGCAGATCCCGCATTTCCTGCAGCGGGCAGCATCGATGTGCGGTTTGCGGGAGAATATCCGCGTCGAGCGTTCGAGGGCGCGTCCCATGTTCGACTCGACATCTCGGCGCTCGACCTTGAAGGACGGATTGCCGAAACGTTCGGCTGCGTCTTCTAAGGTCATCGGTCCGTCCGGCGTAACGAGGCGTATGCGGTCGGGGCGGCAGGTGCCCAGCCCATATGCCTGCCCGAAGGTGTTCGTGGCAACCAGGTTGGGATCGAGGTTGACCAGCGCACAGAATACGGTGTCCAAGGCTACCGGGTCGGTGGAGGCAAGGATAACCTTCATGGCTACCGGGTCGCCGCTTGCCGGGCCGTTGCCTTCCATTGCCACGATGCCGTCCATGATGAAGAGGGCGGGTCGGAGGCATTTGTTCAGGTCGACGAGCATCGCGCCGAAACGGTCCGCGTTCGGATAGGCGGCATGCCCTGCCGCCTTCGATCCGCCATGCACGAACCCGTAGGAATTCTTCACGGCGCCGGTGATGCGCTCCAGCGCGTGCGTCTTCATCTTGCACAGGCTTACGATGGCATCGGCATCCAGTACCGGTTTGCACAACGTGAAGCTGCGGGCAACGTGTCCTGCGGGATAGTCCACACGGACCGACTGGGAGAAATCTTCCTCGGGGATGCCCTCGGCTCGGGCAACGTCCAGCAATGCGCTGCGCTCGGCAGCTTGGTGCGAGGAGCCGCGACTGGGGGAATCTCCGAAGGAAAGATTCTCGTATCCGGCTGCCCGCAAAGTGCGGATGGCGGCACGGAACACCGTCGGATGCGTGGTGACCGCACGTTCGGGCTCGGCTCCCCACAGCAGGTTCGGCTTCAGCAGGATCTTCCCGTTGGCTGGCAGCTCGAGCGGGCTTGTTCCCTGGACCAGCCCGAATGCGGTAGCGACTGCCTCGTCCACCAGATCCTGGTCGTAGGAAGCGCAAGGGACCAGGGCAACGGTGCTTTCGGATGCGGGTATGGCCATAGACATCAACCCCTTGGACGGACGGATGTGCTCCGGCTCTCAAGCGGAGCCCTTCGTCCATGGTAACGAAGAATCCGAGAGGCGTGGAATCTTATTCCAGCGTCTGCTCCAATCGTTCCCCTATCGAAAGGGCGAGCCATCCCGATATGAACGAGGCGGCAATCATGGTCAGCGCCATGATCCATTCGGCATCCCAGCTTGCCTCTGCCACCGCTGCACATGCCGTTGCCGCGACTGCCCCCGCCAGATTCACGAACAGGGCGACGCGCGAGTAGATGAGGGTGTATTCTCGCGGACCGGTGATATGGCGGGTGAAGGCCGCTCCGAGCACGTCGATGGCGGCATACAGGAAACCGCCGAGCACGGCAGCGGCATAGACGGTTGCCAAGGAGCCCTGGCCGAGCCAAAGCCCGAGCACGCTTGCCGTTCCGCAACTGCAAACGACTATCAGTGCCGCACGGTTGCTCTTATCCGACAGTGCGCCGAGGCTCACCTTGCCAACCGCTGCCACAACCATCAGGCACGCCGCCATGGAAGAGGCCAGCATGACGACGTTCTCGGTGGTGATGTCGCCAGCGCCCAGGTCGGCAAGATGGTACAGATACGAAGCGTACAGGTTGACCACGACGGTGAGCGCGTTGAACAGCCCCAACGCGATCAGCAGGAAATAGAACGAAGGGGAGCGGAACATCGCACGGGCGGGGACGCCCCAGGACTTCCCGTTGGTTCCGGGTCCTTTGTCCCCGGTTTTGCGGCAGATCCCCTCAGGTTCGGCGCCATAGGGGGCAAGCCCGATTTCTTCCGGATAACTGCGAATCAGCAGCGTGGTGGCCGGCAGCGTCATCGCAAGGATCGCGATTCCGAACACCAGATAGGCTGTGCGCCACGAGCTCGCCTCGATCAGGATGCCGGTGAGCATGCTCCATACCGCTCCGCCGAGTCCCGACATGGCAAAGCACAGGCCGATGAAGAACCCGGTGCGTTTGGCGAACCACCGGTTGATCAGGGTTGGGACGGCTAGGAACATCAGCGAGACGATGCCTATGCCCTCGATGATGCCTGAGATATAGAACTGCCACATCTCGGTCCAGAAGGAACAGAGCGTGATACCCAGGGATACGAGCAAGGCAGATACCGAGAGCACCTTGCGTACGTCGCAGCGTTGCATCAGGTTGCCGGCGAACGGCACAGCAAGGGCGCCGACCAAGTAGACGATAGTTATGAAGAAGGTGAATCCGCTGGTTGGAACCCCGAAGGAGCTCGACACCGGGACCACGAAGACCGACCATGCATTGTAGACCATTCCGCAGGGACCGAAGCAGATGATGATTCCTGCGAGGACGACCATTGCATGGCGGACGGTGAAGCCGTTCGTGCGGATGGCGCGGGAGCGGTGTTCTTTCATAGGATCCGACCTTTTCGACCCGGTTCCGAGGGGGGATTTTCCTTCCGACTGCCTCGATGCTAAGCCTATACCAGTATGAACATCGCCACAAACGCTGCAGTGGCGATCCACATCAGGGGGCTGACTTCACGACCCTTGCCCTTCGCCAACATGATCAGGCAGTAGGAAATGAAGCCGAGGCCGATGCCGTAAGTGATTGAATAGGTCAGCGGTACGCCGATGATGGTGATGAAGGCGGAGAATGCCGTTTCGAGCTTCGACCAGTCGATGTTCACCACGTCGCTGAGCATCAGGTAGCCCACTACGGTCAAGGCGCCGCAAGTGGCGGAGCTGCTGACCATGTTGATGATTGGCGACAGAAACGCGAACACGATGAAGAGGCCCGCGATAACCAGGTTCGAAAAACCGGTCCGAGCGCCTGCTGCTGCACCCGAGGTCGACTCGGCGAAGGTGGTGATAGAGCTGGCACCCATGAAGCCGCCGACGATGGCTGCCGTGGAGTCGGTAACCAGGATCTTCTGAATGTCTTCGACGTTGCCTTCCTTATCGGCGAATTTGCCCTGGACGCCCACGGCGACCACGGTACCCATGGTGTCGAAGAAGTCGCTCATCAGCAGCGAGAAGACCATCAGCAGCAGCGCGGGTTGCAGGAATACCTGAAGGAGCGCAACGGTGCCGGTGTCGGGGTCGATTTGCAGCGGGGCGGCGAAGGTGGAGAAATCCAGGCCGAAATCCCAGGTGGTGGGCATGACGGTAACGCCTAAGGGGATGCCGATGATCGTTGCGGCGATGATGGAGATCAGCAGGTCGCCCTTCACATTGCGCGCCCGAAGAATCACGGCTAAGGCAATGGAGATAAGCGAGACGATGCAAGCAGGCGAGGTCACGTCGCCCAAGGTCAAGAGCGTATCGGAATCGGAAACGATGATGCCGCCGCCTTTCAGGCCGATGAACGCGATAAACAGGCCGATGCCGATGCCGATTGCATGGCGCAAGCTGGCGGGAATGGCGTCCATCACGGCCTTCCGCAGACCGCAGAGCACCAGGATCAGGATGATGATGCCTTCGACCAGGACCACTGCCATAGCCACGCGCCAATCGACAGCATTCTCGTCGGCGCACAGTGTGAAGGCCACAATCGAGCTGATTCCCATGCCGGAAGCCAAGGCCAGTGGACGGTTCGCAATCAGGCCCATAGCCAGGGTCATGATGGCGGCGCCCAAGCAGGTTGCGGTGAGTGCTGCGTCGAACGGGATACCCGCCGATTCGAGGATCTGCGGGTTGACGGCGATGATGTAGGCCATCGCCAGGAAGGTGGTCAATCCGCCAACGATTTCCTGGCTATACGAACTGCCGCGCTCTTTGATTTTGAAAAACGTGTCCATGGTACCTACTCGTTGCCCGTTTGCCTGCCTGCGTTGGATCCTTCAAGGTGCAGTCGCATGCATTATAGGGGTCGATGGCGCATTTGTCGCGTGGATGATCTCGTTTTTGCCGTTTTCGGCAACGCCGGAAACCGATACAGGGCGCTGATTTTCCCTGCATTGAGGAGGTGCACGGACCCAAAGTGCCCGGTTGCGGAGTTTCTACGCGGTTCCCCGTTGATTGAGACGATGGGCGATGCCGAATGCCGCAAGCGCTCCTGCAGCGATGACCGCACCTGCGGAGAGGATGGTCTTAGCGGCGGATGGGGAATTCGATACAGCCACGCTCGAGGAGGAAGGCGCATCGTCGCCATCGGAGGTTTCGGCACCCGGATAGGGGGCATACTTCCAGGACGTATGCTTCAGGTCATAATACGGGGTGTTCGGTACATGGTCGGCGATCCATTCGCCTAAGGGAACGCCGATGGTCGTCATGGTGGCCAGGTACAAGCGGCGCAATCCGTATTCCAGCCCGAACTTACGCATGATGCGCAACGCCGAGGGGAAATCGTAGAATTCGTTGCTTGCCTCGAAGAACAGTTCCTGCAGCTTCCATGGCGACATCTTCTTGGGATGGAAGGTGACATTGGTCATGTCGAACAGATCCCAGTTATCCGTCAGCATGCGGCCCTCATCGCAGAACTGCTCGTAGACGGGCGTGCCGGGAAACGGGGTCAGGATGGCCGGCTGGATCTGGTAGGCACCCACGGATTTCGAGAAACGGTAGGCATGGCGGATATCTTCGGGACCGTCGGTGTCCAGTCCCAGCACGATGCTGGCGATGACGCGGATGCCATGGTCCCAGCAGGCTTGGCAGGCACGGGAGATGGCTTCGACCTCGGCGCCTTTGTTGATGCTGTCGAGGGCATCCTGGTTCAACGATTCGATGCCGATGAGCACACGGGTCAGGTGCGCCTTTGCCAGCAGGTCAAGCAGCTCGGGGTCGTCGGCCATGTCGGTGCGCCCGAAGAAGAACGTCTCCTTGAACTGGAGGTGCTCGTCGATGATGCGCCGGCAGATCTCCTTGGCGCGCTCCTTGTCGGCGGTGAAGTTGTCGTCCTCGAAGTTCATGTACTCGAAACCGAGTTCGTGGCACATGCGGATCTCTTCGATGACGTTTTCCACGCTTCGCTTGCGGTAGGGGGCGAACATGCGGCTGGTGGTGCAGAACGAGCAGCGGAATGGGCAGCCGCGCGAGGTCATGATGTTCGCGCACTTGCAGGGCGTTTTCAGAATGGAGTAGTCGGGAAAGGGGATGGTGTCCAAATCGCAGATGGGCTCGGCGTTCACGATGGGATCCGTAATACGTCCTTCCACCACGTCGAGGATCACGCCTTCCCCCTCGCCGACGATAACCTGGTCTGCATGGGGAAGCGCCTCTTCAGGTAGGCTCGATGCGTGCAGGCCGCCGATCAGCACGCGCGCATGGCCTTGTTCGTGGAAAAGATCGCCCAGCTGATAGGCACGGTTGGCAAGGCAGGTCATCGTGTACAGGCATACCACGTCGGTGGTCTTCAGCAGCCGTTGGTAATCGACCGCGCCTTGCAGTTCCTGATAGACCTCCACGTGATGTCCTGCGCGTTTCAGGATTCCACCGAGCACGAGCGGGCCGGTAATGGGATTGGAATTCCCGTAGAGCCTTCCGCCCAGCCGGTAAATCGGATTGCGCTTTACATCGACCGTCGGGACGATCATCGTGATATTCATGCACTCAGCCCCTCATCCCATGGTGCCCAACCCCATGGGCCACTCGATTCTACCGTTCCCTATCGTCATATATTGAATTCGGCGTGCTGTGGGGGAGAAATCCACCGCGGTAAGGAAAATGTCAATTTCCCTTCATCGGTTCTTCTTGAAACCCGGGTGGAGCTTATGCTCCCAATGTTACGGAGCGGGTCTGATCCGAGCGCCTTGATGATAGGCGCTTGCTTAGTTGGAGGAGACGAGCTTCAGTCCGATGACGCAGGCGATGAGCCCGACGATGAGCAGGATGCGGGCGGCGTTCGCCGGCTCGCTGCCGGTTGCCATGCCGTAGACCATGGTCAAGGCAGCACCGATTCCCACCCATACAGCATAGGCGGTGCCGATAGGCAGCGTTTTCGTGGCATAGGCCAGCCCGAGCATCGACAGCGTCATCGCGGCAAGGAACACGAGAGTAGGTGCCATATGCGTGAAGCCATCGGATTTGCCCAGCGAGATGGCCCATACCGATTCCATGACGCCGGAGGCGATGAGCACGATCCAATCCATGAATACTCCTTTGGTGTAGCGGCTGTGCCGGAAATAAAAAAGCACCCGGTTGGTGCGCATCTTCAAAGGCCTAACGATGCGCGCCAAACGAGTGCTTGTTCCCCACCCGGCAGCGGGGATTATCTGTTGCCTGCAATTCTAACGGGCAGGCCGCTTCTAGGCAAGCATTGGCTGCGACTCCTCGTTTCGATGACCGGCCCGCGCTATCGGGGGTATCATGCTCTCATCTGCATGCGATGCGATTCCCGTGTCCGCGGGATTGCGAGAAGAGGGGACCTTCGATGGAATTTCGCCCGATGAGGAGATGGAAACAGGAGCTCCCGTTCGGGGAGTGCGAGAAGGTGCTGCACCAGGAGCGCCGCGGCGTGCTGGCGGTGCAGGGCGAAGGCGGCTATCCCTACGCCGTGCCCATCAACTTCCTCTACGAACCAGGGCACCTCTATTTCCACGGTGCGCTGGAAGGTCATAAGGTCGATGCCCTGAGGGCGAATCCCCATGCGTCCTTTTGCACATGGGATGCGGGATATCGAAAGGTTGGCAAGCGCGGTCTGAATGTGAGGAGCGTCGTTGCGTTCGGTACCGTGCGCTTTTTGGAATCAGAGTCCGATGCGCGGGAGAAATGTCGGCTTCTGGGCATGAAGTATTTTCCCGACGAACCCGACTATGTCGACAAGGAACTGGAACGGAGCGCTCCGCGCTTGCTCATGCTTGATCTCTCTATCGAACACGTTACCGGCAAGCTGGTAAACGAATCATAGGGTGCAACCGAAAAAGCCGTTCAGGATTTGCGCCGCGAGAATAGCTGCTTGCGCTTTGCCCGCCTGACGCGGTTGATGTGGCGGGAGAAATCGCCGTCTTCGATGAGCCGGGCGACGACCAGCTGGTCGAAGGTCGGAACAGTGCAGGAGAGGAAGCCCAGCTGTTGGAGGTAGCGTTGGGCAAGATCCTCGGAGAGCACCATGTATCCCATGCGCAGCCCGGGCGAAATCGTTTTCGAGAACGTGTTGAGGTAGATGACGTTGCCATGGGGTGACAGGGAGAAGACCGCCTCGACAGGCTTTCCGGTGACGGAGAACTCCGATTCGAAATCGTCCTCGACGATATACCGGTCGCCCGATTCCGACCAGCGAATATACTCCATGCGTTTGGATATGGGTGCGGTGATGCCGGTGGGGAAGCTGCGATAGGGTGTGATATGGAGAATGCTTGCTCCTGTATGGGCGAGGGCATCGCTTTCGATTCCGTCTTCGGCGAGGGGCAACAGCTCGCAGGGCATGCCGAGCGATGTGTAGACCTGCTCGATCTTTGCATAGGACGGCGACTCAAGCGCCACGGTGCGCGTCCGTCCAAGGAGCGAGGCGATCAGGCTGTAGAGGTACTCTGCGCCCGAGCCGATGACGATTTGGCCGGCATCGACGTGGATGCCCTGGTTGCGGGCAAGGTAGCGGGCCAGCGCCTGCCGCAGGGCAAGGCATCCCTGGTTCGGCGATCGGATCAGAGTGGCATCGCCGTACTCGCTGATTACGCGTCGTGCGGTCTTCGCGATGGTCGGGTAAGGGAATACGGGCAGTTCCGTTCCGGCTTCAGCGGGGGTTTCCGACCGCCTCATCTGCGCATCCGCGCCGGCTAGCGTGCTTTCCGTCGGACCTGCAGGTGCGGGCGCGAATCCGTCGGATGCACGGAAGATGACGGTGAAGCCGCTGCGCTCGCGCGATTCGACATAGCCTTCTTCACGCAGCAAATCATAGGCGTGCTCGACCGTAATCACGCTGACTCCCGTTTCCTGAGCGGCAGACCGCTTAGAGGGAAGCTTTTTTCCGTACGGGTAGATTCCTCGGATGATGTCTGCCCGTACCTGCCGGTAGAGCTGGAGATAGGCAGGCTCGGAAAGGGTTGTATCGATAAGGTATTTCATCTGGTTATAAAAAATAATTGAAAACTGGATATTACATAGGGTCAGATATATACCTACGATGTTTCCCGTCACAAATCAAGGAGGTTTCACATCATGACGGAAAACCGGTACGAATTGAACAAGAATCTGGCCCAGATGCTCAAGGGCGGCGTGATCATGGACGTCACGACTCCCGAGCAAGCGAAGATCGCCGAGGATGCAGGCGCCTGCGCGGTTATGGCGCTCGAGCGCATCCCCGCCGACATCCGTGCGGCTGGGGGCGTGTCGCGTATGAGCGATCCGGCCATGATCAAGGGTATCCAGCAAGTGGTGTCCATCCCGGTCATGGCTAAGTGCCGCATCGGCCATTTCGTCGAGGCGCAGATCCTGCAGGCCATCGAGATCGACTACATCGACGAATCCGAGGTGCTGTCGCCGGCCGATGACGTATACCACATCGACAAGACCAAGTTCGATGTGCCGTTTGTCTGCGGAGCGCGGGATCTGGGCGAGGCATTGCGCCGCATCGCAGAAGGCGCCGCGATGATCCGCACCAAGGGCGAGCCCGGTACGGGCGATGTGGTCCAGGCAGTTACCCATATGCGCTTGATCCAGTCGCAGATCCGTGTGGTCGCGGGGCTGCGCGAAGACGAGCTCTTCGAGAAGGCAAAGGAGCTGCAAGTACCCTATGACCTGGTGAAGTACGTGCACGACAACAGCAAGCTCCCCGTGGTGAACTTTGCCGCCGGTGGAGTGGCGACTCCTGCCGACGCGGCGTTGATGATGCAGCTCGGCGCCGAGGGCGTGTTCGTGGGTTCGGGAATCTTCAAGTCCGGCAATCCGGCCAAGCGGGCACAGGCCATCGTCAAGGCGGTTACGAATTACGACGATCCCGAGATGCTCGCAGCACTCTCCGAGGACCTGGGCGAGGCCATGGTCGGCATCAACGAGCAGGAGATCGCCCTGCTGATGGCCGAGAGGGGGAAGTAGGCAGTGAGGATTGCAGTGCTTGCCCTTCAAGGCGCCTTTGCGGAGCATGAACGCATGTTGGGCGCCTTGGGGGTTCCGACCTGTGAGATCCGCCAGAGACGCGATCTGCAGCAGCCGTTCGATGGCTTGATCATCCCAGGCGGCGAGAGCACGGTACAGGGAAAGCTGCTGCGCGAACTCGGGATGCTCGAAGAGCTGCGCGCCCGCATCTCCGGCGGCCTTCCCGTGTGGGGGACCTGTGCCGGCTTGCTGCTGCTGGCAAAGCGCATCGCAAACGACGGGCACACCTATCTGGCCACCATGGATATCGTGGCGGTGCGCAACGCCTATGGCCGCCAGCTGGGCAGCTTCCATGCCCAGGCTGAATTCGCCGATTGTGGCGAGATCCCGCTTGCCTTCATACGCGCGCCCTATATCTCCGAAACGGGTGCCGGCGTCCACGTGCTCTCCGTCGTCGACGGGCGCATCGTTGCCGCCCGGCAGGAGAACCAGTTGGTGACCGCGTTCCATCCCGAAGTGACCGGCGATCTGACCGTTCATCGCTATTTCGTGCAGATGACGGCTGAGGCTTCACGTGAGCCGACTGTCCTTGCAGCCAGTGCTGGTCCCGCAACAGCGTAGTGGTTTCTTCGGGGGTGCTTGCCGTAGCGTAATAGGGTTCTGCATCGGAAACGGGGCACCAGCGGGCTATCCGGAGCGATGGGTGAAAGCGTCGTTTCGGGTGCCGTTTCGGAAATGTCCAAGATGGGTTTCAACGGCTTGCCGCTTGGCTGGTCAATCGGGGCAGGGCGAATACCCGGAAGGCATCGAGCGCCGGCGAGGGTGTGCTTCTCGGTGTTGCGACGCCGATCTCGATGGCGCTGAAGGGTGAAACCGGTACCGTGGCGATCGATGCCGTGCTCTCGCGGGCGTAGATATCGTTCATCATCGTGATGCCGAGTCCTGCCTCGACCAAGGCGAATGCGGCTTTCGTGTCATGGACGGTGTAGCGTGCATGGGGCTTGACGCCATTGGCATCGAGTGTGCGTGAGTTATCACTTTCCTCACCGGGGTAGATATCGATGAACGGTTCTGACGTAAAGCGTTCTATCGGGTAGGAATCCTTGTTGGCCAGCGGGTGATCGGATGGAAGCACGGCTACCATGCGGTCGTGGATGAGCGGCTGCCAACGGTGATCTTTGCCGCGTTTGCTCATTATTGCGAAATCCATCGAGTGCTGTTCCATCCGCTCGAGTAGGGCAGAGCTATTCGCCTGGACGATGTCGATGTGGATGCCAGGGTGGGCGGCGGTGAAGTCTGCGATGATGCCGGCAAGCGGACGGTAGAACTGCGGGTAGGCGCTTCCTACGGTAAGCACTCCCTGTTCCAGGCCCCGGATAGAGGCGGCGAGGGTCTCGCAGGTGCGCTGCGCGGCAGCAAGCTCGGTGAAGGCAGGCATCAGTTGCCGGCACTCTGCGGTAGGCGCGACGCCGCCTTTCCCCCGTATCAGCAACGGGAATCCCACCTCGTGCTCAAGGGAGGCTACCATGCGGCTGATGCCCGATGGAGTGTAGGCGATCTCGGCCGCCGCTGCCGATAGGCTGCCAAGTTCGATCACCTTCAGCAATGTCGTGCATTTCTCTGCGTCCATGATGCGCTCCTATTTTGACTAAATCGCAAAACATTTTGAAATATTATCGCTTTTCGCAATGATAAGACACACGTATCCTGAATGGGCCGGAGCTCAAGCGCGGCACGGCTATCGGGCGGACGGGAAATCGGTGATACGGGGGTGTGCGGATGACGCTGCACCAGGCAGAGTTGCTTCTCGCAGCGGTGATTGCCGCTCGTGCGACCTCGTTTCTGTTCAGTAAGATCCTCCTGGTGGAGATGGGACCATTCTCGCTGATGGGTTTGCGTTTTCTGCTTGCTTCTTTAATCCTGGCGCTTGCTTTCAACCGTCGTCTGCGCAGTCTTCCGCGTCAGGCGGTTCTTCATGGCCTTATTGTGGGGTCGGTTTTCTTTGCGACCATGGCCTTCGAGCTGTATGCGCTGGTATATACCGATTCCGGAATGGTTGCCCTGCTGGAGAACCTGGCCATTATCTTGGTGCCCCTTTCCGAAGCGCTGCTGGTACGGCGGTTCCCCAACCGTGCCGTAGCCATTGCGGTGCCGCTTGCCGTGGGCGGCGTATTCTGCTCGGCGGCGGGGCGAGGGGTTTTCTGTTCACCGATGGGCTTCTTCGGCATCGGTGAGCTGCTGGCCTTGGGCGCAGCGGTGTGCTACACCGTGACGATTCTCTTGACCGCGCGGGTTGCGAAAACCGACGATCCGCTCGGTATCGGCATCGTGCAGCTGCTGGCTATGAGCGCGTTCAGCATTGTGTGCGCATTTCTGTTCGAACAGCCAACGTTGCCGACCGACGGTATCGGATGGGCGAGCTTAGTGGTGCTCGTGGTGGTGTGCACGGGATTCGGGTTCACCCTGCAGCCGGTGGCTCAGCGCTATCTATCTGCCGGTCGAGCAGGTCTTTTCTGCGCCATCACCCCATTGGTTGCGAGTGTGCTCGGCATGATGTTCCTCGGCGAGACGGGTAACGTGCTGACGTATGCCGGCATCGGCTTCATTGTGGTTGCCATGGTGGTGGCTAATCTTACGCCCGGCCAGGAAAAGGTTCCAGAAGGTTCCGTGAAGAGGATGGCACCATCAGATCTTGCGGCCGAGCGCCGGGGGCAATAGATTTATTCGATTTGATGTTGGAATGAAACGAACTGTGGGCGAGATTGATCGGCTTGGCAATACGCTCAAGCTATTTCCGCGTTCCGGGTTACAGGGTGCTGATGCAGTTGCGGCCTTTTTCCTTGCTGTTGTACAACGCCTTATCGACGCGGGAGAAAGCACTGTCGGTCGATTCGCCCGGCTCGATCTTCGTGATTCCAATGCTGATGGTGATAGAGCCCGCTTTGCCGAAGTCCGCGCATTCGACGCTTCTGCGCATTCTCTCCCCGAGGGCCTGCGCTTCTTCGATCGGCGTATCGGTGAGCAGGCACATGAATTCCTCGCCGCCCCAGCGTCCGATTTCAGCGTTCGGACCCAAGGCATCCTTCACGATGGCTATCATCTTCTTCAGCACCTCGTCGCCCATTTTGTGGCCGTAGGCATCGTTGACCTGCTTGAAGAAATCGATGTCGATCATAATCAGCGCCAGGTTCCTGCTGTTCGGATTACCGGCGGCGTTGTCGCATTCCCCTAAGATGCCGCGACGGTTCAGCACGCCGGTAAGGGTATCGTGGTGGGCCAGGAAATCGAGCTGTTCGATGGTGTCCTGCAACTCGGCGGAAGTGGCCTCCAGGAATGTGACCAAGCGGTCTGCCAGGGGAACGTAGTCCGTTTTCTCCGTGGGGTCGGGGAAAGGTACTTCCTGTTCCTTTTGCGTGCCTTCCGGCGCATCCCCCTCGCGGAAACCCACAGAAACCAATGCACTGTTCAGAATGCCGCCGGTGTGGTTCAACTTGAATATCTCGCCGTCACCGTATGCGAAGCACAGGGTATCGCAGCTGGCGCGGAAATAGTTGAATTCCAGGTCGGCAAGGCGGTTGCCCAAAAACACGCGACGGTTGACGCAGGCGAAGATCAATGCAGCCTGCGGGGCGAAGCGCATCATGCTCTGAGAACTTGCATATGAAGCGCTGAGCAGGTACGACGGACGGCCGTAGGAAAGATAGGCCTGGTCGCCCACATGTGCGCGCAGGGTGAATTTCAGATGCCCGTCTTCGGTTACCCCCATGGGGATGCGCGCAACCGGATGCTCGCTGCCTTTCGGGTAATGCAGCATCGGGAATTCGCAGACATTGCGGTAGAAATGCTCGTCGGCCGGTACCCCCAGGTACTTCCGATAGGTATCTACAGCGGGACGGCCGTCCACCTCTGCCGCATACCCGAGATCGTCGATGGCGGTGATGGTCAGCGCACGGCCGAGGCGCCGGAATCCGAGATCGTAGTGCGTGGAAATATGCAGATTTCTGCCGGAGAAGGCGATAGCCATAAGGCCGTCTTTCAGGATGGTTCCGTTGCAGAATGCCAACGATTTGCTTTTTCCGAGTTCGGCGGTGCCCGCGAGCATGCCGAACAGCGGCATATCGGCAACCGTATGGGAAGCGGCCGAGACGAACTCGTTCGCTATCGTGCCGTTCGATGAGGCGAGCACCAGGATACCCTTCGTATCGGCGGGAAGCGAGGCCGCGAAGTTGCCGCCCGATTTGCCGGCATCGGGGTTATCGGTGAAGTCGAAGGCAGTCGTCTTCAAAGAGCTGTCTTGGAAGAGCAGCAGCGAGCATACGGTTTGCCGGGGAACGCGCAGGTCGTCGCCCATAGAGGTCATCGTCGTGACGCCCGCTATCACGGTGCGGGGCAGGATGGCAGATGCCTTCTGCAGGCATTCGCGGATGTGGCCTTCGTCGTAATGAGGCTCCAAGACAAGCAACAATGAGCTTCTGGCATGCTGGTAATCGGAATCGGCCAGGATGCCGTTAATCATATCGTCTAACGTGAAACCGTCATCGAGAGTGTAGGTGAGCTGCTTCATGACCCCCGTCATTCCAACCAATACCGACTATCAAGTATACAGGGAAAAATAATCTTTTTATTGCTCTCGCGGCCTTCTCGGTTGCTGTTTTTCGTCCACTGGCAAATCGGAACCGATATCCGCCGCGCCGGCGGCTCCGATGCTGATATCCAAACCATATCAAAGTACTCTCCAACATGCGGAGAGTCAATCGTGATGTGCGTTTCCTTCAGGTGCTCGGTGAGTGCATGTCCGGCACATTATTCCCCGGTTAGCGAAGCCTCGAAATCGATGGCTTTCCCAGGCGGTAGCGGTTTGCTGAAGTAGAAGCCCTGGATAGTATCGGCGTCTATCGATTTCACATAATCGTATTGTTTGCGGGTCTCGACACCTTCTATGGTCGCTTCCATACCCAAATCGTGGCTGAGTTGAATGATGTCGGCCATCATCTTGCGATGATCTTCGCTCTCGATATTGCCATGTAGGAACGACTTGTCGATTTTCAGGCCGTCCAAGGGCAGGTTCGTAAGATAGCTCAATGACGAGTAGCCGGTGCCGAAATCGTCCATCAGCAGCCGGATGCCGAGTGTTTTGAAGCGGTTGAGCAGGTCGATGGTTTCCTGCGTGAACCCGAACATCATCCGTTCGGTGATCTCGATTTCCACCAGGTTCGGAGAAACGTCGTACCTATTCAGCAGGTCGATAAGGAAGTCGAAGTACCCGACATCGCTTACCTGAACACTGGAGAAGTTGATGGAAACCGGCTCGACCCGCTTGCCTTCAGCCTGCCATTCTCCGATTTGACGCACGACTTGCTCGGTGGTGATGCGGCCGATACGGCGCAACCAGACGTTCTCCTCGGCGATGGGGATGAATGCTTCGGGGGAAATCGAAGAACCCTTCATACGGACGAGCGCTTCGTAACCGGTGACCTGCAAGGTGCCGGCATTCACGCGTGGCTGGTAGACCATATAGAAGCCGTCGTTCTGGATGGCTTCCCTGATATTGCGTTTGATGTCGTTTTCCTGGTTGACGCGGCTCTGCATTTCCTTGGAGAAGACCATACAGTTGGCGCATCCGAGCTTCTTGGCCTCGTGCAGGGCAATGTCTGCATGGACAAGCGCTTCGCGGGGAGGGGTATCAGGCTCGGAATAGGTGACGCCGATGCAAACCGTCGGTGCATTGCTGTCGACGCCGATATGGATTGGTTCGTGGATAGCATCACGCATGCCGACCAGCAAGGCCTCGGTGAGGATGGGGCGGCATCCTCGCACCAAGATGGAGAACTCATCGCCGCCGTATCGGGCGATGGCGGCATCGAACGGCGCCAAGTAATCTGACAGCTTGCGTGCGATTTCCTGAAGCACCCGGTCTCCGAAGTCGTGGCCGTAGGTGTCGTTGATATCTTTGAAGTGGTCTACATCGAGCATCATCAGCGTATAGTCGTCTTCGGGTTTGAGGGAATCGAGCATGGTGATGGCGGTGCTGTGATTGTACAGAAGCGTCAGGTCGTCGCGTTCGGCCAAATCCAACAGGTTCTGGTCGGCGGAGGCGAGCTCCTTCTCGATGCGGTTGTTGGAAACGCGGTGGGCACCGACAAGGATGAGCAGGGTAATCAACAGGATGACGCAGAGAATAGCGCTGCCGGTTGCGATTTCGTATGAAGCTCGGCTCATAACATTTGAGCCGCTAACTATCTGTACCACGCAATAGGTGGCAAGTGTGCCGAGCGCAACGGCGACAATGATCTCGAGCATTGTCAATATACGGTTGCTTCGGATATTCCTTTGTCTCTCGGTAATCGGACCCATAGCTTACCAGCATCTGCCTATTGCGAATCAAGCACCCTCTGTCTGCTCGACTCCAAAGCCGAGAGCAAGAAGGGAGCTTGTTTCGACCCCCAAATTCCTTCTGAACTATAGCAACGTCTGCAGTGCTTTCAAATGGTGGCAAGATTCGCAAGGGAAAATAAATAACAATATCGGAGTAATGACATTCTCTGGTAAGCACTACGGATAATCGTTTTATTGAATTCCCAGTTCGTCGATGGTGTGACGGTATATCGATGCAGTCTTTGCATCGTATGCAACCAAAATAACCACAAATCCATCATTTGAAGAGGCGACTTCCCTAATCGTTTCCACGGCGATGCGGGCTGCTGGTTCCAACGGGTATCCGTATACCCCGGTGCTGATGGCGGGGAAGGCAATCGATGACAGGTGGTACTTGAAAGCGAGTGCCAGGGAATTCCGATAGCAATTCGCCAGCAGCTTTGGTTCGCCATGGTTGCCGCCATGCCAGACAGGCCCTACGGTGTGGATGACGTACTTCGCAGGCAGGCGGTAGCCCTTGGTGATTCTCGCTTCTCCCGTGGGGCATCCGCCAAGCGTGCGGCATTCTGCCAGCAGCTCGGGTCCGGCTGCCCGATGGATGGCGCCGTCGACGCCGCCTCCGCCCAAAAGCGACGAGTTTGCGGCATTCACGATAGCGTCCACCTTGAGCGTGGTGATATCCGTCTGTTCAACGAGCAATTGCATAGGGGCCTCCTCCATAGGTTGCTGCGACTATACCATGCGTGCCGGGGGAGTTTCTCCGATGCCGCATGCGCTATTTGTTTGTTGCCCGCCGCCGATGAGGGCACTCAGGGAAAGCATGCCGAGGTTCAATGGTAAGGTGAACTGAAACTGCGAAGCGAACGGGGTGGTCATGGAAAGGAACAAGCAGGCCGAGCCCGAGTCTTTGGGAAAAGAACGGCCTCAGGGGCAGACGGCTTCTGCCGATTCCCTGTTCATCGATGCCGCACAGCGCCACGAGCGCCGTTACCAGCGCATTATCTCCTTCACCCATTCCTCAACAAAGGCTGCAGGCATCATGCTCGTTGCCGCCATTGCGGCGCTGGTTATCGCAAACAGCCCGGCAGCACATCCCTTCGAGGAGTTCGTGCACACCCAGGCCGGTTTCTTCTTCGGCGATGCAGCTGCCTCGATGAGCCTGGGGCATGTCATCAACGACCTGCTGATGTCGTTCTTCTTCTTGCTGGTGGGTCTGGAGATAAAGTACGAGATGACTGCCGGCGAGTTGACGAGCCTGCGCCAGGCGCTGCTTCCCATCATTGCGGCAATCGGCGGTGTGCTGATGCCGATTGCCATCTACCTTCTGCTCAATGGGGCGGTCTCAGAAACGGCCGGCGGCTGGGGTGTTCCCACGGCAACCGACATCGCGTTCGCCCTCGGCATCATGGCTTTGCTGGGGAATCGGATACCCCGCGGTATCCGGGTGTTCTTATCCACGTTGGCGGTTGCCGACGACATTATCGCCGTGCTGTTGATCGCCCTGTTCTACGGGGATGCGCCCGATTTCCGGTATCTGCTGGCGGCGGCGGTCGTGTTGGCCGCGCTTATTGCCGTCAATCGCAGCCACGTGTACGGGTTGGTGCCGTACCTTCTGTTGGGATGCGTGCTCTGGGTGCTTGTCTACCAGTCGGGTATCCACGCCACTTTGGCGGGTGTGCTGCTGGCATTCACCATCCCGTCGGGTTCGCGCGTGAACCTGAAGACCTTCATCGGCTGGTCGGACGAGAAGATCCGTCAGGCGGATGCGTCGTTCCAACCAGATGAGCCGTTGATCGGGCAGAAGGACTATGTCCACAGCATCCGCCAGCTTTCGAAAGTGTCGCGCCAGGTTATCCCTCCGGCGACGCGCTTGGAAAACGCGCTTTACCCGTGGGTGTACTTCCTGATCCTGCCGCTTTTCGCCCTGACGAATGCCAATGTGACCATCTCGGGAGATGTCGGTTCCATCGTTTCGTCGCCTGCGTTCTTGGGCGTGTTCTTCGGCTTGCTGGCGGGCAAGCCCGCCGGCATTCTGCTGGCAAGCTTCATCGTGGTGAAGATCCGGTTGGCTCGGCTTCCCGAGCAGGTGACCTGGGGCCACATGGTTGGCGCATCGGTGCTCGGCGGCATCGGCTTCACCATGGCCATCTTCGTGGCGAACCTGGCCTTCGACGATGCGGGAGCTATGATGGCCGCCAAGCTTGCCATCCTCGCTGCCTCGCTGATTGCCGGTGTGGCCGGGTTCCTGCTGCTGGGCTTCGAAGCGCGTCGCAGCGCCCAGGAAGGCGTCGTGTTCTTGAATATCGCCGCCGACGAGGAGAACCTCCCCCATGTTGAACGCGAGGACCTGGACGATGCCATTCGGGTATCCGAGAAGGTCGAGGACAGCGATCAGGAGGCTTATCATGCGGCATTGCTCGATGACAGCCCGCATGGCATAAGGGCGCATATACGTACGGATCGGTTGCGGAGCCGCGAGGGCGGAAAGTAGCTCTCACTACTGGTCGGGATGTTCTGCGGCACGGTGTTGCCATGAGCGCGGCGAGCATCCGTAGGAAGCGCGGAACGTCTTGTAGAAGTTCGAGGGGTTCCTAAAACCCACCATGGCGGCGATTTTCTCCAGAGGCAAGTCGGTTCGGCTCATCAGCAGCGTAGCCCGTTCCAGCCGTTTTCCCCGCAGGATCTCCGAGAAGGTCTGCCCGGTTTCGCGGTGCAGCAGTCCGGACACGTAATTGGGGTGGTAGCCGAAGTGTTCGGCAAGGTCGGACAGCGTCACCGATTCCAAATGTTCCTCGATGAAGGCCATCATCCGACCGGCCGGTGTGGTCTGGGTTGATGCGTGCTGGGCACGATAGGTTCGTGACAGGAACATCATCAGGGACACGATGAGCGGTTTCAGCACCTGCTGCGTGTCCTGACGCTTCTGGGAGTATTCAACCAGCATGATATCCAACAGGGGCCACAGAGGGTCATCGGGGGCAATCGGGAGCTGAAGGTATTCGTCTGCGTGGGAGTTTATCTGCGGTTCCAAGAAGAATCGCAGGAAATCGGGACTCTCGGAGAGCGGCGCGAGGTATTCGTTGAAGAATGTCTGCCGGCGGATCAGGATACCGGCGATGATGATATCGGTGGCGCTGTTGCCGCGCAGGGCGTAACCGCTGTAAGGCTGGCCGATGTAGCAATCGCCCTGCCGGACGGTTATCTGGCGGTCATACCGGGCGCTCAATGCCTGGTAGTCTCCTTGCAGGGCGAAGTTCAGGAAGAAGAAATCCTGTCGGTGGAAGCGCTCGTGGATATGCGCGCCTTTGAATACGCAGAGCATGACATCCTCGTCTTCTCCGCCGAGCCACTGGGAGATGACCTCGTTGCCGCCGGAGGAAGGGTCTGGGCGAAAATCCCAGTTCAAGTGCGCGAATTCCCGCCCGAGCTTGTCGATGGCCCCATCGATGACGCTGCGTTGCATGGCGCTCCCTTCCAACAACGGATTCGAGTCCGGCGTGTTGCCGTGTCGTACAGGCTTTGCAATGCGTGCATCAAGCCTTTCGGCATCTTCATCGTAACATGAAGATATACCATGCAATAACTTAACATATGGCGCTGATTCCCTATCGGCAGCACGATATGCTTTCCGTGTCAGATGGAAATGCGAGGGGAAGCGCCGGTGCCGGGTGCGCCTCGGGCATTCAGCCTTCCCTGGAGAATGGAGGCAAACCATGTATCGATTCGTATTCGACATGCCGACACGGGTCCTCTTCGGGCCGGGACAGCTTCAGGAACTGCACAATGAGGTGCTACCCGGGAAGAAGGCGCTCATCGCAACATCGAACGGCACCTCTACCAAGAAATACGGATATCTGGACCAGTTGGAGCACGAGCTTGACCAAGCGGGTGTTTCCTACGAGCTGTTCGATCAGGTGCGTCCGAATCCCACCAGCGACAACGTTATGGACGGTGCGGCGAAGGCGCGTGCTGCCGGCTGCGATTTCGTCATCGCGCTCGGCGGAGGCTCGGTGATGGATTGCTCGAAATGCATTGCGCTGATGATGGCAAATGAAGGTTCCATCTGGGACTACAGCCTGTCAGTCGACGGTGGCAAGAAGAGCCCGGCCAACGATGCAGCTCCGATAGTGGCCATCACCACCTCGGCAGGCACGGGTTCCGAAGTGGATATGGCATCGGTTATCACCAACGAGGCGACGCAGGAGAAAACCGGGATCTTCTTCCCGTCCATGTTCCCGACGCTTTCGGTGGTCGACGCGAACCTGATGATGAGCGTCCCGCCGAAGTTTACCGCCTACCAGGGTATGGATGCGTTCTTCCATGCGTCCGAATCCATTATCAACAAGAACGAGCATCCCCTGGGCGAGATGTTCGCCTTGAAAGCCATCGAGTACATCGCGCAGTATCTTCCCCGTGCATATGCCGACGGCACCGATAAGGAAGCACGCGCCTATGTGGCCTTGGCGAACACCTATGCGGGATACTACATGCTCTGCACATCTCAGCATACGATGGAGCACGTTATGGGTGGGTACCATGACGATCTGGTCCACGGCGCCGGCCTGATCATGATCTCCCACGCGTATTTCGACTTCTTCGCCGAGCGCAAGGCCGCTGAGGAGCCGATGATGAAGATGGCACGTGCCATGGGCGTCGAGAACCCGACTTCGGGCAAGGATTTCATCCAGGCGCTCGATGACTTGATTGCCAAGGTGGGATGCTCCGATTTGCGTATGAGCGATGCGGGTATCACCAAGGAGGAGCTGAAGAAGTACCCGCAACGCGTCCATGAGGTGCTCGGCGGCGATATCACGGCCGACCCGCTGCCGCTTTCCGATGAGGACTACCTGGCCATCTACGAGGCGTCCTACCGATAATCGGGACGTCGTGAAAGGAGCGGCGAAGATGCGCGAAGTGGAGAAGCTGGATGCGGGGCTGGAATACGATTTCTGGGATCCGGAGGTCAATGCCCGCAAGATGAATGCCGTGGCAGGATGCCAGCGCCTGAATGCCTGCGATCCGTCGGATGTCGAAGCGGTGCGGGCCATCCTGAAGGATTTCTTCGGCTCGGTAGGGGAGAACGCCAACGTGCTGCCCGGTTTCGCCTGCGATAACGGAAGGAATATCTTCGTGGGGCGGAACTTTCTGGCAAACTACCATGTGACGATTCTGGACATCGCTCCCGTGCATATCGGCGACTATGTCATGATCGGCCCGAACACATTGATCAGCACCGTGAACCATCCGATGACTCCAGCAGGCCGTCGGAAGCACCTGGGTATCGGCAAGCCGGTGACGATTGGCGACGACGTATGGATGGGCGGCAATGTAGTCGTGGTGCCCGGGGTGACGATCGGCAATAACGTGATCGTGGCAGCGGGCGCGGTGGTTACCAAGGATGTGCCCGACAACAGCTTGGTGGCCGGCGTTCCGGCAAAGGTTATCCGCACGCTGGAAAACGATGTGGTCGATGCGTAATCCCTGCCCTCCTTCTTAGCGCTCTCAATGGCAAAGTATCGATGAGCCTCCCCTCGTCTGGTTTGCGGACGAAGGGAGGTTTTCCATTTGGCAACGTCGAATGATTGATTCTCTTCTTTCAAATTCTGAATTGGGGAATAGGTATAATCAAGCTTTGAATAAATAACATAGAGTGATTCTTTCGTGGCCACGGGGGTTGCCGGACGTTATTGCAATGGTCGGCTGATACGGCTACGTTCGCTGTTGTTTGGGGACAACTGAGGGGATTTGTATATGAATGCGCTTTCGAAGCCGTTATTCCGTATTCTATTGAGCTTCGTATTGGTTGCCGGCCTCATGCCGGTAACGCCGACGGCCCTGGCCGAGTCCGGCGGCGCGGCATCGTCCTCGACCGTGGCGGCCCAGTCTGCAGAATCTGCTGACTCTGCCGACTCCGCGTCCACGCCGGATGAGGGAAGCTCGTCTGACAAGGAGAGTAACAGCTCCCAGGCGACGGACGAAGACGGCTCATCGTCATTGACCAGTAAGCAGACTACCGGGAAATCCTCCGCTGCAAACAGGAAGGCGCGCCCTGCTACTCCACTGCGCGCGGGTGGCAACTCATCGGATGCAAATGTCTCCATCAAGTGGACCCAGGGCTCCGACGCCACTATCAGCGATGACGGGACGGATATTAGTCTAGGTGCTCCGCAGGAAATCAACGATGGTGTTGCAGCCAAGGGTGAGATCGAGTTCAGCTGCAGCCAAGGCACCGTTTACAAGGCTGGCAGCATCAAGATCACGCTGCCGCTTTACCTTTATAAGGATCGCTATGGCGGAAATGCAGGCAAAATGCTGGAGCTTGGCATTCCGGAAGCGCCCGAAACCAGTTCCAACTCTTCCTTCAACTATATGGTCGACGAGGAAACGGGCATCGTCACTATCACCAATTACGAGGACATCAACTCAACGTTGCACTTCACCTGTGATTTCCAGTACGCGGCCACCGGTGATCGGGACTTGAACAGCGACGAGAACATCTATGCAATAAAAAGCAACACGAAGTTTGAACTTCCCTGGACCAGTTCCGTGCAGGCCGAGGGATCCAGCGCCGTGACCGACGAAGGCACGCTCACGGCAACCTACAACAGCGATGTCAATGCGGACGAGGCCCACAAGAGCAAGAAGGACCGCTACGTGAAATGGCAGAGTTCCTGGGGCGAACAGCCCAGCAACATCTCCGACGACAGCTACGTGTACTACGTGTTCGAAGTCCAGGGCGACAAGACCATCAACGGGCAGCCGTACAAATATCAGTTCGTTGATCAGCCGGGTAATGGCGGCATCGCCGTGGCTTGGCAGGGCGAAGACAGCTATCAGTACGACGAAAACGGCAACGACATTTACAGCAGTTGGCACAGCTTCGCCAACAACGACGGCACAACCGATTGGTCTGCCCTCACCGCATACCCTGATTTCATAGGCAATTACGCGTATTACTCCAAAGCGATGATCGTTGTGGCCTATCCGAAGACGGCCGAGGCGAACGGCGCCGAGATGACCAACACCGTCACGTACCGCGTGCAGGGCGCCGACCAGCAAACGCCGACGGAACAGAGCACGACCCTTACCTTCAAGAACGACACGGTTGCATTCAGTTACGCCGGTGACCTGTTCGCCGTCAAGAAAAGTCGCATGAAGGACAAAGAAGACTCTGTGCAGGGGGCGCTCAGACAGCTGAATGAGGGAAAAGACACAACCACTCCTATCTTATTCAGATGCAGTACGCCCTCCAGGTACGAAAATGGGAATACTTTCTATCTGAAGGGCTACAGCCTTACTCAAGAAAACGGCGAGTACGGTAAGAAATGCTGGACCGGCGAGCTCATTGACGACCAGCTCTATCTGGAAGGAGAGCTGCTCCAACCAGGTGACTACGAAATCTCCAGCCTAGACGCGTATGCCTGGCACCAGAAATTGATAATCGACCCAGATAGAGACTCGTACACCTACAAAAATGTTTTCTACTACGACGAAGGCGGAACGGACGAAAACAACATCGCTGCGGTGTACTACCGAACCTCTACCACGGGGGACTGGATTCTCGCCAAAACCGCAAGCGATGGCAACAATCTGCAGAACATCGACCTGTCGGGTAAAGGCGCAATTCAGGTGAAGTGCGTCGCCAAGACGAACGATTATGGCATGTACCTGAGCATGACCCCGTCCATCAAGCTCAAGCCCACGGCGCACGTCAAGCAAATCATCGAGGGTAAAACCTCCGTACAGCTAATGAATATCGACAGCTTGCGCGTTCTGGATTCGGGCAACCACGTCGTTAACCAGACCTCAAGCAGCTCCATTTCGGGCAGCATGACGGACAAGGTAAAAGACCACGACCAACAGGGCGGCTATGGTCTTGATGCGGACAAATACCTGCAGCACGACTCTGCTACCTACAATCTTACAGACGGCAACGCCAGCGAAACCCTCACGAAAGACGCCTCATTAAAAGGGACCGACAGCGCAAGCCGTACCTCAACTATTCACTATTCGCTCAAGCAGCAGTTGCAATGGGGTTACGGTGGCTACATTTCACCCGAAACCTATCAGGAATTAATGGGCGGTCTTCAGCATACAGCCACGTTCTACGACTTGCTGCCATTGGGCATGAGCTACAAAGAGGGCAGCGTTAAAGCAAGATTGAACGGCATAATTTGGACTTCAGAAACTTCTTCCAGTTCTGACTATCAATATCTTTCTGATATCCAAGTCACCCAGGTGCCGAACTGGAGGAATTCAGGTCGCACCATGGTGAAGTTCACGGTGAACGTTCCCGAGACTCAGACTGTCAACCGCTCTGTTACTCTGTCCTTTGATGGCATCTATCCCTACGATTCGGGCGACGATTACGGCATCACGCCGGTCAACGACGCCGCCGTGTCTACCGATCTGAATCTGAACTCCTGCTATGCCGATTCGCCCACCAGCCCTCGTGGTGAGCAAACCTCGGTCTCGAACGACACGTGGTCGAGCTATCTTACCGACCTCGATGGCGATGGCGTGACGGGCACCGACAACGCACTTTCCACCGCGTACGCTTCTGCAAGCGCGACCGCTTCGCATCTGGGTTCTGCTGAAACCGGATTCACCAAGGCTGTCAAGGCGGCTGAAGATGCTTCCTATGGCACCGAGGCGGAAACCTATGCGGACGGTATCTATACGTATCGGTTGCGCTATCGTCCCGACGACAACAGTGCAGCCAAGGGGTTGGTGTTCTACGACACCATCGAGAACGCCTACGGCAGCAACGAGCACTGGAAGGGCACGCTGCAGAGCGTCGACGTCGCCTACATGAGGAGCCAGGGCGTGGACGCCAAGGTGTACTACTCCACCGCTGCAGGCTGCGACCCCAGGAACAACGAGGGCGACCGCGACCTCTCGGACGCCTCGAAATGGTCCACAGCGGCTCCTTCCGACATGAGCAAGGTCACAGCAGTAGCGATAGATCTGACCAAGAACACCGACGGCAATGACTTCGTGCTGCAGGCAGGCCGCACGGCTTCGGCAATCTTGTACATGCAGGCGCCGGAGAACGTGATGCCCTACATCTTCCCCACCAAAACGTATGCCTACAATGATTCAGCTGTGAACGCGCAAATCCAGCAGGCAGGTTCTTCCAGCTTCTCCTCGGCCCGTGTATTGAATACACAGCCCACCAAGGTGAAATTGCGCGTTGAGAAGCGCAACCTCACGCTGTCCAAGGCGGTCACGGGCACGCAGGAAAATAAGGACCACGAATACGTGTACGACCTGACGTTCAGCCAGATGGAACCTAATACCACCTACACGTTCTACAAGGGTACTAGCGCCTCCGGCACGGCGTCCGACTATTCGTTCACCACCGACAACAATGGTGCGGCAACCACACAGGTGAAGTTGAAGGATTCCGAGCAGCTGACTGTGGCTATTCCACTGAAGGCTCGCTATTCCGTAAGCGAGCAGGGGACCGACGAGATGTGCCCCAGCTACACCATCGCCTCGGGAGGCGAGACGCTCGCGCAGGGCAGCGAGACCGACACCGGCGCCGCCCTGTCGACCGGCGAGCAGACCCTCTCCGGCGACACCGCCGTCGCCTACACCAACGAGAACAAGGCCACGGTGGACTTGGAGGTGAAAAAGGTCTGGGATGACACGATGTTCGGCGGGGACCGCGCGCAGTCCGTGAAGGTCCGGCTCCTGAAGAACGGCAGCGCCGTCGAGGGCTCCGAACGCGTGCTGTTCGAGGGGAATGAGTGGTCGGACACCTACGAGGACCTCGCGAAGTACGACGAGGACTACAACGAGATCACGTACTCGGTGGAGGAGACCACCGACCTCGGCGCGGGCTGGACCAAGAAGGTGGACGGGCCAAGCGGCACGGTGAAGTACTGGACGGTGACGAACACCTACACGCCCACGCCGACCACGGCTGCCATCCCGGTGGAGAAGGTCCTGGCCAAGGGCGACGACTCCTACACGGCGCCCGACATCGCGGGCGAGTTCGAGTTCACGATCAAGGACGACCCTTCCGACCAAGTCGACTCGCCGCTTCCCGCCGACAAGACGGTCAAGTGCGGCGCCAGCGGCGCCACGGTGAGCTTCGGCGCCATCACCTACACGAAGCCCGGCACCTACACCTACAAGGTGACCGAGTCCGGCAGCCTGCCCGGCGTGGCCAACGACGCGGAGGCGAGCACGGGCAAGGCCGTGACGGTCACCGTCAAGGACAACGCGCAAGGCGCGCTGTACGTTGACTCCGTGAGCTCCACCGAGGCCAGCCCGCTCACCTTCACTAACACCTACACCCCGGACCCGGCCGAGGCGGCGATCCCGGTGAGGAAGTCCGTTTCGCATGACGCCGGCCTCGCTCCCGCCGACGTCGCGGGCAAGTTCGAGTTCGCCATCGCCGACGACGCCAGCGACGGCGTCGACTCGCCGCTGCCGGACGACAATACCGTGGAATGCGGCAAGGACGGCGAAACCGTCAGCTTCGGCAAGATCGAATTCACCAAGCCCGGCACCTACCGGTACCTGGTGACCGAGTCCGGCAGCGCGGGCGGCATCACCAACGACTCCGAGGCCGAGTCCGGCAAGTCCGTGACCGTGAAGGTCTCCGACGACGGCACGGGCAAGCTCAAGGTGGACTCCGTGAGCTCCACCGAGGCCAGCCCGCTCACCTTCACTAACACCTACACCCCGGACCCGGCCGAGGCGGCGATCCCGGTGAGGAAGTCCGTTTCGCATGACGCCGGCCTCGCTCCCGCCGACGTCGCGGGCAAGTTCGAGTTCGCCATCGCCGACGACGCCAGCGACGGCGTCGACTCGCCGCTGCCGGACGACAATACCGTGGAATGCGGCAAGGACGGCGAAACCGTCAGCTTCGGCAAGATCGAATTCACCAAGCCCGGCACCTACCGGTACCTGGTGACCGAGTCCGGCAGCGCGGGCGGCATCACCAACGACTCCGAGGCCGAGTCCGGCAAGTCCGTGACCGTGAAGGTCTCCGACGACGGCACGGGCAAGCTCAAGGTGGACTCCGTGAGTTCCACCGCGGCCAGCCCGCTCACGTTCACGAACACCTACACAGTGCAGCCCACGACGGCTGCCATCCCGGTGGAGAAGGTGCTGGCCAAGGGCGACGACTCCTACACGGCGCCAGACGTAACCGGCAAGTTTACGTTCAAGCTGGCGGCCCAGGACGGCGCGCCCATGCCCGCCTCGGGCGGCGAGACCGTGGAGTGCGCAGCGAGCGGCACGGCGGTGAGCTTCGGCTCGATCACCTATACGAAGCCCGGCACGTACAAGTACCTGGTGACCGAGTCCGGCACCCTGCCCGGCGTGGCCAACGACGAGGACGCCTCGGCCGGCAAGGCCGTGACGGTCACCGTCAAGGACAACGGCGACGGCACGATGACCGCGACGGTCAACGGCGCCGACGCGACCGCCGACAAGGCATCCGAGGACACGACGTTCACCAACACCTACACACCGAGCCCAGTGAGCGTCGCCGTCCCGGTCAAGAAGACCGTCGCCCATGACGCCGGCCTGACGCCCGCCGACATCGCAGGAAAGTTCACGTTCACTATCGCCGACGACCCGTCCGATAACGTCGATTCGCCGTTGCCGGCGGACACGACCGTCAAGTGCGGCAAGGATGGCGCAACAGTCAGCTTTAGCAAGATCAAGTACACGAAGCCCGGTACCTACAAGTACCTGGTGACCGAGTCCGGCGAGGCGGGAGGCATCTCCAACGACGCTGCGGCGGCCTCCGGCAAGTCCGTGACCGTCACCGTCACCGACGACGGCTCCGGTCAGCTGGCGGCATCAACCTCCGGTGCCGACGCGACCGAGGATGAGGCCTCCGATGACACCACCTTCACCAACACGTATACCGTCGACCCCGCTACGGCGGCCATCCCGGTGACGAAGACGCTGTCGTATGCGGACGGCCTGTCGCCTGCCGACGTCGCGGGCAAGTTCACGTTCGAGATTAAGGACGACCCGTCTGATAATGTGGACTCGCCGCTGCCGGCGGACACGACCATCAAGTGCGGCAAGGCCGGCGACACGGTCAAATTCGCCGAGATCGAGTTCGCGAAGCCCGGCACCTACCGGTACCTGGTGACCGAGTCCGGCTCAGCCGGCGGTATCACCAACGACCCGGATGCAGCCGCCGGCAAACTGGTGACCGTCACTGTCGCCGATGACGGCGACGGCACGATGACCGCGACGGTCAGCGGTGCTGATGCCACTGCGGACCAGACCTCCGAGGACACCACCTTCACGAACACCTACACGGTCCAGCCCACCAGCGCGACCATCCCGGTGAAGAAGGTGCTCAAAAAGGGGGACTCCTCGTTCACGGCACCCGACATCGCGGGCAAGTTCACCTTCACCATCGCCGACGATTCAGGCGACCAGGTCGACTCGCCGCTGCCCGGGAATAAGACCGTCAAGTGCGGCGGCGACGGCGACGCCGTGGACTTCGACGCCATCGAGTATTCCATGCCCGGAACCTACCGCTACCTGGTCACCGAGTCCGGCAACCTCAACGGCGTCGAGAACGACAGCGCTGGCACCTCCGGCAAGGCGGTGGAAGTCGTCGTCAGGGACGGCGGCGACGGCGCCCTGTACGTCGACCGCGTCAGCTCGACCGACGAGAGGCCGTTGACGTTCACGAACACCTACATCCCCGATGCGGCCACGGCCACCATCCCGGTGCACAAGGAGCTTGCCTACGACGAAGACTCCGAGCCGGGCGACATCACGGGCAAGTTCAGCTTCACTCTGAAGGCAGAGGACGGAGCCCCGATGCCGGCGAAGGGCGGGGAACAGGTTGCGAACACGGGCAACGGCAAAGACCATGACGGCGGCATTGCCTCGTTCGGCACCATCACCTACACCGAGCCCGGCACCTACACCTACACCATCACCGAGTCCGGCACGGCCGAAAACGTGGTGAACGATAAGGATGCCGCGAAGGGCAAGACCGTGACGGTGACGGTCTCCGACGACGGCTCCGGCAGCCTTGAGGCCGCCATCTCGGGCGCGGACACCACCGCCGCCCTGGCCTCCGAGGGGACCACGTTCACCAACGAGTATCGGGCGTCTGATTCCGGCGAGATGACGATGACGCGCATGGATATGCCGAAGACCGGCGATGGCGCCGGCATGCTGGCGCTCGCGCTCGGTGTGCTCGCGGCCCTCGGCGCCGTGGCCCTGGTGCTCGCCGTCCGCCGTCGCAACCGCGGGTAGGAGCGCCTGCTCGGCGGTTAGACGCGCATGGGCTCCCGCCGTTCTTGCCGATAGTGGAAGCCCCCTCGTCTGCATGGAGGACGAGGGGGCTTTCTTCGCATAGACCGCCATCCCGGGCCAGAGGCGGCGTGCAGAAAATAATTTCCTCCTTAACAGCGTTCTGAACTGGGAAATAGCTATAATTCTGCATTGGGAAAATAACACAGAGGGAATCGTTCGTGACCACGCGGTTTATTTCGCATCACAACAATGCGCGGCTGCTGTGACTACGTTCGCTGTTGTTTGGGGACAACCGAGGGGATTTGCCATGAAAGCGCTTTCGAGACCGTTATCGCGTATTCTCTTGAGCCTCATATTGGTCGTCGGCCTCATGCCGGTAGCGCCGACGGCCTTGGCCGAGTCCGGAGGCGCGGCGTCGTCTTCGACCGTGACGGCCAAGTCTGCCGAGTCTGCCGAGTCTGCCGACTCCGCGTCCACGGCGGAGGCAGAGAGCGCAACGAGCGCAGACGGAAAGAGCTCTTCGACGGAGCAGGCTGATGACGCTGAGCAGGTTACCGGGAAATCCTCCACTGCGAACAAGAAGGCGCGCCATGCCGCTCCGTTGCGTGCAGAGGGAGCGGGAGATGCAACGGATGCATCCCTGTCCGTGGTCTGGACGCAAGGTTCCAATGCCACCGTCTCATCTGACGGAAGTTCCATCGAATTCCAACCGCCGAAAGAGAATGGCGATGGCATCGCGGCGAAGGGCAAGATTACCTTCAGCGTCAGCCAGAACAAAACCTATGAAGCGGGATCGATCAAGATTACCCTGCCTCTCTATCTGTTCAAAACGCGCGACGGTTCAAATGCCGGCGCCCAGGTGAAGCTTGCCGTCCCCGAAGCGCCCAACACGAGCAACGCTACCGAGTTCAACTATACGGTCGATAAGGCCGCTGGGACGGTAACCATCACCAACTACGAGCCGTTCAACTCGACGGTGGCCTTCACCTGCGATTTCGAATACGATGTCGCAAACAATACCTACATGAATTCCAATAACTGTATCTACAAGATTGAAAACGGCGCTGAAGCCTCAATTCCATGGTCGGGCACGGTCAACGGAAATTCCATTGATAGCGGCACATTGACAGCGAAGTACAACTCAAAGGTGACTGTCAAATATGCCGATAAATACAAGAGTGGCCGTTACGTGCGGTGGCAAAGCGATTGGGGCGATCGGCCCGCCGGCATTACCGACGATGAATATTCCTATTACCTTTTCAATGTCGAGGGCGGGAAAACGGTTAACGGCATGCCCTTCAAATTCCAGTTCATTGACACCCCGAGCGATGGAGGCATTCCCGTTGTCTGGAAAGGCACGGATGACTACAAAACCGACGAAAACGGAAACTCGGTAACCAATTGGAACAAGTTCTCCGACAGCACTTACACCACTTCTTGGTCGGCTTATGCCGCGCACCCCGATTTGGAGGGAAGCCCAGGCTCGACGTACGGTCACGAATCCGCGGCAAGCATTGTGGTAGCCTACCCGAAGTCTGCCGAGGAATCGGGCAAGCAGATGAAGAACACCATCACCTATCGGCTGCAGGGCATGGACGATACATCCGTGCAGGAGAAGAGCGACACCGTAAAGTTTAAAAACGACACGGTATCGTTCCATTACACGGGAGACCTCTTTGCCGCAAGTAAATATGCAAACGGTGCCGATTCTATCCAGGGCCCCCTCAAGATGCTCAACAATGGGAATGAAACGACCGAGATTCAATACACCTGCGCGACCCCCTACAACCAGAATACGGTGGGTAAGTACCTGATGGGCTACGACCTCACCAAGGATGAAAACGGAAACTACGGAAAGAAGACCTGGACTGCCGAGCTTATCGACGACCAGCTCTATCTGGATGGCACGCTTCTTGAGCCTGGAGATTACGAGATTTCACGAATCGAGTCCAGCACGGTTTCCCATGAGAAAGCCGTCGACAATCCCGATACCGGCTCGTACAATCTCGTCTTCACCAACTACAACTCAAAAGGGGGTTCGGACGAGAACAACACGGCCGCGTTCTATTACCGGACGAGTCCAAACGGAGAATGGCAGCTCTTCAAAACGGCAACGCCTGGCGAGAGCATTAATAACATGGACCTCAAGGGCTTGGGCGCCATCCAGGTAAAGTGGGTTGCCAAGACGAATGAAATGGGCCTCCACATGAGCATGACGTTAGGCATTCGCTTGAAGCCCACGGCACATGTAAAGCAGATTATCGCGGGACAGGATTCCGTGAAGCTCACCAATGTGGATTCGCTCCGTGTTCTCGACTCGAACAACAACATCGTCAACACCACCGACGATGGGGATGTATCGGGTTCCCTCAAAGACAAGATTCTTACTCACGATACTGCAGGCGGGTACGATCTTCCCGATGGAAAATACCTGCAGCACGCTTCTGCCGATCATACGCTGGAAGGCGGAGGGTCGAATCAACAGCTTACGAAAAAGGTGAACTCCAAATACAACGACGCAGCGAAACGCCAGACCACGATTAACTACACGTTGACCCAGCAAATGCTGTGGGCGAACTCCAAGAGCTATATCTCCCCCGAGGAGTATCGGCAGGCCATGGGCGGCCTCGAGCACGAGGCGACGTTCTATGATTTGCTCCCCGAGGGGATGAACTACAAAGAGGGAAGTGCTCGCGTAACGTTGAGCGGGGTCGTGTATTCCAGTACATCGAGCTGGGGTGGCAAGAGCCAAAAAATAGATGACATACAAGTCACCCAAGAGCCCAATTGGCGGGGATCTGGCAGGACTATGGTGATTTTCCGCGTGTCCGTACCCGAAACCGAATGGGTCGAGCGGGCCGTGTCGCTGAGTTTTTCTGGCATCTATCCATACGACGCGGCCGATGACTTTGGCATCAGCCCGGAAAACGATGCAGCCGTTACGTCCGATCTATCCCTGGACAACTGCTATGCAGACTCTCCCTCCAGCCCGCGCGGCAATAAGGAGGCGCTGGATAACGATACATGGAGCTCCTACCTGTCTGATCTTGATGGGGACGGAAATACAGGTACGGCCGACGCAGCATCGGCCGCCTACGCTTCCGTCAGCGTGACCGCTTCGCACCTTGACGCAGCACAGACAGGTTTCTCGAAGGCTATAAAGGCTTTGGAGGACACGAACTACAGCATGCAGACCGAGACCTATGCCGACGGCTCCTATACCTATCGTCTGCGCTATAGGCCGGACGAAGATTCTGCGGCCAAGGGGCTGGTGTTCTACGACACCATCGAGAACGCCTACGGCAGCAACGAGCACTGGAAGGGCATGCTGCAGAGCGTCGACGTCGCCTATATGAGGAGCCAGGGCGTGGACGCCAAGGTGTACTACTCCACCGCTGCAGGCTGCGACCCCAGGAACAACGAGGGCGACCGCGATCTCTTGGACGCCTCGAAATGGTCCACCACGGCTCCTTCCGACATGAGCAAGGTCACGGCCATCGCCGTCGACCTCACCAAGAAAACCGACGGCTCCGATTTCGAGCTGCAGTCGGGCCGTACCGCCGTTGTGTTTCTCAATATGACGGCACCGAGCGATGTGGTTCGGTACGTGAAGCCGAATAGGGTGTACGCATACAACGACGCCGCGGTTAAGGCCCAGATTAAACATGTGGCGGCCTCGAACTCAGCGGTCAACGCCCAGATAAGACGGGTGGGGGACTCGGGCTATTCTGCCGCATCGGTCTTGCATTCCGAAGCCACCCAAATAGGCCTGCGCGTCATCTACAAGAACCTGACGGTCTCCAAGGCGGTCACGGGCACCTCAGCGGACAAGACGAAGGACTATACGTACGACCTGACGTTCAGCGGGCTGGAGCCCAGCACAACGTACACGTTCTACAAGGGTACTAGCGCCTCCGGCACGGCGTCGGGCTACACGTTCGCTTCGGACGCAGGCGGCAAGGCCACCGCGCAGGTGAAGCTGAGTGATGCCGAGAGCCTGACGGTCAGGCTGCCGCAGAACGCCAAGTACACGGTGAGCGAGCAGGGCACGGACGAGATGGCGCCCAGCTACACCATCACCTCGGGAGGCGAGACGCTCGCGCAGGGCAGCGAGACCGACACCGGCGCCGCCCTGTCGACCGGCGAGCAGGCCCTCTCCGGCGACACCGCCGTCGCCTACACCAACGAGAACAAGGCCACGGTGGACGTGCCCGTGAAGAAGACCTGGAACGCATCGTCCTACGGCTCGGCCACCATGCCCACCGTGCAGGTCAAGCTCCTGGCCAACGGCTCGGACACCGGCAAGACCATCACGCTCGATGGCACGCCCGACGACGTGGAGACCACGGCCTGGAACGCAACATTCGAGGACCTGGACAAGTATGACAGCGACTGGAACGAGATCACGTACTCGGTGGAGGAGACCACCGACCTCGGCGCGGGCTGGACCAAGAAGGTGGACGGGCCAAGCGGCACGGTGAAGTACTGGACGGTGACGAACACCTACACGGTGCAGCCCACCACGGCTGCCATCCCGGTGGCCAAGGTGCTGGCCAAGGGCGACGACTCCTACACGGCGCCCGACATCGCGGGCGAGTTCGAGTTCACGATCAAGGACGACCCTTCCGACCAAGTCGACTCGCCGCTTCCCGCCGACAAGACGGTCAAGTGCGGCGCCAGCGGCGCCACGGTGAGCTTCGGCGCCATCACCTACACGAAGCCCGGCACGTATAAGTACCTGGTGACCGAGTCCGGCAGCATGCCCGGCGTGGCCAACGACGAGGACGCCTCGGCCGGCAAGGCTGTGACGGTCACCGTCAAGGACAACGGCGACGGCACGATGACCGCCGCCGTCTCGGGCGCCGACGCCACTGCGGAGCAGGCCTCCGAGGACACCACCTTCACCAACGCCTACACGCCCGCGCCGGTGAGCGTCGCCGTCCCGGTGACCAAGGCCCTCTCGTACGCGGAGGGGCTCGAGCCCGCCGACATCGCCGGCAAGTTCACGTTCACCCTTGCTGACGATCCGTCCGACCAGGTGGAGTCTCCGTTGCCCGACGAGCCTACCGTGGAATGCGGCAAGGACGGGGAAGCTGTTGATTTCAAGGCTATCACCTATACCAAACCGGGAACCTACAAGTACCTGGTGACCGAGTCCGGCGAGGCGGGCGGCATCTCCAACGACGCCGCTGCAACATCCGGCAAGCCCGTGACCGTCACGGTTTCCGACGACGGCATGGGCGCGTTGACCGCGACCGTCTCCGGCGCCGACGGCGATGCGCAGCGGCCGGATGCCACGACCTTCACCAACACCTACGCGACGGAGCCCGCCACGGCGGCCATCCCGGTGACCAAGGTGCTCGAGTCCGACTCGCCGTCCGGGCTGCCCGACATCACCGGCAGGTTCGCTTTCACGCTCTCCGGCGAGGACGGCGCGCCCATGCCCGACGGTGCGGGCGCAACGGTGACCAACCCCGGCGAGCACGGCGGCACGGCGCGGTTCGGGGCCATCACCTACACGAAGCCCGGCACCTACACGTACAAGATCACCGAGTCCGGGAAGGTCGGCGGTGTGGACAACGATCCCGAGGCGACCAGCGGCAAGGCCGTCACCGTCACGGTTTCCGACGACGGTGCGGGCCGGCTCCATGCGAGCATCACGGGCGCGGATTCCGCCGGTGGCGCAGAGTCTGAAGACACCACGTTCACGAACCGCTACACGGCACCCGACGGCGGCAACGATTCCGACGGAGATTCCGATGGCGGAACCGACCACGGCGAGACGACGATGCAGCGCATGGGTATGCCGCAGACCGGCGACGGCGCCGGCATGCTGGCGCTCGCGCTCGGCGCGCTCGCGGCCCTCGGCGCCGTGGCCCTGGTGATCTCGGCAATTCGCCGCTCGCAGGAGTAGAGCGGGCAGCTGCCGCCGAGAGGGCAGTGTCGGCTTACTAGTTGAATGAGTAGGACCCCACGGAATCCAGCCGCGGGGTCCATTCATTTCGGGGAGACGAGAAAAGCGCGAAGGCGCAATCCGGTTATGGCATCAACGCTTTGCCGGCATTCCAGGCTTGGCCCACTTTGTCCCCGGTGGTGTAGTAGCCGTTCTGGAAGTTGTCGAACAAGAGTGCATTCAGCTTCTTTGGGTTAACGGTTCCATCTTCGTCGAGGACGCTCTCTTCTGCCAGTACGCCGACAATTTTTCCCAGCACATGGAAGCCGTACACCTCGTTTCGGCACTCCACGACCTCGCATTCCAAAGTCACGGGGAATTCGTTCACCACGGGTGCATTGACCTTCTTGCTCTTCGTGGCAGTCATGCCGCTGCGCGCGAACTTATCGTCATCGTTGTTGGCGCTGGCGATGCCGAAGTAGTCTGCCTCTGCCATGTGGCCAGCATCGGCAATGCTCAGCGTGAAAGCGCCGTTCTTCTTGATGTTGGCTGAGGTCTTGTGGCGCTCGCCGATATTCAGCGACACCATATCGCTTGCGCAGATTCCGCCCCATGCCATGTTCATCACATCGACCGTGCCGTTCTCATCATAGGTGGCAATCATCAGCACGGGCATAGGAAACAGGGCCGGCTGAACCTTCAGCTCCTTCTTCATGCAGTCCTCCTTGCGTATCGGTGTTTGCTCGCTTCCGATGATACGCCCCTTGGGCGTTGGGTTCTAGAACCCGAGCACTTCGTTCACCAGGATGATCTTGATGCGGCCTGGACGCATGGAATGGCGGGTGATCAGGAACTGGCCGCAGATGGTGTCAGGTGATTTGCAATCGTAGCAGGCGCCCTTCATCTTGCAGGGGGTCTTGATATCGAAGCGCTGGGCGTTGATGGGCGCTGCGACGTTGCGGGCGCGGTAGAGCGCATGGTCGAGGTCTTTGGTCACCTTGTTCATGCCGATGATCATCAGGACATTTTTCGGACCCCAGGCAATGCAGGAGACACGGTTGCCGTCGCCGTCGATATTCACCAGCATGCCGTCCTCGGTGATTGCATTGCTGCTGGCCAGGAAGAAGTCGCAGTCGTGTGCCTTATGCATGACCTCGTCCCGCCAACCGGGCGTGGTCTTGGCGTCGCGGTCATAGACGGTGTAGTTGCCGTTGATCAGGGCATCCCGCAGGCCGATTTCGGCAATGGAGAAGGTGCCGCCCCAGCTGACGCTCGATCCTTCGGGAATCAGACCGAGCGCGATTTTCAGGGCTTCCTCTTTCGTCTCGGCGAAGTAGCCTTCCATGTTGCGAGCGGCAAGACCCTTGATGACCTTTTCGGCAAGCTTGCGGTTGCGTTCGCATTCGAATTCCTGCATGGAGAATCGTCCCTCCTTGAAACAGCGGCTCAGTGCGTTTCCGTCTGAATGCCCGACGATGATGCCGTGCGACGGGAAAAGCTTCCTAGCGTGATTCTCTCACAAACGGATGCCCTTGTTCTCCTGGGCTACAGAGTACCTGCCTTCATGACCACAGGCAGCGCTGCCGTATCTGGCTTGCCGTTCTCGTTGAGCGGGATACGGGGCATGCTGACGAAGTATTCGGGAATCATGAAGTCTGCGAGGTTCTCGGCAAGCTCGCTGCGCAGGTCGTCTACCTGCAGCTGACCGTGTTCCGGGACCACATACGCGATCAGGTACGGCAGCCCCTGATCGTCGTCGACGGCGTTCACCACCGCCTGCCGCACGCCGGCGCATTGGTGCAGGCGGGATTCCACTTCCTTCGTCTCGACCCGCTTGCCCAAGATCATGACTTGGGAATCCTTGCGGTGGCAGAAGGCAAGGTTGCCGTCGGGGAGCCGATAGCCCAAATCCCCGCTGCGGTACATGGTGGAACCGTCATCCAGAGTCACGAAGGCGCGGTTCTCTTCCGCATGGTCGCCGATATAGCCGCGTGAGACCCCATCTCCGTAGATGCAGATCTCGCCCACGTCTCCGTCGGGGACCGCGTTGCCCTGCGCGTCCAGGATACGGATCTCGGTGCCTTCTACCGCCTGTCCGATGGGATAGGTACCGTCTTCCAGCTCGGCGTTCGGGCGGCAGCGATAATACGATGCGCATACGGTGGTTTCCGATGGCCCGTAGGTGTTGTATACCACGGCCCGGTCCAGCAAACGATCCACATACGAGGCGCGCAGCACATCGCCGCCGCTGATCAGCAGGCGCAGCGAGCGGGGGATCTCTGCAAGCTTGTTCATCTCGGCGAACAGGTAGGGAAAACCGCTCATCATAGTCACGCGATGCTCGGTCACGAAGCGCATCAGCGCATGGATATCGGTCTTGTCCTCGGCGGTTGGAATGGCCACTGCGATGCCGTTCAGCAGCGTGGCGAACACCTCCTCGACGAAGATGTCGAACGAGCATACCGAATACTGCAGCATGATATCTTCGGGCTGCGGTTGGAACTCTTCGGCGAACGCTCGGGCATAATGGCAGACGTTGCGGTTCGTCACGCATACTCCCTTCGGAGTGCCGGTAGTCCCCGAGGTGTACAGCACGTAGGCGGCTGATTCGGGTATGGCCCGCTCTGGGCGATTGCCTGCTGCTTTCCCATGGGAGCAGAGTTCGCAGTCTGCCAATCGGGTGGGTAACCCCTCCATCCGCGACAGGAACGGCCGTTCGGTTAGAACGAAATCGGCTTTCGACTCCTCCATCATGAAGCGGATCCGCTTCGCGGGAAAGGTCGGTTCTGCAGGAACGTATCGTGCACCGCATTTGAGCACCGCAAACATGCTTGCGATCATCTCGGCCCGATGCGACATGACGATGCCGACGGTTTTCACGTCGACGGGGAAGGTATCGGCAATGGCGTCGACCATTGCCAGGAGTTCGGAGAAGGTTAACGTGCGGTTCGCTTCGATGATCGCCGGCCGATCCTTCCGGGTGGCGGCGACTTCCCTTAGGCGTCCGTAAATAGTCTGTGCGCGTGTCATGGATGCGCCTCCGTTTTCCCGAATCCGAGTCTACTGCTGGAGCATCCACTGGATGCCGCGGGCGGTGCGCTTCTCCGGATTCGTGTAGTGGTCTCCTTCGTTCAGCTCGAAGGTCGTGGGAATGCCAAGGTTGTTGAAGTGCTTGGCAAGCGCTTCGGTGCGGGCTTGGCCGGTATCCAATATGGGATCACCGGTCCTGCTTTCCTCGTCTCCGAGGGAAAGGTAGAGGCAGGCAGGATCGCAATGCAGGGCATGGCTGGTTGCGAATTCCAGGAACCGCGGATACCAGAGCGACCCCGATACGCTTGCGGCCCTTGAGAAGATGTCGGTTCTATACAGGGAATACAGGGCAAACAGCCCGGCGAGCGAATAGCCTGCGATGGTGCGGTATGCCGGTGGGCCGGCAAAGTACTGCTCGGCTTGGGGCATGAGGGTGCCGGAAAACCATTCAAGGTAGGAATCCGCCTGACCGTGGCAGGGCGTATCCTCTTCAGACAGCGGCGGGCAATCCCACGGCGTCATCTCGTCATCCCAACGCAGATTGGTGATGACGACGAGCGAATGGGCCGGGCAGCCGTTCCGCCGAAGCAGCCGTTCGATCTTTCCTTGATCATCCAAGTAGGCGTGCAGGTATACCGCCGGACATCCATCCGGCCCAGGGTAGACCCGAACCTGCTTGCCTGCCGTCTCGAATGCGGCCTGCGCATCTGCCATGCCAACCATCATCCTTCCTCGGCGCCGAAGCCGGCACCTTTTCTGACGATAATGGAACTTGGGTTCCTACGTTCCGGATCAGCACATCGACACCTCTTCGTAACAGAAAATACGTCGAAGGTTCAAACTCCATCCTTTTTTTGCACAGGGATGGATATCCCTAGGACGCGCTTATCTCGGACCGATTGTATCTGGCCGGGGCTCTTCCCGATGCTCGGCACGCCGTCGTGCCTGGGCGGTAACGCTGCGGATGTCCGCCCGGTTCAACAGACGCCGTCCGATTCCGACGCCCACCGTCCGCTGGATGTCATCGGTCACCCGACTTCGGTAGTTGAACAGGTACCAGTTCTCATCCAAATAGGCGCCTTCCATGTGGACCAGGGCATCTGCAACCTGTGCGGCGTTCCAGGCCCAATCCATGTCCTGACGCAGCATGCGGAGCGCGAAGAATGCCGTGTAGCAGATGACGAAGTGCGCGCGCAGGTGAATCTGCGTATCCACGGCATAGGGAGGAGCGATGAAGTCGGCGGCGATAACCTGGAAGGGCTCATGCACGCGCCAAAGTTCACGATAGATGTTGAAGATAGCGGCGTTGGAAGCCGCCGTCTCATTCGAGACGATGAAGAACGTTTGATTTGCCTGCGCACGGGTTGATTGCAGGGCGATTTCCTTCACCTTGACGTGTTCCGCGCCATCCGAGATGCCCGTACCCTTGTCTTGCTGATGGGGGTCGGCGAGATCCGCCATCCGCGATTTGATCCGGTACGACTTGTTGCGGGTCAGCAGGTAATCCTGGTCATCGGCTGCCCAAAGGTACTGTTCGGGAGTTGTCTCGCTTGCGTGCATAAGCAGCACGAATCCCTCGTGGCGCGCTACGAGCTGCGTAACGACCTTCGCCGCCGCGGGCAGCTGCGCCGCGACGACCGTCACGTGTTCAGCGCTCGATTCGCCTTTCAGCTCGTCGATGACCGTCAAGGTTTCCTCGGCGGTCATATGGCGTGGGACGATGCGGTAGGTTAGGGGGATACCGGCTTCGTCGATAACCAGGCAGAGGCGGTGTGTGGTATGCCTCTCGATTTCATCGGGACCGCCCGAGGATTTTTCCCCAGGCCAGGCGAACACATAATTGCTGAAAACCAGGCGCACGCTTTCCAGCCGCCGTTCGCCATGGATTGCCGTATATCGCGCGTTCAATCTGGAAACAAGCTGGCGTTCGCAACGGGCAATCTGTTCGAAGCCCCGATATGCGTCGGCGAGTTCCATGCCGCAGGTGCGGGGGAACTTTCCCCGCGCACTCCAGGTTTCATGTACGGGCACGGCATGAATCATGCGCTCGGTCACCAGCAGCTCGAATGCGCGACCGAGCCCCGCATCGGGATTACGGGGATTCCCGGAGTCTGCTTCGGCGGTCCGTTCGTTGAAGAAACGCCCCACGCCCAAGGCATCCAGGTATCCGAGGGCGATTGCGCTCCCCAATTGCACGGCACCGCTTTCCTTTGGGGCGATTTGGGCATCCCGTGGGATGGTCAGGTGCACGGGTACCATGCGCTCGGCCGCTTGCCGGTTGAGGTCGGCGACATACGCTTTGAAGTGGGCGATAGGGTCTTCGTAACGGTCGGAGAACTCGTCGGCATATCCGATGTTCTCAACGGTCTTCGCGTGTACTTTGCCGCCACTGCGGTAGTTTTGCATGACCGAGAGGTAGATGCGCCCTTTACGTTTCGTCTGCTTCAAGTACATGGCCGATTCTCCCGGTTATTACACCGAAGCGGCAACGGCGCTGGCGTTGTCTGCATTTACGGTGTATCCCTACGTTTCCCTACATATTATCCGAATTGTTTCCATTGTTGCAAGGCCTGGGTACAATGACCCCGGTTCGAACGAGATGAGGAGTGACCATGGCAATCACCATGCTGAAGGGAAAGATCCATCGCGCTACCGTTACGCAGGCTGCGCTCGACTACGTGGGTTCCATCACGGTCGACGAGGATTTGATGGATGCTGCGCATATCTTGGAGTACGAGCGCGTCGAGATTGCCGATGTGGATAATGGCGAGCGCCTGGCCACTTATGTGATTGCGGGCGAGCGGGGGAGCGGCATCATCTGCCTGAACGGCGCTGCCGCCCGTTGCGTCTCGGTGGGCGACAAGGTAATCATCATGGCATATGACACCGTCGAGCCCGAGCAGGCGCGCGCCCGCAAACCGTACGTGGCCTTCGTCGACGATGACAACAAGGTCACACGGGTTACCCGCTATGAGAAGCATGGTCGTTTGGTCGACATGGAGACCGAATAACCGGCATGACGCGAGTACGGGGTGGCGAGGCGAGTCCGTCCACCCTCAGGCATTCGGGGAGTTTTGGAATCGAAAGGATGGCCAACCATGAACCTCGTCGCTAAGGTCGGCAATGTGCTTACGCGCTATGTTGCCCTGATTATCATCGCGCTTTCCATCTGGGCATATCTGACGCCCAACCTGTTTGCCTGGGCAACGGGTTACACGTCCATCTTCCTGGGCATCATCATGTTCGGCATGGGATTGACCATCAGCCCGAACGACTTCAAGGTGGTGTTCACCCATCCCAAAGAAGTGGTGCTCGGTGCCATTTTGCAATACACGATCATGCCGATGGCGGCTTGGGGTTTGGCCGTTGGTCTGAACCTGCCCACCGACATCGCACTCGGTGTCATCCTGGTGGGTTGCTGCCCGGGAGGCACCGCCTCGAACGTGATCACCTACATCGCTAAGGGCGACGTGCCCCTTTCCGTGGGCATGACCATCGTCTCCACGCTGCTTGCGCCGATTGCCACACCTGCCCTGGTCTACTGGCTGGCGGGCGCGTGGGTGAACGTTTCATTCACGGCGATGCTCATCAGCGTGGTGCAGATCGTGCTCATCCCGGTCATAGCCGGCATCCTGGTGAATGCGTTTGCTTCCAAGGCGGTGCAGAAATGCACGCCGATCCTGCCCTGCATCAGCGTGCTTGCCATTGCGCTCATCGTGGCGGGCATCACAGCCAACAACACCGAGAAGATCATCGAGAGCGGTGCGTTGGTGCTGGCGGTGGTCATGCTGCACAATGCAGTGGGCATGGGCCTGGGATACGCCATCTCCCGTGCGTTTAAATTGAATTATGCGAAGACAACGGCAGTCGCCATCGAAGTGGGCATGCAGAATTCCGGTTTGGCAGTGAGCCTCGCCGCTGCGAACTTCGCCGCGAATCCGCTGGCAACCCTGCCGGGCGCCATCTTCAGCATCTGGCACAATATCGCCGGTTCCATCTTCGCCAATGTGCGCCGTCGCCGGATCGATGGCAAGGACGCTTCCTTCGCCTCGACGCCGACCGTCCTCCAAGGTTAACCGCGTTTGGCCCGTCTCTGTCTGTGTAGGAGAGGATGGCTTTCGGTGGGACCGCCATTCGATGACAGCGACCCTGCATTGAGATTATGGGCATGTGACGGCATCATCGATATTGTTTGGCAATATGGCTTGATAAAACCATACAATGGCATACAATCTTCCCATTGGAACGGATGCGGATGAGGGGTTGATGCCGATGCCGATTAATTCATTCGATGATTATCCTATGTCATGGCATCCCAAGCGCAGCGAACTCTCGAATCCGCTCTATATCTCGCTGGCCGACCTGATGGCACGGGATATCCGCTCTGGCAAGTTGACGGCGGGGGTAAGGCTTCCGCCTCAGCGCGAGCTCGCCGATTTTCTCGATCTGAATCTGAGTACAATCACGAAAGCCTACAAGCTCTGTGAAGCGCGCGGTCTGGTGAATGCAGTGGTGGGAAGCGGTACGTTTGTGGCCCCTCATGCCGGGGTTCGTGCCAGTGTCGTCGACGAGCATCCGGGCAAGACCATAGAGCTTGGGACCATATATCCCTATTACGAGGACAATGATATCGTGCGCGATGTTGCGCGCGAGATTCTTGCTGATGACGCATCGAGCAGGCTTTTCGAGTATTCCGATCCCCTGGGAAGCGAGCGCCAGGCGGCAATCGGGGCAAAATGGCTGAACAGCCTGGGAGTCGATGCGTCGCCTCGTGAGACCATCATCAGCTCGGGCGTGCAATCGGGGCTTGCCGTTATCCTGTCCTCCTTGTTCGAACCCGGGGACAAGATCATCGTAGACGAATATACCTATCCGAATTTCATCAGCCTGTGCGGCATGCTCCACCTGCAGTTGATTCCGATTGCAAACGACGATGAGGGTATGCTCCCCGATGAACTCCAGAATGCCTGCATCACGCAGAAGCCGAAGGGGATATACCTCATGCCTTCCGGATCTAATCCGACCAATATCGCAATGAGCGCACAGAGGAAAGCTGAGGTCGCCAGAATTGTAAGAAGGTTTGGTCTGCTTGCCATCGAGGACGATAACTATTCCGCATTGCTCGAGGAACCGCCTGCTCCTCTGGTGGGCTACATTCCCGAACAATGCATCTATATCGCAGGACTCTCGAAGCCGGTGTGCTCGGGGCTGCGTATTGCCTACCTGAGGGTTCCCGAGGCATACCGTGATGCTGTCGTGCAGGGTGCCATCAATCAGAACCTGAAGATTCCATCTCTCAATATCGAGATCGCCTCTCGGCTGGTGGAACGCGGAATGGCCCATACGATTGCCGCGAACAAGCGCAGGCGTTCTGTGCATCGCAATCAACTATTCGCGCAATCGTTTCCCCAGGTGCCGGTGAGCGAGGTGGCATTCTGCCAATGGATGGACCTTCCCGATGGCTGTTCTGGGCGCTCGGCGGAGATCGCGCTGTCCAAGAGCGGCGTGGCGGTGTTCGGTGCCGAGCGCTTCGCCGTGAGCAGCAATGCCAGCGTGAACCGCCTGCGAATCGCCACCTGCTCGCCTGCGTCTGATGAGCAATTGCTTCGGGGTTTGGAGCTGGTGGGGGCGTACATGGATACATTCGACCGTGAAGACCCCCGATTTATCGTATAAATGGGGCATCGCTTTTCCGCGCCGCTCTGGCTGCAAGGGTCTCGCGCCTCTTTCCGTCTTCGGCGCGGGTCTGATTAGCAATACCATAACAACTTAATTGTCGACCATACAATAAAGGCATTGTTTGGCGATATGGCGGTACATACACTTCAGTTAGGGGCCTGCAATTCGCATGCAGGGAACAGACTAATCGCCGTTTTCGAGTCCAGCCTTTCGTTCGCTGTGATTCGGAGTGGGGAACGGCGAAGACTGAATGGGGTGAGACGATGTCTAAAGGACAGCGAATGGTCATGGACCGCCGGTCGTTTCTTAAGGCTTCTGGAGTGGTCGGAGCTACTGTCGCCGCAAGTGGAGCGTTGGTCTCGTCTGGTGAGGTATCAAAGGAGAAGGCCTTTGCGGAGGACGGCCTGCAAGAGGGGGAGGAGATCAAGTACACCCATTGCGCCGTCGACTGCGGTGGTGCGTGCCTGCTCCGGTGCCATATGAAGGACGGCAAGTTGCTCTATGTCGAGACCGACAACACCGGAAGCGGGAAGTACGGCGCAACCCAAGCACGCGCATGCTTGCGCGGCCGTTCCATCAGGCGTTGGCTCGATGCCGATGAGCGTCTGGATTATCCGTTGAAGCGCGTCGAGGGGACCAAGCGCGGCGATGGACAGTACGAGCGCATCAGTTGGGACGAGGCGCTCGACACCATCGCCTCGGAAATCAAGCGCGTGAAGGAGAAATACGGAAACGAAGCCATCTTCATCGCCCAATGCACGGGCGTTGAACAAAACTTCATGCAGAATAATCCGTTCTTCCGTTTGATGAATCTTTATGGCGGATGCCTGACGCGATACGGCAACTATTCGCTTGCCTCCATCACATTCGGTGCCTATCCGTATACCTACGGCTTGGCGAAATGGGGGACCCGTTCGTTCTATACGCTGAAGGAGGACGAGCTGGTTGTCCTCTTCGGAGATGCTGTCATGGATATGTGCATGTCGGGCGACGGCGCGGGTTACGACCTCAACGTTGCGATGAACAAGGAACACGTGAAAGTGATTTGCATCGATCCGCGCAAGAGCGAGATATGCGCCAACGCAGGAGCCGAGTGGATTCCCATCATACCCGGTACGGATGCCGCGCTCGTTGCAGGAATCGCGCATGAGCTGATTGAAAAGAAGATGGTCGATATCGATTTCCTGCACAAATACTGTGTCGGCTACGATGAGGAAACACTTCCCAAGGGCGCGCCCAAGAATTCTTCCTATTACGCCTACATCATGGGCACTGGCTATGACAAGGTAGAGAAAACCCCTGCCTGGGCATCGAAGATTACCCGTGTGCCAGAGGAGCGCATCAAGAAGCTCGCCCATCAGATCGGTAAGGCCAAGCCGTGCTACATTGCGCAGGGGTACGGTCCGCAGCGTCATGCGAACGGCGATACCGCCAGCCGTGCCATCATGCTATTGGCCCAGCTGGTCGGTCAGGTCGGTAAACCGGGAACGAACTCGGGCGGTCGCCAGGGGAATGCCAAGCTCGATTTCCTGACACTGCCCACCGGCACCAACCCAATCGAAATCCAGTTCCCCAGCTACCGTTGGGTCGAAGCCATCGAAGACGGACCGTCTCTGACTGCGAAGAAGGACGGCATCAAGGGCGCTGACCGGTTGCCGCAGAGCATCAAGCTGCTGATCAACTATGCGAACAACCATCCAGCGAACAACAACGGCGACATAAACCATACGCTGGAAGTGCTCAAGGACGAGAGCAAGTGCGAATTCATCCTGTGCTACGACGTGAAGATGACGCCATCGGCGAAGTATGCGGATATCATTCTGCCGGACCTTACCTGCCAGGAGACCTACACTATGTCGGCGGCGGGAGAGAATTGCAACAACCTGGCCATCACCATGGGCAATCCGCTGTACGAACCCAAAGGCGAACGACGCGAGGTGTATGAGGTTTGCGGCGAGATTGCGAAACGTCTGGGCATCTACGATGAGTATTCGGATGGCGGCAAGACCCGCCAGGACTGGCGCCGTGAGCTGTACAACCAGATGCGCGAAGAATATCCACAGCTTCCAACCTATGAGCAGATGGTGGAGCAGGGCTACTACAAGGAGCCTTGCGTGGAATCGAAAGAGGATGACCCCTTCATCGCCGATCCCGAGAAGAACCCGCTGGATACCCAGACGGGCAAAATCCAGATTTATTCTCCCGAGCTTGCTGAGCTTGCCAAGACATGGGAGCTTCCCGAAGGCGATGTCATCTCTCCGATTCCCATCTACACACCCGGCTTCGAGAGTGCCGAGGCGGAAACCGATCAGTATCCGCTGCAAGTACTTGCCTATCATTGCCGCAGCCATGCGCATACTACCTATGCGAATAACCCGGTGCTGCAAACGCCGCTTGCCGAACGGCTGTGGATCAGCCCCATCGATGCCGAGGCGCGCGGAATATCTACCGGTGATCGGGTGCGCGTCTTCAACAACCGCGGAGAGACCCGCATTGCTGCGCGGGTGACGAACCGTGTCATGCCGGGTGTGGTCTATCTGCCCCATGGCATGGTTTACACGCCGGACGAGAACGGCATCGATCAGAACGGCAATATCAACGTGCTTACGAGCCGGCATGTTAATCCGGTCTCCAAAGGAACCGGTATGCACAGTGCCATTGCACAGGTCGAGAAGGTTGAGGCGTAACCATGACCCAATACGGATTCTATTACGACGCTCTGCGCTGTTCGGGGTGCCATACCTGTGAACTGGCATGCAAGGACTACCATGATCTCTCGCCGGAGATCACCTTCCGCCACGTTTACGAGATGGATGGCGGCACAGGCTTCTCACAGGATAGCGATGGCTGCTGGTCGGTTGACTCGCAGACCTACTACACCTCTGTGTCGTGCCAACACTGCGACAACCCCGCCTGTACCGAGGTCTGTCCGACTGGTGCAATGCACAAGGATCCCGATACCGGAATCGTTTCGGTCAATGCGGATGTGTGCATCGGTTGCGGATATTGCGCGATGGCATGCCCCTACAAGGCGCCTACTGTCGACCGGGCAGCTGGCCATTCCGTAAAATGCAACGGCTGCCAGGAGCGTGTCGAACAGGGTCTCGAGCCCATTTGCGTCGAGGCCTGTACCGGACGGGCGCTGCAATTCGGCCCCGTCGACACGCTGCCCGAAGGCAAACGGGCGGCAATCAGCCCCCTGCCGGATCCAAGCTACACGAACCCGAATCTTTACATAAACGAATGCCCGCAATCCGTTCCCAGCGGTTCGGATGAAATGGTCATCGATAATCCAAGTGAGGTGAAATAGCGATGGGAAACGGATTCTCCGAGCTGCCTCTTGCCATCTTTACCACCCTTGCGCCAATGGGCGCCTGTGCGTTCATAATCATCTATGCTGCCCTGCGGCAACTCTCCGAGAACGAGGAAGCGGTCGCAAGAATCGATCGAATGACGCTTCTCCCTCTGTTGGTAATGCTGGTCGGTTTCGTGGGCGCATTCTTCCACCTGGCGAATCCGATGCATGCGGTCTTCGCCGTCAACGGAATTGGTCGTTCGCCACTGACGAACGAGGTCATGGTCGGCGGGCTCTTCTTCGTTGCCGCATTCGTCTATTGGCTGACGTCTCGGGCCGGGAAATTAAAGGCGAATGTGCGGAATGGCTTCCTGATCGTGCTGTCGATTTGGGCGGTTGTCTTTGCTGCGTTCTGCGGATTCGCCTATACCATCGACACCATTCCAACCTGGAACACGCCGTGGACGGTCATCCAGATGATCGGTTATGGGCTCACCGGCGGCACCGTGCTGGGTTTGCTGACCCTGTGCATTGCCGACATCGAGGTTCCGGGGAAGATAGGGAAGGCGGTTTTCGCCGTCGGACTGGTGGGCGCGGTGCTTGCCGTGCTTGGGTTCGGCGGACAGATCGCGGCGTGCGCATCGATGTCGAACGGATGGGGTCCTGCGCTTGACCTGGTACCTGCAATCGGCGGTCTATTTGCCTTGCTTGCTGCCTGCTGTGTGGCGGCAGTGGTCGTGGAGGCGATGGCCCGGAAGAAGCTTCCGAAGACCGCGGCGGTGTTGATCGTGTTCATTCTGGTTGTTGTAGGTGTTTTCTTCGCACGGATCGGGTTCTACGGCTTGTACATGAGCGTCGCCCTGTAAGCGGCGACTTGCTGACCCTGCTGGAGAGAAGGAAGGCGGCATATGGAGTATCGGGAACTCGGCACCAGCGGTCTGCGCGTCTCGGCAATCGCATTCGGTACCTGGGGCCTTGGAGGCGGTAGTGTCTGGCAGGATACCCCTCCGGATAGTCAAGTCAAACGGCTGCTGGACGTTGCCGCGGATTGCGGTATCAACTACATCGATACGGCCCCGGTGTACGGTATGGGCACCAGCGAGGAGCTGTTGGGGAAGGCGCTGAGGGGACGACGCGATAAGTTTGTGCTCCAGACGAAGTGCTCGCTGAATTGGCGGCCCGACGACGGTGTTTACAAGTACTCCCGCGACGGCTATACCGTCTACAACAATACCGGCGCACGGGCGGTGAAACGTGATGTCGAGGAATCCCTGCGCCGGCTGCAAACGGATTACCTTGATGTTCTCGTTGTCCATTACGTGAACGATGCATGGTCGGTTGGGGAGACTATGGATGCTATGTCCGACCTGCTTCGCGAGGGAAAAATTCGTGCTGTTGGCATCTCGAACAGCACCCCTGCCGACCTAGATGCCTATGCGCGGGAGGGAGAAGTGGCGCTGGTCCAGGAGCAGTTCAGCATATTGGCTCCGTTCCATGGACGTGATTTCTTCCCGGCTTGCCGCCGTCATCGCGCGCTATTCCAGGGTTACGGGATCTTGGAAGAAGGGTACCTGACAGGCCCCGAGCATTTGGACGTTTCCTTCGGTGCCGGAGATATCCGCATGCGTCTCCCTTGGGCGACCGAGCCGTACAAGAGCGGTATTCGTCGGCTCTATCAGGAGGTCTGGTCGCCCATGTGCGAAAAGTACCGATGCTCTTACGCAAATCTGTTCGAAGCTTGGACTTTAGCGCAGTTCGAGAACTCGACGCTGCTTACGGGATTCCGTAGGGAGGCGTCCATTCGCGATACCGTGAAATGCTTGGACCTTTCGCTGGACGCCCAGGATCTGGCTGCTCTTGATGAGACGGCATCTGCAGTCCAGGTGCGTACACTCGATAAATAGGCGGAATCTGGCGACAGGAAGCTTGCTCGAGGAAAGCGCCCGGACGTTATCGCGTCCGGGCGCTTCTTGTTGTTGCGGCTCCCTTCGGGAGGAAGGCGAGTGAGGAAGGAGCCTTATTCCCCTCCGTTCCTATGTCGGCGAACCGCGATCAGCAGGACCAGGGCGGCAACAGCGACGGCTATCAGTATGCCGATCGGCAGTGCGTTGTCGCCTGTGATCGGTACGAGCAACAGGGTCGGCTGGTCACTCGATTCGTTGGTGCTGTCTGTGCCGTTCTGGTTGTCCGGGTTGTCCTTCGAATTCGCATTATCAGCACCCGTGGGGGGCTGGTTGCAGCTGTTCTTGAAGGTCAGGGACTTCGGTGTGGCCTTCTTGCCCGCAACCGTCGCCTTGGCGTGCAGCTTACCCGCCGCATTCCTCGTTACCTTGACGGTGATGCGGTAGGCGGCATCGTCGTAGCTGACGCCGGGTTGGTTGTCATCGACTTCGGTCAGCGTGTAGCGGTAGGTTCCCGGTTTCGTGTATATCCAGGTAGGAAGCACGATGGTGCCATTCGCCCGGTTCGTCGCCGTCTCGTTGGAACCGTGCGGGCCCTTCACGTCGAATGTGAACTGGCCGTCCTTGAGCTTGCCACCCGAAAGTTTCTTCTTCGCCTTGAGGGTAAGGCTCGTGTGCGTGCGGAAGGTGTTCTTGAAGGTGGGCGGGGTGGAGGAGCCCTTGTCGTAGGTCACTGCGGCATGGAGCTTGTCGCCGCCGGTATCCGTAAACACCGCTGTTGCGGTATGGGTTCCCCCATCGTAGGTAACTCCCTTCTTCTGTACGCCTTCGGTATCGGGGTTATCGTCTCTGGGCAGGATCTCGGACATGGCGTAGGGTATGCTCCAGGTGGTTATCCCGTTTTCAGTCGTCTTGATGGCTTTGCCCTCCTTGGCCAGATGGTTCAACTCGTCTCGGTTGAAGCTCAGACGCGGAGAAGTGAATGTGCTGCCCTTGTTTGCCATCTTGAACGCTTCGGCATTGTTGCTGGCGTAGCGGACGCTGACCGTGAACTCGCCGTTCTTCAGATGACGGCCGGTAAGCTTCTTTCCCGCTTGCACCACGGTGCTGCCTGCGGGCAGGTACTGATTGGTGAAGGCGGCGTTCTCACCGGTGCCCGACGCGTTCTCGTATCTCACGCTCGTGGCGATCTTGCCGTTGCCCTCATCGGTCAGGTGTACGATAGCGGTCCAGGTTTGGGAGTCGGTTGCGTACCGGTCATCGCCGTTCGGCAGCTCGGCGATGGTGTAGGTCAGGTCCTTCTCCTTGGCGTAGGTGCCGTCATCGTTCTTGAGGTCCTGCATTGTGTAGTCGATCGGCGCGAAGGTGAAGTTGCTGGTACCGTCGGCGTTCGGTTTCGAATTGCCTGCAGTGTCCAGTGGCGTTCCGGAGGTATCCGTGCCCTCGTACAGGGCGAATGTGAAGGCGCCTTTCGCGTACTTCTTATAGTTTGCGTGCAGGTTCTTCACGGTCTTGGTGCCGGAGAGCGTGGTGCTGCCGTTCGCCTTGTAGGTGTTGGTGAAACTCGCGGTGGTCGAGCTGCCGGCGCCGACGACTCCCGTCGTCGACGACGAGGCGGTACGGCTCCAGTTATCGGCGCTTCCCGCTTCGGTTACGAAATAGGTCGTTCCTACCGGCAGCCCGCTGATGGTGGCGCTGCCGCCGCCCTTCAACGTGATGGTGCCGCCGTTTTCGATGGTGCCGGAACGCCCGTCGGTGGAGGTCCAGTCATAGGCTTCCGTCAACGGCTTGCCGTTCTTGAGCAGCGTCACGTCGAACGAGAAGTCCTGGTCCGCAGTCGCGTCGGACTGGCCGACGGCTTCCTTGGAGATGGTCAGGTTGCCCGGCTCCGGCACGTTCGTGAACAGGGCCTGGTATGGCGTTGAATCGTTCCAGTCGTAGTAGGCCGATGCACCCAGCATATCCTTTCCATCTTGAACGCTATGCCGGATTTCGACATATGCGTGCTCGATGTGCTGGTCGTACGTGATGCCGTCCTTCTGTACGCCCTCGGTATTCGGGTCATCGTCTTCGGGCAATACTTCTGCGATGGTATAGGTCCGGTACTGATAGTCCTGCCCCTGCCACTCGTTCGCATCGTACGTAAAGGTGATGGGATTGAATGTCACGCTGCTGCCCACATTGGTGGCAGTCTGAATCGGATTGCCGGTTGCCTGGTCGCCCTCGTAGAGGTTGAAGGTAAAGGCGCCATCGTCAGGCGAAAGCCCCGTAAGGAGCTTGGATGCCGCAATCGTCACGTTGGTGGAGCCCGGCGTGAACTTGTTCACGAAACTTGCCGTCGAAGTGCTCTGCGTGACGGTTCCCGAAGTTCCGCTGGAGCTCGAAAGCGTCCAGCCTGGTGCCGAGCTCTCGACGACCGAGTACTGCGCGCCGATGGGAAGGTTTTCGAAGACCGCTTTCTGGCCTGCCTTCAGGGCGATATAGAAGGTACCGCCATGCGATTGTGCTTCTAGCTTCCTCCACTGGGCATAGAGTGTCACGTCCTGGTTGAGGTTGGTGATTTCCTGGCCATCGGAGTAGCGTTTGCCGGCATAGGGATTCTTCTCGAGCTCCTCGTCGGTTGCCGTGCGCCATCCGGCAAAGTAGTAGCCCTTGCGATAGAAGGTGTTCTTGGCCAGCGTGATATTGCCGCCGTCCGAAACTTGGTCTGCCATCGAGCCGACTCCACCGTTGGCGTTGTACTTGACGACCCAATGCGCCCGCTCACGTACCCATGTGCCGGCCCATTGTTCTACGTTGTCGTCATAGCCGTCACGCAGCTCGGTGTTGGTTTTGTAGATGTTGGTACCCACGAGATGCCAGCTGTTCTCGTAGTCCATGGCGCCGGGCAGCAGGGCCCAGTAGCCTTCCTTTTCGAGGTTGTTGCCCTTGAAACTCCAGTCCTTTCCAATCGTCACCTCGTGGAGCGCCCGGTCGCCTTCGAACATGTCCTCCATGCCCTTTACCCAATCACCATAGGAGTTGATGCTATGGGTGTTGAAGCCCTCGAGGTTCAGGGTCTCAAGCGAAGTGCAGTTATAGAACATGCGGCCCATGTTGCGGACCTTTGCGGTGTTCCACTTGGACAAATCGAGCGAAATCAGGCTCTCGTCCCCGCTGAACAGGGCGCGCATATTGGTGACGTTCGAGGTATTCAGGTTCTCGATGCCCTTGATCTCGAGCAGGTTGGAGCAGTTGCCGAAGACCTGTTTCATGTCTGTGACCTTGGAAGTATCCCAGTTGGACACATCGAGCGTGGTCAGGCTCTTGTCGCTGCTGAACATCCAGCTCATTTCTGTAACGCTGGAGGTATCCAGATTTCCGATGCCCTTGATCTCGGTCAGGCCGGAGCAGCCGACGAAAGTCGACTGCATGTTCGTCACATTGGAGGTATTCCACCCGGAGACGTCGAGCGTCTTAAGCTTCTCGTCGCCATCGAACATCTGGAGCATGTCGGTTACCTTCGAGGTGTCGAAGTGGCTTACATCAAGCGCATTCAAATTAACCATCTGGAAGAACATGCTTTCCATGTTGGTGACGTTGCTGGTGTCGAAGTGCGAGACATCGAGTTCGGTAACGCCCTTCATGTATCCGAACATCCAGTTCATGTCCGTGACCTTGGAGGTGTCCCACTTCGAGACGTCGAGCGTTTTCAGTGAGGAATTGTAGCGGAATGGCCAACCGCCGAAATCGCCCAAGCTGAACATCGAGCTCATGTCCGTGACATTGGAGGTGTTCCAGTTCGCCACGTCCAGTTCTTCGACATTCAGGTCGTTGTCGAACATCGCCCGCATGTTCGTGACCTTGGAGGTATCGAAGCCCGAGACGTCCACATGGTGGAGGTTTCCGCATTCGCCGAACATCGAGGCCATGTTGGTGACGTTGCTGGTGTTGAAGTTCGAGGTATCGAGGCTTCTCACCCACCAGCAGCGATAGAACATCGCGCCCATGTCCGTGACCTTGGAGGTATCCCAGTTCTCGAGGCCGGTGATCTTCTCCAGCTTCATGACCCCTTCGCCCGAATAATTCGATGAAGAGAACATGCTGTTCATGTTGGTTACGTTCGAGGTATCGAAATTTGAGACGTCAAGCTCGGTCAGGGATTGGCAGCGGGAGAACATGCAGCGCATGTCCGTTACCTCGGATGTGTCCAGGTTGGCGAGGTCCATGCTGGTGCAGTTGCGTGCCTTGTAGAACCAGTAAGCCGTGCATTTGGGCTTGATTTTGTCTTTGACCACGACTTTCTTGATTTTCGATACATTCCAGGGCTGGCCGTAAGAATCGAAGGAGGTGCGATCTTCGAAGCCGGTATAGATGGTGCCCGTATAGGTGTTGCCTTCGCAGTCGGTGATAGAGCCTTCCGACCCGTTCTTCACGGTCTCATTGGAGCGAATGAGGGTGAGCGTGCCGTCGCTGTCGAGCACGGCATAAGCGGTTCCCTGATCGGCGGGGGTTGCCGCCCGCAGTATCGGTTTCGCCGAATTGCGCTTTGCGGTCTGCTTGTCCTCTTTCTCCGTCTTGGTGTCGGTGGTGTCCTTCGCGGCATAAACCACGCTGCCGTCCTTCAGGTGCTTGGTCGTCTTGGCATTTGCCTCGGGAGCCGCGCTCTCCTCGGTGGGCGCGGATTGTGCCTTTCGAGCGTTGCTTTTTGTGGTCTTCGATGACGAGCGATTGCTGAGGCTGTTTCCGTTGGAGCTGTCATCGCTGGATTCAGAGGCCGTCTCGGATGATTGGGCCGCCGTATCCTCTATCGATTCGATGGTGTAGGGGTAAGCGCCGTCGGGTAAGGGCTGGCCGTCAGAGGTGGTGATCTTGACTATGTAGTAGAACAGCTGGTCGGGATCGTATCCCGTCGAATCGTCGGTCAACGTCTTCTGAATCTCCAGCTTGCCCGGCATCATCGAGTTCTCGAACAGGGGCGCTTTGTCGTAAGCCTCCCATTCGCCTGCGTCGTTCTTCTTCACCACGGTTGTGGTGATGCCGAGGGTGCCGTCGCCGTTATCGGCAACGGTGACCTGCCAGGTCTGGTCGGTGTTGGCGTACTTGACGCCATCCTTCACGAAGCGGTATTTCGCCTTCTGCTTGTCGGTGGCGTTGGCGTAGGTCAGCGGGGTGTTCGCCGAGCCGTCGGCAGCCGTGTCGTTGTCAATCGCAGTGCCGTCGGCGGTAACGTACATCGGGCTGTTGTCATCGTTGTAGGCGATGGCATCGCCGGGGATATCCTCGCGTGCCGTGTAATAGAAGTTCTTGGTGGAGTATCCGGTTACCGTGCCGTCCTTGCTGCGGTCGGCCAGATCATCCTGCGTGTAATTGATAGTGGGGAAGGCAATAGTGCCATCGACGGTGTTTGCGGCGTTCAGGGGAGTGGCGGTTTCCATTGTCGTGACCTTGCCGTTGTCGTCCAGGTAAAGCTTATTGCCGTCCTGGTCGTAGAGTTGGAATGAGAATTGGCCATCGGTCAGCGTTCCGCCTGCAAGGGTCTTGAATGCGGTAAGCTCCACCTGGCCTGATGCCGCGTAGGAGTTGGTGAACGCCGCATCGGAGGCTTGGACTTCCTGGGTGCATGCGGCATCGGAGTAGTAGTGGATATCGCACGTCATCTTGCCGTGGCCGTTATCGATCGGCGTTACCTGAGCGTAGTAGATGGTCTTGTCGTAGGCGACGCCTGCATCGCCGCCATCGTTTTCAGCAATCTTGTAGGTATAGGTCTTGTTGTGGTCGGTGCTGGTGTAATGGATGCCGCCGAACGCTACCATTCCGTCTTTGGTGTTGCTCGTTACGCGAAGCAGCGTGCCCGGTTCGCCGTTCGTGACGTCATACAGGGTGAAGCGGAATTGGTTGCGCTTCAGATTCGCTCCGGCAAGGTTCTTGGTCAGGCGGAAGCTGGCAATGCCTTCGGTCTTGTATTCGTTCTCGAAGGCTGCTTGTGCGGTCTCGTTCGATTTGATTGTGCCTGAGAACCGGTCGGTCTTCGGCGTGTAGCCCTTGGCGTTCTCCTCGATAACCTGGTAGGTCGTTCCCTTCGGCAGTTCTTTCAGGGTCAGCGTCTCGCCGGCCTTGATCTTCAGTGTCTTGCCGTTGGTGAAGGTGCCGGTAGAGACCTGGGTACCGGCGTTGTCGGTTATCTCGTAGTCCACTGGGTCGTTGTAGGACGATCCGTCGGGATTTCCAAGCCTGATGGTCATCGCAAATTCCTGATCGGCACAGGCATCGTCGACGTTTGTGACGCTCTTTGAAATCGCCAGATTGCCGAACGGATGATAGGTGTTCGTCAGGTTTGCGGTGATATTGCCGTTCTCATTGGTTGCGGTGTCGTACTTCGTCGCATAGTCTTCGACCGTTTCTGACACGGTATAGGAATAAGCCTGGCCGTGGTCATGATAGCGCGGCAGGTTGTTGAACGCATAGGACCAGTTTCCGCCCTTGTCGGCGCGAATGGTTTGGCTGTCATAGCGTTTGCCGTCTCGGTACAGCTGCACCGTGATGGATTCAGGGCGCAGGTCGGGGGAACTGTCCTCCCATGTTTTCGTGCCGGATACCTTGACGGTATCGGGGATATGCTTGTTGGTCAGCGTGACGGAGCCGCCTGATCCGTAGACGATGCCTGCGGTGTAGCCCTCTATCGGGTCTTCAACGAACGAGTAATGATAGGGCTGGCCCTTTGGGTCGCAGTAGTCGAGCCCCTTGAAGAGGCCTTCCCATGCGGCGGATTCATAGGTATTGCCCTGTGCAGCATCCGCCGTTCCATCGAGGGTCACGGCAAGTCCCGTATCGGTTCCGTTGCGGTACAGGTGCACCGTTGTGCTGCTGGGACGTATGCCGTCCTGATCGTTGGCGTCATCCCAGGCTTTGGATACTTTCAGGTCGTAGTTCTTCAAACCCACCTTGGTGTAGTCGTGGCGGATCAGCTTCGTGGCGAGCGTCTCGCCGGTTTGGGCGTTTGCATTCGAGGAGTACAGGTACACGTTGTTGTAGGCATGGGCACCGTCGGCATCGGCAGAGGTGCCTCCCTTGTCTGCTGCGATGTACTGTTGTGCTTCGGCATTGGCGGGAGCGTGCATGGTCACATATGCCGAGATGGTGTCACCGGGATCTATCACGAAATCGCTGCCATCCTGGTTTTTCGAGCAGTCGATGGCAATGGCCGTTACTTGGGAAAGATCGTCGGGCGGCGTGGTGGACCATACATCCGTGTCGGATAGGTCGGCGGCATCGGCCGAGCGGACGGAGTCGTCGTTTGCGGAGGCGATGGCGATATCCTGCTTAGTGGTGTAATACACGACTGGGGCGATACCTTGCTGCTCGAGGGCTGAGGTGTCGACGGATACCAATGTGCCCTTCCACTGGGTGTCGCCGTGATCGGCCTTATCATCAGTGGGAGTGTAGCCGTCGATGATGTCGTAGAGCACGGCACCCGACATCCGGGTTTTCGCATTGGCTGTCGCGGAGAGCCGATACTGGTACCGTCCGCCCGTATACACGGTCAATTCGTTCGTATCGGTTGCATCAGAGCCTCCCGTAACACCGGTGCCCCAGTAGCCGTCGTCATTGACCATGGCCTTCTTGTTCAGCTCGGCAACGGAATAGCTCAGATGCGAGATGTTGGTTGTGGTGCCGGCATAGACGAAGTTCGGATTGTCCGCATTCGGGTCCAGGTCGGTCATCGTGTCCTTCTCTGCCTGGTCGGCGAAAGTGCTCGAACTTTTCGTCACGGTATTGTTTCCCACCGGTTTGTCGGGCTCTCCAGCGTGGTTGGCGACGGTGCCGAGCGTTTCGTTACCCGATTCGTAGGCGATGACGTTATGGCGGCTGGAGCCGTAATCCTTAACCGATTCCAGCGGGCAGCTTGCCGTGAACGTTATCTCGGGATCGTCTTCGACATACTCGCTATGGTTTTCGGTGTCGATGAAGGGGGAAGGCGTCAGGTTCGTCTTCACTACCAGCAGCATGCGCCCGGAATTCTTGTAGTTGGGGACCGTATAGGCATCGGCTACCGAATCGCCGCTGCGGAGCTGGATGGTGCTCAGATCGGGCACAATGCCTTTCGGCAGCAGGTCGTACCAGGTACCGCTCACGTCGGTGCTCAAATCGCCGCCTGCGGTGGCCTCCTTCCAATCGTCGATGGAGGTCAGGTTCGAGATTTCCCGAACCTTGGCGGTGTAGGTGATTTCGGCGGTTTGCTTGGCGGTGTCGATGCGGTAGGTGGACTCTTTGCTTGGTATCGCCTGCACTCGGTCCGAATAGCCCTTCAGCTGGTCGATGGCGGTATTGCGATGATACGGGTAGTCATCGCCGCTCATGCTCATGATCTCGTTGCCGTTCTGCGAGGCGACGAAGCTGTCGCGATTCGTCAGATACGTGGTCGGTTCGCTCTGGGTGTCGAAAGCGGTTTGGGAGATGTTCTTCACCTTGTCGGTAGGATGAAGGGTGATATAGGGCGTCACGAATGCATCGGCGATGGCCGCAACATAGACTCCGTCGCCGTCTTCGTCCTTACCAGCGGTGACCGAGACGCGATAGCGCGTTGTGCCCGCGGGCAGATCGATGTTCTTGGTCTCATCGCCGTCTGCCCACGAGACAGTGGCAACCGTCTGCCAGGTGCCGTCGGTCATCGCTTCCACTGTGAACTCGGGGAAGTGGGTGGCATCCTGCTCTTCGACATAGCCCACACCGTATGTGCCGCCCTTTGCCGGCTCGCCGGCAGAGTAGACCTGGCTGCCATCATCCAGGTAGACCACGTCTCCTGCGTCGAGGTCGGAGGCATCGTACTCGACGGCCTTCCATACCGTCGGCTTGGTCAGGCGTAGCGTCGTGAAATCGAAGTCCGTGCCGGCATCCAGGGTAACGGTGTCCTCCGAGTCGACGGCTGAACGATAGTTGATATCGCCATCTTCGAGCGTCATCGTGACATCTTTATCGCCGTAATCGGTGACCTGCTTTCCGTCCTCGCCGGACTTCAGCAGCCAGGGAAGGAACCAGCCGCGTAGATACTGGTCATAGCAGACGGTGGCATCCTGGTTCTTGGCCAGCTTGTTCAGCGCATTGGGGTAGATGCCCCAGTTTCCCGCACCGGAAAGATAGCGGGGATAGTAACCGGAACCGTTATGGGAGTAATTGGAATGGGCATCGTCGTCGATACCCCATTTCTCATGGTAGAAGTGGCCGGTGGGTGTTGTGCCTTGAGGCAGATGGTAGGAGAAATCGTACGTATCGCTGCTGGTTGCCGAGGTTTTCGAACCGTCATCGGTTTCCGTGCAGGTCCATTCCACGGAGTTCGAAATCTTATAGGTGGTTTCCGGTTCGAACTGGGAATAGGGATAGGCCACGCGGACATATTCTGTGGCGGTTGAATTGTCTTTGCACCAGAGCTTCTTCTCGGAAGTACCAGTGCCGTTTGACAGGACGAAGCTCTTGCATGCAACTGTGTTCCCTCCGACCTGCATGGTTAGGCTCGGCGTGTCGTTCCAAGTCATCGTGTAGTTGGTATTGCCCTCGTGATACGCATCGGTGGCCCAGGTCAGTACCAGGAATTTCGTTTCACCGGCATATTCGTCGGGAATGGTGCAGCCCTGCGCGCGCAGCTGCTCGGCGGTCTTCGTAGTGCGGTCGTAGTAGTCCTTGTCAGCCGATGCGACGGTCTCATGGGTATCGATCGTCGCGGTCAGGGGTCCGGCGCTTTGGGAAAGCTCGTTGCCGCTGACGGTCGTCACTGACAGCTCTGCCGTCAGATCCGAGGTCTTCTTCATATCGACGACCTCGGAAGGAGTCAGGTTCTCGTAGGCGAATTCGATGGCAACCGAAGAAGCGCTGGACATCTGGTGGGTGTTGGTAAGGATGTAGTACCCGCCATTCTCATCGTCTATGAAAGACCAGTTGAAGGCAGTCTTTGTCGAGGGGGCCTCGTCGAGGGGCAGTACCAGGTTGCCGTGGTTGTTGCCTTCGCGGTCCTGGAACAGGTAGGCGGGAATCTTCACCTGGATGGCGCCGGGCTCATAGTCGTGTTCGCCCGAAAGCGAGAAGTCCACCTGGGCGGTGATCGACAGCGGGGTGTTGTCGTTGGGCTTCAGATAGAGGTTGGCGGCATCGCCATCATCGGTGGTATCGTTCGTTTTCCAAATCAGGCCCATCGAGTCGATTGACGATCCGTCAGCGGCAGTGACGCCGTTCGAAGCGCTTTTTGCCGGTGCACGGCGTGCCTTGGCATTTGCCGCAGACCCCGCCTTCACCGAAACCTTGAGCGAATCGGCGCCGCCATTACGTGTGTCTCGTACGTTGGCCTTCTCGTTGTCATTGTCCTCGACACCGAGGTAGGAGGTTCTGGATGCAGAACCGGCTTGGCCGGTGGAGCTTGCGGATGCGGTTTTCGCGGATTCCGCCTTGGAAGATCCAGCGTTTGTTTTCGGGTGGCTTGAAGATGCCGTGGAAGCTTGAGAGGCGGCAGAGCTCTGCTTGGATTCCGAGAGGGTGCTGCCTGCGGCGACCGTCGAACTGGCGGAATCCTGCTCAGCGGTCGAGCTGCTGGCGATGGCGGAATAGGCATCGGAGGGAACAAGCCCGGTTACCAACACGACCGAGAGCGCCAAGGAAAGCAGGCATTTGCAAGCTTTCCTTCCTCGGTTCCGCGCCTGAGCTTGTCTGCGTTTGAGCGCGTCCTGAGTTGAGTTGGCAGATTCCTGCGTCGCATCGTTTCCCCGCCTCATGGTAGACCCCTCATCTACTTGCTATCGTCAATGAGGGAGCGAGACGAATGCACGGGGAACTCAAAGCCCTCCGTTCAGCGATAGCATCCCTTGCCCTATGCATTCCCCAGATAACACAGGGCTTATTCTGTTATCACGAATCCACTCCCTCTGTCTTATTCAGTATACGCTTCATACACATATGCGGCATCCCAGTATGAAAATACGATTGCCCAGATGAGAAAAAAATATCCGCAACGAATTTCCGGGTTGCTTTGACGTAACAATATTATCTAATAGCACGCACGGTTTTATAGGACTGCCTGCTGGCTGCCCGTTTCCGAAGAAGCGGGCTAGAATCGGTGCATCTGGGTTTCCGAAGACGAAGCACCGTCTTCTGACGGTTCCGTATGGGCCTGGCAGGCTGCGTCAGCTGATGCCCACAACGAACATCTCGAATGCGGATACCGCTGCGAGGAAGGCGAAGTTGTACGCCTCGAATTTGGCCACGAACCTGCCGTTCGAGCCGAGACCGCTTTTCTGGTACTGGCGGAGCGTGATAAGGGTTGCCATGGACGAGATGGGCGTGCCCACGGCGCCGATATTCGTGCCCAGCGCTACGGGCCGCCCAGTCGTCCGTAAAGCGGGAAAGGATGATCGCGGAGGGCACGTTGCTGATGACCTGGCTGCTGACCAGGGCTGTCGGGAACACGCCGAGCGTCTGCAGAAGCCATTCCAGGAAGTTAGCCACTGCCGGGATCTGCGCTACGTTTCCGCTCATCACGAAGAAGCAGATGAACGTCAGAATCAGCGAGTAGTCCGTCTTAGTGAACACATCGCGGTCGGCCAGAGCCAGTGCCACCACGATGACCAGCGCACCCGCCACGTAGGGGATGGCGTTCACCGTGATGGCGATGCATACGCCGAACAGCACCAGATACAGCTCCACCCTGTGCCGCGGAATGCGGATCTCATCGGGCTTCCGGTAATGGAACTCGCCGGGGTGCACGGTAGCGCAGCAGGCGAAGATCAGGGCCATGGAGAAGATCAGGGGAGGTGCCATGGTCAGCACGAACTGCCCGAAATCCACCTGGAAGATGGAATACAGGTACAGGTTGTGCGGATTCCCGAACGGCAGCAGCATGCCGCCCAGATTCGCCGTGAGCGTGATCATGATGAAGGCGAACGGGATGCGCTTCTCGCGATGCACCGACTTCAACAGCACCAGCACCAACGGGAGCACGGTGACGAGCGTCATGTCGTTGGACAGGATCATGGAGCAACCCAGTGTGACTACCACCAGGGCGAATATCATAGAGCGCGTATTCGATACATGCTCGACAATGGAATGCGCCAGGAAGTCCAAGAATCCGGAGGAGTCGATGGCTTCCAACACGGCCATGATGCAGAACAGGCAGATGATGGTGTGCCAGTCGATATATCCCAGGTAATCGAGGGATGGCGGCACGAAGACCATGGTGATCAGCGTTGCGACGGCGGAGATGATCAGCAGGGGATTGCGGACGAAGGCACGCTCCGCCATATGCTCTGCATGGCGTGCGAGCGCTGCTGCCCGGTGGGCTTCGGTAAAGGTCTCGGAGTCTTTCGCAATCTTCTTCATCCACCCTATAGTAGCCCTCCGCCGTGGGTGCATAGACCCGAGCTGGTTGCCCGAACAGCCGATTGACACATAAAGACGGCACGGGACCCGAAGCATTTGCTCCGGGTCCCGTGTAAGAGAGGGGGAGAGAAATGTCTTATTGGGAGGGCTGCCGTTTGTGTTCGGGAACAGGTGCGGCAGAAGCATGCATGCGGGCGCGGATGAGACCCACGACAACGGGCACCAGCGAGACCGCCACGATGGTGATTGCGCACAGTTCGAAATGGTCCCGCACGAATGGAATGTTGCCGAACAGGCAGCCCAGCGTGGTGAACAACGTGGCCCATGACACGCCCCCGAGCATATTCCACAGTGTGAACTTTCCCCGGCGCATGCCCCCGCATCCGGCGATGAACGGGACGAACGTGCGCACGAAGGGCATGAAGCGGCCGACGAATACGCCGAAGGAGCCGTAACGTTCCAACACTGCCTGCGTCTGCTGAATGCGCTCGGGTGTGAGGGCGCTGATCCTCCCCGAACGTATCAGGCGCTTGCCGAACCGGGCGCCGATGGCGAAGTTGCATTGGTCTCCTGCGATGGCGGCTGCACATGCCACGAGAATCAGCACCGGCAGGTTGAATCCTCCGTTCTGCGCGAACACGCCTGCTGCGAACAGCAGCGAATCGCCCGGAAGGAACGGGAACACCACGACGCCCGTCTCGACGAACACAACCAGGAACAAGGGGACGTACGCAAACGGCCCGAAGGCGGAGATCCAGTACAGTATACCCGCCGAAGGGTTAGAGGTGAACGCGATCAGGGATTGGATCATCTCCATGGCTATCGTCCTTCCTTTCGCGGAGCTTTCAGGGAGAACTCCGGTTGAAGCCGGTCCTTGTTGTTCCAGAATCCGCGGTACATCCGTACCGTCAGCCATCCCAAGGCCAGGCCGATAACAGCCCCGGCAAGGACGTCCGATGGGTAATGCACGTACAGGTACAACCGCGAGAACGCGATCAGAATCGCCAGGATGCCCGCCGGTACCGTCAGCTTTCGCGGTGCCTGCGCGAACAACAGGATGCCGAATGCCGCAAACGACGCACAGGTATGCCCGGAAGGAAACGACGAGCCGTATGGATGGCTTACAAGCAACGCGACCGATGTGTTCACATCGCAGGGGCGCGGGCGCATGATCATCGGCTTCAAGATGCATTCGGTGACAACGCCTGCGAGCGCCACGGCTACCAAGATGCCGATACCCAACGTCCTATAGCGCTTGGAGAACAGGAGGGCGCATCCCATCGCCAACCAGACCATCCCCAGATCGCCGATCGTGGTGACAGCTATCATGAACTGATCCAGCCCGGGCGTCCGCAATGCCGACTGCATCCAATCCAGCAATGCCAATTCGTTCATGCGTACCGCCTTTCCATCGATTGGCAGTACAGTATGCCCGAGGGCTGAACGGGTTGTAAACGAAAGATGAACGCGGGATGAACTAATGACCAAGGCCTTCACAAATGCTGTCAGACGCTCTGAGGAGGCTTGCGTTCCGATTCGGTGTGCCTTGGCTGTGCTGAGGGCCCTTGATCCGATGACCGGCTTGCCGTAGCGGTGCGTTTTAGGCGCGCAGGCGGTATCCCGCTCCGCGTACCGTCTCGATGATGGCAGGGTGCGACGGGTCCTGCTCGATCTTCTGGCGTATGCGCTTGATGTGGACGGGCACGGTTTGGGCGTTTCCGGAGGCATCGCTGCCCCAGACGTGCTCGTAAAGCCGGTCGCGGCTTAGGACCATGCCGGCATTTCGCGCCAGATACAACAGCAGCTCGTATTCCTTATTGCGCAGGCTGACGGGTCTGCCCGCCACCTCTACGGTATGAGCGCCCGTGTCGATGCGCACCGGTCCCGCCTGCACCACCTCATGCGCCATCGTCCCCTTCAGCTGGTCGTATCGGGCAAGATGGGTCTTGATGCGCGCCACCAGGACACTGGGAGAAAAGGGCTTCTCCACATAATCGTCCGCACCCAAACCGAGCGCGCGGATCTTGTCTATGTCCTCTCCCTTTGCCGTCACCATGACGATGGGCATGTCGGAGGCTGCGCGGATGGTGCGGCAGATGGTCATCCCGTCGGTACCGGGAAGCATGATGTCGAGCACCGCCAAGTCGAAGCGCCCGGAAAGGGCCAACGTCAATCCTGTCGAGCCGTTCTGTTCCAGCGTGACGGCGAATCCCGCCGCTTCCAGGTAGTCGCGTTCCAGCGTCCCGATATCGTGGTCGTCTTCCACGATCAGAATGTTCTTCATGCCGGTTCTCCTTCCGGGAGCACAACGGTCACTACCAGTCCCGCACTGCCGTTCGGATGTGCCGCGATAGTGCCGCCCATGCCTTCCACGGCACCCTTCGCGAACGCCAGGCCGATGCCGCTTCCCTGCGCCGTCGAGGCGCGCGCCTCGTCTGCGCGATAGAACAGGTCGAACAGTGATGCTGCATCTTCCTCGCTCACCGGCGTGCCCTGGTCGGCCATCTCTATGCGGCATCGTCCTTGGCCGTCTTCCTTGGCCTGCCGGCACACGGGCGACGCTGATATGCACAGGGGCGGGGACACGCGTGCCGTATTTCACGGAGTTATCCAGGATATTCGCCAGCACGCGGCGCACCAGCCCTTCGTCCGCATACATCGTTACCGGCTCGGCATCCAGCGTGATGTCCAATCGGTCGCGGTAGTCGTCGGCGCATGCGGACACCAGCTTGTCGGCCTGCAGCAGTTCCGGCTCGTATTCGCTTTGCTGCAACTCCAGCTTCGAATACTCCAGCATACGTTCCAGAAGCGCCGACATCTCATCGGCTTTCCGGATGATGGTGTCCAAGTAGCGTTTGCGGGCGGTTGCCGTGCCGGCTACACCGTCGCGCAGGCCCTCCGCATATCCCTTTATGGAGGCAAGCGGGGTGCGCAGGTCGTGCGAGACATCGGCAACCAGGCGCGTCCGGCGGCTGTCTTGCTGCCGAACCGCCGTGATGGATGATTCCAGCGCACCGGCCATGCGGTTGAACTCCCGGCATGCCGGCGCGAACTCATCGGCTCCGATCGGCTCTATGCGGTAGGACAGGTTTCCCTCGTTGAGCTGTTCGAGTCCTGTTTCGATGATGCTCAGGCGCTCTTGCACTTTCTTCACCAGGAACCGCGATACGAAGCGGTTCGCCAAGAGGGCGGATACCACCACAGCCAGGAACACGGCCACGACGGAAACCAGTGCGAACGACAGCATATCGCTGCCCGATGTCTGCGGACGCACCGAGCCCTGCAGGTACAGGCGCCATCGGCTGCCACCGGCATCGACGGTTGAAACCCGAATTGCATTCTGGCCCGACTGGAGGAAGGCCGAATCCCCCAGCTTCCGTGCCTTGTCAATCAAAGTCGTGTCGGTATCCGCTGTTGGGCGGGCATCATGTTCGTATACGGCCGATCCTGACGATTCCGACCGCGCCGAACCGTCCGCTGTGCCGGCCGGTTCGATGACCAGGTACATGCCCAGCTTGTCAAGCAATGAATCCAGGCGGTCGAAGCGCTCGGCTTGGTCGCTTTCGTCGGAAGAGGAGAGGGCCATGGAAGCGGCGGCGTCCACGGAAACGCCTGCTTGCTGGAAATCGCTGCTATCATCCACGTTCGATCCGGACAGGAGCACGTTCCATCCCACCAGCAGGCAGATCCCCGCGCAGAGCAATGCTGCGAGAGCCGGCACGACGATAATGACGACATTCGAGATGGCGATGCGCCGCTTGAAGCTCATCTGGCCTTTTTGTCCGTTCGGCCGTTTCATACCGTGCCCTTTCCCTTGCATCACCCATCCATTATTGCAGACCGGTATGCCGATGGGATGTCAGGGTGTGCTGACGTCTGATTCTTCTGGCATAGAGAAAAAGCTCATACGAGTTTCCTTAGCCGACAACCTGGATCCGTGGGGACTGTGGAGTCTTTCTGCTTCGAAGCGGTTTCCGAACAGCGATTGCCAGTCGTCTAAGGCGATAAGGCTAAGAAGCATTGACGATTTTTCCCTGTCATGGCTATACAGGCCAGAATTATTGTTGTGTTTCGAGAATATTGTCAGTTCGAGCCATGCGGAATGTGCGCCGATAACCCCAGGTCGGAGCGGGAGCCTGCGCTATCCAGCGACATGGCGGTGCAGATGCGGTGATTCGGACGCCGCCACAGCCGATTTGAGCGCGTCCATATCGTCATGCACGTAGACCATCGCGGGTGCCAGCGACGACCACCCGGCCCACCGCTTCAGGTCGAACGGCGACATGTAGCGCGCCATCTTAGTAAGGTTCGAATGGCGGAGCTGATGGATAGTGAATCCGCTGCAACCGAGCCTGCCGCGGTTGCGCATCCACCAACGGCGCAGGGTGCCTCCGTACAGGACTCCGCCCGAAGAGGAGCAGCAGAACGTCTCCGATTCGGGCAGCCATCTGCGGCGCACCGAGTCCCAGAACGCGCATGACTCCGAGAGCCGCTCGGTCATGGGCACCGACCTCACCCCCGCCTTGCTCTTGGTCTTGCCGATTTCGTGCGTCGCGTCCTTGAGGGCGCGCCTCACATGCACCATGCGGGATGCGGTATCGACATCCTCTGGGCGCAGAGCCAACGCCTCTTCGCTCCTGAGGCCGCAATCGAGCATGATGAGCAATGCCGGATACCTGCCGTGCGGCTTGCGGCGCATCTCCGAATCGAGGGCGGAATAGAGCGCGTCCATCTGCGCGACGGTCAGCGCCTCGCGCTCCTGCGTGTCAGGCTTCGGCGCCTCCACGCTGGCGCAGGGGTTGGCGGCTATCCTGCCGTCGTCGGCAGCCTGCTGCATCATCGACGACAGCGAGGAGAAGACGTTCGACAGGTACGTTCCGCTCAGGACGCGCCCGGAGGCGCCTCCTCCGTTGCGCAGCCCGGCGATGCCCTCGCGCACCCGCTCGGGGGTCATGGCGTCCATCGGCACGGAGCCGAAAACGCGGCAGAGCGTCCGCACGTTGCGGGCGTCGTTGCGCAGGGTGGACGAGTCGAGCGACCCCATGGAGGCGCGCATATCGCGCCAATGCGCGGCGTACGAAGCGAAGAGCTCGCCGTTCGGCACCGCGCCGGCCAGCTCGGCGCGAAAAGCCTGCAAGGCGTCCTGCGCCTCGGAGTATGTCCCCTCGAAGCGCCTCGACATGCGCTTGCCGTCGGCAGTCTGCCACAGGCGCCACTTGCGGCACTTTCCCCTCGGCTTGCGCCCGTTGCCGCCCTTGTCGAGCTGCTGGATGGAGCCTTTGCCGGACAGCTCCATCAGCCCTCCAGCGGGATCACGGCGAACCAGTCGCCGCAATCGTCCCACCAGCCGCCCTTTAGCGAGAGGGCGAACGCGAATATGTCCTCCTGTATCGGGTAATCATCGGTCATGCGACCGCCTCCCATCTTCCTCCGTCTCCGAGAACCTTTATCCGCTTGACGGATAGGACGCCTCCGGGCGATGAGAACTCCACGAGCACTCCTCCGGTATTCAGCCCGAACGGCTCCCTTATGAGATAAGAGACGAACCCCTTGCCGACATTGCCATCCTCTAGGTAGTCCATCTTGACGGCCGCCAGATAGCTCGATTTCGGCACATACCCTCCCACGGGGTCTATGCGCGCAGTAATCGGGTATCTCCTCGCCTTGCCGGATGGTGTAGCCCCATGCACCGCCAAAAGCGGGAGTCGGTCGAGCCGCTCGCCATCGCGGTACTGCGATACCGTATCGAGCCATGCATGCGATACCGCCGTGTCGAAGCCGAACAGACTGGCGCATGCGCACATATCCACCATCTTGCGGGCATCCGATATTACGCGATCGAAGTTCGCGCCTTGGGCGAGCACATGAGCCTCGCCGTTATGCTCTATATACGCGACGTCTCCAAGAGCAAAGCCGCAGCATGATGACGGCTCGATGCTCCCACGAACGATCTCAGTCATCCAAGCTCCCTCTCCGGCTGGAACCACACGACGGTCCCCGCCATATCTACCTCGTGGCCGCTCCCGGCCGTTATCACTATGTCCCTCCACTCCGGGTCGAACGACTCGGGGGAGAGGATGCACGTGTTCGCGCCGACGTAGAGCCTGCGCATTATGTAGTCCGCACCGTCTATGCTCACCGCCGCTATAGAGCCGCTTGACGGCTCCCTGTCGGGGTCGATGAAGACGTAGCAGCCGTCGGGGTAGACGCGGTTCATGCACGTGCCCTCGACCTGGAGGAAGTAGCCCGAGCGGTGCCGGTCCCACACGTCCCACGGGATGGGTATCTCGTCGTCGAGCACGTCCGGCTCGACGGCATCACCCGCATGGATGCGCCCGAGCAGCGGTGCGTATGCCTTGCGCGGCTCCTTCGCCGCTATCGCGCCGGACGGTTTGCCGACGAGGCCGTGCAGCTGCGCGTACAGGCCGGCGGACTCGCTCAGGATGTCGTCGTCGCCGAGGCCGAAGATGCCCATGATCTTCTCTTGCATGGCCCTGCGCGGCTGCACGCCGCGCGTCTCCCATCCGTTCACGGTCGTCTGCGTCGTCTCGAGCATGTCCGCAAGCTGGGCTTGCGTTATGCCCTCTCTGTCCCTGAGCGCCCTGAGGTTCCGCCCGAAGCTAGTAACTTTCATATGCCCTCCTCGGTTCCAGATTAAAAAAGACTTGTGAAATAGTAAATCTAAGTTGCGTTTACTAAAAAAACGTGTTATAGTAATTGCAACTTAATAAGGAAGGAGGAAAAATGAGCTACGCGAAAAAGGCTCGGCGCGCCGCCGGGATGACTCTCGAGGCCGCATCGAAGATAGCCGGCGTCAGCGTGCCAACGCTCGTCGAGTGGGAGGACAACCCAGAGAAGTACCGGCTGGGAGCGTTCATCGCAATCATGTCGGAGATGGACGATGCATCGAGGGAGATGATGATGCGCGAACTTGCCGCCCATAGCGAAGGGTGATTTTTTTTCGGCATCGGATATTAAGTTAAATTTACTAAGGAGGGGCAAATTGAGGGAAGTGCTGACGCTCAACGAGGCGGCGCTGCTGCTGGATGTCAGCAGGCACACGCTCGAGAAGCTGTGCAAGCAGGGCCGCATCGAGCACGCGGCGAGGATAGGCACGATGTGGCGAATCAACGCGAAGCTCGAATGGCCGCAGATGTTCGGAGAGGAGGAACGCGATGAACATGCGAGTGGGAATGGACGATAGCGGGCGAGAGGACACCCGCGAATCGGATCGCGACGTGTTCATCTTCGGCGCCGTCTCCGTGGCCGCATGCTACGCGGTGGTGCTGGCGCTTGGGGCTGCGAAGGCTGCGGGGTGGTTCTGATGGCAATAGAGGAGGGGCGCGACCCGTCCAACCAGTCGCGGATGGCGCTGGGCGACCCCGTACGGCGACCGCATGGAGGATGCGCGCGGATGGGTCGAGGACCATCCGGACGAATGGCAGTGGTACCTGGAGCAGGCTTCGAGGCTGCAGACGGACGCCTACCGCCCGTCGCCGAACCTGATGATCCAGTTCATGCGCTCGCGCTTCCGCACCAGCGTGCGCAACGAGTTCGCGGCGGACTTCGCTCGTATAGCGATGGAGCAGCGGCCGGACATCCGCATGAACGTCAGGAGCGCAAAGACCGACGGCTACACGACGGCGGCGCTGCGATGAGGTGGACTCCGGAGCTGGACGAGTTCCTGGAGCGCAACTCGATGCACGGGGCCGAGTGGTGCGCCCGCCGCATATCGCGGATTACAGGGCGCTATGCGAGCGCGCAGGCCGTGGCGAGGCATGGGAACCGCATTGGCGTGTCGTTCCGGCGCTACGGATACTGCACGGAATGCGGGATGCCGTACACGAGGCTGGCGAAGGACGGGGAGTGCGCCGCATGCCATGCGGAGAGGCTCCGGGACGGGCAGCGGCGCATGTACGAGGCCGCGCTCGCGAACGACGCGGAGGCCGGGAGGCAGGCAGGGCGGCTGACCGACGAGTACAACGCCCTCAGGCAGCGCAGGTACCGCATGAGGAAGGATATGGGCATTTCGTGAATCTGTCCGACGGAATGTCCGGCACCAGGTCAGGGGACAGTTTTTTTTCGGGAAAGGAAGAGGAATGGAAGACATCGCATTGGCCGTCGACTACAGTCCGGCGACCATCACGGCCGACTTCGGCGCGATGCGCAGGAAGCTCGACGAGTTCATGGAGCCGTACCGAGACATGGACGACGCAGCGCTCGACGCGATGGACGCCAAGGAGCTGAAGGCGTGCCGGGCGGACATCAACCGCATGGTCAAGTCGGTGGAGGACGGCAGGAAGGCCGTCAAAAAGAACTACATGGAGGCGTACAACGCCTTCGATGCGCAGGTGAGGGAGCTGCTGTCATCGGCGCGGGATGCGGAGCAGCGGCTGAAGAGGGCGCTCGATGCTAAGAACCGCATCGCGGAGGAGCAGCGCGAGCAGGATCTCCGAACCGAGTACGAGTCGATAGCGCCGGCCCTCGCCGCGCACGTGCCGTACGAGCGCTTCGCGGACCCGGCGTGGACTAAGTCGCAGGCTGCGGCCAACAGGGCGGCGAAGGACGAGATACCGGACCGCGTGAAGCGCATCGGCGACGACATGGAGGCGCTCGAGCGCATGAAGCCGACGATGTTCGACGCCGAATCGGCGGAGCTGGACTTCTGGCGCACGCTCGACCTCCAGGCGGCATGCAGGGCCGACGACGAGCGGAGGGCGCAGGCGGACGCGTTGAGCGGCATGCGCTCAGACATGGCCGAGATAGAGGCGGACCGCGAGGAGGCCGCGGAGCCGGAGGAGAGCAGGGCGCGGGAGGGCCGCGACGAGGTGCGCACATGGGTATTCACGGTGCGCATGACGGAGCGGCAGAAGGACGCGTTCGTCTCGTACCTGAAGATGAACGGCATCCACGGGAGCCTGAGGGGCGAGTGACATGGGCGAGAAGATCATGAAGTACACGGTCGACGACGAGGAGGTGACTCTCTCGCCGAGCATCGTCCGCACGGTGGTGTGCGACAACCCGGAGGTCACCGAGCAGGAGGTCAGGCAGTTCATGGCCCTCTGCTACTACCAGCGGCTCAACCCGTTCATACGCGAGGCTTACCTGGTCAAATACGGCTCCAACCCGGCGACGATGGTCGTCGGAAAGGACGTGTTCGTCAAGCGCGCCTTCCGCAACCCGTCTTTCAGGGGGTACGAGGCCGGGGTGACCGTCATAGACCGCGAGGGGCGCATCGAGCGCCGCCAGGGCTCGATGGCCGGCGGGAGCACCGAGCGCCTGATAGGCGGCTGGTGCCGCGTATACATCGACGGCTTCGAGGTGCCGATGTTCGACGAGGTGTCGTTCGCGGAATACGCGGGGAAGAAGCGCGACGGGAGCCTCAACAAGCAGTGGGCGCGGATGCCCGGGACGATGATTCGCAAAGTGGCGATAGTCCACGCGCTGCGCGAGGCGTTCCCCGAATCGCTGCAAGGTCTGTACGACGCATCGGAGATGGGCATCGACGACCGGGCTGAAGCGCCAGAAGACGAAGGCGCCGGCGCGAGCATGGAGGATGTCGACCCAGGCGTGCGCGAGAGGTACGAGCAGGCACGCAGGAAATACGAGGAGGAGTTCTGATGAGGGACGACGAGACGACCGTCAGCCTGGACTGGCTGACATCGTACGCGGAGGAGAAGGCGTACGAGGCGGGTAAGAAGGACTACCTGCTGGAGCAGGCGCACAGGCGCATCGCCGAGCTTGAGGAGCAGGTCGCCGACCTGCGGAAGGAGGAGAGATGAGCATCAACCGGGTAATCATCAGCGGCAACCTGACCCGCGATCCGGAGATTCGCCATACGACGGGCGGAACCGCCGTACTGGCCATCGGCGTGGCGGTGAACGACCGCCGCAGGAACCAGCAGACGGGCGAATGGGAGGACTATCCGAACTTCGTCGACTGCACCATGTTCGGTTCCCGGGCCGACGCGGTGAGCCGCTACCTGTCGAAGGGGAGCAAGGTCGCCATCGATGGCAGGCTCCGCTGGAGCCAATGGGAGCGCGACGGCCGGAAGCAGTCGAAGCTGGAGGTCATCGTGGACGATATCGAGTTCATGTCCGGCCGCTCCGGCGGTGGGAGCCGCGGCGGCGAGCAGCATGCCGCAGAACAGGCACGGCAGGCCGACGACCTGTACGGCGACGACATCCCGTTCTAAGCCATGGACGCAAGGAAGAGGTACATGTCCGTCGACGTGACCATGGCATCCGACGTGAAGTTCCGGGCGCTCGTGATGCTGGAGGGCGGGGGAGACCATCCCCGCCCTGGGGCGCTGGGTGTCGCTCCTCATGCTGCTCCGGCAGTACGACGGGGCGATAGACTGGCGCGACCCGCTCAAGAGGGCGGTGACCTGCGAGACGCTGGAGCTGGGCGGAGATGCGTGCGAGGCGTTCCTCGCGCACTGCGCAGACGCGGAGCTGATAGAGCGCGGGCCATGGGACGACGGAGTTGTGGTCAACCGCGGGATGCTGGACGAGATCGAATACCGGAAGGCGAGCGCGGAGGCGGGGAGGAAAAGCGGGAGGCCGAGAAAGAAGGCCGGAGAGGCTGCGGAGGCTCATCGGAGCCAAAGCGGAAAAGGGTAGCGAAAAGGGTACCCGAAAGGGGGGGGGTTAAAGGGTAGCGAAAAGGGTACCCGAAAGGGGGGGTTAAAGGGTGGCGAAAAGGGTACCCGAAAGGGGGGGGTTAAAGGGTGGCGAAAAGGGTACCCGAAAGCTTCTCTTATTCTTTCTCTCTTTCTCTCTATCTATCTCTATATCTCCTAAATCAACTTAAAAACCTATCCGAGTTGCAACCGTAAGGAGCCGGAATGGAAAGAAATGGAAACCGCATCAAGAGGACGTGCGGCGAATGCATCTACTACGTGAACGAGAAAGGCGGGACGCACTGCCATGCCAACCAGCCCAACCGTCATAGACGACGACCAGTACTCGTTCGGGAAGACGGCATGGCCGTACGTCAATAGCGGCACGTGCGCATGCGGGATGTTCGGCAGCCCGGACGATTTCGCCGGCCTGCCGCTCATGGGATCTGATCGCGCCGCCTCGAAGCCGCACGCGATAGGTTTCTCCTCCGCGATGGCGGAGGGCACGGAGTGATGGACGGGTTCGAGCTGCAGGCGGCGCTGAACGACACCCTGGCGCAGAACCAGGAGGCCATCAACGGCATGAGGGAGCAGGGGCGCCGGATGGCGCAGGCAAGGGCGCGGTACAAGGCGGCGCTCGCGTCGAAGGCGCTCGCCCTCAGGGCCGACGGGATGTCCGTCGGGCTGATACACGACGTGGCGCGCGGAGACCCAGAGGTGGCCGCGCTCGGGGCCGATGCGGACGCGCAGGAGGCGCTGTACGACGCGTGCCGCGAGGAGGTGATGCTCCGCAAGCGCGAGGCCGACACGATACGCGAGCAGCTTCAGCGCGAGTGGGACGAGCAGGGAAGGGCGTACTAGACGGCTTCAAAGCCGTCCTCATACGCGAAACTGGCAAGCGCCCGCAAGGTAGCGGAACGGGGCCGCAGATACGGCCTCGGCGCGCGATGCGGGCATGGAAGGAGCATCTATGGATGCGTACATCGAGCACAGGAACGCCGAGTACTGGCGCGACATGGCGGACAGGCAGGACGAGCTTATCGAGGAGCTGTCCGCCGAGAAGGACGACCTCGAGGGCCGCGTGGCGGAGCTGGAGGACGCCCTCATGGCGGTGTCCGCGAGCGCGAGGGAGGCGGCGCGTGGATCGTCTCACCGATGAGCTGATGGGCAGGCCGAGCCTGGTGGGCGAACGGTGCGCCGTCTGCGGCAGGCCGGCGACTAACGCGCACCACGTCGTCATGAAGGGCGCGGGGGGCGTGTCGCGGGAGACCGACGCCCGCATACCGCGCATAAGCCTGTGCGGCATGGGCAACTGCTCTGGGTGCCACGGGCTTGCGCACAGCAGGAGGCTGCACTTCAGGTGGCGCGGCCGCTGGGAGTGGCTGTACACGCCGGAGCCGGTGAAGTACCAGGAGGCGCTTGTAATGGAAGGATGGAGGAAGTCGTGGATGGAGTGAAGCGGTGCCAGAGGTGCGGGCGGACGCTCCCGCTCGATGCGTTCAACAGACGGACCGATTCGAGGGACGGGCTGGATTACCGCTGCAGCGAGTGCGGAATCGAGGTCAACAGGGCGTACAGGAGGCGCATGCGCGAGCGCAGGCAGGCGCATGCGGAGGCGGTGCGGCCCGACGCGAAGGTGCGCGGGCTGTCCGCCTTCCTGGCATCGCTCGACACGGGAGAGCCGCACACGGCCACATGGTGGCGGCAGGCGGCACGGGACGGCGGATTCGGATGGGCGGGCTACGGCGACGTGCGCGCGGCGCTCTCAATGGCCGGCATCGAGCCGTTCGACCTGAGGAGAGGGGACTTGTACGCCGTCGGAAGCATGAAAGGCGATTCCAGGGCGCGCAAGCCCGGCAAGCGGAAGAGCACCCGCCAGAAAGCAGAACGGCACCGCAGAGCGGACGAGAGCGCCACACAGGGGGCATAAGGAGCGGAAGGAAGGCGTGCAATGACGAGGCTGAGCGACACGATAGCGCCCGGCGAGCTGCTGCGCGGGTGGACGGCATCGGAAGTGCCGGAGGAGTTCTCCCGCCCGCACAAGGGGAGCCGCAAGCCGGATTGCCTGACGCGCGACCTGCTGCAAGTCATGCGCGAGATGGAGGAACGCGGGCTGGAGTGCATCGGTCACCGCATGCCGGGGAGCTGCGGGCGCTACGACGGCGAGATGCTGGTGAACAGAATCAACGCCGTCGCCGCGCGCTACGGGTACCGCATCCGTGCGCGCAGGCTCGACGGGAGGATCTACATGCTCCGCAAATGCGCGGACGGAATGCACAAGGATAGCGAGGAGGCAATGGATGCTTAGGAAGACGATGGACGCGCTCATAAACGAGCTGGAGAGGCTGGACTCGCTGCCGGTTGACGACGAGCACCTAGGTGACGAGATCAGCCGGGCGAAGGCCGTGAGCTCGATAGCCACGCAGTCGGTGCAGGTCTCGCGGCAGGTGACCGACGTCATCCGCCTGCGCGCCGAGCTGGCGGACGACGAGTCGGGAGCGGTTAAGGGGCTGCTCGATGAGTAGCGACCGGTGGACCGCCGAGGAGTGCGACTGGCTCAGTGCGAACTACGGGTCGTCAGACATCCACGAGATAACGCACCTGCTGAACGGGAGGTTCGGCACGCACCGTTCCGAGCACGCCGTGTACACCAAGGCGAACGTCCTCGGGCTGCACCGCCCGCGCATGGGCGGCAGGAGGCGCGCCGAGTGGGGGTGTCGTCTGCTCAAAATGCAACGCCCATATCGAGCAAGCGGTTAAACGGCGTTTTAGGTTCTGCCCGAATTGTGGCGCTAAGGCGGGTGGACGAATGACGGCGAGGGAAACAGGTGACATGCCGCACGTAGCTATGACCGTGATAGACGAGAACACGGTGCGCTACGGCGGCTCGTTCTTCAGGCGGGAGCGACGCTGTACGTTCGAACGGATTAAGTTCACGGACGGCACGGACGGCCCATATCGGTGCAGCGAGTGCGGGTCGATGTTCTCAACGAACATGAACTTCCGTCATTGCCCTCATTGCGGCGCGAGGATTTATGGAGTGGACGCATGAGGCGCGTAAAGGCATGGCTGGTGTCCGACGCGGGAGGCGAGTGGGAGGATGCGTGGGAGATTCCCGTCATCGCCTTCACGACGGAGAGCGCAGCCGAGGAATGCGCCGACAAGCGAGCCGAGCGGCATTATCTAAGGCGTGATGGTCTGGACGATGACATCTGGTGCAGGGTGAGCGAGATAGAGGTGGTCATCGATGAGCCGTAGCCGCAAGAAAGACTACATATTGAAGGACGAGCCGGCAGGAAAGCGCCACATGAAGAGGCAGGCCAACAGGCGAGTGAGGCGCATGTGGGACATACCTGACGGCGGAAAGTACAAGCACGTTTACGAATCGTGGGAGATCTGCGATTTCACGGACCGGATAGACCCGGACGATTGGACACGAGCGTACAGGTTCAAGATGAAATGAGGTAGAGATGGCAACCAAAGGAACAGACCGGGCGAGCGGCGACCTGTGCCCGCTGACGTTCGCAAACGTAGCGTGCGACGCAAATGAGAGGTGCCGGATGGACGATTGCGCATGGTGGATAGACGACGGCATGCACGTAGACGGGTTCTGCGCCGTCAAGGTCGATGGCCGGGTACGAGCCGCCGAAGCGTAGAGACTGCTCCGGGATGAGCGTATCAGGTGGGAGGGTCATCGCCGATGACGCTTCCTAAGACGTTCAGCGACTCGCTCATCCGCCGACTCGGGAAGGCGTGCGAAGCGAGGAAGAAAGCGGGAGAATGCACCGGCGAGTGCGAGCACATCGGATGGTGCGGCGCGTGCTGGGAGCGTGCAGGCGAACCGGTACGGGATGCGAATCGCTCCCGTGGGAAAGGGCCGAGCGATTAGACGGGTAATGACCTCCGATGCCACGTAGATATATGGTATACTGTATATGAGGGGAAGGAGCTGGATATGTCTACGCCGGCGCAAGTGGCAGCGACCACGAAATACGTGAAGACCCATATGAGGCAGTTTGTTCTACGGTGCAGCAAAGACCGCGATAGGGACGTGATCGAGTACCTCGAAAGCTGCGGAAACGTCACCGCCGAGCTTAAGCGTCTTGTCAGGCGCGAAATTGAGAGAAAAAAATCTGAGAGATAGCGAAACACCTTGTACATATATGGTATACTATATATACAAGGTAAGGAAAAGGAAGTACTTGCCGAAAGGAACCAAGATGGAGGAAATCGGAATGACCGACCTGCAGTACAAGGACATGCTGAGGAAGCAGATTCGCGAGTACGAGCGAATCAAGGAACTGGGGGTGAGCAAGGAAGCGGAGTCCGAGATAGACGCAGAGATAGCCAGGATGCGAAAGGCTATCGAGGATTAGCGGAAGAGGGGGCCGTCCGAGCGGCCCCCTCGCTTTGCATGGAGGAAGCCGGAATGAATGGCTTGCCATGCAGCCTGATCATAGCATCTCGTGAGGCTACTTGTAACCGATGCCGGAAAATAATGCCATGAAGAAGAGCGGGAAATACACGAGATGGCTCCGTCCGGACGGACTCGCGCAGATAGAGAACTGGGCTGCCAAGGGATGCGATTACGCGGAGATCGCGCACAACATGGGCGTGTCACGCTCGACGCTCAGCGAGTGGCGCAACCGCTTCGCGGACATCTCGGACGCGATAGAAAAGGGGCGCGCCGAGTCCATCACCGCCATCGAGAACATGGCGTTCAGGCTGGCGATGGGTCTCGCCGAGGAGGACCACATCGTCAGGTACCGCGACGCAGACGGCGCGGAGCGGACGAAGGTGGAGAAGCGCCGGCTACCTCCGAACACCACGATGCTCATCTTCCTGCTTAAGAACAGGGCCGGGTACAGCGACAACCCGAACGCAACGGAGGCGGAGGCTCCGCAGTGGCGGTGGTGAGGCACCTCCGCGAGCTGATGCTCCCAGCGTTCCATCCCGTCTTCCGCGACGTGATGGCCCACGGGCACAGCGAGTATTGGCTCAGCGGGGGGCGCGGCTCCACCAAGTCGAGCTTCGTCAGCCTGGCCATCGTGCTGATGCTGGTGCGGTTCCCGGACGCGAACGCCGTCGTGTTCAGGCGGTACGCGAACACCCCTGCGTTCGACCGTGTACGAGCAGATGCTGTGGGCGGTGCACACGCTCGGGTACGATGCGTACTTCCGCGCATCAAAATCCCCGCTCGAGATCACGTACCTCCCGACCGGGCAGAAGGTGGCGTTCGTCGGTCTCGACGACCCGCGCAAGACCAAGGGGACCGTGTTCCCCGTGGGATACGGCGCAATCCAGTGGTTCGAGGAATGCGACGAGCTGGCGGGATGGGAATCGGTGCAGCAGGTGCTGCGCACGTTCAGGCGCGGCGGGGGACTCGTTCTGGACGTTCTACACCTACAACCCGCCGAGGACGCTGTGGTCATGGGTCAACCGCCAGGCGGAGGAGATGCGCCGCAAGCCGTCCTGCATGAGCCTGCACACGACCTACCTCGATGTGCTGGAATCCCACCCAGATTGGCTTGGCGCGCAGTTCGCGGAGGATGCGGAGTACCAGCGCGGCGAGCACCCCGCTCGCCTACCGCTGGGAGTTCCCTCGGCGAGGCCACTGGCACCGGCGGCTCGGTGTTCGGCAACGTCAGGGAGGTGCGCCTGACCGACGCGGACATAGACGGCTTCGACAACGTGCGCAACGGCGTGGACTGGGGTTGGTTCCCCGACCCGTGGCGGTTCGTGCAATGCGAATGGCAGCCGGGTCTGAGGCGGCTCGTCGTCTGGAACGAGCTGACCGCCAACCGCACCACGCCGAGGGACACGGGCGCCATGGTGCACAGGGAGCTGCGCGACAAGTCGGAGCCGGTATTCTGCGACTCGGCGGACCCAACGTCGATAGGCGTGTACCGCCGCGAGTGCGGCGTCAACGCCCGCGCCGCGAAGAAGGGCGGTATGCGCAGGGCTTCGTACGAGTGGCTGGCAGGACTTAGGGAGATAGCGATAGACCCCGTTAGATGCCCGCATGCGTGGGAGGAGTTCCGCCTGTGCGAGTTCGCCAAGGACCGCAACGGCGATTGGGTAGACGAGTACCCGGACGGCAACGACCACAGCATAGACGCGGTGCGGTACGCGGTCATGCGCGACGTGGCGAGGGGCCGATGATATAATGCCAGTAGAAGCATAATCGTGTGCTTTGGCCGCCGGTGCTCCACTCCCCAGTTTTGCACCGGCGGCCGCTTTCTGCTCGAGCCCCATTACATGCCCCCTTCGATGCCTAGTCGCTCGTAACGCATCGGCGATGATGCGTATAGCGGGCGCCCGCCCCTTTCCGAATCCTCCTCGACTTCCTTTCAGGCGGGTGCCCGCGCGACATCAGGGGGGACCGATACATGACAGAGGCTCTGTACAGCATCCCGGCATGCGTGCGCCGGTTCATCACCGGGGCGGGATTCCCGTTCCCGGCTGAGGAGATGCAGCCGTACATCGAGGAGTGGCGGTCGCTGCTCGCATCGGACGGCGAGTTCTGGAACTACCGCTCGAACGATAACGGCATCCCGCGCAAGGTGCACAGGCGCACAATCCACCCGGCCGCACGCGTAGCGAACGAATGGGCTTCGCTGCTCATGAACGACAAGACGACAGTGAGCACCGACGACGCGGCATGCAATGACTGGCTGCGCTCCTACATGGCCCGCACCGGGTTCATGGCGCGCGGGCAGGCGCTGGTCAAGAAGGCGTTCGCCCTCGGCACCGCGGCATGGGCGCTGTGGCTGGACACGTCCTCGATGTCGATGCAGGTGCGCAGATACGATGCTCGCATGGTCGTCCCGCTGTCCTGGGACGACGACGGCGTATCCGAGTGCGCGTTCTGCTCCCGCGCGAGCTACGGCGGGGAGCGCTGCGACCAGGTGCAGATGCACCTCATGGGAGCCGACGGCTACCATATCGTCACCGCCGTGTTCGACGGCGACGGCAAGCAGGTGCAGCCGGAAGGCGTGCTGCCGGACTTCGCGACCGGATGCCCGACGCCGACGTTCGCTCTCGTCAAGCCCCGCGATCGAGAACACGCGCGTGGACATTTCCCCCGTACGGCGAGTCCGTGTACGCAGACGCTGAGGACGCGATGAAGGCCGTCGACCTGTGCTACGACGCGCTCATGACGGAGGTCGACCTGTCGAAGCTGCGGGTGTTCGTGAGCGACATGCTCATCGAATACGCCGAGGGGAGGGACGGCGTGCGGACTCCGATACCGTTCGGGCGCGACGACGCGGCCGTCTTCCGCAAGGTGTCATCCGACAGCGACCTAATCCAGGCGTATGCGCCCGCAATGAGGACGGCGTCGCAGGTGGAGGCGTACCGCATCGCCCTGCAGACGATGGGCGACCTATGCGGCTTCGGCCTGCGCTACTTCGACATCGACGACTCGGGCGGCGTCAAGACCGCCACCGAGGTCAGCGCCGACAACTCCGCGCTCATGCGCAACATCAGGAAGCACGAGAACGCGCTGGGCGACTCCATCTCGCAGATAGCGCATGCCATGCTCTTCTGCGCGCGCGAGCACCTGGGCGAGAGCCTGCCCGACGAGGGCGAGGTGTCGGTGTCATGGGACGACTCGATCATCACCGACACCGCCGCCGACAAGGCGCAGGACATGGCAGAGCTGAACGTCACGATGAACCCCTGGGAGTACCGCATGAAGTGGTACGGCGAGGACGAGGAGACGGCCAAGGCGAACGTCCCGCAGGCGCAGCGCATCGACCTCCTGCCGCAGGCGTAGCATGGTCGGCGACGAGAGCGCCATGGCGTTCGGGATGTTCGAGCGCGCGCTGCTCGCGCGGATAGCGAAGGCTCTGGCGACCGAGGCTGTCGACGGCCAGGACGTGGCGGCCATGCGGCGCACGTGCCAGAGGCTCCTCGCCGGCAGCCTGCCATGGCTCGCATCAGCCATCCGCTCCGAGCTTTCGGAAGCCCTCGTGGACGATGCCGTGAGGGACGCGAGGATAGCGGGCATCGCCGTGCCGGACTCGATGGCCGCATCCGCAGAGGCAGCGGCGGCATCGTGCGCCGCATCGTCGCGGGCGGTCGCAGGCTCCATGGCGGATGATGCCGTGAGGCTCTACATCTCAGCGAAGCAGACGGCGAGGATGCGCATGAGGCGCGGCGCCGACGACGCGGTTAGGAGCACGGTCTCCGACCTCGCTGAGCGCGGGCTGACAGCCTACTCGTACGTGCGGCGCAACCATGACGGGACGACCGTGCAGGTGGACGTCCCGGTCGACGTCGGCATCAGGCGCACGGTATGCGACACCTTCTACGCCCGCGCGCAGGCTCAGAGCGTCGAGATCGCGGGCGAGTCAACCGGCTTCGTCGAGGTGTCGTTCTCCAGGTCGCCCCGCAAGTCCCATGCCGAGTGGCAGGGAAGGGTGTACGCGGTGAAGCCGGGCGGACGCTATCCGTACTTCGACGACGCCTGCCATGTTGGAGACCCGGTCGACGGATTCGGCGGGTACAACTGCCAGCACGAGCTGCGCGTATACGACCCGCGTATCGGGAGGATGTTCTCCGACCCGCTCGAAGGCACCGGCTACACGCGCGATGAGGCGCGCAGGGCGGTAGGCAGGCAGCGCAGACTCGAGAACGACATCCGCAAGCTCAAGCGCCGCAGGAACGCCCTGGAGGACGCGGGACTCGACACGGGGAACACCGGCGCCATGATACGGGCGAGGCAGGCGGAGCTGCGCGCGCACATCGCGGAAAACTCCGCGATACTCCGCCGCGAGAGATGGCGCGAGCAGGTAGCTCCGAATAAAGCGGATACCATAAGGGCAGATGATGTCTTTATCCCGCGCAGCCTTTCTGCCTCGGCTAAGCCGACAAATGTGAGAATGCCCGACGGGACAATGGCGCGGTTATCAGAAGGCACGAAGATAACCGGAGTAAAAGTAATCGCAGGCAAGGGCGTAAAAAGGAATATAGACGACATCGACTACCTCGTCTGCCGTTATGGTGGCAAGAGGGGAGGATGGCAGAAGAAGCGCGGCACGGCGTTCGTCGACGACTTGGGCATGTCTAGAAAATGCGAGATTCATTGGTATGAAGAAGAGTCGGTCGGAGCTGTTGAGCATAAGCTGAAAAGATTCTATTATTAGGCCATGAAAGTAAGGTATACAGGACAGACAACCGTTATGGGACTCGATCATGGGGCCGAGTACGAAGTCGTATCCACAGAATGCGGCTGGTACCGGATAATCGACAAGTCTAAGGAAGATTACCTATATCCTCCAGATGCTTTCGATGTCATCGAAAAGTACCCGATACCGCCGGTAACACTTCCGATAAAAGAACCGGATTACGATTAACGAGCCTCCGCAAACGCGGGGGCTTTTCTTATGCCATGACGGCGCAACGCATGCGGCACCATAGCCGTATGAGCGAGGCAGACGAGCAGATAGCGGCAGTCAGGTGGTGCCGCGACAACGGTATCCCGGTATTCCACATCCCGAACGAGGCGCGCAGGAGCTACGGCCTCGCGCAGCGCCTGAAGGCCATGGGCATGTCGCCGGGCGTGCCCGACCTCTGCATCCCCGTCCCGGCGCACGGGTACCACGGGCTTTTCATCGAGATGAAATACGGGCGCAACAAGCCGACGGAGAGCCAGGAGAGGTGGCTCTCGCTCCTGTCGGGGAGCGGATACAGGACGGCTGTCTGCTGGAGCGCCGATGAGGCGATAGGCATCATACGGGCGCACGTCTCCGCGTAACGCGCGCGGGACAATCGTATCGGCGGGAACCGTGCCGAACGGTTCGAGGCATCTGTGCCGAAACAGAGTGATCGCATGGCGCAGTGAAGCGCCGACCAAACACCGATTGGAGACCCGATGGACGAAGAGGAAAAGACCCAGGAGAGCGAAGAGACCCGGGAGCCTGAGCAGAAGCTGGAGGGCGGCAAGCCCGATGCCGAGAAGGCGGCGGAGAAGTACCGCAGGCAGCGCGACGATGCGCGAAAGCAGCTTAGCGAGTTCCAGGAGAAGCTCAAGGGATACGAGGGCAGCGACGAGACAATCAAGGACCTAAAAGCCCAGATCGAGAAGATGCGGGCTGACGCCGAGGAGGCGGCGCGGAAGGCGGAGTACGAGCGCGTGAACACCAAGCGGCTCGCAGAGGCCGGATGCGTCGACACCGAGGTCGCCCTGGAGCTGCTCGACGAGAACGGCGACGTTGACGCCCTGAAGGAGTCCAAGCCGTACCTCTTCGCGGCCCCGAAGGGCAAGACGGGGCTGAAGCCGGAGGGCGCATCTAAGAGAGAGGTTGACCAGCAGAGGGCTGATGCACTCCTGGGATACCGCAGACCCAAGAACTAGGAGCATGAATGGCAACAGAATTCCCACAGGCGTACCTGAACACGCTCGACGGCATCCTCGCCACCGAATCGTTCACGTCCGCATACCAGGTGCAGGGCGCCGAGTTCGTAAACGCGAAGACGGTCAACGTGCCGGAGCTGGTGCTCGGCGAGCTGAGCGACTACACCGGCAAGTTCGGCAACGACCACACGACCGAGCTGAAGTACACGGCATACACGCTCGACAAGGACCGCGAGTACTCCTTCACCGTAGACGCGGTGGAGGATGCCGACGAGGCGAACCTGCGCGTGGCCAACGGCCTCGCCGAGGCGCAGCGCGTGCTGGTAATCCCCGAGATGGACACCTATTTCTTCGGCAAGGCCGCGGCAGCGGCCAAGACGAAGGGCAAGACCGTGCTGACGAAGGAGAACATCAAGGACGAAGTGCGCAATGCCCGCACCCAGTTCGTCGCCGCCGGCTTGGGGCAGTCCGCCGACCTGTTCATCAGCTCCACGGCGCTCGCCATGCTTGAGGACGCGACCGACCGACAGTGGTCGAACGAGGACGCCGTCACCCGCATGATCGGCAGATACGACATCTTCACCATCTACGAGGTGCCCGACGCGATGCTCGCGCAGGACTTCATCGCCATCTCTGGCGGACAGGGCACCATCAAGAACGTTATCAAGCGCGCAGTGACGAAGGTCACCGCGCCGGAGGTCAACCAGATCTCCGACGGCTACCTCTGCCAGGCGCGATGGGTGTACGGCACCGTCGCCCTGAAGAACAAGGCGGCAGGAATCTACGCCAACAAGGGCGCAGGCGCTTAACCATGGCGGCACCAGAGCCGACATACGACGGATACCGCGTCAACGGCGGGACGATGGCCGAGAGCGGCTATTCGTCCTGCGTGCGGCGCGCCTCCGACATCGTGGCCGACATCGTAGGGTGCAACGCCGTTACGGACGAGGCCGCATACCTGCGGGCCGTCTACGCCGCAGTCGATGCGATAGGGGACGGGGGTCTGTCGAGCGTCACGGTCGGCAGCTTCTCCGCGAGCTGCGCAGGGACGCAGCGGAGCGCAGAGGACGAGGCGTACGACGCGGCGTTCCGCGTGCTCGCGACAACGGGCATGGCGTACGGGGGCATCGCATGATGCAGATACCTACCGCGCTGCTCCCATCGACGGCGGAAGTCCGAGTCCCCGTGGACGGGGAATGGGGCGGGGCGCTGTCCGACGGGGCCAGGACGATAACCGGGGTGCGCTTCGAGCGCACATCCTCAATCGAGTCCGGAGACTGCGTATCATCCGACAGCCCGCAGGGGACGCTGTACATCGATGCGGCGAACTCCGCCGGGGCATTCGAGGTGCCGGAGGGGTCGGAGGTGGTCGTGGACGGCGGTAACCCGATGACGGCCGTATCCGTCCGAGCCTGCACCGCCTTCGGCCCGGGCGTGCACCACTGGGAGGTGGAGCTGCGATGACTGTCAACGTGAGCATCGACCTGTCCGGCATCGAGCGGAAGCTCGGCGGCGGGAACATCCGCACGGCGCAGCGCGTCCTGACGGAGCGCGTCATGTCGGATTGCACGCCGTTCGTCCCGATGGACACGGGCGACCTGCGAGGCTCCGCATTCATGTCCTCGGACGACACCATCGCATACCCTGAGAGGTACGCCGGGTACGTGTACGGGCATGACAGGAATTGGAGGATTCAGGGCACCACCGGACACTGGCTCGACGCCGCCGAGGCAGAGCACCTCGGCGAGTGGGAGAACGCGGTCGCGGGGGCGCTGGGGCTATGAGCACGGACATCATGGGCGCCGCCGTCAAGGCGCTGCGCGCGGCAGGGATCGCGGCGAAGCAGAAGAACCTCGACTCGCTCACGGGCGAGGAGGGGACGGTCGTCAGGTCCTGGCCGCAGATAAACACCAGATACGACATGGACATGGACGAGGCGTGCGACTGGATAATCGCCGTCACATCCCGCAGCCGGTCGGAGGAGAGGGCGCTCGACGCCTGCACCGACGCAGCTTCTGCGCTGGCGGCGGCAGACTTCGAGTCTGCTGACGGCTCCTTCACGCAGAACGGCAGGGGATACGTCTACCAGGAGCCGCAGCGGCTCGCCATCGACGCCCACGGGCTGTTCGCGTGGCAGGCCGCCGTGGCGATACCCATCACCAAGGAGAGCAGATAATGAGCGACATCGGATTCGCACTCAACTACACCAACCTCTACCTCATCGACACGACGCCTGACGGCGAGACCCATACATGGGCGCGCCTCGGCCGCGGCATCAACACCGTGTCCAACAACGACTCCGACAGCACCGAGGACTACACCGACTACGCATCCGACGGCAACACCGAGACGGAGGTCACGGGTGGTTCTCACGGCTACACGTTCGAGGGCGACCGCGACTACAACAACGTAGCCCAGAACTACGTGGCGGGTCTGCGCTTCGAGAAGGGCGAGGGCCGCAAGACGTACCTGAAGCACATCGCGCCGAACGGCGCATCCATCGTCACCGACGGCGTAGTGGCGAACATCGTCGACGGAGGCGGCGACGCGAACGCGCGCGGGACGTTCTCGTTCGACTTCAACTTCGGCAACGACATGACGTTCGACCCCGGCGAGTCGACCGAAGTCCCCAAGGCCGTCACCGTGTCCCCGGTGTCCGTCAAGGTGGGTGCGACGGCCGCCATCGCCCCGAGCGTGACGCCCGCCACCGCATCAGCGGCATGCGCATATGCCGTGGACGACCCGTCCATCGCGACGGTCGACGACGACGGCAACGTAACCGGCGTCAAGGCGGGCAATGCGAACGTATCCGTCAAGTGCATGGCGAAGCCCACTGTGAAGGCGGTCGTCAAGGTGACCGTCACGACGGCATAGGGGCGGGAAAATGGACCTGGTAAAGCTCGATAGGAGCGTCCGCGAGATCGCCTTCAGCGACGAGCCGGGCGCGAACGTGTACAGCCTCGACCTCACAGCCTCGTCGATGCGGCGCGTCGCCGACGTGCTTAAGGAGCAGAAGGAAGCCCTCGAGGGCGGCTCCGGAGACGAGGCCGTGGCCGAGGCCATCAAGAGCGTGATCGTCGCGGCCCTCGGCGAGGAGTGCTACGAGGAGGCGCTCGCATACGTCGACAACGGCGGCAAGGGCGCATCCGAGGTGAACGCCCAGATGCTCCCAGTGGTCGGCGCGATAGCCGGCATCATCACGGAGGAGTTCGGGCGCATGGCGCCCGCGCGGATCGCGAAGTACATCCCCCCGGCAGATGACGAGGCTATCTGACGGGAGGCGGTGCGGCGTCTACGACGTGCTGGGCAGGCGCCTGCGCGTCATAGACGACTTCGCCACCGCCGTCAGGCTCGATATGCTGACGCGTGACGAGCTGTTCGACGACGGCCAGAAGACGCAGATAGCGCTCGCCATGGTCTACCCGGACCCGGAGAAGGTGGCGGAGGCATACGGCGACGACTTCCCGGCGGCGTTCCGCGAGACGCTCAGGCAGGCTTTCGGCATGGGCGAGGGGGACGGCGGAAAGCGCGTCATCGACTACGGCGAGGACGCGTCGCGCATCCTGGCGACGATGCGGGCAGCCTACGGCCTCGGTCGCGAGTACGAGCAGATGCCGTACCGCGAGGTGATGGAGCTGCTCGCCTACTCCCCGCACGACACTCCGATGGGGCAGGCGATCTACTACAGGACGGCCAGGCAGCCGAAGCGCGACAGGTACAACGGGGAGTACGTCGACGAATGGATGAAGAGGCGCGACCACTACCGCCTTGGAGGAAAGGACGAGGACTGCGAGGAAGATGCCAACGACGCCGCGACGGCGGCGTTCGAGGCGATGAGAAGGCGGGCTGACAATGGCTGACGGGCAGGTAACCATCAAGGCGCTCTTGGATACGGCGGACGTGTCCAGGGGCGTCTCCTCTATAAACGGGCAGTTGAAGTCCATCGACGGGGCCGGGTTCGACAAGGTCGGCGGCAGCGCGAAGAGCGCAGGAGCGAGCATCAAGGGCGCCGGCGACGAGGCAAAGGCGGCATCGGGCAAGATGAAGGACGCCGGAGAGTCCGGCAAGGGCGGATTCGAGGGCATAGGAGAGTCCGCCAAGGCTTCAGATGGCGGCATCACCGGCCTAATCGGCAAGGTCGGCACGCTCGCCAAGGGATTCGCAGGGCTTGGAGTCGCAGCGAAGGCGGTCGACCTCGGCAAGCAGGCTGTGGACGCCTACAGCGCGTACCAGCAGGCGGTCGGCGGCATCGACACGCTCTTCAAGAAGTCATCCAGCCAGGTGCAGAAATACGCTGCGGACGCCTACAAGAACGCCGGCATGTCGGCGAACGACTACATGTCGCAGGTCACGAGCTTCGCCGCGTCGCTGATCCAGTCGACGGGCGGCAACACCAAGAAGGCCGCCGAGCTGGCGAACACCGCCATGCAGGACATCAGCGACAACGCCAACAAGATGGGCACCGACGCGGAGATGCTGCAGCAGACCTACCAGTCCCTGTCTCGCGGAAACTACGCCATGCTCGATAATCTGAAACTCGGCTATGGCGGCACGAAATCCGAGATGGAGCGCCTGATGAAGGACGCCGAGAAGATGACGGGCGAGCACTACACGCTCGGCGACTTCGGGGACACCGTTAAGGCCATCCATGCCGTGCAAAACAAGCTGGACATCACCGGCACGACGGCGAAAGAGGCAAGCACCACCATCGAAGGCTCGCTGAAGTCGGCGGAGTCGGCGTGGCAGAACTGGATAACCGGGCTGGGCAACCCGGATGCGGACATGGGCGACCTCACGGCAAAGCTCGCGGATTCGCTGAAGACTGTGGCGGACAACGTCGTGCCGACCATCGGGAACGTGTTCGGCAACCTGGGGACGCTCATCCTGGACAGCATCGGCGGCGCGTTCGGCAACGGCGACCTCGGCAAGCAGGTCGGCGACTCGCTGCAGCAGTCGATAGGCGGCGCCATCCAGTCGATACAGGGCATGCTCGGCGGCGGCGACATCGGCGGTGACATCGTAAGCGGGATAAAGGGCCAGCTGCAGGCAATCGGCGATGCGTTCGAGGGTGCGCTCGGCGGCGAGGGGACGCAGCAGCTCTTCCAGGTTATGCGCGACGGCCTGTCGAGCCTCCAGGATTCGCTGTCCGAATTCGCCGACGCAGCCGAGCCGGTGCTGAAGCCGCTGATGGACGGCGTGTCGGAGTTCGCGAACGACGTGCTGGCGCCGATAGCCCAGAACATCCTCCCGGGCATAGCCGGGGCCGTGGGGGCGGTCGTAGGCGTGATCGCGGGCGCTATCGGCGTCATAGCGCAGGTCATATCCGGCATCCTCAAAGTCGGGGCCGCCATAGCGGACGCCTTGTCGAATATACCTGGCGCGGTATCCGACGCGGTGAACGGCATCACTTCGTTCTTCAGCGGCCTGCCAGACAAGATATCGGGCTTCTTCTCGGGCATCGGGGATGCCGTTGGGAGCAAGTTCTCTGGCGTGCCGGACGCGGTAAAGAAGTTCTTCGACGACGCGGCGGAGGTGGTAGGCTCCGTGCCCGGCAAGATAGCCGGGTTCTTCTCCGGCATCGCGGGGAAGGTCGGCGCGAAGTTCTCCGGGACCTCCGACGCGATAGGGAAGGCGTTCACATCGGCTGCCAACTTCGTAAAGGGAATCCCCGGCAGGATAGCCGGGTTCTTCTCGGGTATCGCTTCAAAGGTCGGGAAGAACTTCACGTCGATACCGGGAGCAATCGGGAGGATATTCTCCGCTGCGGCGAACGCGGTTCGTGGCATCCCAGGCCGCATAGCCGGGGCGTTCTCGGGCATCGCGTCGAGGATAGGCGGGCTCGTGTCAGGCGTGAGGAGCGCGATCGCGCGGCCGTTCGAGGCCGCGTGGAACGCGGTGTCGGGCATCCCGCGCCGCATCCAGGACGCGTTCAGCTTCGATTGGTCGCTGCCGACGCCGCATATCCCGCATTTCGATATATCTGGCGGAGAGCCGCCGTACGGCTTCGGCGGCAAGGGCTCCTTCCCGCAGGTCTCGATCTCGTGGAACGCGATGGGCGGCATCTTCACCGGCGCGACGCTCTTCGGGGCCGGCGAGGCGGGCGACGAGATGATAACCCCGCTGTCGGGGCGGCGTAAGATGCGCCCGTTCACGTCGATGATCGCGGACGACCTGGAGTCCAGGCCGGGAGGCGGGGACACGTACATCATCGAGGGTCTGTCGGTTGCGCCGGAGTCGGCGCTGGCACGCGCCATGGAGGCCGTGTTCGACGAGGCCAAGCGGAAGATAGGGATGGGGATCGCATAGATGGCCAGGAAGTACTCGAAGAAGACCGCCAGGAAGCTGGAGCGCCGCTACGACAGCAGGCAGCGCAAGAAGGCGAACAACGCAATCAAGAAGGCGAAGAAGAAGGCCGAGGCCGACAAGACCGTCAAGTGGCTGCGGATAGACGCGGTGAGCGGGTCCAACACCGACGTGCGCATCAGATGGGAGTGCACGCTGTCGCACATCGAGTCTTTCACGGTCCACTGGGAGTACTGGAACGACTCGCAGAACGCATCCAATAAGTCGTGGACTTTCGGCGGCGACGTGACCGGCGTGAAGCAGCGCGCGGACGGCTGGTGGCAGTACGTCCTGACGTGCCCGAGCAACACGGACGTCACGAGGATACGCGTGAAGGTGAAGCCCGTATCGACGCGCCGCGACGTCTCGTACGACTACTGGGACTACTCATACAAGGCGACCGGCAAGGGCAAGCACAGGAAGTACGTGCTGACGAAGACCAAGAAGACGAAGACCGCCAAGAACGTCGCCTGGTGGGACGGCCAGTACTGCTCGTTCGCCACGGCGGCCAACCCGTACTTCGTCAGCGAGGCGGCGGAGGACGAGAGGGAGGCGGTCGCCAAGCCCGCCACGCTCGCAGCGCCGACTGTCAAGTACGAGTCGGGCAGCGCCCAGCCCGTGCACATCTCCTGGACGGCTCCGACCGAGGAGGCGGCAACGCAGGTGGTCGTCAGGCGCTATCTGGACGTCACCGGCAAGGACCCTGCGGCCATGGCCGAGCTGGCAACCGTGACTTCGTCCGTCACGGACTACTACGACGTGATAGGGGACGGCAACTTCGCCGTCTACACGGTCACTCCCTACAACCCCGGAGGGAGCGTCTACGGCGACGAGTCCGAGGCATCCGAGACGGTGGAGCAGATACCGCTGGCGGACATCGGCCTGTCCGTCGCGATGGAGTCCGGCACGTCAGCGATGGTCTCATGGACCCCGCAGGGCCACGTCGGCGACTCGCATATCGTGTACCACTCCGAGTCGCGCGATGCCGTCCTCGACCCCGACAAGTACGCGCTCTCCGGCAAGGAGGGCAGCGACCCCGATGGTCTGCTTATAGACGGGTTGGACTCGGGGAAGACATACTGGTTCTCCGTCCGGAGGAAGAACGGATCCGGCGAGTCCGGGTTCGCCACGGACGGAGGCGGCGAAGAGTGCGTCTCGTGCGTGGTGGGTACGACCCCGGCGGCGCCGACGTTAGCGACGCAGGGCGGCGCGTTCGTACTGGGCGGGCCGTTGGAAGTCTCGTGGACGCACAACTGCGAGGACGGATGCGCACAGCAGAAGGCGGAGGTGCACGTCTACTACGGAGACAAGGCGGCGGGCGCGTCGCTCTGGAACGGGAAGCCCATGTTGGCGGAATATGCGGTGGAAGGGCCGGCGCAGGTCTTCCAGGTGCCGACAGACGGGTGGGCTGACGGCAAGCACGTGAGCGTGGAGGTGAGGACGTGCGGCATAGCGGGCACATGGTCCGAATGGGCGGGCGGACTGGAGTTCGACGTCTACGCCGAACCGTCGCCGACCGTCGTTCCGATGCAGGGGGACGCGGCGGTGACCGATTCCTCGCCGTTGTCGGCGCTGCCGCTGAAGCTGGTGCTCAACGGCGGGAGCGCATCGATGGACGTGGTCGAATGGGCCGTCGGAATCGAGCCTGAGAGCAGCCTGGAATACACGGCCGACGACGGCGAGGAGGACACGCTGAGCGCCGGCGAGGTGATGTACCAGGCTTACCTCGACGGCACCGACCCGGGGTTCGGGGCGAAGTCGTCGACGTTGGAGGTGTCCGCTGCGGACGGCGTCTTCGTGTCCGGGGTCGTCTACCTCGTGCGCGCCGCTGCGATCTATGCGACCGGGGTGTCGGTCGACGGAATAACCGCGAGGTTCGCTGTGTCGTACGCTGGCGACCTCCCGGCGCCGACAGCGACCGTCGTAGCCGACGGGCTGTCATGCACGATCGTGCCGGAGTGCAGGGATGCGGAAGGCGCGCTGGTGGATGGCGTGACGCTGGCCGTCTACCGGATAGCCTACGACGGGGAGAGCGTGCGCATCGCATCCGGCATGGCGAACAGCGGCTCGTCCGCGTGCACGGACTGGTTCGCCGACATGGGCGTGAGCACGTACCGCATCGTGGCCGAGAAGGCATCGACCGACGAGCACACGGCATCGACCGTCGAGGCGGAGACGCCCGCCGACTACATAGCTATCGACTGGGGCGAGCGCATCTCCATCGAGGACGACGACGGGAACGTCGTCGGCTCCGAGGCGAACCGCATCATCCTGCGCAAGAACGTGAAGACGAGCGAGAAGTATTCGCCCGACTCGTCGCTGCAGGAGTACATCGGGCGGATGCACCCGGTCAAGTACGCCGGCACGCAGGTAGGCCAGAGCGCATCGTGGTCGGCATCGATCAAGCGCGGCGTAGACGACCAGATGCTCGACCAGCTCAGGTCCATGGCCGTGTGGAACGGCCAGTTCTACGTCCGCGAGCCGTCCGGCGCCGGGTATTGGGCCGATGTCAAGGTATCCGGCATCGATAGCAGCAGCGAGAAGATAGCGCGCGACATCAAGCTGGAGATAACGCAGATAGAGGTGGACTAGATGGCCTGGGACTGGACTAGGGGCTACCGGCAATCGTTCTCGTTCTACCGCGTCGACCCGGCTACGTGGCTCGATGCGGCACCGCTGACGATGGTGCGGTCGTGCAAGGTCACGCGCAGCCTGTCGGCGAGCCTGCCGGAATCCGCGTCGTTCGAGGTGGACGACCGGATAGGCGGGGAGGCGTATGTCCGCGTATACATGGACTGCGAGTCGTTCTCGACGGGGGATAAGGCGCGCGAGTGCATCGGGACCTTCCTCGTGCCGCGCCCAGACGCGGATATGGACGGCAAGACGATAGGCTACTCGTGCGACGGGTACTCGCCGCTGAAGGAGCTGGACGACGACATGCCGCCCGTCGGCTACTCGACCGCCGCCGGGGCCGACCCGGTCGCCGAGGCTTGCAGGCTCGCATCGGAGCACTCGCGCCTCGCGGTGTCCGCGGCTTCGAGCGGCGTGCGGCTGTCGGAGCCCGTCACGGCGGATGACTCCGATTCGTGGCTCGACTACATCCGCGCATTGGCCGCGAAGGGAGGGCACCAGGTCGCGCAGGATGCGCGCGGACGGATGCTGTTCGTCCCGGAAAGGGACGTCACCTCGCTCAGGCCGTCCTGGACGTACAGGGACGACGGGCGGAGCATCATGCTCCCCGACGTGTCCGACGAGTGGGACATGGGCAGAGCCTGCAACCGCGTCGAGGTCACGTACACGTCCGACGGCTCGTCGATGGTCGGGACGGCGGAGAACGACGACGTGGATTCGGAGCTGTCGCTGCCGGCGCGCGGCAGGACGGTTCTCGAGAGGGCGAAGAGCGACCTCGACTCTCCGACTCAGGAGCAGCTCGACGCCGAGGCGCTGGCGAAGCTCAAGGAGTCAAGCAGCATCAAGAGGACCATATCGTTCCGGCACGCATACACGCCGACGCGCCCGGGAGACTGCGTAGCGATCGACTACCGGCGCCACGCGTTCGCGGTCAGGGGGCGCGTTTCTAAGCAGGAGCTGGCATGCAACACCGGGCTTACAGTCGATGAGGAGATAACCACTACGGAGGTGCTTTTTAGGTGACGACTGCTGCAGACAAGCTGGCATCCATGATCGGAGCGGCTAAGCCGAAGGGCCAGCCTGCGGACCACTACGCGACTGTGACCCGCGTATCGGGCGGGACGGCGTACGTGCGCATTGACGGCTCCGACGCGGAGACCCCGGTCGTGCAGGCCGTTTCGGCGAAGGAGGGCGACCGCGTTACCGTCCGCATAGTCGACAGGAGCGCACGCATCACAGGGAACGTGACGGCCCCTCCTACGGACGACACGGTTGCGAACGAGGCGAACGGCGCCGCGCAAGATGCCAAGTCCGACGCATCGGAGGCCAAGAGCACCGCGAAGGCGGCTAGCGACGCGCTTGCCGCGCACCGCAGGAAGTTCTACACGGACGATTCTGGTGCGTACATACGCGAGGATAAGTCGGACGGCACGTACGTCAACGCGGCCAGCTTCACCTCGGACGGCGTGACGGTCGGGCACGAGGACGGCGTGCATTCCAAGACAACCAGCGGGGGATTCGGCATCTACGACGGCGACGACGCTGTGTTCGAGACGGGCACGGAGGACGCGAGCGGCTACAACGAGGGCTGTTTCTCCGTCAAGATACCGAGCCTGGCCGACTACAAGGCGTCCGGCGGCAGCTCGTCGGCGACATACGTGGCGGCGGACATCGACGTCTCCGGGGCAAAGGCGGGCGGCCAGATAGGCGTCTCGTTCATCCGCGACGACGCTCCGGACAGCGAGGGGAGCCTCACCTTCACGAAAGGCACTGCGTCGACACAGGTAGCCGAGGCCGACGTGCTCGCATTCGCGTACGACGGCAAGGGCACCGTCACCGTCCAGGCCACGCCGGGCGTCTTCGTGTGGGGAGCTTACGAGCGCCCAGACACGTGGGCCAACGTCAAGACCAACGGCTCGATCAACGCCACGCGCACCGTGAACGCAGACGAGGGGTTCTACGAGAACGGCAAGCCGTACTGCCCGTTCCCCGTCGGCTCCATCTACTTGACGATGCAGGCCATGTCCAGCCCGTCAGCCATATGGCCAGGAACGGCATGGGAGCAGATAGAGTGCGGCCGCTTCCTGGTGGCCGCCGCCGGACGCACGGACGGCGACACGACCAAGGACACATCCGCCAACGAGGGAAACGCCGGGTGGTACCCAATCGGCGAGAAGGGCGGCGAGCGCAGGCATACGCTTTCGGTCGACGAGATGCCGGCGCACAACCACGGCTCGGCCGGTGCGCACACGCACAGGGCCGGCTACAAGCGCCCGGATGCCTACGGCTCCGGCAAGGTCGACGGGCAGCACTGGACCAACCAGAACAAAGGCGAGGTCACCACATCGTCGGCCGGTGCGCACACGCACAGCACAGAGGGCGGCGGAGGCTCGCACGAGAACCGCCCGCCGTACATCGCCGTGGCAATGTGGCGGAGGACGGCATGATCGGCCCGCAGGATTTCAACGACCTCGTGGCGCTGTGCTCGCTCATCGTGGCGGCCATCGTGTGCTTCGCCTCGCTCGTTCGGGGCCAGCGCGAGGACAACCGAGACGACCAGTCGCTGAGGGACCGGCTCGACAACATCAAGGACACGGTCGACAGGAGCCTGAAAACCATACAGGAGGTAGACACGAAGCTCGGCCGCCACGAGGTCCGCATAGCCCTCATCGAGGAGCGCGAGCACACGCTTTTCAGGCGGCTGGAGAGCCTGGAGCGCACCGTCGACCGGTGCGATACATGCCATAAACGGATAACGGACGGAAGGAAGAACGATGATTAACTGGAAATTGAGACTGAAGAACAAGGCGACGCTCACAGCGCTGATCGGGTCGGTGCTGGCCTTCGCATACCAGGTGTGCGGCATCTTCGGAGTCGTCCCGCCCATCTCCCAGGAGCAGGCGACGCAGGCGCTGGGCATCGTGGTCAACCTGCTCGTCACGCTCGGCGTGCTGGTCGACCCGACCACGAAGGGCGTTGGGGACTCCTCCAAGGCGCTGGCGTATGATGCGCCGTCCACGGGCGACATCGACGCAGAGGACGGCGACGGCTACGCGACCGTCGAGGAGGCCAACGAGGGGCGCCAGGGCAAGGGCGACGCTGCCGAAGAGGTGTCCGCACCGAAGGAGGATGAGGAGTGATGGCGCTCGTCAAGAAGACCATCCGCTGCAACGGCGGCAACTACACGAGCGGCCGGCAGGGGTGCCGCATCTGGGGCATCGTCGTGCATTACACGGCCTCGCAGGCAAGCGCCCGCAACAACTGCCTGTACTTCCGCAACAACGCGAACTGCAACGCCTCGGCGCACTACTTCGTCGACGGCACGGGCATCTACGAGAGCGTATCGCCGAAGGACACGGCGTGGCACTGCGGCAACTGGTCGGGCAACCTCCAGACCATCGGAATCGAGGTAGTGAGCGACGGGCGCGACTTTTCCGCGAAGGAGATCGCGAACCTGCGCAAGCTGGTGCGTCATCTGATGAAGGCATACGGCATCCCGGCATCGCACGTCATACGCCACTACGACGCCGTTGATTATTTCGGCGGGTCGACGCTCGATCCGCATAAGCACTGCCCGGCGCCGTATGTCAACGGCGGAAAGTGGAAGAAGCTCAAGAAGAAGATCACCGGCTCGGCTCCCGCGAAGTGGACGGATTCGAACGGCAACACGCGATACCGCTCGCCCGTGAAGTACACGAACCCGAGGCCGTGCCCGGTCTACCGGATGCGCAAGGGCAAGAAGGTCAAGGTGCGCACCGCGAAGGCGGGATGCACCTGGCACGTCGACATGATCGGGAAGAAGAAGGTCTGGGCGCGTACTAAGAGCGGCAACTACGCGCACCTCGCCGACTTGCGCAAGAAGAAGATCACCGGCTCGGCTCCCGCGAAGTGGACGGATTCGAACGGCAACACGCGATACCGCTCGCCCGTGAAGTACACGAACCCGAGGCCGTGCCCGGTCTACCGGATGCGCAAGGGCAAGAAGGTCAAGGTGCGCACCGCGAAGGCGGGATGCACCTGGCACGTCGACATGATCGGGAAGAAGAAGGTCTGGGCGCGTACTAAGAGCGGCAACTACGCGCACCTCGCCGACTTGCGCAAGAAATAGCCATCATCCGGTGGCTGCTCTGCTTGTTACGTGTATAGGCCATGGTGTCTCGTATGCCGCCGGTTATGGGGCGTCCTCCCTTCGGGGAGGGCGCTTTTTTGTGTCTCTGCGGCTTTGCGTTTCCGCAGGTCAGCGGCTTATTGTAAGGCCGTCTGAGACCCAGTTTGCAATCCATCCGACTAGTTACCCCTCGTCCGAAAAGGGCGAGTGGCTTTTTTTCGTGCCTACTGGATTCTCGCTCAGCGGTAGATTCGCGCTGGTGCCTAGCCTCTGGTGCGCTCGATGGCATCCTCGATGATCTGCGCGATGGTCTTGCCAGACTCGGCGCGTCGGCGGTCTATCTCCGCCTTTGCGCCCGCGCTGATGCGGCACGTGATGACGGCATCGCCCTCTTCCGGAGTGCCGAACTCGCGCTCGTAATCCTCTGCGTCGAGATGACTTTCGGCCCAGTCGCGCGCCTGTTCGAGCGAAACGGGCGTGATGGCTTCGCCGCCGACCCACTCACCGCCGGAATGCTCGGCGTAGGGGCTTCGGGCGTTTCCCTCGCCGTAGACGAAATACTCGCCCGTCTTCTTCTGGTACAGCTCCTCGCTGTACCAGTCGAAATCGGTCACGTAATCGCTGTTCGCCCACTCGCCGACCTTGCGGGCGGTCTCGGTATCGTAAACCTTGTTGTTGACGATCTTGCGCATTTTTCCTCCTTTGACGTGGCGGGCGGCACTTGAAACCGCCCGCCTCCCTGATAGCCATGGTTAGTTGTTGAGCAACTTCGCGAGCCTAGGCGCGATGGCCTTTCCAACCTCGTCTATGTTCATGCCGAAGCGCTTGTCGAAGGAATCGAGGAGGCCGGTGAGGTAGGCCGTCTCGCCTTTGTGCGCGACTGCCTCGTTCGCCATCGCATCGAGGGCGGCATCAAGGCTCTCGGCGGTCATGATGACGTCGGCTTCCGCTTCGCCTTCGTCTGCCAGCGCGTCCTCCACGAACTTAGCGGCCACGTTTTCGAGCCGCATTTGCTCGTTGTAGGTGTCGTAGAAATCGGTGTCCACATGCAGCGAGCCGTCGGCGCAATCGACGTACACCTTCGAGCCGAGCAGGCGGCGGGCATCGGCGTTGCTGATGCTCTCGCCCTGCCACTCGGCGCTGCGCACGCTGCCCGTGCCGTAGCGCTCGACTTCGAGTCCGAGCGTCGTTGCGTCGAAGTAGATGCGGTCCTTGCCGTACTTGCTCCAGCGCGTGCCGCCTGCCGCCATCAGCTTCGCAATGTCTTTCTCGTCCATCATCTCGGCTACCTCCTTGCCTCTCCTTACCTTGTATCTACACTATATACCGAGTTACATAGCAAGTCAAGAGTGACTAGAGGTAATTATCAAATAGCGCTATGCATACATGGCGCGGCCGACATGCCGTGGCTATGATGCCGGGCGGTGCGCCTACCGGTGCAGGCGAACCGCGCCCGGTGCTTAAGCGCGGTTGGTGAAAAACCAAGTACCCTTTAATGACCAGGCGAAATGCACGCTCAGACGGCATCATATGCGATACATGGCCGCAGGTTGCGGACATTGAGTCTTTCAGGTATTGGTTATATTTTTCGCGGAACTGACATTCCGCATCCGTTGAAAACTTGCCGAGGCAATGTGTGGTGAATTGTCCAGGGCGAAAATTGTAATAACAATAATCATGTCTACATTGTTCTGGTCAGGTATGAGATATGATGTGCAATGCATATTAGACAGGCATATGAAAAACTGGGATTGATTAGGATTTTTCCGGTAACTAGAACAGGAAAGGTCATTTCGATAATCAAATCTATGAGGGAGTATAAAGGTGGAGACAGCTTACTGTTACGACCAGGATGCATGGGAAAACGCCATCGCGAGAGATTATGGTATAGGATCGCCTGAAAAACCAGTGACCCGGCATGACGGCGCCCTGGTTCTTCCCCTCAAGGTTATTCCCGGAACATCCGCAATCTGGGGAGATGGCCTGTTCCAGGGGGGAGTGTGCGATGCCGATGGGAACCTTATCGCCGGTCAGTTCAGGTCGATAGACGAGCAGGATACGAATAGGAGCTGTGTGCGCGGGTACAAACCGGTGTCCGACGACATCGAATATCGAGATGAAGAAGTGATCTTCGGCGGCATTCTCGTTTCGCATTGGGGGCACATGCTGGTCGATGCAACATCCCGTCTCTGGTATCTGGTTTCCCCTGATTCCGGCAATCGAAAAGCGGTATTCGTGATGTTCCCCGGTCAAGAGTTTCCCTACCAAGAGCTGTTTGATCTGGCGGGCATTTCCGAAGACCGGTATGAGATAATCACGCGTCCGACGAAGTTCAGGACCGTGATCGTGCCGGCAGAGGCAAGCCACTCCACCTCTGCCAATTTCACTTCCCGATGGATGGACTTCTTCGATGCCGCTTCAGCCAATGTCCAACCCAGCGAATTCGAGAAGGTATATCTGAGCCGCACGCGGTTCAAGTTCCAGAATGTAATAGGCGAGCAGTATTTCGAAGACTATTTCAAGAATCACGGATACCACGTGGTATATCCGGAGCAGCTGTCCATCACCGAGCAGATCTCGTTGATGGCGGGTGCGAAATCGGTCGCGACTACTATGGGAACCATTTCGCATCTGGCGCTTTTCTCAAAACCTGGTACCGAGTTCATCATCCTCAATCGATCTCAAGACGTCGTTTCTATCCAGCTGGCAATAGACCAGCTGCGCGGAATCAACGCCCTGTACGTAGATTCATATCGGAATTTCCTGCCGGAGCATCAAGGAGGTAACTGCGTGTTCTTATTGGCCCCGAGCGGACCGTGGAATCGCATGATTAGGGAGCGTTTCGGCGAAGATCCCGATCTGGATTACTTCGAAGGGGAGTTTCCTCGCGTTGCCCTCGAATATGCGAAGGCATGGGGTGAATTCTTCTCCCATCGCGCAAAATACCGCTGGATTCGAAACTTCGACACTAGGGATCTCGTGCACAGTGTGAACCTTGCCCTGAATGACACCGATGTCGATGTCTCGTCGTATCCGGAGCCGGTCTCTATCGAGCGCCTCCGCGATGAAGCCGCCCTCTCGACGACCCGGTATCCCACAGCTGCGCGTGCCACTGCAGTAGAGCAGCGTGGAACGGTCCTTACGGTTACCGGATTGCTTGAGGCACGGCAGGATGTCCGCGAAGCTCCGCTGGGGGTCTCCATCGGTGATTCCGGTATTGCGCCGAGCGGCCGGACATTTTGCAAATGGTCAGAGCCCTTGGACGACGACGGTGGCCTGATGTGGGATATGCAGATAGATTTGCTTGATATCCCCGTTTCTGCAGGCCAAGTACAGCTCGTCGTCGGCTCTGAAGCGGATACGGAACAATACCCGATTGTGATTCCCCATGATGTTTCCGTTCCCGCACAGCGCGTTCTCGATGCGAATGGATGCCTTGCTTATCTCGAGCCCGATGGTCAGCAGGATCTGTTCTTGGAGAAGTCCAGCGACTACCAGCCGGAAGACGTTCTGAACCTTACCTGGGTGGATGCGCTCGAATGGAAAGAGGACGGGCTTGCGCTATCGGGGCATTCGGCTATCGTTGCGGATCCAGCCGAAATGCCCACCGTGTCCTTGGGCGTTCGGTCTGGAGACGAAACGGCATGGATAGCCCCTGCTGCATTTGCCGAGGATGTTGACGAGGAATCGGACGCTGGGGAACTGCACTGGAGTTCGCTTGTAGACAAGGCAAAGCTTACGGAGGCGCTGAATGGGTTTGCCCGGAATCCCGTGGAGCCCATCGATATGGTCTTCGGGTTCTCCCGTTCGGGACAACGGGCGGTCTGTCCCTTCGGCCGGAAACGGAAAAGCGGAAGCATCCGCCACTATCGCAATGATTTCATCCGTTTGGAGTCGGGGGCATTCGCCTACCCGGTGGAACGCAACAAGGGATTCGGTTTCTCGATAGGGGAGGGCGAGAAGCTCATCAGGCACATCCGCGTTGAACGGGGTCTCTGGAAATATGATGTTGCGGTGCTGGATGGAACTGTCGAATGCTGCTTCGGTAAATACCTCGGAGACGCATTCCCGATAGTCCTTCAAATCGGCGGGGAAACGAAGCGCATCGGTGCGGCGAAGATCGTGTCGAAGGAGCCGGGGTTCTTCTCTTGGCATGCCGAGATACCCGCGAGCGAGATAGTTGCCGCCTTCTCCGGTGGCACGGTGCAGCCGGCATCATGCCCGTTGATGTTTGTTTTCCAGATTGGCGAAACAGCGGTCAATGCGGCATTCGGCTCCAGCAGGAAATCGGGGACCATTCCATCTTTGAAGCGGAAGATGCCCATCGGCGATACCGCGTATGTCGAATTTGCGGCAAAGGACGCAGGAAACATCACGCTGCGGGTAAAGGAAATCGAACCGGAGTCGGCGGAGCATTCTCAGAACAGCTCCGGGAAGAGCGGGAAACGAGAGGACCGCTCGGTATTCCATAAGATATTCCGGAAGTAGGGTCCAGGTCCGCCCGCCCCGGGAAGGCATCAAGGGCTCATGGCAGCATCCGCATCGGAGCAGGACTTGCCCGGAAGCTGATGGGGGGGATGGAAAGACCGCAATGCGGCAGCGTTCCATCCCCCCCATGCAATCCTATTTCAGTCCTCGCAGGTAATCCTGTAATTCCGTCTCCCAATCGGAGGGGGCGAACCCTGCGGACTCGAGCTTGGATAGATCGAGGGTCGAGTACGTTGGCCGCGGCGCGATAGATCCGACCGCGGATTCGTAGTACGCCGATGTGGATACGGGGATCACCTTCGCGGCGTTCCCATTGCGGGCGGCGAAGACGGTGGCTGCGATGTCAGCCCAGGTTTGCGTGGATCCGGATCCCGTGCAGTTGTAGGTCCCGTAAGGCGCACCCGTTTCCAGCAGATGGAAGATCGCCGCGGCGATGTCCGAGGTGAAGGTGAGGCGGCCGTGCTGGTCGTCAACTACCGTCACCTGCTGCAGGTCGTCATCGGGGCTTGCGACGCGATCGGATAGCTTGGCCATGGTTTTCACGAAGTTCGCTCCGTCGCCGATAACCCAGGACGTACGGAGGATATAGTGCTTCGGGCATTCCTGGACCGCGAGGTCTCCCGCCGCCTTGCTTTGGCCGTAGACGGAGATCGGCGTGAGCGGCTCGTCTTCGCGGTGGTTATCGTGGGTGCCGTCGAAGACGTAATCGGAGCTGATGTGCACGAGCGTGATTCCGTGCTCGGTGCAGATGCGGGAGAGGAGAGCCGGTCCCTGCGCATTGGCTTTCCATGCCGCCATCCGGCCCTTCGGCGTTTCGGACTTGTCTACCGCTGTGAAGGCGGCGCAGTTGATAACCGTGCCATAGAGGCTCCAGTCGCGCGTGCCGTAGGCATTTCTGTCGGAGATATCGAACTCGTTGGAGCTGCAGAAATCAAACAACGGGGCAACGTCTCGTTCTTCGGCCAGCTTCCGTACGGCACGGCCGAGCTGACCGTTGCAACCTGTGACCAAGGTGCGCTTGGGGGCCATCGGCACGACGTCCTTCAGGAACGGGTGCTTCCTGTCGGCGTCGGACAGGATGGCATCGGAAAGCGGGATGGGCCAATCGATGCCGAGTGCGGGGTCTGCCAGGTTCACGAACGTGTAGGTGCTCTTGAGCTCTGCCGACCAGTGGGCGTCGACCAGATAGGTGTATGCGGTTTCATCTTCGAGTGCCTGGAAGGAATTACCCACGCCCCGCGGCACGTATATGGCGCGCGATGGATCGAGCGTCGTCGTGAACACCTTTCCGAACGTGCTGGAGCCTGCGCGCAGGTCGACCCATGCCCCGAAGACGGAGCCCCTGGCAACGGAGATGAACTTGTTCCAAGGCTCTGCATGGATGCCGCGGGTAACGCCCGCCTGGGCATTGAAGGAGATGTTGTTCTGCACCACATGGAAATCGGGAATGCCCAAGGCCGTCATCTTTGCCCGCTGCCAATTTTCTTTGAACCAACCGCGCGAATCGCCATGGACGGCGAGCTCGACGACCTTCAAACCCTCGATGCCGGTCTCTGTGACGGAAAGCTCCTTTTCGAATTTGAATTCTGTCAACGTTTCTCCCTAACGATTCTGTTTGCCATATTTTGCTTCCGTGGCTGCCTTAGCCGGCCTCCACCAATCCTGATTCTCTTCGTACCAGCGGATGGTCGCTTCGAGCCCGGACGCGAAATCCGTGTGTATCGGTTTCCATCCGAGTTCTCTGCGGAGTTTGGCGGAATCGATCGCATATCGACGGTCATGCCCGGGTCGGTCGGCAACCCACTCGAAGTCGTCCTCGTCCTTTCCCATTGCCTTGAGGATCTCCCGAAGGACTTCGAGGTTGCTCTTCTCTCCATCAGCGCCGATGAGATAGGTTTCTCCGATACGCCCTTTCGTAAGGATGTCCCATACGGCGCGGGAGTGGTCTTCGGTATGGATCCAGTCGCGCACGTTCTTCCCGTCTCCGTAGAGCTTGGGTCGGATGCCGTCGATGATATTCGTGATCTGACGGGGAATGAACTTCTCTACATGCTGATAGGGACCGTAGTTGTTGGAGCAGTTCGAAATCGTCGCATTGATGCCGTACGTGCGCGTCCATGCGCGGACGAGCAGGTCCGAGGCGGCTTTCGTAGAGCTGTAAGGGGAAGAGGGATGGTAGGGCGTTTCCTCGGTAAAACGCTGCGGGTCGTCCAGCGCGAGGTCGCCATAGACCTCGTCCGTGGAAATGTGATGATAGCGGATGTCGAACTTCCGTACCGCCTCCAACAGGGAAAACGTTCCTTCTACGTTGGTTTTCAAGAAAGGTTCGGGCTCCGCGATCGAGTTGTCGTTGTGCGATTCTGCAGCATAGTGGATTATCGCGTCGTGGCCGGGGACGATATGGTCCAGCAACTCCCGGTCGCAGATATCGCCCACCACGAGCTCGACCTGCTTCTCGGGCAGCCCCGCGATGTTCTCCCTGTTGCCGGCATAGGTCAGCTTGTCCAGAACGGTGATATGCACGTCAGGAAAATGCTCCGCTACATAGCGGACGAAGTTGGAGCCGATGAATCCGCAGCCTCCGGTGACGATGATGTTGTGCGGCTCAAAAATATCTGCCATGGATATACCTTTCCGTCTCAGAAATAGGTTTGAAACAAGATGCGGCGGCGTGCCTTTGGCTTTCCTGCACCGAGGGCCGACGGCCGGGTCATGGGCGATTGCCACGGGTATCCCATCAATCCGGCCTCGTGAGAGACTCGGGCAATTAGTCGTTGCCGGTTTCGAGGATGCGTCTTTCGAGGACTTTTTTCAGATGCTGCCCATAGGGGCTCTTGCCGTAATCCTCAGCTGCCTTTGCAAGCTGGTCTTTCGTAATCCAGCCACGGTAGTAGGCAATCTCCTCGATGACGGAAATCATGATTCCCTGCGAGCTTTCAATGGTGCGGACGAAATTCGTTGCCTCGAAGAGCGATTCCATTGTCCCAGTGTCCAGCCAGGCGTATCCGCGTCCCAGGGTCACAACGTCAAGTTGCCCCTGTTTGAGGTACATCTCGTTGAGCGTTGTGATCTCGAGCTCGCCGCGCGCCGACGGTTTAATCTGTTTGGCCAGATCGCAGACCTTGTCGTCATAGAAGTAGAGGCCGGTTACGGCGTAATTGCTCTTCGGGTACTTCGGCTTCTCTTCGATGGAGACCGCATGCCCGTTATCGTCGAATTCCACGACGCCGAAGCGCTCGGGGTCATCGACATAGTATCCGAAGACCGTGGCGCCGCCTTTCGTTTCCGCGTTCTCGACCGCTTTGAGCAGGTGGCGGGAAATGCCGTTGCCGTAAAAGATGTTGTCGCCGAGGACGAGGGCGCAAGAATCTCCTGCGATGAATTCCTCTCCGATGATGAATGCCTGGGCGAGACCGTCTGGTGAAGGCTGCTCTGCGTACGAGAGGTCAATGCCGTATTGCGAACCGTCACCTAGGAGGTCCTTGAAGCGCGGGAGGTCTTTGGGCGTCGAGATGATCAGGATATCCCTGATGCCCGCAAGCATGAGGGTGGAAAGGGGGTAGAAGATCATCGGCTTGTCGTAGACTGGCAACAGCTGCTTGCTGGTCACCTTGGTTAGAGGGTAGAGGCGCGTGCCGGATCCGCCCGCAAGGATTATTCCCTTCATGTGCGTTATTCCCTTCAGGTGATGTTGCATTTTTCGGTTTGCATTTGTGAAAAGTAAAGAACATTATAAGCGTTCTGATGCGGAAACAACCGCTCATCGAGATGATGGACCGTTAGAATTATCTGGCCAGATGCGTTCTTCGCCGGCTTTTTCCTTCCCAGCGCCGGGTTTCAGGCATCCGATCCTTCCTATTCCATATTCCCTACCGCTCTAAGGAAGTCGGATCTATCAGATTGCTCCGGTATTCGCATTTGCCCGCCAGCACATCACGGTAGAACGATTGCTTCCAATCGATGTACTCGAGCGAGTCGTTCAACTGCGCTATCCGATCTGCGAGCACGGCGCGCTGGCCTTCAAACATCTTCTGCCGTTGCGGGATGGTGCCGGGCCCTTGCAGGCACAGGTCAAGATAGCGTTTCATCCCCTTGATGGAGAAGCCGCACCGCTTCAGGCAGCTCTGGTCCTTGATCCAAGTCAAATCGTGGTCGTCGAATACGCGGCGGTTGCGCGCATCGCACTTTACATTCGGTACCAGGCCCTGGTTGCAGTAGCCATGCAGGCTGTGGATGCGAATCCCAAAAAGGGGGGGGGGGAGCGCCTCAATAGCTTCCTCCTACAGCCTGAAATTTCTCAGCAGATCCTGCCTTTGCTCGAACGACATCTTGTCGACGCCGGAAAAAGAATGCCAGCGGAATGATTTGATGCCTGTTTTCCGGCAAAGGCCCCACTGCAATGCCTTCACTGCCGGTTTACCGAAAAGGACCCTGTACAACAGTTTCGGCGTACCCATGGTGGTTACGGCGAACACTTCCACACTGGGCTTCAACCGTGTTTGCATGGAGCGTCCATCGGGGGATTGCGTATAGAGCACGTTCTTCGCATACACCTTGTCCAAGAATCCCTTGGTACGTGCCGGCATGAGCTCCCACCAGATGGGAAACACGAATGCAATGCGATCGGCTTCCCGCATGCGGCACTGGTAATCGGCCACCTGCGTATTCATGGGGATGCCCTTGCGCCAATTCGCAAAATCGTCCTTGTCCATCACCGGATCGAATCCGTCGGCGGCGAGGTCGATGAGGTCGATATCTGCCCCGCGCTCATACTCTGTTTCGATGATACGGCGGCAAAGTGCAGCGCTGAACGAGCGATTGTGCGGTTCATTGTTGCAGGCCTGGGCGCCATATGGATGGTCGAAAATGATCAGCGTCTTGTCCATTGTGTCTCCATTCGTTGACATCTGTCTCTTAACAGGCTATCTGTACCGTATAGAGGGACAGGTGCTCCGAATAGGTACACCTCCAAGCGATATGGCACCTATGTGACATATCGGCGAATATGCCAACGAATCATGAGGAAGGGAAATGCATGGACCTGAGAAAAGAACGCACGCTCAAGCTGCTAAGCGAAAGCCTGATCGCCCTTCTGCATGAGAAGCCGTATTCGAATGTCACCGTATCGGAGATCTGCGAAGGGGCCATGGTGCGGCGTGCCACGTTCTACCGTCACTTCAGCGGCAAGAACGACCTGCTTGCCTATACGGTAGCCGCCCGTCGGGCCCAGCTGGATGTACAGGTAGACCCTGACGGTACGATGCCGCTGCCGGAATACTGCCACAATATGACAAAAGAATTCCTGCGACTGGTGGACGAACATCGCACGATGATAAGGAAGCGGTCGCTCTCGCCGGAATTCGCATTCGTGAATTCCCTGCTTGCAGATGAGCTGAGCCGCCAATTCGAACGGAAGCTCGCGGAGCGCACCGGCCGGGAAATTCCCGATGGGCGATTGCGGGAGCTTGCCTCGTTCTACGCGAACGGGCTGGTGGGCACTGTCGGGCAGTATGCGGCAACACCAGAGGAAGCAGACGAAGGGGAACTGCTCGACTTCATAGACGATGTCGCCCGGCGCTTGTTCGCCTGAACGGCGGGCAATGCAGCAGCGGCCTGCGGGAATCTATGCTTTTTCTACTGCCCGATACGCTGCGCCCTTTTCGAGGCGTGTTTTGCAGCCAGCATGCCGACTGCTACGAATATCACAAGATACAGCATGAAGAGGTCATCGGTGTATGAGGCGAGATAGTCGTACAATCCGTGGCAGAGCAGCGGCACGATGAGCGCGCACAGTCCGAACAGCAGCGCGCGGACGCCGTGGCCGAGTGTGGCGGAGCGACGCGCCAAGCCGTAGAAATAGCCCATGAACACGGCAAACACACAGTGCCCGGGAATAGCCGTGAATGCGCGGACGAATGCCGTGCCCATGCCGTAAGACCACACGTAGGTGATGTTCTCCGCAATAGCGAAGCCCAGACCGACGAACACCGCATATACGATGCCGTCGAACACGTAGTCGAAGTTCCGGTTGCTCCAAGTGCACCAGACCAGCAGGAAGTACTTGCAGCCTTCCTCGACCAGCGCGACGATCAGAAAATTCTGGACCACCTCGGGACTCAAGGTAACGCCTTCTGCGATGGTCAGCGATGATCCGCCTATCGTTCCCATGCCGATGTATTCCAGCAATCCGGCAAACAGGGTCGATAATCCGCCCATGACCAACAACGTCAGGAGCAGGCCGGCGGGTTCCTTCTCGACGGGATCCAGATGGTAGATGTACCACAGCAGTATCAGCGCTGGGATGATGGCGGACAGCGTAAGCGGGTCGATGATCATGCATTCACCCCTTCGGACCCTTCTGCGGAGAGCTCGTAATGCCCGTACATTGTACGGCACCCACCCTGCAACGAAAGGGTGCTTCGGTCGAAAACAGACACTTGCGAGAATCGATTGCGGAAGGACAGGGAGCTTTCCCGTGCAGAGGGGAGTGCAAGTGCATGACGATTTCAGGCGGCATCAGTGAGGCATTCCCCATCGGACGATGCGGTGCCGTGGGAGTCTACCGCCCCTTACCGCTTCTCCATGCTTATGATGCCGCGGCTGATAAGCTGCCCGGCGAATTCGGAGAGCCGGCGTGGATCCTCCTTGCAACCGCCGTCGAGCCAGTCGCACACCAGCTTGATGTATCCTGCGGCGGCGAATCGTGAGAATGCGCTTTCCGTCCAGGCATCCAAGCGCCCATATGCGCCTTCCACGGCCTCCAGGCACAGGCGGCGTACCAGCGATTCCAGGTCATCGCGGAACTGCAGGCCGCCGACGGATCCCAGTAGCAGCCGTGCCCAGTCGGCATGTTCCCGCGCGAAGCAAAGCGCCGCATAGAGCCGCGGATAGTTTATCCCCGACTCATCGTGAAGCGGTTGCGCCTCAAGGGTTCTCTCCAAGGGAGACACTGGTGACGCCGGTCCCCAGGGCCCGAAGGGCGACACTGGCGAGCAGGGGCCGCAAGGAATCCAAGGCTTGATTGGCGCAACAGGCCCGCAAGGGCCAAAAGGCGACACGGGAGATACCGGCGCGACCGGTCCGACTGGACCTCAGGGAGCGACGGGGCCTGCCGGCGCCGACGGCACGCCTTGCACGCACAGCTGGAACGGCTCTGTGCTGACCGTGACGAGCGCGTCGGGCACGAGCTCGGCCGACCTTCGCGGGCCGCAGGGCATCCAGGGGATCCAGGGCGAGACCGGTCCACAGGGCGAGACGGGACCGCAGGGCGAGACCGGCGCGACCGGCGCCACAGGACCGCAGGGACCCAAGGGCGACACGGGCGACGACGGCGCGGATGCGACCATCACCGGCGCCTCGGCCACCGTCGATTCGTCTACCGGCACGCCTTCCGTGAACGTCACGCTCGGCGGCACGGCGTCTGCCAGGACGTTCGCCTTCGCCTTCCACAACCTCAAGGGCGAGACGGGAGCCACGGGGCCGCAGGGGCCGCAAGGACCGGCGGGGGCGACGCCCACCATCAACGCGCAGAGCCCGCTCTCTTATTCTGGTGGCACGCTCTCGATCGACCTGACGAGCTATGCCACCAAGCAGTACGTGGACGACGCGATCGCGGCACTGGCGAACCTCGAGGAAGAGGAGTTCTAGTCATGGCAGTTGGAACCGTCTCGACATCCATCCTCACCGACATCGCCAACGCGATCCGCTACAAGGCCGGCGTGGCCACGCTGTACAAGCCGCGCGAGATGGCCGCCGCGGTGTCGGCGCTCGACGGCACCGACGCCGGCGACTACCAGGAGCAGCCTTACATGGCGCTCGAGTCCGGCGTGCTGCCGGAGTCGGTGTTCTCGGACATCGCCGACGCCATTCGCGGGCAGAACGGGCTCTCAACCCGCTACCAGCCGGGAGACATGGCCGCCGCCATCCTGGCACTCGAGTGGGACGTGGGATTGAAGCCGAGGGCGGTTCTCACCTCGCTCGGCACCCTGGAGTTCAACTACGTGGACGGGCGCCACTGCTACTCTGGCGGCGTACCGGTGAACGCTTGGGAGATCGACCCGGCGGGCTACTCGTCGGCGGCGGCCAGGCCATATGACTCGATCAAGCTGCAGGTGAAGAAGGTCGTGATCCATTCCTCCTGGCCGCAGGTCGGCATGAGAAAGGCTGACTACCTCTTCAACGCGTTCCAGAGCATGACCGAGGTCTCCGGATTCGAGAACATGAGCGGCATCACGAGCGCGGCGCAGATGTTCACGAGCTGCGGCTCGCTCGAGACGATCTACGCCACCTCGTTCAGCAACACGGGTCTCTCGGGCTCGCTCATGTTCAACGGATGCTACAAGCTCGTGGGAGGCACGGACGGCTTCGTGCCCTCCAGCACGAGCGGGGCGAGCGTGTGCAAGATCGGGACCGGCGGCGTGCTCACCGACCCGAACGCCGATGCGCGCACATGGTTCTGGGCGCACTTCTACGACGACGGCGAGGCGGTGCTGACGGCGAGCTCGGCGCCCGATCCGACGCGCACGCTTCGTGCCTCCGGTCGCATCTGCGCGATTGGCAAGTACGTGGGCCTCGGTTTCACTCCCTGGGACGGGCACGACGGGACCGACTCACCGTCAGCACTTGACAAGCGTGACGTTCGCGGCAGACATGGCCTCGTTCTCGTTCCTGAACCTGATCTACCTGTTCTACACCTGCACGAACCTCGCAAGCGTGTCGGGCCTGGGAAACCTGCGCGGTGTGCGGTCGATGCGCTACACGTTCTCGTCGTGCGCGTTCACCACGATCGACTTCCGGGGCTTCGACCCGTCCACATTGACGGATCTGTTCTACACGTTCTCGGGATGCTCGCACATGACGACGATCTACGCGGACTCCACCTGGGCGCTGCCCACGAGCGGGATCACGGGCTCGCAGTGCTTTTATAGCTGCCGGGCGCTTGTCGGGGGGAACGGAACCGCATGGTCGAGCTCGAACGTCGGGTACACGTACATGAGGATCGACCGGGCTGGACAGACGGGGTACCTGACGGCGGCATGACCGGCTGTTTACCGAACTAGGAGGCAAAACTCATCGCCGGCCCCGGAAATGTGCCACGTGATTCTCGTCGCGGCCGCCACCAGCTTGGCGTCGTGCGACACGAGCAGGAGCGCGGCGGGGTACGCGGCGAGCATGCGTTCCAGGGCTACGGTCGAGCCGAGGTCAAGGTGATTCGTAGGCTCGTCCATCACGATGAGCTCGGGCCTGTCAAGGATGCCCAGGGCGAGCATGAGCTTGCGCATCTCCCCGGGACTTATGGTGTCTCCCTCCAGGATGCGTTCGGGCTCCGAGTTGAGCTGTGCCACGATGGAGAGTGCGCGGCCTCGGCGGACGTCCGGAAGGTCACTCAGGGTGGCGAGGGCGGCGCGCTTGTCCGCCTCGCTGGGTTCCTGGGGGATGTAGAGCGTCCTCGTTCCGTCTGGAAGGCGGCCGACGACCTGCTTGATGAGCGTCGTCTTGCCGGTGCCGTTGTCGCCGACGAGTCCGATGTGGTCGGTATTGCCGATGTGCAACGCGGGCACGCTCAAGGTGGCGTCGCCGAGGGCCAGCGTCTGCGGTTCCATGCGCAGGAGCACCCTTCGCCTGCTGGGTGCGGCGTCGAGCCACACGTCGGCGTCGTAGCGCTTCTCCACATGCGTTGCCGCAAGTCTTGCCTCGGCCGTCGCAAGCCTGGCCTCCATCCTCGACGACAGCCTTCCCGCTTTGCCGTCCTGGCCGGAGACCACGGCGATGCGCTTCTTGCAGCGAGCGTCGCTGTCGTGCTTGCCCACGCCCTTGAGGCTGCGCTTTCCCGCCGAGCGGGACGCCTCCTCGCGGCGGCGAATGGCCTCGCGCTCGATCCGGGCCTTCTCCCTGCGGGCGACCTCGCGCGCGTGGACGGCGCTCGCACGCTCGAGCGATGCCTGGCCTTCCGCCTGGGTATAGCCGCCCGGCCGCATGGTCGCGATGCCGCCCGCCACGAATAGGCACTGTGTGCAGAGCGCATCCAACAGCTCGCGATCGTGGGAGACGAGGAGCCCTATGCCGCCGAAGCGCGCGAGCGCCGAGGATATGGCATGCCGCGTGCTTGCGTCCACGTGGTTCGTCGGCTCGTCCACGGCGAGCACGTCGGGGGCGGCCCAGAGGGCGCAGGCCACCTGGAGTCGCTTCTGCTGGCCGCCCGAGAGCGTGCCGTAGCGCCAAGGCCAATCGTCCTCGATGCCGAGGTCCCGGCGGAGGCGCGTCGCATGGCCGTCGTATGCAAGCGCGAAGTCCTCAAGGTTCTGCGGCGGTTCGGTCGCGTCCTGGGGACAGTACAGGGACAGGAGGGACGGCGAGACGGAGCCCGAGTCTGGTCGCAGGATCCCGCACGCCACGAGCGTGAGGGTCGTCTTTCCGCCGCCGTTGTCGCCGACGATGCCGGTCCATCCCTGGGGGAACGTCGCCGACACCCCGCGCAGGGCGGGATCTGCCGCCGTTGGGTACGTGTACTCGATGTTCGAGAGGTTCAGCTGCATGGTGCCTCCGGTTCTGCGAGAGGCCATGCGGGGCAGCAGGGCATAGTCCGTTTGGTTCGGGATATTGGGGCTAAGGTCGTGAATGGACACGCGATGCTGCACCCGTTTGGGCATGGCCGCTAGCGGTAGCGCTTGATCAACGGGTGGTTGTGAGCATCGCTAGTTCTTCATGCACCTGGTCCCTTCTCTTGCCGGTGCTTGCCAAAGGCCCCGGCTGATTCGACTTTGTCGATTATACCCACGCTAATTGCTGCGGTCAATTCATTTGCCATGCCCCAAGCCACCTTGTGACGCCATTAGACACTGCCTCCTGAGGATGGACAACGAGACCTTTGGAGGCAGTTCTTTATGGAGTCAATCATCGTGGCGTGCATCACCGGTGTCGTGACGCTGATTGGGGTGATCCTCTCCAACTCGAAGAGCAGGGCCGTCATGGAGGTCAAGCTGGACGCCCTCACGGCAAAGGTCGAGAAGCACAACCAGGTCCTGGAGCGCACCTACCGGCTCGAGCAGGACATGGCGGTCGGCGAAGCACGACATCGAGACCCTCAAGGGAAAGGCGGGCTGACATGAGCGAGTTCCTGGCAAGCAACGACTGGCAGTGGAGGCTCCTGCGCACGATCGTGCAGGGTGTCCTGGGCGTGGTGATCGCCAACATCGACCTGATCATGGGCTGGTGCGTGCTGGACCCGAGCGTGAGGGGCCTGGTCGTGGCGCTCGTGATGGCGGTCCTTTCTCCCATCATGGCCGCTCTCGGCGGGGGCGATGAGGACATCGTCATCCCGAAGGGTGGTGCCAACCGTGGGGCTTAACGGCATCGACATCTCATCCTGGCAGGACGACCTGGTCGTCTCGCAACATGGGTACCTGCGACTTCGTCATCGTGAAGGCGACCGGCGGCGCAGGGTACTCCAACGAGTGCTTCCGCCGGCACGCCGACGAGACGCTGGCGGCCGGCAAGCTGCTCGGCTGCTACCACTACGCGCGCGACCGAGGCTACGAGGGTTCCGCCGAGGCGGAGGCCGACCACTTCATCGACGCATTCAAGCCCTACATCGGCAAGGCGATCCCGTTCCTGGACTGGGAGGCCGACGCGCTGGACCTGGGGCCGTCCTGGGCCAAGAGGTGGCTTGACCGCGTCAAGTCCAAGACCGGCGTCACGCCGGGCATCTACACGAGCAAGAGCGTGCTCTTCTCGTACGACTGGTCGAGCGTGGCCAAGGCGTACCCGCTTTGGGTGGCGCAGTACCCCAACTACGAGGACACGGGCTTCACGAGCGAGCCCTGGACCGACGGCTGGGACTTCGGCGCGTGGGACTCGCCGCTGATCTTCCAGTACACGGGCACCGGGCGCATCCCCGGCTACGGCGGGCACCTGGACCTCGACCTCTTCTACGGCACGCACGGACGACTGGCGGAGGCTCTGCGCTGTTGCCGGCGCCTCCGCTGGCACGAGGAGGAGGACACCGTGAGCATCTCAAGAGCGAACGTGGCGGCGCAGATCATGGAGCACCTCTGCTCCTGCCCGCTGAGCACGGGTACTCGCAGCCGGGGCGCCACGGCACCTCCGGGCATTGCAGACGTGAGCACCGACGCTGGCACGATCAAGGTGACCAAGGGCGACCGCGACTGCTCATCCGCTGTGTGCGAGGCCTGGGAGCTCGCCTTGGCGGGCTCTCCCTACGACGGGCTGATCACGCGCTACAACTGGACCGGCGGCATGCGCGAGATGTTCGTGGGCTCGGGGCTCTTCTCCTGGGAACCCATGTCTTCAACGCGTCTCGCGGCGACATCTACCTCGACGAGGAGAACCACACGGCCATGTGCATCCGCAACGACGGCACGGCCGACCTCCTCGGTGAGTTCTCGATCTCTGAGACCGGCGGGATCGACGGCGAGCCCGGCGACCAGACCGGGCGCGAGAGCTGGGTCCACGACTACTACTCCGGCAGCTGGGACGGGATCCTCCACTACAACGGCAAGGCCGACGTTGGCGGCGCGCCGGGTGGTTCCGGCTCTGGTGCGCCTTCCGGCGACGTGTCAGAGCTTGCGGAGAGGGTCATCGCCGGCGAATTCGGCAATGGCGATGCAAGAAGGGCGGCGCTCGGCTCCCGCTACGACGAGGTCCAGGCGGAGGTGAACCGGATCCTGCTTGGCGGCGGTTCTGGCATCGATGTCGACGCCATGGCCAGGCGCGTGATCGCGGGCGAGTTCGGCAACGGCGACGAGCGAAAGCGGCGCCTGGGCTCGAACTACGACGCGGTGCAACGGCGCGTGAACGAGATCCTTCTCGGTGCGGGTTCGAGCTCGACCTCCATGGACGTCGATGCAATGGCTCGTGCCGTGATCCGCGGCGACTACGGCAACGGCGAGGAGCGCAGGCGACGCCTCGGCTCCTACTACTCGATCGTGCAGTCGCGCGTGAACGAGATGCTGTCATGAGGCGCAGGCTCGCCTTCATAGCGGACCAGGTGGGCTGGCTCCTGGGTGACGTCGCGTGCTTCCTGCTGCTGATTCTGTTCCTGCCGCTGGTCCCCGTGTTCAAGATGTTCGAGGGCATCCGCGACCGCCATGAGGACTAATGAGAAGCGGAGAGCCGCCCGTCGCAGTGACGAGCGGCTCTCCGTGTGCCTATGTGAACCTGAACTAGCTCAGGGGCTCGAGCTCGCGATAGAGCGGGTCGCCTTCGCCTACGAGCACATCCCACCACCACTGGGGCGACTCGACGCCGGAGGCACAAAGCATGTCCAGAAGCTTGGCGCGAGCGTCCGGGGGCAGCTGCTCGAAGTCCTCGCGCATGGCGTCGAGCACCGCCTTGCTCGTAGCCATCATGTCGTTGCAGATCTCCTTCTTCTCCTCGAGGCTGTAGCTCTCGGGCGAGTAGCAACAGAGGTCCGCTCGGAAGTACGCCATATCCTCGGCCTGGGTGAGTTCGGTCATCTTCTCTTCGTTAATCATGGTTTTAATCTCCTCTCGTTGCCCAGCGACGGGAATGGTGTCTCTGGGCTGCTACAAATTCCGCTACAAATAATCCCGAAAGGAGCGTTTTCTAGTGAAGTGAAGTGGTGCGTCGATTTCTCGAACACACCACTTCTGACCTGCGGATTTGTTGTGTTTCGGGGTGGAGTGCGAAAGAGTGATTTGCCCTTCGTTTTAT
>JBMNIP010000001.1:0-435848 GCA_050951005.1 Eggerthellaceae bacterium | reverse complement strand
CCTCGACCCGGGTACGTTCGCTGCGTGAGAGCCCTGCATTGTAGAAGCCGATCATGGATGCCAGCTGCGGCACAAGTGCGCGTAGCTGCCGTGCAAGGTCGACGGAACCCTGGCGCGAGTTCACGTAGATGACGGTTTTCTCGCCCCGCGCCACCAGGTTGGCAAGGTACTCCTGGGGATGCCCGATATTGCGGCGGTCATCCAAACGCAGGTTACGGCGCTCGGTGGAATCGACGATGCAGCGTGTGATATCAAGCTCCTGCATGATGGCTTGGGTGATCTCATCGTCGGCGGTAGCCGTGAGCGCCAACGTCAGCGGGTGCCCGAGTTCGGCGAATGCCCTGCCCAGCTGATGGTACGCCTCGCGGTAGCCCGCCTTCGACAGGCCGATATGGTGCGCCTCGTCCACTACCGCGAAGCCGTAGTCGGTAGCCTGTGCAAACTCGCTTGCATGACGCACCAGGAACTCGGGAGTGGTGAGCACGATATCGTAGGACCCCTGTGACAGCAGCTTGAACGCCGCCGCCCGTTCGTTCGGTCGCAGCACGCCCGAAAGCGCTTTGCTCGAGATGCCGAATGGCTCCAAGGCCCTGTTCAGGTGGTAGGCCTGATCGGCGATAAGCGCCCGCAGCGGATACACGAAGATGCTCGTACGGCGATGCGCAAGCGCCTCAAAGGCGGCATACATCTGGAAGATAAGCGACTTGCCCCGTCCTGTGGCCATGATGGCAAGCGACGAATCCCCCGCCTCGAGCGCATCGAACGCCTGACGTTGGGAGGGATGCAGCTCGCCTTCCCCGATGAAGGCTTCCACAACCCGCTCTTTGAGCCCGTCGGGGTCTTCGGCCGCCTGCGCTTCCCAATGCTGGCGGTTCTCGCAAAGCGCCTGCTCGTATTCGTTCGTCTCGACCTCGGTATCATGGGGATCGTCGGCAGCCCCTGGATTGCGCTCTTCGAACAGGGTGGCGAGGAACAGCCGCTCCTCGGGGGGAAGGCACGCCTCCAATGCCTGGCAGGTTCCCACCGGCGAGATGGCCTTCAGCATCGCCTTCACCGATTTCCGGCCGCGCCATTCGTCAACCTGGATATTGAACGCCGCATCGACCACGCTGCCGCATGCCATCAGCGATTCGATCTCGTGGCAGTGGAACATGATCCCCGACACGGTATGCGCACCGTCGGTCAGCTGGCAAGAGAGGTGGTTCTTCTCGATACCCACCGCACGGCAGTTCGTCAGCATGACGTTGCGTGCCAGATAGCAGGGCTGTTCGTTCTCCTGCCCGAACGGCATCAGCGCATCAAGGCGATAGGCATTGGGCAGGGTCAGCTCCGATAGCTGGACGCAGGCATCCAGGGTGATGCGGGGATGGAACGCTTCGGCCGGCAGGGAATCCATATAGGCGCACAGACGCTCCTCGAACTCGCCTAACCGATCGGCTTCCAGCGTGATTCCCACTGCCGCCTCGTGTCCGCCGAACCGCAGAACCGTATCCGACACGCTCTCGATCGCCTTGAACAGATTGACATCGCCGGCCACGCGCCCCGAACCGTGCGCCTCGCCGTTCTCATCGATGGTGAACAGGATGGCGGGCACACCGTATTCGCGTGCCAGGCGACCGGCAACGATGCCCTTCACCCCTTCGTGCCATCCTTCGCCGGCGACGACGACCGCCCGCTGGCCATGGTATTTCTCCTGTGCCTGCAGCGAGGCGATTTCCATGAGCTCGGCCTCGATGTTGCGGCGTTGGTCGTTGATGGCCTCCAGCGATTCGGCCAAGTGGGAGGCCTCGTCGTAGTCGTCCGCCATCAGCAAATCGAGCGCCAGTTCGGCATTCCCCATCCGGCCCGCCGCATTCAGGCGCGGGATCACGGTGAAAGACAGGTTGCTTGCGGTAACCGTCTTCGGGTCGACCTTTGCCGCGGCGAACAGCGCCGCGATGCAGGGCCTCGGCGCAGTGGTCATCGCCTCGATGCCCGCCGAAACCAGCGCGCGGTTCTCGGAGAGCATGGGCATCAGGTCGGCCACGGTGCCGAGCGTAGCGAAGTCGATGTAGTTGCGCCAGCGGTACGGTTCGCCGAAACGCGCCCCCAGGCACTGGATGACCTTCAATGCCACGCCGACTCCCGCAAGGATGCTGCTGGGGCAGTCCTCGCCGATCTTCGGATCGCAGACCGGAACGTTCTCGGGCACCAGGTCGAATGGTTCGTGGTGGTCGGTGATCACCACCTGGATGCCGCGTTCTTTCAGGAGGGCCGCCTCGTGCTTGCAGGCGATGCCGCAATCCACCGTCACCACCACTTCGGGGTCGATGGTCTTCTGCAGGCGGTCGATGGCTGCCTCACTGATGCCATAGCCCTCATCGCCGCGATGCGGGATGAACGGATGCGCATCCGCGCCGAAGTCGCGCAGTCCCCGGGTCATGGTGGTGGTAGCCGAAATCCCATCAAGGTCGAAGTCGCCGAACACGGCGATGCGCTTTCCGGCACGTACCGCCTGCTCCAAGGCGTCGACCGCGTCCTTCATGCCGGGGATGGTATAGGGGTCCAGCCAATCGCGGTCCAGGTTCGGATGCATGAACAGCTGCGCCCGTTCGGGCGTGTCGATGCCGCGCGCAACCAGCGTTGCGGCCATGAAGTGCGGAAGATCGAGTTCCTGCTGCAGCCAGGCTACGGCAGCAGCATCCGATGGCAGGATGTTGAATTGTGCTGACATTGTCGGTACCCCAGATACGTGTTGTTTCTCAAGGGGTATTCTTACACAAGCCAGCGGGTCCTGCAGCAATCTGCCAAGAATTGACGATAATCTGACGGTGAAGAGCACAGGGGGTGCATAACCGCCCTCAATTGAACTCCTGCTGGGTTTTCTGCAAGCCGTTGGCAATCAGATAAGGCACGGCTTCGGCAGCACGCGCAACACCTGTTTGGAACAGCTCCAGCGCGTCTTTTCGCGGTACGGTCAGGACGAAATCCACTACGCTCATCTTCCCCGGTGGACGGCCGGTGCCCACCCTGACCCGATACCAATCACGGGTGCCCAGCTTCTCGGCAATGGATTTCAGGCCGTTATGCCCCGCCAGCCCCCCGCCGAACTTCACACGGATGGTGCCGGGGACGATGTCCATATCGTCGTGGACGACGATAAGGTGCTTCGGGTCAATGCGGTATGCCTGACAGAGCTTCTTCACCGGGCCGCCCGACGTGTTCATGTAGCTTTGCGGCTTGGCCAGAACCAGGTCCTCGCCATCAAGCTTCACCTTCGCTGTCAGTGCCCCTCCTTCGGTCTTCCAGTAATGCGCCCCCAGCGTTTCAGCGAGGGCATCGATGGTATCGAAGCCCGCATTGTGGCGTGTATGGGCATACTCGTCTCCGGGGTTGCCCAGTCCTGCAATCAGATACATCTTGCGATTTCCCGTCTTTCCCTTCGTCTACGGCATGGCTCGCACGCTGCCGCCCATTCAGCCATGAAAGAGCCCCCGCCGAACGGCAGGGGCCCCGCAATGCAACCGGATCGGTGCTACAGTTCGGCATCTCCCAAAGCAGAAACGGACTCGTTGCTGAAGACGCGCGCGATGGCATCGGCGAGCAACGGCGCCACGGACAGCACGGTGATCTTGCCGTTCTGGTGTTCCTTCGCCACCGGGATCGTGTTCGTGACGACAACCTCTTCGATCGGTCCGGATTCCAGGCGCTCATAGGCCGGGCCGGAGAAGACCGGATGGGTGGCGCATACGTAAACCTTCTTAGCGCCCTTGGAAATCAGGGTTTCGGCGGCGGCAACCACGGAACCGCCCGTATCGATCATATCGTCGTTGATGATGCACACCTTGTCGGTGACATCGCCGATCAGCGCGGTGATGGCCGCTTTGTTGTGGCCCGGACGCCCCTTGTGCATGATGGCCAGATCGGCCTCCATCGCATCGGAGAACTTCTTGGCCGCCTTGGCGCGTCCGACATCGGGGCTGACGATGCAGAGCTCGTCTTTGGCGAAGTTCTTCTTCATGAAGTACTGCTCCAGGATGGGCATGGCAGTCAGATGGTTGACCGGCGTGTTGAAGAAACCCTGGATCTGGCCTTGGTGCAGGTCGATGGTGATGGTGCGGTCGATACCGGCCGTCTCCATCAGATTGGCCACGAGCTTGGCGGTGATGGGCTCGCGCGAAGCCGCCTTCCTGTCTTGGCGGGAATACAGGTAGAAAGGCACGACCGCGGTAACCGTGCGGGCGGAGGCGCGCTTGGCGGCATCAACCATGATCAGGAGCTCCATCAGCGCATCGTTGACCCTGCCGTCGCGCACGCTCTGGATGATGAATACATCGGCGCCGCGCACGCTCTGCTCGTAGCGCGCATAGTTCTCACCGTTGGCAAAGCGCTCGAGCCGAACCTTTCCCAGTTCGACGCCCAGGCACTGGGCGATTTCCTGGGCAAGCTCGGGATGCGCCGATCCTGAGAAAACCGCCATACTCTTCTTCATGTCCGCCATAGGTAACCCCATTCTTTTAAACAACCCGTTGAGGGTTTCAATGTATCACAAGAATGCACCATTGCCTGTCGCCTATCTGGGGCAACAGGCATCATCTGTCCTACTATTCTTGACCCTTTTGTTGCTTTTTCCGGCGATGCTCCTGATACTCCGGAATCTCGACTTGCCGCGCACGGCCCAGCGCCAGCGCACGGTCGGAAACATCGTCGGTGATCACCGAACCGGCGCCTACGAGCGTATCGCTGCCGATGTTCACGGGAGCCACCATCATCGTGTCGCTGCCGATGAACGCATGGTCGCCGATGGTCGTAGGCCACTTGTTCGCGCCGTCGTAGTTACAGGTGATCGAGCCGGCGCCGATGTTGACCCCGTCGCCCATCGTGGTGTCGCCGATGTAGGACAGGTGTGGAACCTTCGAGCCGGCGCCGATGGTCGACTTCTTAACCTCGACGTGCGTACCGACCTTGGCATTGCGGCAGAGATGCGTTTCCGGGCGCAGGTAGGCGCGCGGACCGCAGTTGCAGCCATCCTCGATCCGGGCCTCGAGCGCAACCGTCTCATCGATGACGCAATCCCTTCCCACCGTCGTATCCGTCAGACGGCTGTTGGGGCCGACAACGGTGCCCGAGGCGATGGAGGTCCTTCCCATCAGGAACGTCAGGGGCAGCAACTCGACATCCTGCTCGATGGTCACATCAGGACCGATCCACACCATCTCGGGATCGACCATGGTGACGCCGTTTGCCATGTGCGCCTGATTGATGCGGCGCTGCATGATCTTGGTGGCCTGGGCCAGCTGTGCACGGGAATTCACTCCCAGGCACTCATCGGCATCGGGAGCCTCGAGAGCCAGCGCGGTCCGCCCCGCCTTGCGCGCGATCTCGATGACGTCGGTCAGGTAGAACTCTCCCTGCGCATTGTCGGATGAAACCTGGTCGAGCGCCTTGAACAGGAACTCGGCATCGAAGCAGTAGAACCCGGCGTTGCATTCGCCGATGGCGGCCTCCTCATCGGAACAATCCTTCTGCTCGACGATGCGCACGAACGCGCCCGACGACTCGCGCACGATACGCCCGTAGCCGAACGGATTGGCTGGGCGCATGGAAAGCACCGCCACACCGGCATCAACGCCTTCTCGCGCGTAGACCAAGCTGCTCAAAGTCTCAGGGGTGATCAAGGGGCAGTCTCCGGAAAGCACCAGCAACGACCCCTTGGTGCCGGCGAGCGCTTCCCGGCAACGGGCCACGGCATCGGCGGTGCCGCGCTGCTGGTCCTGCACGACGATGCGGCAGGAATCCCGAACCAGGGGCTCGACCTGCTCGCGTCCATGCCCAACCACCGCGACCAGGTCATCGACGCCCGCCGCCTTCGCGGAATCGATGACATAGGACACGAGCGGCTTCCCGAGAATTCGATGCACCACTTTCGGACGTGTGGACTTCATGCGGGTCCCCGCCCCGGCGGCGAGGATAATGGCAGATCTCGGCACGATAGCCTCCTTTTATTCGCAACGCGGGACCGGCGCTGCCGGGAAGCGGCGCGTATGTTGTCCCATCGTCATTATTCAGACAGCAGCGCGGTGCACAGGGCATCGAGCAGGGTAATCGCAAAATGTTGGGCGGAGCGGCTTTCGCTTGCGGTCTCCCAAACCTTACCCGGCAGGCAGATTGCTGATACGCGGCGGCGTGGAAGTCACGGCATCGATTGCGGAGCGCAGGCGCAGCACCAGCGCATCCGGATCGCCGTATTCCACAACCGGGCCCAAGGGATCCTTCTGCCCGGACGGCTCGCCTTCGGCTGGAAGCACCAGGTGAACCAGCAGCATATCATCGGAAGGGGCAACCAGCAGCGAGTCGGCGCTCATGATCTTGGATGCCGGATTCGTGGCCAACGCAAGGTTGGACATGCGCGAAGCCACCTGGCGGGTAAAATCCTCGGTTCCGAACAGGCACAGCGGATGGGTTTCCAGCGCATCCGCCGCACGGGCGAACCCGATGTTCTGCGGATGATGCGCCGGCTCCTTGTTCGCCCAGGTGAATTGAAGGTTGCGCAATGCCCGGTAGGTGGCTGCGCCCACGATGCCGTCGGACGGCAGGCCCAGGTTCAATTGGAACTTGCGGACCGCGCTTTCGGTATGGGCGCCGAAGATGCCGTCGAGGTGCGCACAGTCGAAACCGAGCGAACCCAAGGCATGCTGCAACTCGCGGACATCGTTGCCGTGGAAGAAGGGCATGCGCAGATACAGGGTGCGGTCACCCAACTGGAATGTGGCATCGAGTAGAGCCGCCCAGGTCTTCTCGTCAATCTCATCGGTTTCGGGAAGACCATGATCTGCGCAGAAGCGGACAACCGCCGCTGCAGTCGCCTCGTCGAACAGGCTGGTCTTCCCCGTCTTCGGAAGATAACCCAGCGATATCAGCTTTTCCTGGACATCGGCAACCGCCGCGCCCGAATCGTTCTTTCGAATGACTTCCATATCGCAGCCCTTCCCCTAGTTGAGCCGAGACACGAACCAATCGGCCATGGACTCAAGCAGATCGCGCGCTTTCGACGGGCGAAGCAGCGAAAGGAGATGGTTCTTGGCGATACTCGTCAGGTTCTGCGCATAGCTGCGGGCATAATCGATGCTGCCGGACGCCTGCATGATATCGACCGCTTCGGCCAGCAGGTCGGGATCCTTGGTCTTGCTGGAGAGAATCTGCTCCAGGCGATCGGCCCTGTCGGAATGCTCAAGCGCATGGACCACGGGAAGCGTCCGCTTGCCCTCGGTGATGTCGCTGCGGAAATCCTTCTTCGCCGATTCCTCGGAACCGATGAGGTTCAGCAGATCGTCTTGGATCTGGAATGCCAGACCGGTATCCAGACCGTAGTTGCGGAGCGCCTCGATCTCGGACTCGGTACCGCCGCCCGCGATGGCACCGATAGCCAGCGGCACAGCGCCCGAATAATGGGCGGTCTTGAGCGTGGCCATGCGCAGGTAATCCTGCTCGGTGATATCGTAGCGGCCATCACGGGCCCATCCGATATCGAGCGCCTGGCCCTCGATGGTGCGGCGCGTCATATCCACCAATTCGGTGACGACGCGGACCTTGGTGGCATCATCGAGCAGGGGGTCATGCATGACCGTGCCATTGACCATGGAAAGCCCAAGATCGCCGACGTTGACGGCCAGACCGACCCCCTCGGTCAGATGCAGGCACGGCTTGCCGCGCCGCAGCTCGGCCTCATCGGCGATATCGTCGTGGATAAGGGCCGCCGTATGGAAGTGCTCGATGGCGGCCGCCGAGGATACGGCATAGCGCATATCGCCGCCTACCGCCGCGCACGCAGCAAAGCAGATCAGCGGCCGATGGCGCTTGCCCCCGTTCTCGCAGTATTCTTTCAGAGGATCGTAGAGGTACCTGTTGATGTCTTCGTGGTCGCTGTGGGGAATGAAGCTGTTGACCAATCCGCCGACATATTCTCCCAACACGTTCAATGCGCTTTCGAAATCCGCCAATTCGTCCTGGCGTGCTTTGAAGATCTCGTTGACATCAGGGATGCGCATTTCTCTCGACAATGAAAAACTCCCTCTAACATAGTGAGGCGAAGCCTTGTAAGCTTCGCTCGCCTGTGCCCGTTGTTTTTCTCGATGGTACCACACTGAAACAGCTGAGACAGGCGTATGAAAAGCACCACAGAATCGACCCACCGACCTGCTTTCAGGACGGTTTCAGCTAGCGCAGTAGAATGTTGATGGAATAATAGAATCGGACCCGTTTTCGAGGAAAGCAGGAGCATGCAGATACTGATTGTCGAAGACGACGCACGGCTCTCGAGTGCGCTCGCCCATATTTTGAAGGAGAACCACTACCAAGTCGATACGGTGAGCGACGGCGCCACGGGCTTGGAGTGGGCGGCAAGCGGCATCTACGATGTCGTCATCCTGGATGTCATGCTGCCGAAGATGAACGGCTTCGATGTGGTGGCCGAGCTGCGCCGCAAGGGCGACAGCACGCCGGTGCTGCTGCTGACGGCCCGCGATTCCATCTCCGATAAGATCACCGGTCTGGACTCGGGTGCCGACGACTACATGACCAAGCCGTTCTCCCCCACCGAGCTGATGGCGCATCTCCGCATGCTGACACGCCGTCAGGGCGAAGTGGTATTCGAGAAACTCGATTTCGCCGACCTGTCGTTGAATCTGGACAGCCTGGAGGTATCCTGCCGGGACAAGACCATCCATCTGAGCGTCAAGGAATTCTCCATTGCGAAGATCCTGATGACGAACCCCACCCAGATCGCTTCCAAGGAGATGCTCATCGACAAGGTGTGGGGCATGGACTCGAATGCCGAGGACAACAATGTGGAAGCGCTATATCAGCTTTCTGCGCAAGAAGCTGAAATTCCTGGGATCCCGCGTGCAGATCGAGACCATCCGCAAGGGTTGGATACCGTTTGGTGGATACCGGGACGTCGGCATCCAAGGACACCGCCGCACGACCGGCATAGCCGGACACGCTGCGTAAGGGGAATGCGGTCCGACAGAGGGGAACCATGACCACCAACCATACCGTTGTCGATGAATCTTCGATGCTGAAGAAGCTTCAGCGCAAGTTCATCCTGCTCAATATGATTACGGTCGCCACCGTGCTCGTCGTGACGTTCGTGAGCATCTGCTATGTAACCTACCAGCAGGATTACCAGCGGGTTGAGAACCAGCTCAACCATGCGCTGGAGACCGCGATGAAAGGAGAGGAACCCCTCCCCAGCGATGCCCCGGCGGAGAACTCGAACGCATCGGATGCAGGTTCGGAATCGTCTTCGTCGTCCTCTTCGTCGTCTTCGTCCTCTTCGGGATCGTCCTCTTCGTCGTCTTCGTCCTCTTCGGGATCGTCGTCCTCGTCATCCTCTCAGAGCTCCGGCAACGTTAAGATCGGCCCGAACGTCGACAAGAAGATGACCATCGGCGTTTACTGCATGACGGCCACCGGTCTGTCGGAGATCTCCGCCTACACGACCGCAGAGCTTTCCAGCGACGAGGCGATTGAAAACGCCGGCGAAGCCATTGCCTCCCTCGATGATGGATTCGGCTCGCTTTCCGATCTGTCGGTGTACTACTACAAGCGAACCGCCGACAACGGTACGGTCTACGTAGCATTTGCAAGCATCGATGAAACCGAGAACTGGAAGGACATGGCGGTCCTGTTCACCGTGGCCGGCATCGCGTTGTTGGTCGTGTTCTTCATCATCAGCTTGTTCTTCAGCCGCTGGGCCCTGCGCCCGTAAAAGAGGCTTGGACGCAACGCAAACGCTTCATCTCCGATGTCTCGCACGACCTGAAAACGCCGCTGACGGTGATCCTGGCCAACAACTCCATCCTAAAGGAGCATCCGGAAAAAACCATCGCATCTCAGACCCAATGGATCGAGAGCACGGAGAACGAGGCCAAGCAGATGCAGGGACTGGTAAACGACCTGCTCTTGCTTGCACGCTTGGACGAAGGCGCCGAAATGCAGGTGAAGGAGCCCCGTCGATTTCTCCAACCTGCTTGAGGGCGAGTTGCTGGAATTCGAGTCCATCGCCTTCGAGAACGGCATCGAACTGCATCCCGATATCACCGAAGGGCTGATGGTAATCGGTGACGAATCGCGCCTAAGGCGCCTGATCACCACGCTGCTGGACAATGCCTGCAAGTACACGGAACGGGGCAACGCCGTGAACGTGCGCCTGATCAGAATCGAAAGCCACAAGCTGCGATTCTCGGTGAACAACGAAGGCACCACAATCGACGAGAAGGACCTACCCCATGTGTTCGACCGGTTCTATCGCGCCGACGAATCGCGCACGAATGCCGGTAGCGAGGCAAGCAGCCATGGATTGGGACTCTCGATCGCCCATGGTATTGCCGAAGAGCACGGCGGCACGTTAACTGTTGCGAGCAATGCCGAGCACGGCACCACATTCACCGCAGAGCTCCCCTTGCAATAGATGCCGTCAGCCTTCGTTGGAGCTGGTAGGAGCGGAGGGACTCGAACCCTCAAGCCCGAAGGCGGCGGATTTTAAGTCCGCTGCGTCTGCCAATTTCGCCACGCTCCCACGTTTTCAAACCCAGAGCATCATAGCAGAATATGGGAAGCACGCAGGTCGTCAAGGATAAGCCCCTGCAGGATGTCGGATTCGCTTGCCGTGTAGGCATCCGTTCCCGACAAGTCCATCACCGCCTGGAGAATCATCATGCCCGCCACAATCACCGGTGCCCGTCCCGGGTCGAGACCGGTGATCTTTGCGCGCTCGGCACAGGGAACCGCGGCGAAGCGACGGGAAACCGCTTGCAGCTGTGCCCGGGTTATGACCTGCTTGTGGACCTTGTCGCTATCGTATACCGCCATGCCCCGGTCTACCGAAACCACTGTGGTAGCCGTCCCCCCGCTACGGCGACAAAGCGATCCGGGTGATAACCGGAATCGGTGGCCTGGTTGAAGAACCCCGCGAACTGTCCACGCATCCAAGCATCAGCCTTGGCTTTCTCGTCCTCAGACGGCGGGTCTGCATGGAAGAATCGCTCGGTCACCCGGCGGCAACCGATATCGAAGGAATGCGCCATCCACGGATCCTGCCCCGCCTGGCCGATGACGAGCTCGGTGGAGCCGCCGCCGATATCGGCAACCAGCAGGGTTTCGCCCGGGAAGTCGGATGCTGCCCCAAGGAAGGTGAGCGCCGCCTCACGCGATCCGGGAATAACCCGTGGCTTTACCCCGTACGGTGCAAGCGCCGCCACGAAATCATCGGCATTCTGCGCATCGCGTGCCGCCGACGTCGCCGAGCAGACCACCCGTACCGGCACACCGTCAGCTTGCTCCCAGGCATCAATACGCTGCCGGAATGCCGCAATCTGTGCCGCCACGCGGGCAATCGCATCGGCAGACAAGCATCCGTGGCATCCACGCCTTCCCCAAGATTCGTGATGGCGTATCCGCGCTCGCATACGGTCAGGCGTCCATCGTCGGCGACATCCGCAATCAGCAGACGGCAAGTGACGGTTCCGATATCGATAGCAGCGTAGCGAAGCGGTTTCATGGCGATCCCCCTTCCATTGATGAAAGAAGCCCGGCACGCATGCCGGGCTGGGCAATTCGGTTGGCGAATCCTACGATGACGAAGATCCGGAAGAATATCCGAACAGCGTATCCAAGAACGGCGAATACCAGGTATCGGGCGCCTTCACCGAACCCGAGGCGATTGCCGCCGTTTGATTCTCGGCATCGGCCGCAATATCGCACGAATCCAAACCGGAAACGAGTACCGAGGTCTCCCCCGATTTGACGTAACCGTATTCATCACGAGCATAATTTGCCATGCCCTCGTCCGTTTTCAGCAAATCGATGCGATCTTGGATCTCGTCGTTGCGGTTCAGAACGGCTTCGTATTCGGCCTGTGCCTGCTGTTGATCGCGCACCGCAGCGTAGGCGTCTTTGGCGGAAGGGTACACGAACGCAAAAGAAAGAACCAGGCAGCAGCACACGATAGCACCGATGCGCAGGGAACGCGATGCGTTGCGCCACCCCTTGGATAAGCCCCGTGCCCATGGGAAGCGGGGAGCCGGAATTGCTTTCCTGATCCTGCATCCGCGCGGACTTCCGTTGGCTGCGGCCCATTTCACCCTTGTAAAGGCCGGGACGGGGTCCCTCATCATCGACGTCATTTGAATCCGGTTCCTGTTGGGAGAACAAGCGATCGGCCTTCCGACGACGCCAGGAGCGCTGCAGATCTGCCGTGCGGGAGGAATGTGCTGTCTCTTCTCGCCGTACTGAAGGACGCGGTGCCCGTTGAGCCGAGGCCTCTTGGTCAGCCTCGCTCCGGACAGAACGTCGACCGGCACTTGTGGGGACGGCTCGCGGCCAGGCGGGCAGTCTGGGGCATGCGTGTTGTTCCATGAGAACCATGGCGGCGTGCGCTCAAGCGGTCGAAATCGATGATCTTCGCCGAGCCGTTCGATATCCGGCTCTTTGCATCGCGATGCGGTGACGTGCTCGGACCGCCCAGACGGGTCGGGTCGATGGGAAGATGCGGGCCTTCCAGCAGGACGTTGAGAGTTGCGAACCACGTCTGCGTGCTCCTTTAGATGTAGTGCGTTTACCGTGCGTTTGATAGTGACTTTTCCCTACATTAGCACGGATTTTTCGACCGGTATGTTCGGATGGGAAAATTCTTGAAAGATATTTTCCCATGTCTTCGAAACGGTCATTTCCATGCATCGCCGAACGGTTATTTTCAATACGCAAAACAGATGGCTTTGATGCCGTCCGGCACTACCCTGCCGGCACGTACCCAGAGAAAAGGACGCCGCCCGGAGATAATCCTCCGGGCGGCGCTTCTATCGGCTATCGAGCCGAATCCTCCTTCCGTATCTTATGCGTCCTTGCGCTTGCGCAGTACCAGGGCCGTAGCGCCGGCGCCCAGAGCGATGATCGCAATCACTGCGAACGGCGTAGCATCGCCGGTTTGGACGATAGCGACACCCGTAACCTCATCGACGGAGCTTCCGTTCGAGCCATTGTCTGAAGTCGAGCTCGGATTCGAATTCGAGTTCTTCTCCTTCTCGGACTGCACGTCCTTGTTGGGGATCTGAACGTTAGTGAAGGTCGGGGACTGGATGCTGTCATCGTACGTCACTGCAGCGGTCAGGTATCCCTCGCCGCTATCGGTAACCTTCACCGTCACCGTATGGACCGTCTTGTCATAGGTCACACCGTTCTTCTGGATGCCCTTGAGATTCGCGTTGTCATCGCTCGGCAGCACCTCGCTGATCGTATAGCGGTAGGTGCCCGCCTGGTCGTAGCTGATGCTATCGAACGTCACCTTGCCGTCGGCAGCATTGGCCTTGGTCTGCAGGACCGTACCGTTGCTGTCCTTCAGGTTGAAGGTGAAGTCGTTGCCCTTCAGCTGGCCGTTCTTCATAACCTTCGTGGCTCCGAACGTCACCGAGGTAGCGGTGGGCAGGTAGGAGTTCATGAACGCGGGCTCATCGACTTCGTTGCCGTACTCGTCCGAAATCGTCCAGGTAAGCTTGAGTGCTCCCGTACCCTCATCGGTAACCGTCGCGGTTACGGCATACGTCGTAGGATCGTATTCCACACCGGCGCTGTTGCCCTCGACCTCGCTGAGCGTGTACTTATACGTTCCTGGCTTGGTGAATTCGATGTTGCTCATGACAACCTTGCCGTCGGCGTCGTTCGTGCCGCTTGCGACGGTCTCGCCGTTCTCGTCAGTCAGGATGAAGTCGAACTCTCCCTTCTTCATGTCGCGGCCGTTCAGGGACTTCGTTGCCTCGATATGGCCCTTCACCGGCGTTGCCTCGTAATGGTTCGTGAAGGTGAAGGCCTCTTCATCAGCCGTCATCTTCTGCGCAACCATCGTGCCGTCGCCATTGTCGGTCACTTTGACCTTGACGGTCTTAGCCGAGTCGTTCGTCACGCCGTTGACCGTACCCTGCTCCGTAATGGTGTAGGTGAAGGTCTTCGTGCGGGTCTTGCCCGACGGGTTGTCGGCGTGGCTGCTACCGAAGACATTTGCCATCGTGTAGTGGATGTTGCCGAAGTCGACCGTACCGTTGTCGTTCGTCACCGTAGTCTGCTGCGGCATCGGCGCGCCTTCAGATCCGGTCACCGTGAAGGTGAACTTGCCGTTGATATCCGGCGGGTTCAGGCCCTCATCGGCCGTCAGGCGCTTGGAGCCGTTGAGCTGGACATCGACCTCGTTGGTGTTGTAGGAGTTCTTGAACTCCAGCGTGCTGCCTTGCGTTCCATCCGGGTAGGTAACTGCCGTGGAAAGCTGGCCCTTGCCGTTATCCGTCACTGCGACTACCACGTTGAAGGAGCTGACCTCCTGGGTGATGCCGTTGGCCGGGTTGGGCTGATCCTCGGACACCGTGTAATTGTAGGTGTAGACGATCGAGCCATCGTTTCCAGTGGACTTCTGGTTGTAGCCGTTGGCGTTGTCGGACCTCAGTTGATCGAGCGTGTAGTTGATTGCGCCGAAGTCGATCGTGCCATCAGCCGCATTCGAAGCCTGGGCGACTACCTTCGTGTTACCGGCGGCGTTCTTCTCCGTCACCTTGAAATTGAACTCGTTCTGGACCAGGTCGCGGCCGGTCAGCGTCTTCTTGGCGTTGATGGTGGCCTGCGTGGGCTCGGCCTTGTAGGAGTTCTTGAAGGTGAAGCTCACCGGATCATGCGTGGTCTCATCGTCCGAGCGCATGGTGAAGGCATATTCTCCGTCCTTCGACACCTTGACGCTCAGAACGCCGGTCTGCTCGTCTTCGCTCACCGTGAAGTCGAGCGTATGGGTCGCACCGTCATAGGTGATGCCATCAGCCGTCGTGCCTCCCTTGTCCTCGGTTAGCGTGTAGCTGAATGTCTTGCCCGCATCCTTACCGGTGAATTCCAGTCCGGTATTGGGCGTCAGCGTCTCGGTTGCGACATACTTGCCGTTCATCGTGGCGCCCGTGGTTGCGTATTGTTGGTCCTTTCCGTCCTTCAGCTTGGCGGTGGAAGCGGCGTCCTTGCCCTTCAGATCGAACTTGAAGTCGTTCGCCTTGATATCCTTGCCGGTCATCTCCTTGACGATCTCGATTGCGCTGTTGTACTTCACCGAACCGGGAGCGTACGTGTTGGTGAACGTATCGTTCTCATAGGCCGGCGTCGCTGTCAGCGTGCCGTTGCCGTTATCAGTAACGGTGACCGTTACCTTCGCGGTATAAGTGTCGTACTCGATACCATGCTTGTTGCCCGTCGGAACCTTCTCCGTTACCTCGTAGGTGTATGTACCGGGCTTCTTGTAGGTGATGTTGCCGAAGTCGATCGGTACCTCATCGCCATCCTTGGCCGTGGAGGAGGTGACCTTCACGGTCTTCTCGGCAGGCATCGGCGTTTCAGCCGCATTGTCGCCCGTGGCCTTGATGGTGAACTCGAACTCGTCGAAGTTCTTCCAATCGCGGCCGTTGAGCTTCTTCTTCAGCTGGATCGACGCGTCGCCCTTGGCGCTATACGTATTGGTGAACGCTGCCGTATCGACCGTTGTCTGCTTTGCCTCAATGGTTCCCGTCTGCGTCGTCGAATCATTCGTGAAGCCGTTCGTCAGGCTGTCTGAAGATTCGGTAACCGTCCACTTCGTACCGTTGGGCAGGCCGGTGATGGTAACCGAGCCGCCGGCCTTCAGCGTGATGGTGCCGCCGTCATTGACGGTGCCGGTGTAGGCCTCGGTGCCGTCGACAGTACCGGTGAAGTCGTAGTCGCCCTCAACCGCGCTGCCATCGGCCTTCTTGAAGTTCACCGTGAACGTGAATTCGGCATCCTTGTTCGGCGTCATGTTATCGCTGGACTTCTTGACCTTCTTGGAAATCACCAGGCCGCCGGACTCGACATTCGTCGTGACCTCGTTGGTGTCGATCTTAGGACCGTTCTCGCCAATCTGGATCGTGGCCTTGTTCTTGACCGTGCCCTGCTTGACGGCAGCCTTGGTCACCTTGACCTTGAAGGAAACGGTGCCGGAGTTGCCGGCCGGAACATCCTTGATCGTCCAGGTCAGCTTGTTGGCGGTTGCGTCGTAGCTACCGTTATGGTCGGCAGAGTCTTTGACGTATTCCGTGCCAGTCGGGATGGTGTCGGTGACGATCACGTCGGAGGCATTGTTCTCACCATTGGTGTAATGCACCGTGTAGGTAAGGACATCGCCCACAGTAACCGTGCCGCCATCCATATCCTGGCCGGCCTCGTTGGCAACCGTCTTCTCATCGACCGGGTTGGTGACCTTGTTGGTGTCGACCGCCGGGTCGTCGCCGATCTTGACCTTGGCCGTGTTATTCACGACTGTAGCAGGCAAATCGAGGACTGCCTTCGTAATCTTCACCTGGAAGGTGACCGTGCCGGAGGCGTTAGCACCCTGCTCGCCGAGATCCCACTTGACCGTGTTGTCGTTGGTGTCGAGCGTACCGCCATTGCTTGCGGAGCCGTCGACGTACTCGGTGCCGGCCGGGACGGCGTCGGTGATGGAGACCTTGGCCTTATCGCCCGTGCCATTGCGCCACGTGATGGAATAGGTCAGCGTGTCGCCCACATTGGCAGGCTTGCCATTCGCGTGCTCAATATTCTTTGTTTCGTTCTTCACATCCTTCTCGGGCACCGGGTTGGTGACCTCGTTCGTGTCGACCGCCGGGTCGTCGCCGATCTGGACGGTCGCGGTGTTCCTGACCGTGTTGTCGTCGGTCGGCTCCAGGCTGAAGACGTCCTTGGTGACCTTGACCTTGAAGGAGACGGTGCCGGAGGCGCCTGCCGGGACGTCCTTGATGGTCCACTTGACCGTGCCGCCGCTCTCGGTGCCGTCATGGTCGGCGGAGCCGGCCACGTACTCGGTGCCGGCCGGGACCTTATCGGTGATGGTCACATCGGCCTTGCTCGCATGACCATTGGTGTACTTGACCGTGTAGAGGAGCTCGTCGCCCACGGAGGCCTGCTTGCCGTCGGCCGTCTGGATCTGCTTGGTCACGTTCTCCACCGTCTTCTCGGGCACGGGGTTGGTGACCGTGTTGGTGCTGCACTCCGGGTTGTCGCCGATCTTGACGGTGGCGGTGTTCTCGACGGTGTTGTCGTCGGGCGTGAGGTCGAAGGCGGCCTCGGTGACCTTCACCTTGAAGGTGACGGTGCCCTCGGCGCCGGCGGGTGCCGTGAAGGTCCAGGTGACCTTGCCGTCATTCATGCCGGCGCTCTTGTTCTCGAGCGCGTTGTCCGGGTCGACGATGGCCGCGGAGCCGTCGACGTACTCGGTGCCGTCCGGGACCTCGTCGGTGACGGTGACGTCCGCTTCCTTGCCCTCGGTGTTCTGCCAGTGCACGGTGTAGAGCAGCTCGCCGCCCACGGAGACCTGCTTGCCGTCGGCATCCTCGATTGCGACGGTCGTGCCGTCATCCTTGAGCGTGGAGACGTCCTTCTCGGGGACCGGGTTGGTGACCTTGTTGGTCTTCACGCCGGGGTTGTCGCCGATCGTGACCGTCGCCTGGTTCTCGACGGTGTTGCCCGCCAGCTCGAGCGCGGCCTCGGTGACCTTCACCTGGAAGGTGACCGTGCCGGAGGCGCCGGACGCCTGGTCCTTCAGGGTCCAGGTGATGGTGCCGTTGGCTTCCTTGCCGCCATCGGAGATGGAGCCGGCAACGAGCTCGGTGCCCTGCGGGACATCGTCGGTGATGACGACATCGGCCTTATCGCTTTCCGTATTGGTCCAGCTGACCTTGTAGGTGAGCACATCGCCCACGCCCACGAGCTTGCCGTTGGCGGCCTCGATGGTCGTCTGCGGGTCGGATGCCGGCGTGCGGTCGACGCTCTTGCCGGGCACGTTGTTGTGCGTCGTGTTGGTGTCGGCGGAGTCGTCGCCGATCGTGACGGTTGCCGTGTTGTCCACCTGGCGCTTGTCGAGCTTCATGACGGACTCGTCGACCTTCACCTTGAAGGTGACGGTGCCCTTGGCGCCGGCAGCGGCGTGGAACTTCCAGGTCACGGTGCCGTCCGCCTCGGAGGCGCTCTTGTTCTCGAGCGCGTTGTCCGGGTCGACGATGGCCGCGGAGCCGTCGACGTACTCGGTGCCGTCCGGGACGGTGTCGGTCACGGTGACGTCGGCGTCAACCGGGTTGCCCTTATCGTCGACAGCGCCGTTGTACCACTTGACCGTGTAGGTCAGGGTGTCGCCGATGTTGACGGTCTTGCCGTCGGCGTCCTCGATGGTGGTGGCGGACTCGCCCTCACCGGAGGTGCTGCTGACGTCCTTCTCGGGGACCGGGTTGGTGACCTCGTTGGTCTCGATAGCCGGGTCGTCGCCGAGCTTGACCTTTGCGGTGTTCTCGACCGTGTTCTCGGCGGTATCCTCGTCCGCTTCGATGTCGAGCGCTGCCTTGGTGACCTTCACCTTGAAGGTGACGGTGCCGGAGGCGCCTGCCGCACGGTTGCTGAGCACCCAGGTGACGGTGCCGTTGTCATTGTAGGCGTCGATGCCAGTGAGCTCGTGGCCCTCGCTGTCGTAGGCCTTGGCGGTCTGGTCGACGTAGACAGTGCCTTCCGGCACCTCGTCGGTGACCTTGACGTTGGCAGCCTTATCCTTGGTGTTCTTCCACGTGACGGTGTAGAGCAGCTCGTCGCCCACGGAGGCCTGCTTGCCGTCCGCGTCCTCGATCTGCTTGGTGGTGTTCTCGACCGTCTTCTCGGGGACCGGGTTCTCAGTGGTGTTCGTCTTCACGGCCGGCTTGTCGCCGATCTTGACGGTGGCCTGGTTCTCGACGGTGTTGGTGTCCGGATCCAGGTGCAGTGCGTCCTCAGTGACCGTCACGTGGAAGGTGACGATGCCCTCGGCGCCTGCGCCGGCCTTGAACTTCCAGGTGATGGTGCCGTCATCGGCCTTGCTGTTGGTAGCGTCGGTAACTTCGCCCTTAGTGGCCGTGGCATTCTCGGTGGACTTCCAAGCAGTGCCCGCCGGGACCTTATCGGTGATGGTCACGTCGGCCTCGTCGGCCTCGGTGTTCTGCCAGTGCACGGTGTAGGTCAGCTCGTCGCCCACAGCAACCTGGTTGCCATCCGCGTCGGTGATGTTCTTGGTGACGTCAGCCACGTCCTTCTCGGGGACCGGGTTGGTCGTCGTATTGGTGTCGACCGCCGGGTCGTCGCCGATCTTGACCTTGGCCGTGTTCTCGACCTTCTTTGCGGGCAGGTCGAGCGCGGCCTCGGTGACCTTCACCTTGAAGGTGACCGTGCCGGAGGCGCCGGCGGGTGCCGTGAAGGTCCAGGTGACCTTGCCGTCATTCATGCCGGCGCTCTTGTTCTCGAGCGCGTTGTCCGGGTCGACGATGGCCGCGGAGCCGTCGACGTACTCGGTGCCGGCCGGGACGGCGTCGGTGACGGTGACGTCCGCTTCCTCGCCGGTGAGGTTGGCCCACTTGACGGTGTAGGTCAGCGTGTCGCCCACGCCCACGAGCTTGCCGTCGGCGTCCTCGATGGTGGTGGCGTCATCGCCCTCGCCCGTCGTGGAGCTGACATCCTTCTCGGGCACCGGGTTGGTGACCTCGTTCGTCTTGACCTCGGGCCCGTTGTTCAGCTGGACGGTCGCGGTGTTCTCGATTGTATTCTCGGCGGTGTCCTCGTCAGCCTCGATGTCGAGCGCGGCCTTGGTGACCTCCACCTTGAAGGTGACGAATCCCTTGGCGCCCTTGTCGGCGTGGAACTTCCACGTCACGGTGCCGTCGGCTTCGGTTCCGTCATTCGCGGCGGACACGAACTTAGTACCGGTCGGGACGGTATCCTTGATGGTCACCGTGGCGCCGTCCTCGGCGTCCTCGGTGTTCTCCCAGTACACGGTATACTCAAGCACGTCGCCGATTGCGACCATGTGGCCGTCAGCATCGGTGATGTTCTTCGTGACATCGGAAACAGTCTTGTGCGGGACCGGGTTGGTTGTCGTGTTGGTGTTGACCGCCGGGTTATCGCCGATCTTGACGGAAGCCGTGTTCTCGACCTTGTAGGCATGTTTTGCGATGGACTTATCAACGATCACATCGAAGCTGACCTTACCGGTAGCGCCGGCCGAGGCATTCTCGATGGTCCAGGTGATGTAGCCATCCGCATCGGGACCGGAAACCGTGGCTCCCTCACCCGCAGCGGTGTTGGGCTTATAGGTAGTACCCGCAGGCACCTTGTCCTTCACCACGATCGTTGCCGTCGTGGAGCTACCGTTCTCGTCAACTGCGGTGTTCGCCCAGTCGATGGTGAAGTGCAGCGTGTCGCCAATCTGGACCTGTTTGCCGTTGGCATCGGTGATGTTCAGCGTGGTATCGTCCACCGTCTTCTTGTTGTCCGGTGGGTTGTACGTGTTCGTAAAGGTCACGCTGGTGAGCTGAATCTCGTGATTCTCCGCGTTCAGATACTGATAGGACATCGTGCCATCGCCAGCATCGCTGACCTTGATCTTGAAGGTCTTCTCGGTGCCGTCATAGGTAACGAACGGGAGCTTGTTGTCGGTCGGGACGGTCTCCTTCACCGTGACGGTGTAGATTCCGGCCTTGGTGAACTTCACCTTGCCGAAGTCAACCTTGCCGGCAGCGTCGTTGACCGCATGACCCGCATCCTGGCCTTCAGCAGGAGTGATGGTCCACGTACCGTCGTTTGCAGCGTCGTCAGCGGTGATCTTCATCTCGAACTGGAACTCACCGGCGACGAGCGTACGACCATCCAAGTCCTTATGGACCTCAACCGGGACCTTAATCTCGCCTGTCTTATACGTATTCTTGAATGCAGCCGTTGCCGTGTTCGTTGTGCCGCTGGAGATGGTACCTTCGATGGTTCCACTGTTCGGCGTGTACCCGGCAACAGGAGTCTCAGTCACCGACCAAGATGCGCCCTCGGGCAGGTCGTAAATGGTAATGCTCTGGTCCTTCTTCAGGGTGATCGTCTGGCCGCTCTTGATGGAGCCTTCCTTGCTGCCCTCATAGGTGTAGTACTTCGTGAGTTCCGCACCGGAAGTATCCTTGAAGGTCACCGTGAAGGTGAATTCCTTATCAGCAGTGGTGCCGCTGACCTCCTTGGAAATGACCAGGTTGCCCTTCTTGACGTTGTTCGTCGTAGTGTTAGTGGACACCTCGGGGTTGTCGCCGACCTTGACCGTAGCCGTGTTGTCGATGCTACTATGCTGCAGCGCGTCCTCGGTGACCTTCACCTTGAAGGTTGCGATGCCCTTGGCGCCCTTGGAGGCGTGGAACTTCCAAGTGACCGTACCGTCAGATTCGCCCGCGGTCTGGGCAGGATCTTGCGCGATGGAGCCCTCGGAGGCGGTTGCCGGTTCGACGGAGTCGAACGTGGTGCCGGCCGGGACCTTGTCGGTAATCGTCACGTCGGCGCCGTTCTCAGCAGCCTCGGTGTTCTGCCAATGGACCACGTAGGTAAGCGTGTCGCCCACCTTGACAGTCTGATTGTCGATGTCTTCGCCGGAAGCGTTCTTGACTTCCTTCTTCGGCGTCGGGTTGGTGACCTTGTTGGTCTTCACCTCGTTATTGTTGCCGATTGTAACCGTTGCTTCATTTTCAACCGTCTGGTTAGCGAGCTTGACCACGCTCTTGTCGACGGTCACCTTGAAGGTGACGGTGCCGGATGCACCGGGATCCTGCTCGCCGAGGTCCCAGGTGATGGTGCCCTGCGAAGCGGTTTCAGCAGCGCCCTGGGTCGCAGCGTAAGTTCCATTATTGCTTGCGGTGCCATCCACGTAGCGCGTACCTGCAGGCACGTCGTCGGTGATAGTCACGTTTGCCTTCTCACCCGTGGCGTTCTTCCACTTGATGGTGTAGGTCAGCGTGTCGCCGATGCCCACGAGCTTACCGTTCCCGTCCGTGATGGTGGTATTCGTCTCGGACTTCGGGTTGATGCTCTCTTCCTTTTCAGGAACCGGGTTCTCGGTCGTGTTGGTGTTCACGCCTGGATTGTTGCCAATTATGACCGTCGCGGTGTTCTCAACCGTGTTAGTGTCGTTCGGTTTCAGGTTGTAGACGTCCTTGGTGACCTTCACCTTGAAGGTTGCGGTGCCCTTGGCGCCCTTGGAGGCTTGGAACTTCCATGTCACGGTGCCATTGGATTCGCTGGCTGTCGGAGCGGGATCTTCGGCAATGCTGCCCTCAGATGCAGTTGCCAGTGCTACAGAATCGAATGTGGTGCCTGCCGGGACCTTATCGGTGATGGTCACATCGGCATCGGCGTCCTCGTTGTTCTCCCACTGGATGGTGTACTCCAGGACATCGCCCACAGACACCTGTTTGCCATCAGCATTCTCGACATTCGGGGTGGTCTCGTTCTTGACGGTCTTCTCGGGCACCGTGTTGGTGACCTCGTTGGTTGTCTTCGGGTCGTTCTCGCCGACCTTGATGCTCGCGGTGTTCTTGACGGCGTTGCCGTCGTTGTTGACTGCGCTCTCGTCGACGATAACGCTGAAGGAGACGTCACCAGAGGCGCCGGCAGCCTGCTCGCCGAGGTCCCAGGTGATGGTGTTGCCGCTCACGGTACCATCATTGGAAATGGAATCGGCAATGAGTTTGGTACCTGCCGGAACCGTATCGGTGACCTTCACCGTGGCTGCAACAGGCTTGCCGGTATTCTGATCAATAGCATCGTTGTTCCAGTGGATGGTGTACGTCAGTTTGTCGCCCACGCCGACCATCTTGCCGTTGACATCGGTCTTCACGTTATCGATGGTCTTGGTGACTGTCTTCTTGTCCTCGGGCGGCGTGTAGGTGTTGGCGAACGTGTCGCTGCCCTCAGCGCTCTTGACAGAGCTGGATGCAGTCAGTATGCCGCTGCCGTTGTCGGTAACGGTGACTTCCATCTTGTACGCATGGGAATCATAGGCGATGTTATCGAGCGTCCAGACAATGCTCTCATCGGCCTTCTGATCGGCCGTCGCATCGCTGTACTTCACCTCTTGGCCATCGATGGTGGCCGTAGCGTCGTCAGGGATAATTTCCTTGACGGTGACGTTGTAGGTACCGGCCTTGGAGAAGGTGATGCTGCCGAAGTCGACATTGCCGTTGGCATCGTTTGTCGCGGTTTCCTTGCCAAGCGTCCAGCCGCCCTAAGTTCCGGTAACCTCAGCCTTGAAGCTGAACTCGCCTGACTGCAGGCCGGGCGTGCGACCGGTCAGGGTCTTCTTGACCTTCAGCGACACCTCAGTCGTTCCGGGCTGATAGGTGTTCGTGAACGAGACGCTAGCAGTATCGGTTTTGTCCGCATCGATGGTGCCGGTCTTCGTCGCCTGATCGGGCTTGTAGTAATTGTCCGAAGCCTCCGTTACGGTCCACGTTGCGCCATCGGGCAGGTCATTGATGGTCGCAGTTTCACCGCTCTTCAGCGTAATGGTGCCACCGCTCTTAATGGTGCCAGTCGTGTTATCGGACTTCGTGTAGGAGTAGTCCTCGGTGAGCGCCTGACCGTTCTTGTCAGTCAGCGTAACCGTGAAGGTGAATTCCTTTGTCGGATCTGCCGTGTAGCCATCATCGGCCTGCACCGTCTTGGTGATGGACAGATTACCCGTCTCCACCGTGTTAGTGGTGGTGTTGGTGTCGTACGTGCCATCGCCGACCTTCAGCGTGGCCGTGTTTTCGATGGTCTTATCGGCAAGTGCAACTGCCTTCTCGTTCACCTTAGCCTTGAAGGAAACGTAGCCGCTCTTCCCAGCTGCAACGTTCTCCAGCGTCCAAGTGATCGTGCCGTTGGTATTCTGCCCGTTATCGCTTGCGGAAACGAAGGTGAGTCCATCGCTCAGCTTGTCGGTAATCGTGACGGTTCCGGCAGTGTCCTCAGTGTTCTTGTAGTAAACATTGAACGTCAGGGTATCGCCGACCTGAACCGTCTTGCCGTTAAGGTCAACCGTCCCCTCTTCGTTCAGCACCTGCTTCTTGGGCACGGTGTTGGTGACCGTATTGGTCTTATGCGAGTTATCGCCGACCTTGACGGTCGCCTGATTCGAGAAGGACGGGATGTCGCCAACCTGGTTGAGAACGCTCTTGTCGACTTTCACGTCGAAGATGACGGTGCCGGTGGCACCGGCCTCCTGCTCGCCCAAGTCCCAGGTGATGGTGCCGCTAGAGATAGTCCCTGTGCCGATCTGCTCGCCATTAGCATCGTATGCCTTGGCCGTGCCGTCTACATATACGGTGCCGGTCGGGATGGTATCAGTGACCGTCACCTTGGCAGCAACAGATTTGCCCGTTTCGGAATCGACTGCGTCATTAACCCAGTTAACGGTGTAGCGCAGCTTCTGGCCGACAGATACCATCTGGCCGTTGGCATCCTCGATCTTGATGTTGTCGTCATCGAGCGTGGAAACGGTCTTCTTGTCCTCTGGCGGGTTATACGTGTTCTCGAACGTATCGCTACCCGTCACATTGGTTTTCTGAGTAGTCAGACCGCCGTTTCCATTGTCGGTAACCACGACGTCGAACTCATAGGTATTCTCGTCATAGGTCATGAACTTGGCCTTGTCGGCATCGGCAGGCACGTTCTCCTTGACGGCAACATGGTAGGTGCCGGGCTTGGTGAACGTGATGTTGCCGAAGCTGACGCTTCCGTCCGCAGCGTTCGAGACGGTAAGCGCTCCATCGGATGCGCCCTCGGGGAGCGTGAACCCATCGGCAGGGCTGTCGCCGCTCGGGGTGACCGTCATCGTGAAGCTGAACTCGCCTGCCTGCAGGCCGGGCGTGCGGCCGGTCAGGGTCTTCTTAACGGAGACCGGGACCTTTGCGGAACCCGTCGAGTAGGTGTTCACGAAGTCATTGGCGGCCTCGCCGGTCTGCGTGCCGCTATCAAGCTCGTACGTAACGTCGGCAGACAGGACGCCGCTGGTGTCGGTAACGACTACCTTCACCTTGCAGGTATGGGAATCATAGCTGACACCACCAGCGGTACCGGGGGTTTCAGCCATCGTGAAGGTGTAGGTGCCAGGCTTAGTGAACGTGAAGCCTGCATTGTTGCTATTGAAATTAAAGCTCGTCTTGACGCCATTCTTCAGACCCGTCACGGTTGCACTGTTCGTGCCGCCGGTGATGGTGCCGTTTTGCAGAGCTTGAGCCGTCGAATCGTCAGCAGCCTTCAGTGTGAAGCCAACAGACTCGTTTGAACCCATGTCACGGCCATTGAAGGTCTTGGTGCCGACGATGCTTTCGGTAACAGGCGTTGGCGTATAGGTGTTGGTGAACACCGCGCCATTCGCTCCATCGGCGTATGTCACTGTAGCGGTGATAACCTTGGTGGTCGGGTCCTGCGTGACCGTGACCGTTACCTTGTGGTCGTTGCCGTCATAATTCATGCCGGCCTGGCCGCCGTTGACTTCCTTGATGTTGTAGGTGTACGTATTACCGACGTTATCCTGGCCGTACTTGATCTCCGGGAATTGGACATTGGAGCCCGTGTTAGAGACAGTGTACGTGCCATCCTCGGTACCTTCCGGCATCGGCGCACCTTCGGTCTCAGCCGTCAGCGTGAAGCTGAACATGCCATCTTCCAAAGGCTTCTTACCGCTGTTGTCCGTATAGGTCTTGGTTCCCTTGAAGGCGGCGGTTGCATCTTTTGCCGCCTTATTCGTGAACGTCGCAGCATCTACTTCGGTGTTATCAACCGTGCCGGCCACATCATTGATTTGCTGCGTAAGCTTCTTAGAGTCGACAACCAGTTTGCCGTTGCCATTGTCTGTGACCACGATGGTGTAGGTGTACTGGGCGCTCGAGTACTTCACACCGGCAATATCGCCCGTGTTCTCGGTGATGGTATAGGTGTAGGTACCCGCAGCCTTGAACTCGAGGTCATTGGAGGTCAGCGTGAAGCTGTCCGTCGCGCTGGAATCATTGGACTTGGACCAAGTCCAGGTGCCGGTTTTCGAACCGTTGGCATTGGTGGTAACACCCGTCAGAGCATTGGGCATCGGGACGTCTACATTGGTGGCCGAGCCGGTGTAGGCGCCAGTCACGCTGAAGGAGAAGGTGTCGCCGTCCTTGAAATTACGGTTCTCCATATTCTTCTTTAGTCCAATGGTGTCCGTAACCGACGTCGGCTTGTACTCGTTCGTGAACGTCAGCGCATCGGATTCTTCCGTCTTGGTGACGGTGAAAGTTCCATTATGGTTGTCGTCTGTAACGCTGACATAAATAGTCTTTACCGTGGTGTCGTAGCTGATACCAGCGATATTGCCCTTGGTCTCTGTGACCGTGAAGACATAGTCTCCAGCCTTCTTGAAGGTGATGTCGCCGAATGCCTCCTCGTGGCTTGTCGTGTCATTGTCAATTGTGATCGTGCTCAGCTTGGGCAGAACAACATCGCCATCAGTGATGGCCTGCTTCGTCGCAGGGTCTCCGCCGGCGAGGGTGAACTTGAAGGAGTCGCCATCCTTCCAATCGCGGCCGGTAAGGTTCTTGGTCACCTTCAGATTGGTAGCACCGTCAAGCGTGCCGGTAGCACTGTATTCATTCACGAACGGAACCTTGACCTTGGCGTTAGCATCGGTCTTAGTGCTGGCCTGAGCAACTTGCTTGTCGCCGTTCTTCACGGTCGTGACGGTGTACATGGTGCCGTCGCCGTTATCCTTGACCTCGATGGTCACCGTGTAGGCGGTCTCGTCATAGGTGACACCGCCCAAGCTCTCCTTGGTCTCCTTCACGGTGTAGGAGTAAGTCTTGCCGGCATCGGATTGGTCGAATTCAAGGCTGCTCAACTTGGACCAGACGTCCTCCTCGCCATCTGCTTTGCCGTTCGGGTTGGAGAAGTTCTTGTCCGCATTGTCGGTCAGCTTTGCCGTCGAGTCAGTGTCGTTGCCGGTGATGGTGAATTTGAACTCGCCAGCGTTCAAACCGCGGCCATTGAGCGTCTTGCTGATATTGATGCCAGGATAGGTTGTACTGGCCGTATAGGTGTTCGAGAAGCTATAGCCCTTCTCAGGATCATAGGTAATAGCTGCCTTCAACTGGCCATTTTCGTCAGTTACCTCAATCGTTACCGTGCACTTATGGACATCGTAGGTTACGCCAGCCTTAGTGTAGGTGCCATCGGAATTTTCAGTAGCCCCTTCAGGGACCTTCTCCGACATGGTGTAGGTATATTCTCCCACATGGCTGAACGTCAACGTATCGAAGCTGAAGCTCTTATTATCACCGTTCGTGCCACCGGTGACCGTCGTGGTCATGTTCTTGAGCTGTTCTTTGGTCAGGGTTCCAGAGGTGATATAGCCGTTGTCGATAGCGGTCTGAGTGGCAGCATTGGCAGCAAGCGTGAAGGTGTACGTCTCGCCGTCCTTCATGTCGCGGCCGGTCAGGGTCTTGTCGCCCTTAACGGTAGCCGTTGCAGGATTGGCCTTGTAGCTGTTCGAGAATTTGACAGACGTATTATCTGTCGCATCGTCGTAAACGACATCCGCTTTGAGCGTGCCGTTGTCGTTGCTTACCGTTACCTTAATAGTATGCGTCTTGCCGTCGTAAGTAACGCCATCTTTAGTCCAGGTGCCGTCCTCGTTCTTGGTCGCACCATCGGGAATTACCTCGGTGACATTGTACGTGTAGGTATTGTCCACCATTTCGCTGGTGATATTCAGCTTGCCAAGATCGATAGACCCGTCCGCCTTATTCTTGACGGTCGTGATGACATTTCCATCTTTGTCCTTGGGCTTAGGCGCATTGCCTACGGGCTCAATCTTGAAGGTGAATTGATCAGCCTGCAAAGTCGTGTTGCTGGTAGAGTCCGTGAACTCCTTGTTGCCCACAAGATCAACGCTGGTATCCTCAGGCGTGTACTTGTTCGTGAAGGTAGCCTTCTCGCCAGTAAAGGTTCGTTCGACCTGAAGTTGACCGCTGCCGTTATCCGTCACTTTAAACGTAACAGTATAGGTAGTGTCATCGTCGTATGTGATGGTGGTATCGGAACCAGGCAGCTCTTTAATTGTGTACGTGTAGGTGCCTGGCGTACTGAAGGTGATATTACCGAGGTCATCAGGGCTCAATGTGGACGTGGTGCTAGAAGTGGGGGTAATGGTGATCTTTCCCTCGCTGTTTACCTTTGCCGGCAGAGGAACAGAATCGACCGTCAAAGCAGTGTTATCCGGCGCCTTGTAGGTCCCTGTCACCTGGAAGGTGAACGAGTCGCCGCTCTTGAAATCGCGTCCTGTAATATTCTTCTCGATCGGAGGCAATTGCCCCGTATTCGATGTGTACTTGTATTCGTTGGTGAACTTAGCAGTGACAAGGTCGACAAGGTTGGAGTCTTTTTTATACACCTTAATCGTGCCAGAAGCGTTTTCAGAAGACTTCAGACTCCAGCCGGATCCTTGGGTTGTTTCTGTAACCACATACTGAGACCCTGCTGGCAAGCCTGAAATAGTGATCGTCTCATCTTTCTTGAGCGAGACTTTCCCGCCGTTGGAAATAGTGTACGTAGTTGTGTCGTTCGATTTCTTGTAATTGTACGAGCCGCTCAGCGGGTTACCGTCTTCATCCTTCAAAGTCACCGTGAACTCAAAGGTCTTATCGGCAGAAACGTTAGACCCGTCCGCGACATCCGTCTTCTTGGTGATGGCCAACTTGCCGGGCATCGGGACTCCGATTCGTCCATTATTGCCAAGATACTGGGCAACATTGTCACCGTGGGTAACTTCAATCACATTACTCGCGGTATCGGTTAGATTTGTAGTCTTTGCCTGATTTTCATCAGAAGAAACCGGCTTGTTTTTCCCAGCAGGGATGTAAACCTTGTTCCCGTCCGTAGCAGTACCAATGCTGCTAAGCTCGCTGCCGGAAATCGCCTTGTACTCGGTATGAGCCGTCGGCGTTCCAGAATTCGACCCCTCAGGGAGCGTATAGTACGTCACCTTATAGTAATAGGTGCTGTCGTCGTTGATGCTGGTAGCTTGGATATCAGAACCGTCATTTGAGGTGTATATCGGAGTGTTCTCAGTGAACTTGTAATAAGAGTTATTTGACGCCGGGGTGAACCCAACCGTGGTAGCACCCTTGCTCGAATTCTTCTGATAATCATTGGAATAGAAATAAAGCTTGCCATCGGAGGACGTGTTCGCATTCAGATAACTGGCATCTACTGCGGTTGCCGGATCCTCAGAATTCAGTTTACCAAGGACAGTATTAGCATCATCAGCTGAACCCTTGATGCCAACCGTGTAGTTGAGCCGAACGGGTTGATCATCCGTGCGCTGCATCGTAGTCGTATTCGTAGTATTGTCCGTTGTCGTGTCGTAAAGGGTTACGGGAAGATCAGCTGCGGGTATCTTCATGATGACGGTATCGCCCGTTTTGTCGTCTGCGCCCTTCTGCACGGTAACGATGATTTTGCTCAAATCCACACTATCCGTGAGATTGGTTTTCGGAGAGGTCGACCCATTCGTGAACACATATGTTGTTGTGTTTGTCGCTTGATCAGTCGAGGACGAGGAAACGGAATACGTGTTTCCGCCAAAAACGAGAGAGTCTACAGACTTGACTTCCGTATAGCTTCCGGTTTTATCGGTGAAGGTCACATAGCCCGAAGAATCTTCGGCGCCATTTGTAGTGTTTGTCGGATATCCAGTGCTTGTAGCTATTTGCGAATAGATGTTTTCGAAAGCATTGACAAGTTGGTCGGAGTCAGTAGCAGCGTAATAATACTGCCCCTCTGCAGGATTCGTCAGATTTTTCGGGGAGTAATGCCCGTTAGTTCCAACAAAAATCTGTCCATTCTTCGAAGCTTTCGGATATTTGCTGGAAACAGCATTCATGAACACATTTTGATTCGAGGTGGTGGAAAGAGTCGGGTCTAAAGTCGGATCCGCATCGCTAGTTGCACCAATGGTGTAGATGGTAGTACCCGATGCCTTCATCGTTTTTGCAATGTCAACGGCATTATCGGCTACTTGGCTATCGAACTTATCCTGATCGTTAATTCCTGTAGGCTCGCCGTCGGTAAAGAAGATGACAATCTTATTTCTATTTCCACTATTTTTCAGGAGGTCTTGGGCAAGTTCTAAACCGTAATCGGAACGGGTATTACCGGCAGCATAAAGGGAATTCACCTTATCTTTCAAGTCGCTGAAATCATCAGTAAAGTCCGATACTACACGCGTGTAGTTGTACTCCTGATAGTTTTGATAATAACTATTGTATGTCGTCCCACTATCACGCTTCTTACCCGCGAACTGGACAACTGCAATTCGATTATCAACGGAAGAGTTCTCTTTATTGAGATCGTCGAAGTGATCGATGAATTGATTTACCGAATTTTGCAGAGCGGTGATTTTTGGATCGCTAGCTTGATTCACGCTCACATAGAACTGCACATGATCCGCATTGTCATCGGCTGCTGAGGTCTTAGGGGTAAAGGGGCCCTGTGCAGCAGCCTGCTGACCGTAATACCATCCTCCATCTCGGTAATCGAGGGAATAGTAATAGCCATTTTTCTTGATGAAATAACGACCCTCGGGATTCAATGTGCCATCCGGTTGATTGTAGACAGGAACATATGTTTTGTCGCCCGCATTCCCAGTTGAGTATGATCTATTCATTGAACCGGAGACATCAAGAACCAACACGATATCAGTGTCCTGAACGGTTTTTGTAGTCCCCTTGGCAGCAGAAGACAAAGCAGACAGAGATACATTGAAATTATTGTTGCTTCCCTGAGTTACCGACTTATCGGTATAGATACGTCCAACCTCGGCGGTAGAGGCCTGATCACCAGCATTCGGGAACTGCGAAGCGCTCTCTCCGGGAGCGGTGCTGGTATCCGCAGCCTGCGTCCAATTGTCCGCAGCGAAGCCCGACCCGACGGCAAACGCTCCCAGCGCGGCAACCAACGCCACGATTGCGACAAGGAAACCCTTTGACATCCTGCGATGTTTCGTGTTCTCTGCGCTCATGATGATCTTCCCCATTTCCTGCCTCACGTACTATCGGGATGCGCTTATTCCAACCCGGTCGTACCTTGTTGAATCCTGATTCAGGACAAACGAAAAGCCTGCCTCGGCAGCACCGAAGACAGGCATGCAAATATGTTTATGGGAAGACAAAGGTGTATACGACAACAGAGCGCTGTCATCGCGCTTCTGCTGCTGCGCTTCAGCATCGATACGTGCCGAATAGGTATACATCTTGAATTCTCTCCCCAATAATCGGCTGCTCCTGTATTCCGCATCTCCCTTAATGCGAAAGGACACAACCGCCCATGTATTCTCACGTGAGAATACAAATTTCATATAACAGCATCATTTAATTTTGGTCAACTGGAATAGCGTTATTTATTAATGCAATAATTTCATTAATTCACAATGTTATGCCTGTTCGTATAAATTCTGTCTTGCCTATCTTCATCGAAACAGGCGGTGACATGGCATTATCTTGACGTCAACCGGGAACAAATGAATATTTCCTTTTATAGATAGTTGCCCACCGCGCAGGGCATACCCGCCTTTTTGCGTTTTTCGAACACACGCTTCGAAATCGGTTTGATAATCAGTGCGATCAATGCAGCGAAGGCAACCCTATTGGGTCCCTACCTATATATATGAAGCGCGCCCGGTAAACCCGGACGCGCTTCTTGCAGCTATATTGTCGGCGAGAAATGACCGCTGCGGCTATTCTTCTTCGTCGAGTGCCGCGACGATCTCATCAGTCATTTCCATGGTGTGGTAGACGTTCTGCAGGTCCTCAAGCTCCTCCAGCTTGTCCACCAGGCGCATAACCTTCTTGGCATCGTCGACGCTGACCTGCGTGTAATTCTTCGGAATCATGGTCAGCTCGGCACCCTTGGTCTCGATGCCCTGATCTTCCAGCGCCTTCTTCACGGCCATCAGGTCGTTGGCGGCCGTGTAGACCACCCATTCGTCGCCGGCATCTTCGTAGTCGTTGCCGCCCGCTTCGGCGACCGCCATCATGAACTCGTCCTCGTCGACGGCGTTCTCCTTATCGGGAACCTTCTTCTCATCGCTCTTGATGATCTTCTCAACCAGGATCTGGCCCTTGCGGTCGAACTGGAACGCAACCGAACCCGGCGTGCCCAGGTTGCCGTTGGCATGGCGGAAAGCGGAAGAGACGTCGGCAGCCGTGCGGTTGCGGTTGTCCGTCAGCGCTTCGCACAGGATGGCAACGCCGGCCGGGCCATAGCCCTCGTAGGTGAGCGTCTCGTAGCTTGCGGCGTCCTTGCCAGTGCCGAAGGCCTTATCGATAGCAGTCTTGATCTTATCCTTAGGCAGGGAATTCGCCTTGGCCTTCTCGATAGCGGCCGCGAGCGATGCGTTGTTGTCGGGATTCGGGTCGCCACCCTCCTTGGCAGCAACGGTGATGTTGCGGGAAAGCTTGGAGAACAGCGCGGAGCGCTTGGCGTCCTGCGCTGCCTTACGATGCTTGGTGGTAGCCCACTTGGAATGTCCGGACATAACACTTCCTTTTCACTCAACGGCCCGCTGGAACACGGGCCGGCAAATTTTTAGCGCACGCTAGTTTAGCATACCTGGCAGGTTCGCTTGCCCATACGCGCACTTCTTCAGCATACATACATGTAAGCGGGCAATACGCCCGCAGGAAAGCTTACGCAGCCAGCGTAAAGCCCCACTTCTCCCAGATTTCGATGGCATCGGCATCCGTCACGCACCAGTTCAGGAAATCTTGGGCTGCACTCGCCTGATCGTCGGAAGCCGCAGTCGTAGCCGATGCGCTGTAGCGCGGCGCCGTATAGGCGTTCGCCGGGATCTCGCCGACGATCTTCACCCCGCCGTAGCGGTAGACATCCGATTTCTTCACCACGGACACCGCCCGTTTGCTCTTGGACAGTGCAGCGAATACCTGGCTTTCCATCCCCTGCCGCTTCACTTTGCCGGACTTTGCCAATGCGCCGGTAAACTGCCCTTGGGGCGTGCAGGCACCGAGAGCGGAAAGCGCCTGCGTCTGGAGTTTGCCGAGCGATGAGCTGCCATTTGCCAGCGCGAGCAGCCACTTCCCCGACACAAGCTGATTGACGGTTACTGAATCGGCCTTGCCGTTCTTTCCCGCAACGATCACCAGGGAATCGGCAACCACGTCGGTTTGGGAATCCCGCTTCAGCAGCTTGTTTTTCACAGCCTGCTTAGTGGCGCTATCCGACAGGCCGAACACGAGGGAAATCGCCGAGTCGGCATCGTCGGCACCCGTGGATTGCGAGTCCTGTCCGCTCGATTTGACCGATTTCGCATTATCGGAGAGCGCCTTCAGCAGGGTCTTATCCGTTTGCTCGGAGGACAGGGTGAACTCGACGTCATCATGCTCGGAGGCATACAGCTGCTCCAGTTCTGAAAGCGGACCTTCCATCTGCGTATCGCAGAGGATGGAAATGGACGTCTTCGGCGCCTCCTGCGATGCACTCTGGCTGTTCGAGGAATCCTCCTGCGAGCCGGAAGAGCCGCATCCCGCAAGCACCAGGCAGGCACACAGGGCAGCTGCCAACAGCGCCCCGATTGCCCACGGCTTCCGACGGTTCTTCGTCAACGGACGGCTCATGCGAGCTCCCGCTCAACCACATTGACCAGACGGTCGGAAATCCTGCGTGCATCTTCCAGATCGGGTGCCTCGACCATGATGCGGATGACCGGCTCGGTGCCGCTCGCGCGCACGAGCACTTGGCCGTCATCGCCCATCTCCTGCTCGACAGCCGCAACCGCATCGGCGATAGGCTGGTTTTCCTCCAGCCGGTCCTTGTCCTTGACCTGTACGTTCACTAGCACCTGCGGGCAACGTTGCATCACCTGCGCCGCCTGCGACACGGTCTTGCCCGCACGGACGCAGGCCGCCAGGAACAGGCAGGCGGTCATCATGCCATCGCCGGTGGAGTTGTAATCCAGGAAGATCATATGGCCGCTCTGCTCGCCGCCGATGGAGAACCCGCCCTCGCGCATGCGTTCCAGCACATGGCGGTCGCCAACCTGCATGCGCTCGACCGAGATGCCGTTGGCCTGCATGGCCTTGCGGAAACCCAGGTTGCACATGATGGTCGTCACCGCAGTATTGCCGGCAAGCAGCCCGCGATCTTTCATGTCCACCGCGCAGACAGCCTCGATCACATCGCCGTCCAGCTCGTTGCCGTCGGCATCCACGATCATCACGCGATCCGCATCGCCGTCATGGGCGATGCCGACATCGGCGCCGATTTCGGCCACCAGCCTCTTCAGCGGCTCGAGATGGGTCGACCCGCATTCCACATTGATATCGGTGCCGTTGAAATCATCGTTGATCAGCGTGACATCGGCCCCCAGCCGCCGCAACGCCTCGACGGTGGTGCCCGAAGAGGCGCCGTGCCCGGCATCGAGTGCGATCTTCCAGCCGGAGAAATCGATGCCCTGTTCATTCATGACATCGACCGCGTGCTGGATGTAGATCTCGGTAGCCTCTTGGATGGGGACCACGATGCCCACCTCGTCGCCGGCAACCAGGTCCTCGGGTTTCGCGCCCCCTCCTACCACGTACTCTTCGATTTCCTTCTCCTTCGCAACGGGCAGCTTGTAACCTTGGCCGTCGAAGAATTTGATGCCGTTGTATTCGGGCGGATTGTGGGAAGCCGAGATGACCACGCCGGCATCGGCATGCATCTTTCGGGTGATCAGCGCAATAGCGGGCGTCGGGATGATGCCAGCGTCGAGCACCGTGCCGCCCAGGCTCATGATGCCGGCCGACACCGCAGCTGCCAGCATATCGCCGGAGAGGCGGGTATCCTTGCCGATGACGATGGTTTTCCCCATGAAGGCCACCGCGGCCTGCCCCAGGCGATAGGCCGTCTGGCATGTCAGCTCGGTGTTCGCCAAGCCGCGCGCACCATCGGTTCCAAACAGCGAACTCATTATTTTCCTCGTTTCACATACTGGTCGTACAGGCGAACGGCCCCTTCGGGACGCTCGTCATCGCGCATGCGATTGTTCAGCTCTGCCGCGAACTCATCGATGCCGATGTTGAAACGCGCCAGCACCACCAGCAGATGGTACAGGACATCCGCGGCCTCATAGCGCAGGTGGTCGGGCTCGCCGTCCTTGGCGGCCAGCGCCACTTCGCCCGCTTCCTCCATGACCTTCTTCAGCGGATCGTCCAGGTTGCCCGTCAGCAGACGATGGGTGTAGCTCTCGTCGCCCGCCGTGCGCCGCTGCTCGATGGTGGCGTACAGCGCATCGAGCGTGGCGCCAATCTGGCTTTCAGGCGCCTGCTCGCCGGCAGGGATATAGGTCTTGTCCATAATTCTCTCTTCCGATGCACCGCCTGCGGCGATGCTATGCGAAAGAGGGCACCCGGTATCGGTGTGCCCCCTCCGCATCGATATTAGAAGCTACTCGGCGTCGTCGTCGGATGCGCCTTCGCTGTCCTTTGCGTTCTCCGCATTGTCCGTCGCCTCGTCGGTCACGCCGAATCCCAGCGAGCCGTTGGGGCCGAACAGGGCATCGAGTTCCTCGAAGTCGCGATGGTAGGAACGGGGCGGCAGCGATTCGCCCAGCATGTCCTCGCCCTCGGTGTTGAAGGTCGGGGGCTCGTCTCCGCCGATGAGGATCGTGTCGTCCGGCGAGAAGACCATGTCCAGCAGCTGGCTGACATCGTCGCGCGAAGCATTCCGGTCGTCTTCGATGACATCCAGCAGATCGCGTTCCTTCAGGCCCGCCTTCAGCTCTTCGATGGCCTTCAGGCCGATGCCGTCGATGCGCATCAGGTCGTCCTCGGTGTAGCCCACCAGGTCGGCGACCGTCTCGATGCCGGCCTCGCTGAACTTGTTGGCCCAACGCTGGGACACTCCCAAATCGTCATACAGGTACAGGCGCGCATCCTCGTCGGACAGCTTCGAGCGGATACCGCCGGTGATGCCGCCGTAGTAGCTGCCGTAGGAGCCGCCCATGTTCAGGAAGCCATCGCCGTCAAGCGACCAGTCCTGCGGCTGCGGGAGCATTTCCTCCAACGTACGCAGCTCGTCGGGTGCGTAGCTGGGCAGCGTGTCGTTGCCCTCCTCCTCGATCTTGGCGCCGTGGTAGGTCATCTCCAGGTCGCGGTAGTGCTTCAGGCCCGTGCCGGCCGGAATCGGCTTGCCGATGATGACGTTCTCCTTCAGGCCGATCAGGTGGTCGGTCTTGCCTTCGATGGCGGCATCGGTCAGGACCTTGGTGGTTTCCTGGAACGATGCGGCCGACAACCAGGAATCGGTGGCCAGCGACGCCTTCGTGATGCCGAGCAGCAGCGGCTGGGCAGTCGGGGGCTCCTTGCCCTCGAGCACCAGCTCGTTTGCCGTGCGCTGGAACTTGTAGCGGTCGACCTGGCTGCCCGGCAGGTAGTCGGAATCGCCCTTGTCCAGGACGGTGACGCGGCGCAGCATCTGGCGCGCGATGACCTCGATGTGCTTGTCGTTGATGTCGACGCCCTGGCTGACATAGACGTCCTGCACCTGGCTGACGATGTAACGCAGCGTGGTGTTGACGTCGGTCAAGCGCAGCAGCTCGTGTGGGTTCGCAGAGCCCTTGGTCAGCTGCTGGCCGACCTCGACCTGGCAGCCATCCTCTACCCCGGGCATCAGCGTCGCACGCGCGGACACCTGGTATTCGCGGTAGTTGCCCTCATCATCGTGGATGGTGATGGTCTTGGTGTTCTTGTCACCCGTGATCTGCAGCGTACCGGCAATCTCGGCCAAGACCGCCAAGCCCTTGGGCTTGCGGGCCTCGAACAGCTCGACGACACGCGGAAGACCGTGGGTGATGTCGTCGCCGGCAACACCGCCGGAGTGGAACGTGCGCATGGTCAGCTGCGTGCCCGGCTCGCCAATGGATTGGGCGGCGATGATGCCGACCGCCATGCCGATGTTGACCGGACGGCCCGTTGCCAGGTCCCAGCCATAGCATTTCTGGCAGATGCCGCGCTCTGCGTGGCAGGTCATCACCGAACGATGGGTGACGGTGGTCACGCCCGCAGCCTCGAAGGCCTTCAGCTGGTCGATGGACGAGATGTACTCGCCCGCCTCGGCCAGGACCTCGCCGGTCTTCGGGTTCACCACCGGGGATGCCAGGCAGCGGCCGATCAGGCCGCCGTCGACTTCGCCCTTGGCATTCAGTAACGGGAACTCCACGCCCTCGTCGGTGCCGCAGTCCTCTTCGCGGACGATGACGTCCTGGGCCACATCGACCAGACGACGGGTCAGATAACCGGAGTCGGCGGTACGCAGGGCGGTGTCGGCCAGGCCCTTGCGGGCGCCGTGCGTGGAGATGAAGTACTCCAACACGCTGATGCCCTCACGGAAGTTGCCCTTAATAGGACGGTCGATGATCTCGCCCTTCGGGTCGGACATCAGGCCGCGCATGCCGGCCAGCTGGCGGATCTGCTTGATGTTGCCTCGAGCACCGGAGTCGGCCATCATGAAGATCGGGTTGAAGCGGTCGAAGTTCGCCTGCATGGCGTCGCCGACCTCTTCGTTCGCCTCGTTCCAGATGTTGACGACCTGCGAATGGCGCTCCTCGTCGGACATCAGGCCCATCTCGTAGTCCTCGTCGATGGTGGCGACCTTCTCCTCGGCCTTGGCGAGGATCTCGGGTTTCTCGGGAGGCACCGTTGCGTCGTACACGGAAACCGTGATGCCGGCGCGGGTGGCGTAATGGAAGCCGGTGTTCTTCAGGCCGTCCAGGATGGCGGGCATCTGGGACAACGGATAGCGGTTCGCGCAATCCTCGATCAGACGGCTGACCTCGGACTTGTTCAACTGGTAGTTGAGGAACGGATAGTCGTCGGGCAGCACGCTGTTCATGATGATGCGGCCCGTGGTGGTCTGGATGCGCTCGCCGGCCTTCTTTTCTTCCCACACGCCGAACGAGCTGGCAAGCTTGGTGTCACGCTTCAGGCGCACCCAGATCTTGGCCTGCAGGTCCAGATCCGCGCGGGCATCATAGGCGTTCAGGGCATCCTTGAAGTCGATGAAAATACGGCCCTCGCCCGGGAAGTTGTCGCGGGCGGTGGTCAGATAGTACAGGCCGATGATCATGTCCTGCGTCGGAATGGTCAGCGGGCGGCCATGGGCCGGCGATTTGATGTTGTTCGTGGACAGCATGAGCACGCGCGCCTCGGCCTGGGCGGCGTTGGACAGCGGCACATGCACGGCCATCTGGTCACCGTCGAAGTCGGCGTTGAAGGCGGTGCACACCAGCGGGTGCAGCTTGATGGCCTTACCTTCGACCAGCACCGGCTCGAATGCCTGAATGCCCAGACGGTGCAGGGTAGGAGCGCGGTTCAGCAGCACGGGGTGCTCGGTGATGACTTCCTCCAGGGCGTCCCAAACGTAGCTGGCGCCACGGTCGACGGCGCGCTTGGCGGCCTTGATGTTCGCAGCGTATTCCAGTTCGACCAAACGCTTCATGACGAAGGGCTTGAACAGCTCCAGGGCCATGGCGGACGGCAGGCCGCACTGGTGCATCTTCAGGGTCGGGCCGACGACGATGACCGAACGGCCGGAGTAGTCGACGCGCTTGCCCAGCAGGTTCTGACGGAAGCGGCCCTGCTTGCCCTTCAGGGTATCGGACAGGGACTTCAGCGGACGGTTGCCCGGGCCCGTGACCGGACGGCCGCGGCGGCCGTTGTCGAACAGGGAGTCCACGGCCTCCTGCAGCATGCGCTTCTCGTTGTTGACGATGATCTCGGGAGCACCGAGATCAAGCAGGCGCTTCAGGCGGTTGTTGCGGTTGATGACGCGGCGGTACAGGTCGTTCAAGTCGGATGTGGCGAAACGGCCGCCGTCCAGCTGCACCATCGGGCGCAGATCCGGCGGGATGACCGGGATGACGTCCAGGATCATGTCGCGCGGCTGGTTGTCGGACTCCAGGAACGCGTCGACCACCTTCAGGCGCTTGACGGCCTTCATGCGCTTCTGGCCCTTGCCGTTCTCGATGATGTCGTTGAGCTCGGCAGCGGTGGCCTCCAGATCGATGCTGTCCAGCAAGTCGCGGATAGCCTCGGCGCCCATGCCGCCGGTGAAGTAATCGCTGTAGTTGGTGCGCATCTCGCGGTAGAGCGCCTCTTCGGGAATCAGCTGCTTCGGCTCGATCTTCATGAACTCGTCCAGTGCGCGGGTACGCAGCTCCTTGCGCTCCTCGTACTCGTCCATGATGTCGGCGATCTCGTCGTTGACCTCGTCGGGGGTCAGGCGCTCCTCGTCTTCGAACTCCTCGACGAACTCGTCCTCCTCCGGCTGGAATTCCGTCGAGCGGCGGCGGGTCGCCTCGATCAGGCGGTCGCGCTCGCTGTCGAGCTCTTCCAGGTCGGCGGCCAGCTCGTCGCGCAGCTCGTCGGCGTCTTCCTCGCGCGCCTCCTTATCCACCGAGGTGATGATGGAGCTGGCGAAATACAGCACCTTCTCCAGCTCTTTCGGCGGGATGTCCAACAGGTAGCCCAAACGGGAGGGCGTGCCCTTGAAATACCAGATATGGCTGACCGGGGCGGCGAGCTCGATATGGCCCATGCGCTCGCGGCGCACCTTCGAGCGCGTGACCTCGACGCCGCAGCGCTCGCAGACGATGCCCTTGAAACGGATGCGCTTGTACTTGCCGCACGAGCACTCCCAGTCCTTGGTCGGCCCGAAGATCTTCTCGCAGAACAGACCGTCCTTTTCGGGCTTCAGGGTACGGTAGTTGATGGTTTCGGGCTTCTTCACCTCGCCACGGGACCAGCTGCGGATGTCCTCCGCGCTTGCCAGGGAAATGCGCAGGGCGTCGAAATTGTTCACGTCGAACTTGCTCATTTACTGCTCCTCTCCCTCATCGTCGGTACTCTCGGTATCGCCAAGATCCAGGTCCACGTCGCTCAACAGGTTGTCGAGCTCGGCAGTGATGCTGTTCAAAGCGTCCTCTTCTTCCTTCTCGGTCTTCGCGGCATCTTCCTGCAGCATGCCGATGATGCCCGCGTCACTCGAGCGGTTATCCTCTTCGTCTTCGTCACGGTCGTTGGTCACGTCGATGACCTTGTCGCCCGGGCCCTCCAGCTCGATGTTCAGGCACAGGGACTTCATTTCCTTCAACAGGACCTTGAAGCTCTCGGGCACCTCCGGGTCGGGGATGTTCTCGCCCTTGACGATAGCCTCATAGGCCTTCACGCGGCCGGCCGTGTCGTCGGACTTCACCGTCAGGATCTCCTGCAGCACGTTGGACGCACCGTAGGCGTACAGGGCCCACACTTCCATCTCGCCGAAGCGCTGGCCGCCGAACTGCGCCTTGCCGCCGAGCGGCTGCCGCGTGATCAGGCTGTAGGGGCCAGTCGAACGGGCATGAATCTTGTCGTCGACCATGTGGCCCAACTTCAGGAAGTACGGGAACCCGACGGTGATGGGCTGGCGGAAGGGCTCGCCCGTGCGGCCGTCGTACAGCGTGGTCTTGCCGGTAGCGGAAAGCTGCGGCACGAACACGTCCATGGCCTTGTCGCCGTACTTGGCGTGGTTGATGTTGATCAGGTTGCGATTCGCCTTCTGGATTACGTCGGCGATCTCCTGCTCGGTCGCACCGTCGAATACCGGGGTGCTAACGTACATGGGGCCTTCGACCGGCTCGGTGGAATCCGGGTCGTCGGACCAACCCCATTTCGCAGCCCAGCCCAGATGGCATTCCATCAGCTGGCCGACATTCATACGGGAAGGCACGCCCAAGGGATTCAGCACGACATCGACCGGAGTGCCGTCTGCCAAGAACGGCATGTCCTCGATCGGCAGCACGCGCGAGATAACGCCCTTGTTGCCATGGCGGCCGGACAGCTTGTCGCCCTGTTGGACCTTGCGCTTTTGGGCAATGTAGACGCGCACCAGCTCGTTGACTCCCGGCGGCAGCTCGTCACCTGCCTCGCGGCTCTGGTGCAGGATGTCGATGACGCGTCCGCCGGCACCGTGCGGCACCTTCAGGGACGTATCGCGGACCTCGCGGGCCTTCTCGCCGAAGATGGCGCGCAGCAGGCGCTCCTCTGCGGTCAGGTCGATCTCGCCCTTCGGGGTGACCTTGCCCACGAGCACATCGCCCGGACCGACCTCGGCGCCGATGCGGATGATGCCGTCGGCATCCAGGTCGCTGATCATGTCCTCGGAGATGTTCGGAATCTCGCGGGTGATCTCCTCGGGACCGAGCTTCGTGTCGCGCGCATCGATCTCGTATTCGCTGATATGGATGGACGTGAGCAGGTCCTCGGACACCACGCGCTCGGAAACGACGATGGCGTCCTCGTAGTTGTAGCCTTCCCACGGCATATAGGCGATCATCAGGTTCTGGCCCAGCGAAAGCTCGCCATGGTCGCAGGACGGGCCATCGGCCAGGACGTCGCCGACCTGGACGGTGTCGCCCTTGCGCACCAGCGGCTTGTGGTTGATGCAGCCGCTCTGGTTGGAGCGCTGGAACTTCGGGATCAGGTATTCGTCGTATTCGCCGTCGTTGTTCAGCACGATGATGGTCTCGCCATCGACGTAGTCGACGATGCCGGCGTTCTGGGCGGTCAGGATCTCACCGGAGTCGACCGCGATACGGTGCTCGATGCCGGTGCCGACCAGCGGGGCGTGGGGCTGCAGCAGCTGCACTGCCTGGCGCTGCATGTTGGAACCCATCAGGGCGCGGTTCGCGTCGTCGTGCTCGAGGAACGGAATCAGCGAGGTTGCCACGGACACCATCTGGCGCGGGGACACGTCCATGTAGTCCACGGTATCGGCAGGCACGTCGGCTGCTTCGCCGAAGACGCCCTTCGAGTCCTTGGTACGGGCCAGGACGCGGGTGGCCGGGACGAACTTTCCGTCGACCGTCTTGCCGAAGATGCGCGTCTCAGGGTCGAACTCCTCGTTCGCCTGGGCGATGGTGAACTGCTCTTCGGCATCGGCCGTCAGGTAATCCACCTCGTCGGTGACCTTGCCGTCGACCACGCGGCGGTACGGCGTCTCGATGAATCCGAAGCGGTTCACACGGGCGTAGGTTGCCAGCGAGCCGATCAGGCCGATGTTCGGGCCTTCAGGCGTCTCGATGGGGCACATGCGGCCGTAATGGGAGGTATGGACGTCGCGGACCTCAAAGCCGGCGCGCTCGCGCGACAGGCCGCCCGGGCCCAGGGCGGACAGACGGCGCTTGTGCGTGATGCCGGCGGCCAGGTTCGACTGGTCCATGAACTGGGACAGCTGGGAGGAGCCGAAGAACTCCTTGATGGCCGCCACGATCGGGCGGATGTTCATCAGGCTCTGCGGCGTGATCTCGTCGGGATCCTGCATGTTCATGCGGTCGCGGGCGACGCGCTCCATGCGGGACATGCCGATGCGGAACTGGTTCTGGATCAGCTCGCCCACCGTGCGGATGCGGCGGTTGCCGAAATGGTCGATATCGTCGGTGGTGTACCCTTCTTCGCCATCATGCAGGGCCACGATGTACTTCATAGTCTCGACGATGTCCTCCGGTGTCAGGGTGGACGAATCGTTATCCGGGTCGAAGCCCAGCTTCTTATTGATCTTATAGCGTCCGACTTCCGCCAGGTTGTAGCGCTGCGAGTTGAAGAACAAGCCGTCAATCAGCGTGCGTGCGGAGTCGATGGTGGCCGGCTCGCCCGGACGGTAGCGCTTATACAGCTCGATAAGCGCCTCCTCCTTGGTGGTGGATGGGTCGCGGTCGAGGGTGCGCAGCACCATCTCGGAATTGCCCAGGATGTCGACGATCTCGTCGCGGGTTTCCGCCAGGCCCATGGCGCGCAGCATCAGCGTGGCCGGCTGCTTGCGCTTGCGGTCGATGCGGACCGACAGGATGTCGCGCTTGTCCGTTTCGAACTCAAGCCAGCTGCCGCGGCTGGGAATGACCTTTGCGTTGTAGACGAGCTTGTTCGACGGGCGGTCGTACTCGGCGGAGAAGTACACGCCGGGGCTGCGGACCAGCTGGGAGACGATGACGCGCTCCGTGCCGTTGATGATGAAGGTGCCCTGCGGGGTCATCATGGGGAAGTCGCCCATGAAGACCTCTTGCTCTTTGATCTCGCCGGTCACACGGTTGATGAACCGGATCTCGGCGAACAGCGGGGCCTGGTAGCTCTGGTCGTGCTTGCGGCATTCCTCGACCGTCATCTTCGGCTCGCCGAAGTGATGGGCGCCGAACTCGACGCACATGTCCTTGGTGTTGCTTTCGATGGGGCTGATGTCCGCCAGCGTTTCGGCAAGGCCATCGGTTTTGAACCAATTGAAGCTATCCGTCTGGATGGCGATCAGGTTCGGTACATCCATGACGCTTGGAATCTTCGCAAAGCTCCTGCGTTCCCTATAACGGCTGTTGGAAGCCACTTTTTTCTCTTGGGCCACGAGGTGGTTCCTCCTTCGAAAATAGCGAATTTTTGCGAAAAGACGCAAGTTGCTAGAATAGTGCGGAAATACCACCCCGTCAAGAAAAACTTTTTTCGACTATGTTGATTCGCTGCATTTTCGGGTGATGAACGAGGATCCGGACGGTGCGGTTTCCAGCGCTTCCAGAAGGGTCAGCGGCCGTCGCGCAGGGCTTTCAGCTTGCGTACCGTTTCAGGATCGAGCCGTTCGGCAACGGTGCGCTTCTCGGAGACGGCGGGCTTCTCGTCGAGCTCTACTTCATGGGCGAGCATCTCCATCTCATGCGAGAAGCCGTTCGCGCTCATGCGGTCCACGCCCCCGCCGAACACCGTGTCCTGGATGGTGGCGTCGCTGGTGATGACCAGCGTCTCGATACCGCGTGCCGAGGCGTCGTGCGCCAGTTTCTCGATGACCTTGTCCGCGCTGGATCCCGCCGGGCTGAAGACCACCTTCACGCCGCTTACCACCTGGGGCTCGCCGGTGGAAAACTCGTTGCCGCCGCCATCGTAGACGATATAGGCCTGGTACGTGCGCCCCGCAAAGGATATGACGTCCTTGAGCAGCATCTCGCGCGCCGTGTTGAAGGTATCGTCCGTATAGTCGGGTGCCACGATATGCCGGTAGCGGTACCCGCTGCGCAGCACATTGTAGCCGTCCACGATCAGCATGCGTCGGCGTGTCTTGCCCATAAGCCCGTTCATCCTTCCCTTGCCCGCACTGCGGACGCTAGTCGTTGTCGCTCTCGTGCCAATTCTGGCGCAGCCATTCGTACATGGCGGCCGTGGAAGCCTGTGCCACATTCAGCGACTGCGTGGTGCCCACTTGCGGAAGCGCCACCAGGAAGTCGCATTTCTCGCGGGTCAGGCGCGACAGGCCCTCGTTCTCGTTGCCCATGACCAAACCGATCTTGCCTTTGAGGTTCGCCTTCCAGATGCTGTCCTGCGCATGCTCGCTTGCCCCGGCGATCCAGAAGCCCTCCTCTTTCAGGCGGTCGATGGCCTGTCCGAGGTTCGCCACCTGGGCGATGTGGAGATTGGCGATGGCACCGGCCGAGCTTTTGTAGGTGGCGGTCTGCACCTGGGCACTGCGGCGGTTTGGAATGACGATGCCCGAGGCGCCCACCACTTCGGCCGATCGGGCGATAGCCCCGAGATTGCCTGCGTCGGTGATATGGTCCAGGAGCACCACCAGCGCCGAACCTCCGCGCTGGGCCGCATCGACATCGGCAGCCTGGATGATCTGCCCGAGTGATGCGTAGTCGTAGGGGCGCGCCTTTGCCATCACGCCCTGATGGCTGCCGCGTGCGGAATGCTTCTCCAGCTCCTTGCGCGGCACCATCTTCACCGGCACCGAGCGCTGCTTGGCTTTGCGCATGATGTCGGCGATAAGCCCATCGCGCTTCGCGTTGTCGGCGATCAGCACCTCGGAGATCGGCGTATCGGTGCGCAGCGCCTCGATAACCGGATGCTTGCCTTCGATATATTCAGCCATGGGTCCCGAACCTTTCTGTGTGCAGGGAGGTGCGGCGGCACCTTCGCCGAATGCACCGCTTCGATTATAGGACGGAGGCTGCGCAGGCGACGAGCCCGGGCGGCCTCGCACGGGAAGAGTACAATCGGCCTATGGAAATCGGCATCATCTCCGACATACACGGCACCCTGCCCGAAGCGGCCGCACAAGCACTCGAAGGCTGCGACCGCATCATCTGCGCGGGCGACATGGGAAGCGTGCAGACCCTGTGGGAACTGGAGGCGATTGCGCCCACCATCGCCGTGCGCGGCAACAACGATTACGGAGACCAGTGGGGACCGACCGTGCATTTCTCCGCCTCGCCCAAGCTCGCAGGGGTGCGGTTCTTCGTGGTTCACCGGCCGAACGACATCGGCATTCCCGCGGACGATGTCCAGGTGGTCATCCACGGCCATACCCATGTGCCCCGCGACGAGCAGATCAACGGCATCCGCTATGTGAATCCCGGTTCGGTCCGCTACCCCCGACGCAATTCCCGCCCCAGCGTGGCGCGGATGGCGGTAGAGGACGGGCAGGTGCGCTCCCTGCGCTTCATCGAGCTGCCCGTTCGCTGAACGCGCCGTCTGGATTGCGGTGCCTTACCCGTTATAGGTGACGCGGGCGCCCTGCGGGGTGTCTTCCACGGTGAACCCGAGAGCCCCAAGGCCATCGCGGATGGCGTCGGCCGCGGCAAAGTCCTTTGCCTTGCGCGCCGCCGCACGTGCATCCAGCAGCGCTTGCGCCGCTTCGACGGGATTGTCACCCGTGAAGCCCGCCAGTTGCCGGGCCAGATCGACGGTCTCGGCCGGGAAGCCGCTGCCTTCGGACTCCTGCTCCAGATCCAGCTGGATGCCCAGCACACCCGAAAGCTCGACGATGGCGTCGCGGGCGGCGGTGATATCCGGGGCATCGGCTACCGAGGCCGTCGCACCGCAGAAGCAGCTGTTCACGTCGTTCACGAAGGTGAACAGGCAGCCCAGGGCACCGGCGGTGTTGAAGTCGTCGTCCATGGCCTCCACGAAGCCCGCGCGCAGCTTCTCGATCTTGCCCGGAATATCCGCCGCCCCAAACAGGGCTTCGCCCTCCTGCGCAGTGGACAGCAGCCAGTCGGCGTTCTTGACCGCGTTCTCGACGCGCTCGAGCGAAGCCTGCGCCTCGGCAAGGCGCGCATCGGAGAAATCGAGCGGGCTGCGGTAGTGCGTCTGCAGCATCAGCATGCGCAGTACCGCTGGACGCGTGGTTTCCAACACGTCGCGCAACAGCAGGAAATTGCCCAGGGACTTGCTCATCTTCTCCTGGTTGATCTGCAGCATGCCGCCGTGCATCCAATAGCGGCAGAAGGTGCCGCCATACGCCGCCTCGCTTTGGGCGGTTTCGTTCTCATGATGGGGAAACACCAAGTCTGCTCCGCCGCCGTGGATATCGAGCGGCAGCCCCAGGTACTTGCGCGACATGGCCGAGCACTCGATATGCCAACCCGGCCGACCCTTCCCCCAAGGGGAATCCCAGGCAGGTTCTCCCGGCTTCGAGGCCTTCCACAGCGCGAAGTCCAACGGGTCGTGCTTGCGCTCGCCGACCCCCGCAACGCCGTCGGCTACCAGGTCGCGGTGGCCGCTTTCCATCTCGTCGATGTCACGATGCGACAGCTTGCCGTATGACGGGAACGAGCGGACATCGAAGTACACGTCGCCATCCTCTACATACGCATGGCCGTTGTCGATGATCGCCTGGATGAGCTCGATCATCGCGGGGATTTCCTGGGTAGCGCGCGGGCGCACATCCGGATCCATGACGCCTGCCGAGTGCATATCGTCGATGAACGCCTGGCTGTACTCGGCTGCAACCGCTGCTGCGGTGGTGCCCTCCTCGTTGGCCTTGCGGATGATCTTGTCGTCGACGTCGGTCAGGTTCTGCACGAAGGTGACCTCGTACCCGCGCCACATCAGGTAACGGCGTATGGTATCGAACGAGATGAACGTGCGCGCATTGCCGATGTGGATGTAGTTGTAGACCGTCGGTCCGCAAACGTACATGTACACATGGCCATCTTCGCGCGGAACGAATTCTTCCTTCTTGTGCGTTTGGGTGTTGTAGAGCTTGATCACGGATAGACCTTTCGCCAGGAACCATCGCAGGTATCTGCGACGCATAAGCATACCAATCCGCGCGACGGGCGCGCAGGTGAATCGAAGATATTCCAGAGAGTCGGCACGATGGACCCACCGTGTCACAAAGCTGCACAGGACATATGCTGCAACCCGGTTGGGACGGCAGCGGCCACGGTAAGGACCGTACCCGCAATGCGTGCGCTACCGCTGCGTTGAGTACAGCAGCGCCACGGCGCGGGCGGAGATGCCCTCCTCGCGGCCTTCGAGGCCCAGATGCTCGGTGGTCGTTGCCTTCACGCCCACGCGGGCAACGGGGATTCCCATGGCCCGGGCCAGGTTCTCGCGCATCTGATCGCGATACGGTGAGAGCTTCGGCAACTGGGCGGCGATGACGGTATCCACGTCCAGAATCTCGAAGCCGGCATCGCGCACGAACGATGCCACCTGCTCCAACAGCTTCAAGGAATCGGCACCCGAGAAGGCGGGATCGCTGTCGGGGAAGAAGTGGCCGATATCGCCCAAGCGCGCCGCTCCAAGCAGGGCGTCGGCAACGGCATGGGCCAGAACGTCGGCATCCGAGTGACCGGCGAGACCGCGGAAATACGGGATATCGACCCCGCCGATGATCAGCTTGCGCCCACCTACGAGCTCGTGGACATCCATGCCGATGCCGATATGGAGGTCCATCGGATTGAAGGAATCGGTTTCCAGTCGGTCTGCCATCGCTATCACTTCCCCTTAAAGCCGGAGTCCGTGAGATCGTCGAACGGGTTGTTGCCTCCATCGTAGCGCTGTCGCAGCGCATCGCGGATCGCAGGAGCAAGCATCAGATAATCTTCGGGAACCGTGAGCTTGATATTGTTGCGCGAGCCTTCGACCACCAGCACGCGACCGCCCAGACGCTCGATCAGCGAGGAGTCATCGGTGCCCACAAATCCGTCCGCCAAGGCGGCGGCATGGGCCCTCCGGTAGATGCCCGCGCGGAAGACCTGCGGGGTCTGCGCATTCCAGAAAACCGAACGGTCCGGTGTCCCGACGATGACCCCGTTCTCGACGATCTTCAAGGTGTCGATGGAACGGTAGGCCACCACGGCACCGTCGGCATCCAAGTTGCCCTTCAGCACGCTGATCACGTGGTTGATCAGGTCGGAGCCGATCATCGGACGCGCGCCGTCATGCAGGATCACGTACTCGTAGCTTTCAGGTACATACTCCAAGCCGGAGAACGCGGATTCCTGGCGGATGCTCCCCGCCGGGGCCATGACGATCGGCGTGACGAACGGATACGGGTCGATGGCCGTATGCAGGTATTCCTCGGTCCGCTCTTCGGGACAGACGATGACGATGAGCCCGACATCGCCGACGGCATCGAAGGCTTCCGCCGACCAGGTAAGCACCGGCTTGCCGGCGATCTCGACAAGCTGTTTGCCGCCCGTCCGTCCGAAGCGCTCACCCGAGCCGCCGGCCAGGATGATGGCAGCAGTCTTCGGATGCTTGTTCACATGCCCGATGACGTCTTCGCTGGTTTCCAGGAGTTTGGAGAAATCGATGTCGAATTCGGTCAGCTTCGGCTGGTCGAGCACCGATGGAACGGTAACCGGATCGGCGGCTTCGTTCAAATCGGTCGCCTCGTAGTCGCGCTCGGTCATGGCTGGCCCCTTCCTATGAGAAAGGCCGTCTCGGAGAAGCTCCGAGACGGCCTGTTCCTGTATACGGTCGAAGGCAGCAAGCCTCCGCCGAAGCAGCACGGCAGGCATCGCGCCCACCGCAGGCTGGCTCTCTGCTAGTCGGCCGCCCCTCCTTCAACCGAGCCGCCGTCGCCGAGGGCGCGGCCGGTGTTGTCCAGGTCATAGCCGTTCAACAGCAATTCCGCTTCGGTTGCTATGCTATCACGTTTCCGCGGTGCGGGAATGCTTCCCGAACCCGGAGTGAACTGCAGCTTGCCGTCCACATAGTCGACGTCGATCACCGAGCCGGAATGCCACTTTCCTTCCAGGATCTGATCGGCGATGCGGTCCTCAAGCAGCCGCTGGATAGCGCGACGCAGCGGACGGGCGCCGAAGGTCGTATCCGTGCCTTCCCTCATCACGTACTTGTAGGCTTCCTCGGTCAGATTGATAGTCATGTTCTGGCTGATCAGGCGCTGGCGCAGATCGTCCACCAGCAGCTTGACGATCTGGATGAGCTCCGTTTCCGTCAGCGACTTGAATACGATGATCTCGTCCACGCGGTTCAGGAACTCGGGGCGGAACGTCTTCTTCAGCTCGGACATGACGGCGGAATGGATCTCGTCGTCGGACAGGCCGCGCGACTCGCTGTTGAAGCCGATATGCGTCTCCTGAGCGATTTCGCGGGCGCCGATATTCGATGTCATGATGATGATCGTGTTGCGGAAGTCGACGGTACGGCCCTGCCCATCGGTCAGATGGCCCTCTTCCAAGATCTGCAGCAGGATGTTGAACATATCCGGATGCGCCTTCTCGATCTCGTCGAACAGCACCACCGAATACGGGCGCTGGCGGACGGCCTTGGTCAGCTCGCCGCCCTCGTCGTAACCGACGTATCCCGGAGGGGCGCCGACCAGGCGGGAAACCGTATGCTTCTCCATGTATTCGGACATGTCGAACGAAATCAGGGCGTCCTCGGTGTTGAACAGGAATTCCGCAAGTGCCTTCGACAGCTCGGTTTTTCCGACGCCGGACGGACCCAGGAAGATGAACGAGCCGGCCGGGCGCTTCGGGTCCTTGAGCCCCGCACGGCTGCGGCGGATGGCCTTTGCCACTGCGGTTACGGCTTCCTCTTGGCCGATGACGCGCTCGTGCAGCACATCCTCCATGCGCAGCAGCTTGTCGGTCTCGGCCTCCGTCAGGCTGGATACCGGCACGCCGGTGGTCATCGATACCACATCGGCGATGTCCTCGGAGGTCACATCGTGGACGGTCTTCTGGGATTTCTCCTCCCAGTCCTTTTCGGCCTGCTCCATCTGGGAGCGCAGGTTCGATTCGTCGTCGCGCAGCTTGGCGGCACGCTCGAAATCCTGCTTGGAGATGGCATCGTTCTTGTCGTTCTGCACCTTGCGCAGGCGCTCGTCGAGATCCTGCAGTTCGGCTGGACGCGTCATGTTGCGGATGCGCATACGCGCGCCCGCCTCGTCGATGACATCGATCGCCTTGTCAGGGAGATAGCGGTCCTGAATATAGCGGTCGGCCAGCTGCACCGCGGTCTGCAGCGCCTCATCGGTGAAGTGCACCTTATGGTGATCCTCATACCGATCGCGCAGGCCTTCGAGGATGCGCTCCGCCTGCTCCTCGTTCGGCTCTCCCACCTTGATGGGCTGGAAGCGGCGCTCGAGCGCGGCGTCCTTCTCCAGGTGCTTGCGGTACTCGTCGAGCGTGGTAGCGCCGATGACCTGGAGCTCGCCACGGGAAAGCGGCGCCTTCAGGATGGCCGATGCGTCGATGGAGCCCTCGGCGGAACCTGCACCCACCAGGGTGTGGATCTCGTCGATGAACAGGATGACGTTGCCCGCCTCCTGCACTTCCTTGATGCACTTCTTCAAACGGTCCTCGAACTCGCCCCGGTACTTGGAACCGGCCACGATCGACGACACGTCGAGCGAGATGATGCGCGTGCCGCGCAGGATATCGGGAACCTTCTTGGCGACGATGAGCTGGGCCAGGCCCTCGACCACGGCGGTCTTGCCGACACCGGGCTCGCCTAAGATCAGCGGGTTGTTCTTCTGGCGGCGGCACAGCACCTGCATGATGCGCTCGATCTCGCCTGCCCGGCCGATGACCGGGTCGAGCTTGCCGGCCTTGGCCTTGGCGGTCAGGTCGGTGCCGAACTCGGCAAGTGCGCTATCGGAGGAGCCCTGCCCCGTCTCGAAGGCGTTGCTGCCGGCGAAGACGGAGCTCTGCCCCACCATGTCGTTCATCTCGGCACGGATCATGTCGCCGGTTACGCCCATACGTTCCAGCACATCCATAGCGGTACCGCCGTTTTCGCGCACGATACCCAACAGCAGGTGCTCGGTGTTGATGAAGCTCTGGCCCATCTGCATAGCCTCGCGCAGGGCGTTTTCCAACACGCGCTTGACACGCGGGGTGAAGCTCAGATGACCGGAGACATCGGCATCCTCGTCGATGTTCACGACCTGGCGGACGTTCTCGATAACGTCCTCGTACTTGACATTCAGCTGCTCGAGCACTTGGGCGGCCAGGCCATCCCGCTCCTTGATCAAGGCGAGCAGCAGATGCTCGGTCCCAACATACGGCTGGTGCAGCGCGCGGGCCTCATCCTGCGCGATGACCAGAACCTTGCGGGCCTTGTCGGTGAATTTATCAAATGCCATAGGCGTTCCTTTGCCTTGAGCTGGCTGCTTGGAGCGATGTGCGCTCTCGCAGAACGCTCGGCTTCAAGCAAAGCCGGCTGCTTACGTGTTTTCACACGGCACTATACACGCGACGCGTCCATTTTTGGGCTGCGTCACAATTCTTCCAATAATTTAAGTGTGATTGTATAAGATTTTTTACTTAATAATATTGATATGATTTTATACGGTTACCGAAAAGTAATCTTCATGAACGCGCCACAGAAGGCATCTGCCGAAGAAAAGGGACTGGAGCCACTATAGGCTCCAGCCCCAAAGCCAGCTGAATGAAAGCAGCCGACCGCCGTTCGGCACGATTCGATAGGTGCTATGCCTCCGGTTTGAACGTGTCCCGATCGGGGGCGATTGCCTGCATGGCCTCGATAACGGATGCGAACAGGTCGGTGAGCTCCATGTCGTTGAGCTCCGCACCATGTGCGATGACCTGGCGGTTGCAGCCGGCGGCGAATCGCTTGTCCTTGTACTTCTTCTTCAAGGACTTCACGGTGAAGTCCATTACTGACTTGCTGGGCCGCATGAGCACTGCCGCCTGGATCAAACCGGACAGCTCGTCGCAGGCATAGAGCACTTTCTCCATCTTCAACTGCGGCTTGGGCAGCGTATCGTTCAAATCGGAATTGTGCGTCTGAATCTCGCGGGCAAGCACCGGGTTCGCTCCGGCCTCTTCCAGCAGTTGGGCGGTTTTCACCGTATGCTGGACCGCATCCTGCCACTTTTCCCAGTCAAGGTCATGCAGCAGACCCACCTGCCCCCAGAACTCCACGTTCTGCGGATCGTATTTCTCGGCGTAGTAGCGCATCAGGCCCTCGAGCGTTTCGCCGTGGCGGATATGGAAGTCGTCCTGGTTGTATTTCTTCAGCAACTCGAATGCCTCATCGCGCGTCAACCCGGAATCGAGCTTCTCCCCTTCCCGGGGCGCCGGCACATCCGCTGCCGGATTCTCGAGCGCGCCGTCCGTTTCGGGAACCGGTGCGGAATCGCCGTTTTCGGAAGACCGGTTCTGCTCGCGTTCGCGCTGGGCGGTGGCACCCGCCTCGGAATCGGCGGCAATGGCATCGAGGGAGGCCGCCCGGTTGTCCGTGGCGACGCCCTCCACCTGGCGGGCGATATCTTCCTTCGTGATGACCTCGGGCTTCATCTGCGGGAACAGCAGCACATCGCGAATGGAGGCCTCATCGCAGAACAGCATGATCATACGGTCGATGCCGTAGCCGATGCCGCCCGCAGGCGGCATGCCGTACTCCAGCGCACGCACATAATCGTAGTCGTAGCCCATGGCCTCGTCATCGCCGAAGCCCTTGGCCGCCACCTGCTCGGCGAAGCGACCCGCCTGGTCCACCGGATCGTTCAGCTCGGTGAAAGCGTTGGCGTATTCATGGCCGGCGATAACCAGCTCGAAGCGATCGGTCAGGCGCGGATCGCCGGGCTTGCGCTTGGCCAGCGGCGACACCTCTTCGGGGTAATCGCAAACGAAGGTCGGATCGACCAGCGTCTCTTCGCCCAGCTCGTCATAGATCTCGAACAGCAGCTTGCCGGCACCCCAGCTTTCCTGCCATTCGATATGGTGCGCTTCGCACACTTCGCGCAGATGAGCCACCGGCGTATCGATGGTCAGCTCTTCGCCGCACACCTCGGAGGCGATCTCGGCTACCGTGGCCGAGCGCCAGGTACCCGAAAGGTCGATCCGGCGTCCCTGGTACGAGATGGCTTCGCGACCCTCCTCGCAGCCGCAGATTCCGCGCGCAATGGCCTTGAACAGGCCTTCGGTCAGGTCCTTCATGCCTTGCAGGTCGCTGAAGGCGCAATAGGCCTCCATCGAGGTGAATTCGGGATTGTGCGTCAGATCCATGCCCTCGTTACGGAACTGGCGGCCGATTTCGAACACGCGGTCCATGCCGCCGACCAGCAGGCGCTTCAAGGGCAGCTCGGTTGCGATGCGCAAGTAGAAGTCGCGGTCGAGCGCATTGAAGTGCGTAACGAACGGCTTTGCGTTCGCGCCGCCCAGGATACCGTGCATCATCGGGGTTTCGACCTCGATGTATCCCTGTCCCTCCATGTAGCGGCGGATAAGCGAGATGATCTGAGAGCGGCGGCGGAAGGTGTTGCGCACCCCGTGGTCCATGATCAGGTCCACATAGCGCTGGCGATAGCGCAGCTCCTTGTCCGCCAGGCCATGGAATTTCTCGGGCAGCGGACGCAGCGACTTGCTCAGCAGCTCGTAGCGGTCCACCGCTACCGAGAGTTCGCCGCGGCGCGTGCGCATGATAGTGCCCTCAACGCCGATCCAGTCTCCGACATCCAGATCCTTCATCTCGGCGAATGCCTCATCCCCGAGGTTGTTGACCCGGCAGAACAGCTGGATATCCGATTCGGGGTCGCGCAGTTCGCCGAAGATGATCTTGCCCTGGTCACGCTTGGACATCAGGCGGCCGGCAAGACGCACGCGATCTTCGGTCTGCGCACCCGCCTCCAAATCGGCATAGCGCTCGACCAAATCGAGGATGCGGTCGCTGACCGCAAAGGCATGGCCGTACGGGTTCTTGCCGTCAGCCAGCAAAGCGGCGCGCTTGGCCTTGCGGACCTCGATCGGGTCGTCTTCGATTTCCTGCGGGGTGTTGTTGGCGTTGTCTGCCACCGTTGCTCCTTTACTGCGGCCCGGCACCTGCGCCGGCCTTGCCCTGTCGCCTGGCGGCGACCCTATGGTTTCCCTGTTCCTTGGAGGAGAAAGAAAAAACGGCCCGTAGGCCGTTTCCCTTAATGCTCGATCTTCAAGATGGTCATGCTGATCTCGCGTCCCGTCGGCCCCGTCGCCTTTACCTTATCGCCCTTCTTGTGGCCGATAAGCGCCGCACCGACCGGCGACTCGTTGGAGATCTTGCCCACCGAGATGTCGCTTTCGGCGGCTCCGACGATGGTGAACGTGCGTTCCTTGCCGACCCAGTCCAAGGTCACTTTGCTGCCGATACTCACCGTGTCCTTATCGACTGGGCCTTCGACGACCGTCGCCTCCGACAGGATGCGATTGATCTCGGCAATGCGCGTTTCGAGCATCGCCGATTCGTTCTTCGCATCGTCATACTCGGAGTTCTCGGAAATGTCGCCGAACTCGCGGGCCACACGGATGCGCTCGCCCACCTCGGCGCGCTTGTCCTTTTCCAGATAGGCCAGCTCATCTTCGAGCTGCTTCTTGCCTTCCTTTGTCAGAACGTATTCGGATTCAGCCATATCGTTGACGCTACCCTTTCCTTATCCGGACATCCGCCCGTTTTCGCAACATGCCACCCCGGATGGAGTGGCATGCCGCATCGAATGCTCTGTTATATGCAACTGATTGGTAAGTCTATTCGCTTTCCTTGCCGGCTTCGCCGTTTTCTGCCGCCTCTGCCGTCGACGCCTTGGGCGAAGGCTTGTCCTCCACAACCTCTTCGACGACTTCTTCTGCTTTGATCTCGTCGGTCTTGGATTTCTTGCCACTGTTGATACCCTCACGCAGATTGCGCACTGACTTTCCAATGGCGCTTCCGAGCTTGGGAAGGTTTTTCGGACCGAAAATCAGCAGAACCACGACGAGAATGACGACAATCTCTAAAGGTCCAAGCTTCATGTGCTCTCCATTCACTGTCTGCACCTTCGACGGCCGTTAAGGCCGAAGACGGATAATCGATGGTCGGGACGACTGGATTTGAACCAGCGACCTCTGCGTCCCGAACGCAGCGCTCTACCAAGCTGAGCCACGTCCCGACTTGCGATTACAGCATGGGCTATATTAGCACAAGAAATCGGCCCGCCAAGAGAAGTACATAAACGAGTGGTATTACCCGTCAAGCGGCAGGCACTGCGCCCGAAACCTCCACAATCCCGCCCTCGCCGAAGGCCCGGAGAAGCGCTATTCCTGCAGGGTATGCGGGCACAGCTGCCAAAACGCAACCGCCGTTGCAGCCGCAACGTTCAGGGAGTCCACCCCATGGGCCATGGGGATCTTCACCACGTAGTCGCATGCGGCGATGGTGCGGTGCGAAAGCCCGTCCCCTTCGGTGCCGAAAACCATTGCCAGACGATCGACCTGCTGCAGGCGCGGGTCGCCGAGCGCAAGCGCGTCGTCGGCAAGCGCAAACGCCGCTGTTTGAAAACCCAAGCTGCGAAGCTCCCGCATACCGGCATTCGGCCAGTCGTGCGCTTCGGTGCCGATGCGCGTCCAAGGTACCTGGAAAACCGTTCCCATGGATACCCGTACCGAACGCCGATACAGCGGATCGCAACAGGTCGGGGTCACCAGCACTGCGTCGACGTCGAGAGCCGCTGCGGACCTGAAGGCCGCACCGACATTCGTATGGTCGACGATGCCTTCGAGCACGGCCACACGATGCGCCCCCGCCAGCAGATCGGATACGCTCGGCAACGCAGGGCGGTCCATGGCGCAAAGCACCCCGCGGGTCAATCGAAAACCCGTCAGGCCCTCGAGCACCGCGGATTCCCCGGTATACACCGGCACGCGGCATCCCTGCTGCGCTTGCGCCTGCTCCACAAGCGGTGCCGCCGTATCGAGCCGCTTGCGCTCCATGAGGAACGACTGTGCACGCAATCCCGCATCGAGGGCACGGGCTATCACCTTGGGGGACTCCGCGATGAATATGCCCTTCTCCGGTTCGAGCCTGTTGCGCAGCTGCCGTTCGGTCAGACGCGCATACGCCGCCACCCGTTCGTCATCCAGCGAAGCGATGGGCACGATGTCCATGGTGCGTTCTCCTGATCCCTTAACAGCCGGCACCTTCCCGCAAATCCCCGACATTCCTCGAGATTGCAGGGCTCGCCAGCGCTATTTCCCTGTAACCTCCACTATAATCAAATGCCTGCACCGGCAATGATGCGACCGCCTTAGCAGGCGAGCGCCTATGAGGGAGGAAACCGATGAGCAAAACGATGACCCGATTCTGGGCCATGCTTCTGAGCGCCGTACTCGCAATAGCGTTGATCCCGTCCGCCGCGCTGGCAGACGGCACGGACGCTTCGACAACAAGCGCCGAGAACAGTGCGGCCGATTCGACCGCCGGCAACAGCTCCTCTACCGCCAACGGAACGAATGCCGCATCGGGCGGCAGCACCGCATCCGCCTCGACGGTCCAAAACGATTCCGCCAGCCTGCAGGATTCGGGTTCCGCAAGCACCAGCAGCAGCTCTGCAGAGGATTCGTCGTCCTCGAGCTCCAGTAGCTCGTCTTCGGCTTCCTCTTCGGGCTCATCGGATACCTCCGAATCGACGAAGGCCCCGAACGCCTATGCCAAGACCCCGAAGCTCGTCTACAACGTGAAGAGCCGCTCCAACAAGAAGCACACGTACCGCGACGCGAAGGCGCACGCCATCGCAGGAGGGCTTGCCTCGATCCGCCTAAAGAAGCCGGTTTCTTCCGTCAAGGGCGCTGCCGTTTCCGGTAACCTGTCCTATCGGGTGAAATACGCCAATGGCCGCCTGGGCAAGACCATGTCGGCCGGCAAGTGGGCGGGAAGCCCCTCCTCGAAAGCAATCGTGCAAGCGTTCCAGTTGAAGACCACGGGCAAGCTCTCGAAGCACTACGTGGCATATTATCGTGTCAAGCTTTCAAAGCTGGGGTGGACCGGCTGGGCAAGGAACGGCCAATGGGCCGGCACCGCCTACAACCAGCGGATCGTGGGCATCCAAATCAAGCTGGTACGAACCTCCGGATCTGCACCCGGTGCGACCAGGGCCCATTATGTGAAGAAATCCTCGCTGCGGTACCAGGCAAACATCCTGGGCAAAGGCTGGAAGCACTGGGTGAAATCGGGCTCCGTTACCGGCAACACCTCCTATCAGACCGCCATCAAGCAGATCCGCATGAAGGCGCGCACATCCTATAGCGGCGGCATCTCCTATCGCGTACTGACCCGCACGGGCACCTGGAGCGCCTGGAAGAGCAGGGGCAAAGCCGCCGGATCCGTTAAGCCGAGCAAGCGTGCCCGTGCCGTTCAGATAAAGCTTACCAGCACCCTCGCCAAAAAATACGATGTGTACTACCGCGTCTATGCGGGAGACTACGGTTGGACCGGCTGGGCGAAAAACGGCGCCTCGGCCGGTACGAAGTTCGCCAATACCCCGGTTGGAGCCTTGCAGGTGAAGCTCGTGTTCAAGGGCGCGAAAGCCCCCGGAAAGACGAAGAACTCCTACATCACCAAGAAGTTCGCCTTGTCGGGACTGGCCTTGAAGACGTATCACAAGGCCCAGAAATTCTCGAGCAGAACCCATTGGCTGGTACTCATCAACCTCGAACGCACGCGCGTGGCCGTCTTCCACGGTTCTAAGGGCAATTGGAAGCTGAAGCGCTTTGTCATGTGCAGTCCCGGTGCGCCGGGAACCCCGACTGTCCGCGGCACCTACACTGCCGGCATCAAGATGTACTCGTTCGGCGAGGATCGCGGCTTCAGCTGCTACTATGCCACGCAGATCACCGGCGATTACCTGATGCATTCCGTAACCTATTACGCCAACACGCGCACGGTGATGGAAGGCAAGATGGGCGTCTACATCAGCCATGGCTGCGTGCGCATGCTGATCGCCGATGCGAAGTACATCTACGACCACGTTCCCAGCGGATCGAAGATCTACATCTACTAGCGATTGGAACCTTCAGTTCCCTGTTGAACCCTACCCCGCCTCCACCGTCGATTAACGGCAATCCTACAATTGTTCAGGGATAATGGCTCGGTAGGGTTCAATTCTGCCAAACTGCGGTATCCTAGGGATGAGACCAGAGCAGTTGGTGCTGGACGGTGTGGACCGTCAGCTCATCTCGGCATCAGCTGAAAAAATATCCATCGATGAAAGGTGAGTGCTATGGAAATCACGGTCACTGGTCGCACGATCACGGTTACGCCTGCGTTGCGCGATTATGCTCAGGAAAAGATCGGCTCTGCTCTGAAGGTTATGGACATCGACCCATTGAACGCCGATGTAGTGCTGCTGGCCGAACGCAATCCTGCCAACGCATCCCCGTGCGTGTGCGAGGTTACGGCTCACACCAAGGGCCAGACCATCCGCGTGGAAGAGCGCGAAGATGATATGTATGCCGCCATCGACATTGCGGCCGCCAAAGTTTCCCGCCAGCTGCGCAAATACAAGACGAAGGTCGTCGACCGCCGCCAGCGTCGCGGCGGCGCCGGCGAGATCCTGGCTTCCAGCCAGCCGGCCACGGACTTCGATAAGCTGATGGAAGAACTCTCCGCCGACGATGACGAGATCGTCCGCGAGAAGGTTGTCGATTTCAAGCCCGAAACCACCGAGGAGGCGCTGATCGAGATCGACCTGCTGGGCCATGACTTCCACGGCTTCATCGATCGCGACTCGAACGCGTTCTGCATCGTCTACCGCCGCGAGAATGGCGGCTACGGCCTGCTGAAGCAGAAGATGGACTAATTGCGCGCCGGATTCTTCCGGGCATTGCAAAGGGCCTGCATCCGTTTGGATGCAGGCCCTTCTTCATACTGCAGAGCACATACCGAAGCTAGCAGATCTTCACGACCCAGCCTTCGGGGCCTTCGATCTCGCCCGATTGAATCTGCGTCAGCGTGTTACGCAGCTTGTGCATCACCGGACCGGTTTCCTCCATGCCGCTGGCGAAGACGATCTTCTCATCGTCGTTGTCAATCTCGCCGACCGGGGAGATGACGGCGGCAGTACCGCACATGCCGCATTCGACGAATTCGCCGTTGCGGACCTCGTCGAACTTCACCTGGCGCTCGACGACCTTCATGCCCAGCATGTCCTGCGCCACGGTGACGAGCGAACGGCGCGTCACGGAAGGCAGGATGGAATCGGTTGCCGACTTCGGCACCACGATTGTGCCGTCCTTCTGCACGAACAGGAAGTTCGCGCCGCCGGCCTCTTCGACGTACGTGCGGGTCTGCGGATCGAGATACATGTTGTCGGCGTAGCCGGCATCGTGGGCCTCGGTTCCCGGCAGAAGGGACATGGCATAATTCAATCCCGCCTTGATGTTGCCGGTACCATGCGGCGCGGCACGGTCGTACTTTGCCACGCGCAGCTTGACCGGGCGAACGCCGCCGGAATAGTACGGCCCGACTGGCGTGGTCAGGATGCGGAACTGGTATTCGTCTGCCGGGCTGACGCCGATAACGATGCCCGTGGCGAACATCACCGGGCGCACGTACAGCGTGGCGCCGGAACCGAAGGGCGGAACCCATGCCGCATTGGCCTTGACAACCTGCTTGACGGCTTCGACGAACTTATCCTTCGGGAACGGGGGCATAATCAGACGCTTCGCCGAATCCTGCATACGGGCGGCGTTCATATCGGGACGGAAGCAGACAATGTCGCCGTTCTTGGTGGTGTAGGCCTTCAGGCCCTCGAAGACCTCTTGGGCATAATGCAGTACGCCGGAGCATTCGGAAAGGCGCACGGAATGGTCGGTGGTCAAGCCGCCTTCCTCCCATGCACCGTTCTTGTAGTTGCAGACATAGCTGTAATCCGTGGGCATATAGGCAAACCCCAGTTTGCCCCAGTCCAGATCCTTCTTCTCCAACGAGATCATCTCCAAAAGGTCTTTCAAGCCGATCGATAATTATTTGTGCGTTAGATTCTACTACCGCCGCAGCGGCAAACCAGAGACTATTAACCAGACGGAAACAGATGCGGCTCTACGCGGCTCTCATCATCCGTGAGCGGCACCCAACGGTATCGGATAAACGGCAAGCGGCGTCCAACCAGGATGTTGTTACCCTCTCAGCACGCTACAGGCGCTCAAGAACCCGCTGCCTTCCAGCCGCCGTCTCGGCCATCGCCTTCTCGACATCGATGGTGGGCCATTCGCCATCGCGGTAGAGCACCTGGCCATCGACCATCGTCAGCACCACGTCGCTTCCCTGCGCCGAATAGACCAGATTCGTGACCATATCGGACACCGGCTGCATCCAGGGCACGTCTGCATCGAGCACGATCAGATCGGCGCGCATGCCCTCGGCAACGAGCCCGGTGTCGGTACGTCCTTGCGACAGGGCGCCGTTGCGGGTCGCCATCTGCAGCAACTCGGACGCCGACACACCCACCGGTGTGCACCAGCGAGCACGTGCCGCCAGACCCAGCATGGTCATGTCCTGGAACATGTTCAGGTTGTTGTTGCTGGCCACGCTATCGGTGCCGATTGCCACGGCCACCCCCGCCTTCTGCATGCCCGGCAGATCGGCGATGCCGCTGCCCAGCTTGGCATTCGACACCGGATTCGATGCCACGGTGACGCCTTTCTCGGCAAGCAGCGCATAGTCTTCGCCCTCGAGCCATACGCAATGCGCCGCAGTGGTCGGGTTATCGAACAGCCCCATATCCGCGAGATAGCGCACCGGGGTCCGTCCCTCATGCCGCTCCTTGCATTCCGCAACCTCCTTGGCGGTCTCCGACACATGCACCTGCACCCTCAGGCCTGCCTCGCGCGTAGCCTGGGCGAAGGTCTCAACCGTGGTCGGATTGGAGGTGTATTCGGCATGCAGCCCCATATCGATGAGCAGGCGGCCGCCATTGGCGCCGTGATACTCCCGTACCAGACGGGCATTCTCGGCAGCATCCTTCAAGTCCTGATAGGGTGTTCCGTCGAAGTTGATGACCGTGTGGCACAGGTTGCACTTGATGCCGCTCTCCAGCACCGCTTTGGCACGGGCATCGTTGAAGTAATACATGTCCGAGAACGACGTGGTACCGAAGCGCAGCATCTCGGCGATAGCCAGCAACGTGGCAGGATACACGTCCTCGTCGTGCATCTGCGCCTCGAACGGGAAGATCATCGTATTCAGCCAGTCATCGAGCGCCAGGTTCTCTGCGTAGCCGCGCATCAGGGTCATCGGCGCATGGCTATGGGCATTCACCATGCCGGGCATCAGCACCTTGCCGCGCCCGTCGTAGACCTCGCCGAAATCCTGTGCGGGACGTACGCTGCCCACATAGGCGATACGCCCATCGGACACCCCCACATAGGCATGGGGCTGGAAGGCGAATTCATCGGTAATCACGCCGATATCGGAAAACAGCATGTCCATCCTTTCGTTCGGAAACAGGGGCGAAAAGCCCTATTGCAGTGTAGAACACCGAGATGCCGCATGGTTCCGGCACTTCGGGGACCGTTGCTATTGGTGGGAGACGACGACCGTTCCGATTGAAACCAGCTTGTAGAGCTGCTTGGCCTTCTTCAACGGAAGGTTCACGCAGCCGTTCGAGCCGTAGCCGTCCTTATAACGCGTACCGCCGAACGCAGACTGCCAGGTGGCATCATGGAAACCGATGACGTTGCCGTCCCAGGGCATCCAGTACTTGACCTTCGTGGAATACTTCTTCGTGCCGGTCTCCAGATTGTATCCGTTCAGCACGGATGGCGATTCCTTGTTGTTGATGTAGTAGACGCCGGTCGAGGTATCGGTGTCGCCGCCCGGCTCGCCGGTGACGACATCGGATTCCCACAGCACCTTTCCGTTCTTGTCGTAATAGGTGGCATGCTGCTCGGAGATATCCACGTCGATGTAGCTTTCCCAATCGACACCCGTCTTCGGGTCGTAGGAATCCGCAGTCTGCGTCATGGGCAGATCGATGGTTTCCACCGCACCGCTCATCAACTTGTCTTTCACGGTGGAAAGCAGCGAGTCCTCGTCCACATCCCATCCGTAATCGCCGCCCGACACGGTGATTTTGTCGCCATCGGGCCGGGTGAAGGTGCGCTTGCCGCCCACGGTGGTGTACTTCTTCGCAACCTTGGACACCCATTTCTCCAGATCGTCTTCGTCCAGGGTCAGGTTGCCCTCGTCATCGGTGGTCACCCAATCGGCCACGTTGGTACCGGAAAGCCCTACCACCGTCTGGCCTTTGATCTGGAACTTCAAATCGGATTTCAGGACGGTGCCCGCTTCGCTCCGGGCTTTTTTCAGATTTTCGTTGGTGCTGCGCACCGTGGGATGCTCGTAGTCGTTGTACGAAAGCGTCAGGTTCGAGGAAAGCTGGCTGATAGCTGCCGTGACATCGTTCGTCACCTGATCGGCATCGAGCGTATTGCCCTCCTGCTCCTTCTTGATGACGAATTTGGAGGAGTTCTTGTCGTAGACAATGGTCGCGTTCACTGGAGCAGTTGCGCTCTTGTTGTACTCGTCGACCTTCTCCTTTACCTTCTTGTTCAGCTTATCGGAGTCCACCGAGGCGGACAGGGCCGAGGAGTAGTCGTGCGGGAAGAGAATCGCAATCGGCCAAGCCCACGCATTGTTGAGCGCCTTCGCATTTGCGGCAATGACCTGCGTGTCCAGCTCCAAACCCGCTTGCGCCCCCTTCAGCGTGAATGATCCGGTGTCACCGGTTACCGTTATCTCGTAGTCCATAGCGCTGCGTTCGAGCGCACCTGCAGCGGCATCTTCCGTCATACCGGAGACATCAACCGGGCCGATGGTGGACGAGTCGTAAAAGTATTTCGAATAGTGGGCAACCCCGCCCAGATAGATGACCAGGAGCGCCACGATGACGGCAAGCGCGATACGGAAGGCGTTCCAACGCTGCTCCTTCGCCACGCCACCGAAAACCTTGTTCGCCGCCGCCGATGAGCGGAACCAGTCCGGGGCCTTTGAGGTGAACAGCGCAGGCGTGCGATGCGGCTTGCGCAAGCGCGCTTGGCTGCGACCCGCATTCTGGCGATGCGCATGATCGACCGATGGAGAGGCAGGTTGCGGCATGCGATGGGCATCCCCGGATTCCGTACGGCTGCGATCCGCGCGCGGCTGATTCGGCGCATTCAAACGAGCCCGGGCCTTATCCCAGAAACCACGCCCGTATTGGTTGTTCACCCCCGATTGGCGCGAGGAGGCAGCGGGATGGCCGGGATTTCCGGCGCTGCGCGGGCGGCGGCGCGCCTCGTTACTGCGCGGTCTGGGCCCTCCGTTTGACCCGGGATGATGCGAACCCGGTCCCACAGCGTACGGCTGGGTACGGCGCTCGGCAGCTTCGCCGCGCCGTGGAACACGGGCGGCATCCGGATGACCGTGCGAGCGGCTACGTGCCTGGTTGCGGGAAGACTGGGGAGAAGCATGTCCGTGCGCTGCTGCAGACGAGTGCCGCTGTCCCGTTGGAACGCTACGGCGACCGTTTGCCGAAGAATGGGCAGATGAATGGGGCGAGGATGAGCGGACTCCCTGCGGCACGCGCCGTGCGGCATCGCCTTTTTCCCGAAAATCGCGCCGCCGATTCCCCTGCGAGTTGGATTGTCCCCGTCTCTCAGGGCGCCCATTTGCCATTGCCGTCCGTCCTTCTGCAGCCCGACAAGGGACTGCGCATGCTTTTCCGTGTCGTTTTCGTTGGCATGATAGCACTCCAAGTGGACAGTCGCGTAGTTTTGGCCAGGCTTCCTCAGCCCCTCCGCGTTATTTCCACGGGGCTTTCACGTGCACCCGGGCGCTCCGTGGGCATTCTATGCGCGGCGAATTGAAAACGAGGCGCCTTTGCTATTATCAGCGCATGCGAAATGCCGTCTCCACATTCTTTAGGATCCTGCTCCGGATACTGCTGGTATTCATCATCATCGTTGCCGTAGTGCTGTTGGTCCCGAACGCGGTGGAGATTATCGGCCAATCGGGAAACATCAAGACCGAAGAAGAGCTCGCCAACAGCAACCAGTCTTACGACTGCATCCTGGTGCTCGGCGCTGCCGTGAACGCCGACGGAACCCCTACGACTATGCTCGCCGACCGCCTGGACGTTGCCGTCGAGCTGTACAACGACGGCGTTGCCCCGAAGATCATCATGAGCGGCGACGATAAGAGCGATCTCAGCTATGACGAAGTAGAGGCCATGAAGGAATACGTGGTGGATAAGGGCGTACCGAGCGAAAATGTATTCTGCGACCACGCGGGCATCTGCACCTACGACAGCATGTACCGGGCACTGAACGTATTCCAGGTTTCCTCGATGGTCGTGGTTACCCAGGAATACCATCTGTCACGCGCCCTCTACGACGCAAACTCCCTGGGCATCCAAACAGTAGGAGTCTCGGCAAGCCTGCACACCTACGACAACCAGGATTACTACGATCAACGGGAGTTCTTCGCCCGCGTCAGCGATTTCCGCAAGGTCTTGATGAAAGAGAAATCCACCTACCTCAGCGAACCGGTGTCGCTCGATCAATCGGGCGACGTCACCACCTGGTAGCAACACCTTGCGCTGGCATGGTGTGCCGTAAGCGCCCGCACCCGAAACCTGCTGTGCTTCGGCAGCGCGAGAGCCCCTCCTCCTGAATGAAAACGGGGACCCGCCTTCAGCGGATCCCCGTTGCCGTTCTCCTTTCGAAGCCGACGCTATTTGGCCACGATGTTCACCAGACGCCCGGGAACGACGATGACCTTCTTCACGTCCTTGCCGGCAAGGGAAGCTTCGGCAGCAGCAAGCGCCAGCTGCCGGACGGCCTCGTCATCTGCATCAGCCGCCGTCGTGATATGGGCACGAACCTTGCCGTTAACCTGGACGGCCAGTTCGACTTCGTCTTCCTTCGCCTGCTCCGGATCGAATTCAGGCCACGGCTGCAGGTGCACCGAGCCTTCGCGCCCAAGCACCGTCGTCCACAGCTCATCGGCCCAATGCGGGACAATCGGCGATAGCAGCTTCACAACCGTCTCTGCGATGTCGGCATCCAGCGCCGCAAGCTCGGCGGCCTTGCCGCGCCGTTCGGGCGATGCGGCACGCAGGTAATCGGTGGCCGCATTCACGAGCTCCATGATCGCGCTGATAGCGGTGTTGAAACTGTTGCGCTCGAAATCCTCGGTGACCTTCTGGGCAACGCGATGACGTTCGCGGTTCAGCGTGGCAGTCAGGTCTTTGAGTTGGGCGTCGGAAGCCTCCTTCTGGAACAGGGTGTCCTCATCGGCATTGCCCGCCAGGTCGTTCACCAGACGCCAGGCGCGGTTCAGGAACTTATACAGACCCGCCAAGCCATCCTCGTTCCATAGCAGCTCCTTGTCGGGCGGCGCCATGAACAGGATGTAGGCACGCACGGCATCCGCGCCGTATTCGGCGATCATGTCCTCGGGCGAGATCACGTTGCCCTTGCTCTTGGACATGACATCGCCATTCGAATCGAGCACCATTCCCTGGCACAGCAGGTTGGTGAAGGGCTCGTCGAAATCCAGCATGCCCAAGTCGCGCAGGACCTTGGTGTAGAAGCGCGAGTACAGCAGATGAAGGATGGCATGTTCGATGCCGCCGATATACTGGTCCACCGGCAGCCAGCGGTTCACCTTGGCCGAATCGAACGGAGCCTGGGTGTTGTGCGGGTCGGTGTAGCGCAGGTAGTACCAGCTCGAGCAGGTGAACGTGTCCATGGTATCCGTCTCGCGGCGGGCCGGACCGCCGCACTGCGGGCAGGTGCACTTGCAGAATTCTTCGTGTGTGGCCAGCGTCTCGCCTGCCGACAGGTCGATGTCTTCCGGAAGCAGCACAGGCAGGTCCTCTTCGGGAACCGGCACCACACCGCACTTCGGGCAATGGATGGCCGGGATCGGGTTGCCCCAATAGCGCTGCCGGCTTATCAGCCAATCACGCAGGCGGAATTCCACCTTGCGCCGACCCAGGCCGCGCTTTTCCAGGTCGGCAACAACCGCTGCCTCGCCTTCGGAATGCTTGCCGCCCTTCATGCCCGTGTAGGGACCGGACTGCACCAATGTTCCTTCCGCCGCATAGGCTTCCTCCCAGTCGACCTCGGTCACCGCACGCCCCTTCTCATCCTTCAGCCGAGGATAGAGCGGGTCGTCATCTTTCAGGATGATCGGGATGATGGGCAGATGGTATTTCCGGGCGAATTCGAAGTCACGCTGATCGCCGCACGGCACCGCCATGACGGCACCGGTACCGTAATCGGCCACCACGTAATCGGAGACCCAAACGGGAACTTTCTCACCGTTCACGGGATTGACGACATACCGTCCGGTGAAGACGCCGTGCTTTTCCCGGTCGCCCTGTGCGCGCTCGACCGCGGTGACCTTCTGCGCTGCTGCCACCAAATCCATGACCGGCTGCTCGTATTCGGTGCCCTCGACCAGATTCTTCAGCCCGCGGTATTCCGGAGCCAGGACGAAGAAGCTGCAGCCGAAAAGCGTATCGGCGCGCGTGGTGAATACCGTGATGTAATCATCTTCGGTGGGATGCTCGGGCGCATTGCCGTCCTTGTCGCACAGCAGGAAGTCGACCTCGGCACCCTCCGAACGGCCGATCCAGTTGGCCTGCTGCTGCTTGACGCGCTCGGGCCAGCCATCCAGCTTGTCCAGGTCGTCGAGCAGCTCCTCGGCATAGTCGGTGATCTTGAAGTACCATTGCGTCAGATCGCGCTTCTCCACCGCGGAATCGCAGCGCCAGCAGCGTCCCTCGATGACTTGCTCGTTCGCGAGCACGGTTTGGCAGCCCGGGCACCAATTCACCGGATTGTTGCGGCGCTCGACCAGGCCTTTCTTCCAGAACTGCAGGAAAATCCACTGGCCCCAGCGGTAGTATTCGGGGTCGCAGGCCACGACCGTACGGTCCCAGTCGTAGGAGAAGCCCATGCGCTTGAAGCTGGCCTTCTGCGTGGCGATGTTGGCATACGTCCACTTCGCCGGATGGCTCTTGTGCTTGATGGCGGCATTTTCGGCAGGAAGGCCGAATGCATCCCATCCCATGGGATGCAACACGTCGTAACCGCGCATACGGTAATAGCGTGCGGTCACATCGCCGATGGTGTAATTGCGGACATGGCCCATGTGGATATCGCCGGATGGATACGGGAACATCTCCAACACATAGCGTTTCGGCTTCGAGGGATCTTCGGATACCTTGTTCTGGCCCGATTCCTCCCACGCCTTCTGCCAGCGCGGTTCGATCTCATGCGGGTTATACGCTTTCATGGGCTGCCTTTCGTCCCTTCCGCAATGCAGCGGACATCGAGGAAAAACGATGCCCCCTGCCATTCCAAACCTGTTGTATACAATCTTGAACATTATAGTGGTAATCGAAGGAACACATGACACGCTTCACCGAATGAGAAAACGCCGAACGCCACAGGCTCCGTGCCTCGGGAAGAAGGTGCCGACAAACGGATGGGCCTTGCAAGCCCTCCGTCCGTGAAAGGGAAGATCGTATGACCCTGCAGCAACTGCGCTACCTTATCGCCATCGCGGAATACGGATCGATCAATGCCGCGGCAACGAACCTCTATGCCTCGCAGTCCAATCTGTCGAACGCCGTCAAGGATCTGGAACGGGAATTCGGCATCACCATCTTCCGCCGCAGCAATCGCGGCGTGACCCTGACCAACGAAGGTGCCGACTTATTGGGCTATGCCCGCCAGGTCATCGAGCAGGCCGACATGCTCGAAGAGCATTACTCCCGCAAGGGACTTGCCCGCAACCGCCTGGCCATCTCGTCCCAGCATTACGCTTTCTGCGTGGAAGCATTCGTCCGGATGTCGGAGGACCTCGATGACAGCCAGGATTTCGACTATATCCTGCGCGAATGCGCCACGGGACAAATCATCGACGACGTGCGCACCTTCCGCAGCCAACTGGGCATCCTGTATCTTGACAGCTTCAACCGGCATGTGCTGGAAAAGGCCTTCGCCGACGCCGGGCTGGTCTTCACACCGCTCTTCGATGCACGGGTGCACGTGTTCGTCGGCGAACACCATCCACTGGCAAGACGCAAGCTGATCAAGCTCGAGGACCTCGAAGATTACCCGCGCTATTCATTCGAGCAGGGCTCGGAGAACTCGTTCTATTACTCCGAAGAGCCCTTCAGCCAGCTGGCGCACAAGGGCAATATCCGCTATTCGGACCGCGGCACGCTCACCAACCTGCTTACGAGCTTCAACGGATATACGCTGTCGACCGGCGTGCTGTCTGCCGAGATGCACTCCGGGATCGTCAGCATCCCGCTCGACACACGTGAGACCATGCATATCGGGTATCTGATGCATAAGGACCGCCGCCCCGATACACTGCTGCAGCGCTACATTGCCATGCTGAAGGCCGTAATCGCGGAAAATCCCACGGTCGAGGCAAACTCCTAGGACACGGCCCGCATTGCAGCGAAGGCCGGCGGCAGCGCGCCTTACACACCGCTGAGATATGCATTGAAAAAAGGGACCCCGCCGAAGCGGGATCCCATTCTCGCGTGCCCTGTTGAGGGAATAAGGTGTCGAGCCTTAGTTGTGCACGTTGCTGACGTAGGGGGTCTTGTCTTTCTGCAGCACATCGTGCGCTCCGCCTTCCACGATGCTCGTGGAGGAAACCACCGTCAGCTTCGCCTTTTGCTGCAGCTCGGGAATCGTCAGCGCGCCGCAGTTGCACATGGCCGACCGTACCTTGGAAAGCGTCGTGGCGACATTCGTTTTCAGGCTACCGGCATACGGAACATAGGAGTCGACGCCCTCTTCGAACTTCATGCCCTTCTTGCCGCCCAGATCGTAGCGCTGCCAGTTACGGGCACGGGCGGAGCCTTCGCCCCAGTACTCCTTCATGTAGTTGCCATTGACGTTGACCAGGTTCGTGGGGCTCTCGTCGAAGCGGGCGAAGTAACGGCCCAGCATCACGAAGTCGGCACCCATGGCCAGAGCCAGCGTGATGTGGTGGTCGTAGACGATGCCGCCATCGGAGCAGATGGGCACATAGACCCCCGTTTCCTTGAAGTATTCGTCACGCGCCCGCGCCACATCGATGACTGCAGTCGCCTGGCCGCGACCGATGCCCTTGGTCTCGCGGGTAATGCAGATGGAGCCGCCGCCGATTCCGATCTTGACGAAGTCGGCGCCTGCTTCGGCCAAGAAGCGGAAGCCCTCGGCATCGACCACGTTGCCGGCGCCCACTTTCAGGTCGTTGCCATAGCGCTCGCGAATCCAGGCGATGGTCCGGCGCTGCCATTCGGAGTAGCCCTCGGAACTGTCGATGCAGACGACGTCTACCCCCGCATCGACCAGCGCAGGAACGCGTTCGGCATAGTCGCGCGTATTGATGCCGGCGCCTACCATGTAACGCTTGTGCTGGTCGAGCATTTCCAGCGGGTTCGCCTTTGCGGAATCGTAGTCCTTGCGGAAGACCATGCTGACCAAGCGGTTGTTCCCATCAACCAGCGGCAGGGAGTTCAGCTTGTGATCCCAGATGATGTCGTTGGCCGCCTTCAAGGTGGTATCGGCAGGGGCGGTGATCAGCTTCTCGAAGGGAGTCATGAAGTCGGCAACCTTCTCGGTGCGCTCCATACGGGACAGGCGGTAATCGCGCTCGGTGACAACGCCCATCAGTTTGCCATGGGCGGTGCCGTCGGCGGTAACCGGCATGGTGGAATGGCCGGTCTGGCTCTTCAAATCCAGCACATCCTGCAACGTCATCTCGGGCGACAGGTTGGAATCGCTAGTAACGAACCCTGCCTTGTAGTCCTTCACGCGGGCGACCATCGCCGCCTCGTCTTCGACGGACTGGCTGCCGTAGATGAAGCTCATACCGCCTTCGGTGGCGAGTGCGATGGCCATCTTGTCATCGGACACGGATTGCATGATTGCCGAAACCATAGGGATGTTCAGGCTGATGGCGGGCTCTTCGCCCTTCTCGAACTTCACGAGCGGCGTCTTCAGGCTCACATTCTCGGGAATGTTCTCCGCACCCGAAAAACCAGGGACAAGCAGGTATTCGTTGAAGGTGCGCGAAGGCTCGTCGAAATAATACGCCATGATCGATCCCTTTCTGATAGCCGGTACTCGGTAGATTGCCACTCATTATAGTCCCGTCCCCACCTCTGAGAAGGCATGAGTATGGCATGCAAAACCTTGCCACAACTTCGTCCTGAAACGCATCGGAGCAGGCCGGAGGGGAAAGGGGAGCACCTAGGGAACCAGCGAATGGTAGACGTCGACCAATGCGTCATCGCGGAGCAGTTCGACCAGAGAACCGGTAAGGGACGCAGCCACCGGATAGAAATGCTGGTCGGTGCAGAGGATGGCGCAGGCCTGCAGGCATTGCGAAAACGGCCTGTCCAGTTCATAGGGAATATCCGCCTCGTTGAGCAGGGCCTTTGCCTCGGCTCCGGAGATGTCGGAAACCCCTTCCTCGGTGGCGATAAGCTGCGCCAACTCCAAAGCCGCCTGAGCCGACAGCGAAGTACGCAAAGCGATGGCGGCCTTATAGCATGCTACCGAGAGCTTGGAACGGCCGAGCTTCCAGGCGAAATAGGCCATGCGGTACAGGCAGATGGATAAGTCGTGTTTGGACGTCGCCCGCCCCATGACCGCCTTCACGCAGTCGGCAGCTCCGAAGACATCCGATTTGTTCTCCAACACCCGGGCCTTGACCAGCGCCGCGTTCACAGAACCCGGAGCGATGCGCGTCGCCTCTTCGGCATAGCGCAGCGCCTCGTCGTTGCGCTCGAGCATCGTCAACAGACGGGCCGACAACTCGAGTGCATTGAAATAGGCATCCGGCACCAATCGGACATCACGCGTATCATCCGCATAACGTCGGTTGTAGGCGATGCGTTCGGCCACGCTGTTGAAATAGCGAAATACCGTGTCGGTATCATCCAGGTAGGAAATCTGCATACTGGTGGAAAGGGCCGCCTCAAGTCGGGTAACCGCATCCGCCACCTTCGGAGCGTCATTGCTCGTCAACGCAAGCCGCGCCTGCGCCACCGCCTCGTCGAGCTCGGTGCCGTCGAAGAATTGCGTCCGCAGCTCGTCGATGGCCGGAAGCGCTCCCTCGCCTTCGGCAAGCGCGCGAATCACCCGGTCGCAGGCATCCTTTGTCGGCGGTTCCGCGGCCTGATCCTTCAGCGCAAGCAGGCGGGAAACCGCTTCCCGGGTCGAAATAGGCAGATCGTCGGCGAACCGATGCCACGTCCATTGGCGTTCGGCATTCTCATTGATGCCTAAATCGGCAGCGGTACGCGCGCAGGCGATACGGGAAAGCCCCGGATTGCACGGCCGGGTATCCAGCTCTGTGGGCAGCTCATAGCGTTCCGGCTCCAGAACATCATCCGTTTCGCGTAAATGCGGCTCAACCGCACCGAACCACCCATCATCGGAAAAGCTTGCCCGAAACGTCGGATCATCGAACCAGCCGGCCTCCTGCTGTGCACGTCGGCCGAGCCGGAGGGCATCGGCGGCGTTGGCCTGCAGCGAGAGCACGGTGCGCAGGCTGTCATGCTCATGGCACGACACCACTGCCTGCCGGGTTGCCGGTACCCTGAAAGCCGCTTCGGCCATGAAGATGGCAAGGTGCTGGGCATAGACCACCGCCAGACGTCTGCGATCGGCATCGTCGGCAGCCACGCTTGCAAAGCAGGCGGGACGGGGGATCTCCAGGCGGATAAGCATAAGGCCCGCGGCCGCATTCGCCCGCATATCGAACACCAGCCGAAACGGCAAGGCGGTATCTTCGGCAGCATCGGCCACTGCCAGGCGCTGCGCCCATTCGCTCTCTTTCAGTGCTTGGGCCGGATCGGCATAGCCCGCTTCTAGAAAGCTAATAACGTCGGACACGCCGGACCGCACGCGGATGGGCTGGCAGAGCAGTTCCCTGGCCTTGGCCGGATAGTCGTCGGGTGCCAGTTGCGGATGCGCAAGGCGAACCCCCTTTGCCAGGTTGAGCGCCCCTTCGGTTGCCATGATCCGATCGTAATCGTCAACCGGCAGCGCCTCGGTCTGGGCGGCGATCCAATAGCAGCCGTTGCGCCCCAGCAAACGGCAAGTCGCCTTCTCGGCGCTCTCCCATTCGGGAAGGCCGATGCCCAGCAGCAGCTGGCGGATACCCTGGTACTGCCGATCGGGATCGGGATTGGACACCAAACTCGTGAGGGTGGCGAACACATCGTCGGTGTGCGCCAGCAGCGATTCGACTGGATCGGCCGCTTCCGGCGCAGGTCCGTGCGGCTTTGCCTGTGCAGCGGCAATCCGGTCATTCAGCGAGTGCGCCTTGCCATCGGTGCCCGGACACGAATCGGGGGACCCGGCGCTGCGAGAGCCCTGCTTCGCCCGATATCCCCGGGAATAGCCTTCAAGGTACGCAGACCTCAAGAGCGCACGTTTCTGTGCCCGTACCTGAGAGAAGCCCCACGTAACGCATATGATGCCGGCGCAGATCAACACGCCGAAGACAAAAGCGGCGACCATCGGCACCGTTTCGTTCGGTGCCTGGGCGAAGAACACGGCACCCAAACCGCCCGCGGCCATCAGCAGGATGACGCCCACTGCGAAACGAAGGGTCACCCCGTTCAGGTACTCGCCCCCTGCCCGCTGGGCAGCCTCCGCCCCTTCGGCGGGAAACGCCGAGGAGGTTTCTGCCTCTCCGCCGGAAACGGTATCGGGAACTACCCTTCCCTCATCGGCAGACTCCGACCGTTCATCAGGTACTTCGTATGCTTCCTCCCCCGGAACCATGGAGCGCGATCCTATGCATTTTCCAGGAATGCCTTGTAGCCCTCGTACGCCTCATAGACGTCGGCCTTGTTGGTAACCTCCCATGGGGCATGCATGGACAGTACGGGCACTCCCGAATCGATGACGTCCATACCGTACTTCGCCAATATATAGGCGATGGTTCCTCCTCCGCCCTGGTCGACCTTTCCCAGCTCGGCAAACTGATAGTAGACGCCTGCCTGATCCATGACCGCGCGCAGATGCGCGATGTACTCGGCATTCGCGTCATTGCTGCCGCTCTTGCCGCGGGAGCCGGTGAATTTGTTGAACACCAACCCGCGTCCGCAGAAGGCCGCGTTCTTCTTCTCATAGGCTGAGGCGTAGGTGGGATCGAACGCTGCCGAGACATCGCTCGACAGCATGCGCGAGGCAGTAAGCGCCCTACGGAGTGCCAAGTCACCGCCCTGACCAGCCAGATCCATGATCTCGGCCATGGTGTTCTCGAAGAACAGGCTCGTCATGCCGGTGGCACCGACGCTGCCGATCTCCTCCTTGTCTACGAGCACGCACACGCCCGTGCGGGAAAGGACCGGGGCATCGAGCTGGGCCATGAGGCTCGGGTATGCGCAGGCGCTGTCGTCCTGGCCATAGCCGAGGACCATACTGCGGTCGAAACCGCAATCGCGCGCCGGGCCCGCCGGCACCACCTCGAGCTCGGCGGAAAGGAAATCCTCCTCGGCGATGCCGTATTTCTCCTGCAGGATGGCGAGCAACTGAGCCTTGACCGGATGAGCCGCCCGTTCCTTTTCTTCATCGGTAGCCGCATCGGAGGCATTGATCTGAAGCGGACGGCCGCCGGCAAGCACGTCCAAATCCTCGCCATCGATAACCTTTCCCGCCTTCTTGTCCATTTGATCGGCGCCCAGATGCGGAAGCAGGTCGGTGACCACGAAAGCCGGATCGGTATCTTCCTCGCCTACCGTCACGGGCACCACCGTGCCGTCGGTCTTTGCCACCACTCCATGGATAGCCAGCGGCAACGTAACCCATTGGTACTTCTTGATGCCGCCGTAATAATGCGTGTCAAGCAGCGCCAGGTCGTCTGATTCATACAGCGGATTCTGCTTCACGTCCAGACGTGGCGAGTCGATGTGAGCGCCCAGGATGTTGAATCCCCGTTCCATCGGCTCGCTTCCCACCTGGACCAGAATCAGCGATTTGCCGTGGTTGTCGGCATAGACACGATCTCCAGGCGCAAGGGGTTTCCCCGCCTCGCGGGCTTCGGCAAGCGATCGATAGCCCGCCTTGCGGGCCTTGGAAATGGCATTAGCCGTGGCTTCACGTTCCGTCTTGCTGACAGTAAGCCACTTGATGTACCCCGCACCGAAGTCCTGAACGGCCTGCACGGCCGCCTGATCGTAGGCTTTCCAAGCGTTCTTTCGTTCCATGATTGCTGCCTTTCCTTCGTATTGCCCTCTTATTATGCAGCAAGATACCGTCGTTGCGCGCCATCCTCACAATGCGGGCACCTGCCGAGCGTGTCGATATCCTGGCCTCTGCCGCCTACCGCTGCGTCTTTCACCGTCCCGACCCGCGGAATTCGTGAACGGACGCGAAAACTCCCCATTATTCGACGCCAAACCCCGAGTAATGCGATACATTGGTGCAGCGCGAAAGGAGATACGCACGTGAACGGAATGCTCGATACCGGAGATGCCCCGCTGATCGGCATCGTTCCCCGCCATTTTCTCGAGGATCGGGCAATCCTTCTTCACGAGCGCTATTCGCACGCGGTCATTGCCGCAGGCGGCGCCCCGCTAGTGCTTCCCCTATCCGAAAACCCCCATACCTACAAGGCGCTGCTGCCGATTTTCGACGGGTTCTTGATGCCCGGCGGCCAGGATATCGATCCAGCGCTGTACGGCGAGGAGCCTGCAAAGGGCAACGACCGCTACACGCCCGAACGCGATGCTCTTGAAATGCGCCTGCTCGATTACGCCTACGTGCATGATGTCCCGGTGCTGGCTATCTGCCGCGGCATGCAGATGATGAACGTCTTCTTCGGCGGCACCTTGCACCAAGACTTGAACAACATCCACGGCCAGCCGCCGGCAGACCGCCGGATTCCCTGGGGCTTGGATCCGACGAAGCGGGAAACGGCGGGAAGCAGCCCTTCGGCATGGTCGGCAGAAACCGGTCGCAACTATATCGAGCACTGGCGTGCCGACCGCTACAACCAACGCGTGCATATGGTGGATGTCCGTCCCGCCTCACGCTTGGCCGGCATCGTCGGCTGCGCTCCGCTGCCCACGAACTCCATCCACCACCAAGGCGTCAAGGACCTGGGTCCCGGCCTGGTAGCGGATGCCATCGGCCCAGACGGGCTCGTCGAATCGGTGGAGGTGCCGGACCGCACCTTCATGCTGGGCGTGCAATGGCATCCTGAATTCTTCCCCAATGACCCGGCCATGAGCAATTTCTTCAAAATGCTCGTGAACCAGGCCCGCGCCTACCGCAACCGTCGATAATCCATCGGCAGCTTGCCCGCTTCGCCACGTAAAGCACATCGTCATCCGCTATCATCGGGGGCATACCCAGACAGATAGGACGCACTATGAAGAACATCGTGATCACCGACCGCGATTTCGAAGACAGCGAACTGGAAGAACAGCTGATCGCGAATGCGGATATGAACCTGAAGGTCTTCGAGGACCCGAGACCCGAAGCCATCGTGCAAAACGCCGCCGATGCCGACGGCATCATCACCTCGTACGGCACGTTCACGCCCGAGGTTTTCGAGGCGCTCCCCCGTCTGCGTGTAGTGGCGCGGACCGGGGTCGGATTCGACACCATCGATGTCCCCGCTGCGACCGAGCATGGCGTTGCCATCTGCACGGTGCCCGGCTACGGGACCGAGGTGGTTTCCGACCATGCCATCACTCTGGCACTCGACGTGCTGCGCCGGACAAACGAGCTCGATGCCGATCTGCGCCGCGGCATCTGGCCTTACGGCGCTCACCGGCCCCTGGGCCAAGTGCATGGCCGCACATTCGGCGTTGTCGGCATGGGTCAGATAGGCCGGGCGACCGCTCGGAAAGCACACGGCCTGGGCTTTACGGTCATCTGCACCTCGCGTTCCCTGAAGCCGGGCCGCCGTACGCCGGAAGGCTACGAGACCACCACCTTCGAGAGCCTGCTGGAACGCGCAGACGTCGTTTCCTTCCACACCGCGCTGACCCCGGCCACCCATCATCTGCTGGATGCCGAGCATCTGGCGCTGATGAAGGAAACCGCCATCGTCGTGAATACCTCGCGCGGTGCCGTCGTCGATACGTTGGCCCTGGCGGCCGCCCTGAAGGCAGGCCGCCTGTGGGGTGCAGGCATCGATGTGTTCGAGCAGGAACCGGTCGGTACCGACCATCCGCTGTTCAGCGCACCGCATACCGTGCTCACCCCGCACGTGGCGTATTGGTCGGAAGAATCGGGCGTCGAGCTGCGAACCCGCGCCACCCAAGCGGTCATCGACGTGCTGTCCGGCAACAAGCCGCTTGATTGCCTGAATCCCGAAGTATTCTCCGAATAGGAGCATCACATGGCAGAACAGAACGAACACGAAGGTGAACCGGCCGACTATGAGGAAAAGCTCGCCGAAGCTGCCCGGATGGTAGAGGATGCCTTCCAAAGCTTTACCCCACAGCCTGCGCGCACCGCATCTCCCGCCGACAATGCCGAAACCGTTGCCGCCGGTGCGCAGCAAACGATGCCGCTGCGACCCCGTTCCCGCGATGCGCTGGTCCGCGTGGCACCGCACATCTTCCGCATCGACCTACCGGTTCCCGAACTGGTTTCTGTATCGAACAGCTATGTGGTCCTCGGCGGCAAACGCAACCTGATCATCGATGCCGGCTGCAACCTTCCCGAGGTCGAAGAGGCCTTCGACATGGCCTTATCGCGCCTGGATGTCGCTTGGAAATCCGTTGACGTCTTCCTGACGCATTCGCACTTCGACCATTGCGCGGGGCTGACCAGGATCGCCCGCCAAGGCATGCTGGTCTATTCCGGACTGGAAGACTATGCCGACCGCATGACCCCCATCATGGGCCGTCGCGAATTCCAAGAGGCAGCCGAGCGGGTCTGCCGGGCCCACGGCGTTCCCTACGATTACGATCCCGCCTACTTTGCCCCCATGCGCGATACGGGTACCGACGATATTCGTGTCACCACCGTCGAAGACGGCGACACTATCACGGTGGGGGATTTCCGCTTCCGCTGCATCGCCGCTCGCGGCCATGACTTCGCTCAAATCTGCCTCTACGAGCCCACCGCGCGCATCTTGGTAGCCGGCGACCAACTTCTCGGGGACCTGTATCCGCCGGTCATCCTAGAATCGGAAGAGGATGAGCTGGCACAGTTCTTGGAAAGCCTCGATCGGCTGCGCGATCTCCCCGTCGATCTGGTCCTCACTGGCCACGGATCCGAGTTCAGCGACTTGCCGGCGCGAGTCGACGCGATCAAGGCGCACTATGAACGCCAGCTGGACAACGTACGTGCCGTCTTGGCGGAGGGCCTCATCGATCCCGGCGAAATCGCTTATGCCACCACCCACTTGCCTCGACGCAAGCCCTGGGAACAGCGTTCGATCTTCGGCATGCATACCCTGATCGGGCAGACCATGACCTACCTGCGCCATCTTCTCGAAACCGGCGAGTACACGCACCCGGAACTCATCTTCCATAAGTAACCGAAGACAACCCGACCTAAGCAAAGGAGCATCCCATGGATCAGCCGAAAGCACCCGAACTGTTGAGCATCGAACAGGTCAGCGACGGCTGGCTGAAGAAGTACATCCTGCATTACCGCCTGCCGAATGGCCGGGAAAAGACCTACGAATCCGTCTCGCGCAAGGACCTGGCGAAATTCGAGGCGGAAATGCGCCGGCCGGAGGGCACACAGCCCACTGCCGATGCCGTGAGCATCGTCGCCACCACCGACAGCGACGAGGTTCTGTTGATCAAGGAATTTCGCTATCCCATGAATTCCTGGTGCGTTGCCCTGCCCGCCGGGCTTATCGACCCGGGGGAAGATATCGCTACCGCAGTGGAGCGCGAGCTGCGCGAGGAAACCGGGTACGCCATCGAGCGCCGCGCCGACGGCACGCCGAAGCTGATCGCCCTGCCGCAGAAAAGCTACTCATCGGAGGGCATGACAGAGGAATGCCTGTCCATCGTGCGCGTGAAAGCCTACCCTGCAGGCGCCCAGGAAACCGAGCCATCGGAGTTCATCGAGGTCTTCCCCCTGAAAGTCACCGACATCCCCCGCTTCTTGGAGGAGAACACGCTGCCCATGAGCTCGCGTGCCCAGCTGGTCTTGGAATCCTATGCCGACCGCATCGGACCGGGCTCCGATGCCTGCTTCGACTAGCGACGAGCAGCGCCTATCGGAAAACGAAGCGAGACGGGCCGGCAATGCTGCCGGCCCGTTTTCATTGCGAGTAGATGCGTCTGGGCAGCTAGGCTTGCCCCGCATCACGGTTGGCAAGCACTTCGAGAGCCCGCCGATACCCGCCGGCACCGTAATTGAGCGCCTTGGAGACGCGCGCAATCGTGGTAGCCGATGCACCGGTGGTCTTCTCGATGGCCGTATAGGGTTTTCCCTCGTCCAGCATGTGAGCCACCGCCAGGCGCTGGCTGATCTCCTTGATCTCCCGAATCGTCATCAGGTCCTCGAGCAGGGCGAAGATCTCGTCCTGATCCCGCATCCCGCTGAGCACATCCAGCAGGTCGTCGACCTCGGTTGTCCGCAACTGCGCCATGGCTACCGCCCGAGCCTCAGCAGACCGTACTCGAGGGAATCGACGAGCGCATTCCACGATGCCTCGATGATGTTCTCGGACAGGCCGACGGTACCCCAGGTGTCCACACCGTCGCTCGAGGTGATGAATACGCGCGTGATGGCGCTGGTACCGCGATTCCCGTCGAGGATATGCACTTTGAAGTCCACGAGCGATATCTGCTCGATTTCGGGATACACATCGGTCAACGCGAGGCGCAGGGCGCTGTCCAGCGCCCCAACCGGGCCGACGCCTTCGCCTGTTGCCACAAAGCGCCTATCGCCGACATGGACCTTGATAGTCGCCTCCGAGGCGGCACCCGAGGCCCATGCATTCTCGTCCTCGCGATCATCCACGATGGCACGGAAGCTCTCCAAGGTGAAATGCGGCTTGAAGTCCCCGGTATACATATGCAGCAGGATGGCAAGCGAACCATCGGCCGTCTCATAGGAGTAACCCTCGTTCTCGCGCTCTTTGATGTCATCGAGGATGCGCTGGGCAAGCTCCCGGTCCTGCGACAGATCGACGCCGAGCGCCTTTGCCTTTGCGATCAGGGAAGCCTTGCCGGCAAGCTCGCTGACCAGCACGCGGGTGGCATTGCCCACGAGCGATGGGTCGATGTGCTCGTAGGCTTCGGGGAAACGGGCGATGGCGCTGGCATGCAATCCGCCTTTGTGGGCAAAGGCGGATTTCCCCGTATAGGGATAATGGCGCGGCAGGACGATGTTGCAGGTGTCGGCTACGTATTGGGCAACGCTCGTCAGCTGAGTCAGGTCATCCACGCACGTGCGGCCCATCTTCAACTGCAGATCGGCGATAACCGTCAGCAGATCCACATTGCCGACCCGTTCGCCGTAGCCGTTGATGGTGCCCTGTACCTGGGTGACGCCCGATTCGACTGCAGCCAGGGTATTGGCCACCGCACAGCCGGAATCGTTATGGCAATGGATGCCGAACGCCTGGTCGGGGAAGGCAGTGGTAACCTCCTTGACGATGCGCTGAACTTCGAAGGGAAGCGCGCCGCCATTCGTCTCGCACAGATCGATGGAATCGGCGCCCGCCTCATGGGCGACACGGATGACCTCCATCGAGTAATCGGGGTTGCGCTTGTATCCGTCGAAGAAGTGCTCGGCATCGAAGACGACGCGCACGCCATGCTGCTTCAAGAACGCCACCGAGTCGCCCACCATGCGCAGGTTCTCCTCGAGTGTGGTCTGCAATGCGCGCTCTACCTGGGCATCCCAGCTCTTGCCGACAATCGTGCACACCGGCGCGCCCGATTCCAGCAGGTCGCGCAGGCCCGAGTCCTCTTCGGCCGCAACCCCCTTCTTGCAGGTATTGCCGAAAGCCGCTATCCGGGCATGCTTCAAGCCCATCTCCTTCACGGCCTTGAAGAAGGCGATGTCCTTCGGATTCGATGCAGGGAAACCGCCTTCGATATAGTCGATGCCGAAATCGTCCAGCCTGCGCACGATGTTCAGCTTATCTTCCAATGACAGGGAGATGCCTTCGGCTTGCTCGCCATCGCGCAGGGTGCTGTCGTATGTGAAAACCTTATCAGCCATGGTTTTACTCCTCAAGAAATGCCTTGAACCATTGTAGGCGAAATAATCGTCTCGGGAGACGCTATTGCCGACGATAGCGCCATAATCCTGCAAACGAGAAACGGCCGGCAGGCCGATTGGGCCTGCCGGCTGAAAATCCTGCACCGACGCGCCTGCGCACGTCGCATACCCGTTTACTCGCGCTCGGAATCGGGCAGCTCGTAGGTCTGATCGGCCTCGGATGCCGGCGCTGCCGCGTCTGCAACCTTCACGCCGCCGATCGTGCCGTCTTCGTTCAAATCGCGCCCGGTCACCTCTTCGAGCTTATCCCGCGCCCCTTCGACGGCAGCGCCGGCAACCGCCTGAGCCGCAGCGATCTTCTCATCGAGATGCGCCTGCGAAGCGGCATCTTGGGCCATGGCCATTGCGTCATCGACTGCAGGACGCATCCGGTCGGCCCATTCCTGGGCCTTTACCGCAGCGGCATCGACGAAAGGCTTTGCCTTCTCCGCCGCCGTATCGACCGCGGGCTTTGCTTGGTCTGCCATTTCCTGGGCCTTCTCCATAGCAGCATCGGCAAAGGGCTTGGCCTTCTCCGCCGCCGCATCGACCGCAGGCTTCGCCTGGTCCGCCACTTCCTGGGCCTTTACCGCAGCGGCATCGGCAAGCGGCTTTACCTGCTCGGTGGCTTGGCTGATAGTCTCCTGGGCCTTCTTCTTCATCTCATCGAAATTCAATCCTGCCATGATGGGCTCCTTACCCCACGCCGACAATGGGCATCAGCGGGTGAACATCTCGTATACCTGGCTCTATTGTGCCACGGCTGTATGAAAAACCATCTGCGGAGATACAGAAAGCAGAAGCCGGGAAAAACCCGGAATCGCTCTGGAATTCTCCGACAGGAATTCCCGGAACGCGCTGCTATTCCACAGCACTTTCAGCATCCGAATAGCGCTCGAGCACCGGATACAGATAACGGAATACCAAGTCGGTTGCCGTTTCGGGGGAAGATTCGCTGCGCAGCACATCGGCGACCGCATTGCCCCGCAAGCTTCCGAGCTCGTCTTCGCCGGTAAAACGGATGCGCACACCGTTGCTTCCCAGCTTGCCGGAGAGCCCATCGGAAATGGCGGTCGTCGCCTCTTCGCTGAACGCCTTGATATCCGCACCGACCGGAAGCGCGAACGAAGCTCTGACATCAACCGACTCGCCCACGTTGGTGAGAGAATTCTTGTTGATAAGCGAATTGGGAATCAGATGCTCGTTTCCCCCCGCATCGACGATAGTCGTATGGCGCCAGCTTACATCGCGTACACGGCCCTCCTGGCCAAGCACCTGCACATACTGTCCCGGCTCGATGATGCGTCCGAGCGACACCTGCAGCCCGCCGATCAGATTCGAGAGTGTATCCTGCATGCCCAGGGAAAGGGCGATGCCGCCGATACCGAGGGCGGCCACCAAGCCGGTGACGTCGTAGTTGAAACAGCTCTTGAACAGTATGGCGATACCGATCAGCCAAATGGTTACGCGGGCGATGTTCGCGAAGATGGAACTGGCGGGAATGCCGTTGTTGTCGCTTTTCCCCAACCGGAGGATGGCCTTATATACCACCCGCTCGATTATCCAGGTAGCGAAAACGATGATAACGCCGACGGCGATGGTGATCGCTACCGGATACTGCTCATTGACTGTGGAGAAGAAGTCCAACACGCGTCCCTTTCAGCTCGATACGCGGCAGAGCCTTAGATCATGCCGCATGAACCGATTATAGATGCTGGGAGGAAGATGAGGCGCTCTGCCGCGGTTCAAGCCAGGAAAGCCACGATTCGGCACAGTCGTCCCCGACATCGATCAGGCGCGTCTTGGTTTGCCCGATACCCGCTGCGGTTACCAGGGAAACCGTCGCCGTATGCGCAAGGCGCTGCAGGGGATTCGTGCGGGTCGCGCCCGACTGGACCTTCACCCGGGGCACCGTGACGGACTCTGTGGCAAGCCCGCTGTTGAAGATGCGGACGAAGGCACGGTTGAACGAGATGCCCGATTCGCGCCACCATACCACCGTACCCACCGCGATGATCGCAGTTGCCGCCGCGCAGAGGATATACCCGATCAGAAAAGCGCGGGAAACCCCTTGCTGCACGATCAAAGCCCGTGAATGCGAGAACGCCGAGCCTAAATCGGGAGCGATGTACCAGGAAAAAATCAGCTGCAGCACAACCAGGCCCGCCGCAATATAGAGCGCAGGATTCTGCCAGATGCAGCGCCGGATGATCCCGCGCCGCAGGGCCACCGGAGCCACCCGCTGCTGTTGGGTGCTCTGCGGACGTCCATCGAATTCGGGCAGCAACCCGCTCAACAGCTCGTCGACCTTGTCCAACCGCACGAAGGGATGGATTACCAACCCCTGCGGATTCAGTTGGCTCTGACCCTCCGATTCATCTTGGGAAGCTGCGTCGATGCGTCCGAGCGACACCTCGCAGAATCCGAAGAAATGCCGCACCACCGATTGGCGAACAACCACCGACTGGATCCGGTCGACGTCGATACCGCTGAACTGGCGTTGGAGCAGGCCGCGTTCCACTTCGATGCGCGACCCGCGACGACGTGCCTTGAATCCGCCATACGACAGCAGAACGGGCACCATGCCCACCAACCAGGCAATAACCGCAATCACAATCATCAACGGAATCATGAAAGCGCTGAGCGCCCCGAACAGCATTGCGCTGCAGACGTCAAGGATCGTGAAAGCCACCAGCAAGGAGATCGCCGCACTATGCGAGGCGCTCGCCAGGAAAAGCTCTCCGTTGCTGAGCCCGAACTCGTAGGCGACCGGTTCCATGCCAGCGTGCGCGCCGCCGAATGCCCCACGCCAATCGATGACATCCGCCGTCACCTGATCAAGCGTGTTCGCCTCCGTCGCCGAAGCAGAAGCTGGGATATTCCCCGCGTGCGATGCGGGAGGCACCGGAGCTGACGAAGCCGCATTTTCCACCGTCGCCGATGGGGGCACCGGGGCCGATGGCGCTCCCGGGGCCCTTTCTCCGGAGGCGTCCGGATCCCGATACACCAGTTCGACCACCCCGTTCGTCATCAACGCCGCCTTGCGCATGAAGAGCTCGGCCCGGATGCGCTCTCCCACGCCGAGTTCGACATAGGGGATGCTCACCTCCTTGTTCGCCGAGCCGCCGGCCGTATCGACAGTTACCGTGCAGACCCCGAAGATGCGTTGGAGGATGCCCGCCTTGTGGTTCACGGACTGCACGCGCGCATACGGAACATGGACCCGCCGCTTGTTGAAGATGCCCGAGTACACGCTGAACTCGCGCTCGTCGAATTCGTACCACAGGTGCCGGTATGCCCACGCATGATAGCCCGCCGACAGCCCGTAGGACACCGCCATCACCACCAGCACTACCAAGACGATGAAGGGAACGGCCGCCATCCGCACGCCCTGCGCGGCAAGCTCTTGGTAGATTTCGAGCAGGCTCTGCCCCATGCCGGCAAGGATGGCGAACGCGATTACGATCATCGTATTCAAAGGCATAAGCCATACATAGCTATGGTGCACGCGGTATGCCTGGCCGGTATGAAACGTGCTGGTATAGCGCGTCCCAGATGACGCCGGCTCTGCCGCCTGCCCATCGGATGCTTCGGATTGCGGAATGGACGTCGCCTGTTCCCGGTCCATGGCTACACATCCTCGCGTGCCAGGCGGGCGAATTCAGCAGCTTTGTCCCGCAGCTGTTCGGCCACCTGCTCGGACAGGCAGGGAATCTCGTGTTCCTGTGCGGCGGTGGACACCGTGACGCTTGCCAGGTGGAACGCACGCAGGATCGGTCCTTGCCGCGTATCGGTATTCTGCACCCGGATAAAGGGGACGATGATGCGCTGGCGCCAGATGATACCCTTTTCGATGTCCAGGAATTCGGGCGTCACCTGATAGCGCCATCTTGCATAGCGAATCGGCGGAATCGCAACCAGCCATACCGCCAGGCAGACCGCCCCGAGCACCGCGGTCGGCATGAGAAGCGTCGACGCGAATGCAGGGTCTTCTATCATGGCGCCGAAAAGCATTTCGGCAGCCAGCGCTCCCGCCGTCAGGCAGACGATGAGCAATCCGTCGTTTATGCGCCAGACGTTCTTGGCTCGCGGATCGAGCTTTTCGGTCGGCTTTGGCCTCATAGGGATTCCTTTCTTCGGTGTCGTGGTCGGAGACGCCTTCACGGCAGATGCCCCGCCCCGTATATGCACCTGCGGCTTCCCACTATATCTAATAACGGGCACTGGCCGTATCCCGGGCTTCCCGATAGCCTTACGACCCCTTATTCACACCATTTCGCAGGGCGCTTTTACCAGGCCGTTTAATGAACGTAACGCACTTATGTCAACCATGTGAGAACGGCGTTGCAGGATTACGGGAAATTTGCCATCACCGTACGCGGTACAAACCTCCGTCTAGCCGATTCGGCTTCACCCGCTTCCTAGAATCATCCCCGTCGACCGGAGCGATAAGGAGCCCATGCGCCCTGAGGGCGCCGGTGGAACCGACCACGGGATTGGGAAGGTTCCATCAACGGCCATCCTATCGCAGTGAGCCGGCGGAAACTTTCGGGAAGAGGAATCCCGACCAGAGTGAAAGGGGAGAAATGGAACGTTACCGAAAAAGAATAGCCGAGGTGGTGCTCGCGCTCGTCTTCGCGCTTGCAGCATGGGCCGCATGCGCGCCAGCTTACGCAGAGGACCTGCCGAGTGCAGACCTATTCAATGCCGACTTCTCGGACGGAACTGCCAAAGACACCGTCGGCAATACCACGGCAAGCGCCGATGGACAGCCCGTCATAGCCGACAATTCCGAAGTGGGTTACAAGGTTGCCAGCTTCGATGGCGACAGCGCCTACAAATTCGCATTTGGCCAGCAGTACGGAAAGATCTCCGATACGCTTACCCTGGAAGCCCTCGTAAAATTCGACGAGTTGCCGACCAGCGGCGAGCATGATTTCTTCTCCAACCAACAGGGAGGCGGCGCCGGATTGGGCATTGACGGCGGCAAGCTCGTGCTCTTCGCCCATGTGAACGGCAGCTACCGCGAACCCGGCTATGCGGTATCGAACCTGAAGGCCAACACGTGGTACCACGTGGTCGGCCTGGTGGATGGCCAGAGCGTGAAACTCTACGTTGATGGACAGCTGGTCGACAGCGTCGATGCGGGCGGCACCGGCATCAAGATGCCGGCTAATGAAACAGCACAGAACCTGTGCATCGGCGGCGACTCTTCCAACGACAACGGCACCCAGTTCCGCTTCAACGGATCGGTCGCCATTGCCCGCGCCTATTCTGCCGCACTGACGGACGCGCAGGTGAAAGCCCTTTCGGACAAGGCGCATGAAGGCGTGACGCAGCCTGCGAACATCCCCCAGCAGATCAACCTCGGCCTGGTGAGCACGCCGACCGCCGCCCATAAGGGCAAGTTCAACCTGAACCTGCATGCCAACGAGGACAATGCGGGCTCCATCGACGCATACGAGTTCGATGTGGCATACGACCCGACGCGCTTGTCCTATCTGGGCGATGCCCATTGCAAGGACGGCGTGACGATAGAGAAGACCTCCGACGGGATTCTGCATGTGAAGGCGACCGGCTCCACGCTTTCCACGTCCGCTTTCTCGAATTACGGCGCCACCCGCCTGGACAAACTGACATTCCAGGCAACCGATGAATCCGGCGAGACGACGGTCGAGGTGAAGAACTTCAAGGCCTACCAAGGTGATACCGAGGTCACCGATCGGATAACCGCCCCGACGGCTTCCCAGACGATCGCCGTCGCCGGAACCACCGCGCATGACTACAACGGCGACGGCCTGGTATCCGTTGCCGACGTGGCGCTTGCCCCCGAAGCCGATCGGAAGGCCACGGCCAAGGTTGCGAAGTACTATCCGTACAAGCACGTCGTCGTGCTGACCATGGACGGCGGCGGCCAATGCTTCAGGCCGGACGCCATCTACTATGCTTCGAGCGCCAGCACAACCCCGAAGAAGACAAGCGATGCCAGCATCATGGCAAAGCGCAACAACCCGTACTGCGTGGACCTGTTCAACAACAAGTTCGCCGTCACCTACACGGCAACCTCGGTGAATCCGCCGATCTCCGCACAGAATTACTCTTCGATGCTCCATGGCGTGAAGTGGGATGAGGCCGACAGCTCCTACCAGGTGGACAACAGCTCCACCGGCAAGTGGTACTACCCGGACTTCATGGCACAGAACGCTAAATATCCATCCATCTTCAAGGCGTTCGCCGAGGCCTATCCGTCCCGCAACACGGCCGCCTTCTCGGAGTGGAGCAATATCCTCGACGGCATCATCGAGCCGGATGCCCAAACCTATACCCAGGATTCTGCGTCTCTTGAATCCTTCGAGGACGTGGCGGACTACGTGAAAAGCGATGACTTCGACAACACGGGCATCGTTTACATGCAAAGCGACTACATGGACCACATCGGCCACAGCTACGGCTTCTACACCGACACCTATTACGACGAGCTCCAGCGCTACGACGCCTTCTTCAAGGATGTCATGGATGCGCTTGAGGATTCCGGCCATGCTGATGACACGCTGCTCATCTGCAACGTCGATCACGGCGGCCACGGCTATTCCCATGGCGACTACAACCTGGCCTGCGACCGCGACATCCAGATTGCGCTCGGCGGCCACACCGTCAAATCCGGTCAGCGCCTATCGGGCGGCAACAACTCCGACATCGCATCCCTCGTGCTGAACGCCCTCGATATCAAGCAGCCGTCCTCCATGACCGGCTCGGTCTTCGATGACCGCGCGTTCCTGTCCCAGGACGAGTTGGCGGAAGCCGGCAAGGACACCGAAGGGTCCTCGGAATTCACCTATGACGCAAACGCCAAGCGCGCCAGCTTGGCCGTGACCGACCTGAAGCAGGATGTCAGCGTCGTCGACGCCGTCATCAACCTGAAGGGCGCAAAGGCCTCTGAGGTGAAAGCCGCCAAGGGCGCTACCATCCTTTCCGAAAAGGAAGAGGACGGCAAGCTTCACTTGACGGTCAAGGTCTCCGGCAAACCCCATGGCACGGTTGTCACGATGAAGCTTGCCGGCGCCACCTTCCGCCCGAAGGCATCCACGGTGATCCTCGCCACCGCCCAAGGCACCGAGCTGGTCCCCGCATTGGAGAACAGCAAGGGCACGGTTTCCACTCAGAAGTCGGGCAAAGCCGTCAAGCATGCCAAGGCTATCACCGTGAACGCCAAGACCGTCACCGCCAAGACGCTCACATCCGCAGCGAAGAAGGCAAAGACCTCTGCCAAGTATGTGACGAAGGTCACGCTGGGCACGCACGTCAAGTCCATAAAGAAGGGCGCTTTCAAAAAGTTCAAGAAAGCCAAGACCATTGTCGTGAAGACCAAGAAGCTGACCCGGGCATCCGTCAAGGGCGGCCTTAAGGGCTCCCATGTGAAAGCCATAAAGGTCCAGGTGTCGAAGGCTAAAAAGGCCAATGCCAAGTACGTCAAGTCGTACAAAGCCATCTTCACCAAGGCGAACTGCGGCAAGAAGGTTTCCGTCAGGGCAGCGTAGCCAGCACCTTCCCGTTGATTACCGCGTACGGGTTCGGCTCGAATGCGGCACAGCACAAGGGGCCTGGAAGGCATCGCCTTCCAGGCCCCTTTGCCTGCCTCTTCCCCGCCGCTACCGAATCGGGAGCATGCGGAGATAACGTCTCCGAGAATCGCTGCTATGCTTCCTGCGGCAGCGGCTTTCCCGAGAAGTTGACATCGCCCGTGATGGCCCGCACGTCGTCTGCCGAGAAATCCAGCTTCTCGAACAGGGCGATTGCCCGTGCCGCTTCCTCCAGCTCCGCTTCATAGATATCTGCGAAGGAACGGCTGTCGGAGGCGTCCGTCCACGGATTGGTCCATGTATGGTGATCGGGATTCGCGAACCAGGTGCTTTTCGTCTCGCGCGGTCGATGCGACATGCCGCGCACCACCGAATAACGATGGCCGTACACTACCTGCTCGACGCGTGCCAGCAACTCGCGTTTCACCCCGGCCGGCGAGTACAGGACGGTTTGCGCCAACCGGAAATCATAGACGGCACCCGGATACAGTCCGCCGTCTTCCTTCACCCCGTACACCTGGCTCAGCAGGAAAGCATACATAAGGCCGATAATGCGCAGCACATCCTCATCGGCGTGCAGGACCTGTTGCGCGGGCGAATAGTCGGCGATGGTAAGCCGATAGCGGTTGTATAGCACCATCTCGTCGAATTCGCTTTCGATGACGGCATGCACCGCCGAACCGTCCGAGCGGTCGAGGCCTTCCACGCCAGCATCGCAAATGGCATATTCCTGCGCATACACCAGCGGATGCATACGCGAATCCAACAGGTAATGGCACAGGAACCCCTGTGCATACGCCCTGCCGATCGGCACGTCGCGCGCATCGAGTGCAGAAAGCGAGCGCTTCAGCATCAGCAGCAGATCATTCGTCCGTTCGCCGTGCATGCGGTTGCCCAACTTCGCCTTGTCTTGGCGCAAGGGATCCACCATCAGGTAGAACAGCGGATCGGGACCTTGGTTGCCCAGCAAGAAGGCGTCCCGCTCGGATTGCGAGAGCGCCTCGCCCCCCGACAGCGCGTGCAGGACATCGCGCCCGAAGAAATCGTGTGTCAGAATCGCCGGCATTGCCATCATCCTTCCAGCAGGTCATCCATAGCCAGGTTGGCAAGCTTGTCCGCCCGGTTGTTGCCCTCATTGTCCGCATGGCCCTTCACCTTATTGAAGGTGATATCCGCGAACCGTTTCTTCTCCGAAAGCAAATCGAGCCATAGATCCTTGTTGGCTACTGCTTCGCCTTTCGAATTCTTCCAACCCTTCTTCATCCAGCCGTAGATCCAGCTGGTAATCCCATTGTAGACATAGGCGCTGTCCATATACACATCCACACCCACATCCGTGCGCTTGACTGCCCGCAGGCCCTCTATGGCCGCAGTAAGCTCCATCTGGTTGTTCGTGGTATTGCGCTGACCGCCGCGCAGCTCCTTGGTGTGCGGACCCCAGATAAGCAGCGCGCCCCAACCCCCCACATTCGTATCCGATTGGTTGCCGCGGCAGCCTCCGTCGCAATACAGTGCCAGCCTGGTCATCTCGTCGCCTTCCGTTCCCTTATTCCCGTGCCGGTGCAGATTCGTACGCCCTCTTGATCTGCCGCAGGCAGGACACGACCTCATCGGGCGTCTCCGCATAGTAATCGGCGTCAGACAGCTCCTCGCGCGATCCGTATCCGAACAGGCACCCGACTCCGGGAAAACCATGCACGCGCGAGACGGCCATATCCTTGTTGCGGTCGCCGACCATGGCATATCCTCCCGGAAAATCGCGGGCGATATCCTCGAATATCTTCGGCTTCGGCAGGCCGTGCCAGGCTTCAGAATTGTAATAGCCGGAGAACCAACGGTCCAATCCGAATGCCGTACGCGCCGCCTCCTGGTAGGCAACGCGGCAGTTGCTCAGGAACACCAGCTGTACGCCGAGTGCCTTTACCCGATCGAGCATCTCCGGGATACCGGGAAAGAGACGTGCCGTGCCGTCCAGGATAAGACGGTCCATCGTCCGACCCACCTCGGCTGCCGCCTGCGGCCACACATCATCGGGCAGATCGGGGCGAAACGAGGTCCACATCTCCTTGGCCGTCAGCCCGATATATCCCGAGATGTCCGCATCGGTAAAGGTCTGGGGCTCAGCCCAACCATGGTCGACGAGCCACTGATAGCCCGCCCGAAATGCTGCAGGGTAGATGAGCATGCTGTCATGCAGCGTGCCGTCGAAGTCGAAGACGACCGTCCGCAATTCTGCCATGGAGCTCCTTTCACGTGCGGGGCCGCGATATGCCTAAGTGCAGCAGAGGTGCCCCGATAAGGCAAAGGCCGCCGTCCCCGTACCGGAAATCGGCGGCCAGTATGACAGGCTACCCGACTTGTCCTTGTGCTTAGGCGGTATCGCCGAAGCACACCGAATCATTACAGCTGGCGCAGTACGTTTACCATCTCGATGGCACCGAGGGCGCATTCGTAGCCTTTGTTGCCCGCTTTCGAGCCGGCGCGTTCGATGGCCTGCTCGATGGTGTCGGTGGTGATGATGCCGAACATCACCGGCACTCCGGTCTTCAGCGAAGCCTGGGCAACGCCCTTGGCAGCCTCGTTGCATACCAGGTCATAGTGACTGGTGGCACCGCGGATAACCGCGCCGAGCGCGATCACGGCATCGTATTTGCCGCTTTGCGCCATGGTCTGCGCCACCAGCGGCACCTCGAACGCGCCGGGAACGTAGGCAACCGTCACGTTATCCTCGGGCACATCGTGGCGTTTCAGGCCGTCCAGCGCTCCGCCGAGCAGCTTCTGCACGATAAAGTCATTGAAGCGGGTGGTCACGATGCCCACCTTGATATCCGAGTTGACAACCTTGCCCTCGATCACCTTCACTGCCATGTTGTTCCTTTCTCTTTCGCTCCGCCTTCCGGGCGAAGCGCGGTTCCCTTGCTGCTATCCTCCGATGAACGGCTAGCCGTTCACGTTATCCAGAATATGGCCCATGCGATCGCGCTTTGTCGCAAGGTAGCGACGGTCATAACGCTGCGGCGCGATCTCGATCGGCACGCGCTCCACGATCTTCAAGTTGAAGCCGGACAGCCCGTACACCTTCTGCGGATTGTTCGTCAGCAGACGGATGGTCTTGCAGCCCAGATTGCGCAGAATCTGCGCCCCGCTCCAATACTCGCGCAAGTCGGGAGCGAATCCCAACGCGACGTTCGCGTCGACGGTGTCCAGTCCCTGCTCCTGCAGGGCATAGGCCTTCAGCTTGTTGATCAGCCCGATGCCGCGCCCTTCCTGGCGCATGTACAGCAAGATGCCCCGCCCTTCGCGTTCGATCTGCTCCATGGCACGGTGCAGCTGATCGCCGCAGTCGCAGCGCTCGGAACCGAATACGTCTCCGGTCAGGCATTCGCTGTGGACACGGACGAGCACGTTCTCGCCGTTACCTATCTCGCCTTTCACCAGCGCGACATGCTCCTCGCCGGTGATATCGTTCACAAACCCATGGATCATGAAGTCGCCATACTTGGTGGGCAGCTTCGCGATGGCCTCTTCCCTCATGTGGTTGTCGTGCTCGCGGCAGTAGTCCTGCAGCTGCTTGATGGAGATGAAGGTCATGCCCCACTCCTCGGCCTTTTGCAGCAGCTCGGTCGTGCGCATCATGGTGCCGTCTTCGCGCATGATTTCGCAGCACAGGCCGCATTGCTTCATGCCGGCATGGCGAAGCAGGTCGACGGTGGCCTCCGTGTGACCGTTGCGCTCCAAAACACCGCCGGGACGTGCCACCAGCGGGAACATGTGACCCGGGCGGCGGAAATCCTCGGGCCGGGCGTTGTCGTCCACGCATTTCATGGCGGTGTAGGAGCGCTCGGCAGCCGAGATGCCGGTGGTGGTGTCCTTGTGGTCGATGGACACGGTGAAAGCCGTCTCATGGTTGTCCGTGTTCTCGGAGACCATCTGGGTGAAGTTCAGGCGATGGGCGATCTCAGCGCTCATCGGCATGCAGATCAGCCCCTTGGCATGCGTTGCCATGAAATTGACATTCGCTTGCGTGGCGTATTCGGCCGCGCAGATCAGATCGCCTTCGTTCTCACGGTCAGGGTCGTCCACCACCATGATCAGATGACCGGACTGCAGCTCGTTGATGGCATCCTGCACGGTGCCCATCTTGGCTTGGGTATCCGTCGCGTTATCGGTCATTGCTACCTCTCAATCTATTCGTGCGCCGGCTGTGCCGGCACCCGCGTTTCCTACCTAGAATCCGTTCGCCTGGAGAAACTCGATGGTCAACCCATGCGGTTCCGCTTGCGTCTCCGCCTGCTCCGAGCCCTTGCCGAGCGCTTTGCCCAGCAACTTCTCCACATACTTTCCCACGATGTCGTTTTCCAGATTCACCTTGTCGCCGGCATGCTTTTTCAGAAGCACCGTCTCTTCCCCGGTGTGGGGGATCAGCGATACCTGGAAGTCGGTCGAAGACACCGAAGCTACCGTCAGACTGATGCCGTCGATGGCGATAGAGCCCTTCTCCACAATCAATCGCAGGATCTCCGGCGTGGTACGGATCGTCACCCACACGGCATTCTGCTCGGGCCGCACCTCGACGATGGTCCCCATGCCGTCGATGTGGCCGGAGACGATATGCCCGCCGAAACGCCCGTTCGCCGGCATCGCGCGTTCAAGGTCCACCGGATCGCCCGACTTCAGGCTCCCAAGCCCCGACTTGGTCAGGGTTTCGGGCATCACATCGGCGGTGAAGAAATCGCTGCCGAGCTCCACTACCGTCAGGCATACGCCATTGACTGCTATGCTGTCGCCGATCTGCGTTCCTTCGAGCACCTTGCAGGCGCCCACCGTCAGCTTCCCGGCACGCGAGCCGGGAAGCACCCGGCGAATCGTGCCGATTTCCTCGACGATTCCCGTAAACATCACATGCCTCGATTCAGCTTGTACGTCAGCTTCACATCATCGCCGACCAGTTCGACTTCCGGTATGCCGAGTTCGATGGCATCTGCCATGCAGGTCAGGCCTACCCCGCCGACGGGGGTCTTTGCCTTGGTGCCGCCGATGACCTTCGGCGCCACGTAGACGATAGCCTCGTCTACCAGCCCCAGGTTGAACATCTGCGCGTTCACCGTACTGCCGCCCTCAACCAGCACCGAATCGATCTCGCGGGCACCGAGCTCGTCCATCAGCAGGTCGAGGTCGACCTCCCCCGCTTCGTTCGGGACGCTCAGCACCGTCACGCCGGCATCTGAAAGCCGCACCGCCTTCGCCGCTTGCGGCCCATCTGTCAGCTTGCAGGCGCATACCACGATGGTGGGCACCTCGTTGGCACTCTGCACCAATCGGCTATCGAGCGGGATACGCAAACGCGAGTCGCAAACGATGCGCGTCGGATTGTTGCTCGGCTGCGAACGACGCGCCGTCAGCTGTGGATTGTCCGCGATGACCGTGTTGATACCCACGAGGATGCCTGCCAGGCGATGGCGCAGCTCGTGTACTTCGGCACGCGACTGCTCGTTGGATACCCATCGGGCATCCCCGGTGGCCGTGGCGATCTTTCCGTCGGCGGTCATCGCCCATTTCGCCACCACATAGGGACGCTTCTGCGTGATGTAGTGAAAGAAGATGGGGTTCAGGGCATCGCATTCGTCACGAAGGAAATCCTCTTCAACCTGAATCCCCGCTTCCCGAAGGCGGGCATTTCCCTTGCCGCTGACCAGCGGATTCGGATCGCGCGAACCGACAACGACCTTCGCCACCCCTGCTTCGATCAGCGCATCGACGCAGGGCGGTTGGTGGCCGGTGTGGTTGCAGGGCTCCAGGGTCACGTAGACGGTTGAGCCCTGTGGGGTCTCCGTGCAGGACTTCAGCGCATTGCGCTCGGCATGCAGATCGCCGAAACGTTCGTGGCAACCCTCTCCGATAATGCGCCCGTCCTTCACGATGACGGCACCGACCAGCGGATTGGGGTTCGTCCAACCGGCAGCCGTCTTCGCCAGCGCAATAGCGCGCCGCATCAACGCCGGATCGCTCATAGCCCGCTTCCTTCCTATCAGCCGCCCAACTGGGGCGGGTCGATGCCGACCGATTCTGCACGGCCAGCCGTATGGTTTCCCCGGGCATGAAAAAAGCCCGCGGGCATCTGCGGGCGAAGACACCAGTGCATGACGACGGCAGCCGCCTTCGTCAGCCTGCATCCTGTTCTTCCATCCGGACTGTACCGTTGGTTCCGGACTTGCACCGGATCAGCCTCCCTGTGGGAGGGTCGCGGACTTCGGCTGGAGCCGTTACCGCCAGTGAGGAATTTCACCTCGCCCTGAACAGATATCGGCTGTCAGTATAGGCGTGCTGCCGCACCTGTGCAACCCCCAACCGTTTGTGCTCATTTCGCGCCTTTAGCCTTCAGGGTCCGCCCGGTGTTTCCGCCCTGGTGCGGCTCTGTGCTATCATCACGGCGAAAAATGCGACCGAAGGAGTTACCTATGGCTGAAGAGAACAACGTCATCATCAATTCGGACGATGTGAAAGGCGTGCTGGAGCTGATTCGCCCCAACTTGCAGATGGATGGCGGCGATATCGAATTCGTGGACGTCAACGATGAGGGAGTCGTGTCCGTCCGCCTCCAGGGCGCTTGCAACGGCTGCCCGCTATCCCAGATGACGCTTGCCAACGGCGTGGAGCGCATCCTGAAAGAACGTGTCCCCGGCGTTACCCGAGTCATCCCTGTGCAGTAGGAACAGGCCAAGAGGAATCGAGTGAATCACGATGGCGAAATTCTGCTGGGAAACCCGTGGGTGCGAAGGCCCGAATAACAATTTCGACCACTGCCCCCATTATATGAAGGGCAGCATCTGCCCAAAGGATTGCCAATTCAGTTGGTGCACCAGAAAAACCCATAAGCAGACCGACGACATCATGCTGCTGCTCGATCCCGACGTAGACCGCACGAAGGCCATTAAGGAGTACTGCTATTCCTGCGAGTTCTTCCTGAAACATGGCCCGCGCACTTCGGAAGACGAGCCCGTCGACCTTTCGCAATACGAGTTCGGCAGGCGTCCTGATGCCCTGACCGGGCTCGACAACGATGCCTAATAAGCACTCTGCACTTGTCTGAAACGGCCCGCGCCAATGCGGGCTGTTTCTGTTAGAGCGATGGGGCCTACGAGACGTTACCGCCCCAATCGGACCCGACGATAACCTCGATATCGGTGCTGAACGAATAATAGATGCTTGCGGAAACCGCACGGCCTGTGCCCAGCGTCTGGGCAATGGCTTCGGCGGCCGTCTTATCCTTGGCTTTCTTATACACTACCAACGTCTCCGTGTACACGTACTGGTCGGCATTGCCGGTGCTGGTAACGGAATAGCCGGCTTTCTTCAGCGCCTTCGCCACTTCTTCGGCGCTTCCCGCTTCACCGTAGCCGTTCTCCACCTTGACCGTATATTGCGACGGATCTACCGACTGCAGCTTCTCCTGAACCTTAGCCGCCGGATCCTCGCCCGCCTTGAACGCCTTCTTCGTCTGGGACCAGGAGCTCGACGAATAGAAGATGCGGGCATCTCCGTCATCGGTGGTCGAATCGGAACCGGGCATCACGCAGGTAATCGTCGAACCGACATCGTATGAGCGGAATGTATCCAGTAGGCTCTGCAGCTCATCGGCGGTGTAGTCGGTCTTGATGTTACCGGCGATCGCATCGAGCATCGACAGCTCGTCCAACCCGCTGCGGGAAAGCGCCGACGAGGAAACGGCTTCGAGCAGGGTCATATCGTTCTTGCCCCGTTGGGTGCTGCCATCGGCATAGTTGGAGGCAGCCGCGAACGTCACTGCCTGCTCTCCGTTCAAGGTCTGCTGCCCGGCAGCGATATACGTGCTGCTGACGTTGGGGTCGTCCACTTCCTGGTCAACATTGACCTCTACTCCGCCCAAGGTATCCACGATTGCGGACAGGCCCGCCCGATCGGTTTTCACATAATGGGCGATATCAACGCCGACAAGGTCGGAAACGGATTGGATGAGTGCGGCATCGCTGGTTGCAAGCTCGCTGCCGATCTGTCCGGTATCGCCGTTCGAGAGCGTGACCGATAGGTTTCCCGGGATGGCAAGAAGCGACACGGTGGGTGTTGCTGGATCAACTCGGGCAAGCAACAGCACATCGGCCCCGTCGAAACCGGACTGCTCATTCGTCTCGAGATCCGCCGCGATGAGCGTATATGAGACATCGGTTGCCGCATCCGGTTCGGTCAGGACGGAGGCGACGTCATCGCTGTTAATCGCCATCTTTGACGTTACCGAGCCGGAATAGGCGGCCGATGCCGCAAAATAGACCACCAACAGCACCGCCACGACAGCAGCAATGATGACCAGCGGCCGCTTCGAGCCCAGAATCGACCCGTTGGCCGCATGGCCGGAAAGATGCCGCCCGCTCCGTGAACGCCGTGCGTACTCAGCCCTCGACTCGCGGCTGCGGGTCTGCGGAATGACATGGCTGATCTCGCCACGGTCGATGGACTTGCCATCCCGACGGCGGTGCAGGCGCTCATGCACACCGCCATGCCGTCCGGCGCTGCGTTTACCTTCGGGACCGATTATGGAATCGACCGATGCCGATCGATAATCTTTACGTCGCCGACGGCGAGATGATGAAAACCGGTCGTTATTGCGTTGAGGGGCCATGGACACTCCCGATGCACATACGATGCGAGATGCTATGCCAGCGGTGAAAATGTGCCGTCGTCGTTCATCATGCACCGCTCGACATTCGCACCGAGCGATTGGAGTTTGCCGACGTAATTCTCATATCCACGATCGATATGGTTGATAGCGTGGATAACCGTCTCCCCTTCGGCAGCGAGTCCTGCAAGCACCAGCGCTGCGCCACCCCGCAAATCGGTTGAGGAAACCGGTGCCCCTTCGAGCTTGTCCGTGCCGTTCACAATGGCATGATGCCCGTCGATGGCGATGTCTGCGCCCATACGCATGATTTCCTCAGCGAACATGAACCGATTCTCGAAAACGTTCTCCGTCACCACCGAACTGCCGTCTGCCAGGGCGCAGAGCAGCATGAACTGCGCCTGCAGGTCCGTGGGAAAGCCGGGGTGCGGCAACGTCTGGATATCGGTCGCCTTCAGGCGACCGGTGCGCTGAACTCGAATCCAGTCGTCGCCGGTATCGACCGTGCAGCCCATGGCTCGCAGCTTCAGGATGGCCATGCGCAGGAAGGACGGATCGATGCCCGTCACCGTCAGCGGACCGCCCAACAGCGCACCGCCGACCAGGAAGGTGCCTGCCTCGATACGGTCGCCGACCGTCGTGTGCTCGCAGGGATGGAGGTGTTCCAGGGGTACCCCATCGATCTCGATGGTAGAATTGCCCGCTCCCTCGATATGGGCGCCCATGTCATTGAGCATATTTGCCAGATCGACGATCTCGGGTTCGCGTGCGGCGTTCTCCAACGTGGTATGGCCTTTGGCAACCACTGCCGTCATCATGGTGTTCTCGGTGGCACCGACGCTCGGGAATTCCAAGCACACCTCGTTGCCGTGCAGGCAATCGGGCACCGTCGCCTCCAGGAAACCGTGGTCCACGTCGAAGTGGACACCGAGCTCCGACATGCCCACCAGATGCATATCGATCTTGCGAGCGCCGATTTGGCAACCACCCGGCATGGAAACACGCGCATGCCCGAAGCGGCCCACCATCGGCCCGAGGACGGAGATGGATGCGCGCATCTTCGAAACCAACTCGTAGGGAGTCTCCTTATCCTGTACATTCGTGGTATCGACGGTCAAGGTATGGTCCTCGCGCGTCACCGTCGCGCCCATTGCACGGGCAACGTTCGACATGACTTCGATGTCGGAAATCAGCGGTACATTGTGGATAATCGAGGTGCCCTGCCCCAATATCGCGGCGGCAATCAGCTTCAGGGCAGAATTCTTCGCTCCTGAAACCTGAACGGTGCCGGTAAGATTCTCCGATTCGCGGGCGATGATAACTTCTTCAGACATAATATGTGTATTCCTCTGTATCGTTCGGCAGCCGAAAGGCAAGGTGCCCGTAACGGGCTCCCATCCTTTTCGGCAGAAATAACCTTCGTGTGTTCTCCCGTGATTATACGGGCGCGATGCAAAGGCGAAAAGATGCGCCGCCGAACCTCCATGTGCAAATCCTCCCTTCCCGGATTTCCGACAAGAAAAGGCGCCCCTCCCCGTTCGGGGAAGGGCGCTTGGAAGGGACCGGTCGGGCCTGTGGGAAAATCGGAATGACTAGACCGTCAGGTCCTCTTCTGTCAGCTCCTCACGCGGCAGAGCGTCGCGCTTGCTGTAGACGAACAAGCCAACTGCCAACAGGACGAACATCAGGACCAGCGCCACGCTGAACACAGCACCGTAACCGCCGAAGTTCTCGGAGATGAATGCCCAGATGTAGGAACCGCAGGCACCGCCCAGGCCCAGGGACATGCCGATGTTCGACCAGATGATCGGGTAGGCAGCACCGCTGCCGAAGACCGCGCGGACCGTCATCGGCATTACCACGAGGACGGCGGCGATGAAGCAACCCATGAGGACGGAGCCGATGGGCAGCAGGACCGTGTTCGGGAACTGCCACATGAAGAACAGGCCGACGATGCCGCATGCGCACAACGCGATGATCGTGTTGCGCAGGTTCAGGTCGGAGAACAGGCCCAGGGCCAGCTTGCCGCCCGCGTTGCCGGCACTGTTGAACATGGTCAGCTCGGCACCGGTGACGAACGCACCCGCGACGGCACCGGACACCACATCGGGCTGCTGGTTGAACCACACCACATAGCTGGCGAAGAATGCGTTGATGTTGCAGATGGTGTTGATCAGGAAGCCGAACAGGATAACGAGCCAGAAGATGTAGGACTTGCGGGCTACGCTCGGGCGGACGCTCGGGATGACGGCGTCTTCCTTGCCGGCCTCCTCGGCGGCCTTCGCCTTCGCCTTGGCCGTGCCATAGGGCAGCATGCCCTTGTCCTCGGGGCGGTTGCTCATCAGCAGCAGGACGCCGACCACCATGATGATCAGGGAGACGACACCGAGGGTGATGTAGCTGACGCGCCAGCCGGAGGAATCAATCAAAGCCTGTCCAATCGGGGTGAAGATAATGCCGCCGATGCCGGTGAACGCGGTGCAGATGCCGATTACCAAGCCGGTGGAAGACTGGAACCAGCGGTTCATGATGGCAGCAACGCCGACACCCAGCATGACCGCATTGGTGATACCGGCGATTGCGCCGCCGATATAGAGCAGCCACAGCTGATCGGCGGACTGAACCGAGCCGAACAGGATGAAGATGCACGACTCGATTGCCGCAGCCAGCAGGATGACGGTTTTGCTGTTACGCTTTGCCAGCCAGACGCCGGCGAACGGGGATGCGATGATGCCGGTGATATAGTCCAGCGTACGCCACAGGGAGATTTGGCTGACCTGCACTCCCAGGTCCTGGGCCATTGCCGGATAGTAGATGCCTGCGCAGCTGTTCAGGATTGCGGACGGAACACCGCAGATCAGGCAGCCGACGATGACGATGGGCAGGTAATGCACGAAGCTTTTTTCCACAAGCTCTGTGGACTGCTCCTTCTTTTCTATTGATGCCATTCGGTATCACCTGTTTCTCTGAGATTTTCTCGAATATCAGACAAGAGCCGCGTGAACGATTGGCAGAAGCCGAATGCGCATTCCTGCATCCGTCGAATACTTGCAGGAGATCCTGATGGTTCCAGGAGGTATGCCCTGCGAGTAGTGACACCCTCTGCAGGAGCTTCTTCCAGTGGGCGACGCTCCCCCTTTCTATCGAGCCCCACGCAGTACTCTCAACCTGATTGAAGCGTACCCCCTCCCCCTTATTAAGAAAAATATTAATTGGGTATATGGATATTCACTTGTTTGATTAACAACATACATGTGATGCAAACAAAAATATGCGTCTTCAGCACGAAGCATATGTGCCTATATGCAGGCCACGTGCGAATTGGCGGAAATCGGTTACGAAAAAAGGGCCCGCCGATGGCGGGCCCTCCCTGTTTCGTGCATGCAGCACACCGTGATTAGAGAATGCGCAGATTGACTTCTTTCAGCTGGCGGGCGGTGACCTCGTTGGGAGAGCCGGTCATCGGGTCGGCAGCGCTCGAGGTCTTCGGGAACGCGATGACATCGCGGATCGAATCCTTGCCAGCCAACAGCATCACCAGACGATCCAAGCCGAGGGCGATGCCTCCATGCGGCGGCGCACCCAGCTCCAGTGCATGGATCAAGTGGCCGAACTTCTCCTCGATGCCCTCGTCATCCACTCCGCACCGGCGTAGAACGCGCTTCTGGAGCTCGGCGTTGTGGATACGGATGGAACCGCCGCCCATCTCGAACCCATCCATGACGATATCGTAGCTGTAGCTGCGGCATGCAAGCGGATCGGTCTCGATCTTGTCCCAATCCTCTTCGGGAATCATCGTGAACGGATGGTGCTCGGCAGCATATTTCTTCTCGTCCTCGTCGTACTTGAACATCGGGAAGTCGACGACCCACAGCAACTTATGGCCCTTGCGCTCGATGCCCAGCAGATCGGCCATATGCAGGCGCAGCGCGGCGAGCACGGCGTTCGCGATGTCGAACGTGTCGGCAGCGAACAGCAACAGGTCACCGGGCTCGACGCCCATGGCTTCCTTGATCTTGCCGTGCACCTCATCGCCCAGGAACTTGATAATCGGGCTCTTGCCCTTGAGCTCGGCGTCCTTGGTGGTGTAGGCGATCCAGGCCATGCCCTTCGCACCGTTGGCCGCCGCCACATCGGCGAGCTTCTCGATATCGCCGCGGCTCCAGTCGCCAGCGCCTTTCGCGTTGATCGCCTTCACGATATTGCCCGCGTCAACGGCTTTGGAGAACACGCCGAAACCGCAGCCCCGGACGATCTCGGTCAGATCCACAAGCTCCATGCCGAAACGGACATCCGGACGGTCGCAGCCGAAACGGTCCATCGCTTCCTTCCAGGGCATGCGCTTGAGCGGGAACTCATGCTCGACGCCGGCAGCATCGAGAACTTCCTGGAAAACGCCCTCCATCAGGTCCATGACATCAGTCTCCTGCACAAAGCTCATCTCGATGTCGACCTGGGTGAATTCGGGTTGGCGGTCGGCCCGCAGGTCCTCGTCGCGGAAGCAGCGGGCAATCTGGTAATAGCGCTCGATACCGCCGATCATCAGCATCTGCTTGAACTGCTGCGGGCTCTGCGGAAGGGCATAGAATTTTCCAGGGTTCGGACGGCTGGGCACCAGGTAATCGCGTGCGCCTTCGGGCGTCGAGTTTGCCAGAATCGGAGTTTCGACCTCGAGGAATCCACGATTGTTCAGCGCATTCCGCACCGCCTGTACCACGGTGTGGCGCAATTTCAGGTTCGCGTACATCTCGGGACGGCGAAGATCCATGTAGCGCCATTTCATACGCGTGGTCTCATCGGTCTCGATGCCATCCTCGATGGCAAAGGGCGGGGTTACGCTGGTGTTCAGGATTTTCAAACCCTTCGCCAGGACCTCGATCTCCCCGGTGACCATGTTCGGGTTCACGCTCTCGGGACCGCGCTTGCGCACGGTGCCCGTCACCAGAATCACGTATTCCCGGCCCAGATGCTCGGCGGCATGGAACTCGTCGGCCGTTACGCAATCCGGGTCGAAGACGCACTGTGTGTACCCTTCGCGGTCACGCAGGTCAACGAAGATCAAACCGCCGTGGTCGCGGTTGTGCCATACCCACCCGGTCAAGGTGACTTCGGCACCTTCGTCTGACGCGCGCAACTGGCCGCACGTGGCGGTATGCATGCAGTGCTCGTTCAATACGTCGCTCATTGCCTTATGTTCTCCTTCTATCTGTGCGCCACCCCGCATTCGGCTGCCGCACGGTTACTTGTGCTATGGATGCCGGAAAGGTCAGTGGTTGGAATGAGAGCCTTCCCGGTCGATGATGCCCTTCAAAGTCGAGGCGCCCGCCTCCGGTACTGCAAGCAGGAACGAGCGCAGGGCCTTTACCGCATCCGACAACGGAACGGTCCGCTCGGTGTGCGATACCATGTTGCGCACGGTAATCACGCCCTTGGCAAGCTCGTCGGGGCCCAACACCAGAACGAAAGCCGCCTTGAGCTTATTCGCCTGTTTGAATTGGCTCTTCAGGCTGCGATGCTGATGATCCATATCGCCAACCATGCCCGCGTCGCGCAGGTACTGCAGGATTTCAAAAGCCTTCGGACGCACGCTCTCGTCCACGCAGGCGATATAGAAGTCGTAATCCAGTGCAGGAAGCAGCTTCAATCCGTGCGCCTTCAGCGCCAAGAGACAGCGCTCGTAGCCCAGCGCGAAGCCGAAGCCCGGTGACGGCTGGCCGCCGATCTCTTCCATCAGCTGATCATAGCGTCCGCCGCCGCCGATGGCGTTCTGTGCGCCCATGCCCTGAACGACTTGCACTTCGAAAACCGTCCGCGTGTAGTAGTCCAATCCACGGACGAGCGTGTAATCCTCGGTATACTCGATACCCGCCGCACGCAGAAGAGCGAGCACGCTCTCGTAATGGGAACGGCATTCGGGGCACAGATGCTCGGTGATACGCGGGGCATCTGCCATGACCTTCCGGCATGCTTCCTTCTTGCAATCGAATGCCCGCAGCGGATTGGTGTCGGCGCGCCCGACGCATTCCTCGCACAGCTCGCCGGCATGCTCCTTGATGAAGGAGCGCACCAGCTCACGGTATGCCGGACGGCAGTTCCCGTCGCCCATGGAATTGACCAGCAGGCGCATGGAAGACAGGGGAATACCCACCGCCTCATAGAAGCGCATGAGCATGATGATGCCCTCGGCATCGATAGTGGGATCTTCGGAGCCCAGGCACTCAACGCCGACTTGGTTGAACTGGCGCTGACGACCCGCCTGCACGTTCTCGGCCCGGAACATCGGACCGGCGTACATAACCTTGACCGGTGCGCCCCCCTGCATCACCAAGCCGTTCTCCGCCAGAGCGCGCACTACACCCGCCGTGCCCTCGGGACGCAGGCTGAAGCGGCTGTTCGCCTTCACATGGGCGCCGGCAATCAGCTTACCCAGGTTATCGCCGGACAGGACCTCGTACATCTCCTTGGACACCACGTCGGTGCTGGTGCCGATGCCCCGCACGAACAGATCCGTGCGCTCGAACAACGGCGTCTCCAGATATTGGTAGCCGTAGCGACCGAACATCTCGCGTGCCGTGTCCTGAAAATGCAGCCAGAAACGCGCCTCATCGGGCAGAATGTCCTGAGTGCCTTTCGGCCGTTGAATGCCAGCCATTACAGATACTCGACCACCTTGTCGCCCATGGCAACGGTGCCCAGGCGCTTGTCGGCAGGCGTGTCATCGTTGGCCAGATCGGCAGTGCGGAAGCCATCATCGAGGACCTTTTCCACCGCATTGGCGATGTCGTCGGCAGCGTCCTGCATATCGAAGCTGTAGCGCAGCATCATCTCCACCGATAGGATCTGGGCGAGCGGATTTGCGATGCCCTTGCCCGCAATGTCCGGAGCGCTGCCATGGCTGGGCTCATAAAGCGCGGTGCTCTCGCCGAGCGAAGCAGAAGCCAGCATGCCGAGCGAACCGGTGAGCATCGATGCCTCATCGGACAGGATGTCCCCGAAGGTGTTCTCGGTAACGACAACGTCGAACTGGCGCGGGTTGTTGATCAGCTGCATGGCGGCATTGTCCACCAGCATATCCACGAGCTCCACCTCGGGATAATCCTCGGCAACACGATGGACGATCTCACGCCACATACGGCTGGACTCGAGCACATTCGCCTTGTCGATGTTGTGGACCTTCTTGCGGCGTTTCATCGCGGAATCGAATGCGGTGCGGGCAATGCGCTCGACCTCGAACTCCTTGTAATCCATCGTGTCGTAGGCGCGCTGCCCCTTGCCGCCGTTGACGCCGTAGCCTTCCACATCGTATTCACGGTCGCGGGCGCCGAAGTACAGACCGCCGGTCAGCTCGCGGACGATGTTCAAGTCGACGCCCTTGATGACCTCGGGCTTCAGCGTCGAGGAGTTGATCAACGAGTCGTAAGCTTTGACGGGACGCAGGTTGGCAAACAACCCCAAACCCTTGCGGATACCCAGCAGGCCCTGCTCGGGACGCGGTTTGGTCGGATCGGTAGTATCCCACTTGGGACCTCCGACAGCCGCCAGCAGCACGGCGTCGGAAGCCTTCGCCGTCTCCAGTGTCTCATCCGGCATAGCCGTGCCGGTCTTATCGATGGCGATGCCGCCCAGCAGCGCCTCGACATAGGTGAATTCCGTGTCGTACTTCTTGCCGATGGCATTCAGGACCTTCACGGCCTCTGCCATGATCTCCGGACCGATGCCATCGCCGGGAAGCAGGCAGATCTGATAGCTCTTGCTCATGTGCGTTCTCTCTCCTTGCTGTCTATTGCGTTAAGAAGGCCGCCTGCTCGAACGAGCGGCGACCCCCCCATAGCTGCCCTGGCTAGTTCGCGGCCTTTTTCTGTTCCGCGAGGATCTTCTTGGTGCGATTCACCAGACCGCCCTGCTCGATGATGTCCTTGATGAACGGCGGGAAGGGCTCTGCCTGGAACTGCTTGCCCGTAGTCTCGTTGACGATAATGCCCGCATCGGCGTCTACGGAAACCTTGTCGCCGTCTTTGATGGCGTCGACCGCCTCGGGGCATTCGAGGATCGCAAGGCCGATATTGATGGAATTGCGGTAGAAGATGCGCGCGAAGCTCTTTGCGATAACGGCATCGACGCCCGCGGCCTTGATGCAGATGGGAGCATGCTCGCGCGACGAGCCGCAGCCGAAGTTCTCCTCGGCCACGATGATGTCGCCGGGCTTGACCTTCTTCACGAAGTCGACGTCCAAATCCTCCAGGCAATGCTTGGCAAGCTCTGCCGGATCGGACGTGTTCAGATAACGGGCCGGGATGATGACATCGGTATCGATGTCGCGGCCATAGCGATGTGCGGTTCCCTCAAATTTCATGGTTTCGCTCCTTGGAATTAGATTCGGCTAGTCGATGTCTTCCGGCAGGGCAATGTGGCCGGCGATAGCGCTTGCCGCAGCAACTGCAGGGTTGGTCAGATACACCTCGCTCGTCGGATCGCCCATGCGGCCGACGAAATTGCGGTTGGTCGTGGCGACCGAGCGCTCGCCCGCAGCCAGGATGCCCATATAACCGCCCAGGCACGGACCGCAGGTCGGGGTGGACACAGCACAGTTCGCGTCGAGGAAGATCTCGGTCAGGCCTTCTTCGATGCACTGGCGGTAGACCTGCTGGGTTGCGGGAATCACGATGCAACGCACATTCGGATTGACCTTGTGGCCCTTCAGTACTGCAGCGGCCTGGCGCATATCCTCGATGCGGCCGTTGGTGCAGGAGCCGATAACCGATTGGTCGATCTTCACATCGCGGGAATCGGCAACCGGGCGGGCGTTGGAGGGCAGATGCGGGAAGGAAACCGTCATCGGGATATCGGCGGCATTGATCTCGTATACCTTCTCGTACTGGGCATCCGGATCGGAATGGTATTCGGTGTAAGGACGTTCGGTGCGCCCGTCGAGGTAGGCGCGCGTCACATCGTCGACCTCGATCAGACCGGCTTTGCCGCCTGCCTCGATGGCCATGTTGGAAATGGTCATACGGCCTTCCATCGACAGGCTGCGGATGGCCGATCCGGTGAACTCCATCGCCTTGTAGAGGGCACCGTCCACGCCGATCATGCCGATGATGTAGAGGATGATGTCCTTGCCGGTAACGCCGGGCTGCAGTTGCCCCTCGATGTTGAACTTCAAGGTTTCGGGGACCTTGAACCAAGCACGGCCGGTCGCATAGCCCACCGCGGCATCGGTAGAGCCGACACCGGTGGAGAACGCTCCCAGGGCACCGTAGGTGCAGGTGTGGCTGTCGGAGCCGATGATCAAATCGCCGGCACCGACCACGCCCTGCTCGGGAAGCAGCGCGTGCTCGACGCCCATGCAACCCACCTCGTAGTAATGGGTGATGCCCTGCTCATGTGCGAAATCGCGGACGATCTTGGCCTGCTCGGCGCTCTTGATATCCTTATTCGGCACGTAATGGTCCGGAACCAGGGCGATCTTCGTCGGATCGAAAACCTTCTCCGAACCGATCTTCTTGAACTCGCGAATGGCAATGGGGGCGGTGACGTCGTTGGACAGCACCAGGTCGAGGTCGCATTCGATCAGTTGTCCCGGCTTCACCTCATCCAAGCCCGCGTGGGCGGCGAGAATCTTTTCCGCCATAGTCATAGGACGTGCCATGTTGTCTCCTTCAGGTCCTTGCGTGATTCCGATACCACATATCTCACTTAAACCGTTTAATTGTAACGGTTTCCCAACCCTTGCATGCGCCGTTTCGCACCATCGGCGCAATTCACAGATTACCAGCAAAGATTACGCCTTCTACGGGGCAAAGCAGAGTATTTCACGACGGCATTGCCCTCCCCGTTCGACGCAAGATCGCCGTATGCGCTAGCATGGCAGTACCGTTGTCCGCAAAGGAGAACCCCATGAACGACTGCACCACCCCCGCCGCTTCGGCAGAAGTCACCGAGAAGATCCGCACACTGGCTGCACAATACGGCGACCAGATTATCGCGTGGCGCCGGTATTTCCACCAGCATCCGGAACTGAGCGCCCACGAAATCGAAACCTCGCAATTCATCTGCAACGAGCTCGACCGCCTGCACCTTCCCTATCGCCGCGTACAGGGCAAGCGACCCGCCGCCTATTCCGAAGAGCGCGAAGACTTCATCGGAACCGGTATCATCGCGACCATTGAAGGCGAAGCGGACGGAGCCTACGACAAGGACGGAAAGCCGACACGCCGCATCGCCTTGCGTTGCGACATGGACGCATTGCCGATCAATGAGCGCACCGGGGTTCCCTATGCTTCCCAGAATCACGGCGTCATGCACGCCTGCGGCCATGACTGCCATATGGCCATGATGCTCGGCGCGGTGAACATCCTTTGGCAGCTGCGGCCCTACCTGCGCGGCGAGGTCCGCGTGCTGTTCCAACCTGCCGAGGAGATTTCCATCGGCGCCCGCGACATGATCGCGGCCGGCGCGCTGGATGGGGTCGAGGCCATCTACGGTGCCCACATCTGGAGCGAAGTCGACTCCGGTACCATCTCCTGCGAGCCCGGCTTGCGCATGGCGAACACCGATTGGTTCCGCATCGATATCGAGGGCGTATCGGCGCATGGTTCCATGCCCCACAAGGGAGTCGACGCCATTGTGGTCGCTGCCGAGATCATCGATTCGCTGCAGGTTCTGGTGTCGCGCCGCACGTCGCCGTTCGAGCCCGTCGTCATCACAGTCGGAGAGATTCACGGCGGCACTGCACGCAATATCATGGCTGGCAGTGCCTATCTCACCGGTACCCTGCGTACCTGGCATAGCGATATCCGCAAGGAGATCATCGACCGGATGGAGCGCATCGCGGGAAAGACTTCGCATGCCTTCGGGGCCGACATCAAATTCAGCATGGAGAAGGGCAACTCCTGCGTGGTGAACGACCCCCGTTACGCCGCAGTGGCGCATGACGCGGTTGCCCGCGTGCTGGGCACCGATGCCGTGGGGTCCTACGAGGGCACCTTGGCCGGCGAGGACTTTGCGGAATACCTGCAGAAGGTGCCCGGCGTATTCGTGTTCGTCGGCACCCGCAACCAGGAAGCAGGTGCCGTTCATCCACAGCACAGCTGCTTCTATACCGTTGACGAGAACATGTTGGCAAAAGGCTCCATGGTCACCGCCCAATGGGCATGCGACATGCTATCCTGAACCCCGATTCCCTATCCGTAGCGCTCGGCTGCAAGGGGCAGAGCCCCTACCGACACAACGCTAAGGAGGCTGCCATGGCCCAACTGGATTGGAATGGCGTCGGCCAGGACGGCAACGGAGCCCTGACGCCCAAGATCGAGGGCGACGAATCCGAGTTCGAGGGAGGTATCCCGCCCATCGAATCACGGCTTCGCCACAACATACTGCGCGTGCCGAAATCGATCAAGAAGGCCACTGGCATCGTGGTATACGGGCGCAAGATCCAAAGCCTGCTGTTCTCCACGGATATCGCCATCATCAAGAACTGCGATGCCGACGCCGTGTTCTGCGTCTACCCGTTCACCGCCCAACGCGCCATCAGCTCGTCTGTTCTGCGCGTGGCGTCCGTACCTGTTTTCTGCGGCGTGGGCGGCGGCACCACGCAGGGGATGCGCGCCACGTACCTTGCCATGGATGCCGAGAACCAGGGCGCCATGGGGGTGGTGGTTAACGCCCCGCTGCCCAACCGCGACCTGCGCTTGATGACACGTGTGGTGGACATCCCCATCGTGGTGACCATCGCGTCTCCCGACACGGATGTGCGAAAGCGCCTGGATAGCGGCGCCGCCATCCTGAACGTGGCTTGCGGCGCGAAAACGGCCGAAGCGGTGGCGAAAATCCGGAAGGGCTTCCCGCGGGCGCCCATCATCGCCTCCGGCGGAAAATCAAACGAATCCATATCGCGCACCATCGAAGCCGGCGCAAACGCCATCGTCTGGACGCCGCCCAGCGCTGCAAGCTTGTTCTCCACGATGATGGATGACTATCGGCAGCGCGAACCTGAAGCATAGCCGCACCCATGCCGGCAGGGACGCCCTTCAGGCGTCTATCGAAAGCGTGACGGAAAATCTTTCTATAGAGTCAGGGTTCGAGAAGCACCCTTCTTCTTCACCGGCTTCCATTGCGCATAGAGCTTGATGGTGCCGTTCTTCTTCGTCAGGTTCTTTACCGCCTGCCGGTTGCGGTATTTCTTCCCCGTGCCGTTCTTCTTCGTATTCCATCCCGCAAAGCGATAACCCGAGCGCTTGAAGGTGTTCTTATGCAGCTGCTTGCGCACATTGCGCAGCATCTTGTAGCTCACCCGCTTCTTCGATGCTTTCGCCTGGGCATTCTTGCAGAAAGCCACGAGGTAGCTTCCGGCCTTCCAGGACGATTTCATTTTGGCAGTGCGCTTCTTCCCGGCGTACACCTCTACCCGTTTCGTCGGTGCCTTCTTGTAGCCCGTTTTCGCATGGGTTTGCCTCACCGTGACAAGCACCCCCGCGGGAATGCCGGAGATCGTCTTCGACTTGCCTGTTTTCAGTGAAATCTTCGCGCCGCTGGCGATTCCCGAATACGTGCCGCCGTCGGAAAAGACCACCTGGTATGTTCCCTTCGCCGAACGGTGGTAATAGGCAGGATCCGCATTTGTGGACGCGATCTTCACGGAGCCTGTGCGTCTGACGAGCTTTCGCGAGCTTTCAGTTCCCGCAGTGACATCATAGGTGTGAAGCGTCAACGCATCCCCGGAACCGGTATCCTCCAAGACCGAAACAGAGGAATCGGCAGCCTCAGCCTCTTCCGATCCACTAAGATACCCGCATGTCGAATCAATACCTATCTGGGTGAGCGAATATCTCAGGTCGGACGAATAGCCCGTGCGGATGTTATAGGACGTCATTTTCGCAGACAGCGACGCCGCCGAGACAACAGAGTAGTTCGACGCGCCATGGGCAGCGTAGTTGTGGCGATGTCCGGCGAAATAGTACGTGTTCGGATATGACGTCAGTATCGAATACAGCGCATTCCGATCGGACTTGGAAAGGTACTTCTTGTTGTAGTAGGGATAGTGGCACATCACGATGGCGAGGGTGTGGCCTCCGTGGCGCCCTTGGCGGACCGTCTGCAGCAGCCTCTTGTTCAGCGACTCCCTCGTAGCGTCTGAGAGCCGATTGCCCCCGATGCTCGCAGAGGAGGTGAGGCTGTTCCCATCGACGGCCCCTTCAATGGAGGTGTCTCCGATAAGAATGAAGTTCACATGATCGAATGAATAGAACTGCACGGCGGAGCCGGTGCCAGACGAGAGCTTGTCCTCGAAAAGAGAGAGGGCCTGCTGTACTTTCAGGGTTCTGGCTGCGATATCGGTACTTGTCTCGTATCGGCCGAAATTATACAGGTCGTGATTGCCGATAACCTGATGGTAGGGGGTTTTCGACGCCTCGCCATACGTGGCGATGATGTCCAGGTACTGGTCTATCGCGTCCTCATCCACCCCTTTGTTGGTGACATCCCCCAGATTGAAGACGGCCTGCCGGTTCTTCCCTTCGGTTTTGTCCACGATAACCTGGAGGCCATCCGCCAATTCTTCGGAAGGATCGATAGTCGTTTCCGAATCTTCAGTCGTCTTTGTGACGCCGATATGAGTATCGCTCACAATTCCCCAGGATTCGGATGCCAGGGCGACTCCGGGCAGCAGACAAACCAGAAGCGCAATGACGGCAATCGCGGGAAAAAGCGAGCGGGGAAGAACGTGATCGGAATGTATCAGCAAAACAGGTAGGCACTTCCTCCTTCGGGATGTCATCGGTTCAGAGCTTGTATCCTAACGCAATGCCTCCGCTTGCTTCAAACGCATTTGAACACAACGGCAAGGATTGTATAAGTTGGCAATGAATCGATACCCCCGCCACACCGGAATCGGCTCAGGGGCGCAACAGCCCCGTCAGTCAGCTTCTCCCTGCGGAATGCCGCGCCGCATTCACAAGCGCCTCCGCCACACGAAGCCCGTCCACGGCGGCGGACATGATGCCGCCGGCGTATCCCGCTCCTTCGCCGCAGGGGAATACCCCGCTTGCGGGTGCATCCTTCCCGCCGATATGGGCTTGCAAGTCATCCTTGGCACGCACAATCCGCACCGGAGAGGACGAACGCGTCTCTGGTGCGGTCATGACGGCCTGCGGATGCGCGAACCCGTGGATGCGCCGATCGAAGAGTGGCAGCGCTTGTGCAAGCGCCTGGGTCATGAATGCGGGAAAGACCTCGTGAAGGTCGCACCACACCACACCGCGCGCATAAGAAGGCGAAACGAATAGGCTGCTTCCGTGTTCATGCGTGCCGAGAAAGTCGCCCACCCGCTGAGCCGGCGCCTGGTAGGGCGCGCCCCCGCAAGCCAACGCCACCCGATAGGCCCGCTGCTCGATCGACCGCTGCAACTTGGCGCCGGCAAGCGCGTCATCTGATGCCCCGCCGAAATCCTGCGGATCCACGTTCACCAGCAATGCGGCATTCGCGTTCTGCCCATCGCGGGCAAAGTTGCTCATGCCGTTCACGACCACGCCGCCCTCTTCGCTCGCCGCGCAGGAAACCACTCCGCCTGGGCACATGCAGAACGTATGCACGGTGCGGCCGCCTCCCACGTGCACGGCAGCTTTGTATTCGGCCGCGCCGAGTGCCGGAGAGACGGCATCCTGCCCCCACTGGCTCTTGTTGATCAGGGCCTGGGGATGTTCGATGCGCACACCCATGGCAAAGGGCTTCCGCTCAAGTGCGAAACCGCAATCACGCAGCAAGGCGAATACATCGCGTGCCGAGTGACCCGTAGCGAGCACCAGCTGGGAAGCAGGCTCCCAGGCAACAGTCCCATCCGGATTCTGCAGCGCCACTGCCGAAAGCCGCCCATCATCAATGGACAGGTCCACAAGCTTCGTGCGAAAGCGCACCGCGCCACCTTCAGCGATAATCGCATGGCGCAGGTTGGCCACCGTCTGCGGAAGGCGGTCGCTGCCGATATGGGGGTGCGCCTCCCACAGAATGTCATCCGGCGCGCCGGCATCGACGAACCACTGCAGGACATGCCTGCAGCGGGGGTTCTTCATATTGTTGGTCAACTTGCCATCGGAAAAGGTCCCGGCCCCGCCTTCGCCGAACTGGATGTTCGTCTGCACATCGAGCGGTCCTCCTGCATCGAACCGATCCACGATGCGGCGGCGCTTTTCCATGCAATCACCGCGCTCCACCACGAGCGGCCGTGCGCCGGCTCGTGCCAGGTACAGCGCGCAGAATAAGCCTGCCGGGCCGGTGCCCACCACAATAGGTCGACGGGCTTCTGCCGGCCACGGCTCTATAGAAAGCGGCGCCAACGGCACCTGCGGCTTCCCGCGTCCCTGTGCGCACAGCTGCCGTTCATCTGCTTCCGCACGCAGCGATATCCCAAGCGTTGCCACGAAATGGACATGGTTCTTCTTGCGCGCATCGATGCTGCGCTTCAGGATTCTGACATCGGTCACTTGGTCGGATTCGATACCGAGCGCCCGCGCTGCTTCCCTGTGCAGTCCTTCCCGATCGACTTTGCGAATGCCGGGATCTTTGAAGAGCGCCAAAGGCAACGTGACATTTGCGACTTCTATCATGCGTCCGCCCCGCTCGTGCCGAGCGCTTGGGGCAACGGAATATCCGCCGCATGCGCGCCGGCAAGAATGCCGGTCGTCCAAGCCCAATGCAGGTTGTAGCCGCCACAGGGACCGTCGACATCGAGCGCTTCGCCGATAACGTGCAGCCCCGGGCAATCGCGTGCTTCCAAGGTCGCCGGATCGAAGGCGGCAGGATCGAACCCGCCCCTATGCACCTGAGCATGACGGTCGTCCAAGCTGCGCACCTTCATCCGGTAGGACTTGAAGGCGTCGGCCACACGGCCCGCATCCGCTTCGGCAAGCGGCGCGTTCGGGCGGCATCCCGCTTGACGCAGAACCGCTTTCGAGACCGCATCGAGCGTCAAGCCCGCAACCAGATCGACCGCTGCGCGCCAGGGATGCCGCACGCAACGCCGGGCAATCGCGGCCCGCAGCTGCTCTAGATCGACCTCGGGTAGAAAGTCGATGCAGAGCACATCGCCTGGACGCGCAAAGCGTGACAGGTTGAAAGCCGCGATACCCGATACACCGAAGGAGCGGAACTGCGCCTCGCCGCGCTCGATGGCCACAAGGCGGTCGGAATCTCCCGCATACAGGCTCAATGCGCATCGGGCCCGCACTTTATCCAGACCCGCCACCGCATCCAGGTCCGTCTTCAGGGCACAGAGGCGTCCCGCCGGACGCGTGTAGGAAAAACCGGTCGGCAGCAACTGCGCAGGTGCAAGGCCGCCCGCAGCCAAGATAACGGAATCGTAGGACGACGCCGTCCCGTCCATGAAAGCCAAGGCGAATGCCGGGCCAGCAGGTCCATCCGGGGACACGACAACCCTCTTCACCATGCGTCGGCAGGTGATGCTCACGGAAAGTTCGGACATTCCCAGCTCCAGCACGCGCAAAACGGTTTCCGCCTTGTTTGTTGCCGGATAGAGGCGCCCTTCCCCGCCATCGACCATGATCAGCCCGAGCCGTTCGAAGAAGGCATGCACACCTGACGGGGGCAGTGCCGCGAAAGTTTGCGAAACGAACGCTTGGTTGCGGTAGCTTTCCGAGCGGATATGCAGGTTCGACAGGTTGCAGCGACCGTTGCCGCTAACCAGGATGGACTTGCCGATTGCATCCCTCTGCTCGTATACGTCAACCTGCGCGCCTCCACGACCGGCAGCGATTGCCGCAGCCAAGCCCCCCGCACCGGCACCTATGATTGCAATGGATTCCATGGGGGCATGATAGCGCACGCCCTCCCCTTCCGATTCCAGAAAGACCGGAGCCACAAAAAGAACGACCCGGCGCAGGAGGACTCCCGGCCGGGTCGGACGCGTACTTCATGCAGCGACTTAGATGTCGGCCTTCCACAGGCCGTGCAGATTGCAATATTCGTAGGCGGCCACCGGCTGGTCGCCCTCGGCTACCGCGAAGTCCGCCACCGGTTGGTCATCCGGCGTCAGTTCGACGATCTGATAGCCCTTCTTCGTCTCCAGGGCGATGAATGTGATGTAGTGCTCCGGGGTCATCGGATGCAGCACGGAGCCTACCTGTACGTGCACGGCATTACCGTTCACGGTAACCACCGGAACGTGCTTTTCCTGCGCAGCATCCGTGGTATTCGGGACCAGCGGTTCGGAATGCTCCGGCTCCTGCTTGACGTACGGCTTGACGCTGATGTTGCCCATGTTCTTGCAGCGATAGAATTTCAATGCCATCTTCTGCCTCCTTTATCCCTCCGGGGATTCCTGACTCCCGGATAGTCCATCGAGTCCCTGTTGCGGCAGCTTCTTGCGAACCGCAAATATGAGGATGCAGATGCCGGCGATGATCAACGGCACTGACAGCACCTGACCCATCGTCAGCCATCCTCCCCATAAGTATCCCAATTGCACGTCGGGTTGGCGAACAAATTCAATGAGAAAACGGCAAATGCCATAAATAATGAGGAAAATACCCAGGAACGTTCCTCGAGGACGCGGCGGCCGTTTGCGCGAGAGCGCATAGAGGATGATGAAGAGCATCACCCCTTCGAGCAGAGCCTCATAGAGCTGTGAAGGATGGCGCGGCAACGTGCCCGCCGCTCCACCGAACACGACGCCCCAGGGCACGTCGGTAACCGCACCCCAAAGCTCTCCGTTCACGAAGTTCGCGCACCGCCCGAAGAACAACCCGATCGGGGCACCGATGACTGCAAGGTCGGCAAGCGTCAGGTAGGGAATATGCGTAAGCTTGGCAGCCACGATTCCGGCTAGGAGCGCTCCGACCAGACCGCCATGGAAACTCATGCCGCCCTTGTTGAAGGCAAGGATCTCTTCGGGATGCACCAAGTAATACCCGGCACCGTAAAAAAGCACGTATCCCAGGCGGGCGCCCAGGATAACCCCCACCATGACACAGAGCAGGATAGTAAGCAGCGCATCGGAATCGATTCGGACCTTCCAGCGTTTCGACACCCGCCACATCACAAACAGGGCGCAAGCGAATCCTGCGATATAGGCCAAAGCGTACCAACGCACCGTCAGCGGGCCGATGGAAAATGCAACTGGATCCAGACTCTGATAGAGGTCGTTCAGCATGCGGCCCTACAGGTCCCTGCCCATGCCGGCGTCGACTTGGTGCGCCCCTTCGATGATCTTACCGCGCAGCGAATCGGGGATCGTGCACATGGCAGACACCGTCGAACCGCACTGCGGGCAGGTAAGGGTGAACAGTGCCTTGTCATAGCTAACCAGCATAAGCGACCGGTATCGAGTCAAGTCGAAAGAGCGATTGCCGCATTTCTCGCATGTCACCACCGTCGTCAAAGCACCCACCCTCCTTCATCTCTCGAATGCTTACCGGCTGCACCCGACCGGCACAGCCTTATACGCTCATTGTACCTGTTTCCCTTTTCAGCTGAGTGGGAAGGGAGGTTCTTTACCGTTCCTATGATTTTCCGAACCGGCGCGGCTCTCCCGTCCCTCCGCTGTTGATAAACAATGAGAAAAGTGCCCTGCGCGGGGGATGCGCGGGGCACTTCGGTGGGAAACGAAGCGGCATTGCGCCGTCGTTTCGCAGAAGAACTGTCAGAACGGATCATCCACAGCCATAGGAATCCCTACGCTTTGCCTTGCAGCACCTCCAAGTCGGTAGGTCCAGCCACCGAGCCATCGGCAAGCGCCGCCTTGATCTGATCGTCGGAATATCCCAGCTCGCGCATGACGTCCTCAGTCGATGAGCCGAGCTTGCCCGTCGGGGTCAGCTCTGCGGTCTCCTCCAGTTCGAACTGCACCGGCACCGTGGGGCACCAACGGCCTCCCTGAGGGTAGGGAACCTGCTTGATATAGCCATTCACAAGGGCGTTTTCATCCTCGTACACATCGGTCGGAGTCTGCGCCGGCTCGCAGGGCATGTCGTTGTCCTTGAACATCTTCAGCAGCTCGTCGCGGGTGAACTGTGCGAATCCGTCATCAAGAACCTTCGTGACCTGAGGCGACAAGCCCTTGGCGTTGACCGACTCGATGCTTGCCATGTCCTTGTTGCCGATCAGGTCTTCGCGACCGATCAGCTTCAGGACACGCGGCCAATCGCGGTCGTATTCGGGCAGGCACAGAACAACCCATTTCTCGTCCTTCGAGCGGAATACGTTATTCAGCGGATTGTTGACCTCCAAGCGGCTCTTCGGATATGGATTGCCGTACTGTGCCGATACCATGCCGGTAGACAGCGCATAGATGCCAGCATGCTCCAACGCGCAGGTAACGTAATCGCCCTGACCGGTCTTCTCGCGCCCGCGCAGCGCCGCCAGGATGCCGGCAGCCAGGAACATGGAGCACTGGAAATCGCCATAGCCGTTGGTCGGGATCATCGGGGCATCGCCCTTGTTCACCGTCGTGCCGAACACGCCGCCGCGGCCCATATAGCACGTGACGTCGAAGCCGGCGGCATCTTTCTCGGGCCCTTTCTTACCATAGCCCAGGCCATGGCCCATGATGATGTGCGGGTGCTTCTTGTGGACGCTCTCCCAGTCGAATCCCATCTTCGCCAACGACTTCGTGCGCGTGTTGGTGATGAAGATATCCGCCTGGTCGAGCAGCTTGTCCATAATCTCGGCGCCGGTTGGCGTCTTCAGATTCAGGCTGATGAAACGCTTATGCATGTTTGCCATATCGAAGCCGAGATTCTCGTCATCGCTGGCCGGCATGCCGAAGACAGCTGCCTGGTTCACACGCCCCGGGTCGCCCTTGGCCGCTTCGACCTTGATGACATCAGCACCCCATTCGCCCAGCACACGACCCGTCGTCGGCGTTGCCAGGAAGGTGGTAAGATCGACAACCTTGATTCCCTCTAGCGGTTTCATCTGCAATCCCTCATTTCTGAAGTCGCCTTATTTGCATCTCTGATTTAGTTATAGGTGCGATGCGGATACAAAGCAAGCGGCCGTCCCCATTGTTGGGAAACGGTCGCTTGCCTATTAATAAGATCTATGATGAGCGAAAGCCCTAGTGCTCTTCCCACCAGCAGGGTTCTTCGCCGTTCACCTGGCGCTTGCTCTTCAGCACTGGGACAACGTCCTCATCCAGGTTCTCGCCGTGATAGCAGACGATTGCGCCCTTGTCTTCGAGCTCCTTGATCTGCTCGTCGGAATAACCCCTGGCTTTCAGGAAGCGGGATGTGTGATAGCCCAACGGTTTGCCCAGGATCAGCGGCGGATCGCCGAAGTTGCCGAAGCGCAGCGGTGTAGTGCCCAGCGCGCGCGGCCCGAAGTCGAGGCTATCGTACCGGCGCAGCAAATCGTTGTCGTAGCATTCCTCATCATTCAGGATGTCGGTGTAATCGAAGAGCTTCTGATGCGGGACCTCGCGCTCGATCATGATGCGGTCCCACTCTTCGTAGGTCTTGGTGGCATATCCCCTGCTGATCTTGTCGATGACGAACGCCTGCATGCTGTTCTCGCGGATGGCGGTCAGCGTGCAGATGTCCTCGCGGCCCTTCAGCTCCGGATAGCCGAGCATGTCCATCATCGAATCGAAATAACGGTTGTAGTCGGGCAGGCATATCAGGAACCACACGCCATCGCTGGTCTGGTACGTGTTGTTGAAGGGATTGTTGACCTGCGTGCGTTTATTGGGGTACTGCGCTCCGAATTGAGCTGCCTGCAGTCCATGGGCATGGCCCCAGATTGCCACGTGATACAGGTTGATAACGACCTTGTCGCCCTTGCCCGTCTTCTCGCGCTCGTACAGGGCGGCGCACACGCCGCCGGCGAAGATGGCTGCCGCGTTGAAGTCGCCGAAACCCTGCGGGGCGGTGGCCGGCGATTCGCCCGCCTGACGGAAGACAGCATTCACACCGCCGCGAGCACCCCAGCATACCGCGTCATAGCCGGGCGCATCCTTCATGGCACCGAATTCTCCATAGCCGCGCATTTGGGCCCAGATAAGACGCGGGAACTTGGCATGCAGCGTGTCCCAATCCAGCCCGAGCTTCTTCAGCGCCTTGTTGCGCAGGCCGTTCACGAAGACATCTGCCTCGGAAAGAAGGTCCATCATGATGGCCATGCCCTCTTCGGTTTTCAGATTCAGGCTGATCCAATCCTTGTTCGCATTCACGTTCTCATAGGTCGGGTCATCGCGTTCGGTGTTTGCGCCACCGAAGCCCCAGCACTGAGTGCGCTGGGGATCGCCGTGAGGATTCTCCACCTTGATGACTTCGGCACCCATCTCGCCCAATTCGCGTACGGCAGCCGGCGCCGCCACCCAGTCGGCAAGTTCGATGATTTTCACGCCAGCAAGTGGGCCGAATCCGTTCATGATCTTCGAAGCGAACATGTATGCCCTCCTGTCTATATATTCATGAAGAATATATTGGTATTTTCCATGCATCATCATGCATGGTACCGCAGAATCATCCTATGTGGGCGCTTGAGGGGTAATTCTTTTTATCCGTTGAGAATCTGTTCTGAAAGAAAAAGCCCTGGTTTTACAAACCAGGGCAAAGTGTTCAGAGGGTACCGGAAATGCCTGCAACTGAAACAAACGCTAGTCTTGCCCCTTCGAGAGGAAGGCTTTCGTGCGTTCGTGCTGCGGATGCTCGATCACCTGCTCGGCAGGGCCCTGCTCGACGATCAGGCCCTTGTCCATGAAGATGACCGTGTCGGCGACGTCGCGGGCAAATGCCATCTCGTGTGTGACGATGACCATGGTCATATGGTCTTCCGCCAGGCCGCGGATAACCTGCAGGACCTCTTGGGTCAGCTCGGGGTCAAGTGCGCTGGTGGGCTCGTCGAAATACAAGATCTGCGGGTTCATGCACAGGGCGCGCGCAATGGCCACACGCTGCTGCTGACCACCGGAAAGGTTGCAGGGGACGAAATCCTCCTTGCCTTCGAGGCCGAAACGCGCCAGCAAGCGGCGGGCTTCCTTCTCCACCTCGGGCGCATTGCGCTTCTGCACCAATATGGGCGCATCCATAACGTTCTGCAGCGCCGTACGATGCGGAAACAGGTTGAAGTTCTGGAACACGAGCCCGAAACGCTGGCGTGCTTTCGCAAGCGTTGCCTTGTCGGCGTAAACGGCCGACCCCGCATCGTTGTTCTTCGCAACCACAATGTCGCCGTAGGCCAACGAGCCACGCTCGAAGGTCTCCAACAACGTGGCACAACGCAGGAGGGTTGACTTGCCGCCGCCGGACGACCCGATGATCGCCACCACTTCGCCCTCGTGTACCGTTAGGCTGATGTCCTTGAGAACCACGTTCTCGCCGAAGCGCTTCTCCACATGGCTCAGCTCGGCGATGACGGCACGATTATCCGTTGTCTGGTTCATGGTCTCATCCCTAGTCATGATAGTAGCTCAGCTTCTTCTCGGCACGGTTCAGCAGGAACTCGACCACCAGGGTGAAGACCCAGTACATCAACGCGGCGATGACATACGGCATCATGTTGACGAACGAAGCGGCCAGTGCCTTGGCCTCGGTGAACATCTCTGCGATGCCCAGCACGAATGCCAGCGAGGTATCCTTGACCAAGGTGATGATCTCGTTGCCCATAGCTGGCAGGATGCGTTTGATCACCTGGGGTAGGACGATTTTCATGAACGTCTGACCCTTGGTATAGCCCAACACCTCGGCTGCCTCATACTGCCCACGCGGGATAGACTGGATGCCGCTGCGATAGATCTCGGCAAAGTAGGCCGCATAGTTCAGGATGAAGCCGATAGCGCAAGCTCCGAATTTCCAGCCGCTGCCCATGGAGATGCCGAACAGGTAGTACGGCCCGAACATGAGCGCCATCAGCTGCAGCATCAACGGGGTACCGCGCATGAAGGAGATGTAGATGCGGGCGATGGCCGAAACCACCTTCACTTTGCTCATGCGCGCAAGCGCAATAAGCACGCCCAGCGGCAGCGCACCGACCAGCGTGACCGCGAACACCTCCAACGACAACACGAATCCCGATGCAAGATCGGGAAGCACCAATGTCATCAATGTCGTGAAATCCAAAACCTGCCCTTTCCGAACAAACACGGGAGCAGGGGGCGGATGGCCCCCTGCTCCGTTACCGCCGCGCGCTGTGCACGGAGGTTCTTGCTATTCCAGGCACCAGTTCTTATAGCTGATACCCTGATCCTTGTACTTGTTCAGGATCTTCTTCACGGTACCGTCCTCATCCATTTCCTTCAGGGTCTCGGTGACCTTGTCGGCAAGCGCCTGGCCCTGATCGTCCTTGCGGAAGCCGACCGCATAATGCTCGGAGGACAGCTGCTCATCCAGCTGCTTGTAGGCATCGGGCTTGGCCGCCATCTGATACGCCGCAATGGACAGGTCGCAGGCAACCGCATCGACGGTGCCGGACTCCAGCTGCATGAAGGCGTTGTTGTAATCGCTGATAGTCTCGACCTTGCCGCCCTTGAAGGTATCCTGCAGGTCCTTCTGGTCGCCGTCGAGCACATCGAGTGCCGCCGAGTCGACTTGGGTGATGACCGTCTTGTCCTTGAGATCCGAGAGCTTATCGATGCCGCTTCCCTTCTTCACGACAACCACCTGGCCGTTGATCATGTACCGGCCGGAGAAGGCGTAATCGTTCTCGCGGCCCTCATAGGTGAATCCGTTCCAAATGCAGGTGATATCGCCCTGCTGGATCAGGGCATCCTTGGAATCCCAATCGATGGGCTCGGCCTTGAACTCCCAGCCGTTACGCTCGCAAACCTCCTTGGCGAGGTCGAGATCGACGCCGGTGAATTCACCGGTCTTAGTATCCTTGTAGCCATACGGCGGATAGCTCTGGTCGAATCCGACGATGAACGTGTTGTTCTCGGGCGCTACATCGCCCGACGATTCCGTGCTCTCAGAGCTGCTGCTTCCGCCCGAGCAACCAGCCAGAACGGCAAGCGAGAGGCATAGAGCCGCAGCGCAGGCCATGATAAGCGCATATTTCCTCTTCATCGAGATCCCCTCCTCCGGGCATCGCACTTCCTGCCCGTTTCCCTGCAATAGTGCAATCGATTCGGCGCACTAGTGTTACAGCGCGCTAAAGCGGTGAAAGTATACCATCTTGCCGTCCGCCATACGCATCTTGAGAAAACGTCCATCGTCTGACGGTGGGATACCGATGTGGACGGTGCCGTGTGCAATCAGCTGGCGATGCCGGCAGCCGTTCGGTTGCGCAGAACGGCTATCAGGGCAAAGCGAGCGGCTTGCCGGCATCAGATGCCTGCAAGCCGCTCGCATGTTCGCTCGCCGGCGACCGGGCGCTATCGCTGCGCCTTGATATCCTGGAGGCGCTTGAACACGGCCGGCGCGCCCGCCGCTTCCACGCCCATGCTGCCATCGCCGGTGACGGTGACCAATGCCGGAGCCTGCATAACGTCCAGTGCGCTGACAAGCTCCGGGTACTCCTCGGCGAACACCTCTTCATAGGCGATGCCCGCCTCGTCCATCATCTCTGCCGCACGCTTGCAATTCGGGCAGGTGCGGGTAGCCAGCAGGTAGCGGCCTTGCGGGAGCAAGGTCGTACCCGCCACAGTCTCCGGCTCCTTCTGGGCAGAAGCCGCTGCCTCGGACGTAACCGCCTCAGCCTGCCGCAATACCTCGGAAACCTCCGGGGTATGGTCGATCGGCAGTTCGCGCCCGCGTGCCTGCTGGCTGACTCGCGGCTGGGTGACGGCTACAGCACGAGCCGATTCCGGCTCGAATCCTGCCCCGGCCACGGCGCTCACCGGAACGCCATCGACCTGCGGATCGGCATCAAGCTCACGCCCGTGCTTCTCCGCTTCGGCAAAAGGCGAGGCATCCAGGCGGTACTCGCGACGGTCGCGGTACTCTTGTACCTTGCCATCGTTCCAGTGCTTGACCGGACGGTAGTAGCCGGTGATGCGGCTGTATACCTCGGTCTCGGTGCCGCATTCGGGGCATTTCCAGACCTCGCCGGCCAGGTACCCGTGGTTGGGGCACATGGAATAGGTCGGCGACATGGTGTAATACGGCAGTCGATAGTTCTGGGCGATCTTGCGCACCAGCTGAGCAGTCGCCTGCCAGCTAGGAAGCTTCTCGCCCAAGAACGCATGGAACACGGTACCGGAGGTGTACAGCGTCTGCAGATCGTCCTGGATATCCAGGGCGCTGAAGATATCCTCGGTATAGCCAACGGGCAGATGCGAGCTGTTCGTGTAGTACGGCGTACCGTTCATGTTGGCCGTGATAATGTCCGGGAACTGCTCTACATCGTGCTTGGCGAATCGGTAGGTGGTGGACTCCGCCGGCGTTGCCTCCAGATTGTACAGGTCCCCGTAGAGCTCCTGGTAGTCGGACAGGCGCGTGCGCATATGCGTCAGAACGCGCTTGGTGAAATCCTGCCCTGCCGGGTTGGTCAGGTCGCACCGCAACCAGGAAGCATTCAGGCAAGCCTCGTTCATGCCCACCAGGCCGATGGTGCTGAAGTGGTTCTCGAAGGTGCCAAGATAGTGCTTGGTGTACGGATACAGGCCGGCATCGAGCAGCTTCGTGATAACCCGTCGCTTCGTATGGAGCGAACGGGCGGAGATATCCATCAGGTGGTCGAGCTGCGTGAAGAACTCGGTCTCGTTGGCGCTCTTATATGCCAGGCGCGGCATGTTGATGGTGACTACACCGATGCTGCCGGTGCTCTCCCCGCTGCCGAAGTAGCCGCCGGATTTCTTGCGCAGCTCGCGCAAGTCAAGGCGCAGACGGCAGCACATCGAGCGCACGTCAGAGGGCTCCATGTCGGAATTAATGTAATTGCTGAAGTAGGGCGTGCCGTACTTTGCCGTCATCTCGAAAAGCAGGCGGTTGTTCTCGGTATCGGACCAATCGAAATCCTTGGTGATCGAATAGGTGGGAATCGGATACTGGAAACCGCGTCCGCATGCATCGCCGTCGATCATGGTCTCGATGAATGCCTTGTTGACCATGTCCATCTCGTGCTGGCAGTCCCCATAGGTGAAGTCCATCTCCGTTCCCCCGACGATAGCCGGCAGCTTGGCCAAGTCGGGCGGGCAGACCCAATCGAGCGTGATATTGGAGAACGGCGATTGCGAACCCCAACGGCTGGGGGTATTCACGCCGTAGATGAATGACTCGATGGCGCGCTTCGTGTCTTCGTAGGACAGGTTATCGGCCTTCACGAACGGGGCAAGATATGTATCGAAGCTGGAGAATGCCTGGGCACCGGCCCATTCGTTCTGCATGATGCCAAGGAAGTTCACCATCTGGTTGCACAGGCTTGCCAGATGCTTAGCGGGCTTGCTGGAAATCTTGCCCGGCACGCCGCCGAGTCCTTCCTGGATCAGCTGCTTCAACGACCAACCGGCACAGTAGCCGGTGAGCATGGACAGGTCATGCAGGTGGATATCGGCATTGCGATGGGCCTGCGCCACTTCATCATCGTAAATCTCGGAAAGCCAGTAATTGGCGGTGATGGCCCCCGAATTCGAGAGGATCAGGCCCCCGACCGAATAGGTAACGGTGGAGTTCTCCTTCACACGCCAATCCTCCACCTTCAAGTACGAATCGACGATCGCCTTGTAATCGAGCAGCGACGCCTTGGCATTGCGCACCTTCTCGCGCTGGCGACGGTAGAGGATGTAGGCTTTGGCGACATCGGGATAGCCCGCCGTTGACAGGATCTCCTCGACGCTGTCCTGTATATCCTCCACCGAGATGATGTCATGGGTGATCTTCGGTTCGAAATTCGCCGTAGTCTGCAGCGCAAGCATGTCGATCGTAGTGGGATGGTACTGCTTGCCCAGCGCATCGAAGGCCTTCGTGATGGCAGCCGAGATCTTGTTGACATCGAACTCGACGACCTTGCCGTCACGCTTCTGCACTTGGTACATTTTTGCTCCTTTTCTGCCGCAAGCCAGGCCGAAACGGATATTCGGCCCGACGCGGAATGTCCTTCTCCGTCGTTGGTTTCCCTTTGCTCACATCGTTTCGCACTTTACCAAGCATTCGGACCGCGGTCAATGTGAAATACCTTATATATTGTTGCATGCCAACATTTTACACACTACATGTGGTGTTTTCCTGGTATTCCACAGGAGACAGGAAATGAGGGTGGGAATGTTGGTTTTCCACCGCATTTTTCCCAAGAGGTTGAAAACTCAGAAGCGGTCGAAGCGCCGTTCAGGCAAAAATCATGCACCTCGGAATCCACCATCGCACCGAACCGGAATCCACCATCGCCGTAGTTTGCCACCGCCAATCCACATCGCAAGATGGCGCCCGGGAACGATTTCGGATGGAATCCGGCGAACGGCTCCATGCGCAAAGCCGATCCGAAACAGTATGAGGGTCCCGCTTGCCCTCGGGTTACCGTGTGCCGGGAAATCAGACACGCTTCCAGAGGTTTGGAGCATGCTCCCCGAATTATCCACGACACCCCTGCAGCCAGAGCACTAGAATGCTGTTATGCGCATTTCGGGAATACAGAAGCTCACCCTGCTCGACTACCCGGGAAAGACGGCGGCAACCGTGTTCACCCCGGGTTGCAACCTGCGCTGCCCGTTCTGCCAGAACCATGACCTGGTCCTCGGCCGAAAAGCCGAGGATGGCACGCGATACTTCCCACTCGTGCCCGAAGAGGAGCTGTTCGCGCTGCTGGACAAACGGGCGGGACTGCTTGACGGCGTCTGCATCACAGGCGGGGAGCCCCTGCTTCAGCCCGACCTGACCGAATTCTGCCGGGACATCCATGCGCGCGGATTCCTGGTGAAGCTCGACACGAACGGCACCCTGCCCGGTCGGTTGGAACGCCTTCTCGCAACAGGCTATGTGGATTACGTGGCGCTGGACATCAAGAACGCCCCGGCCCGCTATGCCGAAACCAGCGGTATGGATGCGATTTCCACGGAAGGAATCGGGGCATCGCTTATCGTAATCGCAAACAGCGGGGTGCCCTACGAATGCCGCACCACCGTGACCCGCGAGCTGCATACGAAAGACGACCTGCGCACCATCGCCAGGCATCTGCACAGCGTCCCCGCCTGGTACCTGCAGCAATACCGTGATAGCGAAGGGGTCATTGCCGGTTCGGGAATCTTCCATGCCTGGCCGCCAGAAGAATTAGAGGCCCTTCTCCCTGAGCTGCAGAGGCTGTGCCCCGCCGCACAGATCCGCAACCCCGATTGAGGCGCTATTCGCCAAGTTTCTCAGACAGTTCCAGCCAATCGAGCTCCAACGCATCCTTCTCGTCCTTGATATCGGCAATGGCCTGCTGCTGTGCTTCCAACGCTTGATAATCGGTAGGATCAACCTCCCGCATGGTCTGCTCCGCCTGAGCCAGTTTCCTCTCTTGCGTCGATATTCGACGCTCAAGCGAAGCCAACTCCTTGCGTGCCTTGTACCGCTCGGCGTTCGTCATGCCGTCGGTGCGGGCAGCGGACTTTGCCTGCTTGGCTTCTGCCTGCGCAGGAAGGTTCTTCGCATGGGGGTCGGCCGCTTGGCGCCCCGCCCGCTCGTCCATAATCTGCAGGTACTGCTCCACACCTCCCGGCACATGCCGGATATGCCCGTCGATCAGCGCATACTGGTCATCCGTCACCCGCTCCATGAAATAGCGGTCGTGCGAGACGACCACCAGCGTACCGGGCCATTCGTCCAACAGATCCTCCATCACCGCCAGCATATCGGTGTCCATGTCGTTGCCCGGCTCGTCCAATACGAGCATATTCGGCTCTTGGAGAAGCACCAGCAACAGCTGCAGGCGGCGTTTCTGACCGCCGGAGAGATCCTTCACGCGGCTGTTCAGCTGCGCGCGTTCGAAGCCCATGTGCTCCAGCAGCTCGCCGGGGCTCATCTCCTTGCCATCGACCATATAGGTGGTACGGCAGCGCTTCAGCACGACGCGTACGAAATCGTCCGCTACCGGCTCCAATTCATGCAACCGCTGGGAGAGAATCGCGCACTTCACCGTCTTTCCGATTTTCACGAACCCGCTGGTGGGTTGCAGCTGACCGGTAATCAGGTTGAGCATCGTCGTTTTCCCCGCCCCGTTTTCGCCCAACAGGCCGAAACGGTCTCCAGGTCCGATGGTCCAGTCCACCTGGTCGATAACCGTACGGTCGCCGAAACGCACCGTGACATTGGTCAGGTCCACTACCTGCTTTCCCAATCGTTGCATGGACAAGCGCTTCAGCTCGAGTGTGTTGCGGATGGGAGGGTCATCGGCAATGAGCGCCTGAGCAGCCGCGACATGGAACTTCGGCTTGGTCGCACGCGCTCGGGCCCCGCGGGACAGCCATGCGAGCTCCTTGCGGATCTCATTTTGGCGACGCTGCTCGGTAACCTCGGCGATGCGCTGGCGTTCGACGCGCTGCTGGATATAGGCCGAGAAACCCCCTTCGAACGGGGTGACGGCTGCGTCGTGGACCTCCCACATATTCAGGCAGACTTCGTCGAGGAACCAGCGGTCGTGCGTGACTACCAGCAAGGCGCCCTCGCCATGGCGCCAGCGGGTCTTGAGATGGCCGGCAAGCCAGGTGATCGCGCGCACATCCAGATGGTTCGTCGGCTCATCGAGCAGCAGCGCATCCCAATCCCCGATAAGCAGGTGGGCAAGGTCGACGCGGCGCCGCTGGCCGCCGGAAAGCTGGCCGACCTTTGCCTGCCAGTCGACATCGGAGATAAGACCGGCGATGATGCTCCGCGTGCGCACGTCGGAAGCCCACACGTATTCGGGTACATCCCCGACAACCGCCTGCTCGACCGTCGCTTCGGGGTCGAGCGCATCGTTTTGGCCCAACATGCCGATACGCAGGTTGTTGCGCGAGGTGACGCGGCCGGTATCGGGCTCCAGCCGGCCGGCAAGCAGATTCAGCAAAGTGGATTTCCCGTCGCCGTTGCGCCCGACGATGCCGATGCGGTCACCATCGTTGACGCCCACCGTCAGCGCCTCAAAGACCTTCTTCGTCGCGAACTCAAGCCCGATCTTCTCGCAGCCCATCATGAATGCCATAGCGTTCGTTCCCTTTCATCGCATGTGGCGCCATTATATCCATCGCAGATGGTAACCTCGTGGGATTGGCGGCATGGCCATCCCGTTCCCGTACAATGAAGCCAAGCAAGAGGATATGGCAAACAACCGATGCGCGGGAAGGAGCCACATGGCAGACGAAACGCAGCATAACGAAGATGGCGCGCCCCAACCCCCAGAGGGCAGCTCTCCGTCCCCACAGGCACCCGAGAATCCCGAAGGCTCGGAACACGGCACCGATTTGGCGTCTACCGGCCACAATGCATCCAATGGAGGCCAAGGCGAGCTTCCCGCGGGCGACAGCGGTCCGCAAGGGTCCGGCGATCCCGGCAACGGCCCCTCCTTCTCATCACCGGCGGCAATGGTCGGCTGGTTCTGCCTGGGATTCTTCTTCGGCCTTATCGGCCTGCTTATCACGATGCTGCTGGTATGGCGGCGCGACCGCGCCACGCGCAACCGCGCTATTACCTACAGCTGCCTGGGCGTCATCATCGAGCTGGTGCTCGGCACGATCGCCATATCGATGCTTGGCATAGACACAAGCACCATGTCGATGCTCAGCGGCTCTTCCTCTTCAAGCTCGTCGGTGTGGTAGCGGCCCTTCCCGCCGCAATCGGGCGAACCGCCGCAGCGAAAACGGCCGCCTGCGAAACCTGCAGGCGGCCGTTTGAAGAGCCTTCGCCGGTATCCTGCGCGCTTACACGTAGAACAGGATGTCGTTATAGGTCGGTACCGGCCAGTAATCATGGCCGGTGATGCACTCCAGCGAGTCGATGGCGGCACGAAGGCGGTCCATCGCCGGGATAACCTCGTCGGCGTAGCAGTTCGCCATCTCCTGGCTGTCCTCAATGACCTTCGCCTTCTCGTGGACTTCCTCAAGCGCATCGGTGGCAGCGTAGGCTTCGGCCAAACCGTCCGTCAACTGCTTGAAGAGCTTCTTCTGGTTGGCGGCGGCTTCCTCGCCCGCAACCGCGACGATGCCCTGGATCTCAGTCGCCAACTCGCCGGCGTAGTTGTTCACATCGGGCATGTACATGCGGCGCGACTGGCGGATCATCGTATTCGCCTCGATATTCAGCAGCTTGTTGTACTTGTCCAGTTTCACTTCGTAGCGGCTGCGGACCTCCGCCTCGGTCAGGACGTTGAACTCCCCGAACAGGTCGATGGACTTCTTATCCAGCAGACACGGCAGCGCCTCGGGGGTATTGCGGTGGTTGGCCAGACCGCGGCGCGCTGCCTCGGCTTCCCATTCCTCGCCATAGCCGTCTCCGTTGAAGACGATTCGCTGATGTGCGGTCAGGGTCTTGCGGATGTAGGACAGTGCCGCTGCCTCGAACTCCTCGCCGGTCTTACCGTCCATGGCATCGGCGAATTCCTTCAGGCTCTTGGCCATAGCGGTGTTCATGATCATATTGCAGTCGGACAGGTTCACCTGCGAACCCGGCATGCGGAACTCGAACTTGTTGCCGGTGAAGGCGAACGGGCTGGTGCGGTTGCGGTCCGTATTGTCCTTCAGGAAATTCGGCAGGACGGCGACGCCCAAGTCCATGGCAACCTTGTGGGCCGAGGTGTAGGTATCCTCTTCGCCGTTGATCAGGGCGTCCATGACGCGGCCAAGCTCGTCGCCCAGGAAGATGGATACGATGGCCGGCGGCGCCTCGTTCGCGCCCAGACGATGGTCGTTGCCCGCGCTGGCCACGCTCATGCGCAGCAGCTCCTGGTAATCGTCGACGGCCTGGATGACGCCCGTCAGGAACACCAGGAAACGGAGGTTGTCCATCGGGGAATCGCCCGGGTCGAGCAGGTTCTTGTTATCGGCGGAGATGGACCAGTTGTTGTGCTTGCCGGAGCCGTTAACGCCTTCGAACGGCTTCTCATGCTGCAGGCAGACCAGCCCGTAATGCGAGGCCAGCAGCTTCATCTTCTCCATGGTCAGCAGGTTCTCGTCGACGGCACGGTTCGTCGTGGCGAAGATCGGCGCCAGCTCGTGCTGGGCGGGAGCCACCTCGTTGTGCTTGGTATGCGCCGAGATGCCCAGCTTCCACAGCTCGTCGTCAAGCTCCTTCATGAACTCGTTGACCGTGGGGCGGATTGCGCCGAAGTAATGCTCCTCAAGCTCCTGGCCCTTCACCGGACGATGGCCGAACAGCGTGCGGCCGGTGAGCACCAGGTCTTGGCGCGCCTCGTAATCCTTCTCGGAGATCAAGAAGTACTCCTGCTCTGCACCGACTGTTGTGATGATGCGGGACGGATGGTCGCCGAACAGCGCCAGCACACGTTTCGCCTGGATTTCCAAGGCCGCCATGGATCGCAGCAGCGGGGTCTTCTTGTCCAGCGCCTCGCCCGTATAGCTGCAGAACGCCGTGGGAATGCACAGGACCTCGTCCTTGATGAACGCATAGCTCGTCGGGTCCCACGCGGTGTAGCCGCGCGCTTCGAAGGTGGCACGCAGGCCGCCGTTGGGGAAGCTCGAGGCGTCAGGCTCGCCCTGGATGAGCTCCTTGCCGGAGAATTTGGTGATGGCGGTACCGTCCGACTTGGGTGACAGGAAGCTATCGTGCTTCTCGGAGGTGATGCCGCTCAGGGGCTGGAACCAATGGGTGAAGTGGGTGGCGCCCTTTTCGATCGCCCATTCCTTCATGGCATGCGCCACGACGTTTGCAATGTCGATGTCGATGGGCTTGCCCTCTTTGATCGTCTTCGAAAGCGTCTTGTACACATCGGACGGAAGACGCTCCTGCATCGTATGGTCGTTGAACACCATCGAACCATAGATGTCCGTGATTCTAGCCATGCTACTCTCCTTCGCAATCGTGATGCCGGCATAACGGCACATCCTATTGCTCCGCATATACGGGGTATCCCGATCCGGTGCCCGGCGCCGGGCCCGTCATCGAGGCTCCGTCCTTTCGATGGGTTACATATTACCCTGACGAAACAGGACGGTAAGGAGAAAGCCGAAGTATTAACGGGGTCGAAACGCATCCGAAACATCGGCGAACGCTTACCGATAACGGAAAGGCGGTCCCGCATGCACTGTGCTCCTGGTGCTCTTTATAGCAGCGAAGACCTGGTGAGGCCCCTTCCTTGCCCCTCGCTGCGCATTGCATCCCGCCAATGGCAAGAAGAAGCGGCCCTCCCAAAGGGGAAAGCCGCTCGTACATCGTCGATTGTTACGCCGCAACACGCCTCTTCCGAGATAGCCGACGAAGGGGCCGGGCAACGACGTGTGCGCTATTCCTCAGAGAAGAGCGCCGTGGACAGGTAGCGCTCGCCGGTGTCGGGAAGCAGGGCCACGATGGTCTTTCCCTCGTTTGCCGGATCCTTCGCCAGCTGGATGGCCGCCCACACCGCCGCGCCGGAGGAAATGCCCACCAGCACACCATCCTTGTGCCCGATGAGGCGGCCGATCTCAAACGCCGCATCGTTCGGCACCGGGATAATCTGATCGTAGATGCTCGTATCGAGTGTTTCCGGCACGAATCCCGCACCGATGCCCTGGATCTTATGAGAGCCGCTCTTGCCCTGCGACAGCACCGGCGAGGTCTCCGGTTCGACAGCCACCACCTTCACGTTCGGGTTCTGTTCCTTCAGGTACTGGCCCACACCGGTAAGCGTGCCACCAGTGCCGACGCCGGCAACGAAGATGTCTACCTTGCCGTCGGTGTCCTGCCAGACCTCGGGACCGGTCGTGGCCTTATGGATGGCCGGATTCGCAGGATTGACGAACTGGCCCGGAATGAAGCTTCCCGGAGTCTGCGCATGCAGTTCGTCGGCCTTGGCAATGGCCCCCTTCATGCCTTTGGCGCCTTCGGTCAGCACGATCTCGCCGCCGTAGGCGCGGATGAGCTTGCGGCGCTCGATCGACATGGTCTCGGGCATAACCAGGATGACCTTGTAGCCGCGCGCCGTACCGACTGAGGCCAACGCGATGCCCGTGTTACCAGACGTGGGCTCGATGATGGTGGCACCGGGTTTCAGCTTGCCAGACGCCTCGGCATCATCGAGCATGGACTTGGCAATGCGGTCCTTGGCGCTGCCGGCAGGATTGAAGTACTCCAGCTTGGCGACGATCTTTGCCTTGAGACCCTGGTCCTTTTCCACTCCTTTGAGCTCGAGCAGCGGGGTATGGCCGATCAGTTGATCAACGGAAATATAGACAGTCATAAGGTGTTCTCCTAATTCCTAGTTTTTTAGTATGATATTCGGTATAGCGGGTTGCCCCGCTTCCGTCAAGATAAATGTAGCGAATGTCTGTTTGGCTGTTTCTCGTGGGTGCACATTGTTTCGAGAGCGTCCCGAGACGATGTGCGGCGCAACCCCGAGAGACGATCAATCGAGGGCGGCGACGGCTTTGAAGCCGCGGTCGAGGTCCGCGATGATGTCCTCTGCCGCCTCGATGCCGATGGACAGCCGGATGGTGGCCTGGCTGATGCCGGCAGCGGCCAGTTCTTCAGGCGAACACTCTGCGTGGGTGGTGTCATACGGATGCACGACCAGCGACTTCACATCCGCCACGTTGGCCAGATCGCTGAACAGCTCCAGCGAATCGATGAAGGTATACGCCTCGCGCTTGCCGCCCTTGATGTCGAAGGTGAAGATCGAGGCGCCTCCATTCGGGAAATACTTCTCGTACAGATCGTGGTTCGGATGCTCCGGCAGGCTCGGATGGTTCAGCTTGGCCACAAGCGGCTGTTCCTTCAGGTATTCGACGACCTTCTTGGTATTCTCCGCATGGCGGTCCAAGCGCACGGCCAGCGTCTCGGTGCCCTGGAGCAACAAAAAGGCGTTGAACGGGCTCAGCGTTGCGCCTTGGTCACGCAGCAGGATAGCGCGCACATAGGTGACGAATGCGGCCTTCCCGGCAGCCTGCACGAACGAAACGCCATGGTAGGACGGATTCGGCTCGGAGAATTGCGGATACCGTCCCGATTTCTCCCAATCGAAGGTACCGCCATCGACAATGACGCCGCCGAGGGTCGTACCGTGGCCTCCGATGAACTTGGTGGCAGAGTGAACCACGATGTCCGCACCGTGCTCGATCGGGCGAATCAGATACGGGGTGCCGAACGTATTGTCGATGACCAACGGCAGGCCATGCTTATGCGCAATGGCGGCAATGGCATCGATGTCCGGGATATCGGAATTCGGATTGCCGAGCGTCTCGATGAAGACGAGCTTGGTGTTTTCCTTGATGGCCCCCTCTACCTCGTCGAGGTGCTGGGCATTTACGAAGGTCGTCTCGACGCCGAACTTGGAAAGCGTATGCTCCAGCAGGTTCGTCGTGCCGCCGTAGATGGTGTTCTGCGCCACCACGTGATCGCCTGCCTGGGCAAGCGCCTCGATGGTATAGGTGATGGCAGCAGCGCCAGAAGCCACCGCCAAACCGGCAACTCCGCCCTCCAACGCGGCAATGCGGTCCTCGAAGACCCCTTGGGTCGAATTCGTCAGACGGCCGTAGATGTTGCCCGCATCGCGCAAGCCGAAACGGTCGGCAGCATGCTGGGCGCTGTGGAATACATACGAAGTGGTCTGGTAGATGGGTACTGCACGGGAATCCGTCGCGGGATCGGCTTCTTCCTGCCCAACATGCAGTGCCTTGGTTTCAAATTTCGCGTTCTCAAATGATGCCATGATAGCGGTCCTTTCGGTCGATGAAGTCAGTGTCGGTTCGTGGGGCTTTTCCGGCCCTCCGGCAAGAGATGCCGGAACGAGTGGTGCGGTCCTTTCTGCGAAGGACTAGCGCATTCGCACCGATTCCTTACACTGACGGCACATTCGCTGCCCGAAGGTCCGCCGCTGCTGCAATGTCGTATTTCGGTTTCGGATCGAACGATTCACGGTATTTCCTACCTCCTTTGTCGGGTATAGGTTATATCCCGCTATCAATGAGCCGTCAAACCGTGCTCTATCAATAATCCATCATTGTTTTCCCAGTTCATTCCTCTTGTTTCTGTTTTACCGATAACGCTCTATCGGAAGTTCGAACAAACGGCAGGCAAGTTTTCCCAGCCGTGGGGAACCCGTATCTCCGCCCCCCTCAATACAAAAAAGGCCGCATCGGTTCGCCGATGCGGCCTTTCGCTTGAAGAAACTGCGCGGACTTAGCGCTTGCTGAACTGCGGGCGCTTACGGGCCTTCTTCAGACCGTACTTCTTGCGCTCGACCATACGGGCATCGCGCGTCAGATAGCCGGCCTTCTTCAACTCGGCCCGGTAATCTCCTGCCTCCAGCAATGCACGGGAGATGCCGTGGCGCAGAGCGCCAGCCTGGCCGGAGATGCCGCCGCCGTTGCAACGGGCGATGACATCGAATTGGCCAACCGTGTCAGTCACTTTGAACGGCGTCGTGGCGTAGTTCAGCAGAGCCTCGCGGCCGAAGAACTCCTTGCCATCGCGACCGTTGATAGTCACCTTGCCGGTACCGGGGACGATGCGGACGCGGGCAACCGCGTTCTTCCTACGGCCGGTGCCGTAATAAATCGCTTCACCTGCCATTGGTTATTCTCCCATCTTGATCTCACGGGGCTTCTGAGCCGCGTGCGGATGATCCGGACCTGCATAGACCTTCAGCTTCATGCCCTGAGCACGACCCAGCGTGTTCTTCGGCAGCATGCCCTTCACGGCATGCTCGACAACGCGCTCGGGATGCTTGCGCATCGCCTCTTCGAAGGTTTCGGACTTCAGGCCGCCGGCATAACCGGTGTGATGGTAGTAGATCTTGTCCGTTGCCTTGGCTCCGGTGACGCGAATCTTGTCAGCGTTGATGATGATGACGAAGTCACCGGTGTCAACATGCGGAGTGTATTGCGGCTTGTGCTTGCCCTTCAGCAGCATGGCTGCCTTTGTGGCAACGCGGCCGAGCACCTGATCGGTAGCATCGATGAGGAGCCATTCGCGCTTAACCTCACCGGGCTTCGCGTAATACGTTTTCACAGTCTTCCTCCATTTACCCATGTGTGTTTCAAAAGTGCAGATCCGCCGGATGCCGGTTTCCTACGCCGAGCACGACGGGCGCTGTCAGGGTCTGGACTTTCCCTGGGGCGTCGCGCCGTCCCTTTGGAGACTGCGTTTACGGGGCTTTTGAAAGCAACTGCTAAATTGTAAAAGGGCAGCGGGCGAACGTCAACGCATGCACCCTGCTTCCCCACGTTTTCCGCATGAAATCGCAAGATTTCCCTGTCATTTACAGCTCGCCGCAAGCAGGCCATCAACCGACCCTTGCGGCTGCTTCTGCAAAGAATCGTAACCGGCTTTCCTAGGCGGAACGCTTTCGGGATACGCCTTCGGACGAACTGCCGTCAAGCGCCTGCTGCATATGGTCAACCGCCTGCTGGGACACTGGACATTGCCCGTGGCAGCAATCCTGGGATTCGCACCCATCGCAGAGAACACTCTTCCCTTCGCGCTTCTTGCGCACCATGGAGGCGATGACGGCGGCAAGCGCCGCAACCAACAACCCTCCTACGATAATGTTGCCCATGGCTTCCTCCTCCGTCCCCGGGCTTTTTACCGATACGATGCGACCCCAGTATACCGAGGCCGCGCGGGACGCCCTGCAGACGCCCCGCAACTTCAGACCATCTTCGCGGAACGCTATGCCGCTTCGGGTTCGGCCAGCTTCTCATGCGTCACGCTATCGAGCTTCCGCTTATACGGGTTCGGACGAACCAGCAGGTAGACGAAACCGGCAAACGTCCCCAGGGCGCAGACCGTTCCAATGCCGAACGCGCTCTCGCCGGTGACAAGACCGCCGAACTGGAAGATCCAGAAGGCCACGAGCCATGCAGCCAGGAACTGGTAGCCGATCGCCGCCAGCGTCCACTTGGCGCTGTGCATCTCGCTGGCGATGGTCGATACTGCCGCGAAGCACGGCATGCACAGCAGGTTGAACGCCAGGAACGAATAGCCGGCAGCAACCAGGAAGCTTTGCTGGAACGCTTGGTACCAGGGCATCGTCGCGGTGCCGTACAGGATGCCGATGGTGCCGACGATATCCTCCTTGGCCATGAAGCCTGATACCGTAGCGCCCACCGCGCGCCAATCCGCCCAACCCAGCGGGGCGAAGATCCACGCCAAGGCACCGCCGATGACTGCCAGCAACGAGTTGCCCATGTCCTCTACCATGCCGAATGCACCGTTCTCGAAGCCGAAATTCGACAGCAGCCAGATAAGCGTCGTGGCAATCAGCAGGATGGTGAATGCCTTCTTGATGAACGCCCACAGCCGATCCCAAACGCTGCGGCCCACGAATCCCAACGTGGGAACGTGATACGCCGGCAGCTCCATGACGAACGGTGCGGCATCACCAGCAAAGAAACGCGTTTTCTTCATCAGGATACCCGTGCACAAGATGGTGGCCAGGCCGAGGAAGTAGGCACTCGGGGCAACCCACCAGACCCCGCCGAAGACCGCCGAGGCAATCAGCGCGATGACCGGGATCTTCGCCGAACAGGGAATGAAGGTCGTGGTCATGATGGTCATACGGCGGTCGTTCTCATCCTCGATCGTGCGCGATGCCATGATGCCCGGCACGCCGCAGCCGGTGCCGATAAGGATGGGGATGAACGATTTGCCCGACAATCCGAAGCGGCGGAAGATGCGATCGAGCACGAATGCAACACGCGACATGTAGCCGCAGCCTTCAAGAAGGGCCAACAGCACGAACAACACGAACATCTGCGGCAGGAATCCGAGCATCGCGCAGATACCGGTAACCACACCGTCGACGATCAGCCCGTAAAGCCAATCAGAGAGGTTCAGAGCCGAAAGGGCATTGCCGATAGCCGTGGGAATGCCCGGCACGTAAGCACCGTATTCATACGGATCGGGCCCCTCTTCGCCATACTGGTCGAGCAGCTGCTGTGCTTCACGATAGACTGCCGGGGTCACGGTAACCGCCTCGTTTTCGCCGGTATCCTCATCGTAAACATCATAGGTGGCCGTAATCCCCGCCTTCTCGGCATCGGAAAGGAAGCTATCGCTGTCGGGATCGAGGCCCTGGGCCTGTGCCGCTTGGACAAAGGCATCCGCCTCGCCCTGCGCATCCTCGAAATCGCCCATATCCGACTGCCAGGCATCGAAGGCCTCGCCGCTGAAATCGCCGATATACCAACCGTCTCCGAAGAGGTTGTCGTTCGCCCAGTCGGTGGCCGCCGTACCGACCGTCGAGATCGACAGGTAGTAGATTGCCACCATGACCAGGATGAAGATGGGCAGGCCGAGGATACGGCTCGTCACGACGCGGTCGATCTTGTCCGACGTCGTCATCTTGCCTTCGTTCCTGCGCACCGCACATCGCCTGACAATACCTTCAATCCGGTCATAGCGGCTTGCCGTAATCAGGGATTCGGCATCGTCGTCGAGTTCGTCCTCGAGCTCCGTCACCTTCCGGTCGATTGCCCCGACTGCCGACGCGTCGAGGCCGAGCTTCTCTTGAACCTTGGCATCGCGCTCGAAGAGCTTGATGGCATACCAACGTCGTTGGTTTCCCGGTACGGTTTCAAGATAGCGTTCCGTCAAAGCATCCAGGAGCTTCTCGATTTCGGAAGAGAAATCGGTCTGGCCGCGCGGGACGGCAAGGGCGTCCGACGTGGCGAGTTTGATCAGCTCGTCGATGCCCTCGTTCTTCAAGGCAGAGATCTCAACAACCTGCGTGCCCAGTTCCTGCGCCAGCGCCTCGGTATCGATGGTGTCTCCATTCTTGCGAACGACATCCATCATGTTCACTGCCACGATAACGGGGATACCGAGTTCGAGCAGCTGGGTCGTCAGGTACAGGTTGCGTTCCAAGTTGCTGCCGTCCACGATGTCGATGATCGCATCCGGGTCGTCGTCGAGCAGGTAATTGCGCGAAACGACTTCTTCCTGGGTGTAGGGAGAAAGCGAATAGATACCGGGCAAGTCGGTGATGATGACCTCATGATGCTTCTTCAGCCGGCCTTCCTTATGCTCTACCGTTACACCCGGCCAGTTGCCGACCGTCTGGTTGGCGCCCGTCAAGAGGTTGAAGAGCGTGGTCTTGCCGGAATTAGGATTACCGGCGAGTGCGATTTTCATACGTTCCGTTCCTTCTTTCGTACCTTGCGGCTGACTCTCAAAGTTTTAAATTAATAAACTCGTTTGAAATGACTAACTTATGAGCGGAGAGAAAGCGGCTTCACGCCGCTTCGCCGTCCACTATGGGAGAGCCCTACTCGACCTCGATCATGGCGGCGTCTTCTTTGCGCAGCGAAAGCTCGTAACCGCGCACCGTCACCTCGACCGGATCCCCCAACGGGGCCACCTTGCGGACATACACCGGAGTGTTCTTCGTGATGCCCATGTCCATGATGCGCCGGCGCGTTGCGCCTCCGCCATGGAGTTTGATCACGTTTGCCGTGCCGCCAACCGGCACTTCACGAAGCGATTTCACCGTTTCCTCCTTCTCTTTCCCAGCGACATGCCTACACGAACACCTTGGAGGCGAGCTCACGTGAAAGGGCGACGCGCGATTCCTTGACATTGATGATGATGCCCGATGCGTTCTTCGACACAATGGTCACCGCACTGCCCGGAACCAAGCCCAGCGACTCCAGATGACGATGCATGTCGTCATTGCGCGCATTCACGCGGTTGATAACCAATTCTGCCCCTTGTTGGGCCATGAGAAGCGGCATGCCGTCCTCCTCTGCATTAGGAATGTCTAACATGATGCAATTATTATAAATTATTTAGTAGATGCAAACATATACGCGGAAACTTCACATTCAAGGAGGGCAACCGGCTTACCGGTTCGCCTGAACGGATTCCGCCAGTTCGGTCATGAGCACGGATCCGGCCTGCTGGGAACCCGCCGTGAAGCACACAAGGATATAGGGATGGTCGGCAAGCACGATGCCCGCATCGTTCTGGACGCTTGGGCTGCTGAGCGTACCGGTCTTGTGGGCGAAGGTCACCTGTCCGGAGAGTCCCTGTGCAAAGCCGGTATCGTCGGTCTGGCCTTTCAGGAATTCAAGGGCAAGCGCGCTCATCTTCTTACTAACCAGCGTACCCTGATAGATCTTTTTCAAGATGACGGCCGCATCGCGGGCAGACATGTAATTCTGCCGTCCATTGTCCTCCATCATGCGGCGATTCAGCTGCGTGCTGGTAAGACCGAGCTTTTCCGCCTCGGCATTGATGTACTTCATGCCCATCTGGTCGATGAGGATATTCGCTGCGACGTTATCGCTCTCGGTAATCATGAGGCGCGCCGCTTCCCGCAAGGTCACTTGGGCACCGGCGCCGCGGCTCTGCAAGCTGCCCGTGCCGCCCACGATGTCCGAAGACTGCAAGGTATACACGGTATCGAAATCGAGGTCCCCTTGATCCACCTGGTCAAGGAACGCAGCCAAAATCAGCAACTTGATAACACTCGCCGAGACCATCGGGGCATCACCGTCGCTATTGCCGTAGCCATCGATGAAATAGGATGCACCGCTCTCCAGGTCGACATAGGCGAACGAAGCTTCGACCGATGTGGCGGCGATATCCTTTTTCACCTGGGATTTCAGCGCAGCCGGGACAGAAGATGCCCGGGATTGCCTTTTGGCAACCTTGCCCGCAGCGCCGCTGGAAGAGGCAGATTCGTCGGAAGCGCTGGAAGCACTGGAGACCGATGAGGTCTGCCCGCTGGCAGCCTCCGATGACGAGGAGTCAGTCGGGGCATTTGAAGATCCCGAACAACCGGCAAGCAGCCCCAGGCAGAGCACACCCGTCATGAAAACCGCCGCGATCTTGCCCATAGTTTCCTCTCCCCGTCGATGCTGTATCCGGGCATCGGTCATCCGGTACCCGCCCATGGTAGCATACGGGCTTTTCGCATCGTGCCCCATCGCGCAATCAGCCAAGCGGCATACCGTCGACAGGCGCTGCGCGGTATCATGGAGGCATCTTCGACCAGATAAAGGAGCACTATGGCTGACATCAAAACCATCTGCGTACAGGGCGGATACCATCCGGGCAATGGAGAACCGCGCCAAATCCCCATCATCCAGAGCACCACGTTCAAGTACGACACCAGCGAGGAAATGGGCAAGCTGTTCGCTTTGGAGAAGCCCGGCTACTTCTATACGCGTCTGCAGAACCCCACCAACGACCTGGTGGCGGCCCGTATCACCGAGCTTGAGGGCGGCAGCGCCGGCATGCTGACCTCATCCGGCCAGGCAGCGAACTTCTTCGCCGTGTTCAACATCGCCGGAAACGGCGACCATGTGGTGGCGAGCTCGGCCATTTACGGTGGCACCTACAACCTGATCGCCCACACGATGAAGCGCATGGGCCTGGAATGCACGTTCGTGGCACCGAATGCCACCCGCGAGGAATTGGATGCCGCATTCCGTCCGAACACCAAGGCGGTCTTCGGCGAGACCATCGCAAACCCGGCACTCGCCGTACTCGACATCGAAACCTTCGCTCAGGCAGCGCACGACCATGGCGTGCCGCTGATTGTCGACAACACGTTCCCCACGCCCATCAACTGCCGTCCCATTGAATGGGGCGCGGATATCGTCACGCATTCCACGACGAAATATATGGACGGACATGCTTCCTGCGTCGGCGGTGCCATAGTGGATTCCGGTAACTTCGACTGGGATGCTCATGCTGACAAATTCCCCGGACTCACCACTCCGGACGAAACCTACCATGGCGTGGTCTACACCAAGCAGTTCGGCCAAGGCGGGGCATTTATCACGAAAGCGACCTCCCAGTTGATGCGCGACTTCGGCTCCATCCAGTCGCCTCAGCACGCCTACTACCTGAACCTGGGCCTGGAAAGCCTGGCGCTCCGTATGGCCCAGCACTGCAGGAACGCGCAGACCGTGGCCGAGCATCTGCAAGCCCATCCGAAGGTGCCGTGGGTGCGCTATTGCGGACTGCCGGGCGATGAATATTACGAACTCGCGCAGAAGTACATGCCTAACGGCAGCTGCGGCGTTATCAGCTTCGGCGTGGCCGGAGGCCGTGCGGGTGCCGAAGCGTTCATGAAGAACCTGAAGATGTGCCAGATCGAAACGCACGTGGCCGACAGCCGGACGTGCGTGCTGCACCCCGCAAACGCCACGCACCAGCAGATGAACGACGACGAGCTGGAGGCCTGCGGCATCACGCCCGACATGATCCGTTTAAGCTGCGGCATCGAGGCGGCCGAGGACATCATCGCCGATATCGACCAAGCTCTGACGGCAGTGGACTAGCATCCGATTCGCGGCTGCCGCCACGGGCAAGATTGCGCGGGTTCCGTTCGCATTCCGCATTGCAGGGGGGTGCCTCCCCCCCCTGTCGTCGGCCGACATTCGAAAGGGACACGCCGACCATACCGGCAGATCTTTTCGGTAAAATCACGATAGTGATGCAATCGGAACGGCGATTCCATAGCGATCCGCGCATCAGCTGGAGGATGGGAGCCCGCAAGGAAGCCTGTGCCCGCAAGGGCGGCATGGCGACGGGCAGAGGGGAGACATAATCATGGACCAGACTAGGACGGCCGTCTTCACGGGAGGCATTGCGGCAGCCTTGCTCGCTGTTTTTCTGATGCTCGGTTCAGGCCAGGCGTTTGCCGCAGGCAGCGACTTCGGCGACGCCCAGGGCATGACGCCCGGCAAGACATACAGCGGCTATCTGAAGAGCATGGAAGGTCCGCAGTACTACTTCTTCAAGACGCTCGGCAAGAAAGGCGTGACTTACCGCATCAAAGCGTCGAACAGCAATACCGATGCCCTGTGGGGCCAGCTGGCGCTTACCGTGACCGTATGGGATAAGGCGAATTCCAGACAGGTCAAGCGCTTCAGCGTGGTTGCGCACAGCAGCGATTCCGTCGCGCTCAAAGGCCTGAAGCCCCAGAAGAAGTACTACGTCATCGTCCAGTCCGAAGGCGGGACCCTGAATTATTACAACGAGAACTACACGGTTCGCTGCACGTATAAGGTGATCAAGCCTGCCAAGGCGAAGATCTCGACGCTCAAGGCTTCCAGCGGCAAGGTGAAAGTCACGTATGGCAAGGTGAGATACGCAGACCGTTATCAGGTTGCCTATAAGAAGAAAGGCGCTTCCGCTTGGAAGATCGCCAACAACGGCACAAAGCGGTCGAAAACCATCAAGAGCCTGAAGAAAGGCAAGAAGTACACCGTGAAAGTCCGCGCACAGCGCACCGTTTCCGGCAAGACCTACAGCGGCGCATGGTCTGCCGCAAAGCGCATCACCGTGAAGTACTAGCCTTCACGGGCATCCGCAATTTTTCATGCCGACGGTTCGCGGCTTACGCTTATCGCCATTGTCCCGCCGCATCTGCATCGGCCGTCGGCATCCGGTCTCCCCGTTACTGGGAAAAATCGGGGCCGCCGAGAAGCGGGCCCGCTTGCTTTTCCATCACCCAGGGTACAGCCGGCAGCCGATAGCCGGGCGAAACCGCCTGCGGCAGTCTATTTCTCTTCCACGCGAATAACCACTGCGCGCGATCCTTCAGCAAGCACGTTATCAAGACGTACGATATCGCGCAGGGCATCGCGCATATCCGCCTCGGATGCAGTGTGCGTCACGTACACGATATCGACGATGCCGCCTCTCGGCTGGCCCTTCTGGCGCATCGAGCGGATGGACACGCCGTGCTTCGCGAACGCACCGGAAGTCGCTGCCAACACGCCGGGACGGTCATGCACGCGCAGGCGGAGATAGTATTTCGTCTCCACTTCGTCCATCGGCACGATGGGCAGCTCGTCGACACAGGCATCGCCCGCGATGGTGCCGATGCCCATCTGGATGTTGCGGGCGACATCCAGTACGTCGCCCATCACCGCGCTGGCCGCCGCGCCGGCGCCGGCGCCCGGACCGAAGAACATGGCTTTGCCCACGGAATCCCCCGTGAGGTAGATGGCGTTGTCAACGCCGTTCACCGTTGCCATCTGATGCGTCAGGGGCAGCATGGTGGGATGCACGCGCACCTCGATGCCCTTGCTCGTGCGGTTCGCAATGGCAAGCAGCTTCACGCAATAGCCCATCTCCTTGGCGGTGGCCATGTCGATGGGGCTCAGGTTACGGATTCCCTCTGTATAGACCTGATCGATCTTCACGCGGGACCCGAACGCCAGCGTTGCAAGAATGGCGATCTTTGCGGCAGCATCGAAACCGTCTACATCTGCCGTAGGATCCGCCTCCGCATAGCCGTTCGCCTGTGCATGCGCCAGGGCCTCGTCATAATCCAGACCCTCCTGGTCCATGCGCGTCAGCATGTAATTCGTGGTGCCGTTCACGATACCCATGATGCTTTGGATATCGTTTGCGATGAGCGAATACTTCAACGGCCCGATAATCGGAATGCCGCCGCCGACGCTGGCTTCGAACTCCAGCTGCTTGTCAGCTGCCTCCGCAGCGGCGAAGACCTCTTCGCCGTACGTTGCCATGAGCGCCTTGTTCGCAGTGACCACGTTCTTACCAGCTTTCAGCGCCTCCAGAACGACCGTCTTCGCGAAGGTGGTGCCGCCGATGAGCTCGATGACGATGTCGATGTCCGGGTCGTCGATGATATCGCGGAAATCATCCGTGAACAGGTCGCCGACACCATGCGCATCCGCCTGCTTCTTGTCCAGCGAACAGACGCGCGCCAGTTCGATATCGATGCCGTAACGATGCATGAAATCGTCCTTATGCTTTTGGATGATATCGATGCATCCGCCACCGACGGTGCCGGTACCGACCAAGCCGATTTTCACACTCATGGGCATTCCTTTCGCTGTGCCGCTCGAGACGGCGGGAATAACGTTCACCTAGTATACGGCAGCTGCCGACGCAACATCGCCGGCAGCTTGGTTTCTCCTGTCGATTATCGCATAGAAGCCGCGGAGCTGGAAAAGCTAGACCAGGTCACGGGCCATCAGGTCGGCATAGGTCTCGCGGCGCTGGACCACCCGTGCTTTGCCGTCCTTCACAAAGACCACTGCCGGGCGGGGCTGGCCGTTGTAATTGCTGGACATGGTGGCGCAATAGGCTCCCGTCGCGAAAACGCACACGATGTCGCCGATCTCCGGATGCTGCAGCGATCCGTCGAGCACGACCGCGTCGCCGCTCTCGCAGTGCTTGCCGCACAGCGTCACGACCTCGGTGCGGGGCTGGCCCGCCTTGTTCGCGATGGTGGCCTCGTAATCCGCATGGTAGAGAGCCGTGCGGATATTGTCGGACATGCCGCCGTCGATGGCCACATACTTGCGGATATTCGGAAGCGTCTTCAGGATACCGACGGTATAGAGCGTCACCCCCGGATTCGCCACCAGGCTGCGACCGGGCTCGCATAGGATGCGCGGCTCCTTGAGCCCCAGGTCGTGGCAGCGGCTCAGCACCGCAGGAACCACCAGCCCGGCGAAATCCTCCACCGTTGAGGGCTTGTCGTCAGCCATATAGGCGATACCCAAACCGCCTCCGACATCCAGCTCGTCGATCTCGTAGCCGTAGGTATCCTTGATGCGCTTCATCAGGTCGACCATGACCGCAATGGCCTCGTCGAACGAATGAAGCGCGAAGATCTGCGACCCGATGTGCATATGCAGGCCCACCAGGTGCACGTTCGGGGCGTCGAGCACGTCCTTCACGCATTTGAAGGCGAAGTCATCAAGCATCGTGAAACCGAATTTCGAGTCTTCGCAGCCGGTACGGATATACTCGTGGGTATCCGCCTCGACGCCGGGGGTGATACGCATGTAGACATCCTGGACCCGTCCGCGCTCGCGCGCCAGGCGGTTCACCCGTTCGAGTTCGATACGCGAATCCAAGACGATACGTCCCACGCCCGCATCGAGCGCCTCGGTAAGCTCGGTCTCGGTCTTGTTGTTGCCATGCACGAACACGCGCTCCATAGGAAAGCCCGCTGCCTGCGCGATTGCAAGTTCGCCGCCGCCCGAAACGTCGAGGCACAGGCCCTTCTCGGCGACGATTTTCAATACCGCCTTGTTCAGGAACGCCTTGCTGGCGTACAGCACATCGGAGTTGGCATGCTGGGCGCGCATGGCGGAAAGGTACGACTCCATGCGGTGCTCAAGATCGGCCTGATCGAACACATAGAGCGCAGTACCTTGATCTTGGGCCAGTTTCACCATGTCAACGCCGCCGATAAAGAGATGATCGTCCTTCACCTCGGCGGTCATGGGAAGAACCGCCCCCAATTCCATCGTGGTACGGCCATCTGCTTTCGCGTCGGCCTTCGGTGCGGGCATCGACATATTGGTCCCTCCTTGCGGTAATTGCGGAAACCCCTAGTAGCGGTTCCGCTCGATGATTCCGACCCATTGTAGCAAGGGGTTTCCACCGCATCTTCCCACAGGGGGATTTTCGCGCAAAAGCACAGAGCATTTCATCCGTTTGAAACATTGGCGCCGTGTGACAATAGGGAAAACACGTTGCCCGCTGAAGCGGGCCGAATCAGACAGGAGCGAACATGCGCAAGACCACCGTCATCGCCGTCGGGAAGCTGAAGGAGCGATTTTGGAAAGACGCCTGCGCCGAATATGCGAAACGGCTGAGCGCCTATACCGAGCTGACCATCCGAGAGATTCCCGACAGCAACCCGAAGCAGGAGGAAGCGGGCATCCTTGCCGCAACGGACAAGCTCGGACAGGCGCATATCATCTTGCTGGATATCCAGGGAACCGAGCTTTCCAGCCCACAGCTATCCCAACGGCTGGACGACCTTTCGCTTCACGGCACTTCGCACGTGGCCTTCATCATCGGCGGAAGCGACGGCGTCACTCCCGCGGTATGCACCCGCAGCGACGAACGCATCAGCTTCGGCCCCATTACCTTGCCCCATAACCTGGCCCGCGTCGTGCTGCTGGAGCAGATCTACCGCGCCCATAAGATTTCCCGCGGCGAACCCTACCATAAATAACAGTGGGGCGCCAAACAGGGTATCCACACGCGATCCTATCCCCAACGCATCCGACCTTCCTCCAGGTTGCACGAAAGCCTATCCCGAATAGTCTGATCCCACCACTACCAGATAGTCGGTGGTGAACAGGTAGTCGCCGTCGTTCTGCACCGCCTTGCCCGTGCCGATCTTGTCGACGATGGCCTGAGCCGTATCCTTTTGGGAGCTGTCCCCGTACACGACCACGGTGGTCGTGTAGTCGGAAGAATCGGCATTTCCCGTCGAGCAGGTAAAGCCCATGTCGCCGATGGTGCTTGCCGCCTTTGACGCCAACCCCGAAGTGGTCGTGCCGTTCTTTACCGACACGGTGCCGGAATACGAGCTTTCGCTCGAATCGGAGGAATCTGAGCTCCCGCCCGCCGTCGCTAGAACCGTACCGGTTGCCTCGTCGACCTCATCGGATTCGGCAGGGGATTCGCCGGCTTCCAGACGGGCCTTCATCTGCTCCCACTCGTCTTCGATGACCTCTTCATACCAGAGGTTGTCCTCGTAAACGGATTTCGTGGGAAGCTCGGCCGTGTACATGTTGTTGTCCGCGTCGAAATCGCTGAACGATTGGGCAAGCGAGAGGATGTCGGTGCTGCTGAGGTCGGTGGTTACCGATTCGGACATCTTGGAGACAACCGAGGCCATGGTTGCCGGGTCGCTTGAAAGCAGCTTCTTGGCAATTGCCGTAAGCACCAGCCGCTGATTGGCCGAACGGTACTTGTCGCCGGAGCCCTGGCTGTCATACGCATGGCGGGACCGGCACAGGATCAACGCCTGCTTGCCGTTCAGGGTCTGCTTGCCCTTCTTGACCGTACCGCCCGCCTTGGAATCCTTGATGGTCACGGGCACATTGACCTCGATGCCGCCGAGAGCGTCCACGATGTCCTTGAATCCATCGAAGTTCACCTCGACATAATGGTTGATGTCGATGCCCGTCACCGTTTCGACCGCCTGAACGGCCAATGTGGAACCGCCGTATGTCGAAGCCGCATTGATCTTCTGCACGCCGTAGTCGCCGCCCAGATCGACCTTCGTGTCGCGCGGGATGGAGACGAGGGATACCTCTTTCGTGGTGGGGTCCACACGCGCAAGGATGATGCTGTCGGCGCGGAATGACCCTCCGTAGCTGGCGTTGTTGTCGCGCGCTTTGGACTCGTCCGTGCCGAGCAGCAGGAAATACGACGGCTCGGTGGTCACGTTGTTTCCGGTGAGCATAGACAGCAAGCTGCTGGAGATGCCCGCATTCAGATTGCCGTTGATCTTCGATAGGAAACCCCCTGCCACCGCAACACCGGCCACCAGGATCACGGCGAGCGAGGTCACAACGATATTGCGGATCCGACGGCGTTTACGGCGCTTACGGGCAGGTTGGGTATAACGGCCGTCACCCGTCGAATAGCGTTGAGCCTTGCGGTGCGCGGCATGGCGCGTCTCCTCAGTATCGCGCGAATACCGCTGGTATTCGTTTTCGTGCCCGTCATCCTTCAACGAATAACGTTGCGCCTCGCGGGAAATGCGCTCGCGATCGTTGCGTCGGGTTTGACGGCGGTCCCTTGTCGATCGGGATACGGGACGGCGCGAATCTGCGGAATAGGCATGGGACCGCCGGCGATTCCCCGATGAAAGGCCATCGCGATTTGAGGTATAGTTTTGTCTCATGAGGGGTATTTTCCCGAATTGTCGTTTGCAGCGCAAGAACGCCCGCTGCATTTGCCGTGAGAAGCACGCCAATTACCCGAAACCTTCGCAGGGCGCCCATATTTTTTTCAGGAAAAAATCCACTGCGCCCCCACCGCGCATTCCCGTCTTTCCTGCCATGGTTCGAATAATGCCCGATTACTTTGATTCGCACGCCCATCGGCCGCGGCAAAGTTGCTAGTATCGAATGCGAGAGAACCGCTTTTTCCTCGGAAACCTGCGAAACGCTACCCAGAAGGAACCGCCGATGAACTTTGCCCGCACCCATGCCCCCGTCCTGTTCCTGCCAGTCCTCGCACTGGCCCTCTGCCTCTGCTTCAGCCTTGCCGGCTGCAACGGAAATGACGATCAGGAAGTGCGGGCGGCGGTAGACAGCCAGTTGACCATCGATGACGACGACCTTTCGAGCATCACCGATTACCTGAACGACGATACGACGCTCGATGCCTATCAGGTAAAACTCGGTGACTATGTCGGCACGCTCCTACAGGGCTACACCTACAACATCGATGCCATCTCCACCGAGGGAAACGACGCTACCGCAGAGGCAACCATCACCTCCCGTGATTTCTCCTCGTCGATAACAACCTTTGACCAGGCGCTGACCGACAACGGGAAAACGCTCACGAAGCTGAAGAAGCACGGAAAGAAGAAAGCCCTGAAGGAAACCGTCTCCGGGATGTTGGAGGATGCCCTGAGCCAAGCAGGTTCATCAACGACAAGCGCCACGATCACCATCGACCTTACCAAGGGCCAGGAAGGATGGCAGTTGTCCGATCCCGGCAAGTTCCAGGAAGATTGGTACAACGCCATGTTCGGCGAGACGCTGAAGAAGCTCGACCAGCTTGTTTCCCGATAGGCACGGAAACGCAAACGGCCACCGTCCAAACCGATGCCTGCGGCCGCAGGCATGGCTCCCTCATGACGTAGCGTATGGGCTAGGCGCGGGCAGAAACACCCGCCCGGTGGCACATAAACGAATTCGCCGCCAGCTCCACGGCATCAGCCATCGGCGGCAGCGTCACGGCCACACCCGTACGGTTCTCGATGGCCGCGCGGATCAGGAAATCTGCCACCTCGGGATTCTTGCCCAGCAGCGGCCCGTGCAGATACGAAGCCACCACGTTACGATAGCAAACGCCGTCAGCCCCCGAATCGTCGTTGTTGCCGTGCCCTTCGCCCACCACATGGCCGAACGGCTCTACACCGGGATCCAGGTACGTGCGCCCTGCATGGTTCTCGTAGCCGACCACGGGTCGGGTAGCCAGCGGGCTTTCGAGCACGATATTGCCGATGAGGCGGTTGCCACTGCCGCCTTCGGCGCGTTTGGTGGTGATGCCCAGGATGCCGAGGCCTTCCAGGGTCTCGTCGCCCATCAGCCATTCGCGGCCGAGAATCTGGTACCCACCGCAGATGGCAAGCAGCACGCCATCGTTCTCCACATACGCTCGGATATCGTCGCGCATGGCCAGCAGCTCTTCGGAGGCCAGATGCTGTTCGCGGTCGGGGCCGCCGCCCAAGAACACGATGTCGGCCCGACTTAAATCGACCGTCTGTCCATGGTGAACCTGTTCCACTTGGAAGGGAATGCCGCGCCATTCGCAGCGGCGCGCCAGCACCCTTACGTTGCCGCCGTCACCGTACAGATTCATCAGCTCGGGAAACAGGTGCACGATTCGCAGGGGCTGCTCGGCCGTAACCGCTCCATCGAAGGTGCAGGCAGGCACTCGGGCGGTCTGCTGCGCCTGGCGAGACACCGGGGGCGCGATGGCCGGATTCGGCGCCGGTTCATCGAAGCCGTCAGCAGCCATTCTCATCAGGTCTTCGCGGACGGCAGGCAATGCCGTGTAGTTCGCAATGCAGTAAAGCGAATAGTCTTCCGGCAGTGCGTCGCAGGCTTCCACCACCTCGGCAGCGCTTTCCACCAGCTGGGCATCGATGCCCGCGTATTTCAAGCGCATCTGCAGGTCGTTCTTGCGCAGGCCTCCCGCGAAGACCACCAGATCCTCGCTTGCCGCCAGCTCCTCGAAATCGACGTCCCAGATCCAGCTGATGTCGTGGCCGTCGGCCTCCTTGTCGTTGATGAAGAACGCCGCCGCTTTGCGGCCCTCGCCCTGAACGACGAGCTTCATGTTCTGATTGAAGCCGGTCGGGTTCTTCGCCAGGTTCAGCAGCACGTCGCGTCCATGGATACGCAGCGGCTGCAAACGCCCGTTGTCAGGTTGGAAGGCATCGATGGCCTGCTGGACCTGCTGCGGAAGTGCGCCGATCATCAAAGCGGCAACGTAAACCGCCAACAGGTTGTACACCATGTACGCTCCGCTGTAAGGTGCATGGAGGGGGCCGCGGGCAGAACCCGATTGGACCGTGAACGACAGGCCCTGCGGCGAAAGCGAAACATCAACTGCCTCGAAAACCGGGTCGTGCCGGGCAAAGTCGCACTGCGTGCAGTGGAAGCTTCCCAACTGCCCGTACTGGCGGTAATCGTAGGCGAGCATTCCCGAACAGCGTTGGCACATCTGGGCATCGGCCACGGTATTCTGCGCCAGATGCATATCCTCGCCCAAACCGAAGCCGAGCGTGCGGTTGGGGCACCGATCGGCGATAGCCGTGCAGAGCGGATCGTCGGCATTGTAGATGAGCACCGTCTCGGGTGAGGCGGAAAGCGCCCGTACGATGCTGTCCTGCACCCGGTCGATTTCGCCCACGCGATCCAGCTGATCGCGGAACAGGTTCAGCAGCAGCACATAATCGGAACGCAGGTAGGGAAGGATTTTCCCCATCCACATCTCATCGCTCTCGAAAACACCCCAGTCTGCCTCCTGCGCATGCAGGAGCGACGTGGCAACACCGGAATCCAGGTTAGCCCCTGTGCGGTTGCAGACCACACGTGCCCCCGCGCGTTCGAGCGTATCGGCGAGCAGGTTCGTAACGGTGGTCTTGCCGTTCGTTCCGGCCACGACAATCGAGCCTCGCTTGAGCTTGTAGGCCATGTTGCCGATGATGGCAGGATCCACGTACAACGCGATCTTCCCCGGGAAGTTCGCAGCGGGACGGTGGAAGACCTCCTTCAACGCAAGCGTGCTGACCGCGCTGATGGCCTCGGCAATGCCGGTTCTGACACCCATGGGCGCTCCTCTACTTCTTCTTCTTTTTCTTCTCGGGGCGCTGCACGACGACGGCCATGCGGTACTTGCCGTTCTTCTCCGACATAACCGCATGCGCCTCCACCAGCTGGTATTCATCGCACAAATCTTTGATGAAGCCCACGCCCGCACGGTCGACATCGATGTAACCGAGCCAGTTATCGCCGGTTACCATGCGGGAATTGCGCAAACAGACGTTGACGCACTTGTTGTCGGGATGGTTTGCGGCAATCTGCTCGGGCGTGCGGGCGCACAGCGCCACCGCAATTCCCGAAGTGCCGTTCAATATATGGCTCCGGCATTTCGACAGCAGGTACTGGGTATCGTTCGTGTCATGCACCTGAATCTTCAGCGGACCGGCATTCAGGTCGTAGAATTTCTTCGGCTTCTTCGGCGGCTTCGGACCGCGATGGAACAGGCTCATGGACAGACCTTTCTACAGATGCTTTCGAGCCGGCGCTGCGCTGGCATTTCAGTCCAGTATAGCCCTCGCAGGCACGCTGCTGCCGGCGGGCGCTCCGAATACGGAGGTCCGACAAATACCCGCGGAAATATCCGATGCAATGGAATGCGGCGCCGCACCCTATCGGTTGTGCCACTGCGGCGTGCGTTTCTCGCTGAACGCACGGGCGCCCTCGTCCGCGTCCTCGGTCGTCTTTATCTCGCGGTCGGCGGCGAGGACGGCATCCCAAGCAAGGTTGCCTTGGGCAAGCCAGCCTTTATCCATGCACTCGTACAGCAGGCGTTTCGACCGCTGGACCGCAATCGGGGCGTTCTTCGCAATGCGGCAGGCAAGGTCGAATGCCACATCGAGCGTATGCCCCGGCTCTGCCAGATGGTTCACCATACCCCAGGAAAGCGCCGTCTGGGCATCCACCGGATCACCGGTCAGGAGCATCTCCATGGCGAACTTCGGCGGCATTGCCCGGCCCAGACGCAAGAACGACCCGCCGCCTGCCGCCAGCAATCCGCGCTTCACCTCGGGAAGGCCGAAGGTTGCGTCCGTGGAGGCCACGGCCAGATCGACCGCCATCAGGATCTCGGTGCCACCACCCATGCAGTAGCCCTCGATGGCAGCAATGACGGGTTTGGCGCAATAGTGGCCGCAGATGGTAGCGAACCCCCTCGCGCTCTCGGCCTTCTGGGGCATGGTAGGTGCCGTCGGCGATTGCCTTCAAATCGCTGCCGGCGCAGAAGCAGGGACCGTTGTTGGTAAGAATCATGACACGCAATTCGTCATCGTCATCGAATTCCTCCAGCACCTGGGCAATCTCCGCCCACATCGGGCTGTTCAGAGCATTGCGCTTCTCGGGTCGGTTCAGCGTCACGATGAAAATGCCGTCGCGTTTCTCGGTCAGAAGATATTCGTAGCCCATGTTGCTCCTCTTCTCGATCGTCCCATCCGCCATCCCATCTGCAGCCCGCCGGAGCCGACCGTTCGGGATGTCGTCTTATTGCTTAATTCGCCGCATGGTAGCTGTTCACCGCACGCCGGAAGGCGGCACATAACCGTTCCTCGGCCCGCTGGGATACCGCTGCATAGGGCGCAATCAAATCGAATCCGTGATAGCACTTGGGATAGATGTCCAGGAACGCCTGCACCCCCGCCTCGCGCATCTGCGTGAAGTACGCGATGATCTCGTCCGCGAAAGGATCCAGCTCGCCCACGAAGGAGTACATCGGCGGCAATCCCGTGAAATCGGTCTCGCGTGCCGGCGCCATGTATTTCGTGACCTCATCGGTCCCGGTGATCGGCCCCAAATACAGACGCCATGCAGAGGAATTCGCATTCGCATTCCACCATGGCGCATCGTTGTCGCGCGACGAAGCGGTGATCATGCGATCATCGAGCATCGGGTACAACGGCATCTGGAACGCCACGTTGACTTTACCCCAATCACGCGCCATCTGCGTGACGGCACAGGCCAGTCCGCCGCCGGCGCTGGTTCCGCCCACGAAAATCTGATCGGGGCGGCCGTTCAGGCGCCCGATGTTCTCCTTGATCCAGATCAGGCAGTCATAGCAATCATCCGCTGCGGCCGGCGCCTGGGCCTCGGTTGACAGTCGGTACTCGGGGAGCACGAAGATGCTCGGAGCAGCCGCAATAAGCTTGCGCACCAGGGGCATAACGACGGCCGTCGTGTTCAACGCGAAGCCGCCGCCATGCATCCACTCCACCACCGGAAGCTTTTCTGCTGCCTCAAGCGGCGAGAAGATGTGCACGGTGAAGTTTGCGCCGCGTCCATGAACGGTCTCCGTCCAATGATGGAGCTCCGGGTATTCGGGCATCTTCAGATAGCGGCACATCGCACTTCCGAAGCGCAGCTTGTCGGGAGTGATATCGCGCATGAGCGGGTCCAGGCGGAATGCCCATCCCGCCGGCTGCAGCTCCTTGTCGAACCGCGTCATGGGCAGATGCGCCGCTCGCTCGGCCTTGCGTCCCGAGGAGATGGCATAAGCGGCATACGCTCCAGCCGCTGCGCCTACCATCAGGGGAATGATCCGCTTCTTTCCCATAAATCCCTTGCTCCCTTCGCCATGCCGCAACCTGCAGCGTGCCGTGTTCGCCTGCTGTCTATTGTACGCAAACCGTCCCCAAGCGGGCAGCCCGGACCATCGTTTTCGTGGGGAACGGGCAAAGATGCGCTACCATGGCATCTGCTTTGGAAAGGAATCGAATCAGCATGTCCCATTCTCGTCTGCACGGAGGGCCCGACCTTACTGCCGAACGTGATAGCTTCCGCTCGCAGCGTGGCTTCATCCTGTCCTGCATCGGGTCGGCAGTCGGCATGGGCAACATCTGGCTGTTCCCTACCCGCATCTCCGCATATGGCGGAGCCACCTTCTTGGTACCGTATCTGATCTTCACCGTGCTCATCGCTTCAACGGGCGTTATCGAAGAGATGGCGTTCGGCCGGGCCACCCGACGTGGGCCGATCGGCGCTTTCGAAACCGCCACGCAAGCACGTCTGGGCAGTAAGCGCGCAGGACGCATCGCCGGCATCATACCTGTGGCGAATTCGCTTGCCATGGCTATCGGTTATTCGGTCGTGGTGGGTTGGATCCTGACCTATACCGTGCTCGCCTTCACGGGACAGCTGACGCAGCAGACTGACGCGAATGCGTTCGCTGCCTGCTTCGAAGGCATCGCCGCAGGCAACAGCCTCCCGCAGATTGTCGCCCTCGTCATCGCCGGCGCCATATTGATCCTGGGTGTGGCCGGCGGCATCGAGCGGGCGAACAAGATCATGATGCCGCTGTTCTTCGCCCTGTTTGTGGGGCTGGCCCTGTATGTGTCCACCCTGCCTGGCGCACAAACGGGCTATGCATACCTGTTCGTGCTCGACCCGCAGGGACTTGCCGACCCGCTGGTGTGGACCTTCGCACTGGGCCAGGCGTTCTTCTCGTTGTCCATCGCGGGATGCGGCACCTTGATCTACGGCTCGTATCTGCCCGACGACCACAACATCCCCTTCAGCGCGGCAATGGTGGCGTTCTTCGATTGCCTGGCCGCCATCCTGGCATCGCTCGTGATCATCCCCGCCATGGCTTCCGCCGGCCAACAACTCTCCAGCGGGGGTCCAGGACTGCTTTTCATCTACCTGCCCGCGGTACTTGCCAGCCTGCCGGGAGGAGCGGTCTTCATGGCCGTCTTCTTCATCGCCGTGCTGTTCGGAGGGATGACTTCGCTGATCAACCTTTTCGAAGCGCCCATCGCCACCCTGCAGGAATGGCTGGGAATGAGCCGCGCGAAAGCCACGATCGCGATTATCGCCATCGGCATCGTTGTCAGCCTGGCCATCGCGCCCATCGTATCCGACTGGATGGATTGGTGCTCCATCTACGGATGCCCCATCGGAGCCTTCTTGGCCGCTTTCATGTTCACCTGGATGCTGGGACGCGAACGCTGCGAGGAAGCAGTAGGCAAGGGGCGGCCGCGGCCCATCGGGCGCTGGTTCTTCCCTTTGGTGAAATACGTCTTCTGCGGCGTGGTGCTTTTCGTGCTGGTTGCCGGCATTCTACTGGGCGGCATCGGCTAGACACTCGGAAGGCCGGCGGCAGATTGCCGGACAGGGAAGAAATCGGGCGCAGGCCCGCTTTGCCCGCGCCCCGCACGTCAGCTAAGCGGTTTCGGTGTAGAACTCTTGGTCGAGCGCCTGCTGGATGCGTCCGAGCGTTGCGCCGTCCTTGTGGCCGACCGGCTTGCCGTCCACCGTGCTCACCCGCATGGCGAACGAACCGCTGCTTGTGATGATGACCTCGTCCGCATCGAACATCTGCTGAACCGTGAACGGCGCTTCTGCCACGCCGATGCCCAGCTTCCGGCACACGGCGATAAGATGGGCGCGCGCGATTCCCGGCAGGATCAGGTTATCCGCCGGGTGGGTGATAAGAACCCCGTCCTTCAAGATGTGCACGTTGGAATGGGCGCACTCCGTCACATGCCCATCCGCACGGTACAGGATGGCCTCGTCGACGCCCGCCTCGCGCGCCGCTTGGGCGTACATGACCGACGGCAGAAGGTTGAGCGTCTTGATGTTGCAATGCAGGAAACGCGTGTCCTCATGGGTGATGGCGCTGAACTCGCGGTCCATGGGGTCGGCCTTGTCCGGATAGACCATGATCCACAGGTTCGCCTTGATGGCTGGGTCAAAGCTGTGTTCGCGGCGCGCTGATCCGCGTGTGACCTGCCAATACACCAGATTCTCGCTCTGGTCGACCTTGCCGAGCATCTCCAGCAGCAGATGCGCCATCTCCTGCTTCGAGCAGGGCGGGTTGATCTTGAGCGCCGCCATGCCGTTGAAGATGCGGTCGATATGCTCGGGCAGGGCGAAGATCTTCCCGTTGCGCCCCATAGCGGCATCGTACACGCCGTCACCGAACACGCAGACGCGATCGGTCATCGGAATCCTCATCTCGGACAGCGGGCCGTATTCCCCGTTGTAGTATCCCAGTTCCTTCATGCTGCCTCCTCTGCAGCTTGCGTCCCCGCGGCGACGGCTATTCGCAACCGTCCCGCCGAAGAAAGCTATGGCTTAGAGCTCGGTGACGAATTCCCCTTTCGGCTTCCGCTCGAAATGCCGCGGTGCCGGCTTGGCATCGGATGCCGGGTAGCCGATGGCGAACAGATGCACGCTGTCATAGCCGGAAAGCTCGGGGAAGAGCTTCTGCACCTTGGGCTGGTCGAAGGCTCCGACCCAGGTGCTTGCCAATCCTTGGTCCTGTGCCGCCAGCACGATATGCGTGCCGACGATGCTCGCATCGATCTCGGCATAGTTATGGCCATCGCTGCGCACGAACGCCTGATCCGGGTCCATGCCGACGATCAGCGCTATCGGCGCGCCGTACAGGCAGGCGGTAGCCTCATCCAGCCGCGCCCGTGCCTCCGCGCTCTTCACCACCCATACATGCACCGGCTGCCGGTTCTTCGCGGTCGGCGCCAGCCGCGCCGCCTCCAACACAGCCTCCAGCTTCTCCGGCTCTACCTGCCGGTCAGCATACTTTCTGCAGGTCCAACGCTCTGTTGCCAATTCCAGGAAATCCATCGCTGCTCCTTCTATCACGCTCGCAAAGTTATGGTCCTTAGTATATCGCGGGTATATGCCGGCTCGGAGCGCAGCGCTTTCCCGCAGCCCCGCCAAGGAGGTGCAGCAATCAATCGGAGGCGGAAAGCAGATGCAGGAAACGCGTGAATGCCGCATGGCCGCGTTCGTCGTCCTTGAAGACCCCGGCATCGGCCAAGACCTGAGCGAAGACCTGCCCGACCTCTTCGCGCAGCACCTGGTGTACGTCCTCACGGGCGAAGTCATGACGCGCCGCCACCTCATGCGCCCAACGCGCATGTGCAGATCCCAACGGATCGTCGGACAGCGCATCGACCGTTCCCTGAGATAGCGCCTTTGCCACCGCTCCAAGCTCGCGTTCGAGCCGACCGGGCAGTATCGCCAACCCCATGACCTCGATCAGGCCGATGTTCTCCTTCTTGATATGCTGAAGCGGCGCATGCGGATGGAAGACGCCCAGCGGATGCTCTTCCGAGGTAACGTTGCAGCGCAGGGCCAGGTCGAGCACGAACCGTTCACCCGCCCGATACGCAATGGGCGTAAGCGTGTTGTGCGGCGTCCCATCGGCATCCGCAGCAATGATGCCCGCATCGGTATCGGTATAGCTGCGCCACGCATCCAAGACGACCGTCGCCGCATCAAGCAGCGGCTCCGGCTCCGTCGAGCACAAGCGCAACACGCTCACCGGCCACTTCACCACCCCTAAGCTGACTTGCGGGAAAGCCTGCCATGGAATCGCCTGTGCAAGCGGCGCCCGCATCAACGGGAATCGATGCTTCCCGCCCTGGAAATGGTCATGTGAGAGGATAGACCCGCCGACAATTGGCAAATCGGCATTCGACCCCATGAAATAGTGCGGGAATGCCGCAACGAATTCCAGCAAGCAGCCCAGATGCGCACGGTCGATGACCATCGGGCGATGCTCGCGCGAGAGCACGATGCAGTGCTCGTCGAAATACTCCTGAGGTGAATACTGCAGATACCACGGCTCGCCGCCAAGCACAAGCGGGACCGAACGCAGATTCGCACGGGCAGGCCAGCCTCCGCCGGGAACGGCAGGGTCCCGCCCGGCGTAGCCCTCGTTCTCCGCGCAGAGCCTGCAAAGGGGATAGGGCGTAGGCCCCGTGCTGTTCGCCGTATCGTGGCCTTCGGCCGCCTGCGCGATCATGCGCGGGTCCTTTTCGGGCTTGGCGAGGTTCACGGTAATCTCCAGCGGGCCCCATGGGCTGGAGAACCGCCAACGCAGATTGCGTGCATGTTCCCGCGCGGATACATAACGAGATGCGCAGCACAGACGGTAGAACCAATTGCAGGCCGCTTGCGGGCTTTCCGCATAGCGTTGCCAGAAACCGGCGCGAATCTGAGCCGGACGCGGCATCAAGCACCCGAACAGCCGCGCTGTGAATGCGGCAGGCACCGCTTCGGCATCTGCCGGGGCATTCTCTCGTTCCGTCGGCCATGCGCCTGTTTCGCATGCAATCTGGAACAGCGCATGGAGGCAGGCATCCAGGGCTTGCTCGCTTTCTATGCTGCGGGGTTCGGTGCCGGCTTCAGCCGCTGCCGATGCGTCGAATCCTGCAGGCAAATCAGAGGGACTATGCGCGCCGACCACCGCAAGCACCGTGTTGTAGGCCCAGCGTTCCTCGCCTTGGGCAATAAGATTCGAGGAGCGTGCATAGGCGACGAGCGCCCGCGCGGGATCGCCGGCGCGAACTCCCTCCGTCGCCGATCCGCAGTTGGGACCGCCGTTCACAGCCATTCGAAATACGCCCCCGGAGCACCGAGCGACAGCTCCCGACAGGTTCCCGCACCCAGCCAGGCATCCAGATGCATGCAGAAATCCTTGGTCAGCGCTTGGGGCACATAGGCCTGGACGCTGCCTCCGAACCCGCCTCCATGGATGCGGAATGCACCATGCCCATCAAGTACCCGATCGGCTAGCGCCAACGCAATCATGGCCGGTTGGGAATCGCCTCCGACCGAGACGTTCTGCAGGTATTGGGCCGACGAGCGTCCCGAGGCATTCGTCTCCCGCAGAAATGTCGCCATATCGTGGGCCTCCAGCGCTTGCACACGACGCATAACCAGCTCGTTTTCCCGGAAGAAATGGAGCGCGCGCAAGGTTGCGCGATCGCCCGCCTTCGCCCGTACGACGGGAAGCTTTGCCAGGAAATCGTCGACGTCCACCAATCCGAGAACCGGAGCGCCGAACAGATGCGCAACCCGCTGCATGTCGGCGGGAATCTGCGCGAACCTATCGGCGAAGGCACTGTGGTCGCAGTGGGTGTCCACCAGCACGACATCATAGCCCTCCGCGCCGAAGTCGAAGGGAACCGGATGCAGGGCCGGGGTCTCCGGGTCGGAGAAATCCATCAGCAAGATGCCCCCGCAGGCGCTGATCGTCTGATCCTGCAGGCCACTCGGCTTGCCGAACCAATCGCATTCGGCCCGCTTGCCCCACCGCGCACGCGTCAGGGGTTCGACGGCACCCTGCGCCCAGAAGGCATTGAAGACCTGTGCCACCGCCATCTCGAAAGCTGCCGAAGAGGACAGGCCGCCCCCTGCAGGCAGCGTGCTGGTCGCACGCATATCCAAGCCGCTTGGATGGTAGCCGGCATCCGCAAAGCACGCCCCGAGCCCACGGATAAGCGCTTGCGATGCGTTGCGCTCGCCTTCGCGCGGCGCCCAGTCGCCGATCCGCACGGCCATCGGGGAGAAACCGGCGCTCTCCATGCGGATGGTGTCGGTTCCGTTGGGCGCTGCCTCGATGACAATGCATTGGGACACCGTCGCTGAGAGCACACGGCCTTGCTGGTGGTCGACATGGTTGCCCGCCAGTTCGGTACGCCCCGGCGCCACCGCCCGCACTTGCGGGCGCCGAGCAGAGAACAGCGGGGCCTTCGGCGCGCTCATCGGCGCACTCCTGTCTGCATTGTTTCGGACAGGAATGCCTCGGCAGTACCCGCATTCGATGCGGCGGCCGCATCCGCCGGTACCGCATCCGCGGTCTCACCTGCCGACCGATCCGACATTGCGCCCGAATCCTTGCTGTCGAAGCGCCCGAGCGCCGTGCGCATCAAGTCGATAGCCTCCTGATAGCGCTTTACGTCCTCGTTCGTCCAGACTCCCATGTTGTCCGAGGTCAGCAGCGCCCCGCCAAAACAAGCATCGCCCTCGAGCAGCAACTCCTCTTGGCTGCGGTCCATCTGCACATCTTCCCTCAGGAAGAACACGTCGGGATCGTTCAAGAACGCCCGCCCGTTCAGCGGGGAACGCCCCACGGTATTCGCCAGGCTGCGCTTCGTGCTGACCCGCTCGCGGCTGAGCACGCTGTAGTAGAACCGATTGTTCCAATCCAAGCCCACATCGCAGCCGATGCGGCAATACTCGACCCTTCCGAATGCGGACGCCAACGGCACCCCGCATCCGAGCAATTGGACATCGGGACCGGCTGCGTCTCGCAGCAGCTGCATGGCATCGGCCATCAACTGCCCGCGGTTCATGCCCGCATGCGGCAACATGCAGGCGGCATACAGGAAATCGACCTTCAACAGCTCGAAGCCCCATTCCCTCGTAACCGTATGGATGATATCCGTGACGAACCTCCGTACTTCGGGATTGCGCGTATCCAGGGCGAATCCCCCGTTCCAATGCGTACCCGTGCGCACCGGTTCGCCCTTATCGTCGCGCAACAGCCAATCGGGATGCGATAGATAGGTGTTGCTATCCAGCTCGCAGGCGAACGGCGCCATCCACAACCCCGGTTTGAAGCCCGCATGCTTGATCTTGCGGACGAGCGGGGCCAACCCGTCGGGGAACTTATTCTCATAGGTTTCGATCCAATCGCCCACTTTGGCGTAGCCGTCATCGATCTGGAATACGCGCTCGAAGCCCGTGGTATCCACCAGCCGCATCATCGCCCTTGCAGCCTTCAGGTCATCGAGGACCTTCTCCTGGTCGACGGAATCGAAGTGGCGGTACCAGCTCGAATAGCCGACCATCGGTAAAGCGGGAAGGCGCTTTACCCCCATGAGCTCGAACCAACGGTCGAACGCGTCGGCGATGGACATCGGTGCGCCGACAAGCGTCCGTTCACCCTCGGGATAATCGCCCGATTCGCGCATGATCGCCGCAATGCGGCTGAGGGTCAGCTCCTCGCCCGCCCGGATCACGCGCAGCGGGCATTCCTTCTCGATGTAAATGAGATTCTTGCCGGTATCGAAGCGGATGAGCGTGAAGCCGTCGTCTTCGTTCAGCGACCCGATGAGAAACACCGATCCGCCACGGCGCATCGTGGCATACGTCCATCCATGCATGCGCCCGCGGGCGAACCCATAGTGCACGAAACGGTAGTCGCCCGCCGTGTCCAGCAGGAAGTGCTTGATCAGATTCCGCGGTAGACCGCGCAGGCCGCGCCGGAACGAGCGGATATCCGTCTCCACCGTGTCGGTCCAGCTTTGGTAGCCGTTCAGCAGCACCCGACCCGTCTTCTGGAAATGATGCCGTGCCTCCAATGTGCATTCTGTGATGCGGATATCCCGAAAGGTCTTCACGCGCACGTCGAAGACCTCGCCGTCGAACGTCACCGAAAGCTTTGCCGCCCGGTCGCGCACGGACCCGTGGTCGGCACCTTCCATCTGTGCCTTCTCATCTGGCTCGAGCACCAGGTAATGGGTTTCCTCGGACGCATCGTCGGCAAGGACATAGGCCACGGTGCATCGGTTCAGCGCAGGCATGCTGTCCTCCCCCCTCCCGATCGACCGCCCCGCCTAACCGGCGAAGTAGTTGACGCCGCCCTCGAAGATAGGCTGGTATCCCGCATCCGGTACGTTCTTGTACAAGCCGGCACCGGCACGCTCCGAATGGCCCATCTTTCCGAACACCCGGCCATCGGGACTCGTGATGCCCTCTATGGCCAGCACCGATCCGTTGGGATTCACATCCAGGTCCATGGACGGCTCGCCGTCCAAGCCAACGTACTGGGTGGCTATCTGGCCGGCTTCCTTCATCTGCGTGAGTACCGCTTCGTTTGCTACGAACCGGCCTTCGCCATGGCTGATGGCAACAGTGTAGGTAGCACCCAGATCGCAGGCGGAAAGCCAGGGGCTCAGATTCGAAGCCACACGGGTACGTACCAATCTGCTTTGATGACGGCCGATGGTGTTGAACGTCAACGTAGGGCAATCCGCATCCATGTCCCGGATATCGCCGAACGGCACCAAGCCGAGCTTTACCAAGGCCTGGAACCCATTGCAGATGCCCAGCATCAAACCGTCGCGCTGCTGCAGCAGGTCGCGCACCGCCTCGGTGACCGCCGGGGCACGGAAGAAAGCGGTGATGAATTTCGCCGAGCCGTCGGGCTCGTCGCCGCCGCTGAATCCACCGGGAATCATGACAATCTGACTGCGCCCGATTTCTGCAACCAGGCGTTCGCAGCTTTCGGCAACGTGACGCGGCGTGAGGTTGTTGATGATGAGCGTCGTCACCTCGGCACCCGCCCGTTCGAACGCGCGGGCAGAATCGTACTCGCAGTTGTTGCCCGGGAACACGGGGATAACGACATGAGGACGTACCAGGTGGTCGGTGGCGCTGATGAGCGGGGCATCCACATGGTGCTCGAGACGCTCGACCGTGGGGCCCGCAGCCCGATACGGCATGACGGCCGCGAGCCCGTTTTCCCAAACTTCCTGCAATACCGTCAGATCCAGATCCTCGCCCTGTGCCAAGAAGCGGTAATCGGTGATGGTACGGCCAAGCGCGATGACCTCGTACCCTTCGCCGGCATTCGCCTGCGCACCTTCGGCAAGCTCCACCACGAAGCAGCCATAGTGCAACGAGAACAGATCCTCGTCAAAGGTCGGGTCGACCGCCAGGCCGATGCGGTTGCCCACGCACATCTTGAACAGGCATTCGGCCAAGCCTCCGTAGCCCGGCGTGGAAACCGCCAGCGCCTCATGCGACCCCACAAGCTTCTGCACCTGGCTCATGGCCGCCCGCAGCCCTGCCGCTTGCGGCAGCGGTCCATCGGCAGTAACCGGCTTGATAAGCACGACGCGGTTGCCAGCGCGTTTGAACTCGGGGCTCGTCACGCGGTCGACCGGACCCACCGCCACGGCGAAGCTCACAAGCGTCGGCGGCACGTCGAGATCCTCGAAGCTGCCCGACATGCTGTCTTTGCCGCCGATGGCGCCGACACCGAGGTCGATCTGGGCATCGAGCGCACCCAGCAGGGACGCCATGGGCTGGCCCCAACGTTCGGGGGTATGGCCAAGCCGCTCGAAGTACTCCTGGAACGAAAGGTAGGCATCCTCTCGTTTGAAGCCGGCGGCGACCAGGCGTGACAGGCTTTCGACCACGGCCAGGTAGGCTCCCTGGTACTGGTTGGCGGAGGAGAGATAAGGATTGAAACCCCACGCCATCCCGCTGCAGGTGGTCGTCTCGCCGTCGACCGGGAGCTTCGCTGCCATCGCCATGCTCGGCGTCAGTTGGTACTTGCCGCCGAAGGGCATGAGAACCGTTCCGGCCCCGATGGTGGAATCGAAGCGTTCGGAAAGGCCCTTCTTCGAGCAGACATTCAAATCGCCCACAAGCGCGGTCATCTTCTCTGCGAGCGTTTCCCCCGGCCACGCGGGCTCATAGGATCCTCCCGCAAGCACATGCACATCCGCCGTCTTCGGAGCGCCGTTGCTGGCAAGGAATTCCCGACTGACATCGATGACCATGTCGCCGCGCCATACCGCCTGCACCCGTCCGGTATCCGTGACGCGGGCCACTTCGGTGGCTTCGAGGTTTTCCCGATGCGCGAGTTCGATGAAGCGGTCGACGTCGGCAGCGGCAACATCCACTGCCATGCGCTCTTGGCTTTCCGAGATGGCAAGTTCGGTTCCGTCCAGGCCCTCGTACTTCGTGGGCACCTTGTCCAAGTCGATATAGAGGCTGTCTGCCAACTCGCCGATAGCCACCGACACGCCACCGGCGCCGAAGTCATTGCAGCGTTTGATCATGCGGCAAGCGTCGCCGTTGCGGAACAGGCGCTGGATCTTCCGCTCTACCGGGGCATTGCCCTTCTGCACCTCGGCTCCGCAGGATTCCAGGCTCTCCAGGTTGTGCGCTTTGCTGGAACCGGTCGCCCCGCCGATGCCGTCACGGCCCGTCCGGCCACCGAGCAGAATCACCCGGTCGTCTGGCGCGGGCGTTTCGCGACGCACGTGGTCGGCGGGCGTCGCTCCGACCACCGCGCCGATCTCCATGCGCTTGGCCACATATCCAGGATGGTAGAGCTCGTCCACTTGGCCGGTGGCCAAGCCGATCTGGTTGCCATAGCTGGAATACCCGTTCGCCGCATCGATGACGAGCTTGCGCTGCGGCAGCTTGCCGGTAATGGTCTCGCTCACCGGCGTCAGCGGATTGCCCGCGCCGGTCACGCGCATGGCCTGATACACGTAGCTGCGGCCCGACAGCGGATCGCGGATGCAGCCGCCGATGCAGGTGGCCGCACCGCCGAACGGCTCGATCTCGGTCGGGTGGTTATGGGTCTCGTTCTTGAACAGGAACAGCCAATCCTGTTCTTCGCCGTTCACGTCGCACTTCACCTTGACGGTACAGGCGTTGATCTCCTCGCTCTCGTCGAGGTTCTTCAGGATGCCCTCGGATTTCAGGTACTTCGCGGCGATGGTGCCCATATCCATCAGGCACACGGGTTTCTCGTCGCGTCCCAGCTTATGGCGTAATTCCAGATAGCGGTCGAACGCTTCTTTGACCACCGCATCGTCGATGTCGATGTGATCGAGCCGCGTGCCGAAGGTGGTATGGCGGCAATGGTCGGACCAGTAGGTGTCGATCATCTTGATTTCGGTGATAGTGGGTACGCGGCCTTCGCCCTTGAAATAATCCTGGCAGAACTTGATGTCATCGAAGTCCATGGCCAGCCCGCGCTCTTCGATGAAGCGCGCCAGCCCGTCGGCATCCAGATTGTTGAATCCCTCCAGACGCTCGACGTTTGCGGGCGACTGGAAGACCATCTTCAGCGTCTCGCGCTCCGCAAGGGATGCCTCGCGGGCCTCTACGGGGTTGATCAGGTGATGCTTGATGGCAGCGATATCGTCGTCGGACAAGTCGCCGCCGAGCACATAGACCTTCGCGCTGCGCACGGCAGGGCGATCGCCCTGGCTGATAAGCTGGATGCACTCGCCGGCAGACTCCGCTCGTTGGTCGAACTGACCGGGAAGGTACTCCACCGCGAAGACGACCTGCCCTTCGGGCGCTTCATAGGAAACGACATCGGTCTGCGGCTCGCTGAACACGGTCGGCACGCAGGTATCGAACAGGCCCTTATCGATGCCCTCGACATCGTAGCGGTTGAGAAGGCGAACGGAGGACAGCCCCTTGATTCCCAGAATGCCGCGCAGCTCGTTTTCAAGCTGTTGTGCCTCTACGTCGAAACCGGGCTTCTTCTCAACGTATACGCGATACACCATATGCGAGCGCCGCCTTTCGCTTTGCTTCTTTCGGCTGAGGGGCTCGGGCCCCATCCGTTCATAATACGGTATTTCCGTACGGAGCGTCGCAAGACCAGAATGTTTCACCCGCGCTTCAGAAGCGCATGGGAGAATCGATGTGCCCAGATAACCCGCGCAAGTATGTCGAGGAAAACCGCCTCGGCGCTACCAGCAGGCCTACTCGTGGGGCCGTTCGCGATGCAGGCGCATGATAACCGACATCATCACGAGGAAAAGCACCACGGAGATGCTCGAGATCGGCTCGATCAGATGCGCCAGGAAGAAGCAGGTAACCATCCAGCAGATGGCAAGGCCGCCCGCAATCTCCGCAATGGTGATGAAACGGCGGAAGGTTGCCTGCCCCCGCAGCCAGGCTTTGCCCTGGCTCGCGCACAGCAGATAGAAGATGCTCAATACGAGCGCGAAGGCCGATTCGGCCATGGCAAGCGTTCCCGGGCTTCCCAAGTCGCTGTCGATGCCGCCGTATCCCAAGAAGGTGAGCACCGCTGCCGACCAGTCGTCGGACAGAGAGCAGAATGCCAGCCCGATAGCGGCGATCAGCGTCAAAGCACCGACCACGCTGAACAGGTTCATCAGCGAGTAGAGCCGCATTTGGCCGACCGTCGCCGCACCGTTGCCGGCCACACCCGCGTAGGCGTTGGATGCCCTGCCGCGGCGCTTCGAGCGCGCGGCGGCTTCCTGCACCGCCCGTCGGTTCGCCGTGGTGTCGCCGGTGCGCAGGCGCTCTTCTTCGTTCGCCCGTTTCTCGCGCGCCTTACGGGCACGCGCTTTCTTGCTGTTCTTCGACATGTGCGCTCACCGGAGACTGAAATCACCCAAGGCTCGGACGCTCTTGGGCAACCCGGAAGGCCGAATAGAGCACGAACAGCAGGAACAGCAGGTTGATAAGCGACATCGGTTCCACGAGGCCGAGCGCGATCAGGCAGAAGGCGAAATAGCCCCCGTACACGACCGCAAGCACGATGACCAGCGTCATGAACCAGGTGGCCGACGCCTGACCGAACATCCAGGAGAAGGTGAACGAGTTCACGAACATCGCCAGCAGGCCGAGCAGCGCTATCACCGCCTCGATGCGCAGCAGGATTGTCTGGCTGTACCCGTTGACCGTGCCGTCCGTGTATCCCAGCAGGGAGAAGAAGGCGTTTTCCTGGTAACCGAAGCAGGATAGGATGAACCAGCAGGCGGCGATCGGGATGCAGATGAATCCCCAGATGGTATAGCCGCTCAACACCCGCTTCAGTCGGTTGCGGGCTTTGGTCATCGGCAACCCGTCCTCGCCGATATCCGTGTAGAGCTCCTTGTTCTTGCTCGCTTTGATGAGCTCGCGCTCGCTAAGCTCCTCGGGGGAACGACGGCGGCCCTGCTGGTCCTGGCGGACCCGTTTTTCGCGCGCCTTCCGTTGCTTTTTGTTTGCCATGCATGTTCCTCTCGAACTCCCGTCCAAACCGCTTCGAATGCGCGTCCGGGAGGGTTCTTTCCATATGGAAAGAGTCTATAACAAAGCAGCCCTGCGGGGAAACAGCCGATTTGCCCCTGCGGGCACTGCGGCGGCACCGCCAACCCAGCAACGCATGCGCAAACCTGGTAACCTTTTAGCTACTGTGCCAAGGGGCGCCCGAGAACCGCGAGAAAGGAAGCACGATGAGCGATAACGAAACGTACACGCTCGTGTTGATTCGCCATGGCGAAAGCGAATGGAACAAACTGAACCTGTTCACCGGCTGGGCCGATGTCGATCTGACCGATACCGGACGCAAGGAAGCAGCCCAGGGCGGCAAGAGCCTGCGCGAAGCCGGGTTCGATTTCGATCTGTGCTATACCTCCTACCTCAAGCGCGCTATCCACACGCTCAACATCGTGCTTGCGGAGATGGACCGCGAATGGCTTCCGGTGAAGAAGAGCTGGCGCTTGAACGAGCGCCACTACGGCGCCTTGCAGGGTCTGAATAAAGCCGACACCGCCAAGAAATTCGGAGAGGAGCAGGTTCTCACCTGGCGCCGCAGCTATGCCACCCGCCCGCCGGCGCTGGAACCGGGCAGCGAATTCGACCCGCATGCCCAGGCGGCATACCGCGACGTCGAGCCCGACCTGCTGCCTATGCACGAGTGCTTGGCAGACACAGTCGCCCGCGCCTGGCCGTACTTCGAGCAGGAAATCAAACCGCAGATCGAAGCGGGAAAGCGCGTGCTCGTAGCCGCCCACGGGAATTCGTTGCGCGCTCTGATCAAGCAGTTCGACGGGCTGTCCGATGATGAGATCGTCGGGGTGAACGTGCCGACCGGCGTGCCGCTGGTGTACACCTTCGACAAGGATTTCAACGTGCTCGACAAGCAGTATGTCGGCGACCCCGACGTCATCGCCGCAAAGATCAACAAGGTAGCCAACCAGGGCAAGGCGAAGTAGGCCCGTCGGCTAGCCGCGCAACTCCACCTGGATAAGCGTACCCGGCTCGGGTGCTGGAACCCCTAGCGTGGTATCCAGCAGATAGTAAGCATCCGCCCCCGCAGCTTCGATCGGCTTAGGATGCGATCCGGCGAGCGGGTACGCTCCCATTACGCCATCCGGCTGCGACTCCAGTCGCATCTGGCGAATGCTGAAGAAGGGCCCCTCTTCCTTCGGACGCTTCTCCCCGGGAAGATGCTCGGGCTGGACGACTGCCGTGCCCTTGTGGCTCGGACCATGCCCAACGGGAAACGGGGCCATCAGACGGGCCGTTACCGTTTCCGGTTCGGTGGGCAGCCCTAAGAACGCATTCATCACCGGTCTCAGATAGAAATCAACCGTTATCGCTGCCCCGCCTGGCGGTCCTGAAATGCCCACGATCGGCGTGCCATCGACGATCGAGAACGAGCTGTGATGCCCGGGGCCGTGATTCGTCTGGTGGCAGAGCACCTGCCCCATCTGTTCTACAACCTCCAGGTTCCAGTCATCGGAACCCTTGGAAGAGCCGGCATTCAACACCACGATGTCGCATTCGTCCACCGCCTGACGAATGGCCGCCCGAATCTTGTCCGGAGTGTCCGGCACGATAGGGTAACGCACCGCCTCGCCACCCCATTTCTCGATCTTGCCTTGCATCAACAGGCTGTTGCTATCGATATTCTTGCCGCGCGGTACGTCCCGGCCTACCGGTACCAGTTCATTGCCCGTGGGAAGAAAGCCTACCCGCGGCTTCTTCCACACCTGGACATCGGCATTGTTACCGCTTGCAATGATGGCGGCGACCAAAGGGTCGATCCGCGTGCCCGCCGGCGCCAGCACATCGCCGGCATGCATACGCTCGCCCGCCGGGATCGTGCCCGCATATTTCTTCGAAGGCAACGCGTCGAAGGAGACTTTCGCGGCGTCTTCGCTGAAGGTCACATGTTCCACTACGATGGCGGTATCGAAACCCTCGGGCATGCCGACGCCCGTGTTCGCAAATTGCCACTGCACACCGCGTTCCCAATCAGAGGTGTCCGGCATACCATGTTCGAAATCGGACCAGTGCACCGCAACCGAATCCATGGCACACGTCAGGCAGTTGGGCATATCCAGCTGGGCCACTGCATCGGCGGCGAGCACCCGTCCATATGACTTTGATATCGGGATCGTCTCCTTGGACGGATGGAAATCGCAGGCACCGAGAATCGCTGCCACTGCCTGGTCCCGCGTCATCTGGATATGATGAGAATGATCACGCATTTCTGTTTCCTTCCAACCTGGAATTTCTATCAAGTAGGATACACATTCGAACGGAAGACCGCGGTTCAGCTACCATACAAGCAAGAAGGAAACAAGGAGGCACCCATGACCGGCTCCCCACCAAATTCCCCGCAGGAACCCCGTGAAGCAGCTGTCGAGCACGACGTGCCGCTTGCGCAACTGACCACGTTTCATATCGGCGGTCCCGCACGTGAGCTGGTTACCGCCTACAGTGAAGCGCAGATGATCGAAGCTGTCCGCGAATCCGATGAGCAGGGCATGCCCGTGTTGGTCATCGGCGGCGGATCGAACATCCTGTGCGCCGATAAGGGCTTTGCCGGGCGCGTCGTGCGCGATGGCCGGACGGAGCCGCTGCGCATCGAAACCGGCACGGACGGAGAAATCCTGTTCACCGCACCGGCGGGCATGGTGTGGGACGACGCGGTTGCCTATGCGCTCGACCGCGGGTATGCCGGTATGGAGGCGCTTTCGGGCATTCCGGGCACGGTCGGCGCGGCGCCCATTCAAAATGTCGGTGCCTATGGACATGAGATGGACGAGATCATCACCTGCATCCGCGTATACGACCGCCGCACAGAAGCCATTGAAGAACGCCCCTATCGGGACTTCCATCCCGCCTACCGCGATTCGGACTTGAAGCGGTCAACCCGCGATGCGCGCATCGCCGAAGGCGACCCGTTCACCCCCACCGGACGCTGGATTGTAACCGCCGTCACTTTCCGCCTGCAGAAATCCGCCGATTCCCTGCCCGTGCAATATGCCGAGCTGGCGAAGCGACTGGGCGTGGAAGTCGGCGAGGCGGCATCGGCGCAAGCCGTGCGGCAAACGGTATTGGACCTGCGCCGCTCGAAGGGCATGGTTACCGACGAAGACGATCACGACACCTGGTCTGCCGGCTCGTTCTTCACGAATCCGATACTTGCACCTGAAGACGCTTGCCAGCTGCCTGACGGCGTACCGCGCTACCCCACCGACGAGGGCACCGTGAAGACCTCAGCCGCCTGGCTTATCCAGCACAGCGGCTTGCCGAAGGGCTCCGCTGCAACGGGCGATCCCGACGACGATGCCACCGCACCCGCAACGCTTTCCACCAAGCACGTCCTTGCCCTGACCAATCGCGGAAACGCCTCCGCTGCCGACGTGCTTGCCTTGGCAAAGCGCGTTCAGGCGCAGGTGAAAGCCGCCTACGGCATCACGCTGGCCCCCGAGCCGATCATGGTGGGCATGGATTCGCCGCACCCGTTGGGCTGAGGCAGATCACATTCGCGCTGACTGACAGCTGCCATCCGGCCACATCGATCGGGAAGCTCGGGTGCAAGGCGGCTCTTATCCTGTTTTCGTGACTATCGACCTGGTTGCACGTCCTATGCGCATATCAGGAGCGCGATGGGCTACTATAAGGAAAAGACGCTCGACGGAGGCCTCGTGACAAAGCCGAAGAACATAGGCGATCAAATCGGCGATGCGGTCCAGGACGCCCTGGAGCATCAGGATTTCAGCAAGATTCAGGACATGGTATTGCAGGGTGTCAGCTTTGCCGCCAAGGGCATCGGCGAAGGCATCTCGCAAGCAGCCGAAACATCACGCAAGATGTACGAGGAATACCAGCGTGCGCAGGCCGCTCGCCTGGCGCAGGACCAGCAGCAAAACGAATTTGCCCGCATTGCACCCTCGCGTTTCGCAAACACGAATAGCATGAAAGTCAGCGGCATCATAATGACGACGCTGGGGGCGGTGTTCTCCCTCGCTTTCGGCACCACCGCATTCATTGCGCTCATCGGTGCGCTGGTGGACCCGACGGATCTGCTGGGAATTCCCGCTGCCGCGCTGTTCGCGCTAGCGGGCGCAAGCGTCGGCGTCACCATCGTCGGCGGATCGCGCATCGGCCTCTCAAGCCGCTTCTCTAATTACGTCAAGGCCATCGGCACGTCGGAATCCATTCCGCTGGATAACCTGTCCCATAAGGTCGGCCGTCCCAAGAAGAACGTCGAGAAGGACGTCGAGAAGATGATAGGCAAGGACCTGTTCATACAGGCGCACCTAGACAGCGAAGAGGACATCCTGTTCCTGACGGACAATGCCTACAAGGATTACCAAGGCTATCGCGAAGAGGCTGCGAGAAAGCAGGCCCGCGAGCAGCTTCGTCAGCAGGCGGCAAGCAAACGGGCGCAGGAGCGCCCGCTCACAGCCGAAGAACAGGCGCGCCTGAACCAAGGCCGAGAGCTCCTGCGGCAAATAGACGCGCGCACCCCGGACTTGGGCTCCGACGATGCGAAGAAGAAAGCACAGGCCCTCCACGTGGTTGCGGAGAATATCTTCAACCGCGCGGAACAGGATCCCGACGTCATCGAAGATCTGGATCAGCTGGTGGACTACTATCTGCCGCTCACCGTCAAACTGCTGGACGCATATGCAGAACTGGCAGAGCAGCCCATCCAAAGTGACAGCATCGGAACATCGCGCCGGGAAATCGAGAGCACGCTGGACACGCTGGTGCACGCATTCGCAAAGCTGCATGATTCGCTGTTCCAGGAAATGACCTGGGATGTTTCCACCGATATCTCAGTGCTGAACGCCGTGTTGGCGCAAGACGGCCTGACCGAAGACCCGTTCGACAAGAAAGCTGGAGGCAGCAAATGAGCGAGGACATCAAACTCACCTTCGACGTTGAAGAACCCGATGAAAATTCCGAGGATCCCACTGCGGCCATCGCGCAGCAAGCAGATGACGCGCTCGCGGCTCAGGCCGCCGAGGCGACCGATCTGGCGGACGAGGAGAGCCTGCTGTCGCCAGAGGAGCTGGCACAGGTTGACGAGTTCTCGAAACGCATTGACGTACACAGCACGAACGCCATCCTGCAATACGGATCGGGTGCACAGAAGAAGATGGCGGATTTTTCGGAAACGGCCCTTTCCAGCGTGCGCACACAGGATCTGGGCGAAGTCGGCGACCTGCTTGCCGGCGTGGTTACGGATTTGCGCGGCTTCGACGCGGAAGGCGAGAAGGGCCTGCGCGGCTTCTTCAAGCGCGGTGCCAACAAGATGGAGGGCATGCGCGCGAAGTACGACGAGGTAGAGGGAAACATCGAAAAGACCGTGAAGGTGCTGCAGACGCATCAGAAGAAACTGATGAAGGATGCAGCTATGCTGGATAAGCTGTACGACCTGAACCTGCAGTATTTCAAGGAGCTTTCCATGTACATCCTCGCCGGCAAGAAGGCGCTGAAAACCATTCGCGAAGGCGAATTGGCGGACCTGCGGGCGAAAGCGCTTGCGTCGGGTCGGACGGAAGATGCCCAGGCCGTCCAGGATCTGGAGGCGAAATGCAACCGTCTGGAGAAGAAGGTCTCCGACCTGCAGCTGACGCGCACCATCGCCATGCAGACGGCGCCGCAGATCCGCTTGGTGCAGAACAGCGAAGCCATGATGATTGAGAAAATCCAGTCCACCATCGTGAACACCATCCCACTATGGAAGAGCCAGATGGTCCTGGCGTTGGGCATGGAGAATTCAACACAAGCCGTGAAGGCGCAGAATGCTGTGACGGAGGCAACGAATGAGCTGCTGCGCAAGAATGCGGATCTGCTGCATCAGAACACCGTGGACGTCGCGCGCGAATCCGAGCGCGGCATCGTGGACATCGAAACTTTAAAGCATACGAACGAGGAGCTTATCAAGACCTTCGACGAAGTGCTGCAGGTGCAGGCGGAAGGCCGTGAGAAGCGACAGCAAGCGGAAGCCGAGATCCAGCGGATCGAGGGCGAGCTGCGCGCCGAGCTGTTGAAAGTTCACGGATAGCTCCCAGGGCTCGGACGTCAAGCCGTTTCGAGCAGGTGATGACGCCGCAGGCATGCCCATTTCCATTACCGTGCCTGAATCTTATACGAACGCTCCGAACCGTATACAATGGATGGGCTTTCGATTTGCAGCGAGGCAGCGGGCATGCAACGGAACCGTCTCCCGAGCAGACAACAGCCTGAGGGGACGGCTTCCGCTCATGGGGGTGAATGCACACCAACCGGCAACATCGCCGAGACAAACGCTACAGAGGAGACAAGGAAAGAAGATGCCAGAATTCAAAGGGGGCGGTGCCCAGTGAGCAAGGCGCTGCTTATGGGCAACCAGGCATTTGCATACGCGGCCCTCGAAGCCGGCGTGAACGTGGTGGCCGGCTATCCGGGCACGCCATCGAGCGAAGTCGTCGAAACCGTTGCCAAGTTGCACGCCACCGGCGCGGCAACCGGCGTGCATGTGGAGTGGTCCACGAACGAGAAAGCCGCCATGGAGCTTTTGCACGGCGCCTCGCTTTCCGGCGCACGCACCCTGTTCACCTGCAAGCAGATGGGCCTCAATGTGGCAAGCGACGCATTGATGAGCTTGAATTACGTCAGCGTTCGCGGCGGCTTCGTGGTGTTCGTCGCCGACGACCCCGGCCCGATATCCAGCCAGACCGAACAGGACACACGCCGTTTCGCCAACTTCGCCAAGATCCCGGTATTCGATCCGGCAAGCCCCGACCAGGGTTACGCCATGATGAAGGATGCGTTCGAGTTGTCCGAACGCTACCATACGCCGGTCATCCTGCGCGCCACCACGCGCGTATGCCATGCCTCGACATTCTTCGATGTTCCCGAGCATATGCAGGCACGCCCGATTCCCGAAGGCGGTTTCCAACGAGATCCCAAATGGATTATCTTCCCCAAGCGCTCGTTCGAAGCGCATGGCGAGATAAACGAACGCTTGCCGAAGATCGCCGCTGAATTCGACCGCAGCCCCTACAACCCCATCGAGCCTTGCCCGGTCGTAGGCGAAGGAACGGTCACAAAGGGTATCGTCGCAGGTGGCATAAGCGCCAGCTACGCACGTGAAGCCCTGCGCATGCTCAATGAGGAGGCCGCCCGAGCGGGACGTCCCCTTACTCCCTACCGCTTCCTTCAGGTCGGAACCCCCTACCCGTTCCCGCAGGAACGGGCCATGGAATTCACGCAGGGCCTGCAGGAGATCCTGGTGTTCGAGGAGCTCGACCATGTGCTGGAAGACGCCCTTATCCAGCTTGCCGGCAGCCGTCACCTTCCTTATAACGTGAAGGGGAAACTCGATGGCAGCACCCTCAACCGCGGCGAGAACGGAACCCGTGATTGCCTTGAGCGCATTGCCGCCTTCCTTGGCGCCTCCGACCTGATTCCCGAAGTGCCGTTTGCCCAATTGCCAGCCGTTTCCGGAAACACTGCCCCGCAGGTGCCGCAACGGCCGCCGGTGCTGTGCGCCGGATGCCCACACCGCGGCAGCTTCTATGCCGTGAAGCGCGCGCTGCGCGGCCGGCCGAACGTCATGTGCGGCGATATCGGCTGCTATACGCTTGGCAACGCCCAGCCGCTTGACGCAATCGACACCTGCCTGTGCATGGGAGCGGGAATCACCGCTGCCCAAGGCATCGCCACCGTGGAGCCCGGACGCAAGGCCGTGGCCTTCGTCGGCGATTCGACCTTCTTCGCCAGCGCCATGACCGGCGTGGCAAACGCGGTATACAACCAGCATGACGCCACGTTCATCATCCTGGACAACGCCACGACGGCGATGACCGGATCCCAGCCCCATCCGGGCACCGGTCAGACCCTCATGGGCCCGAAAAGCACCCCGATCGACATCGAAGCCGTGCTCTCCGCCCTCGGTGTCACCTGCATCACCCGCGCGAACCCCTTCTTTCAGGAAGAAGCCCAGCAGGCCGCCCGCACCGCCATCGATTTCGACGGCCCGGCAGCCGTCATCTACGAGGCGCCGTGCACGCAGTTGGTGAAGCCCGATAAGGCTGCGACAGTCGATGCCGAAACCTGCACCGGATGCAGCAGCTGCATCCGTCAGATCGGCTGCCCCGCCATGGCCATGGACCGTGATGCCGGCGTCATGCGCATCGACCCGTCTCTGTGCTATGGCTGCGGGCTGTGCACCGACATCTGCCCCTTCGAGGCCATCACCGCACCCGTCCGCGTGGAAGGGCGCGTTCCCTATTCGAATGAGCCGAAGACCGTGGCAACCACCGCACTGCATGCTGCCGGACAGGGAAAGGAAGGCCGCTCATGCTGAACATCGTCATCGCTGGAATAGGCGGCCAGGGCTCCGTTCTTGCCGCCCGCATCCTTGCCCAAGCGGCGCTCGACAAAGGCTGGCAGGTCCGCACGGCAGAGACCATCGGCATGGCCCAGCGCGGCGGCAATGTGGCAAGCCATGTGCGCATCGGCGACAACGGAGAGCCGGTCGACGCCCCGCTGGTCGATCAAGGGCAGGCAGATCTGGTAATCGCCCAGGAGCCAGGGGAGGCTCTGCGAGCGCTTCCCTTCCTGTCCGCCGACGGATTGCTGGTATGCGCCTCGACGGCCATCCCATCGGTTTCCACAAACCTCTCGGGCAAGCCCTATCGCGCCGAGGACATGCTGGCCTATCTCGAGGCGGTTGCCCCGCATTTCACCGCTGTCGACGAACAGACCATCTGCCGGGAGGTAGGCAGCCGGAAGGTTGTGAACATCATCATGCTCACTGCCGCGGTCTACCTGAGCCAGAACGTGCCATACGGCCTGCGCGGCACCACTGACATGGCCCAACTGCGCGATGCCCTGCAAAAATGCATCAAGCCGCGCTTCGTTGAGCTAAACTTGACCGCGATGGACGCAACCGTCCGTCAGCTTGCCCACCCGGCACAGCAATAAACAGCCATCGACGTCAGGATGCATCACCATGGAAATGACTTCCGATCAACTCACGGCAATCCAAACCCTGCTTGCCAACATCAAGGAACGCTCCCCGTTCTACGCAAAGAAATTCGCGGGAGTCAACGTCGAGGACGTGAAATGCCAAGCAGACTTCGAGCAGATTCCCTTTACCGAGAAGAACGATTTGCGAGAGGCCTACCCGCTGGGAATTGCAGCAGTGCCGGAGGAGAAGATCGTACGCATCCATTCCTCCTCGGGCACCACCGGCACCCCGGTCATCATCCCCTACACCCAAAAGGATGTCGAGGACTGGGCCATCCAATTCGCCCGCTGCTTCGAGTATGCCGGCGTCACGAATAAGGACCGCGTGCAAATCACCCCGGGTTACGGGCTGTGGACCGCCGGCATCGGCTTCCAAGCCGGCTGCGAGCGTTTGGGCGCCATGGCCATTCCCATGGGGCCTGGCAATACCGAGAAGCAGCTGCGCTTCATGCAGGACATGAAATCCACCGTTCTATGCGCGACCTCGTCGTATGCCCTGCTGTTGGCCGAGGAGATCGGCGCCCGCGGGTTGAATGATTCCATCTATCTGAAGAAGGGCGTCATCGGATCCGAGCGCTGGGGCAAGAAGATGCGCGAACGCATCAAGAATGAACTGGGCATCGAACTCTACGACATCTACGGCCTAACCGAGATCTACGGCCCGGGCATCGGCATCAGCTGCCAATACGACAACGGCATGCATTGCTGGAACGACTATACCTATATCGAGATCCTCGACCCGAAGACATTGGAGCCGGTGCCAGACGGCACATACGGCGAGATCTGCATCACCACGTTGCAGAAGGAGGGCGCACCGCTCATCCGCTTCCGCACCCACGATATCTCCCGCATCCTACCGGGAGAATGCCCCTGCGGCAGCAAGCACCCTCGTCTGGACGCATTGGTCGGCCGCTCCGATGACATGATGAAGATCAAGGGTGTCAACGTGTTCCCGAAGCAGATCGAGGGCGTGTTGCAGGAATTCCCCGAACTGTCGAGCGAATACCAGATCCGCATCTCGCATCTGGAAGGCCGCGACACGATGCGCATCTATGTGGAAACCGACGGCACGGAGGATTTCCTCGACGTTGCCGATCGTGTTGCTGCTGCCGTGAAGAGCAACATCGGCTTCACTCCATTGGTAAAGGTCGTCGAACTCGGAGTACTGCCCCGCAGCGAGAAGAAGACCCAGCGCGTGTTCGACGAGCGTTACGAATAGCACACTCCGGTCGGCAATACCCTGGCCTGGGAACCCCGGAATGGATAAGCGCGCACCCGCTTACGGGTGCGCGCTCTGCTATACCCAGTCGACCAGATCTTCCACAGGGTTCTCCGCATCGGTGAGCACAGGAGCGTCATCGGGAATCGCTACCGATGTTTCGCCGGGAAACCGATAGGGGCCATCGGTAGCGATAACCATCAGGTTGTCGGGCACGAACCCGATGCCGAAATCGCTGACCGGCACCACATGGACGTGCGCGAACACCTGGGCAAGGGTTCGCATCTGCGCCTGCAGGAACCGCGCACTGCGCCCCTCCAGTGACGCCACAACATTGACCAGATACAAGCCGGAAGGCACCAGACAGCCTTTGACCGCCTGGGCTGCTTCCATGGTTGTAAGCGACGGTGCCGGGACCCCCGCTGCAAACGAGTCGTTTAGAACGGCTTCGTATCGCGCCGCCTGTCCCTTTCGCGCTTGTTCTTCCAGATAGGTACGGCCGTCTGCGCAGATAATCCTGAGGCGGCCCGACGATTCGGCGCCGAACTCGTCCTCCAGGCGGTCAAGGAAGAAGAACTCTCGCGCCAGCTCGGTGATAGCCGGATCGATCTCCACCACATCGAGTGTGATTTCGCTGCGATGGGTTATCAGGTATTTCGGATATGAGTAGCCGCCCCCACCGATCATCAGAACCCTTTGCAGCGGAATGCCCGAGGCGAACATCAGGTTGTAGCGCTCGGTGTAATCGAAAACCAATTCATTCCAGCGTTCATCAATGTAGCTTGCCGATTCCTTCAATCCGTTGATGCTGAGAACGCGCACCCGGTCGCCGTTCTCGTCGGTCTGGTCGTAGACCAGCGCCGAGCCGAACATGGTCTGCGGCGAGGCTAGCAGCTGACGCTCGGAAATACGTGGCCGACGCGAGAACAGACGCTTGAGATACTGCATCCGATCGCCCTGTGTCATCTCGGCACCTCCTTACCTGGTGCTCCCATTATCTCAGAGGTCTCATCCTTTCTCTCGCAACGCAACGGCAACGCCGATGTGCTATCCGAACAGCATCTCCAACCAACAAGCCACTGCGATAGCCGGGGCAAACGGGAACGTCCCGTCGAAGGCGCGTCCCGCCCGATGGTCCCTCGCGCGTTGCACTGCTGCCAGCGGTAAGGAAAGCAAGCTTGCTGCAAGAAGCACGGCAACTGCTCCTTGCCAACCGAAATACCAGCCGGCAACGCCGAACAGTTTGATATCCCCGACTCCAAGCGCGCACGAGCCCATGGCGGTACTTGCCAGGATGGCCGTACCCCCGATAAACGCCATCACCGCCACAGTCCCGATTGCCGCCTCGCAGAGAGCGTACCCGACCGTTGCGGCATCACCGGTGGATGCCAGCAGGCCGAGCAAGGGCACCAACCGCAACAAGACCGCAGCGCCCAGCCATCCATTCGGCACCGTGCGTGTATGCCAGTCTTCCCGTGCAATCGCCACCAGGCAGGCGAGAAACCCAGCATAGACCGCCGTCGTCACCCCAAATCCGCGCGCAAGCACCAATGCCACCGCCATCGCCCCATATGCCACTACCCAGCCCATGGAGAAAAACTAGCAGGCAACCATCACGCAAGTTTATCGGCATTCTCTCATTCCGATAACTTGGAATCATCGGGAATGAAAGAACGGCCCTTGTGGGAAACCACAAGGGCCGCAGCGATAATCCGAAGAGGGGGGGAGTTACAGCGAATCGGGGATGTTCAAGGCAGAACGGGTGATCCGCGCCATCTCCTCATCGGAGATATCGGTGTCTTCGAGAACCATGAGAATCGTTGCGTACAATGTAAAGCGAAGGGCCCGTTCGGGATGCGCCGGGCAGCAGCGCAGGCAAAGCTGGTAGAAGCTCGTGGGCTTCAATGCTTCGATGGTATAGTCCGCCAACCGAACCACCACGCTGTCTATCCGTCCCGTTTCCCGGGCAATATCGCACATAGCACCGATGTCGCCTTCATTGCAGCTGAAATGAAGGCGCAGGTAACGTGGAAAATCCTCGAAGGTGATCTTGCCTTCATCCAGATCGTCGCTCCAACGGATGATGTCGGCAGCGAAGATCTTCGCATAGGAATTCAGGACGCCGGTAACCAACTCGTCTTTGCTTCGAAAATGATAGTAGAACGATTCGCGGGCCATTCCCGCCCGTTCCATGATGTCGGAAACGGTCGTCTGCCGCACGCCGTTCTCCTCGAACAGCTGACGTGCAATGGTTACGATTCTTTCATCCTTGCTGTCCCTCATGGCATCATTCTTTCCCGATTTCCGTCAGGCACAGAAAAAATCTGTCTTTCCTCATCGAAGAAATCGCTCCCCCTATTTCGTACACTACATAACATGATACATTTTGTTTGGAAAAATCTTCCATGAAATAGGGTGAACGTTAGGTTTGACATGGTGTTATTTCGCGACGCAATGAAAAAGTCGATGAATCGTACCGATTTGGAGCGTTCAAGCAAGCGCTTCAAGGAGATTCTCGGCATCATCAATAAACACGAGGTGCGCAAGGGCATTTCGCCGCAGGAATCCGTCGCATTGCTGGAAGACCTGGGGCCGACCTTCGTGAAATTGGGCCAGATAGCCTCCACCCATCCCGACATGCTGCCGGAAGAATACTGCGCCGCGCTGGGAACGTTGCGCACCAAGGTCAAGCCCATGGACCTCGATACTGTCAAAATGCAGATACAGCAAGAGCTGGGCAAGCCGGTTGACGAGCTCTTCTCGTCTTTCGACGAGCATGCGGTGGGCTCGGCATCCATCGCGCAAGTGCATCGTGCCACCTTGTCCGACGGGAACACCGAGGTCGCCGTGAAGGTCCAACGTCCCGGCATCATCGAATCGACAGCAGAGGACCTGGCCATACTCCACCGGCTCGTCGACCTGTACGACCTGGTATCCCGCGATAACCAGAAGCTATCGTTGAAGGAACTGGTCGACGAATTGGAGCGCACCTCTGCCGAGGAACTCGACTTCAACGTGGAAGCCGGCAACTTGGAACGCTTCTACGAGAACAACAAGGATCGCGACCGCATCCGGTCACCGCGCTGTTACGAGAAACTGTCCACCCACGGCGTGCTGACCGAAGATTACTTCTCCTCCCCCTGTGTGGAGGATATCGACTCGCTGGATCTGAGCCAAGCCGACCGCGACGACCTCGCTTACCTGATTGCCCGGAACTACGTGCAGCAGATCATGGAAGACGGCTTCTTCCACGCCGACCCCCATGCGGGCAATATCCTGATCACCCCCGAGAAGAACGTGGAATGGATTGATTTCGGCATGATGGGCCAGTTGACCTCGCACGACCGCGAAATCATGGGCGACGTTATCGCGTCCCTTGCCAAGGGTGATGCATACGGCCTGAAACGCAGCATGCTTCAAATCGCCACGCCCACCGGCCCCATCGACCACGGCGTGCTGCTGGAACGGTGCGAACGTCTAATCGACGAGTACTTCAACTCCGATTTGGCCAGCTTCGATACGGGCAAGATGCTGAACGAGATCATGACGATGCTCCAGGACAACGGCTTCGAGATCGCCCCCTTCGCCCTGATGATGGGACGTGGCTTGGTAACGCTGGAAGGCACCATAAAACTGGTGTCCAGCAACCTGAACATCATGAAGGTGCTCGTGGACTACATGACAACCTCGGTCGACCCGAATAAATACCAGAGCAAGATGCGCCGCATGCTGGGTCAGAGCATCGACAGCGCCGAGGCCTCCACAGCGCTTCCGACGAAGACGACCGAGACACTCGATATGCTGCAGAAGGGACAGTTGAAATTCGCGATGTCGCTGGACCTGTCCGATGAATCCCGCTCGCTATTCAAGAGCACGGTCGGGGACCTGTCGCTGATGGTCTTAGCAGGCTTCATGTTCATCGGCTCATGCATCTTGTGCCTGACGAACCTGCAGCCGCAGATCGCAGGCGTGCCCGCCCTGGGAATCGTCGGATTCACCAGCAGCATCATCTTGGCAGCCTACGTAGTTCTGACCTCGGCACGCGGTCCGAAACGCTTCCGTAAGAAGCGCTAGCGGAAGCGCTCGGCAAGCACCGTTCTGCAGCCCGCATCCAGCAGCCGTCAGCGCCCGCGCCCCTGCTAGTTGATACGCGTAGCCGATGAAGTGTCCATCGACATGGACTGGAATCTCTGCTGCATGAACTCGTTGTCGTAGTGCTCGTTGCAGAAGTCATCGATTACCGTCAGCTGCTGTTCGGCCATGGTGCCCGCCTCGCGCTGGTACCAGCAGTCGAGCGAGCTCAGCGTCAGCAGCGCATCGGCCAGCATCAGCACCGCGCAGACCGTTGTCACGGCGTAGCGCCAGTTCCACGGGATCTTGTTCACCAGCTTCAAGATGAGGGGCAGAAACGCTTTGATCCAGACCACGCCGAGCAGGCCCCACATAGCCATGAACTGGCCATTCGTGCGCCCGTCGATGGAAAGGAAGGTCCCGGTGTAGTCCCAAGCGGTGATACCGAACGAGAACTGCATGAACCAGCTGACAAAGTATTCGAAGGCCCCGCCCACCACGGCGCTTACCAGGAAGATGATCAGGACGTTCTTCTTCTGGAAGCGATTCAGGAACATGGTAAGCAGCGTGCCCCCGACGCCGTAGATAGGGCTCAGGGGCCCATAGAGCAGACCGGCGCGCTCTTGGTAGACCCCCGGGTCGACCACGGTCATATGGTAGACGGTCTCGATGCCCCATCCCAGAAAGCAGCACACGACGAAAATCCAGAACAGGTTGAAGAAGTTCAGCTTTATATAGCCTGCTCCCGTCGTATCCAGGCCGAGAGTGCCCTGCTCCGCTTCGGTTCGCAGCTCCATCCGCCCCAACCGCCGCTGAAGTTCGCGCTCGCTGCGCAGCGCAGGGTCCGCGTACACCGACAGCGTTTCCAGGAAGATCATGATGGCTATGTTCACGAACAGGCCGATATCCAGGCCGGTGAGCATCAGGTCGCATACGGTGGTCACAGCGTACAGGCCAACCAAGGCATGCGCCGATGCCCCCACTTTATGCCGCTTGTCATGCAACAACTGCCAACCCAAGCGCCAGCCGACCAGGATGATCAGAAGGTAGAAGCAGATCTGGATGATCGAGATGGCAAGGGAGGCCACCGTCAACGTGCGCCTGGACATGCCTGAAAGCGATCCGGTACCGGACCCGCCATTGAGCAGGAGCATCACGATGCCGCCCGCCACGAGCACGATCAGTGCCACCGCGATCCCGCAGGTTACCAGCAGCAGGGCACCGAATACCTTCAGCGCTCCGGGGAAACGCCGCTTGGGAAGGCCTTTGCCGGAAGCAGCCGGCATATCGGCGATGTCGCCATCGCCGGAATCGGGGACATCGAGCTCCAATGCGCCTTCGAAGAAGTCGTCGACGGCATCATCGGCCGCCTGTACCTGCCGCGCACGTCGCTCCCACGCTTTCGCCTTTCCCTGTCTGCTTTTCACGCGGCTATCCCCTCTGCCGAATCAACATCTTTTCATTTGAAAGCCTATTGTGCCCTGCATCGGGAAACGGGCACGCGCTCGTTGTCGGCACCTTTCCGAGGATACGCTTGTCAGTCGCTGACATCGGCATCCAGGATAACCATCAGGTGCCAATCCGGATAGGCGCTTTGCACCTCTTCGCAGATTTCGCGGTAGATCGCCTTGCGGTCTTTTGCATCATAGCTGATGATGACATCGAAGTTAAGCTCGCGGGTGTCCTTGTTCACATAGAAGCCGTGCAGCTCCAGCACATGCGGATGCGAGAAGACGATACGCGTCACCGTCTGCCGCATCGCATCGGCAATCGGGTCGGCGGTATTGGTGGAATAGATGCCGATGGAGTTAAGGATGACATCGTGTTCGTTGAGGACCTTCATCTGGATGCGGCGCGATAGCTTCGCGACCTCTGCCGCCGTCATCTCGTCATCCACCTCGATGTTCACGCTGCCACGTAGGCGATCGGGCCCGAAATCGGACACTGCCAGATCGTAGGCTCCATGGACTTCGGGAAAGCTGCATACCGTGCGTTTGACTGCGGTGCTGACCTCAGGCGATACCCGCCGGCCCAGGATCTTGCTCATCGCTTCCCGGAGGATGTCGATGCCTGCCTTCAGGATAACGAAGGCGATGATGGCGCCTAGCCATGCCTCCAGGCTGATGCCCCATACCAGGAAAATGATGGCGGCAACAAGCGTCGAGGCGGAGATGACAGAGTCGAGCATGGCATCCTTGCCCGAGGCAATGAGCGTATCGGAGTTCGCCGCCTTGCCGCGCGCGGTGGTATAGCGCCCGAGCACGATCTTGACCACCGTCGCAACCGCGACAACTCCCAAAGTCAGGGCATCGTAGGATGCTGCCTGCGGGCTCACAATCCGTTGGATGGATTCTTGCAGGGCCGTGATACCGGCCCAGAGGATGATGACGGCGATGATGATCGTGGTGATGTACTCGGCGCGTCCATGCCCGAAGGGATGCTCGCGGTCCGGTTCTCGGTTTGCCACCTTCGTACCGGCGATGGTGAGGATGGAGGAGAGGGCATCGGAAAGGTTGTTCACCGCATCCAAGATGATGGCGATCGAATTCGAGAGCACGCCCACCAGAGCCTTGAAAGCGGACAGGAGCACGTTCGCAACGATGCCGACCGTGCCGGTACGCATGATGATGCGGCTCCGCTCCTCTGTTGCCGACAGACCGTTCGATGCCTGCGCTGCCCGCTTCGCGTGATCCTGTTCTGCGGATGTCTGTTGCTTATCGGTTGCCATCGATTCCCTTCATTCGTCTCGCATGGCACTCTGAAAACCGGCGTTTCCAGGGACGGTGCCATTGCGCATTACAATACTCCCCCGCCAACGATGAGGAGAAGTTAACTTTCACCTCTGCTATTGAGAAAGACATGCACAGAATTCGGAAAATGCCGCACATCCCAACACCAGGGGCCAGCCGTCCACCCTACAACCTGCCAACACGCTGAGGCCTGCCGTCAGCAAAGCCCGCTCATCGATTCACGAAAAATCCTCAGAAACCCAATGGAATGCGGTTACTTTCCTCGATAGTAACAATATATGGTGTTTGACCGATTGCGCGAATTTTTCCAATCGACTAAGCTACTTAAGCGTTGGACCGGCCGCCATGTGGCGGCCCTACCAAACGGGTAATGTGTTAGTGAATTAATAACAATTTTAGATACTGACCGCAGTTCAAATGTTGCGGGAGGAAGCATGAAAATCATCAAGCGAAACGGGTCGGAAGTCCCCTTCGACATCAACAAGATCGAAAACGCCATCCGCAAGGCCAACGCGGAGGTGCCCGAGGATGAGCGACTGACCGAGCGCCAAGTCGTCTACGCCTCCGAGAACGTGATGGACCTCTGCAAGGATGCCGGACACGCCGTTTCCGTGGAGGAAATCCAGGACATGGTGGAAAACGAGATCATGGGACTGCAGAAGTTCACCGTGGCCCGCAAGTACATCATCTACCGCTACCTGCAGAACGTGAAGCGCAAGAAGAATACCACCGACGACAAGATCCTGGCCCTCATCGAGTGCAACAACGAAGAGGTCAAACAGGAGAATTCGAACAAGAACCCCACTGTCAACTCGGTACAGCGCGACTACATGGCCGGCGAGGTCTCCAAGGATCTGACCATGCGCATGCTGCTGCCGTCCGACGTGGTCGAAGCCCACGACGAGGGCATCATCCATTTTCACGACAGCGACTACTTCGCCCAGCACATGCACAACTGCGACCTGGTGAATCTGGAGGACATGCTGCAGAACGGAACGGTCATCTCCGGAACTCTGATCGAGAAGCCGCATAGCTTCTCGACTGCCTGCAATATCGCCACGCAGATTATCGCCCAGGTGGCATCCAGCCAGTACGGCGGACAGTCCATCAGCCTGACGCATCTGGCACCGTTCGTGCAGGTCAGCCGTAAGCGCATCTACGAGGAAGTCGTCAAAGAAGCGGAGACGCTGGGATCCGCCCCCGATGCCGACCGCATCGCCCAGGTCGTCGAGGATCGCCTGCGCGAGGAGATTCGCCGCGGCGTCCAGACCATCCAATACCAGGTGGTCACCCTTATGACCACCAACGGGCAGGCGCCTTTCGTCACCGTGTTCATGTACCTCAACGAGGCACGCAACGAGCAGGAAAAGCACGATTTGGCCATTATCATCGAGGAAACGCTGCGCCAGCGCCACCAGGGCGTCAAGAACGAGGCCGGCGTCTGGATCACTCCGGCGTTCCCGAAGTTGATCTACGTGCTCGAAGACGACAACATCAAGGAAGGCGACCCGTACTTCTATCTGACCAAGCTGGCCGCGAAATGCACTGCTAAGCGCATGGTGCCCGACTATATCTCCGAGAAGAAGATGCGCGAGCTGAAGCTGTCGAAGGGCGAGAAGCCGGGCGAGGGCGATGTCTACACCTGCATGGGCTGCCGTTCGTTCTTGACCCCGGACCGTTCCGGCAACGGATTCGACAATGTGGCGAATGCCGGCAACTACGAGCCGGATAAGCCGAAGTACTACGGCCGTTTCAACCAGGGCGTCGTCACCATCAACCTTCCCGATGTCGCGCTGTCTTCACACCGGGACATGGACAAGTTCTGGGATATCTTCGATGAGCGCCTTGAGCTGTGCTATCGTGCGCTGATGGCGCGCCATAAGCGCCTGAAGGGCACGCTGTCCGATGCCGCACCGATCCTGTGGCAATATGGCGCCCTCGCCCGTCTTAAGAAGGGCGAGCCCATCGACAAGCTGCTCTACGGCGGATACTCCACTATCAGCCTGGGCTATGCAGGCCTGTACGAATGCGTCAAGTACATGACCGGCCACAGCCACACCGATAGCGAGGCCACGCCGTTCGCGCTGGCAGTCATGCAGCGCATGAACGACAAATGCGCCGAGTGGAAGGCGAAGACCAACATCGACTTCTCGCTGTACGGCACCCCGTTGGAGTCCACCACCTACAAGTTCGCGAAATCCCTGCAGCGCCGTTGGGGCATCATCCCCGGCATCACCGACAAGGGGTACATCACGAACAGCTACCACGTGCATGTGACCGAGAACATCGACGCCTTCACGAAGCTGAAGTTCGAGAGCGAATTCCAGCGCCTGTCGCCTGGTGGCGCCATCTCCTACGTCGAGGTACCCGATATGCAGGACAACCTGGAAGCGGTCATCAGCGTACTGCAGTACATCTACGACAACATCATGTACGCCGAGCTGAACACGAAGAGCGACTACTGCCAGCAATGCGGCTACGATGGTGAGATCCAGATCATCGAAGTCGACGGCAAACTGGTATGGGAGTGCCCGAACTGCGGCAACCGCGACCAGAACACGCTGAATGTTGCCCGCCGTACCTGCGGCTATATCGGCACCCAGTTCTGGAACCAGGGCCGTACCGAGGAGATTCGCGACCGCGTGCTGCATCTGTAAGCCATAGCCGCACAGGGCACGTATCACGTCCAAGTCCGCGGCATCCGAAGGCCCGCCTCGGCGGGTCTTCGTTTGTCCCGGGAAAGTGGCAGAGAAGACGGGGAACGATGAATTACGCCAACATAAAATACTGCGACATCGCCGACGGCGTCGGTGTCCGCACGACGCTGTTCGTATCCGGCTGCTCGCACCACTGCAAGGGGTGCTTCCAGCCCGAAACCTGGGACTTCGCAGCTGGAGAACCCTTCACCGAAGAGGTCGCCCAACAGATTATCGACAGCCTGGCACCAACCTATATCGATGGCCTGACCTTGCTTGGAGGCGAACCGATGGAGCCTGAGAACCAAGGGCCGCTTGCCGATCTTTGCGAGCGCGCGAAGGCCGCTTATCCAGACAAGAGCATCTGGTGCTATACGGGCGATTGCTACGAGGACCTGATTCCCGGCGGTTCGCGCCATACCGAAGACACCGATCGCCTGCTCGCATGCATCGACGTCCTCGTCGACGGGCCCTTCATCGAGGACCAGAAGGATATCACCCTGCGTTTCTGCGGATCGGCGAACCAACGCCTTATCGATTTGAATGCCACCCGAGCTGCGGGCGAAGTGGTGTTTTGGACGGACGACCCCGTGTTCTCCACTCACACCATGTAGGGCCTTTCACACCATCGGATACCGGCACGCACCGCCAACATCGGCAACCCTGCCCGCACAGCCTTTGTGAACCCGCCTGAAAAGGGCCGCCTGCATTGCCTGCAGGCGGCCCTTTCTTTCGCAGAGGAATCTACCTCGATGGGAAACCGATCCGGTTACTTCTTGTACTTCTTCACCAGCTGGCGACCGGCGATGTACTCCATGATCTCGGGGGTACCGCCCGCCATCTCGTAGCCGCGCAAATCCTTCCAGATGCGGCCGGCGCGAACCTCGTCGGTGTAGCCGAGCGCCGCATAGATGGAAAGCGCACGGTTGGCGACATCGGTCAGGTGCGGGCACGCGTAGTACTTCAGCAGCGCGCACTCCAGGCGGATGGACTCGCCCTGATCGAGCTTCCAGACCGTGCGGTACAGCTGGGTACGGACATTCTGCAGGGTGACTTCCATCTCCACCAGATGCTGCTGGATCACGGGCAGCTTGCCGATCGGCTTGCCGAAGCAGATGCGCTCCGAAACGTAGGCGGCCGCGTCATCCATGGCAGCCTGCGCCTCGCCAAGCGCCTGGGCGACGACCAGCACGCGCTCGAACTCGAACTTCTTCATCAGCAGCTTCCATCCTTCGCCGGCCGGCCCGATGCGCTGCTCTTCGGTCAGCTTGACGTTATCGAAGAACTGGTCGCAGAACGGCACGATCTCCTGGCCGATCTTGTGCAGCGTGCCCGTAGTGAAGCCGGGGGCATCATGCGGAACCAGCCACAGCGAATAGGACTTGTTCTCGTAAGCCGGGTCCTCATCCTTGGCGATGACCACGGAGTACTGCGCGTATTCGCCCAGGGTGACCCAGGTCTTCTGGCCGTTCAGGATATAGGTTCCGTCAGGCTGCTTCTTGGTGACGCACGTCATGGCGTTGTTGTCGGAACCGGCGCCCGGCTCGGAGATGGAGGTGCAAGCGGCAATCAGGTTCTCCTGCTGCATGGTGTCCATGATCAGCTTGGCCTGCTCGGGCGTGCCGAAGTCGATGATATCGGTAACGGAGTTGATCTCGGTCTGGAAGGGCAGCACCGCGCCGCAGAAATAATGCAGCTTCTCGCACAGAAGCACCAACGTGGTCTTGTCGCAGGGAACACCGCCGACCTCTTCGGGCAGGCCCATAAGGTTGAATCCGGCCTCGCGATAGGCGGTCACCGCTTCCTGAGACGGCTTATGCTCAGCGTACATCTTCTTCACGGACTCGTCGTCGAAATAGCGCTCGGCATATTCCTTGAGGCTCTGAACGAGCAGCTCCTGCTCATCGGTGAAGGTAAAGTCCATAACGACATCCTTTCCCCTTGCCCATCCCGCCCGGAAGGCGGATGGCGGAGATGACACGCGTTGCACCAGGCAGCATCCGGATTATCGGAAAACGCCAGGATCCGCATGCCCGTCCTGAGTCGACGCAGCCCATCCCTTGTGTATCCAATAGCTGCCTCCAGTATATCCGCGCAAGCCCTGCCCGTCTTATGCTCAGATTGCACGCTCTTATACGCCCGCAGAATCAATAGCGCTCTGCTACCGCATCCTCTTTTCTTGGGATATCGCCAGTCCGCATCTTGCCGATTGGGTCCGAATATCGAGCGCTGGCGTTGGCACATTGACATATCGTCGCAGGTCAATTGCATATTTTTCAACCACAACAAGATGATTCGAGAAAATTGGCCGAAACATGCACCGTGTATAATATCGGGTATGGAAATTCAACAGATGGAATATTTCTGCGCGATAGCGCAATTCGAGAATCTGACGAAAGCGGCCCAGAAACTGCACGTGTCTCAGCCGAGCTTAAGCCGCAGCCTGCATGCCCTGGAAACGGAACTGGGTGCACCCCTGTTCGATCGCATCGGCCGCAACATCGTCCTGAATGATACCGGTCGCGTCGCGTACGAGAAAATGCGCGTTGCCTTGAACTCCACCGAGGCGGTGCGCCAAGAGGTCCAGCGCTTCGTCTTCGAGCAGAACCATTCCATCGATATCTTCTCACCGGTGCCCATGGGCGACAACGAGAAGATCATCATGAACTTCAAGCGCAAGCATCCCGACATCCACATCCGCTACGGGTCCGATCCGTCAGAGCGCCTTCGCAATATCCAACCCGACATCACGTTCTTCGCAAGCCCGCTGATCCATTCGGAGGAGAACTATCTGAAGCTGGGCGAAGAGGACATATTGCTTGCTGTTTCTCGTGACAATCCGCTTGCCAAGCGGGAATCGGTGCGTTTGGCCGATTTATCCGACGAGCCGTTCGTGCGCGTGCTCCCCAGCACCCTTTACGACATCACCACGCACATGTTCCTCGAAGCCGGCTTCGAACCGAAAACCATCATCGAGGATCAGAATTACACGCGCGTCCTTGCCTATGTGGCAAGCGACTTCGGTATCACGTTGGCACCGGCCATCACCTGGTTCGGCCCACATAAGGAAGACGTCGTCCTGCTGCCGCTCACGGATGTGCACCGCAAGCGCTATCTGTATCTGAAGTGGCCGGCCAACAAAGAGATGAATCAGGCGACTGAGAGCTTCCGTGCATACCTGGTGCAATACTTCCACGACACCTACGGATTCTCCTGCCACCTGTAGAGCGCTTTCGATTCGCGGCCGACAGATGGCGAGCCTGCAACCCGATTGTCGGCACCGCCCGATGGCAAGACCGAAGGCTCCGTCGAGCAACGGCATGCTATTCGGCTTCGCGCACGGTTTATCGCAGGCCGAACATGCGCAACATCTGGAGGTCGTATTCCTCTTCCTCGTCTTGGGCCTCTTCCTCGAGTGACTCGAGATTGCCGCTATCGGCGCCGTCGGCTGCGCTCGGGAAATCGCCCTCTTCCGCCTCGCCCTCTGTGAAGCTCTCATGTGCAAGCAACGCCGACAGCGGATCGGGCGAGGACATCGGCGACTCCATGGCTTGAGCGCGCAGCCGATCGAGCAGGGGGTATCCGGAAGACGATGTGCCCGCAGCGGTTGCGTCGGCGGAAGGCGCAACAGGGGCCGCCGGCGCTTGCGCGGACGCATCGGCGAAAAGGGCAGACAGATCAACGCTGTCATTGATAGCGAACAGGCGGCATCCAGCGGGAAGCGCTACTTCGCGCAAGACCGCTAGAGCCTGCAGCATACCTTTCAAATCGCCGGGTTCAAGCAACAGGAAGTCATTGGCAAGCTGCTGCCAGCCCAGCTCCCGCAGCTTTGCATTCGCACTCCCACCTGCTCCGACGATGCCGTATCCGCTCATAATGCGCCTCCTTGCATGTGGGCCCGCCCCCATTCCGCAGCGGAGGGGTTCCTGCCCTGCGTTCTCTCATGTCCAACTATATCGGAAGCGCGGCGTGCAGGAGACCGATTCCGAATCAGTTCATTATCCGCATACCCGCGCATGACACCCGCATAAGGAGGGCGAGCGTGTTAGTCTTCTTACGGCACATTACGATATCGGCACCGCTTGCGAACGCCGGAACGGATATCAGGTGAAAGGCAATCGATGAACGTCAACCAGGCACTCGAACACGCAAACACCCTTTTCATTCCCGAGCTGATGTTCGGGTTCGGCGACGAGGCGCTCGCCGCCGAGCGCGACAAGAACGAGGAAGCTATCAAGGTATTGAGCGAAGCCTGGTTTGCCCAGGAGAAGGACCCCTTCTCCTTCGATATCGTGCGCGACCTGGTCGACCGCAACCGCAAGCTCTGCGATGCCATGACGCCGGGCGCTTTCGACAGCCGCGATCCCAACCTATCGCATGCCCTGTCCGATGAGGATGTGAAGAACGGCATCGCAAAAATGCAGCATCGCCGTCCCGCCACCATCGCCAAAGAGCTGGAAAAGGCCCACGGCAACATGGGCGTGGTCTATTCCAGCAAACCAGTGAAGGGAACCGTGGTGGGCATCGACCTGGAAACCACGGGGACCCACCCCAGCCGCGAATACATCATCAACGTCGGTTGGGAAATCATGGACCTGACTTCAACCGCACAGCCCCATGATGCCTTCAGCTTTCTGAACGGGCTCCCCGAAAAATACCAAGCGGGCATTCCGGCTGAAGAGATCCACCACATCACCTACGATATGGTAGCCGACAAAATCCCGTTTCGCGAGGATGACGAACTGCAGAAGAACCTGCTTGCCGTTCTGACCGCGCATCCGTTCATGGCCCATAACGCCGCCTTCGAAGATGCCTGGCTCACGTTGAACTTGAAGGGCTACGCCGAGGGACGCAAAGCCGGCAAGATCACTCCCATCGACACGCGCGATATCTGCCGCAGCCTAGACCCCGAGGCAAAATCGCTGCCGTGGGACCAAAGCCCTGCCACGCTGGAGAACTGGGCACGCCGCCGCGGTACCCTCGACGCCGATGAGGGCGAGAAGCACTTGGGCCTCGAAGACGCCGACCTGATGCTGCGCACCGTGCAGGCCGAGTTCATCAAGCGCGAGCTGTTCGCCGAATAGCATTCCCAAACCTGTGATTCCAAGCTACCTGCCGTTTGCCGCACGTTGACGGCAATGAAAAAGGCCGTCCCCGTGGGGACGGCCTTTGCCCTGCATACATCAACGCATGGAGGACCCTGTTGTTACCGGAGACAATCCCGACGACCGCTAGTCACGCCAGTCGATGCGCCCTTCCTTGCGCTTGATCGGACGCGCCTCCATGGCAGGGTATCCCAAAATCGCTGCACCGACGAGACCGCCCTTGCCCGGGGCGAATCGCTCGCAGAATTCCTTTTCCCCGCGGCGTACCGCCTCGATCCAGCAGGACGCGATTCCCTGCTCATACGCCGCAAGCACCAGGTTCTCCATGGCCGCAGCCACGCTCTCGATGCAGCTGGGCAGATCCTCCTCGCTGTACTGCTTATGGAGGAACGCCATGACGATGCAATGCGAGCCGCCGAGCGCGCGCTCGAAATTCATGGTGTCCTCGACAACCTCCGGGTTGTTCTTGAAACGCTTCTCGAGCTTCTTGCGATGCGAGAAAGCCGAAGTGCCCAAGACGTCGACGACGTACTTGATGTCCTCATCGTTGTTCAGCACCACGAAGTACCAGGGCTGAAGGTTCTGTCCCGACGGCGCCCACAGGGCCGCTTCCATGATGTATTCGAGCTTTTCCCGGGGGATGGGCTCGTTCGTGAAACGGCGAATGCTGCGACGGCCTTTGATCACATCCATGAATTCCATAGCGGCTCCTTCGAACGCTGGATATTGCCGAACAAAGTCGGCGGATTCTGTGACTCTTGGCACATTCTACCGTCTCGCGCGAGGGAAAATCACCTCGGCGGGCAATTACCGCCCAGAACAGAGAAGGCTAGGCCATCCATCGGCCGCATTTATGCAAATCTGAAGGCAGGGGCCCGGCAGTCGATCCCGCGATTGCCGTGCATTGCCTAGCTGAAACTGCGGTCAGGCAATCGGACATACCTATCCGTCTTGCGAAGCTCCTGGCCGTTCCCAATCCTTTGAAGACGATCTCCCCAGGCCCCTCTTCGAGGCTAGCAAAAAAATATCGGCGTGGCGCCTACTCAAATTGATGACCCGCCCATTTTCGAGGCTATCGGCCTATCGCTTGCGTAATGCAGCGATTCGAAGCCATTTGTCCCCATATCCGAAGAAACCTGTGGTCTGGTATACCGAACCGATATCATCCGCCCCCACCCGCAATCACGCGAACCGAACCCAACGGCGCGCTTCTTCCGATGAGCGTTTTGACCCCTGTGCAGTCGCGCTATCATAAATCCGAACGTACGATGAAAGGATGATTCCATGGATGAAACCGTCATGTTGACGCAGACAGATATCGAGGCGGCCGCCACAGCCTTCGAGGAGGGCCGTGCGAACCGCGTAGCGAAGAATGCCGTTACCGGGCAGGGCGTACGCGCTGTAGCGCGCGTGCCCGAAGAGGCCGCCCGCAATACCGCAACCTTCGATATCGAAGTGAAGCAAGGGGACCGCACCGATCAGATGCGGTCGGGGCGCTGCTGGATGTTCGCCTCGCTCAACACCCTGCGGCTGCGCGTCATGCGCAAGTACCATCTGAAGACCTTCGAATTCTCGCAGGCGTATCCGCTGTACTGGGACAAAGCCGAGAAGGCGAATTGGTTCCTGGAGAACATCCTGGACACGCTCGACGAACCTGTGGGAAGCCGTACCCTGGACTTCCTGTTAGCCGACCCGGTGGGCGACGGAGGCGCCTGGGACATGTTCAAGGCACTGCTGAAGAAGTACGGTGCCGTGCCCAAAGAGGCTATGCCCGAAACCGCCTGCTCGAAGAACACCGATGACCTATGCACCTATCTGACGCGCTATCTGCGTTCCTGTGCGCATACCCTACGCACCCAGCATGCTGACGGCGCCAGCGTAGAATTGCTCCGCGTGCAGAAGAAGGAGATGATGGCAAACGTGCTCCGGCTGCTTACCATATGCCTGGGCGAGCCGCCGCGCTCCTTCGACGTGCGGCTGCGCGACAAGGATGACAAGATGGTGCTTTCCGGAACCTTCACTCCCCAGACCTTCCTGGCCGAAACGACGGATATGGCACTCGACGACTATGTGTCCATCGTCTCTGCGCCCACGGCAGACAAGCCGTTCGACCGCACATACACCGTCTCGCGTTTGGGCAACGTCATCGAGGCAGGCGGCGTGCGCTACTTGAACCTGCGGCCCGATCAGCTTAAGGAGCTGGCCGTCAAACAGCTGAAGGACGACCTTCCCGTGTGGTTCGGCTGCGACGTGGACCAGTCCTTCATCCGCACCGACGGCGTCATGGACCTCGATGCCCTGGCCATCGACGACCTGTTCGGCTTCGACATCATGAAGGGCTTCGACAAAGCCGCCCGTTTGGACTACGGCGAGTCGGTGATGACGCACGCAATGGTGTTCGAGGGCGTGAACCTCGATGCCGAGGGCAAGCCTACGCTTTGGAAAGTCGAGAACAGCTGGGGCAAGGATCATGGCAAGGACGGCTTCGACTCTTTGACCGACGATTGGTTCACCGAGTACGTGTACCAGGTGGTAGTCGATAAGAAGTACCTGACTGAAGAGCAGCGCACCATCTACGACACCATGGAACCGATTGTATTGGCCCCATGGGATCCGTTGGGCGCATTGGCCTAGCACGAAGGCAGACGGCAATAAGAGATGGGGGAGGCCCGCCTAAAGCGGGCCTCCCCCATCGTCGCAATCGGCGTCGAATCCGATTCTTGCTGCCCCCTATTTTCGCAGCGTCTGCACGAAAGCAGGGTCGCGCAGCAGCGGACGGGAGAACCCGAAGAGCCGGATGCGGCTGTTTGCCGCCACATAGTCGATATCGGCACGCGTGCGCAGACCGCCGGTAAGGATGACCGGGGTATCCACCTCCTCGGCCAACCGCCGAGCAGGTTCGAAATAGTATCGACGATCATCGCGCGTGTGCGCAGCCCATCGGTTTCCGCTTACCTCGATGGCATCGATTCCCTCACGTGCCAGGCAGGTTGCCATATAGCAGAAATCGTCTTCGGTCAACCCGCCCGGTTCCTCATCGGACGAGTTGATCTTCACCCATACGGGAAAATCCCCGACGGCATCGCGAACAGCACGATAGACCTCATTCAGGAATCGGAAACGGTTCTCCACGCTGCCGCCGTAGGCATCGGCGCGTCGATTGCGCAGCGGTGAGATGAACTGCGAGAGCAGGTAATCATGCGCGCTGTGGATCTGCACCCCATCGAACCCTGCAGCCTTCGCCCGACAGGCGGCCTCGGCGAAAAGTTGCGTGACCGCATGGATGTCGTCGACGGTCATCTCCCGGGGCACAAGCCCGGAATCCGGATGCGGCAAGGCGGAAGGCCCCAGGATACGCGCATGCACCGGATCGGCCTGTCCCCATGAGCTGCCATGGACCAGCTGCGAGACGATTCGCGCCCCGTGGGCATGGACCGCCTCCACGATGGGACGGTACACCCCGATCAGTGCATCGTCCTGCATGCCCAGGTGATGGGGCCGGGGCTGCTCGTAGCTTGCGATATGGGTGTAGCTGGTGATGATCGTGCCGACGCCGCCGTCGGCCAGGGCGCACCATACCCGTTCGGTCTCCGCGGTGGGAGCGCCCCTATCGTCCGCCAATCCCATATACGTTGCGGAACGCACGAAGTGGTTCGGCACCGAAAGGCTCCCGATAGCTGCCGGGGCAAACGGATCGAAACGCTCCATTGGCATCTCCTTCCCTGCATCCCCGCCCGCAAATGTACTACGGGGATCTGCTACATACGCCGGAAACGGTCGTAGCGCTGCGCGCGCAGCTGTTCGCCATCCATCGTCGAAAGCCCCCGCAGGGCACGGGAAACGAATCCGTGCACGTTCTCGGCGGCAATGGCAGGATTCTCATGCGCCGGCTGCGGCCCTTCGGAGACCACTTCCTCGATGATTCCCAGCTGGTACGCCTCGGCTGCACTCATCTTCATGACGGCAGCCGCCTCGGCTGCACGCGAACGGTCCTTCCACAGGATGGATGCGAAGCCTTCCGGCGACAGCACCGAATACACCGCATGCTCCTGCATCGCCACGCAATTGCCCAGCGCCAAGGCGAGTGCTCCGCCGGAGCCCCCTTCGCCGAGCACGATCGAAACCACGGGGACGGTCAGGCCGGCAAGCGTCATCAGATTGTCGGCAATCGCATTGCCCTGGCCGCGCTCTTCGGCCTCCATGCCGCAGAAAGCCCCCTGCGTATCCACGAGGCACACGATAGGACGGCCGAACTTCTCCGCCTGCTCCATCAGACGACGGGCCTTGCGATAGCCCCATGGCTGGGGACAGCCGAAGTTGCGCGCAATGCGCTGTTTCAGATCGGCCCCCTTCTCTTCGGCGATAACCGTCACCGGACATCCGTCAATCCATCCCAAACCGGCGACGATAGCACCGTCATCGCCGAAACCGCGGTCGCCATGCAGCTCGATGAAGTCATCTACCATGTGATCGATATAGTAGACCGCAGTCGGCCTATGGATGTTGCGGGCAAGCATGACGCTTTCCCAGGCAGGATTTTCCGAGGCGGTCTCGTCCTGCTGACGGCCATCCTGGCGCAGGGGCTTGACCCCCGGGGCGTCAGCCATGTCGCGATTGCGCATGGCGCGCAGCATCGGCGCATCACCGCCCATCCCCAACGCGTTGGTCAGATCGCCGATAACCGGCATATCCTCGGCCTGTCTCAAAGCATTCTTAATCGCCGAGCCGATGCCGTCGAGCGAGAAGGCCGCCGTATCGGCTTTGCCCTGGCCTCCCGCTGCAGTACCAACGCTGTGCTCGGCGCCGGTGGCTGCCGCAGCGTTCGCATCTGCTCCGGGCACCGTCGCTTCGACGGTGTCGGCAGGCGCCTGGATCCACGCTGCGCGCGCTGACGAAAGGCGCGCCGAATCATGCAGCTGCACGAGCTCGATAAGATAATCGCGCAAATCGCAACGTTCGACGATCGCATCGATAAGGCCATGATTCAAAGCGAACTCGGCCGTCTGGAACCCCGGCGGAAGCGTCTGCTTGATGGTGTCCTGGATGACCCGCTGGCCCGCGAAGCCGATAAGCGCATGGGGCTCCGAGACGATGACGTCGCCCTGCATGGCGAACGATGCCGTCACTCCACCGGTCGTCGGATCGGTGATAACCGAGAAATACGGCAGCCCCGCTCGCCCATGCGCCTCAAGGGCAACGCTGACCTTCGCCATCTGCATCAGCGAGACCAGGCCCTCCTGCATACGGGCGCCGCCGGACGCCGAGAAGATGATGACGGGCAGCTGCTCCCGGGTGGCGCGCTCGACCATGCGCGCCAGTTTCTCGCCCACGACGTAGCCCATCGAGCCCATCATGAAAGTGGACTCCATGATGCCGAATGCCACCCTTGAGCCGTCAAGGGCAGCTGCACCGGTGCGCACGGCCTCGGCATGGCCGCTTCTGCGCCCCTTGTTCAAAAACGAATCGTAATCCGGAAAATCCAACGGGTCGGGCTCTTCCATCTGCGCATCCCATTCTTCGAACGAGCCGGGATCGAACACCTGGCGGATGCGCTCGTCAGAATCCAATCGATACAGGCGCCCGCACGTGGGGCAGGTGCCGCCGTCGTCGAAAATCTGCTCGTGCTCATGGAAACGCTTGCATTTCGGGCATTTCTCCCAGCTGAACGTCCGCTTGACCAGCACTGGGTCGGGCTCCAGGCGAACCCAAGCTTCCAAGCTGCGACTGCCTTCGATGGCCTGCAGGACCAGGATGCCGCGCTGGGCGGCAGCCGCCCTCAGCAGGGGCGTATCGGAATGCTCGGGCGATGCCAGCAGCAGCGCTTTGGCCCCGCAGCGCTCCGCCGCATCGAGGATTGCGTATTCGTTTGAGAACAGGACGGAATCGAAGGTCTTCGACAACGCCACCACTTCGGCGCGTCCCGAACAGCTGAATGCCCGGCGCTTGTCTTCACTGCCCGTAACGAACAGCTGGCCGATGCCGGCACTGCTGCAGGCACGTACCACGGCCTTCATCGCATTGCCGTAGCCGACCACGAGGATCGGCCCCTTCACGGTATCGGCCAGCCGGTTGAGCGCATACAGCACCGAGGCTTTCGCCTCCTCCTGCGCCGCCCCCGCAGGAACGGCCACCTTGGTTTCGGCGGGGCGCCCGGTGTCCTCGACCGTGACGACTGGAGTTCCTGCTTGCTGGTTTACGCTGTTCTCTTCCATCGCACTAACTCTTCCTTGCCCGTTACCTCGAACGGTCGATTACGTACTTCTGCACTGCCTGCGCGCACACCTCATCGCCGACGAAGGCTTTCACCTCCGCAACGCACATCAGGCGCGCCGCCTTCGTGATCGTCGCCTCCAAGCGCAGGGTGTCTCCCGGCAGAACCTGTTTGCGGAACTTGGCCTTGTCGATGCCTGCAAACAAGCCCAGGGCACCTTGGTATTTCGGATCCGCCATTACACAGCAGCATGCTGCCTGGGCAAGCGCTTCCATTTCGATAACGCCGGGCAGCACTGGTTTCCCGGGGAAATGGCCCTTGAATAGGGGCAGATCCGGGTCGACATCGAGCTCGGCCACGATGTGCTTGCCTGGATCGCACTCCAGAATCCGGGTAACCCACACGAAGGGATCACGATGCGGAATCAGCATCCGCACCCCTTCGGGTCCGCAGGGAAAAGCGGGGGTCTCCATCTGCCCCGCCGATTTGGCGGCGCCGCCATTGTTCGATTCCATCATTTCTGCCATCGGATATGCCTCCTTTGCCGAGACCCACCGCTTACTCGCGGAAAGGCGAAATCGCCAGACTGCCGTTGTGGCCGCCGAATCCGAACGAGTTCGACAGGGCCACCTTCTGGGGGAAATCCCACACCGGCTCGGACGATACGCGTACCGGGCACTTCGGATCGTCCTTCACATGGCCGACCGTCGGCGGCACCACGCCGCGGGCAACCGATCGGGCCGTGACGATGGCCTCGACCGCCCCGGCACCGCCGAGCAGGTGGCCGATGGCGCCCTTGACCGCCGTGACGGGAACCTCGGCGGCGCGCTCGCCGCAGAGCGCGTACAGCGCATTCGACTCCATCTCGTCATTGGCGTGGGTGGAGGTGCCGTGGGCGTTCACATGACCCAGGTCGTCGGGGGTGAAACCGCCCTCTTCGAGCGCCAAGCGCATCGCGCGGGTCGCACCCTCGCCGGTAGGCTCCGGCGCCGTCATGTGGTACCCGTCGCCGGTGGCGCCGTATCCCGTGATCTCGGCGATGATCTGCGCTCCGCGTGCCTGAGCGGATTCCAACGATTCCAGGACCATAGCTCCGGCGCCTTCGCCCGCTACGAACCCGTTGCGGTCGGCATCGAACGGCCGGGACGCCTTGAGCGGGTCCTTCTCCTTGGTAAGGGCGCCGAGGTTGCCAAAGCCGCCCAGGGCCATGCGCTCAATCGGCTCTTCGGTACCGCCGCAGAGCGCTTGGTCGACGAAGCCGAAGCGGATGAGCCGGAAGGCCTCGCCGATGTTCTGCGTGCCGGTGGCGCAAGCAGTGACGATGTTCGTGCACTCGCCGCGCAGCTTATAGCGGATTGCCAGGTTGCCGGCTGCCATGTTGCTGATCAGCGTGGGGATGAACAGGGGGCTGATGCGCTTGCTGCCCTTCTCGTTTGCCTTCGTGACCTCGCGGTCGAAGGCGCTCAAGCTGCCGATACCCGAGCCGAAGACACAGGCGAAACGCGCAGTGTCCATGCCCTCGAGCACTTCAGGCGTGAAACCGGCCTGGTTCATCGCTTCGTCGGATGCCAGGATGGCAAGTTGGACGAACCGGCTGAAACGGCGCGCTTCCTTCTTCGTAAAGCCGAGCTTCAGCGGATCGTAATCGGGAATCTGGCCGGCAACCGAGATACCCGTATCGGCTACTAGCTCCTCAGGAAGCGGCGAAATGCAGCAAACGCCTGCCATCAGCTTGTTCCACAGCGCCTCGACGCCGATCCCCGCGGGGGTGATGGCGCCCATGCCGGTGATGACGACGCGATGCTGCGCCGGTGCTTCAGTGCTTGTAACCATTCGCAACTCCTTCGATTCTTGCGGAATGCGCCTACAGAACGATTCCGCCGTCAACGGCCAGAACCTGGCCGGTAATGTAGTGTGATTCGGGACTGGCGAAGAATGCAACCGCATTCGCCACATCCTCGGGCTTGCCGAACTCGCCCATTGCGATGCGCTCGCGCACCTTGTCGCGGTACTCGGGATCCAGCTCGTCGGTCATATTCGTGGCGATGAAGCCCGGGGCGACGGCGTTGACCGTGATGCCGCGCGGAGCCAGCTCCTTGGCCGCTGCCTTGGTAAGCCCGATGATGCCCGCCTTGGATGCCGCATAGTTCGCCTGGCCGACATTGCCGCGAATACCCACCACGGATGCGATGCTTATGATGCGGCCCGCATGGCTGCGCAGCATCAGACGCGATGCATGGCGCATGCAGTTGAAGGCGCCCTTCAGGTTCACGCGGAGCACATCGTCGAATTCTTCCTCACGCATGCGCGGCAGCATGTCGTCCCGCGTAATGCCCGCGTTGTTGACCAGGACATCGACACGGCCGAAGGCTTCCTTCGCGCCGCTGATCAGCTGCTTGGCCTGGTCGTAATCGGATACGTCGGCGCGCGCGATCACCGTCTGCACGCCATAGGTTTCCTCGAGCTCGTCGGAAAGCTCCGAAGCGGCCGCTTCACTCCCCACGCTAGAGAAATTCAGCACGCAGCTGCATCCCTGGGCCGCCAGGGCGCGGGCGCAAGCGGCACCGATGCCGCGGCTCGCCCCGGTAATGACGGCAACCCTGCCCGTTGCCGTTTCGGTCTGCTCTTCGTCGACCATCATTAGGCCTCCTTTTCCGTTGTCGCCGCAGCCGCGCAATAGGTTTCCAGCTGCTCGGCGGATCCCACGTTGGCGCGTTCGGTCTTCCGGTCGATGCGCTTCACCAGGTTCGTGAGAACCTTGCCATGCCCGACTTCCACGAACGAGGTGCGTCCTTCGCCGAGCAGCGCCTCGATGGATTCCTGGAAGAGCACCGGCTGCTGCACCTGGCGCTCCAAGCGATGTGCCGCCTCGGCCGCAGTGAAGGGGCGGGCATCGGTGTTGCAGATCAAGGGCGCCTTCGGATCTGCAAAGGCCAGGCCCTCACAGGCTGTTGCCACCGCAGTACCGGCATCTGCCATAAGGGGCGAATGGAAGGCGCCCGCGGTATTCAGGCGCACGCAGCGCTTTCCGGATTCCTTCCAGGCCGCCTCGGCGCGGTCGAGAGCTTCCCGTTCTCCCGAGATGACCACCTGGCCGGGGGCATTGTGGTTCGCCGCGACCAGTACCTGTCCCTGCGCGCACGTCTGCGCAAGCGCCTCCGCTTCGGCCACGCTTGCCCCGAGAAGCGCCGTCATCCCGCCCGGATGGGCCGCGCAAGCCTCGGCCATCGCGGTAGAGCGCACCTTCAACAGAGAAAACGCCTGGTCGAGAGATAGCATGCCCGAAAGCGCCAGTCCACTGATCTGCCCAAGGCTGAAGCCCACGAAGGCATCGGCGGAACAGCCACGCGCCTGAAGCGCCCGGCCCAACCCGACAGTGATCGCCATCGTCAGCGCCTGGGCGTTGAAAGCGTCGTTGACCTCGTCGGCGGGCGCATCGCATGCCAAGTAGGCAACATCGACGCCCAATGCCCGCGAAGCTGCGGAAACGGTTTCGGCAACTTCGGGTATATCCATAAGCCCCGTGCCCATACCGGGCTCTTGGGCCCCCTGGCCGGGAAGAAGCCATACGGCCATCTCCTATGCCTCCTTTGCCGCCGCACCGTTCCATGAACGGAGCGCGTTGCGATCAGCCATCTGCTCGAGGGTGTTCGCGCCCCAAGCTTCGGCCTCTTCCATCAGGTCGTCGATGATCTGGGCGGCCGGTTTGCGGTCATGCACCAGGCAGGCGACCTGCCCGGACATCAGCGATCCCATAGCCGTATCGCCTTCCACGGCACGCCGTAGCGAACCGGCAAGGCGCTTCTCCAGATCTTCCGGATCGGTCGCGGGATTCTTCTCGTCGGCAGCGATGCCGCGGCTGAATTTGTTCTTCAGCTGGCGTACCGGATGCCCGCCCAGGCGGCCGGTCACGATGGTGTCGGAATCCTTTGCGCCGAGAACCTTGTCCTTGTACGCGTCAGCGATCTCGCATTCGTTCGCCGTCAGGAAGCGCGTGCCCATTTGGACGCCTTCGGCGCCCAGGGCAAATGCAGCCGCCATGCCGCGTCCGTCCGCCACGCCGCCGGCAGTGATAACCGGAATGCTCACCGCGTCGCAGACCGACGGCGTCAGCGCCATCGTGGTCAGCTCGCCGATGTGGCCGCCCGCTTCGCATCCTTCGGCGATGACGGCATCGGCGCCCAACTTCTCCATACGGCGGGCAAGCGTCGCCGATGCCACGATGGGAAGCACCTTGCAACCGGCATCCTTCCATTGCGCCACATAGGGCGAAGGGCTGCCGGCACCCGTCGTGATAACCGGTACCTTCAAGTCCGCCAGAAGCTGCGCAAGTGCAGGTGTTTGCGGATTCATGAGCATGATGTTCACGCCGAACGGTTTGTCGGTCAGCCGGCGCGCTTCCTCAACCTGGCCGCGCACCCATTCGGGATCCGCACCTCCGCAGGCTATGATACCCAAGCCGCCGCCATTGCTGACTGCCGCCGCCAAGTGCGCATTGGCAATCCATGCCATGGCGCCCTGAATGACCGGCTGCCGGATGCCCAGCAGCTCCGTTACCCGTGTTCTCACTTTTCCACCTTCACTTTCCGCTTGCGAGAACCTTCATCCGGTTGCACGTGGATGACGGCTCTGCATGTTCGCGACCTTCGTCGATTAGCGAAGGGAGTCGATGCGCTCCACCAGATCGTCGACGGTCTTGATGTCCTCGAGATTCTCCAGCTCGATGTCGAACTCCTCTTCGACCGCGCACACAAGCTCGGTCATGTCCAGCGAGTCGATTTCCAGTGACTCGAAGGTCGTCTCGGGCTGGACCTTTTCCGGCTCGATGTCCAGGTTCTCGTTCAGGATGTTGCGAATGCTGTCGATGGTTGCCATGTCGGTTCCTTTCAATTTCGTTCCCGTTATGCTTTCGCCCGGCCCTATGCCCGACGGAAAAGCCATTCAATGCTGCGCTTCATACTAGCCGGCCGCAGCAGCCGGCGGCCTCAACCGCACTGATTCACGTTGGGCCTTCAGATGCTTGACGGCGGCAGCGTCCTCTTCGTTGAAGAATTCCACGAGATGCGCAAGGGCCTTCATCAGGGCGTCTGTTTCGCTGTCGGTCATGGAGGAAAGCGCCCGTGCGACCATCTTGGCATGGAACATATCGTGCGCACGGCACGCCTTGCGCCCCTTGTTGGTCAAGCTGACAAGAACCTGCCGCCGGTCTTCGGGATTGCGCTCCCGTTCAACATACCCTTTACGCTCGAGTTTGTTCACAGCAGTGGTAACCGTTGCCAAGGTGACATGCAACGCAGAGGCGATAGCGTTCATCGGCTTCGCGTCGTACAAGCCGACTGCCGCAATCGTGTGCAGCTCGGAAATGGTGAGCCCTTCGGTCAGACGATTATCGAGCGCGTGCTCCTCGATGCGCAGGACCGAGTCGAAGGTTGCACTGAACAGGTCGTTAAGCTCCCGCGATTTCTCGTCGGGGGTTTTCCCCGCCAGGTTTTCCTGCGGAGATGCCGAGAGGGAATTCGTGCCTGTTTCCGGGTTTTTCACCATATGCAGATTCCTATTCCTCGACGGCCAAGGTTGCGATGCCGATTGCCCCAGTGCCAAGATGCGTTGACACGGTTGCCCCGCAGGGGGTCGTGCCGAAATCGACGTACTTCACCTTATCCGCCTCCAGCATCGCCTTGAGCTTAGACAGTTCTTTCTCATTGCGCGAATGGGTGAACCGGATGCGCTGGATGCCCTCTTCAGCCGTTGCATCGCGCACCATCTTGCGCATCTTGTTCTCCGCGCCTTTCATCCCGCGTGCTTTCGACGTAACCTTCAGCACGCCCTTCTCGTCGAAGGTGATGATCGGCTTGACATTCAACAGGCCGGCCGCTTTCGCCTCGAGCGGCGACAGGCGTCCGCCCTTCAACAGGTTATCCAAGGTTTCGGGGACAAGACGGAAATGGATGCGGGGAATGGCACGGCGGATGCGCGCCACCGCCTCTTGGGCGGGGATGCCCTTATCGCGCAGCTCGGCAGCGTAGCGGACAACCAGGCCCTGGAACACGGTCACCCCGCAGCAATCGATAACCGTCACCGGAACATCCACCTGCTCTGCGGCAATCGCCGCCGACTGGGCGGTGCCCGACAGCACCGCTGCGATATGGATCGAGATGATGTGGTCGGCGCCTTCGGCCGCCAGCTTCTTGAATACTTGGGCGAAATCGTAAGGGGAGGGCTGCGCCGTCTTCGGCAGGTTGTCCGATGCGTTCATCAGGTCGTAGAACTCTTCGGAGGTAATGTCCACCTGGTCGCGGTACTCCTCGCCGTCCAGCATGATAGTCATCGGCAATACCGAGATGCTGTAGCGCTGCGCCTCTTCAGGATTGATATCCGCTGCAGAATCGGTGACAACCGCAAAGCCCATGTCTCTTCCGTCTTTTCCCTTCTGTCGCACCGTCCGCTTACGGCTCCGATGCACGTAGTTTCGATATCCTTCAGTAAATGTTTGGCAATCAAATTGTTTGACAATCTAATTATTTTCTGGGGCAAGACGATACGCCGCCGGAAAATACGCCGCAAGAAATGCTTGGCTGTCCTCACAGGCTCATCACAATTACTTTGATAATCAAAGTAATTGTGACTGGCATACTATCCTTTCCCGCACCGAGACGGAAGGCGAAACATTTTTTGCCGCCAGGGTGCCTTTCCCCCAAAGGGCAACCGAACCGAAACGCCATTGGACTATTATTGGTGGAGCATACAGCAGGTGCGATCCGCGGGATAAAGCGCGGCCCGCGAAAGGAGACCCATGAATATCACCGACGATATCGCCTATGTGGGCGTAAACGACCACGATATCGACCTCTTCGAGGGCCAATACGACGTATCCGCCCATGGCATGTCCTACAATTCATACGTCATCTTCGATGAGAAGATCGCCGTCACCGACACCGTGGACATCCGCTTCCGCGACGAGTGGCTGGGCAACATCAAGCGCACGCTGGGCGCGCGCAAGCCCGACTACCTGATCGTCCACCACATGGAGCCGGACCATTCGGCCAACATCCAGGTGTTCATGGACGAGTTTCCCGAAGCGCAGATCGTAGCGAGCTTCGCTGCCTTCAAGATGATGCAAGGATACTTCGGCACCGACTTCGCCGACCGCAAGATCGTCGTGAAGGACGGCTCCGAGCTCGATCTGGGCACCCGTACGCTGACGTTCATCAGCGCCCCGTTGGTCCACTGGCCCGAGGTCATGTTCTCGTTCGATTCCAAGAGCCGCACCCTGTTCAGCGCCGATGCTTTCGGCAAGTTCGGCGCCAACGACTACGAGGATCCCGACGGCTGGGCGCCGGAAGCTCGGCGCTACTACTTCGGCATCGTGGGCAAGTTCGGCACGAACGTCCAGGCAGTGATAAAGAAACTCGACGGCTTCGATATCCAGCGCATCTGCTCGCTGCACGGTCCGGTCTTGGACGAGAACCTCGGTTATTACCTGAACCTGTACCAAACCTGGTCGTCCTATGAACCTGAAGCAGAGGGTGTCTGCATCGCCTATACCTCGGTGTACGGTCACACAAAGGCGGCTGTCGAAGAGCTGGCACAGGCGCTGCGCGACCGAGGCGCCGTCGTCACCGTCCACGACCTGGCACGCGATGACATGTCCTACGCGATGGAATGCGCCTACCGCTATGACAAGCTGGTGCTGGCCACCACCACGTACTGCGGGGGCATTTTCCCGTTCATGGAAACGTTCCTGAACACGCTGGTGCACCACAACTATCAGAAGCGCACCGTGGGCTTGATCGAGAACGGCTCGTGGATGCCGCAGGCTGCAAAGGGCATGACCGCGTTTCTCGAGCAGCTGAAGGACCTCACCATCGTCGAGCCGGTGGTCAGCATCAAGGGCAGCATGGACGATGCCAACCATCAGCAGATCCAAGCGCTTGCCGACGCGCTGATGGCTTAGAGCGGGTTCGACAGTACCTGAAATCGAAAAAGCGGGGGGGCAGACCATCGGGTCCGCCCCCCGCTCGTACGTAATATGCGGAGTGCTATCTGGTCTGACGGTCTTCTTAGCCGACCAGGCACCTGGACGGGACCACTAGGAAAGCGGCACGCAAACCCGTTTGAACACCCCCGGCTCCACTTCGGTATCGAGCACCCGCGCTTGGATATGGTAGATTCGCTCGATGATCTCCGACGTGATGCAGTCTGCCGGGGCACCTTCCTCGATAACCACACCCGACTCCATGACGATAACCCGGTCGGCACAGTAGAGCGCATGGTCGGGATCGTGCGTGACCATGATGACCCCCTTGCCCATCCGCGACAGCATCCGCATGCGCGAAAGCACCAGCTGCTGGTTGCCGAAGTCCAACGCAGCCGTAGGCTCGTCCATCACCAAGATATCGGACTGCTGCGTCAGGGCCCGTGCGATAAGTACCAGCTGCTGCTGACCTCCGGACAGATTGGTATAGGCCTTGTCTGCCAAGTCGTCGATGCCTAGCAGCTTCAACGCCTTGTACGCCACCAAGCGGTCGTGCTCGGTGGTTCGCGCCAAGCGGTTTACATACGGGGTACGCCCCATAAGCACCACATCCGCTACGGTGAATGGAAACGGCGGGGTATGCGCCTGCGGTATATACGCGAAACGGCGTGCCAGTTCCCGCTCCGGCATTCCGCCTACCTCTTCGCCCGCCACGGTAACGGTGCCGCCCAATACGGGCAGCAACCCCATAAGGGCTTTTAACGTGGTGGTCTTGCCGCAACCGTTCGGGCCGATGATGCAGAGGAACTCGCCGGCATCCAGCGTCAGCGACACCCCATGGACCACCTCTACGGGATTCTTTCGCCCATAGCCCACGCGAAGATCGCGCGCGTCCAGCAGATGCTCCGCCATCATCGCCACCCCTTCATGTTGTGCTTGAAGATGAATACGAAGAACGGCACGCCCAGGATTGCCGTCAGGATGCCGATGGGTATCTCGACCGTCGTCAGCAGGCGCGCGATGTTGTCCACGATGAGCAGGTACACGGCGCCCACGAACATCGAGGTGGGCAGCAGCACTTTGTAGTTCGGGCCCACAATGGCGCGAGCAAGATGGGGGATGACCAGGCCGATCCACCCTACGATGCCCGCTACGGCCACAGAGGCGCTGGTGACAAGCGTCGAGGCGAAGATCACGATCAGGCGGGTGCGCTTCGTGTTCACACCCATGGCACGTGCCTCCTCATCGCCGAACGACAGCACGTTCAGCTTCCATGACTGGAACAGCAGCACCACGAAGCCGAAGATCATGGGCAGGATGCACAAGGCCAGATCTCCCAGGTTCACATTCGCGAATGAGCCCATGAGCCAGAAGGTGATCGTGGGCAGCTTGTCATCGGCATCCGCCATGAACTTCACCAGGGACATACCGGATTGGAACAATGTGGACACCAGGATGCCGGCAAGCACCAGACCCAAAGTGGGATCGTAGTCGACGAACCGATTCAGCCACACGGCCATCGCCACGGCCACAATGCCGCCCACAAACGCCAGCAGCTGAACCATGCCCCCAGGCATGCCCAGCAGTAGCGCGATGCAGGCACCAAGCGATGCTCCAGCCGAAGCTCCCAGCAGATCGGGAGATGTCAGGGGATTCTTGAACATGCCCTGATAGGAGGCGCCGGCTACAGACAGCGCCGCACCCACGAGCATGACCACCAGGATGCGCGGCAGGCGGATATGGAACAGGACCAGTTCGCCGCTGGAGAAGTTGATGGCGTTCTGCACGAACGAAGGGTCCTGCACGCATGCCACAGCGTACGCGGCGACCTTCGAGAAATAGCTGTAGGTATTCGCGAGCACCTCGTCCGGCAGCATCGAGTAGCGGCCCAGCATCATGGATATGAAGAACGACGCCACCACGGTAACGGCAATGGCGATCTTAACGGGTGCGGTAACCCGCGAGCGAAAGGTGGATTCCGCCGCCTTTTCGACGGCTGCATCCTCTGCATCCGCCCCTTCGTTCACCGCTTGCAGCATATCGCGGACCGCGGCAACCTCGTGTTCGCGAGAGGCCGCCGCAGCCTGACCCTGCGATGCTGATGCCCGATGCTCCTGCGCTTGCGCCATACGGATCAATCACCGCCCGCCGCACGCTGCGCACGGATATCGTCATCGGACACCGAGCTGGAAGCGGACTCGGACGCGCTTGTGGAGGCGCTGCCGCCCTGCGAAGCGGACGAAGCACCGGATGCATTCGCACTGCTGCCTGAGCCCGAGCTTGAGTTGGAGCTGTCGCCGGATGCGGAGCTGACGGCTCCGTCCTTCGTCTCCACCATGTACAGCTGTCCCGTCTGCGGGTCCTGGTAGACTTTGCCGGCCTCCACGTAATAGGATCCGCTGCCGCTTGCCTGAGACTCCAGCGTCTCCGGGTCCACCTGCTGCAGGTCCTCTCCGCTCAAATCCGTCACGTTCAGATCGACATTCCAATAGCCGATGAGCGCCACCAGAAATGCCACGGCCAAAACCAGCATGCAGTCCACGAGGTTCACCACATAGGCGCTTGGGTTCACATCCTCGCCGATCCGATAGTTGGATGAGAAGCGTCCCTTCCGAAAATCCCTGGGCATGGCTAGTCCGCCCCCTCTGTTGCTTTGTGAGCATCAGCTTCCGCAGTGCCCTCTTCCGTCGATGCCCTACCGGTCGCGTCCTTCCCATTGCTGCCGGCATCCTCCTTCGCCGACCCCTTCGGCTTCGCGCTGGATGATGCGCCCTTACGGCTGCGCTTCGTACGTTCATCGGACGCGACAAACTCCTCTAAGGGGTCGCCCACATAATTCGTCGGAAGCTTGATGCCCGCCTTGCGGGCTTCGTCCGCCTTGTCCACCACGCAACCCATGATGGACTCGAGGGTATTGAGATACTCTGCATACCAGCCCGAGCGCACCTTCGAGATCACCAACGCCACGATGGCGCACACCAGACCGCAGATGGTGGCATCGAAAGCCAGGAGCAGCGAGTTGGAAAGCGAGGTGACGTCGCCCTGCCCAAGCGCCACCATACCGGGGCCCAAAGGAATCAGCGTGCCCATCAGACCGGCGAGCGGACCGATTTTCGAGATGGTGTCCGTCCAGGCGACGCGCCGATTGAAGCGCTTTGCCACATTGTTGACCTCCATCTGCGCCAACGAGAACAGCATCTCCTCGTCCAATCCCATATTCTTCGACACCGTGATGAGCGCGCTTTTCTGATAGCGCAGCAGATTGCTGTCGAGAATCGCGCTCGTCACGTTCTCGTATGTCGCATTGTTCACATCGTTGACGATTGCCGCACGGTTCTGCTTGAAATGGCGGCGCTCGGTGAAGTACTCCACCAGGATACTGCCTATGAAGAACACGGACACCAGGAGCAGCAGGACGATGAGCACCATCGTCGGGATAAGCAGGCCCTGCGCAATCCCGTGCAGGATGTCGGGCAGATATGTGTCGTTGTATATGTTCATACACGCCTCTTCTAATTCTTGCCATACGGGGGATAGCTGTTCCCCAGAAGCGATTTTGCTTGGTCATCGGTGATATCGACCCAGTACAGCTTGCTATAGAACTTCTTCGTCTCCTCCACCATATCGACGTCGTAAAGGTCCGGGTAGAGCATGTTCGCCACCCATTGGACCCCCAGAAAACGGTTCACGCCGGGCGGTCGGTCGCACCACGCGAACGGCGCGTTCGGCATGGTGTACACGCGCCCGTTCTTCACGGCGCTGATGTTCGCCCAGTCCTTGTCCGTGCGAATGATTTCGTCGGCACCGCCGCGGATCGTATCATCCCAAGCCACGATCACCTCGGGATCCCATTTAATCACCGACTCGAGCGAAACGGACGTCATGCCGTAACCCGAACCGGACAACGACACGGAAGCCGCCACGTTCCGTGCCTTTGCCACCTCGAACGTCTTCGCATGCTGGGACACATTAGGCTCCGTGCTCAGTCCGAACGGCCCCTCCGCGTAGTAGAGGGACACGCGGTCCTGCTCCTTTATGTCCTTGAGCGCCTCCGTCACGTCGTTGTATACGCCTTCGCAATACGAGGCGATGTCGGCGGCGCGGTCGGTTTCCCCCATGATGTCTCCCACGAACCGATACGCCTCCGCCACGTTCGTGAACGATCCGTCAACGCATACCACGGGAATGCCCGTGGCATCCTGCAGATCCTCTGCCGTCGAGATATCCGAAGCCGTCAGCTTCACCCCGCTGATAGAGAAGATGAGCTGGATGTCCTGTTCCACCAGCATTTCGCGGTCTATCTGGCCACCGCCGGACATACTGCCCATGTACTGCAGCTTGTCCGTACCTTCCGGCAGGTACTTCAGCTCCTCCTTCGTGTACTGGAATGCGGAGCCGCCCTGTTTCTCGGGGTTCAGCGAGAACACATAGATCTGCGCCAGAGGGCTGGTGTAGTAGATGCGCTCCAGCGCGTCGGCAGTGGGGATGGTGACCTGGCGTCCCGCATGATCCGTGACCGTGCGCTGCTTCTTGATCAGCTCGTCACCCGCCTCCGACCGGCACCCGGTAAGCGCGGTAAGCCCGCTGCCCGCGAACAGTGCGCCTGCGGCAGCGATGCCGCCCAGCTTCATGAACTGACGGCGCGTGATGCCCGGTTTCGCACGCCGTACGTTTGCCACGTCTTCTCTCCTACCTGCCATATCTTCCGAACTTCCTATTCGGCCATCTGCCGCAAGTCGTACCCGTCCAGCAGAACGGCTCCCAGCGTGCCCGGCTCCGCAAAGGACCACGTGCCATCGGCCGAGCGCGTCAGCTCCACATCGGCGGTCAGCTGGTCGGTCTTCCACTTCCCCGCCTGCTTTGCCGCCCGCTTCGCAAACGCCTTATCCGCATAGCCGTTCCTTGTCGTTTTCGCGCCCGCGCGCTGTGCCGCATCCCGCGCAGACTCCATGGTCTCGATAACGGCATCCATGGGATGCGCGCTGACGGTGATGTTGACCGTGGCCTGCGTGTCGCTTTGAACCGACACATCGTTCACCGTGTACGTGAACCCAGAGAAGTACTGCCCATCGAACGCCGCCGCCGTGATGCCGTAATCGTTCGAATCGAAGCCGGAGGCAGCCACCAGCTCATCCGCCGTTTCGAAATCGCCTGCAGAAAGGGAGGCGAGCGTGTCTTCCATGAACGATTTTGCCTGGTCGGATACCGAACTTTGCGAGCATCCTGCCAGCGCGAACGCCATGAAGGCGAAAAGACAGGCAAAGCCCGCAACCAGGCGACGCGCCATGCAAGCGTCCTTGAAAACGGTCAACAGCTCCTCTTTCATGTGTCCTTGTCCTTCTCCCCAGCCTTCGATTTGGCAAGCCGGACCTCATGATACTGGCCGGCGTGCGGAAACCGGCTGCCAGAGGGAAGCTGTGAAAATGCCAGGCTTCCCTCTGGCAACCCGTTCGATACCGTAGAGGATACGGCTCTGCGGCATGTTGGAAAGCCCGGGCTGGCAGCTGGTCGGTTGAACGGTGCCCGGCCAGCTGCAGCCCCACGGTATCCGGCAATAAGATTAGCGCTTGACGGTAACCTTCTTGCCGACGTTGGCCTTCGCGAATACCTTATGGTACTTCGCGACATAGTTCTTATCAGCCTTGGCTTTGCCCACGTTCACTTTGACGGTGACAACCTTCGAGCCCTTCAAAGAACCCTTCACGGATTTCTTCGTCAGCTTCTTGGTCTTGACCGTGATGGTCTTCACCTTTTTGTAATTCTTGAACGAACCCTTGGCGATGCTCTTCACGTTCTTGCCCAGCACGATGGTCTTCACATATTTCTTCTTGCCGCCGGCCTTCTCGATTGCCTTGGCGATGGCGGAAGCAGTGACCTTCTTCGCATTCACCTTGACCGTGGTGGTCTTCTTTGCCAGCGCGGCTTGGGCGGCTTTCAGCTGGCTCTGTGCCTGGGAAAGCTGCTCGGCGGTGGCCGCCTGGCTGCTCTCCGCAGCGGTTGCCTTGGCCTCTGCAACAGCAACCTCCGCCGTCAGCAGAGAGATCTCGGCATCCGAGCCGATGTAGGATTTCTGGTAGTCGCTCAGGGCATCATAGGCCGTGCGCGCAGCGGCAACCGCCTCGGCATCGGTGGTGTCCAGGTTGGCGATGGTCGTGGCGACGGCGCTAGCTTCTTCCTGGAGGCTGGCAAGGACGGTCGCCTGGGTAGTTGAGCCCATGGTTACCTGCAGCGAAGTGCAGTTGCTCCACAGGCGGTTGCCGCCATACGTGCCATCGGAGACGATGCCCATGATCGCACGCGGGCAGCTGGTCGTAAGCTGTTCGGCGGCCTTCGCATTCTCCAGCGCCTTAGCAGGAGTATCGCCCGTGCCCGAGGCGTATGTCAGGGCGACTACGGCAGGAACTACATAGCCATCGCCAGTGTCCCCCGTGCTCACATCGTAGTTTGGATAGAACTTGCCGGAATCCAGATCGGACAGGCTGGCTCCTTTCCACTTCTTGTTCGGACCGTCTGAAGCGGCGAAGTTGATGATGTCGCTATCGTCGACAGTGACGCCGGCCGCGGCCAGCAGGTCGTCGACCGTCACATAGCTAGTAGAGTAGAGAACGTTCCATGTATTGCTCTTGTAATACTGGGCGATTGCTTCGCCCGTGCCCGTTGTGGCCAGCTTGTCCAGATCGACCGTTATCGTGTCGACCGTCGTCGTGGAGCCGTCGTCATCCGTCGCGATAAGGTCCACGCCGAACGAGGAATCGTCGGCGTATGCCTGGGTTGCCGCGAAGCTTCCCAGTGCGAAGAGGGCAAACAGCGCAACGGCGAATGCGGCGACTGCCGCCTTCAACCCTCCCGTGCGCTTTGCCCGAGCTGCTTGCGTGCTCATGTTTCTTCCTTCCTCCTCATTTTCCGAACGGGCCCTTACCCGCCCGACCAAACCGGCGCGCGCACCGTCGCGCGCCGAGGTATTGGCATCTGCGCCGGCCGCTTGGACCGGCCGACGGCAGCCGGCTCTTGCCGGCTTCCGCCTATCGCTTCACAGAGACGCGTTTCCCGGACACGGATTTCGCGCCCAGCGTCTTCCGGTATTTCTTCACGTATCGCTTATTCTGGCTGGTGTTGCCGACCTTTACCTGGACGGTTTTCACCGCCGACGACTTCAGCGCGTTCCTCACGGATGCCTTCTTGGTCAGCCTCTTCGTCTTCACCACGATTTTCTTCAGCTTCCTGTTCTTGGCGAACGCCTTCGCGGCGATCTTCTTCACGCCGGAACCCAGCGTGAGCGTTCTCATCTTCTTGGCGCCGTAGAACGTCTTCGCCTTTATGACGGTCACGTTCGAGCCGACGGTCACGGATGTCGCCTTTGCCTTGTTGAATGCCTTATCGGCGATCTTCGTGACCCGGTACGTCTTGCCGTTGATCTTCACCTTCGAGGGAACGGAAAGCTTCTTTGCAGACAGCGACGAAGCCCGCTTGTACGTGACCGTGGAGCTGCCGGTAGCCGTGTACACAGCCCGCGACGAACCGGAGCCCGCCACGGCGGACTTGCCCTTTGCCAAGCCGGTCACCTGCGAGCTTGAAGACGAGCCCTTCGTCCATTTCGCATACAGCGTCAGGTCGTCGGAGACCTTTGTCGAGAAGCTGTACGATTTCGTCAGCGCCTTATTCGTATACCATCCTCCGAACGTATAGCCGCTGCGCGTGGGATTCGCCGGCTTCGATGCCGTCTTTCCTGCCACCAGGATCTGCGTATCCACCGCACTGCCGCCATTCGCATTGAAGGCAACCGCGCAAAGCTGCTTCCACGTCCACAGGTACTTCTGGCTGGAATAGGTGAACGTGACATAGTCCACATGCTTCTTTACCTGCGACACCTGGGCGGAACTGAAAACCGTCAGCTGCGTATCGTTGTAGAACGGCATCTTGTTGATGGTCGTCGTCATCGCCTCGAGATTGTCCGTCCGGGAAAGGAACATGACCTGATCCAGTGATGCGTTGTTCGCAAACGCCAGGTTGCCGATGGTCGTCACGCCGGCGGGAATGGTGACGCTTGTGATACCCGTGCGGTCGAAGGCGCCCTCTCCGATGGTCGTCAGGGCCGAGCCGTCGCGGAACGTCACGCTTTTCAGCTGGCTCATGGTATACGACGAATAGCCCGAGCCGAATGCATAGCTGCCGATGCTCGTTACGGTTTTCGGTATGGTCACGGATGCGATCTTCTGCTTGGCAGCGTCCTCATCGCCCTGGAAATCGCTGACCAGGGAACCGCCGCACGCCTTGTCGGCGATGGCCGTCACAGTGTACGTCGTGCCGTTATACTCCGTCGTTTCGGGAATAACCAGGTTGAACGTTTCGGCAGATCCGTTGTAGGTAACGCCCGTCACCGTCGCGGTCTTCGCCGTGTCGTCGTAGCTGTATGCCAGATCGTATGCAGCGCCCTCCACGATGTTGAACGACCCGATCTTGGTGCCTCCGAATTCGCCGATGCCCGTGATGGTGTATGTAGCCGTACCGACCTGGTCGTTGTTCTTGTATGCGATGGTGTAATCCTCGCCCTCTGTCAACACAGAACCGCCGTACGACACGGTGATGGGGGTATACGTCTGGCCTTCCTCGTACACGATGTCTTCCGTACCGGTCACCGTCGCCTCGCCGATATCAAGTGAGTCAGATTGCGTGCCATCGATGCCGATGTACATGCTCTCCTGGTTCTGGAAGTTGCCGCCGGACACGTAGCGGACCGTGATGCCCCCCGTTGACACCGCATCCTTCGTCCCGACGTTCTCCGTGCCGGATTCCTCCACGCTGCCGCCATCCATCAGGCTGGTGCCGTAGATGACGTTGTAGTCGACGCCCTTCGTCAGCTCTCTGCCCAGGTACGTGACGGAATCCACCGTGGGCTTGATCGACTTGCCCGTGTATTGGAACGTCACCGCCGCGCCGTCGTCGGGATGGACGGTGGTGCTGTACCAGGCATACGAGCCGTCGCTGTTCACGGTCTCCTCGCCGGACACGGCCGTTGTTTCGCCGTCGTACGAGATGGAAGTGGGAACGGCGTAATCATCCGCCTTGTCGGAATCCGTGCTGCAGAGTATCTTCACGCTCTCGATGGTGAATGTTCCCGTGGTGCTGCCCTTGAAGTGCTCGCTGTCGTCTGTCGCCGTGACGTCCACGGTGTAGTTCCCCGAGTTTACGGCTTCTCCGTCCGTCAGGTCGGAGTCGTCCCCGTCCAGCGCGACCGTATATTCACTGGAATCGACCTCGTCGCCTGCCAGGTTGTACACATGCACCTCGGAAGCGTCGGGGGTCTGCCCATCCCAGTTGAACTTAACGGAATCGATGCTCACGGTGCAGTTCGAAAGCTCGCCTTTATCGATGCCGTAGTATAGCGGACTGCTCGCCGTGGAGTCGGCGTATTCCCCGATGCCGACGATGGTGGCGGTATACGGGGTCTCTCCCTCATCCGTCACCTCGACGTATTCCTCCGAATCGGGCACCACCTTGAAGTCGGCCCCCTGGACCAGGTTCGTGCCGTCTGCCAGTGTCACCGTTGCCTGCGGCACGGATGCCTTCCCCGTGTATTCGGCATTGGCTGCCAACTCGACCGTGGCATCTTCCAGGCTGCCCGAGGCCCAGGTTACCTGCGAGCCGAACACGGGGTAGCCCGCATTGAGCGAATCGGCGTCCGTTCCGTTCGACTTCGCCCAGTACGTGCTCCATCCATCCTTGTCGCAATTCCCGTTCAGCAGCGTCAGCACAGAGCTGGTGCCATCTTCGGCCAGGGCGCTCTCAAGCGTCTCGTCGTCGATGACCTTGCCCTGCATCTGCGATGCGGAAAGAAGCGCCGTGCCCTTCAGCTGGTCGTCCGTGACCAGCGTGTTCCGCACTGCCGTACCACCGGACGTCTCGTTATCGCCATCGTAGATACCGTAGACCAGACGGTTGTTGTACACCGTGCCCTCCAGCGCCGCGTTATCGTGCACGGAGCCGGAGTTGTCGCCCACCAGCGCGCGCTGGCGCATGTTGTCGATCGCCAGCACATCGCCGGCGTTGTAGCAGCCGTACACTTCCGGCAGCGGGCTGACGCGCACGTATCTCGTGGAGTCCGTAGCGCTTTTCTGCGTGTAGTAGAACGTCCCGCCCGCCAGGCCGGCCGCATAGTAGCCGCCTCCCGTGGTGTACTCGGTTGCGTAGGTATCGCTCTTCTTGCCAGAGATGACGGTTCCCAGGTTCGCGCAGTACGCTACGGTACCGTAGCAGCTGCCAACGATGCCGGCCGGGAACGGCTTGGTCGTGCGTGTGCCGTACACCATGGCCGTCTCCTGGTTCACGCATTGCTGCACGGTCACATAGGTGCCCGTGCGCCCGACGATGCCGCCGCAATAGGCGCGTCCGTAGACCGTGCCCTCCTTGAACGTGGTAGACTCCGCATCGCTGCTGGACACCCCGTTCGTGCAGTTCGTCACCGTGAGCGTCTCCGCCTCTCCGTCCCCTTCCAGCAGCACGCCGTCGTCCGTGCCCTCTTCCGAGAAGTTCGTCGGCGTGGTGGCGCCACGCATGTTGCCCACGATGCCGCCGATGCTGGTAGCGTTCACGCAATCCAGGAAACCCGTGTTCGCGCAGCCGTCGATGCTGTCACGGGCATAGCCGGCAATGCCGCCGACATTCGCGGAAATGGCATACAGCTTGTTACCGAAACGGTCGTAGCCGGCTTCCGACGGTGTGTCGATGGTGACGGTGCCGCTGTTCTTGCAGCTCGCGATGCTGCCATGCGTATTCGAATACGAGCGGTCCAGCTCCGTGCTGTCCATGGAGCTGTCGGGGTCGCCCGCGCAACCGACCACGCCGCCGATGCTCATGGCCATGATGTCGGCACCTTGCCAGGAGCTCTCCTCCTCAGCGGTCGGCGCATACGGCGCGCCGTCCTCCGTCACGCTCAATGTGCCGGCATGGCTGCAGCCGGTGATATCCCCCAGCACCAGGCCGCCCAAACCGCCGACGTTCTGCACGGGGAATATCAGGCTCTTCGTTTGGTCGCTATGGTCGGTCACGCTCACGGAACCCGAGGTCGAGCAATTAGCCATGCTTCCCGTCACGGATCCGGCGATGCCGCCCACGTTCTTCATCAGCAACGCGCCGACGGATTCCGAGGAATCGGCGGGCTCCGCCTGCTCTATTGTCACGGAGGCGCCGTTGGAAAGGGAGCAGTTCGCAATGCTGCCGGCGCTTTCGCCCACCAGCAGGCCGATATCCTGCACCGTCACGGTGCCGTCCGCGCTGCTGCTATCCACCGAAAGATCCAACGAGCCGTTCACCTCGACGTTCTCGATAAGGGAGTTTTCGCCCGTCTTACCGAACAGGCCCACGTTTTCCGTCGAGCCGCCGGCATCGATGGTAAAGCTCTGGATGCTGTGGCCTTGGCCGTCGAATGTGCCGTCGAACTCGGCATCCCCGTTCGCGGCGCCGCCGACAGGTGTCAGGGCATTGCCCTCGAAACTGAGATCATCGCCCAACTTCACCGTCTTGCCCTCGAAGGTGACGGCGGCCTCCGCCGTGCCGTCGCCGTCCACATCGGCCGTACCGTTCACCAGGTTGACGAAGCCCAGGTATTCCGCCTCGCTATCCTTGCTATCCTCGCTGCCGATGATGTATGTGTCTGCATCATCGGTATACCAGCTGTAATCCGGTTCCGGCAACGTATCCAGTGCGCTTGCCACAAACGGGAGGGCGAACGATGCCAAGACGGCGACGAGCACCACCGCCAGGCTCCAGCGTGCGGACGCAGCTTTCGGCGCGCCTGCCGCGCCGATACCCGCCCTGCGGTCCTTTGCTCCGCTCTTCTGCGAAATCGCCATAGCGCCCTCCTCGAATCTTCTGCTTTCCATTTCCTGCCTGCCTCTTTGCCGTCAGGGCATCCACGTGGGCCTGCGCTGCCAGCGATACCATTGCCATGATTCGATGCCGCCCAGCACCAGGAACAGGCAGCCTGCCGGGACCACGGCCCTTCTCCAAGGGTTGTCGTAATCCAGCGTGCGCTGGGTATCGGAGTCGTTGCGGTTCATGACCTGATACACGTTGTACGACCCAGCCGCCCCCGTTTCGCCGCCGGAACCATCTCCCTGGCTCGCGGAACCGCTTGTGGAACCGCCCGCATCGTTTCCGCCAATATCACCAGCCGCACCCGCGGCGTCATCGGAGCTCTCTCCATCGCCGCCGTCCGTGCTGCCGCTGTTTTCCATGCTGCCATCACCTCCGGCACCATCGCCGTCGGAACCGCCGGTAGCACCCGTGCTTCCAGATGAGGACGACGAGCTATCGCCGCCGCTTGATGACGAGGAGGAGGTGCTGCTGGTCCCGGAATGTTTCTTGCTGCCTGATGACGATCCAGAACCCTTGTCGGACGTGCCGGCACTTGATCCCGACCCATCCTGCGCTTTCGGCCCGCCTTCCAACTCCACGTAGAGCGTATTGATCCATTTGATCTGGTACTGCGACGAATGATCGGATCGTCCCGTGGACCCGAACAGCAGGCGGAAGCGCGTCGCGTCCGTCATGTTGTAATCGGGGTCCGTCGATCCGTTCTTCACCTCGCTGCTCTCGATCGCCAGGATGGGATACACCTGCTTTGCGCCGGAATAGCTGCCGATGTCGATATTCGGGAAGTAGTAGCGGTCGGATCCCACGATATAGCGGTAGCTCACCGGCCGATCCAGCGCGTCGGCTGTCTTGAACGACAGCTGCTTCACGCCCTTCAGGTTCACGCCGGCATCTTTGAGGATCGTTGCCAGGGGCGTCCCCGTTCCCGTGATGGTGTAGTAGTTGCCTCCTCCGAGCGCCGTGTAGGTCGCCGTTACCGTACCCAGGGATTCCAGATCGCCGACGGAATATGTCTTCGAGGTGACCCACTCTTTTGCGTCATCGTCATCGAAATCGGCCGGCGGGTACTTCTCGTAATAGACCTTCACCGTCAGCGTATCCTGCGGATGGTAGTCCTCGTTCACCGAGCCCCCATCGGGGTCCTTCACCGTCACGGTAACGGATGCCGTCTTCGTTCTGTTGTTCTTGCCCGCAGTGGACTTCACGTTGACGACCATGGTGCCGAACACGGACGGGCGGAACAGGCCCGTATCCCGGTCGACGGCGCCCATTGAGGTATCGCTCATATACCACGTCACATCGGATATCCCGCTGGCCTGGGAGGAAAGCTTCCCGTCTTTCGTCGAGTACGTCTCCGTCTCGCCCGTTGCTGGGTCATAGACATCCACTTCCGCATAGAATTGCGCACGGGCGGTGGACAAGTCGTCCTTCAGGGTATAGGTCCGAATCGCCTTCCCATTCTCGTTTGTGATGCGGATGCCCGTGACATAGCGTTCGTCCGTTTGGTTCGTGACCTTCACGGTAACGGTGGCGCGCAACGCCTTTCCCGTACTCGAGTAGTCGGCATCGACCGTGGCGATGACCTTCACGGTGCCGTTGCCCACCGCCGTCAGGATGCCGGAAGAATTGATGGTGGCAACGGAAGTGTCGCTGGTCGACCATGTCACATGGTCAGAGTTGTACTCCCGGCTGTAGTCGTTCCATTGCACGCGGTTATAGAACTCCAACGTGCCGCCTTTCGTGCTGATTGCCAGATCCTTCTGGTCGGGCCGGGTTGAAGTGCCCACGATTTTCCCGTCGTGGTAGATCATGGCCTCTTGGATCTTCGGCGCAACATCCGTGTCCGAAGACGATGAAGAGGAACCGGCGGCATAAGCGGAGGCAGCAGGGGTTCCGTTCGCATCCGCTCCGCTTGAAGCGAACACGCCCGCGGGCGAGCAGATCAGCAGAAATGCCAGTACGAAGCAGATAACGGCGCGCACGCCATAGATGCGCCCGCCAGACAGGCGACGCTTGCGCGCAGGAACGACCGATCCCGCATGCGCCTTTGCAGCCTTTGAACGCTTCCTGTGCACGTACCCCTCATATCCAAGATTATCCCAATAGACCCCATCCCGCGAAAAGGGAGACCCCTTCGGCAGGTCTGTCGCTCGCCGAAAGCGGAGAATATTATTCGTATCTCAGTATATTCTCGTTCGCAGACAATAGAAAGCACGCTGCCGCTGAAACGGGAAATCCCCCGGCCAAAGGGAGGGAGAACCCCCACTTCTGAAACGCTTCCCTATATCTCGGGAAAATCACTCTCAGAGCAGGCGATTCGGGAAAAGTGCAAAGATGCGCCGACGGCTTTCTTCGGTGGGACCGATCACCGCGATGTGGCTCCAAGACGGAGAAAAACGTTCGACTGCGCGATCCTTCAAGGAATTGCGCACTACGATAACCGCGTGGGGCCAGCAATCCGTGGGGCCTTGGTCAAGAAGTGCCAGAGCCTGCGTCAACCCTTCGTTGCGCAACAGCTCCAGGCGTCCCAGCTCGTCCACCACCAGCAGACCCGGCATATCCCCCGAACGGGCATCGGCATCCGCCGCATGTGCGCGCAGCTTTGCGAAATGGTCATTCACGCAATCGATGGCCTGTGGATAAAACACCCAACCCATACCGTGTGACACCTCGGTTTGCCGCCGGGCCAGGTCCCGACGGTCGGCAAAGCGCACACGTTGCCCTTGGGGCAGCATGACGTTGTCTATTCCCCGCTTCTCATACGGATCGCCGGGCTTCGCGCCCACAACCAGTGCCTCCGGAGGTTGCTGGTCGCACGGACGCCATACGCCGGGCGCGATGACGCCGGCACAGCTCACGCCTTGGCGCCCTAAGTCGGCAACAACCTGTTCCAGCCAGCGGGATTTGCCGATCTGTATGTCGCCTGTCAGCACGAACAGCACGCGATCCCCTTTCGCTTGCGGAAATATCCCCGCTGTGGTTCACGCTGCACGGGAAAAGCCGCATTCGCCTTCACAGAATCTATATTAGAGGATGCGGGCCGTCCTTAAAATGGAAGAGGGCAAGCGGCAAACCGGATTGGCACCGCCGCTATCAGGCGTTTTGAAAATCACCGCCTCATCTGCGCATATGTTCATATTTCCAAGTGATGCACGGGTTCAGTCAGCGGTGATTCCATTCCGATTTCATATGGTATTGTTCGTTGCTGAAAACATTCGGGAAGCCATCGGCGGCCCTCGTCGCCTGCCAGCAACAGGATGCGCCCAGCCGTCCGCTTCCCCTTTGAAAGGACACCGCCATGCCCCTGCTTATCACGTTCCTTTTGGGCTTGTTCATATTGCTGGGCGCCTTCATCACGAAGCTGACGAGCGACCATCGCAAAGTGGAGCAGATATCCATCGCCGTCGCATTCGGCGCCCTGGCGACGCTCGCATTGGCCGACCTTCTGCCGGAAGCGCAGGAGCATCTGGAAAGCTCGCCGTTCATGCCGCTCATCATCATCGGCTGCATACTTGCGGGAATCGGCGTGCTGCGCCTGCTCGACCATTTCATCCCAGACCATGACGACAAGACGATCATGGCGCATCATGATTGCAGCGAAAGCAACACGGTGCATATCGGCATCATGACTACCATCGCCGTAACGCTGCATAACCTTATCGAAGGCATGACGGTATACAGCGTCACCGCGGAATCACTGCAGGCCGGCCTGCTGGTAGCGCTCGGTGTGGGCCTGCACAACATCCCCATGGGCATGATCATCTTCGCCACATTGGAACAAGAGACGCGGGGAAAGCGGGCGGCGCTGATGGCTGCCGCCACCCTGTCCACCTTCGTCGGCGGCTTGCTGATGGGCTCGCTGTGGTTCGCCATCGACGATTTCTCCGTCGGCATACTGATATCGCTGACGCTGGGTATGATTGCCTACCTGGTGCTTTTCGAGCTGCTTCCGCATTTGATCCACTCTGAAAGCAAGAAAACCGCCTTCACGGGTGCTATCATCGGCATGGCCATCGTGTTGGTGAGCGTCTCGCTCGGATAGCGCGTCAGGCATCTTGCCGGAAGTACCGACTCAGCCCCGAAGCATTACCGCTCAGGCGATGGCGCCGAACCATCTCCAGCAAAGGAGCGCCCCATGCCCGATTCCGACCGATTTACTCGTACCCGGCTGCTGTTGGGCTCCGCCGCCCTGGATAGGCTTGCCAATGCCCGCGTTGCCGTCTTCGGCATCGGAGGTGTAGGGGGCTATGCCACGGAAGCGCTCGCGCGCAGCGGCATAGGCGCACTGGACCTGGTGGACAGCGACACGATCGACATCACGAACGTGAATCGCCAGATAGTGGCGGCCTCAAGCACCCTCGGGCAATACAAGGCCGACATCATGGCGCGGCGGGTACGGGACATCAACCCGCATTGCACCGTAACCGTGCATCGATGCTTTTACCTGCCGGGCACGGCCGGCCAATTTGACTTCCGGGATTACGACTACGTGGTGGACGCCGTGGATACCGTCACGGCAAAGCTGCAGCTGATCATGCAGGCAAAGGAATGCGGCACGCCCATCATCAGCAGCATGGGTGCGGGCAACAAGCTGGATCCGGCCCGATTCGAAGTGGCCGACATCTACGAGACGTCGGTTTGCCCCCTTGCGAAGACTATCCGTAAGGAGCTGCGTAAACGCGGTGTCGACAGCCTGAAGGTCGTCTACTCCACCGAGCCCCCGATTCCCGCCAATGCCCTGCACGTCGATTGCGCAGCAGGCGAAGGCGCTGCCGATGCCAACAACGCACCCTCCGTATCCTCATCAGCCGGCACGGCAGACACACCGCCAAGCGACCATGGCCGACGCTCGATTCCCGGCTCGGTCGCTTTCGTCCCGCCGGTGGTGGGAATGATTATGGCAGGCGAAGTGGTGCGCGACCTTGCCGCCCAGTCGGAAGAAGCGGCGGGATAATCCCTTCGTGCCGGCGATTCAGCCCGCCGCGTCCGTACCGAGCCTATACGTGCAATGCGGCGAGCAATGCGCCCGCTATCTCGGCAAGCGTTTGGGGATAGTCGCGATAGCGCATGCCGAGCGTCACCAGCCCCTGCAGCACGAATCGCGCTGCCATCTCGGATCGGGGCGCATCCTCTTCTTCGGATTCCGCCCCTCGCTGGGCCTTGACAGACGGCAAGAGCCCCTCGTTGTCCAAACGCTCGATCAGATTGTCGGTAAGCTCATCCAGATACACGCGCTCGAGTCCGTTTTCCACCAGCGAGAATGCCATCTCGTCATCACGGATATCCGCCAGGAACCGCTTGCAAAACGCCTGCTCATCGCCGTTGAAATCCGCCAAATAGTCCATGCGCTCAACCTGGTCCAAGGCATAATCTGCCACAAACGCCTCGGCAAGGTCCTGCACATCGCGATAATGCCGGTAGAACGCCGCCTTGCTGATGCCGGCATCCTCGGCGAGCCCCGTAACCGTGATGCGATCGAGCGGCCGCAGCGAGATGGCAGCCGCGAAGGCATCCATCAGCGAAAGCTCCGTTTCCTGATAGCGCAACTCATTCTTGGTCATGGTGCTCCTTCTCTTTCACGCCCGATTGTACGGCATCCCGTCAGGAGACTGCGGACAGGTTGGCAAGCTACGCGTAAAATCAACCTAGGGCAAGGAGGCAGCATGGATTCGAAACGTTCACAGGGAAATGCGGACAGCGCAGCGCAGGCAACCGGTGTGCGCGTGGCCTCATGGATTGCCCGTATCGCCTTAATCGTCGTTTTCGTAGTGAATGTCCAGTGTGCGCTGGGCTTCGTATTCAATCCCGAAGGCTTCGTGGGTGCTTACGAGCTGTCGGGAGATGTCGGTGCTGCAGCCATCCAGGGGCTCGGCATCGCTTTCCTGATGTGGAACGCCACCTACCCCCTTCCTATCGTGAACCCGTCGAAGCACCGCGCCTTGTTCGGAGTGGTGCTGGCGCAGCAGGTCATCGGCATCGCAGGAGAGCTGTTCGTGCTCTCCCAGCTGCCGGCAGGACATGCCGTCCTGGAGCAGAGCATCCATCGCTTCTGCGACTTCGACCTGTTCGGCCTTGCTATCATGGGAGCTTCCTTCGTGCTGTTGCTGGTCTTGGAAAAACGCACCGGCAAGCGCACGGAATCCCTTTAAACTGCTTAAAGCCGTCACACACGCCTGCCGGGTGCCTGCTATGATGCAGCCGAGACCTTAACGACGGCACGCACGAACGCACCTACGTCGAGAACCGGATCGCAGCTCGCCGTCACGGGCACCATATCGCATCGCCACCACGAGGAGAACTATGCCCGAAACCACTTCCGAACACGATCCCGTCTTTACCGAAGAGCAACAGCATCTGACCGAAACGCATGCGAAGCTCACCGAAATCGAGCGCGAGACCAGCATCAAACTGCACGACATGCTGGAGCAGGCTATCGTCGACAAGGATAATATGCTCGACGAGCTGACCCTGGACTTCGGCAACGATGTGAATCTGGAAACCTATGTCGAGATCGAATCCATGCACAAGATCATGGACGCATACAACCAGTTCAACGACGTGAATGCCGAACGGCTGCGCCGTGCGCACCTGCTGCTCGCCCAACCCTATTTCGCAAAGGTGTCCCTGCAGTTCAAACCCGGCCAGCCGCCCCGCGACGTCTATATCGGCAGCGCCGGCATGACCGACGAGAATTACCACCATTTCATTGTGGACTGGCGCAGCCCGATTGCGGAAACGTACTACAACCAGGAGAACGGACGCACGTCCTATCATGCAAACGGCCGGACGATCACCGCCGACTTGAAGCTTCGCCGCCAATTCGATATCGACGGCGCCACGCTGAACGCCTACTTCGACACGACGGTCGCCATCCAGGACCCGCTGCTGTTGGCGTCGCTCTCCAAGCGGCGTTCAGACCATCTTTCCGCCATCACGGCAACCATCCAAAAGGAGCAGAACCAGGTCGTTCGCCACGACGACGTACCCGTGCTGTTGGTGAACGGTATCGCCGGCAGCGGGAAAACCAGTGTCATGCTGCAGCGCATCGCCTACCTGTTCTATCAGAAGCGCGAGAGCCTGGATCCCAGCCAGGTATTCCTGATTACCCCGAACCCGGTGTTCCAGCGCTACATCGACAACGTGCTGCCGGAAATGGGCGAGACGAACCCCGAGACGCTCACTTGGCAGGATCTGATGAACGAGCTTGGATTGGGTAGCCGCGGTTTGGGCGACGACGTCTCCTCCGAAAGCTTGCGCAAGATCGACGAGCTGGTACCCTCCCTGGCCTTCGAGCCGCGCGATTTCGCCGATCTCCGGATAGGCAACGAACGCGTGGTTGCCGCTTCGGCGGTGCGCAACCTCATGGAGAAGTTCGAGCGCTTCCAACCCGGTCCCCATCTGGCTGCCCTCGTTGTCGAGGAACTCCATGAACGGGTCAACCGACGTGTCGAGAAGCTCTGCAAGACCGAAGAAGTGCAGGACAGCCTCCTTGATCTGACCGACGAGGAACAGGAGGATATCTTCGGGCGCCATCTGAATCCCCAGGCGGAAGACGAATGGGAGGACCTGGCGCGCACCTACCTCACCTACCGATACCAGGCCGTGCACGATGCCATCGAAGACGGGCAGTGGCTGCGCGTCGACCGCATCGGCATGCGCATGCTGGGCAAGGAGAGCTTGAGCTCGGCCGAATACCTGTACCTGAAGATGGCATTGACCGGATTCGGGAATCGCCATGCGCAGTTCGTGATGATCGACGAGGTGCAGGATTACACCGAACCGCAGCTGATGGTACTGGCCCGTTATTTCTATAACGCTCATTTCCTGCTACTGGGTGATGAGAACCAGGCAATCAATCCCGGTACTGCCGCCTTCCCCGCCATCAAGGAGATCTTCGAGCGCGCCTTCGGGAGCGTTGACGAGGTGAAGCTTTTGACCAGCTACCGTTCCTCTCCCGAGATTACCGCGCTGTTCACCAAGCTGATGGACCCGGTCGAGGGCATGCGCGTCTCGTCGGTCCAGCGCCCGGGCTTCGATCCGCGCATCGAAGCGTATGACGCAGACGATGCCTACCTGAACGCTTTGCGCGATGCGGTGAAAGATGCGGAGGGTGCCGAGGGGCTCACGGCCATCATCGCCCATGATGAGGGGCGTGTCCGTTGGCTGGACAAAATGCTCGGCAACCCGGCCATCACCGTTGTCGATAACGAGAACTCCCTTCCCGATTCCGGCATCGTGCTCCTGAGCCTGAAGCTGGCGAAGGGCCTCGAATTCGACCGGGTGATTATTCCCGATGCGCAGGAATCGGTATTCGGGACCGACGACGTTTCACGCCACCGCCTGTATACCGCCATATCGCGCGCTACCCAGCAGGTGACGATCCTAGCACAGGGAAAACTGACGCCTTTGCTGGCTTAGCTTTCCCGAAGCGACCCGCCGACAGCCCCAGAGGCAATTGGTGCCGGGTATCCTGCCTCGGACACCCGGCACCCAATGCCAAACCCTGAGTATTCCAAATCTCGGACACTCGCAAGCCTGACGTTATACCAGCACTTCTCCTTTGAGAACGCGCTGATAGTCCGCATAGTTTTCCTTCAGCAATTCGGGAATGTTCAGGCCATAGGGGCACCGGGTCATGCACAGCCCGCATTCGGTGCAGTCATTGATCTTCTCCATCTCAGCCTGCATCTTCGGCCGCAGGAAATTTTCGGAGGGCGCACGCCGAAGCAACAGCGACATGCGGGCGCACTGGTTGATCATGATATCGACGGTGCATGGCAGGCAGTAGCCGCATCCGCGGCAAAAATTGCCCGCAAGCTCTGCGCGCTCTTTGGCCACAAACGCTTGCATGTCGGGAGTGAATTCCGGCGTATTCTCGAAGTAGGACAGCCATTCGTCCAGCTCGCTTTCCCTCTGGATACCCCAGATGGGAAGCACGTTGTCGAACTGCGACAGATAGGCCATGGCCACATCGGAGCGCGTAATCAAGCCGCCGGCCATGCCCTTCATGGCAATAAAGCCCACGTCTTTCTCCTTGCACAGGGACACCAGCTCATGTTCCCGGTCGGATGCCAGATAGCTGAACGGATACTGCAATGTCTCATAGAGCCCGGAGTTAACCAGATCGAAAGCGACTTCCAGCTTGTGGGCGGTCACGCCGATGTGGCGTATCTTGCCCTGCGCCTTCGCTTCCTGCATGCATTCGTACATGCCCGTACCGTCGCCAGGACGCCATACCTGATCGACGCAGTGGAACTGATACAGATCCAGATAATCGGTCCGCAGGTTGGCAAGCGTCGTGTCCAACTGGTCCCAGAATTCATCCGGCGTCTTGGCCATGGTCTTGCTCGCAATATAGACCTTGTCGCGCATGCCGGCGAAGGCGATTCCCAACCGTTCCTCGCTGTTCGAATAGACGCGTGCCGTGTCGAAGAAGCGCATACCGCCCTCATAGGCACGGCGCACAAGGGCCACTGCATCGGCTTCCGGAATACGTTGTATGGGAAGCGCGCCGAATTGGTTCTGGGCAACGGAAATGCCCGTCTTCCCAAGGGTTACGTTCTTCATGCCGCTCCTTTTCCGAATGCTACATAGACCGTTCGATTCACAGAACTGACGCCTACGAAGCGCTTATCGGTTCACAGCTGAGACTTGCAACCCGATCGTCCCTCCGCCTGTCGGAATCGCCGCTCCGTGAACCTTTCACAGCACCGCCATTATCGCACGATTGTTCCAGCGGAATCTGCGAAATGCCCGTGCGGCCAAACGAGAGACATGTCCGAAACAACCTCTTTCGCTTAGCGCCCCGCGAAGGAAAGGCATATAAGGAGACCCGTGTAAAACAATCGAATCCTGCCAAGACATAAAGCAGGCCCCGGAGGTCGGAATGAATACCTCCGGGGCCGTGGATCAGGCGTCTGATCGATTCAGATCAGCGACAATCGGGAATGATTAGAATTCCTTCGTGTCGCCTCCGCCTTCATCAGCGGAGATCTTGCCTTGCTTGAACGCTTCTCTACGTTCAGCCAAAGCCTTGAGCTGCTTGTCGATCTCTTCGTCCTCGATGCGCTGACGTTCCTTGTTGCCAGCGTAGTCGCTCTTGATCTTCGCATTGTCAGCGAGGAGCAGGTAGAGAGCGATACCGGCGATCAGGCCAATGCCGCCGCCACGTGCGAGGATGAAGCCGGCCATCATGCCTGCGACACCTTGGTCGCACTTGTCGTACGCCAGGTCGAAGCAGATCTGCGTGCAGACGTAACCTTGGATGCAGAGTACAACGACCAACATCGGTCCTGCTGCCGCAGCAGCTGCCATGTACAGAGGATAGATGAACAAGCCGAGTGCGGTGAAGATCAGGTTCGTTCCGGAACCATCGTAGATGGAGTCCATGCCCTGACGGCCGCCCTGCTTATAGCGCTGATAAGTAGCAACGCAGTAAGGAGCGGACAGCGGGCCAGCCTGTGCAGGATAGCCAGCAACCAGAGCCAGGATGATGTTACGGATACCGCAGATAACGTTGGTGCGGTTCGGGTCGAACTCGATGTACTCGTCATCACGGACGGCCTGCAGACCAAGCTGCTGGACGGTGATGAAGTCGCCGTATGCGATGACCCAGGAGATCAGCGCCATCGGGATGCCGTTGAGCCACATGTCAGCAGTGCCCCAGCCGATGCAGAACGGGCTGGTTACCTGAACCATGGCACCCCAGTCAGGAGCCTTCAGGATGCCTTCATCCAGAATGTTGCTGAAGTCGAACTCACCGGCAATGCCGCCGACGATGAACATGACCAAGACAGCCCACAGGAAGCTGTAGTTGCCGAGGATCTGAAGACCACGGCTGTTGTCCATCCTGGAGCGGATGCGCAGGGAGAACATCAGCAGGAACACGACGATCAGGCCGGCCATGCAGCCCCAGGTCGCGGTGTCCATAGCGCCGCCGGTCTTCAAGCGGGCGTTAACAGCACCGATGCCGGCGCCGAGAACGATGCCTGCCTTGACAGCCGGGGGAACCAGCGTGTTCAGGTTCTTGGCCAGGCCGGAGAAGCCCAGAACGACGAAGAGGATGCCGAGCTCGAGCTCGGTGGCTGCCATAGCCTGCATACGCATCGTCGTGGTGTTCTGCGCGATTTGGATGTATTGGTCATTGCCACTTGCCAACAACGCTTGCAAGTCAGCGCCCGTAACCGCGCTCGAACCGGTGACTGCCTGCAAAGCATCGGGCAGACCCGGATCGTAGTAGCCTTCCAAGTACACGATTACCAGTGCCATGGCCGGGGTGATCCATCCGCAAATGGAAGGCTCACCAAGGAGCCAGTTGCAGGTATACATGCAGGTCTCGAAAATTACCAGACCCCATGCAATCTCCGGCGCCAGGCCCAAGGTGCCTGTCAGCACGGCCAGTGCACCATAAGAGGTGCATGCATTCATGAGTCCCGTCACGATTTCAGGCGGGGAGATCTTGAAATGCAGGAAGGGGAGGCGGATACGGAAGATACCAGCCGGAATATAAGGCTGAATACCACCGTATTCACGCTTCAATGCTGCCATACCAAACCTCCTTCAGAGGGGTAGTTCGTTCGGGAACCCAGATAATGCCAGGTCACAGGCTGTGCCCGGACACATTTTCCAAGTTCCTTCGCGAAACCGGCCTTTCCAGGTGGTCATTCCCCCCATCTGGAAAGACTGCAAAATGAATAATGCGTATTAATGGTATGAAGATTCTGGGGGAAACGCAACACCTTAAATGGTGTCTTCTTGATACTCAATTTACTTGTTTTGATGGTTTTCAAAGGACAAAAGAAATGCAGTGTGAGTTTACTTTTCCCTTGTTGAAAGCTAGTGCTTGATTTCGAGCGTTTTTTCGGACAGATATTTCGATATGTAACCATTTTTATGCCTAATTACAAATCGAGATAAATCATTTGTTTCTTGTCCCATTTACGAAATGAATGCTTTCCCTCTGATGAAAAGCAAGGATGTTGACCGCATAGCCTGATTTTCCAGACCCGTTTCGGTCATTATTGTCAACCACAATATATAGTAATGCATCTGATTTTTTGCTATTACGCACTATAGGCTGAAGCTTGACAAACGGAAAACCGCCTCGATGCCGTAGATGAACCCCACGCTGACAACGATGCCCAGCCATCCTGTTGGGCTGCTGTGCATGTCGAGTTAGGTCCGACACCATGTTTCGAAACAAGTTGCACGAACGATCCTATGCGGCTGCGGGGGAACCGCTTACCTGCGGGTTGTAGATGCGGTGGTAGCGCTCGGCCATGTGGTCGTCCACGAACTGGCAGATATTGCCGATGGTGAACATGCATATCACCGTTCCGATGCCGATTCCTTGGATGTGGCCGGCCAACACGATGCCGGAAACCGCTGCAATGGCCAGACGAATAGCGTCGTTGAGCCATTTTGCCCGCCCGAAGGGCAAACCGGTGAGCTTGCCGACCGCCTGGGTACAGCCATCGGGCGGGTTGGGTACGAAGTTCATATTCATCACCATGCTGACGCCGATGCCCGTGCACAGGATGCCGAACACCAGCATGAAGATGCCCATGCCCAGATCCGGGTTCTGAAAAAACGACAGGAAGCCTCCTGCCACCGCCGCATCGAAGAAGTCCACCAAGAATCCGAACACAAACGAAAACGGGATTTGAAGCGCAATGCGCAGTGACATCCCCTTGAAGACGAGGATCTGGATCAGCAGATCGGCCACATAGATGCACATCGTAGCTTGACCCAGCGTCAGAACCGAATTCTCGCTGAAGACGAAGACGATGCAGTTAACCGTGGAAGCGCCCATCCCGCAACGCGTGTTCACCACCACTCCGAGCGCTAGCATGCATACCCCTACGATATAGATGAGAATGCGCAAGGACATGTTATAGGTCTTCTCCATGGAGCTACCCCCGTTCCCGATCGGCAGAAGGTGCATTTTCCATTGGCGGATATTCCAGCAGGGAATCGGAAACGGCGTGCTGAGGCTGTGTTGCGTACCACGACAATGCATGGCGCAGCGCCGCATCGAAGCTATCGTCGGTCGAGCGGGCGTCCTCGGCGAAAAAACCGGCAAGCTCGTACGAAACATAGCCGTTCACCAAGCTGCGCAGATAGCGTTCGGCATCGAGCGCGTCACCATAGGTGGCACAGAACGAACCCAGGGCACGGCGCACCGTCATGCCTACCCGCTTGTTAGCCGCAACGATTTGATCGTAATCGCACCCCAGCGCAGGCGCCGCCATAATGGCTTGGTACAGCAGCGGGTGCGCCAGCGCCCACTGTCGATAGCCCCAGCCCACGGCATAGCCCGCATCGACCCCTGCCTTGCCGAGGGCCGCTTCGACCAACACCTGGTTCAGACGGTCGAGGGCCTCGATGGCGACTCCGGCCTTCACGCTGGCAAGGCTGTTGACATGCGCGTAGAGCGACGGCGCTTTCACGCCGAGTACGCGCGCCAGTTCCTGCATGGTCACCGCCGCCGAACCTTGTTTGGCGGTCAGGTCGAAAGCTGCTTGCTGGATTGCCTGGGGGCTTACCTTTCCCATTCCCGCTCCTTTCCTAATGCCATTAGGATATTGCCTAATGGCATTTTTTCAAGGGCACTGCGAAATTTTCATAACATATGGGAAAAGCGCCACTGCCCGATGCCACGCATGATAGCCGGCAACAGGCCGAACAGCACGTACGCAACAAGGAAGAACGTGCTGGCCGCCGACCACGGCGTCATCGAGATGGCGGGGACGAACCACATGGCCGCCTGATCGAGCGCGATGCCCGCCCCTACCGCCGTCGCAAGGAGCACCAGTACGATGACGAGACTCCGGTCGCGCAGATCGAACCGGTATAGCGGATAGGCGGTCCTTCCCGAAAGCGCCGACCCACGGCTTCGGGCCGAAAGGGATGCCCAGAACCCGCGCTCCGCCCCCCAGCTGGCAAGCATATCCAACCGCCTTGCTCCCTGCCGCAGGCGCGCAATCGGCCCTCCCTGCCCCGGGCCCGACCCGATACCGCACTGGGCAACGGCAAGCGCCCGCCGCTTCGCGTTCAGCACCGGAAGCGCCCGCAGCACATAGGAGACTGCCGCCGCAAAGCGCGGCGAGAACCTTCCCAGGAGGAATGTGACCTTATCGGCGGTGAACACCTGCAACAGGCACCATACCCAAACGAGCACGATGGCAATCCGCATCCCTTGCACCGCACCGCACGCAAGCGCTTCGGCAGTGACGGCGTTGCCGATAGACGTGTATCCGATCACCGTTTCGCCGAAGTGCATGGTCAACGCATACCCGGCTGTCCACAGCACCCCCGCCGAGAACGCCCCCAGCGAGAACTTCGCCGCCCGCCGCCCGCCGAGCAGCAGAGCTGATACCAGCGCACACAGTGCCCCGGCCGCAAGATATGCCGGATGCGTGCACAGCACGGCGAAGACGATGACGCATGTAAAGAACAGCAGGTTGATAAGAGGATGGAACGAGCTGAACCGCATCGATCATGCCGCCAATCCATACTTCGTGCGGATGCGGGCAAGCTGGTCGAGCAACGGATTCGCCAATAGATAGAGGATAACCGCGGTCGAGAGGCCATGGATGGCGTTCACGGGAAGGCCGGTGGCATACACCGCAAGTGCCCCTTCGGGCGTCACCGTCGACAGCATCATGAACACCGAGCTGGTATCCAGGATCGGGCCCGTGATGCAGAGCACGAAGAGAAACGAGGTTACGGCAAGGATGACCTTCTGGCGTCGGGTCAGACGACTGCGCGGAATCACATCCTTCTGCGCCAACAGACCGAAAACGAACCCGGTCAGGCCGTAGGAGAACATCTGCCAGGGAGTCCACGGCCCCTGGGCGAACAGGAAATTGCTGACAAATAGGGAGAGCGCGCCGACCATGAAACCCGCCTGCGCACCCATGCCGATACCTGCGATGATGATGACCGCGGTGATTGCCGTGACATAGGGAATCCAGAAGAACGCAGCCCGCGCAACAACCGCCAACGCGCAGAGTACCGCAACGATAACCACCGTGTGCGCCGAGGGCTTTGCCTGCTCGAACGATACGAAGAAGGGCACCAGCGCATAGATGACCACAAGCACGCTGGTGGCGTAATAGCTGCCCGAGTCGTAGATGGTTCCGAGCGCCAACGTAACCGGCGTTGCGACGAACACGATCAGAACTGTGACGATGAGGCTCCGGCGCGAACGGTGGCCATTCGTTGCGGTTACATCGCGCGGCATAAACGAATAACCTCCTCATCGGTCACGGCATCGGGGAACACCGTCCGGCTCATGCGGCTTGCCGCCGTAGTGTAGAACCCGTTGCCGCTGAAGAAGCGGCGCGGGGTATTCGTAGCCACTATCGAGCCGTCGAACATCATGCTGACCAAGTCGGCGTAGCGTGCACAGAACTCGATATCGTGCGAAGCCATGATGATGGTGACGCCCTGATCCTTGAGCTCGGCGAAAAGCCGAGCAAGCCGTCCCTTGAAACATTCGTCGATGCCCTTTGTGGGCTCATCCAGCAGGAGGATCCGCGGTTTGCCCAACAGCACCTTGGCCAAGGCAGCCCGCTGCTGCTCGCCGGCCGAAAGGTCGAGCGGATGGCGGTCGAGCAGCCCGGACAAATCCAAACGCTGCGCCATGGCATGCACCTGTTCGTCAACCTCTGCATCGGATAGGTCCTGTCCTTCGAACATCAGGCGCAAGTCCTGTTCGACTGTTTTTGCCACCAGCAGGTTTGCCGGATCCTGCGGCAGAAGGCCCATCAGACCGCGGTAGAGCTCGTGGGCGCGATAGCTGGACACCTTGCGCCCTTCCACCTTGACGGAGCCGCGGTAGGCCTTCTCCACGCCGGCAAGGGTGCGCAGCAGCGTCGACTTGCCCGTCCCGTTGCCGCCGACCACAGCGAGCAGCACCCCTGGCGGCACGCGCAGATTCACATCGCGCAGCACATCGGGCAAATCGCGCTCATAGCGCATCCAGACTTCCTTGGCCTGCACCACCGGCGTGAAATCCTCGGGAACGGGAGGCTCCGCGGGAAGCGCCGCCGTTGAATCGGCCCTATCTCCCGTCGCGCGCTCCAGCCAGGCGCGCCCTTCGCGAACCGTCAACGGACATGCCGTTGCGGAACCGGGGGAATCGGGCGAAACCTCGAGATAGATGCGCATCGGCGTCGGAACGGACGCGGCCATATCGTGCTGCTCTGCACAGAGCCGGGAACCTACGGTGCGTGGGTCGCCATCGGCTATCAGGCGGCCGCAATCCATGACCACCACCCGGTCGGCTACAGGAAACACCTCTTGCAAACGATGCTCCGACAGGATAATCGTGGTTCCCAGGTCGCGGTTGATCTTAAGGATGGTGTTCAGGAAATTCGACGCGGCGATGGGGTCCAGCTGGCTGGTGGGTTCGTCCAGAATCAATACGCGCGGCTGCATGACCATGATAGAAGCGAGGCACAACAGCTGTTTCTCGCCGCCCGACAGATCCTTCACGTCGCGATGGAACCATTGCTGGATACCGAAATAGCTGGCCATCTCCGCAACACGCAGCCGCATCGTGCGCTGGTCGCATCCCAGGCTCTCCAGCCCGAAGGCGAGCTCGTGCCACACTTTATCCGTGACGATGGCGGCATCGGGATCCTGCATCACGAATCCGATACGTGCGCTCTGCACGCGGGCATCCACGGCATCGAGCGGTTGCCCCTCGAAAACCACCTGGCCGTTGCGTTCCCCATGCGGCACCAATACCGACTTCAGATGGCGCAGCAGCGTCGTCTTGCCGCAACCGCTTTTCCCGCAGAGTACGACATACGAGCCCGCTGCAATCTCGAGGGAAACATTATCGAGCGCCGGTTCAGGCGCGCCGGGATAGGTAAACGTTAGATGCGAGAGAGCGAACTGCGCCATCGCGCTGCCTCCTGAAGATCGATTGCGGATGGAATGAGGAGGAATACCGCATAGGCACCATACCCCACCAGGCTCTGGACCGTCACGGACGGGAGCTCGAGGGCGGGTACGTAGGCAACCGCCGCGGCGCCGCCCGCAAGCGGCACCAGCACCGCCACGCCCAACACGCCGAAGACGATGGCGAGCATGGCATCGCGGTGCCCGAAGCGATAGCGGCGATAGGTGCTGCGCCGCGCCCGGCCGAAGCCCCGGCTCTGCATGGAATCCGACGTGACGATGCCGTTTTCCAGCGCCCAGCCCGAAAGCGCGGTGAGCTCGCGCCCGCTGTTTCGCAGGCGGCCCCCCAGCGCTTGCCGGTCCGCCCCACAGCCGATGCCGCGGCATGCCACGGCGATATCGCGGTACTTCGCCTGGTAACGGGGAACGAAACGGAGCGCCATGGTCAAGATCAGCGAGGCGCGTGGGGCGAGCGAGCCGAACAGGTACAGGAACTTCTCGGAGGTCATCACCGCGTTGTAGCAACCGAACCACAGCAGGATGATCGCGACCATCGCACCCACCGACGCGCCGGCATACAGTGCTTCGAGCGTATAGGGCCGATTCCCGAGCCAGGTGAAGAGCACGTGCTCGCCCAGGGTGTTGAACAGCGGGTTGATGACCGTCACCAGCAAGCACAGGGGCACGAGGATCTTCAGCAGGCGAAACGCGCGCCAACGCCTCAGCAGGCCGTAGTAGAGTCCCGCGCATGCAAGACCGATGGCCAGATACACCGGATGGCGCAGGCACATGCCGAGGATAATGGCAAAGGCGAAGAACCCGAAGCAGAGGGCCGGGTGAAACGACGCGAATGCATCGGCGTCGCGCTTTGCGATGGGAGACGCTGCCGACATGGGCTACCGCCCCGGCTTTCCGTTGCGCCGCGTTATAAGCAGCACCGCCAGCACTGCAGCCGCAGCAACGATGAGAGCAAGCCACCACCAGGGAAACGCGGGCTGGTCTGCAGGAAGCGCCTGGGTAGCAGCGGATGCCTTCGACCCCGTCGCCGCGCTATCCCGTTGCACCTTGCCATCCTTCGCCGCAGCCTTTGCCTTTGACTTCGCCTTTTCGGCAGCGGCCGCCTTCGCGGTCTTCGCAGTACCACCATCCTCACCCTTTGCCGCCTGGTCTGCGCTTCGGCTGCTCGCCCTCTGCCCCGCCGTCGTTTCCTGCGCATTGCGCGCCTTGGCCGCCCGCTTCTTGCCCGCATGCGTGCTTCCGGCCTTCTTCGACGCGTTCGCGTTCTTCGCCTTCTTCTGCAGGTTGGCATAGGCGCGCTCGGCCTTCGTCAGCGTACCGTAATTCGGAATGCGCGCCTGCTCGGCAGGCGACAGCGCATCGTAGGCCTTCCGGGCCGCCGTGATGGCACCGCCTGAATGGCGGGTCACGGTGCCGATGGCCTCGATCAGGGAAACGGCCCGCTCATGCCGCTTGTCAGACGTCGGCTCCAGCGCGAACACCGTTCCCGAATCGTTCTTGTAGAAAATGGTTCCGTCCGATGCCACCGCAACACTGCACACGCAGTACTGCTCATGCCCGTAGGCATCATAGAGGCGCTGAAGCTGTGCCTGCCCCGCTTTCTGCGCCTTCGGCGATACGTTGACGCAGTAGAGGCCGCCGGGCGGCGCGTTCACCGTGAAGTACACGGCAAGTTTTCCGGTATCGGCCAGGTGGGCCGTGGAGATGACGGGCGAGGACTGCACCGGCCCGTCCGTCTTCACGCGATAGCAGACCTGCATGGTTTGCGTGTCGACCACCACGAGCGCACCTTTGCCGGATGCTGTCGTGGCGCCCACATACAGCCGTCCCCCACAGTATGCCGGCGTCGAAGTGCTCCGCGCACCGATTCTCACATGCGCCGACGCCGAGAGCCTGCCCGTGGACGCATCGACGTTCACGCAATACAGCAAGCCCGCCGTCGTGGTGAAGTATATGCAACCCGCCTGTTCATCGTGCACGATGCTGGAGCGCACGGAGCCTTTCACCGAGCATCGGGAGACCACGTTGCCGGTGGCCCGGTCGAGCGCGACCACTTTGCCCGGATTGCCATTGGTTCCTATAACGATCGTATGGCCGACGACCACCGGGTTGCTCCAATAGAAACCGCCGGATACCGAATACGTCCAGCGGTCCGTCTTGGATTCATCCGTTTTCCCAGGATCGCCATCTTCCGCATCCAGACACACGAAGTTTGCCTCATCGGTGTCTGAACGGTAGAAGCCGCCATAGACGCAGCCGTCGGAATAGGTAGGCGCAATCCAGCTTTGGCCGCCCCGTTTGTCGGTATAGACCCACAGCGATTCGAGGGTAGTTGCATCGAAGGCCTGGATGGTCCCGTCGGAAAGGGACACGAAGATCTTGCCATCGGCATAGGTTGCCGGCGTGTAGGCGAATGATGGCGCCGCTGCCATGGTGCCGGTTGCCATCGTGCGGCCCGTTGCGGTATCGACCTTGCTGATCGTCGTGCCCGACATGATGATGAGCGAATTGCCCACGATGATCGGAGGACTCGGCGAATCCCCCCAGCTGCTGCCGAAGGACTTCGTCCAGCGCACGGCAGCATGCTCGACCGTCGTCGGCGTCGGGGCCGAGGTCACCGCATTGTTTGCCGTATCGGCCCGGAAGCTCGGCCAGTCGGCGTCGGCAGCCTGGGCCGTTTGGGGCAGGCACCACAGCGCAACCAGGCACAGGGCCATCACAGCAAGGAGCCGACGCCCCTTCGCCTTCCGAACGGCTGTCAACGGAGAGTGCATCGGCTAGACGTCCTCTCCGTAGTTCTCGCAGCTGTACGCCCAGACGATAGCGTCGCCGTCGGAAACCTTGTATTGCGAGCAGCCCACATTCGGCGTCCACCCGTTCACCTGATAGACCCAGCCGGATTGCTCGCCGCAATCCTTCTCATACAGGTTGTTGACGCCCTCGATGTAATACGAGTCGTACACGGGCGCGTATTGGTATTCCAAGGGAATGCCCGCACTTCGGCACGCGGCTTTGAGCACGTCCAAAACGGTGTCGCCCTTGGCGAAGGTAACCGTGGTGGTACCGAGGATCACGCCGTTGGCCGGCACATATTTGCTCTTACCGGCAGCCAGGTTCTTCTTATGATGCAGGATGGTGTCGCAGCGGATCTGGATCGTCACCTGCCCGGCACCCGCGGATTTTTTCTTTTTCGCCTTCGCAGGGGAAGAGGACGCGGCGGAAGCGCTCTTTCCCGAGGAACCGGATTTCGTGTCGGAGGACACAGTATCGGATCCGGATGTATCTGACGACGCATCGGACGAACCGTTGCCCTGCGCCTTGTCGGTAGAGACCGTCCCCCGCTTCTTGGCCGCACCGGCCGCCTTTGCCTGCGCGCGCTTCTTTTCCGCCTTCTTTATGGCTTTCGTGCCAAGCGAAAGCGAAGTACCTTCTTCGATGACCTGTTGGGCCTGCTCCAACATGAAATCGTCGAGCTGCGCCGCACCGAACGAAGAGCGGATCTGGGGCTTATCCTGCCCCTCGGTGAATACGGCCGCCTGTCCAGCCGAAAGCTCCGTCCCGTCGGCGAGCGAGAGCTTTCCGGCCAGCATCAGGATCTGCGTCGAGCCCGTTTCAGCGGTCAGCACGAACAACGCGTCTGAGGCCGTTAGGCTGGTTTGGACCGTGGACAGCGACAGCGTCTGCCCCGATTGCGCCCGGCAGAAGAGCCCGCCCTCATCAAGGCGAAGGCCATCCGCCTGTACCGAGAGCTTCGTCTCCGCGTCAAGGGCGACACGGCCCTTCCCGTCGCCTGTCACGGCGATACTCGAATCGGCAAGCGTCTCCACCTGGTCGTCTTGGCGCAGGCCGGCCCCCTCATCCAGCTGGTAGGTAACGCCCGCGCGCTGAATGTTGGCGTCGCCTTCCTTCGCCTCCGTGGTGTAGGGCGTGGCCGCGGCATTGAAGTCGACGATGCCGCGCATGTCCAGCACGAACAGGATGCCCGCCACAACGATGACGGCGGCAAGCGCCACCATCGCGATGTTGCGCGCACGATTGCGGTTCGACGTGCGGCTCACGGCCTGCACCCCCTTTGCGGACACTCGATCATTCGACACGACACAGGATGCCGTGCCCGAACGGCACGGCATCCCGCCCTCGATAATGTGGGAGATTCCCGATGCTACGCGATTTTAACGGCGACCGGGGTCTTCAGGTTCTTCTTGGTGAAGGACTTGACGACGTACTTCTTCGCCACCGTATGCTTGACGGTCAGCGCATGCTTCAGGTTCGAGGTGGCAAACGATCCCTTAACGGACTTTGCCTTTGCCAGATGCTTGGTGCCGACCACTGCCGTCTTCAGCTTCGGCGTATGGGAGAAGGCCTTCTTGCCGATCTTGGCAACGTTCTTGCCGATGACGACCTTGGTGATCTTCTTGTTTCCCTTGAACGCCTTCGACGCGATCTTGGTCACCTTATAGGACGTGCCGTTGATCTTGATTTTGGCAGGTACCTTCACCGTGGCCTTCTTGGGGGCCTTCTTGAATGTCACGTAATGCTTCTTGGCATTCGAGACCGTATAGGTTGCACCCGCCTTCTTGACCGTATATCCCTTGCTCGCGCTCACCTTGACGAAGACGTAAGGGGAAGTGGCATAGGCGCCCGTGACAGGCTTTGCCGAGACCAGATAGGTGCCGGGCTTCTTAAAGGACACCTTTGCGACGCCCTTGGCATTGGTCGTCGCTCCCTTGATGGCTTTCAGCTTGCCGTTCTTGCCCACCTTGGCAAGCGTGGCATTGGCAACCGCGGACGTTGCCGCGGCACGGTCCTTGGCGTTCTTTGTGCCGTTACTCATGAAGTTTGACAGATGCTTGACGCTCAAGGAGATCTTCTTGCCGGTGTAGCCCGTTGCGGAAACGGAGAACTTGCCACCCTGCGCGAAGTAGGTCAGGTTATCAGACCAAGCATTAGCGTCCTGGTACAGGAATACGGTAACCGAATCGTTCTTGGCTACCGTTGCCTGGCTTACAGACAGCCCGGTATAGCCCCATGACTGATATTGGGAATTCTCATCGACCGCGCATTGGGCATTCTCCGCAATTCCCCAGTTATAGGTGGTGAGGCCAAACGCCATAGTGATATAGCCTTCCGATACCTGCAGGTAATTGCCTGCAGTCTTCTTCGTGAACTTCTTGCCGTACTTCAGCTCGTGCATCTTCACGATGACGTCGAGCTGCGTGACGCCCTTTGCGGATTTCACGCCGTCGGTGTAGCCGAATTTCTCGGCCTCGTTCCCGCGGACGGTCACTTTTTGCGGCACTACCGTGAAGGCATTGCCCTGCTGCGCGCTGGCATACACGGTCGCCTTAGCCGGCGTGGCAGCCTGCGCAGGTGCAGCGGTGCCGCAGAACAGGAAGGCAAGCGCGATTGCGGCGGCAATCGCAAAGATGCCGGTACGCGATTTGAATAGGATTCCAGAATGAAGCATAGTACCTCCCAGGGCTCTAGAACGTGATGGCAGGTATTCCGACTTCGCGTCATCCGGTACGGCGCGTTCCGGCATGGAACCCGATTCTCCGCCCGTCGGCACATACGGTTACTGGTATAGCGCAGGATTCTCACCTGCATTCCCCTCGGGGCATTCCTCTATCCCCGGCACCTTGCCTGATGCAACCATCTATGGCCATTGTCTACATCAAGGTATCTTAGCAAAACAGGCGCTGACGGTTGCCGCCCGCTGCCGACCGTTCCCGTTTCGATGCCGATTGGTCATATCAATTGCCGATATCTGGTTATTACCGCAGGCAGAGCAGGCAATTACCCACTGCCTCCCGCCGTGGAATCCGCGCGCAGCACATGGCACGGCGCACGCAGTCAGAGTAGAATCTGCTGCATAACCACTACCGATACCTGCACGAAACGCAGATGCGAAGCCGCCGCGGCGGCATCCGCCTGTAAGCGAGGAGCATGCCATGCGCATCACCGATATCTACGGAACCGATACCATCCCGGTATCCTACGAGATCTTCCCGCCGAAGGGCGACCTCCCACTGGACGAGGCCCGTACCGTGCTGCAGGGCCTGGCCGCGCTCGACCCGGCCTTCGTCTCCGTCACCTATTCAGCCGGCGGATCGGGAAACTCCGAGCGCACCGTGGAGATCGCCGACATGGGCCAGCGGGAGCTGGGCCTTACCATGATGGCGCATCTGACCTGCGCTGGCGCCACAAGGGACTCCATCGCCCGCAACATCGCGCAGATGAGGGAGCGCGGTATCGAGAACGTACTGGCGCTGCGAGGCGACCTGGGCCCCGACCGCACGGTAAAGGATTACCGCTTTGCCAAGGACATGATTCCCGAACTGCGCGAAGCGGGCTTCTGCGTGGGGGCCGCCTGCTATCCGGAGGGGCATGTGGACTGCATCGACCTGAAGGAGAGCGTGCGCTACCTGAAGCAGAAGCAGGACGCCGGCGCTCAGTTCTTCGTGTCCCAGCTGTTCTTCGACAACCGCTACGCGTACAAGTTCCTGGACGAATGCCGGGCGGCGCGCATCAAGGTGCCCATCGAGTTCGGCATCATGCCGGTGACTTCCAAATCGCAGGTGACGCGCATGGTATTCATGTGCGGCGCCAGCCTTCCCTCGGGTCTGGTGAAAATGCTTGCGCGCTATGAGAACAACCCTGACGACCTGCGCAAGGCCGGCATCGAATACGCCAGCCGCCAGCTGATCGGCCTGGCCGAGCACGGCGTCGACGGCCTGCACATCTATTCGATGAACAATGCCGAAACCGCCCGGGAGATCTACGGGAACATACGCCCCTACCTGTAAGGAGCCCCTCTGCCTTTCATGGAATCCCGTACCGAAACCGGACAATCGAATTACCGGGTCAAACGCGAAGAAGCGCTGCACTACCTGGGCTACGGCGGACAAGAGATAACCCCCGGGCTCACCGACCGCATCGAAGAGCTGTGCGCGCGCTGCGAGCGCACGTCCAACCCGGGCTTCACGTACCGTATCTTCCCCGCCGATGACACGCGAGGCGATATCCGCCTGACCGGCACCACGCTAGTGCTGACGGGCTCGGATATCTATGCCCACCTGAAAGGTGCCGAGCAGGTTGCCGTGCTGGCCGCCACCGCAGGGTTGGGAAACGAACGCGAGCTTCGCCGGCTGTCGGCGACAAATGGCTTGGATGCCGCCATCTACGGCGCCGCCGGCTCGGCGTTCGTCGAATCGGTGGCCGATGCCTGCAACGCGCGCATCGTCGAAGAGGCGAAGGCACACGACCTGTGGTGCAACTGGCGCTTCAGCCCCGGCTACGGCGACTTGCCGCTTTCCCTGCAGCCCGCTATCATTCGCGTGCTGGACGCGGATAAGCGCCTGGGCATCACTGTCACCGACACGAATCTGCTGCTTCCCGCGAAAAGCGTGACCGCATTCGTGGGGCTGTTCGATACGCCGCAGGATGACAGGCGTTCCTGCGCGCACTGCAATTTCGCCCCCTATTGCAATCTGAGAAAGGCAGGCACCCAATGCTACCGATAACCAGCGGAGCCGTAACGCCGCGCAACCGCAACGACGTGCGAACGCCCGACGAGCACCTGGCACGCGTCCTGCGCGGGCAGGACTACCTGCTGTTGGATGGTGCCATGGGCACCATGCTGCAGCGCCGCAAGCTGAAGGCAGGCGAACTTCCCGAGCTGCTGTGCCTGTCCGATCCCGAAAGCATCACCGCGATCCATCGCGAATACGTGGAGGCGGGCAGCGAGGTCGTGACCTCGAACACCTTCGGTGCCAATGCCCGCAAGCTCGGCGGCGCCGCGTCGGTGGACGACATCTTCGCTGCGGCCATCGCCTGCGCGAAGGCTTCGGGTGCCCGTTACGTGGCAGCCGACATCGGCCCTACCGGCGCCCTGCTGGAACCGATGGGAACCCTGTCCTTCGACGAGGCCTATGATCTGTTCGCTGAACAGGCCCGCGCGGCCGATGCGCACGGTGCCGACCTGTTCATCATCGAGACGATGACCGACTTGCTTGAGATCAAGGCCGCGATCCTGGCCTGCAAGGAGAACAGCGACCTGCCCATTTTCGCCACCATGACCTTCGACGAGACGGGCCGCACGTTCTTGGGCACCAGTCCCACCGTCGCGGCCCTGACGCTATCGGCGCTCGGGGTGAACGCGCTCGGGGTGAATTGCTCGCTGGGCCCCGATGCGCTGGTCCCCCTTGTGGGCGAGATGCTTTCCGTGGCCACCTGCCCCGTGATGGTGCAGGCGAACGCCGGCCTTCCCCGCATCGAGGAAGGCCGAACCGTCTACTCCATCACCCCCGAAGCCTACTCGCAGGCCGTTGCCTCCATGGTGCGCCAGGGCGTCACCGTCATCGGCGGATGCTGCGGCACGGACCCCGACTACATCGCCCGCGAAGCGCAGCTCATCGCCGGTCGGACGCCCCATCGCAGCGTGCCCGAACAGCCCTGTGCCCTGACGAGCGCCCAGCAGGCGGTAGTGCTCCGCGGCCGCGAGGTAGGGGTGATTGGCGAGCGTATCAACCCCACCGGCAAGCCGAAGCTGAAGGAGGCGCTGCGCAACCGCGATTACGACTACGTGGTGGGCGAGGCCATCTCACAGGCCGATGCCGGCGCCGATCTGCTGGACGTGAATGCGGGGCTGCCCGAAATCGACGAGGCGGCCACCCTGGTCAGCCTGGTGAAGGAAATCCAAGGCGTATGCGGCCTGCCGCTGCAGATCGATTCGTCGGACCCGGTCGCCGTCGAGGCGGCCGTGCGATGCTATGCCGGCAAGCCGCTGATCAACTCCGTCAACGGGAAGGCGGAGAACCTGCAGGCCATCCTGCCCATCGTGAAGCATTATGGCTGCGCCGTGGTCGGCCTGACGCTCGACGAGAACGGCATCCCGCCCACTGCCGAGGAGCGTTTCGCCATCGCCCAACGTATCGTGGAAACCGCCGAGCGCTATGGGATCCCCCGCCAGAACATCTTCATCGACTGCCTGGTCATGTCCGCTTCCACGAACCAGCGCGAGGTCGCCGAGATCCTTCGTGCCGTGAATATGGTGAAAACCCGACTGGGATGCCGCACCGTGCTCGGCGTCTCCAATATCAGCTTCGGGCTGCCGGCACGCCCGATTGTGAACGGCACATTCCTTGCCGCTGCTTTCTCCGCCGGCCTGGACCTGCCGATCCTCAATCCGCTCGCCGACCGCTACCGCGAGGTGGTGGATACCTGGCGCGTGCTATGCGCCCAGGACGAGAACGCCCAGAGCTATATCGCCGCCTACGCGAACCGTACGGTAAGCACGACGGTACCGGCCGCCCGAACCGACGGTTCGACCGCCGCCGACCAGGGGGCATCCGATTCCGAACATGCCGACGGCAACGCTTCCGAGCTCTACCGGCTGGTAATCGCGGGAAACAAAGGACCCGTGCCCGCCGCGACCGAGGAGCTGCTTGCCGCCGAAGACGCAATGAGCGTCATCAACAAGCACCTGATCCCCGCGCTTGACGAAGTCGGCGACCGTTTCGAGAGGGGCACGTTCTTCCTGCCGCAGCTGATGGCTTCCGCCGAGGCCGCCAAAGCGGGCTTCGACATCATCCGTTCGAAATCCGCTACCGTGGATGCGGGCAAGGGCCCCATTGCCGTAGCCACCGTCAAGGGGGACATCCATGACATCGGCAAGAACATCGTGAAGATGCTGTTGGAGAACTACGGCTTCCGGGTTATCGACCTGGGCCGCGACGTGGATCCGCAAGCCGTACTGGAATGCGTGCGCGAGCACGACGTGAAGATCGTCGGCTTGTCGGCATTGATGACCACCACGGTCAAAGCCATGGAAGAGACCATCGAGCTGCTGCACGCCCAGGCGCCCGGCGTCAAGATCATGGTGGGCGGCGCCGTGCTGAACGAAGAATATGCGAAAATGGTCGGAGCGGACTTCTATGCGAAGGATGCCGCCGAAAGCGCCCGCTATGCCGCGGAGGTTCTCGGCTAGACGGCAACAGGGAAAGGACCGGGCATGAGCGATTGCCTATTCTGCAAGATCATTGCGGGGGAGATTCCCTCGAAGAAAGTATTCGAAGATGACCGGGTGTACGCCTTCGATGACATCGAACCCGAAGCGCCCGTGCACACGCTCATCGTGCCCAAGCAGCACTACACCGACCTGCAGTCCGATGTCCCACCCGAGCTGTTGGGCCACCTGCTGAAGGTCGTCCCTGAGATTGCGCGGATCAAGGGAGTCTACGAATCGGGCTACCGCACCGTCATCAACACGGGACCGGATTCCGCCACCACCGTGCCGCATCTGCACATCCACCTGCTCGGCGGCGTGAAGATGGGGCGCTTCACCTTCGAGAATTCCGCGCGCAATCAGTAAGCGCTGCCTGCCAGCAATCGGCGGGAACGGTATCGAGCCGTTCGATGAGCTTGCGGTAGATGCGCTCGCGAATCCACGGCTCGGAGGACAGCGGCACCACATCGGTGAGCTTCACCCAGCTTACCGCACGGTTTTCCGCCGGTGCCGAGCGGAGCGGGAGAGCGGGGTCCGCCACGAATAGATAGGTCACATTCAGGTGAAGGTGCGATGAGACATAGGCACCATGCTTTTCGTGGCCGTCGACCGTCAACGTCTCCAGCGAATAGATGCCGCAGGGCACCAGGCTCGCGTGCGCGATGCCGGTTTCCTCTTGCAGCTCGCGAGCTGCCACCTGTGCCAGACGCGGGTCGCCATCGGCATGCCCGCCGATCCACGACCATGAGTCGTAGATGTTGTGGTAGACCATCAGCGTTTCCGTGCGCGTGGGGTCGACCGTCCATGCCGAGCAGGTGAAATGCGCCAGACTCGTTCGGTCGAAGCAGTCCGCGCCCAAGCCCAGGTAATGGAGCATCAGCTTCCGGTCTGCCCGTTCCTGCCCGTTGCACGGCTGATACTCTCGAAGCTCCGCTTCCAGCCGGGCAACCGCCGCCTGATATTGGTCTGGCGTCAGTTCGGGCACCGGCTGCGTTGCCTTGGGTTCTCTAGTCATAGGCCATTCGTCCTTACAGCGGTATCGCGTACAGGCGACGGTACAGGGCAAGCGTCTGTTCGCCCGGTTTGCTGGAGGCGAATTCCACGCAGCCTTCTTGGGATTCAGGCGCCAGCAAGCCGTTCTCCGCTAGGCGATGGCGCAGATGCCGCGCCGTGCCCTCGCCCCCGTCGAAGAAGGGAACATCGCCGACAACGCGGCGAATCTGCTCGCGCACGAACGGGTAATGGGTGCAGCCCAACACCACGCTCCCCACCTTGCCGCGATAGACACCCAGCTGATCTTCCAAGTAGTTACGCATCTCGGAGCCGTCGAAGTCGCCGGTCTCCACCAGATCGGCCAACCCCGAGCAGGGCACGTGGATTATGCGGTCGTCGGACATCCATTCGTAGGTCTGCTCCAAGTTCTTGAACGAATCGCGGCGCAACGTCATACGCGTCGCCAGCACCAGGATATCGCCGGGGATGTTCGCTTCGAGCGCCGGTTTCAGGGCGGGCTCCACTCCCAGGATGGGCACCTCGGGATGGGCAGCACGGATGGTCTCCTTCGCCGCGCTGGTGGCCGTGTTGCAGGCGATGACCACGGCCTTCACGCCTTCGGAAAGCAGATGCTCGACCACGTTGCTTGCCAGCTCGCGGACCTTGCCGTCGGGCTTGTCGCCGTAGGGCGCATGCGCGGAATCGCCGAAGTATATGAACTTCTCGTGCGGCAGTTCGCGCACCATGGCCTTGAGAACGCTGATGCCGCCGACACCTGAATCGAATGCCCCGACATATCCCTCGTATTTCGCCATGGTAGATCGCTGCCTCTTTCCATTCGCGGGAAGCCCGCATGCCGTCCGAGTTCAACACCATACACCATTGAATCATCTGTGCCACCATACCGGCTGAAGCCCACGATATCCGCAGGATACATGAAGGAGGGCGCCCCGCAGGATGCCCTCCGCCTTGGCCGCTGCCATGCAATATTGCCGCTGAACCGTCGCCGCACAGTCGAATGGTTATCTCCGGCACAAGGAAGGTTCCCGGCTACCGCCGATCGCGCGCACGCTGTCGCGCCCGCAGCGCAACCGCCCCGCTGCCGAGGGCAGCCAGAGCTGCTGCCGCAAGAATACCGGCATCGGCATCATCCCCGGTTTCGGGGGTCGTCTCCCCTGAGGTCGTTTCCGAGACCTTCGTTACCGTGGTAGCATCCGAATCTTTCTTCTTATCTGTGCCCGCACTGCTCTTGTCGGAGTCATCGGCACGCGAGCCGGAGCTTTCATCGTCGTTTCCGTCCGCGGCATCGTCATCGTCATCGGCAGCTGGTTTCGTATACTTCACGTACGGTATCTCGAAGTCCTCGCTGCCCGTGCTCTCACCGGTGCTGTCCGTGTAATCCAGTGTGGCGAACTCGTTAGTCGGATAGGTGCCCGTCTCATCAGCCGTCAGCTTCAAGCGATAGGAGATCTGCACCTGCTTGCTGTTCTCGATGGGAACGTTAATCTGCGCGACGAACTGCTCCTCATCTGGGTCGTAGGTGATCACATAGGGATACGTGCCCGAGGAATCCGGCGTTCCATAGCCCCATTCGTTATCGGAAAGCTTCGTCGCCGTCAGCTCCTCACCAGCAACCGAAACCGAGAACGGAGAGGTATCCCCTTCGGTGACCAGATCGAAATCGGAGCCGATCTTGTCCGTTACCGTGGCCTCGGCAACCAGGTAGCGGATCTCGCTTTCCAAATCCTCGAACATCGTGCTGATGTCGGTGCCGTGGTTGGTGATGTTCTCATTCGTACTCGTGCGCCCATACGCCACAGCGCCCAGGTCGTCCTGCAGCTGCTGTATCAAGCCCATGGGCTTATACTTCAGAATCTGGTTCCAATTGTCATCGGAGACCGTTCCGTCATGGCTGGTAGAGAATATGCCGATGTTGTAGCCGGCGTCATGGCTGGCCTTCAGGGCATCGTAGGTCTTGCACAGCGACACGTCGTTGCCGTAGAACTTCTTCTCTCCCGACTGGTAGGTGGCATCCCATTCGCCATTGAAGTATGCGGTGTATTCCGATGCCGTCAGATCTGCATCGGGCTCCGACGAGCTGGTGGAGATATTGTTCCAATAGGTGCGCCAGGAGCTGCCGTTCGTACCATAGCGGAAGAACTGGTTGACGTTGTAGGAAGAGGTATTCTGGATGGTACCGTCCTGCCAAGCGGCAAACAGCTCGTCCCAGCTTGAATAATCGCTCGATCCAGCCGAATCCAGCCTGCACATAGGCGTCTCGTCTCCGTAGCCGTAACCACCGCGCCCGACGGGAGCGCTTTCATAGGTGACACCATCCATCGTCAGAGAGCCCTCGTAGACATAGGTCTCGAAATCGGAGAGCACGATGACGTACTTGTTCGACGCCGGCGTATCGGTGTCGGCGGCTAGCATGTCGTTGGCAATGCGGATGGGCTGCTCGGAATTGGAGCCGCCGATGTAATAGTCCGAGGCGCTCAAGTCATAGGACACCGCGCCCTCGAGTGCCGACAGGTTATCATCCGTCACCGAAACCAGCCCGGTGACGGTGTCTCCGGCACCGGTTGACAGCGAATACGCATCATGGCCCCAGGCATCGAACACAACAACGCCCAACTTCACATCCATGTCGCTTTCCGCCAAGCTGGAAAGCAGATTCGATGCCGCCGTCTCGATGCCGTCGATATCGGAATAGGCGCTCTTGTCCATTACCAGCACCACGTCGACATTGGTGTTCGCCGTGTATTCTGCCGACGGGAGTGAAAGCGTAACCGTGGTTTCCTTGCTCGAATTCAAGTCGGTGGCCGTCTTCGACTTGGCCACCTGGAAATCAGCGCCGAAAGCAACCGTCGATATCCCGAAGCACAGCAGCAACGTCGCAAAAAGCACCGATACTGCACTGAGAAAAACATTGCGAGTCATGGATCCCACCTCGTTTCAGAAAAGCCCAGAAAAAGAATGATTAAAGAAATTGATAATATTATCAATCGTGTCAGAATAATAGAGCAGCGTCAATGTCGCCCACCGACAGCAACGCGTCGCTTCCTGGTTTTCCTGGAAGAAGGGCCCGCCAAAATCTGTCATCTGCCCGGATCTCCCAGGCAGGGAGGCAATCGGCCTGTTGCCGCATATGTTCACGCAGAACTTGAGGCTACGCTGTTACCACGCGGACGCCCTTGCCCGTCCAAGCGGACTTCCCCAGCGCCTTGCACACTGCACTCCGGGACTTCTTCGGTACGCGAACCCTCACCGTTTTCACTTTGGAGGCCTTCAGGCACCCCTTTACCGCAGAGCGCTTGGTCAGAGAACCCGAACGCACCGTGACCGTGCGCACCTTACCCCGCGTGGAAAACGCCCGCGGCGATATGCCGATTACGCGATACGTACGGCCCTTGATCTTCACCTTGGCGGGGACAGTGGCCGCCTTCGCCTTCTTGGAAACCCGGCAGCGCTGGTAGAACACGGTGCCGGCATGCGTGCCGATTGCCGCCTTCCTCACCCGGTAGGCTGCACGGGTCCTCTTCTTCCCGGACAGGTATTTCCCGCCCTTGCGCACGTTGGCGGAAAGTACCGCTGGATGCTTGATCGCCTTCACCGCAGCGGCGGCATTCAGGGCGCCCGTACTCCCCGATCTGCCCGCACGGTTGCGGTGGTACGGATCCGATGGATCGTGGATTTTCCCAGTGGTCGTTTTCAGGGCCTTTACCACCTGGGCGGGAGTCGCTTTTGGATTCGCGGCAAAGCAAAGCGCTGCGGTGCCGGAGACAATCGGGGCAGCCATCGAGCTTCCGTCCATGAAGGTATAGCCGTCATCGACGTTGCCCTCGGTTTTCCAGGTAGACAGGATGGATACACCTGGCGCTGAGATATCCTTCGAACGGTTGTAATCCGACCAACGGGCATTCGCGCCGTTCGCGTTCAGAGCGGTGACGCAAACCGCGGTCTTGAAATCTCCGGGGTACAGATGCATCGTATTGGGACGCGACTTCATATCGCCATTGCCGCCCGCGCAGACCGTCACCGTATGGTACGACCGATAGAACTTCTTGATCATGCTGTTGAGGCGTGCGTCCTTGGAGTGCTTATAACCCCCAAGGCTCATGTTGATCACGCGGAGGTTGGTGATTTCGCCTTTCTTCACAAGCGATTCCAAATAGTTGTAGGCACGCAGGAGCTGAGAGGTGGAAGTCGCCGCCTTCGAGCCCGACTGGTTATCGAACACCTTGATGGGGAGCACCTTCGCGTTATAGCTGACGCCCGCGATGCCGCGTTCGTTGTTGGCGACGCCGCTGATGATGCCGGTTACATGCGTGCCGTGCCCCACTCTGTCGCCTGTGAAGCCGCCGGAGCTGCATTCGGAAGCCAACAGCTTGTTGTTATAGGCATCGTAGGCATGCGCCACGTCCAGGTTCGCGCGCAAATCCGGGTGCATCAGGTTCACGCCAGTATCCAGCACGGCAACGGTCACCTTGCCGTTTGCCTTGGCGCTCGACCACGCCTTCGTTACCGAAGCGCCCTTCACTTTGCCAGACTGCCTGCCATACAGGTAATACTGATTCGCCTTGTTGCGGACGGCTTTTACCGTGGTTGCGGGCAAGGCACCGGGATCGTTGGTAACCGCTTGAGCCACCAGATCATCTGCCGCTTGGTTGCGCGTTGCGGCGGCGGTTGTCGAATCGGACGTTATGCCCGAAGGGGAGCTTGCCGTCGAATAGGAGGAAGCGCTTTCGCTCTGGCTGGCAGAAGAGGAAGAAGAAACCACATCGGCGGCCCCCGCCGCTTCCCCGGATAGTGAAGATGCGGAGGATGAGGCTGAAGACGAGGTAGCCCCAGCCATGTCCGTCGACGGCGTGAAATCGGTATCGTCATGTTCCGTTGAAACGGAGCTGCTCTCGGATGCAAGCGCATCGGTTGATGAAGCGGAAGACCCATCGGTTTCCAGCAGATGGTAGACGTAGTCCGGTTGGGCCTGGCCGACCCCCTTCACCTTCTCGGCCCTCTGGGCCACGTCGGCCGCGTCATCGGAGGTGTCGAAGGCTGCCTCCACGATCGTGCCATGGTCGGCGTTCGCCTTGGCCACAACCTGCTTCACCGTGATACCGCGCTTTTCCAGGGCCGCTTTCGTCCGCTTCATGGAAAAGGCGCGCGCAGCATCGGTACCGGTTGGGTTATCGCAGGTCAGAACAAGCTTGCCGGAAAGATACCCATTCTTCTCAGCGGTGGCATCGTAGCCGTCGAGGGCTTCGCTCTCATTCTGCCCCGCGTTCGCAGCGGTATCCTTTGCAGCGGCAGATTCCCCCACCGTCTCCTGCGAAACCGTCTGCTCGGTTAAGGAAGCAGCACTCGGCGCTTCCTGTCCGGCCAGTCCCGGTATAAGCAATACGCAGCACACTACGACTGCGGCAACGGTGCACACTGCTGCACCGATGGCAAGCTTGGTCCGCTTTTTCATGATTGGGCCCTCTCCCCGCAGTCAGGCATCCCGGTACCGGGATGCGGCCGATTCTCGAAAGTTGAAAACAGGTATCGGATGGTTTCAGTGTACTCGAAAAGGGAAAGCGGAAGCCATACGACCCTGCCCGCAATGAACTTTTCTGCTGCTTACACGTTGTGCGATACCGGGCAAACGAGATGATACTGGGTGGCAAAGTATTCGATCAGGTATTCTCGTAAGCGAAGCGCCGCAGAATTGACCACCGTGTTCTCGGGCCATTTGAGGTATAGATAGCGTTTCCGATGAACATCGCTGATGGGAATGCGTGCCACCCGATCAATCCAGTCGCCGCCGAACCAGGTGATGGAAGGAGCGATTGTGAATCCGAAGCCTCGCGCAACATAGCCCATCAACCCATTGAACTCTTGATTCTCGATAATCACATTCGGCTCGTATCCCGCTTCGAGGAACATATGGTAGACAACGTCGTAAAGTGCACAGGGAAGAAGGCTGATGAAGGGCTCTCCTTTCAGACAGGCAAGGGGGACCGAATCCTTTTTGGCGAGCGGATGGTCCTTGGCAACCGCTACCACAAGCTCCTCTTCACCGAGCATGACGTAATTCGGATCCTTGTGGATGATAGTTCTTGCGAAGAAGGTAAGATCGGGTTTGTAGCGTTTCAGGCGCTCGGAATAGGTTGTCCCCACCGCGCCCATCCGAATATGGATACCAGGGTATTTCTGCTTGAAGCCGATAAGTATACGCTCATAATCGGCCATCGAAACCGGGGCATAGAGGTTTACCGAGCGATCCTTCTCATGCTGGAACTCGGCGACATCCTCTACGATGGCGCTCGCGGAATCCAAAGTGGCCAGAGCCCTCTTCAGCGCTACCCTGCCGACATCATTCAGCTCGATATTGCGTCCCACGCGGTCGAAGAGCTCCGCACCAAGCTCGTCTTCAAGCGCATGGAGGCTCCTGCTGAGGCTCGGCTGCGAAACATGCAGCTTGCGAGCCGCCTTCGTCAGGCTCTCGTATTTCGCGATTGCACAGAAATATTCCAACTGCTTAAGTTCCATACGAAAAATTATACAGGCCGCTGCGGAGACGGAAGCGCACAGAAGGGCGTTGAAATGCCTATATCACGCATGCAGTAACTATCGGAATCGTCAGGATTGAGAACAATGTGGTCAGAAACATGCATTGAGATACCGAGAGGATATCGCCGCCGTACATGAGGCACATGACCGTTCCCATCATGGCCGCAGGCATAGCGGCGATCAGCGTCAATGTGGCAAGCAAGTAGGGGTCGCTGATGAAGAACGAAGCCGTCAGGTAGGTGAGCGCCGGAGCGACGATGAGGCGCGCGAAGGTTGTCACGTAGGCCCAGGGGCTCCGTATCATGGTTCCCAACTTGTATTTCGCCAATGTGGAACCCACAACGAGCATGGCCGCCGGTGCGGTCATCGCCCCCAAGAAGGAGCAGGTCTTGCCTATGATGCCGAAGTCATTCACATGCAGCAGGGCAAGGATCAAAGCCAGAACGCATGACCCCATCGCTACGCTGAAAAGATTCTTCAGCACATACTTGACCTGTTCGCGTCTCGAAAGCTTGATCGAACCCGAACGGGCAATCATCCAGGCGCCGACGCTATAGAGCAGCAGCGAGCTGATGATGTTGTAGATGCTGGCATACAGAACCGCCTGCGTGCCGAGGATGGCTCCCACCACGGCAAATCCGACGAAGGCGACGTTCCCGAAGGTAATGGTGAACGCATGGCCGCCGCGCTGCTCTTCGGGGACTCGATAGAGCCGCGCCAAAATCAAGCTGAGAACGATAACGGGGACAAACGTGACGAACGAAACGAAGAGCACCTGCCCGATAACCCCGTTGTCCGGGAGGTTAGAGTTGCTCAGCACCGAATCCAGCACCGTCGCAGGGCAGGTGATGTTCATGATTATCTTCGAAAGGGAGCTGTCGAAGGCATCGCCGATCATCTCGAGCTTTCGGGCAAGATAGCCGAGGGCGATGACGATGAAGAGAATGATCATCGTCGATCCCGCATTGAGCAATGTGTCCATCTTGCCTCCCTTCCCGAAAATGCGATGCGACGGAGATGAGAGCGCGCCGCCGAGCGTCACCTGAGTGCAGCTTGGCGGCCTCTTTCGAATCCTGTTACCAGTATATTTGAGCCAGGAAGCGTCCATTCATGCCGATGCGAGCGAATCATCATTCAGCTGTCGAATAGAAAGCGCCCCTGAAGGACAACGCTCGAAGCCCCTATTATTTGCAGGGACCGTGTAGGCTGGTAGCGAAGCCACGGCACGGTCAGCACGATTCCCTATAATGGCGCACGAACAGAAGCATGGCGCGTCGTCCAGATGCCCATACCGCAGCACACCCGCACCTCGAAGGACACGAATAGATGACGCTCGATCTTATCTCCCTTACCGTTATTGCGCTCGTTGCAGCGCTTACCCCGGTCATTGCCGAGATCATCCCGAAAAAAGCTATTCCCGAAACCGTATTCCTTCTGGTCTTCGGAGCGCTTCTGGGACCCTATGCCGCAGGCGCCATCCAACTGACCGACGCCGTGGACATGCTGTCCGAACTGGGTCTGGGATTCCTATTCCTGATGGCCGGCTACGAAATCGACCCGAAGATGCTCACCGGCCATCAGGGCCGGGTAGGGGCGTTGACCTGGTGCGTGACGCTGGTGATTGCACTCGGCGTGACGCTGGCCATCCCCTACGTAGCAGGCGATTCCCCCGCTGGGCATTTCGCCAGCGCCTTGGTGCTGACCACGACCGCGCTCGGAACCCTGCTGCCCATCCTCCAGGAACGAGACCTGCTGGGAACCCGCGTCGGCGACAGTGTATTGGCATACGGTACCTGGGGAGAGCTGCTGCCTATCATCGTCATGGCCATCATGCTGTCAAGCCGTGCAACGTGGCAGACCGCGGTGATCCTGCTTGCTTTCGCGCTTGTCTGCGTGCTGCTGGTGGCATTCACCTCCCGTGCGAAGCGCGCGGACAGCAAACTGGTGCATCTGATGCAGGAGCGCGCGGATACGACCTCCCAAACCGTCGTACGCGCCGTAATCGTGCTGCTGGTGGGATTGCTGGCGCTGTCGGCGGTCTTCGACCTCGATGTGGTGCTGGGCGCATTCGCGGCAGGCTTCATCCTGCGTACGGTGTTCCCCGACGGCAACGAGACGCTGGAAACGAAGCTCAACGGCATCGGCTACGGTTTCTTCATCCCGCTTTTCTTCATCGTATCGGGCGCGAAAGTGAATCTGGCAGCGCTTGCCGAAATGCCGCTTCTGCTGGTAGCGTTCATCTGCCTGCTACTGATCGTTCGCGCCACGCCTATTTATTTCGCTCTGAAGATTGATCGGGACACACGCGACATCTCGCCGCACAACCGCTTGGCAATCTCGTTGTACTGCACGACGGCACTGCCACTGATCGTCGCCATCACCTCGGTTGCGGTCAGTGCGGGCACCATGAGCAACGATGTGGCATCCGTGCTGGTGGGGGCAGGTGCGCTGACCGTATTCCTGATGCCGCTTCTGGCCAATATCGCCACGCGCGTGGTGGACGCCCAGCCAATCAAGGCAGTGCAGGAGATCAGCGAGAACCCGCGCAACTTCCGATCCATTGTCGGCAACCATCTGGCCTTGGAACGCGTACTGGGAAATTCCAAGCTGACCCCCGAACAGCGTCGGCAGCTTATCGAAACGGCGGCAAAGCAGGCCGGCAAGCTGTATGAACGGCAACACAGAAACGAAACCCCCGAAGAGGAAGCCGCCCGCCGCGAAGCCCTGTCGGCTCTCGAAAACCGATCCCGCACCTGGCTGCTGGATCATCTGGCATCGGAATTGGAACGCCGCCGGGAAGAAGAGGGCACCGACCCCGCAAGCTGGTATAAGGCTGCACGCAAATATGCCTCCACAGCTGCCGAACGCGCCCAACGCCATGCCGACTTGGCAGCCGAAGTCGCCGAACGGGTAAACGAAATCGCCGAGCAGTCTGCAGGCAAGGACAGCGCGACGGCCGAAAGCGGAGGCAGCTCCGAAGGATTGCGCAACGGCGGCGGTACCGCCGATACCGGTTCGGCATCGGCCGAACAGGCGCACCCGAAAGCGGCATCGGAAGGATCCCACGGGGACAGCGCATCGGGCGGCGCCGAGAGCCAAACCCGATAGCAGCGCTCGCAAGCAGTTCGGCGCACGGAGCTTTCACACGTGCGTAGATTGCACGGCTGATTATCAGATTATTTTGGAATGCGAAAAGGGCACATTGTCGGCCCACTCGGGTAGGCGGAGCCGCACAATGTGCCCTTTCGATTACTATGGTGCGCTGCTTACCGGCCGTCGGCGTAGATGTCCGAGTCCTTCAGGTCAGAGGCGAACGCATCCATCACTAGCTTCGGTCTTTCTTGTCACCCTTCTTGCGACGACGGTGGACCAGAAAGACCACGACGCCGGCAATGACCATCAGAACGACGAGCAAGATCGCTATGTTCGCGATCAGGTCACCGGTATGGGGAACGCCACTGCCGCTGAATATCACGCTGAACATTCCATCAGATGACTTGGATGAGTCTGTTACCTCCGCGTTCGAGTCGTAGACGTTCTTAAAGGAGATGTCGTCGGCATCCACTTTCTTCGAGCCGTTATTGACGGAAACCACGGCGTCGAGCGCACCCTTGCCGTCGTCAACCACCGTAACCGTTATCGTGTAGACGGTGCTGTCGTAGGTGTAGCCGGGCGCACCGTCGTCTATTTCCGACAAGGTATAGGTCCAAGTGCCCGACTTGTTGTAGGTCCACTTTGGCAGCGCAATCGTTCCGTTGGCATTGTTGGTGAGAGTGATGGTAGTACCATCAGATCCTTTGAGCTCGAAGTTGAACTGCTTGTTGGCAAGCTTGCCCCCTTTCAGCATCTTGTGAGCCGAGAGGCGCACCTTCGTGGGTGTTGCCGAGTAGGTGTTCGCGAACGATGGTGGTGTCAGGTCCTCTTTTCCGTCGTAGGCGACATTGAGGGTTCCGTCACCGGCATCGGACACCGAGACCCTTACCGTCTTGTCGGCGTCGTACGTCATGCCGTCGTAGGTACGGGTGTCGTCGGAGTTAATCGTGGCGCCTTCTGGCGCAACCTCGCGGATGGTGTAGACGTAATCGCCGGTGTCGTCGACTTTGGATGCGGGGTCGTAGCGATATGAGATCGGGTCGAAGGACACCGTGCCGCCCTCGCCGTTGGAGACGGTCTGCAGGAGCTTCCCTCCCTGGTCGGGGTCGCCCTCGTAAAGCTGGAACGAGAAGCGTCCCGCCTTCGGGGCATTGCCATTGAGGGTCTTGACGGCGGACATAGTCGCCGTGCCGGTGGCCTTATAAGAATTCGTGAACGTCGGCGCCTTTTCGGAGTTGTTATCGTATGTCACCTCGGTAGTGATCTTGCCCTTGCCGCCGTCGGACACCTTGACATGCACAACGTGGGTGCTGCCGTCGTAGGTGACCCCCGCATGTTGCACACCCTTTGTGTCCGGATCGTCGTCTTCGGGTAGTTGCTCGGAGATCGTGTAATCGAATATCTTGGAGGCGGCGCCATCGAGATCCTCGAGAGTGTAGGTCAGCGGCGCGAACGTCACCGTGCCATCAGCTTCGTTGCTTGCAGTTCGCAGAGGCTCCCCATCGGCGTCGGAGCCCTCGTACAGCTCGAAGCCGAACTCGCCTGCCGTGAGGTCGCGGCCGGTGAGCGCCTTGGTGGCGGAGACCTGAGCGACGCCGGATGCGCCGTAGGCGTTGCTGAACGTGGGCGCCGTACTCGAGTCGCCGTCATAATCGACGCTCGCCTGCAGCTGGCCATACCCGTTGTCGCTCACCGTCACGGTGACAGCCACTTGGCTCGCGTCATACGTGACACCCTGATAGATCCACCCGGACGTGCTCTGATTGTCACCAGCGTCCTTGTACTTGGTGTTCCCCTCGTTAACGGAGGCGTTTGTCGCATCGTCGGGTATCGCCTCGCGCATGATGAAGTGGTACTCGCCAGCGGCGGTAAAGGTAATCGAGGAGAGTTCGGCTTTCGCATGGCCCTTGTTGGCAGCAGTCATACCCACAGAACCGACCACGGTGCCCTTGCTCAGCGTGCCACCAGAATATTCCATACCGTTGTGCGTATCGTTGTTGTCAATCACTTGGATGGAGTAAGTACCCTGCTCGAGCGTTGTACCATTCACGGTCTTCGTCGCTTCAACACTTGCCTTCGTGTTTTCGGCTGTATAGGAGTTCGAGAACACGATCGGCTGCACATAGTCGCCGCGATAATAGACCTTGGCGCTTAGGTTGCCCTTACCGTCGTCCGAGACAACGACCTTCGCCGAATGCGAAGCGGTGGAATAGGTAACGCCGTTTTTGGACCACACATATGAGGAGGCGTTGAAGTTCTCCGTATCCTTCAATTCGCTATAGGTCTTGGTCTCGCCGTTTACTGTGGTGGTGGCGTCGTCGGGAATAACCTCGGTGACGGTGTAGAGGTAGGTGCCTGCCTTTTCATACGTGATTTCGCCGAACGCCGCACCATGTTCGAGCGTTTTCTGAGTGCCGTCAGCCAGCGTGGCAGTGACGTTGGAGCTATCGTTTACCGTTACAGTCGAAGGATCGGGCATCGGGGTGGTGACGCCGTCGCCAGCAGTGTTCGTGCCGGCGGTCAGCTGGAACGTGTAGCTCTCGCCGTCGTTCCACGCGCTGCGACCCGTGATGCTCTTGCCCACGAGAATCTGCGCCGTGGCGGTGCCGGTCGTATAGGCGTTTTCGAAGGTTGCGGGGGTTGCCGTGTTGCCCCACTCGCCCGATGAGGTCTTGTAGGTCACGACGAGCGCACCGGCGCCGTTGTCGGTCACCTTGATGGTGACCGTCTGGTCGGCGGCGTAGGTGACACCGTCCTTCGTAAAGCCGCCGGTGGTGGGGTTCTTGTCTTCCCCGTCGACCAGGCACTGCTCGTGGATGTTGTAGGTGAACTCCCGCTCCTGGTCGTAGCCGGTCACGTTGCTGCTTGAGTCCCTAACGGCAAGGTCGTCGTAGGTGAACGTGAGCTGCGGGAACGACGGCGTGCGCGCGGCGTAGCCGTCGGTTGCGGTGCCGCGGGTGGCGGTGGCGGTGAGGCTGTCCTGGTCGCCATCTGCCGTGCGCAGCGGGGCGCCATCAACGGCTGTCAGCACGAACGAGAAGCTGTCGTTGTCGGTCCAGTCGCGGCCCGAGAGACTCTTGGTGACCAGGATCGTGCCCGTCGTGGGGGTGGGTGTATAGGAGTTGGTAAGGGTGGGCGGCGTGGTGCTCTCGGAATCCGTGCCCTTGTCATAGACCACACTCGTGTCGAGCACACCGTTGCCCGAATTGGAAACCGTCACCGTGGCGGTGTGCGTCGCGGTCGTGTAGGTGACGCCGTTGAGTGTCCATGTGTAGTTGGTGGCATCGAATCCCGCGCTGTCCTTGAGCTCGCTGTACTTTTTGGTCTCCGTGTTCCCTAAGGTGGTTACCGTTGTCGTGGCATCATCGGGAACGGTCTCAGAGATGGCATAGGTGAACTCCTTGCTCTCGGCGTAGGTACCGTCGGCGTTCTTCAGGTCGTCGTAGGTATAGACGAACTGCGTGAAGGCGGCGGTGGGGCTCGTCTGCGACGCCGCAGAGCTGGTGAGGGACGTGAGTTTGTCCCCCGTCGCACTCGTGCGCATCGGCGCGCCGTCGTTGGGCGTGACGGTGAACGTGTAGGTCCTACCACCCCAGTCGGAAAGCGCGTTGTTGTCGGCATCGACCAGGTCCTTGTTCGCTTGGAGCACTGCCGTGCCCTTGGGGTTGTCCACATTGGCGAAGGTGGCCTTGTCCACCGCCGTTCCGTCGGCGTTGAGGTAGGCCACCGAAGTGGACAGGGTGCCGTTTCCGTTGTCGGTCACGGTGACCTTGGCCTGGTACGTGGTGCCGTCGTAGGTCACGTCGCCCAGCGTAGTGCCGCCGTGGACCTCCCGCACGGTGTAGGTGAAGTCCTTGCTCTTGGCATAGGTACCGTCGGAGTTAGCAAGGTCGTCGAGCGTGTATGAGATCGTGCCGAAGTCGATGTTGCCGGACGCGTCGTTGGTGGCGCGGCTCACGACGTTGCCCGAGGAGTCGACCAGCTCGAAGGCGAACTGGTCGTCCTGCAGCGTCGCGCCGGTGAGGGTCTTGGTGGCCGAGAAGCTCGCCGAGCCTGAGGCTGAATAGTCGTTGGTCACCGTGGCCTTTGGCGTGGTGGGTACCTTCGGGTCCACTATAGTCGCGAACGCGCTGATCAAGTTATTGCTGTCGCTGCTGTCGTCTTCCGACTCGTACTCGTCAGCCGTGACCGTCCCGCTCATGTTTGACGAGGACTTCTGCGTCCAGCCGGACGGCGTCTGCTCCTCGAAGGCGTAGGTGGAGCCTACGGGCAGGTTGCGGATGTAGAGCGTCTCGCCGTCTTTGAGGTCGATGTGATCGGTGGTGATTGCGTTGCCCGATGCGTCGTACGTGACCACCGTGGCACCGCCGTTGGAGATGGTTCCAGCTCCCGTGAGCGTGCCATCTTCTCCGTCATCAGGTGCCCAAATCTCGTAGTTGTACTCTCCCGATGCAGAAAGGGTCACCGTGAACGGGAATTCCTGATTGGATTTGGCGGGCGAAGGCGTGCCCACGGTTTTCGTCAGCCACGCCGTGCCGTCTTCGATTTGGTTGCTGAAGAAGGGGAAAGTGTCATCCGACACTGAGGTCGTCAACGTTCCGGACCCGTCGTCGGTCACGGTCACCGTGACGATCTGGCTGCTATCATCGTACTGGATGCCGTCATACGTATACGCGCTCCTGCCTTCGTCATAGGTGGCACCGTCCGGTATCACCTCTTTCACAACGTAGGTGAACTCTTTGGTCCGCGTGCCGTCGCCGTTGTCTGTGGCGTCGCTCATGTCATCGAGCGTGTAGGTAATCGGCAGGAACTCCACCGTGCTGATGCCGTAATCACTTGACGTCTCGTCCGCGTCCGGGGAACCGTTCGAGACCGTCTGGATCGGGTCACCGGTGGCGTTGCCGTCCGCGTCTGCGTTGTAGAGCGCGAACTGGAAGTCGCCCGCCTCGTAGTTCGTCGAGTAGTCTGAACTGCTCGGTCTGTACAACGCTTTCTCGCCCTTGATGGTCGCTGAGCCCGATGCGCTGTAGGTGTTGGTGAAGCTGGCCTCAGAGGTGCCGTTCGAGGCGATGGTGCCGGTGTTGCCGCTCGATGCGGTCTGCGTCCAGCCGCCGTCGAGATCCGACTCGGTCACGGTGTAGGCGGTGCCGGCGGGCAGCCCCGTGATGGTGGCAGTCTGGCCACCGGAGAGGCTGATGGTCCCGCCGCTTGTCACCGTGCCGCCGGTGCCGTCCGTCCCGTCGGCGTTCTTAACCGTATAGGTGTACGCGTCGGTCAGAACCGCGGCGTCCTTCAGCAGCGTGACGGTGAAGTCGAACGTCTTGTCGCTGCTCGTGACGCCTTCGATGGTCTTGGAGATGGTAAGGCTGCCCGGCACGGTGGTATTCGAGAACGTGGCGCCATCGTCATCGTAGGCAACGGTTGCCGTCAGGTTGCCCTGACCGTCGTCGCTGACCGTGACGGTTGCTGTCTCCACGTTCTGGTAGTAGATATAGGTGACGCCGTCCTTCGTGAAGGTGCCGTCGCCGTTGTCGGTAGCACCCGAAGGCACGGTCTCCTTGATCGTGTACGTATAGGTGCCCGCCGTGGTGTAGGTCATGCTGCCGAAGGACACGCCCGTGGCGGCGTTTTGCACGGTGAGCGTGCGGTCCGTCCCTTCGCCCGTGGTGCCCGTGGGCATGGGTTCGGTAGCCGCATTGTCACCCGAAGGCTGCAGGGTGAACGAGAACAGCCCGTCCGCCGGCGCGGCGTTATCGAGCGTCTTGGACGCAGACAGGCTGGCGCTGGTCTGGCCGGGCGTGTAGGCGTTGGTGAAGCTTGCCGCCTGCGTGCTCTCGGACTCGATGGTGCCCGACGTGCCGGTCTGGCTCTCGACGGTCCAGCCCGGCGCGCTGGACTCCACCACCTCGTAGGTGGCACCGGCGGGCAGGTTGTCGAACGTGGCCTTCTCCCCCGCCTTCAGCGTGAGGGTGAACTCGCCGTCGGTGACCGTGACGGTGGTGTCGATCTCCTCCCACTGGGCGTAGAGGGTCATCGCCGAATCGAGGGAATCTATGGTGGCGCCGTCTGCGTAGCTCGTCCCGCTTCCGTCTGCAGCGGTGTTCCATCCCGCGAAGTCGTATCCCAAGCGGTAGAACGTGTTCGTGCTGAGCGTGAGCGGATCGCCCTGATAGGTTTGCTGTGCCATGGAGCCCGAAGCGTCATCGGAGTTCTTGTCGAACGTGATGGGATAGCTGACCCGTTGCCACACCCACGTGCCCACAAGCGAGTTGTCGGTTCCCGGGAACTGCGCCTCGATCTCGGACGATGTGAGGGCCGTGCTGGTTCCCTGCAACTCCCATTTGCCGGTATAGCGGGTCGTGTCGCTCGACACATCCGGCATTTCGAGTTTCTCGATATCCGTTTTCGAGCCGAGCGTGACCTTCGAAAGCGACGTGTTCCCGTTGAAAGCAGAGCCATTCCTCAAGGCGGTGTTGTCCCAGTTGGAAAGATCGACTTCTTCAAGCGCGCTGCAATACCAGAACATGTACTCCATTTTCGTCACCTTGGAGGTGTCCCATCCCGACATGTCGAGCGAGGCGAGGGTGTCGCAGTCGTAGAACATGTAGTCCATGTTCATCACGTTCGAGGTGTCGAAGCCGGACAGGTCGAGCGAGGTGAGGCTGCTGCATCCCCGGAACATCTCGTTCATGCCCGTCACGTTCGAGGTGTCGAAGCTGGACAGGTCGAGCGAGTCGAGGCCCGAGCAGCCGGAGAACATGGAGCCCATGCTCGTCACCTTGGAGGTGTCGAACTTTGAGACGTCCAGCGAGGTGAGGCCCGAGCAGCCGGAGAACGTGCCGTTCATGCCCGTCACGTTCGAAGTGTCGAAGCCGGACACGTCGAGCGAGGCGAGGCCCGAGCAGCCTTGAAACATTGAACTCATATTTGTCACGTTCGAGGTGTCGAAGCTGGACACGTCGAGCGAGGTGAGTGCGCGACAGCTGTTGAACATGTTGTACATGCTCTCCACTTTGGAGGTGTCGAAGCTGGACAGGTCGAGCGAGGCGAGGCTCGAGCAGCCGGAGAACATGTTGCTCATGCTCGTCACGTTCGAGGTGTCGAAGCTGGACAGGTCGAGCAAGGTGAGGCTCGAGCATCTATAGAACATGTTGTACATTTTCGTCACATTTGACGTGTTCCAGCTGGACAGGTCAAGCGAGGCGAGCTTGTAGCAGTTTTGGAACATGTAGCTCATGTCCGTCACGCTCGACGTGTTCCAGCCGGACACGTCGAGCGAGGTGAGGGCCGAGCAGCCGTTGAACATACAGTACATGTCCGTCACGTTCGACGTGTTCCAGCCGGACAGGTCGAGCGAGGTGAGCTTGGAGCAATTCCTGAACAAGTAGCGCATGCTCGTCACATTCGAGGTGTCGAAGCCGGACACGTCGAGAGAGGTGAGGGCCGAGCAGCTCAAGAACATGCTGCTCATGTCCGTCACGTTCGACGTGTTCCAGCCGGACACGTCGAGCGAGGTGAGCTTGGAGCAGTTGTAGAACATATATCCCATGTCCGTCACGTTCGATGTGTCGAACCCGGACACGTCGAGAGAGGTGAGGCCCGAGCAGTTGTAGAACATGTCGTTCATGTCCGTCACGTTCGAGGTGTTCCAGCCGGACACGTCGAGAGAGGTGAGGCCCGAGCAGTTGTAGAACATGTCGTTCATGTCCGTCACGTTCGAGGTGTTCCAGCCGGACACGTCGAGCGAGGTGAGCTTGGAGCAGTAGTAAAACATGTTTTTCATGTCCGTCACGTTCGATGTGTCGAACCCGGACACGTCAAGCGAGGTGAGCTTGGAGCAGTTGTAGAACATGTAGTTCATGCCCGTAGCGTCAGATGTGTCGAGGTTTGCCAGATCGCACGAGGTCATGTTGGTACAGTAGGCAAACCAATAAGCGGTTGACGTTGGCTTGATCTCGTCCTTGAAGGTGACCGACGCTATTGCAGACCTGTTGGAAAACCACGGGACCATTGAAGTCGATGAGTACGCGTTGTCCTCGAACCCGGTGTAGATGGTGCCGGTGTAGGTGTTGCCCTCGCAATCGGTGATGGTGCCATCGGTGCCGTTGGCGATGGTGCTGTTGGAGCGGATGAACGTGAGGTTGCCGCTGGAGTCCAGCACCGCATAGGCGGTTCCGGTGCCGGCAGGCGTTGCACTCATAAGAGAGATCCCGTTGCTGGCGCTCGGGGCGGAGAACAGGGCGCTCGCCTTTCTCGCAAGGGCGCTGAAGAACGAGACCACAGGGCTGGATTCAGTGCTAGCAGTGCTTGAGACAGATTGCTGCTCCGAGGAAGTCTGGGCAGCATCATCCGAAACATCCGATTCGCTTTCGGAGTTTACGTCGCTGGCCTGGGTATCTTCGGCAGCTTGTGCCGAATCATCAGCCTGGGTGTCCTCGGAAGTTTGCGCAGAGTCATTGTCCTGGGTGGATTGCACGGTCTGATCCGTGGCGCTCTCTGCCGACGTCTGGTCAGATTGCGACTCCTCTTTCGTTGCAGCAGCCTTTGCCTTCTTCTTGGCGGCAGTTTTCTTCTTTGCGCTCGAAGCGCTCTGCGTTGACGCAGAGGCGTCATCGGCTTTGGAGAGCGTGTAATCCAGGGTTTCGGGTATATCCTGTCCGTCGGGATACGTAATCTTGACGGTGTAGGTGAACTCCTGGTTGGGGTCGGGAGTGCTCCCCGTGGAGTTGGTCGTGTGCTTCTGGATGGAGAACGAGCCCGGTATCGCGGTGTTGGTGAACACCGGCAGTTCGTTCGTCGATGTCGTCGCACCGCCGTCGCCGACCGTCACGTTCTCGACCGTCGTCGAGAGGGTGCCGTCGCCGTCGTCTTGCACCGTTACGTTCCAGGAGCGTGACTCCTCCGAGTACACGTAACCGTTCTTGGCAAACGAGTACTGCGCCTTCTGGTCGTTCGTCGCGTCGGCGTACGTCAGAGCGCTGTCGGAACTGGTCACTACCGTGCCGGAAGCGTCGACCATGTCGTAGTCCGCGTTTACCGCGACAGCATCATCCGGGATTGTCTCCTTGGCAGTGTAGGTGAAGGTCTTGTCGGAGTAGCCAGTCACGGTGCCGGAATCATCGGTATCGGCGAGGTCGTCCTGCGTGTAGGAGATCTGCGGGAAGGCCACGGTGCCGCTCGCATCGTTGGTGGCCGTCAGCGGCGTATCCGTCTCCGTCGTGGTCGTGTGGCCGTTCTCATCCAGATAGAGCACGTTGCCGTCGGCGTCGTAAAGCTGGAAGGTGAATTGGCCATCCTCGAGTGTGCCGGAGGAGAGCTTCTTGTATGCGGTAAGCGAGATGGAGCCCTCTGCCTTGTAGCTGTTGGCGAACGTGCACTTGCTCGGGGCGATCTCGTCCGTGCAGTCGGCATCCGAGAAGTACTTCACCGTGCAGGTCATGGTGCCGTCGCCGTTGTCGACCGGCGTCACCTGGGCGTAGTAGACGGCGTCCGAGTAGGTGTAGCCCTTGGCACCACCGTCGGTCTCGCTGATCTTGTAGGTGAACGTGTGCCCGCTGTCGACGGCTTCGTAGTGCAGCGCCCCGAACGTCACCGCGCCGTCCGCGCCGTTGGTGGTGTCGCGCACAAGCCTGTTCGTGGCAGCACTGACTACGTTGCCATCGGCGTCCTTCTCGCCTTCGTCGCGCAGCTCGAAGCGGAACTGATTGCCTTCAAGGTTCGTGCCCTTGAGCTTCTTGGTTGCCGAGAGGCTCACCGAACCCTCGGTCTCGTAGGCGTTCGTGAAATCGGCCTTCGAGGTGTTGTTGGACGCTATGGTCCCGCTGAGCGTGTCGGAGCTTGCCGTGTACCCCGCCTCGGCCGACTCGATAACTGTGTAGGTGACGCCTTTGGGAATGTCCTTCAGCGTGAGGGTCTGGCCGTCCTCGATCTGCAAGGTCTGGCCGTTGGTGAAGGTTCCGGTGGACACCTGCGTACCGTCCGAGGTCTTGGTCACCACGTAGGCCACCTGGTCGGCAAAGTCCCCCCCATCGACACCGGTCAGCCTGATGGTGAACGGGAACTTCTTGCCAGCGCACTGCTTGGTAGCTCCCGTGACCGTCTTGCTGATGGCGAGATTGCCGTAGGGGTGGTAGGTGTTCGTGATGTCGGCGGTCACGTCGCCGGACGTCTTATCGGCGGATGTGTCAATCTTGGTCACATAGCCCTCGACGGACTCGCCGACCGTGTAGGTGTACGCCTGCCCTTGGTCGTGATAGCGCGGTAGGTCGTCGAAGCCGTAGGACCAGTTGCCCTGCTCGTCTGCGGTCACCGTCTTGGTCTGGTAGCTTTCACCATCGCGATACAGGGTGACGGTGATGGAACCGGGGCGCACGTCGGAGGTATCTCCCACCCATTTCTTTTTGCCCGACACGGAGACGGTCTCGGGCGTGTGGGTGTTCACGAGCGTCCTTGAGCCGTCGCTGGCGTATTTCACGCTCTGCGTGTAGCCGTCGGGCACGTTGACCTCGACGATGCTGTAATGGTAGACGTTGCCCTGCGTGTCGCAGTACGGCAGGCCCTTGAACGTGGCCATCCATGACGCGCTCTCGTAGCCGGCGTTCATGCCACTGGGCTTTGCATCCGCGGTTCCGTCGAGCGTGATGGACTTGCCGGTGTCGACGCCGTCGCGGTACAGGTGCACGGTTACCGAATCGGGACGCACGCCATCCTGGTCGTTTGCATCGTCCCATTGTTTGGTGGCGGAGACGCTGTACAGCCCCAGCCCCACCTTGGTGTAGTCCATGCGGATGAGCTTGGTGGCCGTGGCCTGGCCGCTCTCGGAGTCGGTCGTGGTCCCCCACAGATAGCCGTTGTTGTAGGCGTGGGACCCGTCAGTGTCGGCGTCGGTGCCGCCCTCGCTGGGTGCCACGTACTGCAGCGCCTCGTCACCCCGTGGCGCGAGCATGTTCACGTACGCCGCCGTGGTCTCGCCCGGCTCCAGGACGAAGTCGGTGCCGTCGATGTTCTTGCTGGCGTCGACCGCGATGGCTTTCACCTTGGAGGTGTCCTCTGGCATTGTGGTGACCCAGCCGTTCTCGGCGGTGAGGGTCGCGGCAACCGACGAGCGCTGAGAGTCGTCGCCGTCCAGGGCGATGTCGGTGGAGTCATCGATCTCGTCGCCGATGTAGTAGTACACCTTTGCGTCGATTCCGGCTGCGCGCATGTCGGACACGTCGACGCTCAGGAGCTGGCCTTGCCACTGCGTGTCGCCGTAATCTGCCTTGTCGGACGTGGGCTTATGCAGCTCGATGGCATCGTAGAGGATGATGTCGGACAGCTGGGTCTTGCTGGCTGCCGTTGCCTGGAGCCGGTAGGAATAGGTGCCTCCGATGTAGGCGGTCTTGTCTCCATTGGAGTCGGTCTCGGCAACTCCCGAGCCCCAATTGCCGTCGTTGTTGACCATGACCCTCTTGGCAAGCTCCGCCGTGGTGGCCGAAAGGCCCGACGCCGTCGTCGAGGCGCCGGCGTACACGAAGTTGGGGTTGTCGGCGTTAGGGTCGAGGTCCGTCATCACGGTCTTCTCGAGCGCGCCCGCCTCGGTGTTCGGGAACGTCGAATCCAAACCAGTGACCGTGTTGTTGTGCGTCTCTGCCGCAGGGTTGTCCGGCTCGCCCGAGTAGTTCTCAACGTTGCCGAGGGAATCGTTTCCGCTCTCGTAGGCAATCACGTTGTGGATGTCGTTGCCGTAGAAGCGCATCGACTCGAACGAATACGTTGCTTTGAACGTGATAGTGGGGACGTCCTCGTAGTAGTAGATGCTGCCGCCGGCACTATAGGAGACCGGTGTCGGGGTGAGATTGGCCTTGACCACTAGCAGGGTGCGACCGCTGCCCTTGTAGTTGGGGATCGTGTAAGCATCGGATACCGTGTCTCCATCGCGCAGCGTGATGCTGGAGAGGTCGGGTACGACGCCCTTGGGAAGCAGGTCGTACCAGGTGCAGCTCGTATCGGAGGCGATGTCCCCATCTGCTACGGCAGTCCGCCACACATCCGAATTCGAGATGTTGGAACGCTCCTCAACCTTCGCGGTATAGGTGAGGTTGGCTACCTGGTTATAGTTGTCGATATCGGTGTCCACCGACTTGGACGGCACCACGGCAATGTCCTCGCTGTAGCCGCGCAGGCGGTCACCACCCGTGGCATCCATCGAGAAGATGGACGTTCCGTCCTCGTACGTGGCCGTCATCGAGTCTGCGTTGGTGAGATAGGTGACGGGATCTGTCTGGTTGTCGAACGCGGACTGCACCACCGAGAGGACCTTGTCGGTGGGCTTGAGCGTGATTTTCGGGATAACGAAGGCGTCGGCGATTGCCGCAACGTAGTCGCCGTTCGAGTCGGCCTTGCCAAACGTGACCGACACCTCGTAGTGATCGGTGCCGTCAGGCAGGTCGATGTCCTGGGTCTTCGCGCCGTCGGTCCAGTCGACCGTCTGGGTGAAAATCGCCTTGTCCTCGGCGTCGTAAGCAATCACCTTGAACTTCGGAATGTGTGCGCAGTCATCGTCGACGATGTAGCCCACGCCATAAGTGCCGCCGTAGGCTTGACTGCCCCCGCCAGTCCACACCAGCTGGCCGTTGTCGTAGTAGACTTGCTTGTTGGGATCGAGGTCGGAACCGTCGTAGGCGACCGCCTTGTAGATGGTGGGTTTGACCAGGTGCAGGCTCGAGAACGTGAAGTCCTCGCCCGCCATCAGCTCGCTGCCCGCCGCGCCGAAGGTGTCGGCATAGGTCAGCGTCCCGTCGGTGATGGTCATCGTCACGTTGCGGGCGCCGAAGTCCTCGGGGGCATCGGCGGTCTCGTTAGTTATTCCATCTTGCATAATCCACGGTAAAACGAAACCGCGCATATACTGCTCGTAGGATGTCTCGACGCTCTTGCCCTTCTTCAGCTTGTTAAGAGCGTTGGAATATGAACCGTACCAGCCCGTCCCTCCATCAGTACCGTATTTCGGATAGGAGTACGAGTCGTGGTGAGAGGTGATGGCGGTGTCGTTGTCGTCGCCCCACTTCTCATGGTAAAAGTGCCCCTGCGGATACACTTCCTTAGGGTTGTGGTACACGAAGTTCATCGAAGCAGATGCAGTCTTCGATGTCTGCGATTGATTATCCGTCTCGGTGCAGGTCCACGTGGCATCGTTGGTGAGCTTATAGGTGGTATCCACCTCGAACTGCGAGCGCGGGTAGGCCACCTTCACATACTCGTAGGAGGTTATGCCATTACTGGCCCAGCCGCTCTTATGTTCGGTGCCCGATCCGTTCTCCACGATGAAGCTCTTGTAGCCGTCGGTTGGGGTGTCCTCGTAGTCCATCTTGTAGGACGTGTTGCCCTCGTGGTAGGCGTACGTGTACCACTTGACCACCACATACTTGCCATCGTCGGAGGTCATGCCGTCGGGAATGTCCCATCCGTTGGCAGCCATCTCGTCGGCCGTCATCGTCGAATAGGTCCGGTAGCGCTTGTTCGCCGACGTCACCGTCTCGTGCGTGTCAATCTGGGCGGTGATGGGGTCGGCCGTGCGCGTGAGGGCGTTGCCCTCGTGGGTGGTGAGCTCGATGCTTGCTGAGAGATCGGATGTCTCAACGTTATCCACGATCTCGGATGGGACGATGTTTTCGTATGCCAGCTGGATGGAGACCTGCGTGGCTGCCGACATCTTGCGTGTGTTGGTGAGGATGTAGTAGCCGCCATCGCCGTCGTCAATGTAGGACCAGTTGAAGTCTGTCTTGGTCGAGGGAGCTTCGGCTAGCGGGAGCACGAGGTTGCCGTACCATTTGCCGTCGCGCGTCTTGAAGATGTGCGCCGGAATCTTCAAACGGATGTCGCCGGCAGCGTAGTCATGTTCGCCAGACATCGAGAAATCGATCTGCGCCGTGACGGTCTGCTTGTTGTTGCCGGAGGGATAGAGGTACAGCAGCGATTTGTCACCGTTGTCGGTGGTGTCCTTGGTGAGCCAGAACACGTTCAGCGAGTCGATCGACGAGCCGTCGCCAGAAGTGACATCGGTCGTATTGGCAGAATCGCTGCTTCTCAAGGGGGAAAGCAGCCTGGAGGTCCGCGCGATGGGATTGGAGCCGTTGTCCACCGTGACATCCAGGTCGTCGCTACCACCGTTGTCGACATCGCGGACGTCCGCTTCATCGTTGTCATTGTCCTTGACGCCGATAAACTTCGCGTCGCCGTTCTTTTCCTGCGTGTCCTTGTTGGTGGCGTTCGTGCCCTTCTTGGCAGACGAGCTCCCGTCATTGGCGGTCTTGACTGCAGGGCTTTCGCCCGCGCTGCCCGAATCAGAGCTGCTTGCCTGGTTATCTGATGACGCATCCGAACCGGTGCTGGTCGCGCCGTCCTGTTCGATTGCGTCGACACTGGAAGTTGATTCGTCGGTCGTCTCCGCTATCTCGGATGAAGATGCTGTGGATGACGAGTCCGCCCCTAGCTCCGCCAATGCGCTCGTTGGCAGCAGCGACATCACGAGCGCGCAGGTCGTTACAAATGTAAGCGCGGCTTTCCCGAACCGCTTCCAGCTCCTGCGTCTCGCAGGTCTCTTCGTGTTCATATCCCCACCCAAACAGCGTTGCCAGAAAGCAGATCAGCGATTGCCTTCTGGCTCAATTTCGAAAACACTATTATTTTTCTTTGAAACGGCCTCCGCCTCCGACTGCACATTTTCCCCAATAAATGGCCGTTTGCAAAAGTAATTGAATTCCTCAAAGGAAGTTTATGACAGATGCTTCAATATAGCTATAGGCACTGACGTTTTTTCGTACTTTACGTGCTCAAAGAGATATCTTTCGAGCAAAACGGCAGATTATCGACAACTTTTATCCTGAGTTGGTGAAAGGCATGCAGCATCAGAAGTTCCGGGTGCAATGCCCTTTGTACCGCCCAGTTGTCAATTCCGTATCGGCTGACAATCAAGTAAGCCGATGACATGCGGAAATGCTATTACAAAGATAGATTTGCACGAAGAACAGACCCCCGCATCCGAAAGGGAGGCCCCGTATGAATTGGCAGGAACAGGTTAGAAAAACCGAGAAGCATTCATTCGTGTTCGGCATTATCGCTGCAATCCTGATGCTGGTCATCGGCATCGCGATGCTCTGCAATCCGCTTGCGTCCTTGCGCGCGCTGCTGTGGATCATCATCGTCGGATTCTTTGTCGGCGGCATATTCCGCATCTACTCGTATACGCAGATGCCCTACTGGCTGCGCCAAGGCTATTCGCTGACCATCGGCATCTTGGACATCATCTGCGGAGTGCTAATCATGGTCCCGGCCATCAACCAGCCGTTGCTGACCGATGAGGTCTTCGCCATCTTCATGGGCTGCGTCGTCGGCGTCTTCGCCCTGTTCGCCGGCATCAATACCTTGGCAAGCTCCGGCATCATCCGCCGTATGGGCGGCAGCATCGGATGGACCATCGCCGCCGGTATCCTGGAAGTAATCGCCGGCATCCTGCTGATCATGGTTCCGCAGTTCGGTTCCGCCTTCCTGATGGTAGCGCTTGCGCTGGTGTTCATCATGGGCGGCGTCAGCCTGTTCGCCGCAGCCATCGACCTGCGCAACCGCGCAAAGGCATTCGAGGACTACATGAACCGTGCCGACACGGTTTTCGATCCCGATACCGATCCGTTCATCAATTGGAAGATGCACTGAACGCGAACGCTTTCCGCCATGCACATAGCGAGGGCTGGGACTCCTGTCCCGGCCCTCTTTTCGCATCCCCCTGCTCTCAAGGGCAACAACGGCCTTGCAGGGGACAGCCGCTGAGGGCGATGACGGCGCCTGCCGTACCGGCTTTGTACCGACAAGGCAAGCAGACGCATACCCACCGCGCAAGGCCGCACGACAATCTCGGCACGACGGCCGGATCGCTGAATCTACTTGCGCGGCGCACCCACGCGCTGGTCGGCAATCGGAGCCTCGGACTCGTCGAGATTGAACTCCTCGATGGCCTCACCGCGATGATGCGGCTTCATAATGGCAACCACCGTACCGGACAGGGCGAACAGCGCGATAGCGTTCGGCAGGACCATCAGCTGGTTGAACATGTCGGCCAGCTCCCACACCAGATCGTTCGACAGGATAGAGCCCATGAACAGGAAGATCAGCGCGATGACGAAGAAAGGCTTCACGGCCTTCTCGCCGAACAGGTATTCCACGTTGAGGCGGGCGAACAGGTTCCAGCCAATGATGGTGGAGAAGGCGAAGAACAGCAGGCAGATGGCTACGAAGGCGTTGCCGGCCTCCGCACCGAAGAAGGTGCCGAATGCCGCCTGCGCCATATTCGTCTTATCCAGGCCCTCGATACCAAGGTAGTTGACCGTGGCGGCAATCGCCGTCGGGTCGGAGCCCGGTGCCGCGGCGGCGAAAGCCTGCGCCAGCGGGCCGTTTCCGCAGTACAGGACGCTGATTACCACGAGCGCAGTCATGGTCACGACCACGATGGTATCGATGAACACGCCGACCATGGCAACGACGCCCTGGTCATGCGGGTCCTTGACCTTGGCCATAGCATGCGCGTGCGGGGTGGAACCCATGCCAGCCTCGTTGGAGAACAGGCCGCGCTTGGCGCCCTGGCTGATAGCTGCCATCAAACCGAACGTGATGCCGCCCATGGATGCCTCTGGATTGAATGCATAGGTGAAGATCAATCCGAATGCGGGAATCACGTTCTGGTAGTTCATGATCAGGACGATCAAGCCGCCCAGCAGATAAACGACGGCCATCAGCGGCACGACCTTCTCTGTGAATGCCGCAATGCGGGTCACGCCGCCGATGAAGATGAAGCCGCCCACCAGGATGATGAGCAGGCCCATGATCCATGTGGGGATGCTGAAGGCGGTGTTCATGGTGGTGGCGATGGAGTTGGACTGGACCATGGATCCCATGAAGCCGAGTGCCAGGATAATCGCGACCGCGAAGAAGCCGGCCAGGAACTTGCCGCCCTTACCGGTAAACGCCGTGCGGATGTAATAGACCGGACCGCCGTGGACATTGCCGTTCTCGTCGACGACACGCGTCTTCTGGGCCAGAACCGCCTCGGCGTAGTTGGTGGCCATGCCGAACAGGGCGATGATCCACATCCAGAAGATAGCGCCCGGACCGCCGATGAGGATCGCGCCGCACGCGCCGACGATGTTGCCGGTGCCCACCTGTGCCGCGATGGCCGTGGCGAGCGCCTGGAACGAGCTGATGCCGCCCTTGTGCTTGCCGCCATTCAGCGAGAAGCCACCGAATACGCGGCGGAACCCTTCGCCCAGGAAACGGAACTGCACGCCCTTGGTACGGATGGTAAAGAAAATGCCCAATCCCAGAAGAAGGATGATCAGGACGTAATTGGATAGATAGGCGTTGATCGTCTGCACTACTGCGAGAACGGCCTCTTGCACGGTAAACTTCCCCTTCCCGATAACCACTTGTTGGCTCTGGAGAAGGCACAGCGAAGTAAACGCGGGCGTCTGCGTGGTCTCTGTTCCTTTGCCTGAGAGATTGAGCCCCCTCACGGGGCCTTGCACCTTCGGCACTCATTGAAGAGATTCTCCAGAGGCTTCTCCGCCCTCGGTCTCGCCTGGCGGCGACTCCAAAGGCATCATCGAAGTGACACGAAGGGCATTATGCGACGAGTAGCGCATCTATGCAATACCCGAATTGAAAGTAATTTTCGAGAGGCTCGTAAGCATGCCCTCCCCTGCGCCAGCGGAGCCGGAGCCGTCGCCAGCGGCGTTTTCCACCGCATCAGAGGCAGCGCCTGAGCATTCCATGGCATCGGCAGGCAATCCGCACAGGCCCGAGACAGGCGGATTGCCGGCAGGAGGTTAACCCCGATTGCGGGCGGCAGCCATGCCGATAAGCGCGATGGCAACCGCGAAGAGGACCACGATGCCGAGATCGGCCGCGATCTGCCCTGACGCTGCAGCACTGAGCTGATCGGACGCAAAAACCGTGCCAAGCGCATCGGTCACCCAATACGTGGGCACGAAGTGCGCCACGGCACGCACGCCTTCGCCCACCAAATCGAACGGAATCCACGAACCGCCCAGAAAGGCCACCGCCAGGCCGCCGATGTTGCCCGCTGCATTGAGCGCTTGTTCTCCCACGTTGAACTGCGACAGCGTGAAGGCCAACGCCAGCGGCGACAGGCAGAACAGGAACATGGCGAACAGCCCGAGGGCCAGCTGGCCGGCTCCGACTCCGGCAATCAGGTCATGCCCGACTACCATGCCCAGGCCGCAGACCCAGGCCCAGGCCACCGCCACCAGCACGCAGCACGCACCGATCAACTGCAGGTTGCCGGTTGCCGGCCGCTGGGGCGAAGACTGGATACGGCGCCTGACCTCCTGCGTCCGGAAGCGCGTGAGCATCATGCCGGCACACACGCAAATGGAAGCGAAGAGCGCATACACGCTGTACCCCAGGTAATCGGCGAACACCTGGACGCCCTCGGACGCCGACTCTCCCCCTGCCACGGTCGACTTCGCAACCTTGCCGCTGGACTTGTCTGCCATCTTCACCAGCTTGGCGGCGCTTGCATTCGGCTGCAACGCCGCCGCACGGCCCAGCAGGGACAGCCAGACGGTGGCCTCGTTCGCGCTGAGGACGCCCGCCTGCACATTCGTGCCGTACGAGGCTTCGAGCTTGGGCAGTTTCTTGCCCGCACGCGCCTTTTCCAGCAGGTTGTTCCCGAACCCCCTCCGCAGCACGATAACGCAATCCACCTTGTTCTGCGCCAACGCATCCTGGATGGCGAAGGGTTCGTCGGCAACGTCGACGAGTTCGCAATCAGCGCTCAAATAGGCAGCGAGCCCTTGCGCAACCGTCGAGCCGTCGCGGTCGATCACGGCCACCTTGGTCTGATAGGCCTCGTGCCCGCTTTCACCGCCCGACGTGCCCTGCAGCAGAATCGGAATGCCCACCAAGCTCAACGCAATCAGATAGATGCAGATGTAGATGCGATGCCGCGCCGCAATGCGCACGGCGGCCTTAAAGGTGTTCATAGCGCTGCCTCCTGAAGAAGAGGGTCGATGCCAGGAACAGGACTACGGCGATTGCCACGCAGGCAACGATACGCGAGGCGAAGGGATCCAGGCTGTCGTAGTAGTACAGGGAATAGAACAGATCGCTGATCAGGCGGGCGGGATTGAGCCACGCCTCGGCCGGGCACGCCGCAACCAGCGAGTCCGCCAGGTCCATGGAGAAGTTCCCGAACACGCCGGCCCCCATGCACAAAAACATCGAGACGGCAATCAGGATGCCCGACCGCATGTCGGCCCCGCCTCCGACGGGAAGCGCGCCGATGAACGCCCCAAGCGCCGTGGCACACAGCGTCGCCGGGCCCAGAGCCGCGATACACAGCCATTCGCGCCCGCAGAAATCGATGCCCACCACGAAGCGTACGAACAGGAAGGCGACGATGGTGCACGCCCAGGCCACCAGCCAACTGCCCAGCAGCAGGCCCAGCAGCTGCTTTGCATGGCTGGTGCCCGCAATGCTGCGCCGCACCCCTAAAATGGACGAGTTCGGCTGGGCTGCGCAAACCGAAAGGCAAGCTGCCTGGGTGCCGGCAAGCAGGGCCGCCATCGCCAGCATGGCGTAGTAGTAGCGCACCATCTCATCGGGAACCGACCGCGTGGCGGAGAACCGTTCGATCTCCACCTGGCTTGCCATGGCCTCTTTCACCGCATCCGTATCGGCGAGCGCCATGGGATCTTTCTTCGCGATGTCCATGACCAATGCACGATTCTGCATGAAGGCGTCGGCGACGTTCTGCAGGATGGTGCCGTGCAGCGAGCCGAAGGTGGAGTCGCTGGCGCGGTCATCTGCCCCCAGGGTCACCTTCGGCACGCCCTTCTTGTTCACCTGGTACATGCCCGATACGGTGCCGTCCTCGATCAGGGCACGGCCCGCCGCTTCGCTCTTTACCTTCGTCACCTTCAGCAGGCGGTCATCGCCCGCCTTGTTCAGGTCGTCCACCACTTCGGCGAAATCCGAACCGTCCCAGCTATCGTTTGCCACAACGGCCACCGCAACCGGGTCCAATGTGCCGTCGGAGGACAGCTCGGAGAACATCATCATGAACATGCCGGACAGGAACACCGGGAATGCAAGGCACCAGATGAGAACCGCCGGCGTTCGGAACAGGGTCTTTATGGTTATGATCAACGTGCTTCCCATAGCGCCCACCTAGTCCCGCAACTCGCGTCCGGTAATCTCCAGGAACACATCGTTCAGCGTCGGCGGCTCGCATGCGATGCGCCCGTACGAAACCTGGGCCGCTTGGAGCACCTCGAGCACCGCGGCCAGGTTGTTGGTGCCGTTCTCGCACGCGCAGCGCAACTCACCGTCTGCAAACTCCGCCGAGATCACATGCGGAAGCCGGCGCAGCGCATCGAGCGTCTCCGCATCAAGGTTGCTGACCTCGACGGTGATCTTCTCGCCCGTGGAAATGGAACGCTGCAATTCGCCGACCGTGCCCATGGCCAGCGACCTGCCATGGTCCATGATCATGAGCCGCGTGCACAGCTGCTCGACCTCTTCCATGTAGTGGCTGGTGTAGACGACGGTGGATCCCTGCTCGTTCAGCTGGCGGATGCCGTCCAGGATGGATGCACGGCTCTGCGGGTCGATGGCCACAGTGGGCTCGTCGAAGAAGATCAGCTCCGGTTTATGGGCAATGCCGCATGCGATGTTCAGGCGACGCAGCAGGCCGCCGGAGAGCTTCTTGGGGCGGAACTTTACGAAATCCTGGAGTCCCACGAACTCGATGGCATCGTCGACGAGCTGCTTCCGCCGGGCAGCGCCGCGGACATAGAGCGAGCAGAAGTAGTCGATGTTCTCGCGCACGGTGAGCTCTTCGAACACGGCTACTTGCTGGGGCACCATGCCGATGCGCCGTTTCAGGTCGTAGCGCGTAACCGTCATGGGCTCTCCGAAGAGCTCGATCTCGCCTTTGTCGAAAGTCAGCAGCTGGAGTATGCAGTTGATGGCGGTGGTTTTCCCCGAGCCGTTCGGGCCCAACAGGCCGAAGATCTCGCCAGAGGAAATATCCAAATCGAAGTGGTCGAGCGCAACGAGGCTGCCATAGCGCTTGACGAGGTTCTTCACGGAAACGATGCGGGACATGGCCTCCTCCTTGCCTTCAAATGCGGGGATATCGGGGCGTCAGCTGCCTGCCGCTGGATCCGGTACTCGTACGGCCTTGGAACTTGCACGAACCCGGAGCTTCCCCACCCGTCATTTCGAGCATAGAGGGCTCCGCATTTCAGCGGAAGTGAACAATGTAACGAACGCGCCGGAGAGGGCTATGACATTTGTCACGGGCACAGGCTGCAGGCATTGGGAAAAGCCCGGTAACGACAATCGTGGCAAGCACGTTGCGGCACCCGGTTCCAGCGCACGCTACAATACGCCTATGGACCGAATCCTCGACAAGCTCATCGTGTTCGTCTGCTGCCTTCCCATGCTGCTGACAGCACCGGTGGACGCCGCACTGGTGGCAGCGTTCCTTATCGGCATGAGCGCCACCCTGTTCGACGAAACCGTGCTCCGGCGTCAAGCCGACAGCGAGCCGAGCGCCCTTCAGGCACCCAGCAACCGGGCGTTCTTCATCATCGATGTTGCGGCTTCCTGCGCCTATCTGGTTGCCGCCTGCTTTGTGCCCGTTTTCCTGCTGTTCGCCGCCCTGCCCCTGTATAGCGTTGCCTACCGACGCACCACTATGCCCTGCGCGGCATTGATGCTCATCGCCCTCGCTTGTGCACCCGGCCTTGGGTTGAGCGCCGTATCCATCGGACTCGCCGCAAGCGCCGGTACCGTGGCATTCCTACTGGCCGCCCGCGCCAGCCGTGCGGAAAGCCGGCGCATCCGAAACCGGGAAGAGCGAGATCGGCTCCGCGGGCAATCGCTGAAGCTTGAGGAGCGCAACCGCGACTTGCTGGCCCGTCAGGAATACGAGGCCCAACTGGCAACCATGACCGAGCGCAGCCGCATTGCACGCGAGATCCACGACAATGTCGGGCATTTGCTGACCCGCGCCATCATGCAGGTGGAGGCTCTCCGGGTAGTCCATGGCCAGGAGCCCGCGGTGAAGAAAGACTTCGAAGCCGTCGGTGCTACGCTGAACGAGGCATTGAGCACAATGCGCACCAGCGTTCACGGGCTCGCCGACGAGGCCTGCGATCTGTCCGTGCAGATTCGCCAGACGGTAGATGCGGCATGCCGTGACACGGGGTTGGAGGCCACCTGCCTCATTTCTGCCGGCGAAGCCACCCCGCAGGTTACCTCGTGCTTGACTGCCGTGGTGAGGGAGGCGCTTTCCAATACATTGCGCCATGCCGACCAGGCAACCGGCGTGAAGGTGGAGCTGGTGGAGCATCCCGGCTTCTGGCGCATGACCATCACCGATAACGGCCAGCGCCCCAAAGCCGCAACAAACGGCGAAGGATTCGGGCTGGTTTCCATGGAGCAGCGCGTGCGAGCGCTTGGCGGAACGATGAATGCCGCCTATTCGGATCGCGCGCATGGCTTCGTGGTGTTCGTGAGCATTCCCAAGAAGGAGCAGGCAGCATGAAGGTTATCGTGGTCGACGACGATGCGGTAGTGGCAAGTTCGCTCGCCATCGTGCTCGGCGCACAGAGCGATATCGAGGTCGTTGGCACGGGATGCTCCGGCGAGGAGGCCGTGACGTTGTTCGAGGATACCGCGCCCGACATTGCGCTGATGGACATCCAGATGCCGGGCACCGACGGGCTCGATGCCGCCGAGCGCATCCTGCACGCGCATCCCGACGCGCGTATCGTGTTCCTGACCACGTTCGCCGACGACGAGTACATCGTGCGGGCGCTGCGCATCGGCGCGCGCGGCTACCTTATCAAGCAAGACGTGGCAGCCATCGCACCGGCGCTGCACTCGGTGATGCGTGGACAGCGCGTGCTCGAAGGAGAAGTGCTCGACCGCGCTGTCTCGCTGCAGGATGCGCCGGCGGCGGAACCCAACCTGGAGGCGCTCTTCCCCCAGTTGACGGAGCGCGAGCGCGAAGTGGTGGCATTGGTGGCTCAGGGCTTGGACAATCGCGAGATCGCGAACAAGGCATGCATGAGCGAGGGCACCGTGCGCAACCACATCAGCGATATCCTGGCAAAGCTGCAGCTTTCGAACCGCACGCAGATTGCGGTGGCATACTATCGCGCCATGCAGCACGGATAAACCTAGACGGCCGCGGTTGTACGCGGGAGCCCAGCATGCTGCGGGACCGTCCGCATGCACGCAGACCATCCGCGTCTATTTTTGATGGCGTATCTTGTGCCAAATGCGGTTCGGGAGGCTTCGCTCCAAGCGTACAATGCGCCCATTACAAGCAGCCACCTGCTGCTTCAGATTCAGGTTCTGCTCGTGCACAGACAACAGCGCATCGGCCAGTATGCGGATGGCATCGGTTTCGGACTGGCTGAATCCCGATTCGTATGCATCCACGGCGGCAGTTGGCTCATCGAACAGGACGCCGTCTTCACGGCCGAAGTACTCGCGGGCAATGCGCGCGTTGCCGTCCCGATAGCGCGCGAGAATCTCCTGCGATTTATCCAGGGACAGCAGCGGCCGCTTGTCGGGATGCTCTTCTGCAGAAGAAGCATTGATTGCCGGCTGGTAGAACAGGTTGTCCTGCTCAAGGGCAGGATGGTTTGCATACACCTGGTTGATGATACTCTTCACGACGGTGGCATCGTTCGAGGTAGACGGATTGAACACCCCGCGCGACAGCGTTGCGCCCTCGGGAAAATCCAGGCCGCAGGCAGCGAAGAAATCCTCGTAGATATTCGCACCGGCGTAGTTCTTCTTGCCGTAGAGGCGGATGATGATGTCGTCGTGGTCGAACACACGTTCCAGCCGCACGACTCCGCGATCGTAGTTCATGGAACTCTTGATGCCGGCCTTGTTACCGAAATCTTCGATCGACCGCGTCTCCTTCGGGGCCGCCTTCACCCATTGCTTCCACATGGAGGAGACGAACTCGTCCTGCCGGCGAAAATAGACAACTGCTTGAATCCGGTCGAAGGAGAACTCGTCTAGCAGGGGGACCAGGCGGCGCCAGAACATCTTGTGCGCGGCGCCTTCCGCCCACAGCTGTTCGTCGCTCAAAACCACGACGTCGGCCGAAGCCGCAGCTTCGGCAAGCAGCTTCCGACCCTCATCGATTGCCCGATGGTCCGTATCCGTTAATTCCAGGATGCCGAGCTCATGCTTCGCCTGGTTCATAAGCCAATGCGCGTTGCGTTCGTGCGTTACCTCATGGTACTTCGTTTTCAGGATCGGGTAGGCAATGCCCCTTTGGGCCAGAAGCTGCCGATTCTCGCCGAAGAAGCTCTGCAGCGCCGTGGTCCCGGTTTTGTGCGTACCGATGTGCAAGATAAGTTTGGCCACATGCATCCTTACAAGCGAGTAGTTGATTCCTATTACCATAAGCAGGACGTTATGACGCTCTCTGCATTTAACGAAAATGTTACAGGCGAACAGGGATGCGATAGGCAAACGAGAGGCTCACGATAGGAACGCGATAGGGGCATGATACCCCCGAAGCGGCGCCGCGTTGACTGCGCAATAGAGCGGCGTTGGGGCTCAGTGGTGCTAGGATTATTGCCGGCATACGAATTGCATATAGAGATTGGGGACAAGGGGATACTGTGAAAAAGCATGGCTGCTTATGGGCCTTCATCATCTTTATCGTCATCTGCATAGCGGCATCGTCCTGTTCGGGCGGCGGCAGCCAAGATGCATCGCAAGACAGCTCGACAACGCAGGAACAGACGCAGGCAAGCGACAACGCACAGGGCAAAGTATCGGCTTCCGCGAAGAACAGCGCGAAATCCTCCAAAGCCAAGCAGGTCTCCGCGAAGAAGAAATCATCCGGCACCCTGACCGTGCGCTTCGTGGATGTCGGACAGGGCGATGGCACCATCGTCGAATTCCCCGACGGCAAGACGCTCGTTATCGACACCGCGGCCGACGGCCAGTACGCAATGGACAGCCAGCTGGCTGACGACCATCGCGGCACCATCAACTGGCTGGTGGCCACGCATCCCGATTCCGACCATATCGGCGGGCTGGCCGACATCATAGCTAACCACAAGGTGGAATCCGTTTGGGCGCCCGCCGCAAACAGTTCCACGCAGACATTCACGAACTTCCTTGAGGCAGTCGATGCGGCAGGCCTCAGCATCCATACCGCCGTTTCGGGCAAGACCATCGCAACCGGCAAGAGCTATTCCATCAAGCTGCTTTGGCCGCCCAAGGGCGCATCCTATTCGGATACGAACGACTATTCGGCAATCGTGCTGGTAACATTCGAGTCGAAGAAATTCCTGTTCACCGGGGATGCACCAGTCGAAGCGCAGGAAGAAGCGAACTGCGGTCACGTGGACGTGCTCAAAGTATCGCACCACGGTTCGGCCTCGGGAACCGACCATTTCCTGGCGTCAGAGCTTTCACCTTCCGTTGCCGTCCTTTCCTACGGGCTGGATAATTCCTACGGCCATCCGACCCAGGTGGTACTCAATGCGCTCCGCAGTGCCGGCGCCAAGGTTTACGGCACCGGCGCGCAGGGCACGGTGACGGTAACGAGCAACGGCAACACCATCCACGTGAAAACGCAGCACAAGGGCAAGGTCGTTGCTGCCAGCCAAACAGCAGGCGCCGGGTCGAAAAACCTCGACAGCGGCTCCAGCGAGAAGAAATCGAATGCGTCCCACAAGAAGACGTCCAACGGCGGGGGCGGCAAGGATACCGTGTATGTAACACCCACCGGCGAAAAGTACCATAAAGCAGGATGCCGGACCCTATCGCGCAGCAAGAATATTATCAAGATGAGCAAGGCAGAGGCGAAAGCGCAGGGATATACAGCCTGCGCAGTATGCGGAGGCTAGCATGCAGGCAATCGTAGACAGAATCGAAGGCGACATCGCCGTATTGGAAATCGACGGAACCCGTTTCGAAGACGTACCCCTGGCCCAACTGCCGCAGGGCACCCGCCAAGGCAGCGTTCTGGCGGGCAATCCCGGCAATTGGCGCTTGGACCCTCAGGCTCAGCAGGATCGTCTGCAAACAAATGCCGACCTGATGAAAAAGCTGTTCAGGGACTGAGAAAACAAGCAGGGATAGGCGTCCACCAACGCCGGAACATGGTGGACGCGGGCTATTCCGCGGCCTGCGCCGCCTGAAGAATCTCAAGGGCTTGAGCGTACTTTTGCGCCCGTGCGCGATCGGCAGGCGTGACGGCATCAAGCCGCGAAAGATCCGCATTGTGATGAAGGTCGGCAACCTTCACGGCACGCGCCAGCGGATTGCCGGCAAGATTGCGCACATAGTCCAGATACGGCATGCCCGGCTTGCGCGTTAACAGCTCCAGCGCCTGGATAACCGGCGCGCTCATACCCGCTCGAGCCAAGTCGTCGGCGGTAATCGCGCCATCCTCCATGACATCGTGCAGCAGCGCCACGCAGATTTCCTCTTCGGTAGCCATCTGCTCTGCCACGTGGAAGGGGTGGAACACATAGGGCATCCCTGATTTGTCCACCTGGTCTTTATGCACCTGGAAGCACAGACGCAGCGCCTTCTTGGTCATGGGCGTATAGAGCATCGGCATCCTCCTTTGCCCCTTACGTGGGAATAGCATGGCAAGCATGCCGGCCTTATGGATAGCTAACAAGTCACGCGGCTCTATTTTTCGCCAAACGCGATTCTATCGTAGGTCTATCGTGGACCGTTTCGCTCAGGCGATCCCTGCGGAGCCATTGTCGAACTATTGTGGCTCTAACGCCAGTATATGGTGGCATCGTCACTCTATCGTAGTTCCAGCATGAGGTTCACGCGAGACTCTCGTGAACCTCATGAAATCTTACTGTAGGTCTATCGCATTCCTATCCCGGCGATATGTCGGCGCAACATCGAGCCTACTCGGCCTTCCCGTCACCGCCGTCCGAGTTCTTCTTGTGATGCCAGGCAATGACCAATGCGGCACCGGCCGCAATCGCTATCAACAGGATCAACAGCCAGAAAGTGCTATCGCCCATCTGGGGTATCAGCCAAATCTGATTCGGCTGGCCGGAATGGCCGGACGCGTCAGAATGCCCGTTCTGGTTGGCGTCGTCATTGGCGTTATCGGAGGTTTCCTGATCGGGAGCGGGATTCGATTCGTCCTGCTTCGTATTCGTGACGGTGAAACCCTGATCGGCGTTTCCCGTTACGTTGGAGGTATATCCAGATATGCGGTCCTCGATTATCTCGTAGTCATACGCTGCGCCCGCTTCGCTGTACAACGGCTCATCGGAGAATACCGCCTTCCAAGATCCGACTTCCACGTCGTCCTTTTCTCCATCCAACGTGGCAGATGCCACCTCGGTCCAATCACCGTCTTCGCCCTTTACCTGCCGCATCAAGTGCACCGTCACAGACGATCCCTTTTCGCCAACCCATTTCTTTACAACCGGGATATCCGTGCTCTTGGTATTTGTAAGTGTTGTGGTAAATGTATCGCCGCTATGGGACGCGTCGGCTTTCACCAGATAGTCACCGGATTCCGCTTCCTCCACGCTGTACGTGTAGGGCGATTGGTTGTCGGGAAGGAATTTCGGCAGGTTCTCCCAGGTATACGTCCAGCCCTCGGCAGCAGTCAGGGTCACCGGATCCCCCACTTTCTCCTTCTGGGCATCGGCGGCGCTGCGGTACAGCTGCACTTTCACGCTATCCGGCAATTCCTCGTTACCGGCATTCCAGTTCTTGACCACTTTTGCAGCGACCTTCTCCGGGACCACTTCATTGGGAACCGGCGGGCTTGACACCTCGATATCCTGCCCGTTGATCTCGGTCACTGTAGAGGTGTTCTCAAAATCACTGTCCTTGTTCGTAGCATTGACCGTCACCGGTACATCGAAATGGACCACCTCCTGTGCCGCCAGCTTATCTACCACGAAGGTAAGTTTCTGACCGTCTTGGGTCAGGGTTACGCGCGAAGAGTCGGCGATGCTTACCGCTTGCGAGGCATCGCTTCCGAACCATACCTTGATGTTCTCTTTATCGACCGTCACTTCTGACGGAAGCGTATCCTCCACCTTCACTCCGGTCATGGCATCGGCCGTGTTTACGTTCTTGGTCGTCAGCTTATAGGTCAGCTTGCCGCCGGGACGCACTTGGGAGGCAGAATCACCAACCGCCCCTTCCGTGATCTCCGAGGTTTTTCCTCAGTGACATCGGGCTCGCGCAAGGAAACGCGCACTGACTGGCACTCATCGATGGATTCCGCCCAGGTTCCACCGCTCTTGGGCTGACGGTTCAGATTGGTATAGATGCTGTTGTAGGCATACACGGTTTCGTCGGCATCGGTTTCCGGATCGTCCAGATACTGGCTGACCTTGCCGGGCGCACGCATATCAATGTATACCGTAGCGGAGGCGGGACCTTCGAAGATATGGTCGGATCCATCCGTGTTCTTGCTCGCATCGATTGCGACGGCAGTCACCTTGGAAAGATCATCCGGCGGCGTGGTGGACCAGCGCGTCGTATCGGTTAGATCGCCGTACTCATTTTCCATCGACAGATTGCCCCAGTCGGTTGATGTGGAGTAGTACACCACCGGAGCAATACCACGGCTCACCAGATCGGACACGTCGATTCCTTCGAATGTCCCCTGCCAGCGTTTTCCGCTGAAGTTTTCCGGATTCGCCGTTTCCAGCACGTCGTAGAATACGGCGTCCTTGGAAAGGTAGTCATGGTCGTTCGAAAAATGCAGACGATAGCGGTATGAGCCGGCAGCCGGCACCTGCGAAGACGATGTGTAGAGCGCCTCATCGGGAGCTTTCACGGTTTTCGTCACTTTCGCCTCTGAAGCCTCCGGTTCGGAAAGCGAAGTGGACACCTGCGCATACCCGAACTTCTTCACGCTGGGATCAAGTCCGTTCCCATCCAGATCGGTGTACCATTCCCTGTCATCGATGTATCCGCCGTTGTCGGAGCGGCCCGATGCCAGATCGCCATCATCGAGTGAACGATATGCGAATCCGTTTACCACCTTCGAACCGTTGTCCGCGATGTTCTCCCAGGTATCGATGAGGTCGAACTCCACGAAGAAGCCCGACTCAACCCTGGCAGACGAGCCGATGCCCGACTGGAGCACAGTCTCGTCCTCATCGGTCCACGGGTTGTTGTTGGTAACATGAATCATCACCATAGTACGGCCAGAACCACGCCAATTTTCCTGCTGTTCAACGGTGAAGTCGCAAACCGCGTTCTTTGAGGAATCCTGGCTCGAGCGAGCGTCGGTGACCTTGATGGTACTAGCATCTATCGTCGTGCCCTTGGGCAGCAAATCATAGAAGATGCCGTTACGGTAGTTGTTGATAATGCCACTTTCCAGCACCTCCTTGCGCGTGAAGGGCGCGCCTCCGAAGCTGAACGAATCCGCTTCCTTCAGCCGATAATGTATTCGCACGCAGCTGTTGTCCACATCGGTTGCCACCGAGATATCATCTTTTCTCGAATCGGAATATCCTTTATCGCCGGTAAGCGTTGCAGCGTCCGTCGCCTTGGGCACCCGTTGTCCGTAAAGTGCTTGATCTTGCTCTTCTACCTGCTGCTTCGCCTTGGAAGATAGATAGTTATAGCTGCCATTGTCGCAATCGGCCCCCGTGACGATGCTCCCATCGGAGTTCTGCTGATAACCGCTTGCCACATTGCGCGGATAAATAGCCGTTGGGTTCTCGCCCAGAATCTGTTTCATGTGGTCGGACCCATGGAAAGTGACGATGGAGTAGCAGTTGAAGTCGGTCTCATAATTCTTACCCGTGTGCACCAGCTTGTAGGCGGTGACATTATCTGGCAGATCGAACAATCCGCTATTGTTGGTTTCAATGGACCCATCTGCCTTGGTCAACTTGTAGGTGCGTTTGTTGCCATCCTTGTCGAATGTGACGGTACCGAATTTCTGATACTCGCCGCTCCCTATTTTGATGTAGAAGTCGATAGGTCGATAATTGCTGTAGTCGACAGAAGCCTTGCCGGTTATGCCTTCGTCGGTTTGCACCATGTCTACTTCTGTGACACCGACATGGACCGAATCAATCGAGTAGTCGCCTGGCTGCAACCGCTCATCTTCCAAGAAGAAGGTATCGTCTACCAGCACCGTCGAGTACTCGTTCTTGCCGTATGTGCCATTCTCGTCCTTGGTTCCGTCGTAGCCGCGATCGGTGATATTCACCCACCAGCAACCCGTACGCACATCATGCCCGTGCGCCAAGCTGGTGGCACCCGATGCATAGTAATAGTTGGGAATGGACTTGCTAATGGAAAACTTGTCACCGGGATATTGCGTTACTGGAGGCACGTAGGAATAGGATGCGCTGTCAGTGTTGGAATACGTTTCCAGCGGCTTGCCATCCGCATCCTTGTAGATACTCTCTTTCGTGGAAGTGAAGTAGTTTGTTACCGTGGGAGTCGGATTGTCCTGCGTGATAAGCGAACGGGGATAGCGCATCAAGATGTAGCCCACCGTCCGTTGCGTACTGTTGCTATCGTTGGGATAGTTGTTAACGCTCACCTCATCATGCTGCATGCGGTCGCTTTCATCGAAGTGCAACCGCTCCAGAGAGCTTCGGCTGAGATCGCTGGTTGTCGTGTAGCAGCCCACGTACTCTCCGTCGCTCTTATCCAATTCCTCGGTACCATACAAGTTGAAACGCGAGGTCAAATCGGAGTAGTGCATGCTGACTTTCCATACAACGTAGAAATAGTCATCGGCATCAGCGGGTTTTTCTCCCCAGGAATCGCGCCAGGTCTCGAATTTGGTGATGAATTCCTTGTCGGTATTGACCGTGCCGATAGCGGTGTCGAGGTTGACGGAAAGGTCGTTGGAAACCGCTGTTGCCTTCTTGGATTCGTCTGCGCCGTCAGAAGGGTCGAATACAAAACTCGCGCAGATATCATCTTTAGTATAGCCGTCCGGCACCTGCGGCGATGTGTATGAGTATTTCACATCGACGTCCAGGTTGTACGATCCGGTAACCTCGGCATAGTTGCTGATCACATACTCATCCGTTGCCGAGTCGTAGCTGTAGTTGAATGTCGTGTTGCCACCGGTTTCAGGCGCCTCCGGAATAGGGAACTGCACCGTGCCCGTGGGATTGCCCTGATAGTCATAGAAGATATGGGCAGGGATGCGGATCTTTATCTGCCCCGCTTTGGCAATCTGCTCGCCACCGAGCGAGAAGCTGATGCGCAGCGTAGCGAACTCTTGGTAGCCACGGTGACGGTAGGGTGTAAGCGAGATACTGTCGCCATCGATGGTTGAGCTGTTGGAGCCGCCAACCCACGACAGCTTGTGCGTGGCAATATTCGTCTCACCCGACTGGGTAGAGCCAGAAGAGCCTGCAGAATCGGAACCGGAAGAATCCGAGGAGTTCTGGGAGCTAGACGAGCTGCCGTCCGAAGCGCCCAGCGAGCCTTCCGCCGCCGTTACCGAAGATGACGAACCGGTATCCTGGCTTGTGTCGGTCTGTGAAACCTGATTGCTACTCGAGGAGGTCCCATTGCCATCATTCGCGTACGAGGCGACCAAACCCTCCGGGATACAGATGGTTAGCAGGGATAGTGCCAGCACGCACAAGAAAAATCGCCGTGCGTGATTCTTGAATCGCCATTTGCGATGGATGGCCTGCGCCTCCCCACGCGCATGGCTTGCCCCCATGTCGGTCATCATCGATTCCTCCCCAGCACAGAATCGAGAATTCGTATTCCGAACATAACTATAACGCTCCGTCGTCCTTACACAATGGCCATTCTGTAATACAAAGGGGTGCCGGCAGACAGCATCGGCCGGCACCCCGCTGGCGGCTGCTTGCAACTCCTAGTATTCTCCCAAGGCATACCGGCTTGTCGAAACGCTGGGGCGCAAAGGATCCACCAGCTGAAATACTGGGAATCGAACAAATGGCTTTTCCCAGCATGAAAGCGAACGCACATGGCAAACCGGACGATGAGCAGAAAAACATTCCTTGGCATCGTCGGTACAGCCGCCCTTGCCGGGCTGGGGCTCGGCGGCTGTGCAACGGGCACCTCCTCGGCAGGCAGCGATAGCGGCGGTTCTCTTACCGCTTCTTCCGCACAAGCAGGGGCCACCGGCTACGATGCGGGCCAGATTCCCGATCAACTGGAACAGGTGCCCCAGGGATACCGTCAAGCCGCCGAGCAGGCAGGTACGTTGGAACGTTTGGATTACCGCACCTACGAATCGTTCTCCTATCGGAAGAAGAATCACCCGCTGAAGAAGACCGCCTGGGTGTACGTGCCCTACGGCTATTCCGAAAAACAGCGCTACGACATCCTGTACCTATCGCACGGCGGCTGGAGCAACGAGACCACGCTGATGGGAACGCCGGGAAACGAGCAGCCGTTCAAGCACATTGTGGACCATGCGATCCAGGATGGGCTGATTGCGCCGTTGCTGATTGTGCTGCCCACCTACAACAACACAAGCGAAGAGGACAGCGGCGACTACAGCCTGGCGCTGCGCCTGACGGCGAACTTCCATCGCGAACTGGTAAACGACCTGATGCCCGCCGCCGAATCGAAGTACCGCACCTATGCCGAGCGTCCCACGCGCAAGGGGTTTGCAGCATCCCGCGACCATCGCGGCTTCGCGGGCTTTTCCATGGGCTCGGTGAACACCTGGCGTACGTTCCAGCATTGCTTGGACTACTTCCGTTGGTTCATGCCCATGAGCGGCGCGGTGGGTGCAAGCGTTTCGGAGCTGGCCGGCTGGGTATCCAAGCAGGGGCATACCGCAAACGACTTCTTCATCTACTCCATGTCGGGCTCGGACGACTTCGCATATTCGGGCATCAGCGACCAGATCCAAGACATGCTCGCCGACACCACCGGCACGTTCGATGAGGCCAACAGCCTGGAGGATGGCAACGTGGCATTCCGCGTGCACGAAGGCTACGAACATGATGCCGACGCCGCCAACGAATACACCTACAACGGCATGCGCCTGTTCTGGAATGGGAAGCTCACCGGCGGAAACGCACAGGCCACGGCAACCGCAGCGGCTGCTGGGACAACAGCTGCGGCAGCCGACATCGACACCAGCAGTCCCTACACACGCGATACCGCCATCGACGACGTGCGCAACGACGAGGTATTCGGCGACTGGGGACGGCTGATCTTCCCGGTAGACGAGGGCTATATGTACGGTGATACGTTGGGGACGCTGGACCTTGCCTGGTACAGCGAGATAGACGCCGACATGACCGTGAGAATCTGCAACTACCTGCACAATCGCGCAGAGGCGGGCAATCAGGTATTCCTGCCGTTCTACACCGACGACGAAGTCGCCGACGATCCTGAAAAGGCCGACACCGGGCTGTTTTTCTTCCAAGGGAACAACGGCTCACGCACAGCGTTCTGGTGCGCAGGAGGCGGCTTCGCCTACGTGGGCGCCATGCACGACAGCTTCCCGCATGCGCTGACATTGGCCCAGGAAGGCTATAACGCCTTCGCGGTAATCTACCGGCCAGGTGCGCAGACGGCCTGCGAAGATCTTTCCCGCGCGATTGCCTACGTGCGCGACCATGCAGAAGAGCTGGGCGTGGACATGGATGGCTACCTGATCGGCGGCGGGTCGGCCGGGGCGCGCATGGCCGACTGGGTGGGCACCTACGGAACGCGACGCTTCACCGGCGTACGCTGCCCGAAGCCCGGAGCCATCGTGACGCAATACACCGGGCTTTCCGAAGTCACCGGCAAGGAGCCGCCGACGTATGCCTGCGTGGGCACCCGCGATGGCATCGCCGATTGGCGTGGCATGCGCAGGCGGCTGAACCGCTTGCAAGAAAAGGGCATCCCCGCTGAATTCCACGTATACAAGGGGCTGAGCCACGGTTTCGGACTGGGCACCGGCACCGTTGCCGAAGGCTGGATAGACGACGCCATCGATTTTTGGAACCGGCAGGTTTCGTAATCCCAATAGAACAGCCTGAATAGAAAGGAACGAACATGGAGAAACGGTATCTGGGAAAAGGCAAGCTGGAAGTTTCCGCAGTCGGCTTGGGCTGCATGGGGTATTCGCACGCCTACGGCGCACCGATGGATGAGGCCGAGGCCATCCAGGCAATCCGCACAGCCGTGGAACTGGGCTACACCTTCTTCGACACGGCCGAGATCTACGGGCCCCAAGATGACCCGTTTGCCAACGAACGGCTGGTCGGGAAGGCGCTGGCACCGTATCGCGACAAGGTTGTCATCGCAACGAAATTCGGTATCCGCTTCGATCTGACCAGCAGCCAAGTGCCGTACCCGATAGTCACGGACTCGAGTCCCGCTCGCATCCGCGAGTCGGTGGAGGGATCGCTGAAGCGTCTGGGCACCGACCACATCGACCTGTATTTCCAGCATCGCACCGACGCGAACACCGAGCCCGAAGTGGTTGCCGACGTCATGGCCGACCTGATCAAGGAGGGCAAGATCCGCAGCTGGGGCATCTCCGAGGCGAAGGAGGACTACCTAAGGCGGGCAAACGCCGTGTGCCCGGTAACCGCCATCGAGAACCGCTACTCCATGATGGCGCGTTGGCACGAAGCGCTGTTCCCGGTGCTCGAGGAGCTCGGCATCGGCTTCGTCGCCTTCTCACCGATGGCAAACGGGCTGCTGACCGGCAAGTACGGCAAGGGGCAGGCCTTCGATAAGAAGTACGACTACCGCAGCAACATGCCGCAGTTTACCGATGAGGGCTACGAGAAGAACCGGGCGCTGATCAAGCTGCTGGAGGATATTGCCGCAGAGAAGCAGGCAACCGCCGGGCAGGTTTCCATGGCGTGGATGCTGTGCAAGAAGCCCTACATCGTGCCGATTCCAGGAACGCGCAAGATTGAGCGCCTGAAGGAGAACGCGGGTGCAGCCGACGTCAAGCTGACGGCCGACGAGGTGTCCAAGATCGATAGGGCGCTCGACAGCATCCCGATGTCCGATGTGTTTGGCGGCTCGAAGGTCACGCCGGCGGGGAAATAGGCGACCTCACAATTAAGGCATCCATACCCAGCATGACCAACATCGGCCGTCAAGTAATGGGTAACAACGAATTGCCAGGTCCGCTGACGCCATAATACTTGAAGCATTTTGAAAGCGCATGCCTCAGACTGCCCGTAATCTAGCATCACTAGCACCACTACTTCGATAACCTAGAAGAAGTACTGTGTGACGATCAAAGATGGGGCACATGATAAATAAATCTCCCCTGTTGAGCCATTATCTGCTGAAAGGCTTTACCGACACCACCAAGGCCAGCTAGTGGTAGTGGAGGCTATTCGTGCAACTGAGATGGCCATGTAGAAAAAGCCAAAGGCTCCTGTCGCACTGCCTTACCAGTATGCCAGGAGCCCAGGCGTTACAAACTATTCTCAAGACCAGCAATTAGTCGTTAATTTTCGGCCTTGAATCGATTTGCCGCAATCTGGACCGCCATGGTCGCAGACGTATAGCTGAACGATCCCTTACCGACCTTTTGAGGATCGTAATCACTCTGTGGAATAACCCCACAATACTGGACTACAGCGTCCTGAAAAGCGCCGCTCCGCACAAACTTCTTCGGATCTACAGTCCATTGGACCACATAGTTCAGCTCCCCGTTCTGTTGTGGTTTTTTAGCACATTCGACAATCGCATTCAATCCATACACAAGAGGATAGATGAAGCCATTCGGAACAGGTCGAGCAGTACTATTCTCGTAGAAAGGCGTGGTGTAATGCCCGCTCTTGTTCTCCATGCTCTTCACTGCGGTGATTTTGCCAAACGCGCCAATCACGTTGTAGCAGCTGGGGAAGATTTCATAAATCATGTCAAACAGCTCAGGAATGTCTGCCGCAACCTTGAGTGCGCTAATAAATTGATAATCCTTAATCTCGCGCTTCGAATCTCCTGATGCAAAGGAAATCTCATCTTTGGATGCCAGGTCGCGATAATGAGAGAGACACTTCTCTTTCCCGCTATAGATGGATACCGGCGATGGCGGGTTAATGAGCTTATCTTCCCCCGTGCACCAAGTGGTCTTACTTAGCGGAATCCACGCCAGTGCAATGATGTCCCTCACGTCAATTGTTCCGCCATCGTTATTCTTCCAACTCACTTTTCGAGAAAAATCAGAATGGTATTCCTCAAGCAGATGCTTAAGGGGCTCGTATAGCCCCTCTTGATTAGTCTTAGTGCTTTGCGTGAGCTCGGCGTTATTGTTGCGCGCATCGCATATCTCTAGTAGAGATGTGCGGAACTTGGAAACGTTCTCTTCGTTATCCGCGTCAGTTGGATGCAGAATTTCAACAGGCACCTTGAAGTCGAGCGTGCCAATACCCTTCTGCCGAAGAGCATTCTTCTTGGAGGGATCCCTCAGCATCTCGCGATACATTTCGATGTCGCCCCTAAGGTCAGACCAGGTCATCTTAAAGTCGCTCCAAATTGCACGCTGCTTGCGGGCTGGCTCCTTCTTGCCAAGCGCCTTCTCAGCTTCCTGCAGGATATATGTCCCGATGGCCAAGACATTGTGCCCGCCGTCAAGGATTCCTTCGACCTTGCGGTCGCTGAAAGTCAACTTATAGCGCGAGCGCTCAAGCGGGATACATGAAGATGCCCCGATCAGGATGCCCTTCGTCTTGATGGGAAAGAGCTTGTTGTCCTCCGTAGCGCTATCGTCATAGGATACGGAATCGATGATCGCATCCGTAACACGGCCCAGTTTCGAATTACGAGGATTGGCTTCCAAATCCAGCGCATCTATGAGCTGGATAATAGATTTCGCCTGCATAAGGCCTACAAGCCTAGTGATGGCTCCAATCTTCTGTTCAAATGGCTGGTATAAACGGATAGTTACTAACTTTTCTTCGGTGTTGTTCATGACTGCATCCTTTCCATTACACCAAGGACACTGTCAGGGAACCGAATGAATGAAAAAGCCAGCTTACGCTGGCCATCAGATACCACTCGCGCGCTACCCAGTTGGGAACGTGCATCTAATATACTGAGAACCATCCGGCCTCTGAATGTCCAGCCGACCCGTCCGGGCGACTAGATCGATGATCTCTCAGGATGAAGAAAAGATCAAGATCTGATTTCGAAAAAAATTCCAGGACGCATAGCCGTAGTATGCCAACCTCAGACAGGCCGTAAATTCAAAGTGGCAGCGAAGCATCTGCCAGATTATTCGCAGCCTGTTAGGCACCAGAAGGCAGAATGCGCCCCGCCCTGCATGTCACGTACGCTCACGTCGAAGCCCCGTACTAGTTACAATGGGTCCTAGCATATTACGTCATTGCGAGGCCCTATGAATAACGACATCGACATCAGCGCCCTCGAGCACATCGTGAGCGAATACAAGAAACACGCCGCGGAGATCCGCCCCGGTGAGTTATACAAGTGGGAGGGCGTCGCGTGTTTCCAGCAGCATTGGAATCCCAAAGCGTCGGACTTCACAGAGATGCTAGAATCGGCGCTATCCCAGTCCTACAACCTGCTCTCCGGCGGCAGGTATTTTCCAAAAGGGATGCTGGTCGAACTCGCGCAATTTGACACCGAAAGCGTTCGAGCCGCGCTGGCAGAACTCCTTGATGGCACAGACCCTCTCCGCAAACGAATGGAAGCGTTCTCCAACGCTATGGAAGATGTCAACCGTCGCCGGAACTCGGCTCTTGAAGCACAGGGTCAAAGCCCCGCAAAGAACACCTATCAAGACCCGCACGCGATGAGCGTCTACCTAGCATTTGCCCACCCTGAAATTTACTACCTGTACAAAGCGAGTATCTATTGGAACTTTGCCAAGATGGTGAGCATCAGCACGCCAACTGACAAATACGACCGTGCCATAGCATTTTTTCAATTGTTGGATTCGCTAACCGATTGGCTCACCAGCACCCATCCCGAGGTTCTCGAACTCAGCGATTCGCTATTGGACAACGGGCTTCGCGCTGCCGACCCGAAATATCACATCTTGATGCAAGATATCGTTTTCTATGCCGGCTACTACATGAAAAAAGACAAAGAGAAGCAGGTGCAAGAAGAAAGTCCCGAAGAGGGCCATCACGTTTGGATGTATGCACCCGGCGAAAACGCTGCAGCATGGAAAGAGTTCGCTGACAAAGGCATTATGGGTCTGGGATGGGATCAGCTTGGAGATCTGGCAAATTACCAATCGCAGGATGAAATCGCCCAGAAGCTTCGAGCTATCGAAGGAACCGATTCGTCAAAGAAAAACGACTCTCTTGCATGTTGGCAGTTCCAAAACGAAATGAATGTTGGTGACATCGTTTATGCAAAGAACGGTTCTCATGAAATCGTCGGGCGCGGCATTGTCACATCCGGGGCAAAGTACGACAGTACCCGCAATAAGTTCACCCACATCCGGGAAGTGAATTGGGACAAAATCGGCCATTGGGATGCCGGCAGCATCTCATTTCCGACGAAAACCCTTACCGATTGGACCGAATTTGCGAGTGAGGTTACGAAGCTCGAAACCTTGCTGGGCAACAATGTCTCAGTATCGACGAAAGAAGCTTCCGATACTGGAGCCAATTCCAACCCCGTATTGCCTACAACCCAGCATCCCCAACACTGGTTTCTAGTGGCAAACCCAAAGATTTGGAGCTTTTCGGATATACAGATTGGCGAAGAACAGAGCTACACCATCTACAACGAGAACGGTAACCCACGCCGTATGCATAAGAACTTTTTGGATGCAAAACCAGGCGACATCGTAATTGGCTATGAGGCCACACCTGTCAAGAAAATCATCGCATTGTGTGAAGTTTCCCGCGAGCATGACAATGAGCGCGTGTATTTCAGAAAGACTCGTGACGTTGCCAATCCCGTACCCTATTCGGAATTGAAAGATGACGAATCGCTTGCCCAGATGGAATACATGCGCAACCGCAATGGCAGCTTTTTCAAGCTTACCGACGACGAATTCGACGAAATCGAATCCCTCATCGACGACGAGGAGGCGCCCATCGCTGTCACCTCACAATCCATCGAATCCTACACCGATGAGGATTTTCTGGCCGACGTCTACCTAGAGCGCGACGAACTCAACAAGCTCAAGACGCTGCTTCGTCGCAAGAAGAACATCATCCTGCAAGGTGCACCCGGCACTGGCAAGACTTTCGCCGCCAAGCGGTTGGCCTGGTGCATGATGGGAAAAAAGAACGCATCGTGCATCCAAACGGTTCAGTTCCACCAGAGCACGACCTACGACGATTTCGTCTACGGCTACCGACCCGATGACAACGGCGGCTTTACCGCTGTCCCCGGAACCTTCGTCGAGTTCTGCCGTCGCGCCACCGTCAATCCGGCCCAGGATTATTTCTTCATCATCGATGAAATCAACCGGGCCAATATTTCCAAAGTGCTCGGCGAGCTGCTGATGCTTATTGAGGCCGACCACCGCGGCGATCGCTTGACGCTGCCTATCTCTGGCGAATCATTCAGTGTGCCCGACAACGTCTACCTTATTGGCATGATGAATACCGCAGACCGTGGGCTTGCGCTCATCGACTATGCCTTGCGCCGCCGCTTTGCCTTCTATGAGATGCAGCCCGCGCTGGACAACCAGCGTTTCATCGAGCGGATCAGGGCACTGGGCGACCCACTCCCTGCGCTGGCGCGCGCTGTGGAGAAGCTCAACCGCGACATCGAGGACGATTCCGCCCTAGGACGCGGCTTCCGCATTGGCCACAGCTATTTCTGCCTGGATGCCGGCACCGACCCCGTGGCTGCAGCGGAATCCATCGTTGAGTTCGAGTTGGTGCCTCTCATCGAAGAGTATTGGTTCGACGACCCGGACAAGGCTACCAAGGAAACGTCGCTCATCGAGGACGCGCTCAAGTGACTGTTGCCGAAGACAGCATAATCGTCCGCAATATCTACTACATGATGGCCTACGCCTTCAAGGCGCTGGACATCGAAAGTTTCGCACGCTTGAAAACCGAGAACTTCGACAACATTGCCGATCTGATGGCAGCTATCCTGTCCATCGGCATTTCGTTGCAGCTTAAGCGCGGCATCGAGAAGGAATATATGGAAACGGACGACCACCTACATGGCATTAAGGGCAGAGTAGACATGAGGGGTACTGCGCGCCTGGCAATCCAGCAGCGCGCCGAGGTATCCTGTCAGTTCGACGAGTTCGGTCCGAACACTTACAAGAACCGTATCCTAAAAACCAGTGCAATGATTCTGTTGCGCCACCCGGACGTGAACCATCTGCGTCGTCGCGACCTTAAGCGCTGCCTGATCCTGATGCACGACGTAAGTGAGCTGAACCCGCACCGCATCGAATGGAGTCGCCTGAGCTATCACCGCAACAACAGCAGCTATCAGATTCTGATGAACGTGTGCTATATGGTGATTAACTCACTGATTTTGAGCACCGACCAGGGATCTGCTAAGCTGGCAAGCTTCTCCGACTCCCAGCAGCTGCATGCACTCTATGAAAAATTCGTCCTGGAGTACTTCAAGCGTGAGCACCACGAACTCAAGGCGTCCGCAAAAGAAATCGACCGCGGAGTCAGCAACGATGCGCCGTCCTTCTTGCCGCAGTTGTGCACCGACGTCACGTTGGAAATGCCTGGTCGTACACTAATTATCGACACCAAATGCTACGGGAGAATCCTCGGCCTGCATTTCAATCACGAAATCATGAACCGCGACAATCTCAACCAGATTCAGAGCTATGTAATGCACGAGGCTTTTTCGAACCAGGATATCGAAGTATCTGGAATGCTGCTCTATGCACTAACCGAGCACGATATCGCCCACCGCGACAGTTGGGATGAACTCGGCCATCGCTTCCATCTGTGGACTCTCAACCTAGGCCAGCCCTTTCCCGGCATTGCCCACGACCTCGACGAGATTGCAAGGCTGGTTAGTAAACCGCGAAGCATAAACAATGTCTAACGGCGCAGTCCAGCACCCGAACTTGTCGTTTCGCGCCCTAACCCTACAAGCACAATGAACTCATTGGCAAAATCTTGCTAATGATGGTGGTAGTTGTAAACGGTATTCATATACATGACTCCGGCCGTCAAAATCTCTTCGGACAGTTTTTCAATCAGAAAACCCTATATCCTTCCGGCGCTTGGCAATGATGTTTTCGCAATTGGCATGCGATGGGAATGACGAGCGCATAATAGTCCGCTCCGAGGCGCTGAAAAGTCACAGTCAACCCGCATAAAGAGAAACATCCTCGGTGCGCCCATGGCCCTATGCATCAAGCGCCTTCGCCATCGACTGCACTGCTCGATCCGTCGCCTGCGCATCGATGCTTTCGGGCGCCACCGCCTGGAGCGTCTTCGCATCGGAAACGCCCAGCGACGATACGAAAGTGCGCATGACCACGCTCAGGCCCGCCACCACATCGAAGGCGTAGCCGTTCTTCAAGCAGTAATATAGCAGCTCGTAGAAACCGCCCATGCTGGCCACCACGCTGCGTACCATGTCGCCTTCCGGGTCGCCGTGCGACGCATCGACATTGGAACGTTCCAGCGCCCACTGGATATTGAATGCCAGTATGCGCTCGGTCAAATCACGGTTGCGTATCACATCCTGCAAGAAGGTGCGGTACCCGCCTTCGCGCAGCAGGTACTCGAAATAGCACACGCCCACCCGGTAGATGGCGCCGAAATCGTCCCGTAGGTCTTCGTTGCTATACCCCAGCGCCGCCTGGGCTTCGGCCAGCACGCGCTCCATGAACGCGATGGCGAACAGCTCCTTGCGCGGATAGTGGTACTGAACCAGGTTCTTTCTTATCCCGCATGCCTGTGCAATGTCGGCATATGATGTGTCATCGTAACCCTGTTCCCGGAACAGGGCGCAAGCGGCTTTGGCAATTCGTTCCTTCAATTTATAGTTACGTGGTCGTCCCATAATTCCCCTCCTGGCGGCAATGATCCCCCGATCATCCCTCCGCATGTTACACCATCTTGACAGGCACCTTGCTGCCGTTTACTATACGCGAATAGGTTTATATTGGAAACAGCCTCGAAGGGGAAGGGATAGGCATGTACACAGTTGCCGAGGGAATGGCCAACGTATGGAACGACCCCACTGCAGTCGTCATCATGGCCTTCATCACGTACGGATTCGGATTCCTACAGTACGGTGCCAGCATGTGGATGCAGGTGAAGAACAAGCAGTGCCCGTTCTACCTGTGGATGCACGCCTGGTATTTCGGGCATGACTTCACCTTCGCGTTCATCTGCTTCAACATGTGGTTCTTCGAAATCGGCTGGTGGTTGTTCGAGGTGCTGTGCATTGGCTGCATGATGTTCGTCGGCATCGAGATATTCTCGCTGTACCAAACCGTGAAGAACGAGCGCCAGGAAGTCTTCGGGCGCTTCACCGGCGGCAAACCCGTCAGCAAGGCCTATGCATGGAAGCGCGGCCTGATTGACTACGCCATCGGCGTGCTGCTGTTCCAGGCCATCCGCGTGACCGTCGGCGACCCCATGTGCCTGTTCCTGATGATGTCCACCAACGCCATCCTGGCACTGATGACCCAGCGCCGCTTCAACGAGATCGGCCATTACCAGCCCGGCATGAAGTTCCTGGCCGTGTTCACGCTCCTGGGCACCTGCTTCACGTTCGCCCCGCGCGGCATCGGATTCTTCGCCACCATCGTGAACCCGCTAGACAACAATCCGCTGTTCTTCGCCGTGGGCGCGCTGTGCATCGTATGCGCTATCCGCGCCATCTACCTTGCCTGGACCCTGAAGCCCGAAAGCCTGCCTCAGGGCAGCGCGCAAAACCAAGCACTGCAAGAGTAGCGCTCCTGCGCACTAAGACGTTCGAAGGCCTGCCGGCATTGCTGCCGGCAGGCCGAACACTGCAACGCATGTATTGAAGGGAAGCGCGTATGGATATTCTCCAAGGAATGTTCGGCACCTATCCAGCCATCGACGTCGTACCGCAGAACTTCGTCGATGCCCTGACGCCCGGCGCGCCCGGCTTTGCCGTGACGCTGACCACGCTGCTGATCACGTTCGCACTTGGCTTTATGGTGTACATCTATTCGTTTTTGCTGGTAGACCGCGAAAAAAGCGGTCCTTATCCGCTGTGGATGCATACGTTCTACTGCGCTGCCGACTTCATGGGCATCTGGGTGTTCGCTGTGGAGTGGATCAACTACGACCATTTCTGGTTCTTCCTGCTGGGCATCATCGGTGAGATCGTCTGGGTGGGATTCGAGCTGTACTGCCTGTACCGCGCCGTAACCTACGAGCGGGCGGAAATCTGGGACAAGGACACCTCCATGGGACATGCGGTGCTCGTGTGCGCGCTGCAAGTGCTGGTGTTCTTCGTGTCGCTGAACCTGCTGCGCGTGGAACTGCACGACGAGACCATGTTCAAGTTCTGGATCTTCACGCAGGTAATCATCTGCTGCGCCCCCGGCCTGTACTGGGAGCAGCGCAAGACCCGCATCGGCGCCTGCTGGCAGCTTAACATCGTGCTGGTGCTGGTAGCCATCATGTCGTTCAACCCGAACAACATGTGGGCGCTCATCGCGCCGCAATACTTCTCCGTAGCCAACAACCCATGGTACTACGTGGTCGGCATCGTCACGCTGTGCTTCGCCCTCCGCGGTTGCTGGATATACGCAAAGCTTCCCGCCAAGCCCGAGAAGCTTCCCGACGGAAAGAAACCTATCTGGTAGACGACACAAGGCGCGCGCAAAGAGCAGGTCTGTGTACGTCGCGTGCGGCTTTTTTGTAAGATGCAACCAACAGTTGCCGCATTGCCAGGCCAAGATGGTGGGCTGCAACCGCTTCACCCCCTATAGTTAAGACAGCCAAACGGAAAGCAGGCAGGCGCCCCGCTGGCGTCCGCTGATGCGTACCAGATAGGGAGAGGGGTGCAGCACCATGATCATGGCAGACAAAATCATGCAGCTGCGAAAGAAGGAGGGCTGGTCCCAGGAACAGCTGGCAAACAAGATCGGCGTCAGCCGGCAGGCCATCTCGAAATGGGAAAGCGGGCAATCGGTCCCGGACATGAAGAAGCTCCTGAAGCTGGCCAAGGTGTTCGACGTATCCACCGACTATCTGCTGCGCGACGAACTCGAACAGCCCACCGCACCCGCGCAGTCGCCAGCGGACCGCGCGGTAGATGACGAAGGTGAACCGCTCACCCAGGTTTCTCTGGAAGAAGCCAATTCCTATTTGGAGCATGCCGCTAAGAGCGCTACCTGGACCGCGTTGGGCGTGATGCTGTGCATCCTTTCCCCCATCGCGACCATCATCCTGACCGGGCTGGCCGAATCCCGCAGCATCCTCATGGGTACCGACGAGGCTGGTATCCTCGGCGCCATCTGCCTGTTGGTACTTATCGCCATTGCCGTCGGCATCTTCGTGCATTTCGGCACCCGGTCCGACCGCTTCGCATACCTTGAAAAGGAAAACCTGGACACAGCATACGGCGTCGAGGGCATGGTAACGGAGCGCAAGGAGCGCTACCGCACCCGCCATGCACGCGAGCTGGCCATCGGCATCGTCCTGTGCATCCTGGCCGTTGTCCCCATGCTGGGCATCATCAGCTTCTCGGGGGACACCGGGGAGGCGATGACGAACACGCTCGGCGTCGGAATCCTGTTGGCGATAGTCGCCGTCGGCGTGTTCCTGATTGTCCGCACCTGCATGATCAACGATGGCTTCGACGTTCTGCTGGAACAAGGGGACTATACCCGCGACGCCAAGCAGGAGCGCTCGTCATTTGCAGGCTACTACTGGGCCATCGTCTTGGCGGTATACCTGCTGTGGAGCTTCTTGAGCAACCAGTGGGATACCACCTGGATCATCTGGCCGATTGCAGGCATCCTGTATGGCGTGTTCGCCGAGCTCTTCAGGAAGAGGCGGGCGAAGTAGCGCCCCAGGGCTTGGGAGCCGCGCGCGGTCAGCGCCCGGTCGCTGGCATGCAGAGCACGGATGCGGACTGCGTGGAATCTCTTGCGAATCACGATTCCGATATCCGCCTACCTCATCAAGCTGTAGCAACGAAACGGTCGACAGCCTAAAGAGCCGTCGGCCGTTTTTCGTCATGCGTCGTTGCCAAGCGTTCCCGAACACGAAAGCCCCCTAACTGCCGATTACGGATGATAGGGGGCTTGCTTACTGCGTCTTAGACACGCGAGCGGGAACGCTTAGTTCTCGCGGCGCCTGCGGGCTGCGACCAGGGCGCCGGCCCCTGCCAGGGCCGCCACGCCGAATCCGAGCGCCAGATCGGCGGAGTCGCCGGTCTGCGGCATCGTATCGGTGTCCGTGACCTTGGTCACCGAGGTCGTGTCTGAGTTGCTGTCAGCGTCCTTCTTGGAAGGTTTGGGCTTGTCGTTAGCGGGCTGCACATCCTTCGGCGTGTGCCTGTTGGTGATAGTGCCTCCGTTTGCAACCTCGTCATCGCTAGCCTTGTAGCCGGAGCCGTCGGGCAGGTCCTCGCGCACGGTGTAGGCAATCTCCTCGCCGTTGGCGTTCTTCGGCAGATCGCTGTAAGTGACGGTGTAGGTGCCATCTCCGTTGTCGGTAACCTCTGGGGTCACGTCGATGTCCTCGCCGTTGCCAACGAGGGTCACCCAGCTGGCGAACTCATCAGCGGACGGGCGCAGCTTGTCCTTGTCGTTGCCGTCCTTCCACTTCTTGGTGATGGTGACCGATACCTTGTCGACCTCGTGCGTGTTGGTCACAGTGCCGCCGTCCTCAACGCCGCCCTCGGGCTGGTCGGAAGCATAGCCGGACACCAGGTCCTCGGTGATCGTATACGCGATGTCCGCACCGTTCTCCTTCTGGGGCAGGTTCGCGTAGGACACCGTGTACGTGCCGTCGCCGTTGTCAGTGATCTCTGGTGTTGCTGTGGTCAGTTCGGAGGTCTGGTCGCCCACGGTCTGGTAAAGATGGACCATGCCGGCGAAGTCATCAGCGCTCGGCCGGATTCCGTCCTGGTTGTCCGCATCATCCCACTTCTTGGTGATGACGATGGAAGTCGTTCCGGGAACGTGGGTGTTCGTCAGCGTGCCGCCGTTCTCGACGCCGTTGTCGCCCTGGTCGGAGGCATAGCCGTCCGGCACGTCCTCCTTCACCGTGTAGGTGATGGCGTCGCCGTTGGCCTCGGTCTCGGGCAGTCCGGTGTACTTCACCGTGTAAGCATTGTCGCCATCGGCCGTGACCGTCGCAGTGGCGCCCTCCACCTCGGAGGTCTGGCCGTTCACCGTCTTATACAGGTGCACCATGCTGGCGAACTCATCGGCACTCGGGCGGATGCCGTCCTGGTTGTCCGCGTCGCTCCAGGTCTTGGTGATCTGGACTTTGGTGGTCTTGCGCGTGTTGGTGATGGTCTTGCCATCGGCCGCGCCGTTCGCGGGCTGGTCGGAGGTGTAGCCCGTAGGCACCGTCACGTTGCCGTCGGCGTCGACTTCCTTGAAGACGTAGTGGTAGGTATTGCCGTTGTCATCGGCAACCGGCATGTTCTTCCATGTCACGCTGGTTGTACCATTCGGCAGCGACTTGATGCTGTTCTCAACGGCCGTTGCCGTAGAGGCGTCACTACCCGTGTATCGATACAGCTGGAAGTAGATGGTCGGGTGCGTGTCGCCCGTAGCATCGCCGGTCCATGCCTTATTGGCGGTAACGGACGTGGTCTTAACCTGGTCGTTCACGTCGAGATTGGCACCGGCGGTGGTCGTGAGTGTCACGTCGTGCTCGGTGTCCTTATCGATGACCACCCAGCTGGGTCCGTCGTCCTCGACGACGCGGTACTTGCCGTCCCTGAGACCGGTAATCTTACCGACGCCGCCGTCGCCGGTGGTGATGGTGGCGTAGTCAGCGCCGTTGTACCAGCCGCTGACGGTGTTCCCGTCATCATCCAGCTTGTAGACCTTGAATGAGACGCCGCTGAGAGCGGTGTGCGAGTCGCCGACGGTCTTGGTGATCTGGAGGGTTCCGGGCGTAACGCCGGTGGCGGTGGAGGAATTGTTGGGAACCTGGATCGAGGTGTGGGCGGTATCTGCCTTGGGCTCGGTCATCGTGGTGTCCTGGTGCGTCACCAAGGCATCGTTGAGCGCCCACTCGTTCACATTATGAGATGAGAGGTTGGTCCTGAACTGGAAGAACACGCAGACGGGCTTGCCATGGACGTTTGTCGCGCTCCCGGGATAGGAATTGAGGCTAGAAGCCGGAATCGTAATCCTAACCACGTTGCCAGTCGTCGAGACTGTGCCGCCCATCGTATTTGTAATCCAGTCTCTAACGGCGGAATCCCCAGACTCGCCGGTGCCCCAATGACTGTCACCGTTCTCGTCGAGATAATAGACATTGACTGCCGTGAGGCTGTCAAACGTCTGGCTTACGCCTCCTCCTTGTATGTTGTTCAAATCGTCAACAATGGTGACGGTGCCCGTGTTGTTCGAGGCAAAGTTCTGATTCACGCGGACGGTCCAGTAGACGTGGTCGTAATCCTGATTGGTCTCCTCATCATTGGCAACCCAGCTCGCGTACTTGCCGGCAAAGCCGATGACCCCCGACCCGTTGTTCGGCTTGACCGTGACCGTCGAGGTCTGGTCCCCAGAGGTGACCGTTACATCCTGGTTAGTCGTTGTCGTGTTGCGCGCCCGTACGGTAAAGGTGACGGTGCCCGTCACGTTGTAGTATTTTTCGACGTACTGGTCGAACGTTGCGGTCACACCGCTGTCCGTGATGTTGACCTTACCGACAATCGGGTGGTTGTTGGCGTCGTGGGGGTCATTGGGATCCGTGACGGTCTTGTTGGTGAGGACGATGTCGAGCGTCGTATCGGATTCGACATCGAAATAGGCGTCGCCACTGGTAGGCCACGTTACGGAGATGACGTCACCAGACTTGATGTCGTCCTTGTCCTCGGCGCTATAGTTCATCGTGTACGTCACTTTGCCCCAGTCGTTGGCGGTAGTCCTATCTGCAGTGATGCTCGTCACGTACGTGCTTGAAACGTCCTCTGCCCATGCTTGGGTTACGGTGAACATATTGCCCGCAACGAAAACTACGAATGCGAAGAGGCACGTTCCAACGAACGCTGCCATCCGCGAAGGCACGTGATTTTTTTCCTGTGCCGCTGTCATGGGTAACTCCCCTTAATCCCGTTATGTTATTTAATAATGTAATTATTATAGTAAGATAATTATGTTATGTAGTAACAATCTTATTTATTGCTCTAATAAGGCAACTATGCTATGTGATAACAATCTTATTTATTGCTGTTATTTTTTCAAGGCATCGAATAGTGATGTAGCGCCTGTTCAGAGCGTCATTTGAGGCAATCCCATAACCTCTTGCACGTCAACGCCGACATTCAGCTTCAGGGTTGTAACAGGGCATCAAGCTCTTCGTTTGCGAATAATGAACGGCGCGGCGGGCTTGCATCGGACCTGACCCACGTCAGCGCCCTTTTCTCCCGATATATTCGATTAAAGCCGCTGTGCGAAAGGGCCGAGAACCGTCCTGGTTGTTGTCGTTCCAGGCCTTGGTGATCTTGATATGGCCGGGCAGCACGACGCCCGCGTCAGAGAAATAATTGGGACCGTCCTCTGATCAGTAATCGTCTGCTTGTGCACTTCGATGCTGGTGGAGTCGTTGAATCGTATACGCCGAATTGAACCACAGATAACATAGTTATCTTTTGAATAAGGGAGAGATGGGCGGCAGAATGAGGCGCGCGTTTGCTACTGCTGCTGCCATCCCGCCTATTCGGCGGCAGCGATGGCCTCCAACCGGTGCAATTCTTCGGGGTCGTTGGCGTTTGCAAATGTCCGCCCAGAGGGGTCGCAAGCGCGAATCTCTTCCTCGGACAAGGTGCGGCATCGCACGTCGGAAAGCCAAGCGCGCGCACGGGTCGGATTCGTCGCAATCTGGGCCTCCACCGCGGCCAGGCAGACCTCGCGCCGATATACCGCGTGAAACGGCTCCCAGTAGCCTTCGTGATGCGGAACCGCAGCGTCGTATGCGTTACCACCGGCAACCAATTCGTACTCCCGCTGCATCAGCGGCGCGCTCGGAAACACCATGTCGCAGGCGACCAGGGCGACATACGGCATGTGGGCCGCGCGAAATGCCGTCAACATGCCAAAGACGGCTCCCCGCGTGTCGGCTACATCTCGCACCAGACGAATGTCCGGCACCTCTTCGCAAAGAAACACCAGGTCCTCGGGATGATTCGTGGTCACCACCACTTCTTCCGCAAGTGGCGCAAGTCGCCGGACGGCACGCAACACCATCGGTTCGCCCAAGAACGGAACCCGAGCCTTATCCTGCCCCATCCGTTTGGATTCGCCACCCGCCTGGACCACCAGGGAAAGCCCCGGCAACGGCGACGTCGGTGCAGGAACGCTCATCGGATCACCCGCTCTTCGATAAAGGTCACAACGCCTTCCACATCGTCGAAAGCAAACACCGGCAACCCGCGTTTGTCCGCATCGGCCTGAAGCGACGGGATGTCGGTGACCACGGCAATCGCCCGGCCGGGATTCAGCAGCGGAGACGGATCACCCTGGCGGCAGTTCGCCGCGCGGTGGAGCTCGATGGACGGGATGCCCGAATGCTTGTAGCCTTCGACCACCACCACATCGACATCATGCATGGTCTGGACAACCGCTTCGATCGGCGGCTCTTCACCTTCGGGAAGCGAGCGGTAGGCTGCGATCCGATCAGGCGACACGAGCACTGTGTGCTGCGCTCCCGCCTGGGTCATGCGCCAGGAATCCTTACCTTCGATATCGATATCGAACCCGCGATGGCCGTGATGCTTCACGGCACCCACACGGTATCCCTTGGCCGTCAAACGTTCGATCACCTTCTCGGCAAGCGTGGTCTTGCCCGAACCGCTAACCCCCACGAAAGCGATAGCGGGCACGGATGGCGAATTGAAGGAGCGGTCTGGCATGGAACCTTCTCTCTGGCCGGACCGGCACCGGGCCAGATCGGCATCGGCAGTCGGCATATCGATGTGCTTGCGTCATCCAAGCACACCGTCATCATAGCGCAGAGCGCATTGGCCACCCGCGCTCGACTGCTTGCAGGCTGGCCGTCAGAGACAATAGGGGCGGTCGCCGAAAGGGGAGGGGATTAATCCCTACGGGCGACCGCCGATGAGGAGCTTGGCAGGACCAAGCAAACATGGAAACGATCGGAAGTGAATCACGGTATGCGCGGGGAGACAGTGGGGTGCGCGCCCGTCGATGCTTCGACCGCATCCATTGACGAAAGGGACGCAGCCAACAGCTGCAATCGTATGACCTTCTCAAGCCCGTGCCCTGTTCTGCCCAATGCAGGCAGATTCGGAATGGGGCTGTGCCTCATCGCTATTGATTCTATATCCGTTTCCGTATTATATGCAAATGAATATAATAGATTACCGTGATTTTTCGCGCGTCTGTTCGCTTGGTGCCGTACCGGCGTTCGTGCGTCATGCCCAAGCGTTCACCCCGGTGCCGCGCTTCGGCCACTTCGTTCCTGCGGAACCGCCATACGTGCGCAAGCTTGCATCGGACGGAAGATTGGGGATAATCGAGGAAAACCGGCACCGCAAACCCAGAAAGATCCGCCTGTCATGAGCATCGACCGCTTTGGACGCACCACCGACTACCTGCGCATCTCGGTGACAGAGCGCTGCAACTTCCGCTGCGTCTATTGCATGCCGCCTGAAGGCATCAAGCTGAAGCCGCACGACCAGATGATGACCTTCGAAGAAATCGAACGGCTGGTGCATGTGGCAACTGCCCTTGGGTTCTCGCACATACGTCTGACCGGCGGCGAACCGCTCGTTCGCCTCGGCATCGACAACCTGGTGGAATCCTTGGCACATATGGATGGCGTCGATGCCGTGGCCATGACAACCAACGGCTCCCTTCTGGCACCCCAGGCGGCCTCACTTGCCTCAAAGGGGCTTTCGCGCGTGAACATCTCCATCGATTCGCTTGATCCCGAGCAGTTCAAGCAAATCACCCGCCGCGACAGCTTGGAAGATACGCTTGCGGGCATCGATGCCGCCCTGGAAGCAGGCCTTAATCCGGTGAAGATCAACTGCGTGGTAGTCCGGCAGCTCCATCAAGACATCCTGCGCTTCGCCCAGATGTCGATTGACCGCCCGCTGCATGTGCGCTTCATCGAATACATGCCGGTTGGGCATCCTGCCGGCATCGAAGAACACGGATGGACCGCCGACGACAGCGTTCCGAGCGCCGAATTGCTGGAAACCATCAACCGGCTGGCCGCCTCACAGGGGCTCCCGGCACTCGAGCCCGTCGCGCCCGACGACGGGCACGCGCCATTGACCTGGGGTCCTGCCCGCACTTATCGGTTCCCGGGAGCACAGGGCACCGTTGGATTCATCTCGGCGCTTTCCCAACATTTCTGCGGGAACTGCAACCGCCTGCGGGTAACCGCTGACGGCAAAATCCGTCCGTGCCTGTTCAGCGACCGGGAGTACGATGTCCTTACCGCGCTGCGCGGCGGCACAGACGATGATGTCCGTGCGGCATTCGAAACCGCCCTTGCCAACAAACCCGACGCGCATCACTGGAGGGTAGGCACCTACCGCTCCATGGCCCAGATTGGAGGCTAGCGATGGCAACACCATCCCCCGGCGACCTATCCGCCGCCCCTGAAGAAAAGCTCTCCCACTTGGATGCGGAAGGCCATGCCCGCATGGTCGACGTCAGCGCCAAGGCCGACACCAAGCGCATCGCGCGTGCTGAAGGATTTATCTCCATGGATTCCTCGACCCTCGACATGATTGTTGAGGGACGGGCGCCGAAAGGCGATGTGCTGGCCGTCGCGCGTATCGCCGGCATCATGGGAGCCAAGCAGACCAGCAGCATCATTCCGCTGTGCCATCCGCTTCCCATGACGCATGCGTCCGTTGATCTGGAACCCGTGCGTCCCGACGACAGCGGACAGGGCCGCTGCGGTATCCATGTAATCGCCGAGACCGCCGTTACCGGCAAAACGGGCATTGAGATGGAAGCGCTGACAGCGGCGAGCATCGCCTGCTTGACGGTATACGACATGTGCAAGGCCGTTGATCGCGGCATGGAAATCGGGCCGGTACGCCTGCTACGCAAGGAAGGCGGCAAGACCGGACTGTGGGTCCGAGGAGGAGAGGGAAATGACTGATTCGGCAGCATCCAAGCAACACTCCAACAAGGAAGCATCCGCCCCCCTGACGTTCGCCCTGATTACCGCCAGCGACACGCGCACGAAAGAAGAGGATACCGCAGGTGCAGCGCTGGCACAGCTTATCGCCGCCGACGGCGGCAGGCTTTCCCGCTATGAAATCTGCAAGGACAACCGTGCGACGATTTCTGCGGCAATCGTCGCAGCCTGCGATACCGGCGTTGATATAGTCATCACCTGCGGCGGTACCGGACTGTCACCGCGCGACGTGACGCCCGAAGCCACTGCCGATGTATGCGACCGAAATGTGCCGGGAATCGCCGAGGCCATGCGGGCTTATTCGCTCGCCATCACCAAACGCGCCATGCTCTCGCGCGCAGTATGCATGCAGCGAGGCACCACGCTGGTAGTGAATTTTCCCGGAAGCGAGAAAGCGGTTCGTGAGAATTGGGCCGCCATCCATGAACAGCTACCGCATGCTGTTCGCATGTCGGCAGGCGGCGGCCACTGATGCCGTGGAGTTAAACCAGCTGTTCGTTTTCGATCACGCAGTTCGACTTGATCTCTCCGACAAGCCTTTCCAGGGAATCGATGCCATGGGGGCGGATGTCGGCGCCGATGAGCACCAGCATGATGGGATCCCCGACCGCCAAGTCACCACGATTCAGCCAAACACGCACATAGAATACGCCTTCAAGTTGTTTTGCCTTCTCGACGGCTTCGGCAACCTTCTCCTCATCGTAATCGAAATGCATGCCGACCACCTGGGTACCATCGTTGACTCCTTGGCGCACCTGTGCACGGGGGCTCTTCCGAACCACGCCGTTATGGATCAGGTACATACCCGCTCGGTCCGCGCTTTCGGAGCGCTTCGCCTCTGACAACCATTCGTCGATACTGGGAAACCGTTGCACAGCTTTCTCCTTGCTTGAATGCATGACAGCCCGATTATAGCTGTGGTCTGCCGAAGATACTGTCTCCTCACCTCCTGCATACTTTGATAGGATTTGACCGATAAATTACAGCATTATGTAGGTTTAGCAACGATAGGCACAGCGGTTTCCCTCTGGTTGTACGATAGTTAATGTACAACCAGAGCGTAATTGGGGTTTAACAGAGAAAGGATGACCAAGCATGGGATCCTTCGATAACTTAGGCGTGATGGCAAAGGTTTTTCTTACCTACAGCGACGACAGCGATGATGGCTTCGCGGTTTTCGGACACGGCTTCTTCCTGCTATTACGCGGCATCCAGAACTATGGATCTATCAATAAGGCCGCTAAGGACCTGGACATGTCTTACAGCAAAGCCTGGAATCTGGTAAAACATTCGGAGGAACGATTCGGCGTGCCGTTGATTGAGAGCAATGTACCACGCGGTAGCCGGCTTACCGATCAGGGGAAGAGCCTGCTTGCCGTTTACAACCGCGTCAATGCAGAGGTGAAGGAATTCGCCGAGCACGCTCTTGCTGACAATCTGGATGGTTTCGATCTGAAAAAACCAACATGAAGAAGTAACCAGCCCCATGACCTACATCTCCACGATGGAGCGCATGCTCCAGCATTTCTACGAGGTCTCACTTGCCGTGACTCCCGAGCAGTGCGTGCGTATCCGTCATCGTATGGCGAGCTGCGATGCCTGCATTAATGCCTGCGCCCAGCAAGCCATTACGCTGCATCCAGGCGGTGGTGGGCTTGATATTGAGCCCGCACTCTGCGATGGGTGCGGGTGCTGCGCAACAGTTTGCCCCACAGGAGCTTTGGAGCCCATTGCTCCGAGTTCCCATGAAGTGCTCAAAGAGGCAATCGAGGTGCTGAAGCATTCGGAAAACGGGACGGTGGTTTTCGCATGCCCCAAGGCACTGCCTGCCACCAAGGGCAAAGGCCGATCTGCAGAACCCTCCGGCACTGTCAAAGTGCACTGCATCGGGAGATTGGACGAGTCGGTTCTCGTCGGCCTCGGTGTTGCGGGTGCGCAACAAGTCCTGTTGGTGGATGGTCCCTGTACATCATGTCGGGAACGCATTGGCCACACCATTGCCCAGCAGGCATCCGAAACCGCCAACACCTTGCTTCAGGAATTCGGGAATCCCCAAATCGCCGGATTCACCGCCGATATTCCAGAAAGCGATCAAACTGCAACGGCGCCGGATAGCGGAGGCGGCACAGACGAGGACGGCTATTCGCGCCGTGGATTCTTCAGCCAAATGAAAGACGATGCCAAGATGCTCGCATATGATGCGGCCTTGGAATCTTCCCCCATCCCATTGCAGCAAGAGCAGGAAACGGAAGAGAGCCTGATTGACAAGCTGCGCATCCCCGTGGGCGGCACCATGGTACAGCGAAGCAAGGCATGCAACGACCGGTTGCTCTCCTACCTGGATACCCTTGGAAAACCGCGTGAAGGCATCACCGATCTGCGGCTGTGGGGCCACGTTTCCATTGACGCCGAGTTATGCACGGGCTGCGAAATGTGCGCGGTTTTCTGCCCTACCGGCGCTCTGTACCGGGCAGATGACGAGGCTGGAAAAGGACTCGACTTCATGGCAACAGACTGCGTGGGCTGCAATCTTTGCGCAGACATCTGCATGTTCCACGCAATCTCCGTCACCCACCAGGTATCACTGCGCAACCTGATCGACTGCACCGTGGAACCGGTATACCGTGCCATGAACGCGAGGTCGCCTCGATCGGCAGTCAGCGAAGGAAGAGCCGCGCACGCCTGACCGGCATAGCGCAGGGGCCGGCAACCATCGACTGCCGGCCCCTTCTCTAACTTACACAGATAGCGCAGCTAGTTGGCAATTTCGCTCGCCTGCCCTTTCTTCTCCGCCACCTTGTCGGCAATCGCCCAGAGAATGACGAATATCATCAGCGCACATCCCAGAGGCAACAGGATACCGAGCCATTCCATGGGAGCCGGAACATAGCCCGCTGTGACGGCAAAGGTATTGCCGCCGTTTGCATACATGCCTGTTGAAATCGGATAGCCCCATGTGGCGGAATCCATATTGGAGATGCCTGTCCACAGCGACGGGGTATTATACGCGGGGAACAGCAGCATCAGGCGATGTGCGAACAGGCCCACGATGGTGATTGCGGAAGCGATGATCGCGGTCTTGCGCGTGACGTCCTTCCCTGCCCTGAAGAGCAAGATAGCTGCAACCAACGGCAGCACCAGCTCGGCACCGTAAAGCCACCACAGGGAGCCGAGTACCTGCAGGATTGCACCCGCTGCGGCCGTACCTTCAATGAAGAGCATGCCGAATTCGCAAAGCGCCAGCACCAGGTGTATCGCAATGAATACTGCCAGCAGCTTCCCCAAGCGCGGCAATGCCTCGTCAACGCCTTTCGCCCAAGCAACCAGCAGGATCAACGCGAAGCCGGACACGAATGCCACCATCAGAAAATCGATTGGCATGATAGGCGTCGCCCACCAAGCATGAGCAGATTGCAGCGAGAACAACAGCCCTTCGATAATCTGCAGGGCTATAGCAGTCACCACGCCGATGCCTGCCAGCACTTTGGTCGCACCCCAGTCGGCAACGATGGAGATGTACTCCAGGAGGGCAACCAGCAGAAATGCGGAAAGCGCATACATATCCCAGGCCAAAGGCGAAGCCATGTTGGTTCCAATGAGCATAGCCATGATATGCCCGAGATTGCCAAGGTCGATCATGATGGCAACGCCCGCTGCGGCTCCGCAACCCAGCGTCAAGGCGATGGCCGCCTTCGCCAGCGGAGCCAGCTCCTTGCGGCCGGACAGGACGATATACGAATACACCAGCTGGGAGCCGGCGCCAAAGCCGACAAAGAAGGCGAAGACGCCGATGAACAAGCCCCAAACGAAGCCGTTATTCAAGCCGGTGTTTCCCAGCATGCCTTGAGTGAGGATCATCGCCCAGGCGACAAAGCCCACAACCAGGCAGGCAATGCCCGCAATAAGCAGGTTGCGCTTCGTTTTATCGGAGCGCGCCGTTTGAGCACCCATTCCTATGCTCCTTCCGTGCCGTGCTTCGAGGGGACATAGAACACGCGCGGATGCGTGTTGTATTCCTGCCCGAGCGTAAACGTCTCGTGGTCCTTGAGATACTTCGAAATCTCGGAATCTGGGTCGTCCAAATCACCGAAGATACGCGCGTTTGCCGGGCAAGCACTGCAACAGGCAGGCTCGATCCCCTGGCTTGTGTATTGCGCACAGAACGTGCACTTCTCCACCACTCCCTCGGGGCGGGTCGGGGTATAGACCAGATGGCCGTCTGAACGGTATTCCTGCGGATACCCATAGTGGTATTCGCCCCCGTCGGTTGCTTCGGGATACTTGGGCTTGCTCCAGTTGAACTGGCGTACACCATAGGGGCAGGCACTCATGCAGAACCGGCAACCGATGCAGCGCTCATAATCGATCAGCACCGTCCCCGTTTCCTCGTCGGTATAGGTAGCCTTTGTGGGACATGCGGTTTCGCAGGGAGCATCCTCACAATGCTGGCAGCTCACTGGCAGGAATTCCATTCGCGGCTGGCCATCGACAATCACCGAGGTACCGTAGCTGGGAGAACCGGAGGCGAATACGCGGTTCCACCAGATTCCTTCCGGTTCGGCATTGTGGGTTTTGCAGACTACGGCACACGTCCGGCAGCCGATGCACCGATTCAGGTCTACAACCATTCCATATCTCATGATGTCACCTTATCCTTCGCCGCGCCCTTTTCCAGCAGGCGTACGTCGCAGACGCATTCGTTCCACGCCATATTCGGAGACCATACGCTTGACACGTAGTAAATCTCATGAATCGGGTTGATCCACGGCCAAATGAGCGAGTTATAGCTCTCGCCGCCGGTATAGCGGCTCCACCAGCCCTGGTCGAAGATAACCTGTCCGGGATACATACCGGGATCGCAGATCAACGCACCGTTAATCTGCCCGCGGCTATTGAACACCTCGACCACATCGCCTTGTTCGAGCCCTTTGGCCGCCGCATCATCGGGGTTCATGAAGACCTTCGGCGTCCTGTCCTGCAACTCGATCATCATCGGGTTGTTCGAATAAGTTGCATGCACGCGGTAGGCGCTATTGCGCGTCAGGTATGAGAACGGATATTTGTCTTTCGCTTCGGGATCGGCTGCCCATTCGGTTTCCTCGAAGGCGGGCTTGTACACAGGCAGCTGCTCCTTCATCTTCAGGAACATGTCCTCGTCCTTGTAGAACTCGATGCGGCCGCTTTTCACGAAACCGGCAGTGACCTCAAGGTCATTAGGACGGGAAACGGTTGGGAAAGGCTCGCCGTCATGAATCTGCTCGTAGAATGGGATGTGCTTCTCGCCGGGGTTGGCATGCCTCAGCTTGCCAGGGCCTTTCTTCAAGTCCTTCACGGTCAGATGGTCGATGGTGGGCCCACCGTTCTTCAACAACATGGCCAATACGTCCTCGGCAGCCTTTTCTGCTCCGTCCTGGTCGAATTCAGGCCACATATCCGCAAGCGACGGATCCAGGTGGCGGGCCAGCTCCTTGCAGATCCAGATCTCCGGCTGGGCGATTCCAGGGGGATCAACCATCGGCTGCATGATCTGGACCCAGGGATGCAGAGGGGTGATGACCAACTCGGTTTTCTCATACCAGCTTGCCGCCGCGAAGGCGACATCGCTGTAATCGACCGTCTTGGTATGTTGGAAGTCGAAGCAGATGACGCACTCCAAGTCGCCGGATTCCTTGGCCTGACGAAGCCAGTTGGCAACATTGTGCTGTTCGAAGGGATTGCCCCAGCCTACGACCAGCGCTTTCATCCCTGATTTCGGATATGGGGCGCTCATGGTCTTCGTGGGGCCGTTCACCGCATAGTGGAACGGCATCGAGTTCTTTTTCACGCGTGGCGGAACGAACCATGAAGCCGTGTTGAAGCGGGTCTTGTATTGGCCGACGTAGGTAGAGATACCGCCGCCGAGCTGGCCGATGTTACCGGTAAGCGAGGCCAGCAGGGCACAGCAGCGGCCCTTCAGATCGCCGTGATGCCATTGGATGGCAGAACCGCCCACGATGATGTGCATCGGCTTTGTCGAAGAGCACTCCTTGGCGATGCGCTCGATGGTATCGGCAGACACGTCGCAGATCTTGGCGGCCTTCTCGGGCGAATATTCCTTCAATTCGTCGCACAGCAGATCGAAGCCCGTACGGGCCTCAACCGTACCGCCCTTTTTCAGGGTTACCTTCCGAGTACCCGTCAAGGCATAGCCCGGCGTATTTCCGATTTTGTTCGGGTTGGTAGCAACCAGACTGTCGCTGTCCTCGTCGTAGGCAACGTAGCTTGCGCGGTATTCGGGAAGGCCAGAGGGCGCCGTCAGCCCTTCGACCTCATCGGCAAGGATGCGTTTGCCGGTCTTCGGATTAATCAGAATCGGCATGTCGGTGTAGTTCTTCATGAACTTGGCATCGTAGAGCTTGTTGTCCACCAGGTATTTGCACATACCCAGCACGAATGCCGCATCGGTATCGGGCTTCAAACGCACCCATTCGGTAGCTTTCTCAGCCGTCGCCGAATAGTTGGGATCGAAGCAGACGACCTTACCGCCCTTCTCGCGCGATTTGTTCAGGAACTTGGAATCGGGAAGACGCGTGACCATGGGGGTTCGATCCGAAAATCAACGTATAGCGGGAATCCTCCCAACAATACGATTCCAACTCCTCACTCTGGCAACCGAAAGTCTCGGGCCAGAGCATGGGCAGGTCGCCGTTGAGCTCGTATCCGCCGATAGCCGACCAGCCCATCATGTTGGTCAGACGCACCAACGAGCCCTTCTGAACATGGCCGGTACCCTGTACCTGCCAGATGACGCCGATGGATTCCGGACCGTATTTCTTCGCTACCGCATTGAGCTTATCTGCGGCAGTGGAAAGCGCGGTCTCCCAGTCGGTCTCCTCCATCTCGCCCGTATCCTCGTTGCGGACCATCGGCGCCGTCATACGGTCCGGCCCATGGATGAGCGTGTTAATGGAAAGCCCTTTCAAGCATCCACGCGGATTGTAACCTTCGTACGGATAGTCTGCCGCCTGCTTGATAGTCTTGATCTGACCATCCTGCACGAATGCCTTCATTCCACATGAACCAGTGCAGTTCGGCGCGCAGGTGGTACGCACCCATTCGCCCTCGGGAGCCGTCGACTCCTGCAGGGCTTGAGCGGCGGGAATGTTGAAGGAAGACGTGCCCGCCAAGGCGGCAGCGGCACCGACTGCCGCTCCCATGGACACGAATCCCCTTCGCGTAATGGATTTCGCCATACCTGTCTCCTCTGTCCCCAATAAGATGATTTCCAAACGGAAAAATCAACTGCGTCCAGGATACGAGGCAATTGTACGGCGCACAACGGGGAATCCCCCTATCCCCGTAGGGGAGATTCCCTCCTCTCGGTGAGCTGTCCGGAAAAACGGCACAGAGCAGGAAGGCTCCTTGCTCTTTACAACTCAGATGCCGTTAGCCTGCAACGAGAAGCCACTTGCCGTCTAGAGATGCAGGAGCCCGTGCGTAGCCGCGTAGTCGAATAACTCCGGCTTCGATGCCAGCCCGAGCTTCTGCATGATGCGGGTCTTTTGGCCCTCAACCGTTTTCGGCGAGATGGAAAGGGCATCGGCAATGTCCTGGTTCGAATGGCCCTTCACGGACAGGGTGACGATCTCTGTTTCACGTGGCGTCAGCCCCGTTTCCTGCGTTCCGCCAATTGCTCGGTTGACCAGCGCACCGGTCATGTTTTCGCAGACGAAGAACTCACCCGCTGCAGCATGGCGAATGGCTTTCACCAGCTCATCGTCGGACGAGCTCTTCAGAACATACCCGAGCGCACCCAGTTCGAGTGCTTGATACAGGTACTCCCGTTCCTCGTGCATGGTCAGCACCACAACTTGCGTACTCAAACCGGCATGATGGATGCGCTCGACAAGCAGGAGCCCGCTTTTCTCGGCGTCCATAGAAACATCGGTCACCAGAACGTCTGGCACCAGTGCACTTGACTTGTCCATTGCCTCTTGAACCGTAGCGGCTTCACCCACTACGGCGAAATCGCGCTGCTGCTCCAGAATCATCTTGAATCCCTTGCGCACGATGGCATGGTCGTCTGCCAGGAGAATCGATATCATCGGGCATCGCCGCACTTCACATTCAAGGTCACGCAGGTGCCTTTCCCCAGTTGCGAAGTAAGTAAAAAATCGGCGCCGATCAGAGACGCCCGTTCGCGCATACCCTCCAGTCCGAGACCTCCCCCTTTGATAGCGGGTCGCTCGGTGTCGAACCCCTTTCCGTTATCGCAAACCGCAAGATGGAACACGCCCTCCTGCTTAGACATTATCACGTCGATGCGTGTCGGCTCGGCATACTTGCATGCATTCGTCAAGGATTCCTGCAGAACGCGATACGCCACCAGCTCTTTGGCCTCATCCATGGCAAGATTGTCCTCAATGGAGCAAACGATGGGGATGCCGAATGCCGATTCGCATGAACGGCAGAGCTCTCGGGCGGCAACCGCCAAACCAAGCTCATCGAGACTGGCAGGGCGCAATGATTTCGCCATTGCCCCGATGTGGGATATGACATCGCGCAACTGGCTGCTGACAACCTCGACCTGATCCGGCCACTGCTCGCTAGGAAGATACTTCATCTGACGCAGGCCCATCTGCGCGACCAGCACTTCCTGGGAAAGGCCGTCATGCAGCTCTCTGGCAATACGTTTTCGCTCATCTTCCTGCGCATTCAGGATGCGCTGTGGCAATTCGCCATAGGCAAAGCCCTTCTGCTTGCCATGAATACGCATGATAGGGCGATGCGAGGTCTCCAAACCGAACAGCTGGGCGGCCCTTTGCTGAACCTCCCCCACAAACGCATCGTCGAAATAGCGAACGAAGCGAGATGCACAGATCAAAACCAGCACGATATCATCGCCCCGATACAGCGGGAACGTGAAGAAGCTCTTCAACGCCTCGACCGCTACAATGGGATATTGAAACCGCTCTGTCTCCGGGATGTCATCGGCAATGTTTTCCGCAATCAGGCAACAGCCCAGCTCGTAGGCTTTTCCCAAGGCACCGACTCCTGCAGGGAGGCGAATCATCCGGTAGTTGCCGGTCGGGCTACCACTGCCGAAATCCCATCTGAATACTTTTGATTCGACACCGGACACCACCGAAACGCCCACGAAACCGAAGCCATACGCCGCGCGCAGGGCATCGGCCGTCCTGTCAATGGTTTCTGCATCCAAATCGAACCCATTTGGCGGGCCGGAGGCGTCGGGGCGCATATCGTCTCCCGATGCGACATACCGACTATCATCGATATTCATGTTCCGCTCCCCCCCTCTGGATTGCATTGCGCCATCCGGGCAACAATAGCTTGCAGCATTTCCGTTGCCGATGCAGGCGGGTTAACGCACTCGAGGTGCCCCGTTGGGCCTGTGCATTGCTGCGTTTCCTTCATGATAGCGATTTTTCCCGCCGATGCCCTGTGCAACGGGGGTTTCAGGGGGCATTCGGAAGCGAAGCGCACATCGCGTACAATACGGTATTGCATGCATTTCAAGCCTCGGAGATCCCGGCGGCGGCTTCGGGCAGCATGCTATTCTCGTCATGCTGGCGACCGCAGCCCGCAGCAGTCGCATCTCGGGCGTTCGACAGAGCCTCCGCAAACAGACCGGCCAACAGAAAGCGAGCTCCCCACATGTCCAACCTCGTTGATGACCGAGCGATTGCAGAAAAGCGCGATAAAGAGGCTCGGGTGCTGACTACGATGGTCGAGCTGTATTGCCGTTTTCACCATCGGGGATCGACTCCCTGCAGCGACTGTGCCGACCTGATTGATTACAGTTTGGCGCGCATTCGCGCCTGCCCGCGCGAATATGAGAAGACTTTCTGCAGCTCGTGCCCTCATCCCTGCTACCAGCCTGCCATGAGGGAACGCATCCGTAAGGTGATGCGATGGTCAGGACCGCGCATGATCTTCTTCCATCCCGTTCTTGCCATGCGCCACCTGCACGACCGGCGTACCGGCTGACTCCGCCTGCCCCATCGGCCTTTCCATTATGGCCCCGTATGCAAATGGAAAGGGGCGCCGATCCTTTAGAATCGGCGCCCCTTCATGCCAGGTAGGCAACCCCCTATGCGTGCTTAAGCATTCACGATTTTCAGCTTCAGCGTACCGAGGTTCATAGTGCCGTAGTAGTTGCCAATGCCCTTGATCTCGTACACGTAGGTACCGACGTTCTTCGGCGATTTGCCGTTGAAGTCAACCTTGAAATCCTTGTCCCGCGTCAAGCGAACCGAGCGGTTATAGCGATTGTAGATTGTCGGATACACGGTCTGGACCTGGCCGTTGTACTTCCGCGTCACGGTGTTGGAGATACCGCCGACCAGCCAGCTTCCCGAATTCAGAGATGCCCGGTGGATGGTGTAGTTAATGGTCTTCGTCCCCGTGTAGGAACCCTTGCCCTTGATCACAATCGATGCCGTGCCGGCGTTCACGTTGTTCTTGTAACCCACGACCACGTAATCCTTGCCTTTGGTCAGGGTCGTGCTGCCCAGCTTCGCCTTCTTGATCGTCGGTTTCTTTGCAGAGCCATCATAGACATACGACGTGCTCGACAGCGTGAATGTCGCATCCGATACCGAGCCCGATACCTTCACGGGAATGGAGCTCTTGTACTTCTTCTTGTTGCACTTGGTCGTAATCGTCAGCTTCGCGCTGCCATTGGAAACGCCCTTGACAACGGAGCCGGCAACCTTGGCAACATGCTTGTTGCTGGAGGACCGCTTCACCGAGTCGGGAACCAGCGTGCAAGTGGACAGCCATTTGCTGGAACGATAGTTCTTGATCTTGGCCTTGACGGTAGTTTTCGGAACCTTGCGGGTAGATCCCTTAGCCATCGACAGTGAGGAGGTGTTGACCTTCACCGATACTTTCTTCACGTTGCGACTGAGCACCTTCACACTCTGGACGGAAGTGGAGTTCTTCGCAGCCGTCTTCTTCGTCTTCGGGGACTTGACGTAGCCGAACTCCTGCACCCAGTAATCCGTGCCCTGATATTTCACATGCGCGATACCGACTGCGTTGAAGTCGCTGTCCAACATGTTGCGGCGATGACCCTGGCCCGCATAGTTCTCGTTGTCTTCACGCCAAGCAGTGAACACTTCTTTTGCACTGGTCTGGCCGAAAGCGATGTTCTCGCCCTTTGCGGAATAGGATTTCGCACCAGCCGCTTTGTATGCCGTGAAGCAGCTCTTACCGTTCGGACGAACGTGGCTGTAGGAGAGGGCGATCTCCTTTGCACGCAGCATGGCGACCTTTTCCAGCTTATAGTCATACTTCAGCTTGCGAAGGTGCTTGCACTTGGTCTTTGACCGGTTGTTGCTGTTCCAATACCAAGCATTGTTGCCAGTGCGGAAATTATTGATGCTCGAGAGCATCCCACGTGCCTGGGACTGCTTGTAGGTAACTTGGACATGAACCGTTTGGGTCGAGCTGGCATATGCCGTATCGCAGGACGACCATGACATAAGGCAGAAAGCGCAAAGCGCTACAGCAAAAAGAAGGCAGAGCTCCGTCAGCGTACCCTTTTCTGAAATACGCGAACCGTTCATCGCAAACCCCTCTACACTCGGTTGGATTCGTTTCTCTTGATTTCACCCCGAGTGTAGAAACGTTAACGACATTATCGGAAGCTGTTTCCCCAGATAAGAGGGTTATTTAGCCACATAATACAGTTCCTAATCACAAATCTCCAGATAGTGGTATTACGTAACAATATTCATAATCTGTTTACTTAATTTCAAATAAATAACGAACGATGTAACGTAAGAAATCGGCCGCACGAAACGCTGCCGTATACCGATTCCAATCGAGCCGGACTTACATAAAAGAAGAGGCCGCATGCCCGAAGGCATGCGGCCTTGCATTCGATGCTGTCCGGCATCCGCAGCGAAACTGGCACCCCGCAATGCGGACCAGTCGGAAGCTGCTTACAGGGTGAAGTCCTTCTCGCCCCGGTAAATGGCAACCGCCTCATCGACGCTCGCGTCACGCAGCGTGATGGCAGAAATGGCCTTGGTCAGGCGCACTGCCTCTTCGGTTCCACGCTGATGGATATTGCGGCCCGTCGCGTTGCCATCGGCGCCGCCCACGTGGATCTGGTTGTACAGCTGCTCCAGGAAATCCTCCGCCTTGACGGTAGAGCCGCCCGCACAAACCAAGCCTGTGCGACCGGCAGCTGCAGAGGCAATGGCCAGGTTCTGGAATTGGTCCTTGTCGTCGCTCGGATGCGGCGGATTGACTTTCACGAAATCGGACCCCAGGCACAATGCCACGCCAGCAGCGCCTGCAATGGTCTCGGCAGACTTCTCGTCGGCAACCGCTTTGCCACGCGGATAGATCCACAGAACGGTAATCAGGCCGTTGGCGTGGGCCTCGGCAATCAGCTCGCCGGCCTCGGCCATCATCGTGGACTCGTATTCGCTACCCAAGTAGATGGTGTAGCCGACGCCGACGATGTTGATGCCCGCCTCACGCATGGCCAGCACGGCGTCCAGCTCGTACAGTTGCGGAGAGTACGGATCGTCCTGATCGGTTTTGACCAGGTTGGTCTTCGAGTTCATCTTCACCAGGTAGTTGATTTCGGGATAGTCCAGCGCATACTGGGCAACCAAGCCGCGCTGCGTAGCCATAACGCCCACAACGCCCTGGTCGGCGATTTTGAACAGATGCTCCGGATCCAGATCGGACGGGTCGATACCCTCGCCATAGAAATCCTTGTTGAGATGCTCGACTTTCTGGTCGCAGGCAAACAGCATCAAGCGGCCGGTATTGCGCGTGGCCTTCAGATAATTCTCGATATATGCCTCACGTGCCTCAGGGAGCACGTCGGCGGGAACGCGAACGTCATCATGCGAAATGGTCGGCATAGGTTTCCTCCTTAGGAACGAATGCATACAGTACCTGTGTATTTGTTTATTCTAGCTGAAGCACCCGTTCCATGCGTAATATTCTCTTTACAGAAGGCGTTGTCCCCTCCTTTGGCGCAATGCCGACACGGACGAATCGGCAACATGCGATAGCGCGGGCTGCGAGAAAAACCGCCTACGCAGACCTGCGCTTCGGAGCTAGAACCATTCGCGCTCTCGTACGACGTGCGTGTTTTCGAACTTGCTTTGGGATTCAGAAAGATACAGGATTCCCTCGACGATGCTGATTACCGCCATAACCACCGTCGCAATGCCAAGTGTCAGCACTCCGCCGACAACGGAAACACCAAGTGTGATAAACCCGCTTGTCAGATAGCCAAGATAGAATTTGTGAATGCCCAGGCACCCCAGGGTGATGGCCAGCAACCCAGCTGCAACGTGATCCTTGGCCGGCACAAAGGGCGCATCTTCATAGGCTGCGGTCATTACGGCATCGGACTGCGCACCCGAGGCCTCGGCTGCCGATTCGGCGGCAATCGCATCCACGATGGCATCGGGCGACGAAACCTCATCGGAATGGACGGCCCGTTCGCTTTCGTTAAAGACCGCCTGTGGTGCATCGGCGTGGCGAGCCGACGTATCAGGAACTTCGGACGCTCCGGCTACCGTGTCCGCATCCGAGCCCTGCTGCAATTCGCGACGCAACTCATCCAGGTGCGCCTGGGCACGGGCAACCTCGGCTTCTGCGTCGGCGACGCGCTCATCGATATTCGGCTGTCGATCCGTTTGCGACACGGGCATTCCTTCTCTCATTCAGCACGTACACTCTAGTAGAGCGCACGGCCTTTCGGCCTGGGGATGGAACAGCCGTAACGAAGGCGTAAGGCAAATCTGACAAAAATGTTCGATTATTCGGAGGAAACATCGGAGTCGGCGCCTATCGCGACAGCAATGAGCATGCCTCTCGAACGCCCTATCGGACTGAACATATCGTTGTCGGTACGTTCGCGCTACTTCCGGCGGAAACCGTCAAGGCGCTCGATGATGCGGTCGCGCAGCACGATGCACACCAGCGCAAGCACCACCAGGATGACGAAGATCACGATGCTCTTCGTCATGTCCCCATTTGCCAGGCTCGACGCGGCATAGGTGCTCAGGAAAATGCCGGGCATGCGCGCAAAGGTCGTCAATATCAGGAAGGATCCCAGCTTCATGTCCGTCAATGCAACCACATAGGTGAATACATCCTTCGGCATGCCGGGAATCAGAAACAGGATGAACACGATGGTGTCCAAATGACCCGATGCCTCGAATCGCCGGAATCTGTCCGAAAACGAATCGGAGACCATGTCGCGAACAAACGGCGCGCCCAGCCAATGGACCAATGAATATACTGCAGCGCTTGCCAGGCAGGCGCCCACCGTTACGATGAGGCCGCCCCACCAGGCACCGTACATCATGCCCGCTGCGACTTGCACGACCTCGCCGGGGATGAATGCAACGATGACCTGCAACAGTTGCAGACCAAGCAGCATGGCAACACCCATCGGGCCCGCATTCTGCACTTTTTCGACCAGCGCCTCGACGCCGCCCTCCTCGAAAAGGCCGGAGAGCGTTGGCCACATCGCCCACACGATAAGGGCGAGAAGCACCAGCACGGCAAGAAGCCCGACAAGCTTGACGATATCGGCAACGGTAAGACCGCGCTTGCCAACCTGCCGGTCGCCCCGTTGCAGCTGCGAAGGCGGTTCCTGCGCTATGCGTTCTTTGGATTTCTCGGTAAAACGATAGTCGTGCGCCGCTATATCCTCACGGCGCTCTTTCAGATTCTCGCGGAGGGCGCGGCGTTCCGCACGCACCTCGGCATCCGAGCCCGGTACCTCGGGCTTCACCTGATAGCCGGCATTTGCCGAATCGCTATCCAGGCTATCTGGCTCGAAATCCGCCATTGGAGAAGGCGCGCGTTGGTCTGATGCATCGGACCCTTCGGATACCGATGACATATTCGGATGATCGGACTCTTCTTCAGAATGGTGGGAGGAATCGGCGGAGGGCATAGATCAGTTATCATCCTCATCTTCGCCATTTACAGCTTTACGGTAGTTGTCCATGAAGCCGGCGAACATCTTCTTGGACTTGGCAATCTGGACGCCAGTGAAATACGCACCCTTGTTTAGCGCCTCTTCTGCCTTCTTGCCCGTCTCCTTCATCTGAGGTTTTGCATCTTCGACCTGGTCTTTTGCCTTGGCAGCAGACTCGGCCGTCTTTGCGCGGGCCTTCTCGGCCACATCGGCGCCCACAACCTTGGCCTTCTCTACCGCTTCGCGGCCCTTTACCTTGGCAACAACGCTTGCCCTGCCCGCCTTTTCGGCCAGGCCGCCCTCAGGCTCGAGCGCCAATGCCTCATTCGAAACGAGGATGGCACCGAGGTCCTCCTCTTCCAGCTCCTCGGCGTCTTCATCATCCTCGTCATCGGCCACTTCGTCCTGATACCCCGATAGCCGCGAGCCAACCCCGAAACGGAAGCCCTTGATGTAGCTGGCAGGGACGGTAGCTTTGCCCAACAGGGCTCGTGCCGTGGCGCCGTTGTCCAACTCGATGGAATCCACGCGTCCGGTTTTCCCGTCGAAGGCGACATCGCCGACCGTTCCCAGGATTTCTCCGTTCTCGGCAACCACCTGCATGCCCATCCACAGCACGCATTCTTCCCACTTCACGCCCAGGCGCTTGACCGCCCGGCCTCCCATGGAGTCCTCGGCACCGTCGACGTGGATCTCGTCATCGATGATCTTGATGCGGTCCAACGCGACGAACAGGTCCTTGCGCTTGAACATCAGCGCCGCATCGGGGCGCTTGATGATGAAGCCGATGCAACGCTTCTCGCGCGGGTGGAACACGAAGCGGCGCACTTTTCCTATGCGCCGCTCTTTCTGCTTGCGTCCGCGCGGCACGATTACCTTGTCATTCATCAACTGGCTAACCGTGAGCATGTACTTTCGGCTCCGTTCTTACGTTCCACCAATGCCGAATGCAGATTACTGCCGATCCTCATCGACGGGCTCTTCAATCTGTGCATCCTCGATGTCGACCGGATCCTGCGCATGGGCAGGCACATGGCCCATCTCTTCCTGTACGCGTTCGGCGTTGGCCTTCATGGCCTCGGTCACCGTCGGGATGGTGTCGTTTATTGCCTGACGGGCACCATCGGCGTTCTGCACGACCTGGGATGCAATGCGCTGACGTGCTTCCTCTATCTTGGCACGCAGCTCATCGCTGCTTTCCGCATTGGCTCCGACCACGGTCTTGCCGACTTCCTGCACGCGCGAAGAGGCCGTGCTGTAAGCCTGCTGGCCCGCCGTCGCGGCGGTGTCAACTGCCTGACGTGCGCGGTCCTGCACACCGGCGGCAATGTTGTTTGCATCGTTGAATGTGTTGTTGCACCAGTCGGTGACGATCGCGCGCGTCTCATCGCCGGGACGTGGCGCCGTCAGCAGTGCAGCTGTCGCACCGACGATACCGCCCAGAACAAAAGCTCCGAATTTTCCCATTGCTTCCTCCTTATCACGGTGAAAGCGCCTGTCGCGCTTTGCCCCGTCCTTAACCGCCAATAACCACTCGTACGTCGCATTATACCGTGCGGGAACCATTTCACCTGCGTGTTTGCAACGGTCATCTGCCCGTAATCACTCTTCCGGAGACAGACCTCCGACCAGCGCATTGGCCACGCCCTCGAACGTAAGCGAAGCTGCCGCCAGCGCTTGATGGAACGGCGAATCCGCACTGTAATCCACCACGGTCCGTACCCGCAGGATCCGTGCCTGGGCACCATCCCAGATCAAATCCACACGCCCGATATCCCGGATGCCGAATGCCAGATATGCCTCCATAGCCGCCCGTTCTATCTCCGAGCGGATGGCCTGCGCATTCTCCTGATCCTGTGCAAGCGACTCAAGGCGAACCGGCGTGTAGAGCTCACCATCTTGCTGGTCGATTTCCACCGGCGGAAGAACCAGCGCCTCGTATCCAGAACCCAGCACGAACGCAGAAAGGTTGATTCCTTCGACCCACTGCTGGATAACCACCGAATCGTCCACTGCGAGTACCTGGATCAGCGCGCCCGCAAGCTCATCGTGATCTTCAACCCGGTAAGCTGCGAAACCCGGCATGCCATGAACCGATTTCACGCACAGCGGGTAACCGCCCGGAATCCTGTCAGCCACCAAGTTGAGCGCGGAATAGGCGCCCATATCCTGTACCGCCATCCGCGAGAGGACGATTCCGTGAGGCCATGCAGCCGTCATCGAACCGCCGAGGGCGCCTTGATAACCCTCCAGCACACTGGGCAGCGCACCGCGGTTGCATGCATCACGGCAAACGGACGACGAAGCGCCCACAAAGGGAATGTCCAAGAATTCCAGGAGCTCCTGGACCGCACCGCATTCTGCTTCGTATCCGTACAGCGCATTGAATACGATGTCGGGATGTTCGTTGCACAGAATGGTGGTGAGATTGACCGTGGTATCCAACGGCAGCACCGTGTGCCCCGAGGCAGCCAACGCCTTGCATACGTTCTTCCCGCTACGCAGGCTCCGCTCACGCGTAGCAGCTGCTCCGCCCATCAGTACGGCAACCTTCATTGCTGCTCCTACCTGTCATGCGCCGCGTTCGCGCGGCACGTTCGGGACCAGCGGGGAGATGTGCGAACACCTGGGCACATCGGGAAACCCCGTCGGCCTTTTCGGATGAATTCACCTTACCGCAAGCTATTCAGGTACACGGCAGCATCACGAAATGCCCGTAACGCCACCAAATCATCACGATAAGAAACCTCTACGGTCGCTACTCCCTGCGCCTTGTCCGCCCACCGGGTCACCCCGGTAAAAACGTAATCGGGGTCGATTGCCGCATGCTCCTGCGTTTGGAGATCGATGACCAGATGCTCGAGCACGTGCGGAAGCGAGGTGCCGGCAATCACATCGCCGAAGAAATCACCCTTCGGATTGACGCAGGCATGGCGGGGCAGGTCGGGAAAGGCCTGCACAAGGGCTGCCGCCATGGCAGGCGTGCTGTTCGGGTGCTGCGGATCCACCTGCACGGTTGCCAGGATGCGGTCGCTCGAAACAGTCAGGGAGCGAATGCGTATGCGCTGCGGTAACCGAGGATCAGCCATTGCCCTGGGAAGAAGAGGTTGAGGAAGCCGAAGAGGAAGAGCTCTCCGTTTTTCCCTTCTTGGATTTCTTGGAGCTGCCGTAGTGCGTCGACGTGTCGTCAGAGACCTTGTATAGCACCGTGACCTCGTCGTCGAGCGTATCGTCGGCGATGGCGGGATCATCGACAATGCCCAGCTGGACCAGGATGTTCGGTTGGCTGTCGCTTTCGTTGATCACCAGGGTCTTCCGGTCGCCGCTGAAATGATAGGAAGCCTGGCCGCTCTTGTCGGAGAAGGTGAAGGTGATGGTCTTATCGGCGGTATCCAGCGTGTACTGGTAGGCAACACCCTTGACGATGTCGATGTTGCTGCCATCGATGACCACGGTTTGGCTGGTATCGGCGGCAAGCTGCCAGGTACCCTGGATATCCTGCGTATCGTCGAAACGGTACCACCGCTGCCAGGCAAACAGGGCGACAACAATCACAATGACTGCAACCACGGCAAGCAAGATCTTCACCGATTTCCGGATGCGCTTGCTGCGAATGGCATCGAGTTTGCGATGGTCGACGATCTTCGGGAAGCCGGGTCGGGATGGCTTCTTCTGCGAATCCGGCTTCGGAACAGCTTTGCGTCTTCCTGACACGCTCGGGCGGGAAGGCGTCGCATCGTCTTGCCCTTCCGCAGCGCGGTCCGAAGAGCCCTCAGCCTCCGAAGCTGATCCGTATTCCGCAGCCTCCGATTCGATGGGAACCTCATGGGCCGAAGCAGCCTCCGCATGGGCAGAAGCGTCTGCAGTCGAGATTCCTGAAGCCTGATCGCCGACTGATGCGGCGTCCTCTGTTGCGTCCGCATCGGATGAGCCGTTGTTTTCACCCGACACCGGAGCGGTATCTACGTCTTTCGGCGCCTCATCGCCCGAAGCGGCAAACGATGCAACCGATTCCGTTCTTTCGCCGGCGGAAGCCGATAAGGTCTCAGAAGAGGACCCGCCGGACAGCACCGGCATCTCCACCTCTACTGCCGAAGGCATGCCGTTAAGAGGGCGGCCGTCGGCATCGGCGGCAGGAGCTGCGGCCCTTGCCTTCGGAGCATCCGAAGGTGCAGAAGCCGCTACGGCTGCTGGTGCAGCATTCCCGTTCTCCGATTGGACGGTTGCCGACGCCGACTTGGAAGGCGGTGCAGCTTGCACCTTCGCCTGCGATTCCGAAGCGTCCTGGGATCGACGGCGATGGGGAACCTGTGCTTTCCGCTCGATCCGTTCTTCGCGCCGGGCAGACGGCATCCGCCCCGTTCTCCGAGAGCGGTCCTTCACCGACGGACGGGGTGCCGCAGCTTGTTCGGGAGATACCGAAGCATGGTCCTTGCCGGCCTGGCGGGATGGCCGGGATGCTTCCCTGCGCTCACGGCGTGCGGGAGCAGGCGCCGATTGCCCACGCGAAGGGCGCTTGCGCCGCGTCGGCTTCTTGTGCTGCTTGTCGGCCATCGGCACCCCTTCCCGTGTTTCCCGAATTGCAGGATCGTCCTCTTCGGCACCGCCTGGGAACCTTCCCGCCGTATGCCGATTATCATCGGTAGCTAGGATACCCGCTGAACAGCCCGATTGGGCTCTCAACGCAGAAAACCCCAAAGTCGCGAAGCGGGGTGGCGCCCAGCAAGGCCCACCCCGCTTCACAGTTCGCCGGCATGCGGGCCGGCGCAGGCTTCATTATTACTGCTCGGGACCGATGACTTCGATGCCGCCCATGTAGGGAACCAGCACATCGGGAACCTTGATGGTGCCGTCAGCCTGCTGGTAGTTCTCCATGATGGCAGCCATGGTACGGCCGACCGCCAGCCCGGAGCCGTTCAGTGTGTGGACGTAGCGCGTACCCTTGAAGTGCTCGGGGTCGCGGTACTTGATATTCGCACGACGCGCCTGGAAATCGGTACAGCAGCTGCAGGAGCTGATTTCCTTGTAGTTGTTGTAGCTTGGCAGCCAGACCTCCAAATCGTAGGTCTTGGCAGCGGAGAATCCGATGTCGCCGGTGCACAGCGTGATCACGCGGTACGGCAGGCCCAGCAACTGGAGGATATTCTCGGCATCGGCCACCATGCTCTCCAGATCGTCGAAGCTCTCCTCGGGCTTGGCATACTTGACCATCTCGACCTTGTCGAACTGGTGCACGCGAATCAGCCCGCGGGTATCGCGTCCGGCCGACCCGGCCTCTTCCCGGAAGCACGGGGTGTAGGCGCAGTACTTCAACGGCAGATCGGCAGCATCCAGCACCTCGCCGGCATGGATATTCGTCAGCTGGACCTCGGCTGTCGGAATCAAGTACATGCCCTCGCGGGTCTTGAACAGGTCGTCTTCGAACTTCGGCAGTTGGCCGGTACCCGTCAACGTCTCGGCGTTCGCCAGCGCCGGGCACCACCATTCCTTATACCCGCGGGACACATGCGTGTCCGCCATGAAGTTGATGATGGCGCGCTCCAGGCGCGAACCCAGGCCCCCCAGCAGGATGAAACGGCTGCCCGCCAGCTTGACGGCGCGATCGAAATCGATGATGCCGAGTTCCGGGCCCAGATCCCAGTGCGGCTTCATCTCGATGCCCTCGGCCTCGAAGTCGCGCGGGGTACCCCAGCGGCGTACCTCGGGATTATCGTTCTCGTCTTTGCCCACCGGCGTGGTGGCATCGGGCATGTTCGGAGTGGCAAGCAGCAGCTCGCGCAGCGCGGTCTCGGCTTTCTCGCGCGCGGCGGTGGCGCCGCTCAGCTTCTCGTTGATGGCGCGGACCTGGTTCTTTACACGCTCGGCTTCCTCCTTGTTTCCCTGGCCCATCAGCTGGCCGATTTTCTTGGAAAGGCTGTTGCGCTCTGCCTGCAGCGATTCTTCCTCGGCAATGCTTGAACGACGCTCCTCGTCCAGCTTTGAGAAACGCAAGCCATCCCACTTGGCATTGCGGTTCTTCATCGCTTCAGCAACTTCTTGCTGATGTTCGCGTACGAAGCGTAAATCGAGCATTGCTTTTCCTTTCTGAAGAATAACCATTTGCTACCGTAATCAGCCGCTATCGGCGCTCCGATTAGGTAAACTCGTAATACACCAGTATACTCTACCGATGTACGCAAACCATCGTGTTTCCAGGCGCAAACAACCCTGTGGAAAGCTATGGTCTGAAACAGACATCGCAATCCTTCAAGCAAACGTTCAGGAGGCGAGATCATGGATTGGGACGCACTGTACCATTTCGTTTTCGAGACCTATGAGGGCATCGGCATCTCCATTCTGATCTGCTTGGTCATATGCGTATTCGCCGCGTTCATCGCAGAGAAGCGCACGCGCAAGAAGTACCAAGACCGTCCCAAGGGTGAAAACGATTTCGACCTGTTCGATGGCGATGACGACATGTACGACGAAGAGGGCCACCTGATCGAAAAGGACGAGGCGGACGATACTGCCGAGCGCAAGGACATATAAGAAGGAAGGCATTACCCATGGCTGACAAGCTTTATACCCGCAACGACCAATACATTCCGCGCATCGCCGCCGTCCATGACCTGTGCGGCTACGGAAAATGCTCGCTGGGCGTGGCCATCCCGGTCCTGTCCGCTGCAGGCTGCGACGTGTGTCCCGTTCCCACCGGGCTGTTCTCCAGCCATACCGCGTTCCCCACGTTCTACATGCACGACACCACCGAAATGCTGAACGACTATCTGGATGCCTGGCGCGAGGTGGGCATCGATCTCGACGCCATCTATTCGGGTTTCCTGGGCGCACCGGAGCAGGTGGACAGCATCAAGCGCCTATACCGCGAATATCCCAAGGCCCTGCGCGTGGTCGATCCCGTCATGGCAGATCACGGCAAGGTGTACCCCACTTACACCCCCGAGCTTTGCGCTGCCATGGGCACGTTGGCCGAAGGTGCTGACATCCTGACCCCGAATCTGACCGAAGCCTCCATTATCCTGGGCATCGACTGGCCGGGCCAGAACATCGACGACGATACCGTCCGCCGTATGATCGACGGCCTGCTGGAACGCGGCGCCAAGAATGTGGTACTGAAGGGCATCGAGCGCGGCGACGGCAAGATCCGCAACTTCATCGCCGGCGAGTCAGTGGAATTCGCGGGCACGGAGAACGAAAAGCTGCCTTATATGCTCCACGGTACCGGCGACCTGTTCGCCAGCGCGCTGCTAGCCGCCATCATGGCAGGAAAGGACCTGCTGACCGCTACGGAGTTCGCCAGCAATTTCGTTGTGGATGCCATGAAGGTCACCGCCCATCAGCCGGACTACCAGAACCGCGGCGTCAGCTTCGAACCGCTGCTGGGAGAAATCTCCGAACTGCTGAAATAGCTTGCGGATATCGGCTTTCCAGTAGTCGAGAACACGGGCGGTCGCTGCGGCGGCCGCCCTTCCTGTTGCCGGAGCATCCGGCCCGGCAATCGAAGGGAAGCCCGTCCGCTGTCCGGAAGCAGACCCAGGATGTTTCGCTATCCTTTGCCCTGGGGAAGCTATTCCCCGGAGATGTCGGGGCGCTCGGGCGCGTACACCCAACCCAGCAATCCCACCAGCAGCATCGAGATGATAGCGGGAACCAGATAGTTCACGTTGGGAACCCAGTTCGCGAACGAGGAACCCACCGCCGTCATCAGCATGGCACCGACAATAAGGACCGCCCCGCCGAGCAGTACGCCGACCAGAGCCGAAGCACGGCTCCCCCGCCTCACGAAAGCGCTCACCACCGCAGCAGAGGCGAGCCAGGATGCCAGCACGATATACGTTCCGGGATCGCCGGCCAATGCGACGAAGCTCTTCTGCAGGGCATCGGCATCAAGCGTGCCCAGGTTCACGTTCCATCCCAGCAGGCTCCCGCTCCCAAAGCAGGCCAAGAACACGGCGAGCACCCAGGCGAATACCACGCTCTTCAGGGCATCGCCAATGGGCAAGAAGAAGCCCGAAAGCATCGGGATTATCTGGTTTAAGCCGATAGCGCCCGCGACGAAAGGCAGTGTGCCGGCATTGGCCTGCGCATCGCCGTCGTTGCCAACCAGAAGGAACCATGCCAATCCGAGTGCACCGATAAGCACCGCCGGAATATAGAGCTCGTGGACGATAAGGGCGGCAACCAATACGGCAAGGGAGGCAAGCGCCCCCGCCCGCGGCACGGCGAATGCCAGTACCAGCATGCCGGCAAACGCCAGCGCGCAAAGCGGCGAGGTCCACCCGCCCAGCATATCGAAGCTCGGCAGCTCCGCCAATGCGGCAGCCATGCTGGTCAACAGGGCCCAGATGCGCAACGACACCGTTGAAACCTTTCCGCTCATCTTCTCTCTGAACTGCGGCTTCAAAAAGGAGAACCCGGTGCTCACTTCTGCCGGCGACGCATCTTCAGCCGAATCGTCATCCGCAAGGTACGAGGAAACGGCTTGCTGAAGCTGCTGGCGCCCTTGCTGCTCGTCGCCCAGGCAGGGAGATATCTCCTCATCGAAATCGCGGACGGTAGCATAGCGCTCGTTGCGGTCGGGGTCGAGTGCATAGAAGATGATGTCGTCGGCTTCTCCCGGCAAACCCTCCATGCACAGCGAAGGCAGAACGATCTCTGCGCCCTCGATAGCCTGGATAGCCGAAGGGATATCGCGCGCGAGAAATGGATTATTGCCCGAGATCATCTCGTAGAGCACGCTGGCCAGCGCCCATTCGTCGCAGCGGTCGTCCAGGGGCTCTTGGCGCATCTGCTCGGGGGGCATGTAGCCGATAGTGCCGCCCCGTGCCGCCGAATAGCCCCAGGTGTCGGACAGACGAGCCAGGCCGAAGTCGGTCACCAGCACCTGCCCCGCATGGTTGATCAGTATATTGGCCGGCTTGATGTCCAGATGCAGCACCTGGTTCTCGTGTGCGTATTCCAAAGCACGGGCAACACCGGCATAGACCGCCGTCACCATATCGAGCGTGATGTTATCGCCCACGGCGCGCAACAGGTCGGCAAGCGTCATTCCGTCGACCCACTCCATGATCAGGTAGGCAACCCCTTGGGATACCTCGAAATCGTAGACGCTCACGATATTCGGATGCGTCAGCATCGCCGCAGTGCGCGCCTCTTCCAATCCGGGAATCTGAGAGGGAGAAAGCTCGTTGAACACGTCGCTATCCGGGAATCCGCCGCGCCATTCCTGGGGCATGTCCATGCACTTCACTGCAACCCGGCGCTGCATGCGCGTGTCCCAGGCAACCTGGACCGTGCCATAGCCGCCCGTACCGGCCACGCCGAGGGGACGGTAGCGATTCAGGATCAATGGCTGCCCTTGTTGGAAAGCCGTCCCAACGGAAGGGTTATTGGATGTGCGGTCGAGGAAACTCATGGGGTTATGATAGCCGCTTTCCCAAAAAATGCCTGTTCCTGCGCGGGGAAACCACGACCGATGGAATCAGACCGTCGCTGCAGGTGAAAACTATGCAAATTAGTTGAATTCGGGATTCCGCTTGACACTTGCCAACCCCCTGCGCATAATAACGAGTGCTGCATTTATGTGCGCCCTTACCTCAGCTGGATAGAGGGACTGACTACGAATCAGTACGTCGTAGGTTCGAATCCTACAGGGCGCACCACTTGCAGCTCTTTTTGTATATGGCGGCATGTGCTTATTGCTCGGTATCGGAGTCGTCTCGACCGCTGATGCCTTTTTCGTCACAGCAGGAGGCCCGCCCCATTACAATACGGAATTGCGGGTTGGTTGCCTTTTCGCTACGGTCCCAAAGGCAACGAGCCCGCAAGCACAGCACTCATCAGGTGCTGCGGTTTTATAGGTCTCAGGGAAGGAACACGGTGAAGGTTCGAAGATCGAAACCTCACAGTAGCTGATCCCCCGGCCATTCCCTCTTGCAGGTGGCCGAGGTCTTATCGGCTACCCGTGAAAACGACGCTTGCACTTATCTCGCACATGCGAATTCGCATGGCATGAGAAGTCGGCGTCGGAAAAATAGGGGGAAGCATGCTCTATCTATCTCAAATGCTCGGGCTTCCCGTCATGGATACCAACGGCGAGGAATTGGGCAAGATCTCCGATCTTGCAATCCAGACCGGCGAGGTATTCCCGCGGGTTACCAGCTTGGCGTTCAAAGGACCCGGCAAGGTGCCCTTCATGATTTCGTGGCGAAAGTACGTCGGCGATTTCGATGAAGAAGAGGGCATCCAGCTGAAGGTGGACGCTACCGATATCCGTTTCAGCTACCTGCAGCCGGCCGAGGTGCTGTTGGCGCGCGACTTGATGGATCGCCAGATCGTCGATACGCAGGGCAAGAAGCTCGTGCGCGTGAACGACCTGAAGCTTTCGGATGCCGGCAGCCAATTGCGCCTGATTGGCGCCGAAGTGGGCCTACGCGGCATTTTGCGTGGGCTTTCGCCCTGGCTGGAGAAAGCCGTCTGTTCGGTGGCGGAAGCAGTCAAACGCCCCATCGACGAGCACATCATTGCCTGGAACTATATGGACCTGCTGGACCGAGACCTGTCCAAGGTGCAGCTATCCGTATCGCATACCCGCTTGGACGAACTCCATCCCGCCGACGTCGCCGACATCCTGGAACAGCTCGACCCGCAACAACGTGCCGCGGTGTTCCAGCATCTGGACGACGAGCGGGCCGGCGATGCCATCCAGGAAATGGAAGACGAATTCCAAGCCGATGCAATCGATGACCTGGAAGAGCACCGCGCCTCCCGCCTCCTGTCCGACATGGACCCCGACGTTGCCGCCGACATCATCAACGAGCTGCCCTACGAAAAGGCACAGACCCTGCTGCAGCTGATGGGAGTCGAGGACGCCGAGGACATCCGCGAGCTGCTGGGCTACAAGAACGGCACGGCGGGCGCGCGCATGACCACGCAGTACGTTGCCATGCACGAAAGCGAGACGGTCGGAGACACTATCAACGCGCTCCGCCACCTGGACGAAGACCATCCCAGCGTCCATTGCCTGTATGTGCTGGACGATGAGGACGAGAAGCTGATCGGCGTACTGTCGCTGCGCACGTTGGTACTGGCCCGGAGCACGGAAGTGCTGCTGCGCGACCTGATGTTCACCGACGTCATCACCTGTCCGCCCGAGATGGACGAAGAGGAAGTGGCCGCGGAAATCTCCAAATACGATCTCCCCGCCATGCCGGTGGTCGACGAACGCGAGCATCTGCTGGGTATCGTGACGTTCGACGACGCCTTCGAGGTCATGGAGGATGCAGCCGATGATGACAAGACGCGGCACCGCTGGACCTGGATTGTCGGCGGCACCGCACTCGGCATCCTGTTCCTGATTGCCTATACCGCCATCTTGCTGAGCGTTATCGGCTACCAGTGGTGATACCCATGATGGTTATCGACCGCACGAAGCGGGACATCGCCGGCGCCGCAATGGATGTAGGCCCTGAAAACGGAGGGGAGCCGTCCACGCTGGCCGCCTCAGACGACGACCGTGTGCTGCAAGACACCAACGTTGCCGAAGGCGAAGACACCGCCGCAGCAAAGACTCCCGAGAAAAAGAAACCGAAAGCGCTGTTGATCCTGGCAGCCATGGGTCCCGGCATCGTCACCGCCATGGCGGGAAATGACGCCGGCGGCATTTCCACGTACTCCACTGCCGGTGCAAGTTACGGTTTCGGCACGCTGTGGGTCATTCCCATCATGTGCATCCTGCTGGCCATTGTGCAAATCACCGCCTCGCGTATGGGCGCGGTCACTGGCAAGGGCTTTTCCGCTCTGATCCGCGAGCGCTTCGGCATCCGACTGACGACGCTTGCCATGTTGGCCTTGCTCATCGGCAATGTCGCCACGACATTCTCCGAGTTCGCCGGCATCGCTTCGGGCATGGAGATGTTCGGGGTCTCGCGCTGGATCTCCATCCCCGTCGCCGCAGCAGCCGTATGGTTCCTGTTGGTCGGCGGCAATTACAAACGGGTGCAGGGCGTGCTGATGGCGCTTTCGTTCGTGTTCGTCACCTATGTGGTGGCCGCCTTCATGGCACAGCCCGACTGGAACGCCGCCATCACCAGCACGGTCACACCGAGCGTTGCAGGCGGGACCGGGTTCATCTCGTTGGTTATCGCCATGATCGGCACCACCATCGCGCCTTGGATGATGTTCTACGAGCAGAGCAATGTCGTTGAAAAGGGCGTCGGGGTCGGGGACTTCACCGGCCAGAAAGTCGACTCGATCTCCGGCACCGTAGCCGCCTGCCTGGTAGCGTGGTTCATCATCGTCACTACCGGCGCGACCCTCTTCCCGCAAGGCATTACCGTGGACAGCGCCGAAGCTGCTGCGGCGGCGCTGGAGCCCTTCGCCGGGGAATACGCGAAGATGCTCTTCGCCATCGGGCTTATCGCTGCGAGCTTCCTGGCTGCCTGCGTCCTGCCGGTTACCACTGCATTCGTTATCTGCGAGGCCTTCGGCTGGGAAGCAGGCGTCGACTTCTCCTGGAAGGAAGCGCCGACGTTCAAGGGCATTATCACCTTCATCATCGTGCTCTCCGCTATCATCGACATGATCCCCGGGGCCAACCTGATGGGAATCATGCTGACCGCGCAGTTCGTCAACGGCGTCATCCTGCCTATTTTGTTGGCGTTTATGGCCATCATCTCCGCCGATAAGCGCATCATGGGACAATACGTGCAATCGAAATTCGGCACCGCAGCCCTGTGGGCGACGGTCGGCATCGTGGGATTGCTCACCTGTATCCTGTTGGTAATGCAGGTCATGGGGCTATAGCAACCAGACCACAGAAAGGAACCGGCATGGCGATAACGGATGAGAAGAAAGCCCTGCGCCAGCAGGTGCTGGCACGGCGCGATGCAATTGCGTCTGACCAGCGCGAGGGCAAGAACGTGCTTATCTGCGCCCAGCTTGCGCGCGAGGTGGATTGGGATGAGCTGGCGGAGAAGAAGGAGATGCGCCAATGGGCGGAAGGCGCACCCGTCCAGACGGAGCAGCAGCCCCCAGCCCAATCCGGCAACCCGCTGGCTGCCGATTTCTCCCTGCTTGAGAACCTGTTGGAAGAAGACCGGGGACCGGCGCTGAATGTCGCGGTGTATGCCTCCATGGGAAGCGAACCGGATATCACCGGCTTCGTCGCCATGGCCTACATGCATCATGCACATGTCTGCTATCCCTGCATGGAGCGGATTCCCGCTGCCGAGCAGGACGGTACGCGCAAGCTCCGTATGACGTTCCGCAAGGTTTCCTTCGACCAGCGCGCCACCTGCCCATTCGTCGTGAATCCGCTTAAGGGCCTCGATGCCGACGATCCGGTGCTTGCCGACTACCCGCGTATCGCACCGGCTGACCTTGATATCATCGTAACGCCCCTGGTCGCATTCGACGAGCAGGGCAATCGCCTCGGATACGGCGGGGGGAATTACGATCGGCTGTTCGCCGAAACCCGCCAGGATGCCTTTATCGTGGGCATCGCCTATGCCGAGCAGCGTGTGGACGCCGTCCCCTGCGAGGATTTCGACAAGCCCCTGCCTCGGATTGTTTCCGCTTAATCCCGCTGACGGCAAAGCCCGTTCAGCATCGATACGGCGGCATCGGTGTCTACCAGCTTCGACCCGTAGCATGTCTGGCAGTACGCCAGGCCGTCTTCCTGATTCCCCACCAGATACGTCCACGTAGCATCTGTGACGATAATCGAATTCAGATTGTTGAAGAAGGCATCGGCCACGGTATGGCGCACGCAGATGTTCGTGTCGGCGCCTATCGCAATGACGGTATCCACGCCAAGCTCGTGAAGCAGCAGCCGCAGTCCCGTTTGGAAGAAGGCGCTGTATCGGCGTTTCTCGATAATGAAATCGTCATCGCAAAGACCCAGCTGCGGACTGGGCTGGGCTTCGGGGGTGCCGATGAGGGCATGATCGCCCCACAGTTCCAATTCGCGGTCGAGTCCGGAGATATGCGCATCGTCGCAGAAGATTACCGGCACACCGTTCTCGCGGGCCGCGGTACAGATACGCGCCCCGTTCTCCGTGGCGGGAACCGCCAATTCGGAGACAGGGGAAGCATACGGGTTGCCGAGCATGTCGATAACGAGCAGCGCCATCGATGCACTCTCCTGCGAGAACGTCAAGCCACGTCCGGTCCGATATGCCGGTGTTCCCATGGTTGCCTCCCCTTCATCCGTTTGCGTCTGCTCTCACGCAGAATTGCGAGAGCATTACGCGTTGGCCATATCCTCTTTCATCTTTACTATCTTCTGACGCATGGCGTCGTCGCCGGTCCCAAGCATCTGCACTGCCAGGATTGCCGCATTCTTCGCGCCGTTGATGGCCACCGTCGCCACCGGAACCCCGGAGGGCATCTGCACCATGGAGAGCAACGAGTCGAGACCGCCCAGGTCGCTGGTCTTCATGGGAACGCAGATCACCGGGTTGGGAGTGTACGCCGCCACGACACCGCCAAGGTGCGCCGCCTTGCCTGCCGCGGCAATGATGACGCGCAATCCACGATCGACGGCACTGGACGCCCATTCGTGCACCTCGAGCGGCTTCCGATGGGCCGAAGCCACTTTCACCTCGTAGGGAATGCCGAATTCTTCGAGCTGCTTCATGCAGGGCTCCATGGTGGGAAGATCGCTTTTCGAACCCATGATGATTCCGACCAAGGGGGTTTCTTCGCTCATCGCGTACTCCTTCTGTTTCTGTTGCGAGATATCGTCGGTTTCGATTCTACAACCGAACCGGTGCCCCGAAAGGGGCTTCGGAGATATTCATGCGATGTTGCAGAGCGGAAACGAACCCGAAACAGGGAGCAGCAGAAAACGTCCGCCTAACCCAGCCAGGAGGCAATCTTGGGAGCATAGCCCATGATGAAGATGATGATCTGCAACACCGGAATGCCATATGCGCACCACCGGCGAAGGCCCTTGGGGAATTTCACGCCACGGCCCATATCCGCCTCGGCAATGAAATTATCCCAGCCCCAGCCCCATTTCGATGCGCAGAACAGGGCGAATACCAGACCGCCGAGCGGAAGGATGTTATCGGAGATGATGAAATCCTCTATCGACTGGATGTCGCCGATGCCCGGGATGGCAACACCGCTCCACACGTTGAAGCCGAGGCAGCAGGGGATGCTGAGCACACCCACCAGCACGCCGACGAACACCGCAGCCCGATTGCGGCCGAACTGCCATCGGTCAACAACCCAGGTAACCAAGCCCTCGAACACCGCAACGACCGTCGACAATGCGGCAAATCCCATGAACACGAAGAACAGCGCACCCCAGACATTGCCTAGCGGCATCTCCCCGAAAACCATCGGCAGCGTGACGAAGATAAGCGAGGGTCCTGCATCCGGGCTGATGCCGTATGCAAAGCACGCCGGGAAGATAATCAAACCGGCCATGATGGCGACCAAGGTGTCGAGTCCGGTGGTACACAGCGCCTCGCTGGTAAGGCTGTGGTCCTTGCCGATCCGCGAGCCGAAGATGGCCATGCTGCCCATGCCCACCGACAAACTGAAGAACGCCTGGCCCATGGCTGCATACACCGCATCGCCGAAGGTTCCCAGCTGCTCGGAAAGCGTCGATCCCGCAAACAGCTTGCTCAGGTCGGGCTGCAGGTAGAACTGCAGGCCGGCGCCTGCGCCATCGAGGGTAACCGAACGGACCACCAGCACGACCATGATTACGAACAGGGCGCTCATCATGAACTTCGAAAGGCGCTCGACGCCCCGCTGCAATCCCAGGACAGTTGCAATCACGCCGATAGCCACCGATACGAGCATCCAGAAGATAAGCTCGCCAGGATCGGAGCACAGGCTCTGGAAGGCCTGGGTGGACATCTCGGAACTTGCGCCCGAGAACATGCCCGAAGCCATGCGCGGTATGTAGGCGAGCATCCACCCGCATACCGTGGTATAGAACATCATCAGCAACAAGGGCCCGAAGAAACCGAACCACGAGAACCATCGGAAATTCTTCTTTGCAGGGAGGACATGGAATGCCCGCGCTGTGGAGCGCTGGGCGCCACGGCCGACGGCGTATTCCATGACCATGATCGGCAAGCCCAAAATCAGCAGGAAAATCAGGTAGATAATGATGAATACAGCTCCGCCATATTCTCCGGTGATAAACGGGAAGCGCCAGACGTTTCCCAATCCTATGGCGCATCCCGCGGCGACCAGGATGAAGCCAAAGCGCGAGTTGAAATGCTCGCGTTCCTCGCTTGCCACGGCTACCGATCCTCCCCAACAAAAAAGGCCAGCGGTCGTAAGCCGCTGACCTGCCATTTCATGGTGGTCAGGAAGGGACTTGAACCCCTGACACGGGGATTTTCAGTCCCCTGCTCTACCAACTGAGCTACCTGACCAGAAGTGCATTCTTATAAACGCAAGTCTGAATAATAATCGGATATCCGCCTGCGGTCAAGATGAATTTGCCGTTCGGCAGAACGGTGCGCTGCGCACTCCGCCGTTTCCCCACAACCGGCCCCTACCTACTGAACGACTACCGAAGGGAACCGATGCGACGACATGAAATCGATGAATTCGGCAAGCACCCGCGGATGCGGCTCGCGCCGGGAGATCAGGTATACCTTGTGGAAATCGAGCGGCACATCCACGACCGGCAGAAACACCAGGTCGTCATAGGCACGTACCATGTATGAATAGCAGAACAGCCCCACATTGTGCGGGTCGGATTCCAGAAGCGAGGACATGGTGATCTCGTCATCGTAGTTCGCGTCGACCGTAAGGCCCTTACCCTTTACCAGCGCCATCACCGCGGCATAGCACGGGCTTTCCGGCTGATAAGTAAGCACCCGGTAATCCACCAGCTGGTCCAAGCGCACCTTCGCAAGCTTCGCGAGCGGGTGGACGATGTTCACGCACACCACCAGCTGCTGGGACCAGCATTGGAGCAGATTGAATTGGTTCGTGTCGGTATCGGCGGTACGGCTGGCGAACACCACATCCAAATCCCCGCGGGCCAAGTCGCGGATCAGATCGACCGAATAGCCCTGCTTCACATTGATCTTCGGGTTCAGACCGCAAGTCTGACGGAATTGGTACAGGGCCTGCGACCAGTCCTTGCCTTGGATGGCATAGAGCGACCCGAGGTTGATGACGCTGTTCATGTCGTCCGCATATTCGTGCACGATCTGCACGCCCCGGTCGATGTTCGCCAGGCCCGTGGACACGAACTGATAGAACTGCCGGCCGCATTCGGTCAACTGCACCTTGCCATGAGAGCGCTCGAAAAGCGGCGCGCCGAGTTCTTCTTCCAGACGGTTGATGGCAATCGAAAGGGTGGGCTGCGCAATGTAGAGCTCTTCGGCTGCACGGGTGAAATGCTCTACCTCGGCAAGCTTCTTGAAGTACCGTAGATGAGATAGGTTCATGCGGACAACGCCTCTCTCCGAACGGATGTCGGCTCGGCTCACATTATAGTGCACCGAGCGGCAAGGCATCCCTTCTAGAGCGCTGCTACTATGGCGTCGACCGACTCTTTCGCATCGCCGAGCAGCATGTCGGTATTCTCGTTATAGAACAGCGGATTCACCACACCCGAATATCCGGCGTTTCCCATCTTGCGTTTGAAGGCGATGACCTTGCGCGCCTCCCACACATGGAGCACCGGCATGCCGGCAATGGGCCCATTGGGGTCCGTAAGCGCCGATGGGTTGACCGTATCGTTCGCCCCGATAACCAGTACGACATCCGTGTCGGCAAACTGGTCGTTGATGTCGTCCAGGTCGTAGACCGCATCGTAGGGAACCTTTGCCTCGGCCAGCAGCACGTTCATGTGCCCGGGCATACGCCCAGCCACCGGATGGATACCGAACTTCACGTCGATGCCGCGATCGAGCAGCTTCTGGGTAAGGGTCGCCACGGGGAACTGCGCTTGTGCCACCGCCATGCCGTAGCCGGGGGTGATGACCACGCGGTTCGCCGCTTTGAGCAAATCGGCTACCGCTTCGGGCGTCGTCGTGGTATAGGAACCCAGATCCGCAGCCGACGCAGAGGAAGATGCCTGGGTATCAGAACCGAACCCGCCCAGGATCACGGACATGAAGCTGCGGTTCATGCCCTGGCACATGATGTAGCTCAAGTATGCGCCGGAGGAACCGACGAGTGCGCCGGCAATAATCAGAAGGTCGTTTCCCAAGGTGAAGCCCGCCATAGCTGCAGCCCAACCGGAATAGGAGTTCAGCATGGATACCACCACCGGCATATCGCCGCCCCCGATGGCCATGACCAAATGCAGACCGAGCACCAGTGAGACCACGGTGATAATGCCAAGCGGCACCAATCCCGCATCCACACCGCGCGTGTTCACCAGCCAAGCGATGCAGCCGATGATCACCACCAGCATGGCAAGGTTCAGGAAGTTGCGCCCGGGAAGCGTCAGCGGCTTGCCGGAGATCTTTCCCGCCAACTTCAGGTAGGCGATGATCGAACCGGTGAAGGTCACGGCGCCGATGAAGACGGCGATACCGACTTCGCCCAGATGGAAGGCGTTTTCCGAAGCCGCCACCGGGTCGGCAAGCACCAACCCCGGCACCGTAAGGAACGAGTTGTATCCCACCAGCACCGCAGAAGCACCCACAAACGAGTGCAGCTGGGCAACCAGCTGGGGCATCTCCGTCATCTGCACATGCCGCGCTTTCCAGATGCCGATGGCGGCACCGATGGCCAAGGCAAGCACCATGAGCACGATGGCAAGATAGGCTGCCCGCTCATCGGATGCCACAGCGACCACGATGACCGCGACCAGCGCAAGCGCCATGCCGACGATGCCGAAGATGTTGCCCTTCAGGGCGGTCTTCTGCTGCGAGAGATTGGCCAGCGCCAAGATGAAGAGCAGGGCCGCCATGATGTATGCCATGGTCTCGAACCGGGAAAGCCCGTCGAGCACCGCGGCCGATACGGAAAAGCCCATATCGAGAATCGTTCCAGTGCTCATCGGTCCTCAGAGCTCCTCTCGAACATCTTCAACATGCGATGCGTGACCAGGAAGCCGCCGAAGATGTTGATGGCCGCGATAGCCATGGCAATAAAGGACAGCACCATGACCACGAGGTTGTCGGAGCCAATGAGCAGGATGGCGCCCACGATGATGATGCCTGAAATGGCATTCGTTTCAGACATCAGCGGTGTATGGAGAGTATGCGTTACGTTGGTGATGACGTAGAAGCCTACCACTACCGCAAGCGCAAAGACCACATAATGGCTTGCAACGCTGACGGGCGATACGACGATGAGCCAAGCCGCAAGCGCCACGAGCGCCAGCTTCCACCATAAACCCTTGCGCTTCTTTTCCGGAGCAGATCCACCTGGTTCCATGCCAGCCTGTGCTGCGGCGGGAGCCGGCTGCGCTTGGGGCGCGGCCGAGACCTTCACCGGAGGAGGCGGCCACATAATCTGACCGTCGAGCGTTACCGTAACGCCCCGCACCACGTCGTCGTCTTCGTCGAGCTTCAAGTGCCCATCACCATCCGGCGTGCACAGCTTCAGGAAGTTCACCAGGTTCTGGCCGTAGAGTTGAGAGGCCTGCGCCGCCATTCGGCCCGGCAGGTCGGTATAGCCCAGGATGGTAACGCCGTTTTCGGTAGTAACCGCCTGATCGGCCTTCGAAAGGGCGCAGTTGCCGCCAAGCTCGCTTGCGCCCATGTCGACGATTACCGACCCGGGGCGCATCGCGGCCACCGCCTCCTCGGTAACCAGCAGGGGTGCGGGCCGGCCGGGAACGCGGGCCGTGGTGATGACGATGTCGCTCTTCGCCGCCTCGCGGGAATACACGGCAAGCGTCAGCTTCTGCTGCTCGTCATCGAGCGCCTTCGCGTAGCCGTCTTCGCTCTGCTGCTTCACGGGAATCTCGACGAAGGTGCCGCCGAGCGATTTCACCTGGTCGGCAACCTCGGGACGCACGTCGGTAGCGAAAACCTCGGCCCCGAGCGAGCCGGCGGCACCGATTGCCGCCAGGCCTGCCACTCCGACGCCGATGACGTACACACGTGCCGGCGGCACCCTCCCCGCTGCAGTTACCTGGCCGCCGAAGGTGCGCTCGAACGCATTTGCCGCCTCGATGACGGCGCGGTACCCTGCCACATTCATCAGCGAGGAGCGCACATCCATAGACTGCGCGCGGGAAATGCGCGGCATCATGTCCATGGCAAGCGCGGTCAGGCCACGTCGCTGCATATCCGCTGCCACACGGTCGTCCCCCCGCGGGTTCAGACGGCTGATCAGCACCGCCCCCGTCTTCATCTGATCCAGGCGGTCAGCCGGCGGCGCATCGAGCGTCAATACGATGTCGGCGCTCCAGGCATCGGCCGTGCCCACTATGCGCGCTCCCGCTTCTGCGTATTGTGCATCCCGGAAATTAGCGCGGATGCCCGCCTGAGTTTCAACTTGGACTTGATATCCGAGTTTGATCAGGCGCTTCACCGTGTCCGGCGTACCAGCCACGAGGGCCTGCTGCTCTGCAGGCTCCCGCGGGATACCGATGACCATGCCGGTGATTGCCGGATCTTTCTGCGCTTCCGTCACTGTTGCCTCATCCCTTCATTCAGCCGCACTCGTCCAATGCCTGCGCCTGCCGAAGCAGCACGCACAGCCCTCGCCATCTCAGTCGATGTTGACTATCTGGCCTGTCTCGGACGACTCGATAACCGCATTGATGACCTTGAGCGACGCAAGCGCCTGCTCGCCCGAGCAACGCGGCACCGTCTCGCGGCCGAGCGCCAAATCGATGAAGTGATTGACCTCGGCTTCCATCGGGTCGTTGCGGTCGACCTCGAAATGCTCCTTCACCAACGGATGGCGCCATCCGTACTGATCGGGATCATCGGACGGATAGTGGTAGAAATCCATGTTCGGGAAGCCGAACGAGCCCTTATCGCCGAAAATCAGCATGCTGTTCTCGCCGGTTTCGGGAGACCACTGCTCGTTTTCATGAGCAAGCAGGTCATAGTTCCAGGGGCTCGGGGTCCCATCGGCAACGAAGTAGGTAGCAGTAGCGCCCTCGGCGAATTCGAAGAGCACCGATACGTTGTCCTCTGATTCGAACCCATGGAGCGTGTTTCGGCTGGCAGCATAGACGCGCTTGACCGTCATACCGGTGACGTTGTTCAGGTCGTCGATATCATGGATGGCGTTCACCAGCAGTGGGCCACCACCGGCGTGCTGGTGCCATTCGGCATCCCAATAGTCCTTCTGCTTGGCGATGGCGAAAGTGCTCTGGATGCCGATGATGCGGCCGAGCCTGCCGGATTTCAGGAAATCCTTCAAGAACAGGAACAGGTTCGAGGAGCGGCGATGATGCCCGACGAGCAGGGTGGCACCCGCGTCCTTGCACAGGTCGATAATCTGCTGGCCCTCCTCGGAAGTATTGGCAATGGGTTTTTCGAGCAGGACCTGCTTGATGCCGGCATCGAGCGCCGCTTTCGTTGCAGGAAGATGCAGCTGATTGGGAAGGGCGATAGCCACTGCATCCACGGGCACCTTCTCAAGGAGGTCATGATAGTCTGCAAAAAGCGGCACTGACAGCTCGGCGGCAACATCTTCCGCCTGCTGGCCGAAACCCGCCACCGCTACGAGGTCGGCATCGGGATTCTTCTTCACCAATCGGGCGATACGGGCACCCTGGTTCAATCCGAATACGGCAATCTTCACCTGGTCCATGACCATCCTCCTCAGAGGTCGCGTCTCATGGAACGGAGAAACCGCCAGCGCAGGAAAACTGCCAGAGCAATGTCTTCCGTCCATGATACGGAGTGCGCCCCGGCATGGGACGCATTCGCAGTTACGGAATACACGATTATTCTCAGGCCGCGCGGGAAAAACTTCCAATAGTATTAATTCGGAATCGGCGCACTTGATAGGGCATGGCTATACTTGCAGTTCAGATGGCATTTTTGAAATAACTAGCGCAGGAGCTCGGCCTGCTTTGCCGCGTCCCATGCCCGTTGCATCTCGTCGAATGACAGCTCCTCCACGGTGCGTCCCTGCTCATGGGCCGCTGCCTCGATATACGCCCAACGGCGCCGGAACTTCCCATTCGCCTTGCGAAGGGCGGCCTCGGCATCGATGCCCTCTTTCCGCGCGACGTTCACCAGGCTGAACAGGATGTCCCCGAATTCCATCTCACGGTCTTCGGGCGTCTGCGCCGCCTCGAACTCGGCAACCTCGGAACGCACCTGGTCCCATACGTCCTCGACCGAATCCCACTCGAAACCGGCCGCTGCCGCCTTGTGGGAGATCTTCTGCGCCTGCATCAGGGCGGGAAAGCTCTTGGGCACGGCATCGAGGAGCGATGGCCCTTCGGTTTGCGCAGCTTCGTCGGACTGCGCGCGGGCATTCTTCTCGGCAAGCTTCACCTGGCTCCACAGGTCCTCGACCTCATCGGGGGTATCGGCATGGGCATCGCCGAAGATGTGAGGATGGCGCCGCACCATCTTGTCGTTGATGTCGGAGCATACGTCGTCGATGTCGAACTCGCCGGCATCGGAGGCGATCTGACTTTGCAGCACTACCTGCAACAGCACATCGCCCAATTCTTCGCGCAGATGGGGGGCATCATGCGCCTCGATGGCATCGACCGCTTCGTAGGCTTCCTCAAGCATGTTCGGCGCGATGGACTCGTGCGTTTGCGCACGGTCCCAAGGACAGCCATCCGGCGCCCGCAGCCGTGCAATCGTCGCCACAAAGGCGGCGAAGCTGCGGGAACCGGCATCGATCGAGGCATCGGGGCGCTCTGCAGACGGATCGACTGCGCCCGCCTCTGAAATATTGCCCGGCGTCTCCGGCAGCTCCATGGTGCCCTCGCTTCCTTGAAACCTAGCTCCAGGCAGCACGGCCCTTAGCCGCACGTGCGCCGATATCGGTACGGAACTGCTTGCCGTCGAAATCGATAAGGTCGCAGGCTTCGTACGCCCGAGCGCGCGCGGCTTCGAAGGTGTCGCCGAGCGCCACCACGTTCAGCACGCGGCCACCCGCCGTAAGAAGATTGCCCTGTCCGTCGATTTTGGTGCCGGCATGGAAGACGGTGACGCCGTCAAGCGCTTCGGCGCAATCGATGCCCGTGATGACCTTGCCCTTCTCGTAGGAGCCCGGATATCCGGCGCTTGCCAAGACCACGCAGACCGCCCATTTGTCCGACCAGGAAAGGTCGACGTCCTGCGGGCGGCCCTTTGCGATAGCAACCATCACGTCCACCAGATCGGATTCCAGGCGTGACAGGACCACCTGCGTCTCCGGATCGCCGAAGCGCACGTTGAACTCCAGCAGCTTCGGGCCCTCCAGCGTCAGCATGAAGCCGCCGTACAGGCAGCCGCGGTAGTCCATGTCGAAGAACTCGCTCCCGTAGGTATTCTCCGAGATGCTGATGTCCTGCACGTTGCGGTCGTTCTCCGCATAGGGCGAGCCGACCGCCGCCGCGGCAGCATCCGCCATAATTTTCTTCATCGCGGCCATTTCCTCTGGGGTGACGATGGGCACCGGCGAGTACACGCCCATTCCGCCGGTATTGGGGCCCTTATCGCCATCGTAGGCGCGCTTGTGATCCTGCGCCGGCTCCATGCAGAAAGCCCGGCCGTCAGTTACGAACGCGAGCAGCGAGCATTCAGGGCCGGTCAGGCATTGCTCGATGACCACGCGCAAGCCCGCCTCTCCGAATCGTCCGGCAAACGCCTGGCGCACGGCATCCTTCGCCTGATCGAGCGTTTCCGCCACCACGACGCCTTTGCCCGCCGCCAGGCCATCGGCCTTCACCACGATGGGCGCGCCCTGCGCCTCCACATAGGCCAACGCGCTCGCCTCGTCGGTGAAGGTGCCGTAATCCGCCGTTGGCAGCCCGTTGTTGCGCATGAAGCGCTTGCTGAAGGTCTTGCTGCCCTCCAAGCGGGCGCATGAGGCACTGGGGCCGAAGACATCGATACCGGCAGCGCGCAACGTATCGGCAACACCCGCCACCAGCGGGGCCTCGGGACCGACTACCACCAAATCGACGGCGTGCTGCTGGGCGAACGACCTTACCGCCTCGCCGTCTTCGATATCCAAGCCGGTGACGTTCTCAGCCAGCGCCGCCGTACCGCCGTTTCCCGGAGCAACATAGAGTTTCTCGCACTTCGGCGATTTCGCCAACGCCCAAGAGATGGCGTGCTCTCGGCCGCCGCTTCCCAAAACCAGGATATTCACCGCATGCCTCCTCGTTCCCAGACGCCGCTTCGGGCATCCGTACTCTCACCAACGTTACAGCACCTGTGCATCTCCACGAGCGCTGCCGCACCTCTGAAAAAGCCGCGCGCCTGAACAGCGCGCGGCACCGTATCTGCTACCTGTTCTTCGGCTCCGGCCAACCGCGGAAAATCGTCTGGTCGCGGTCGGGACCGACGGCGATGATGGACATCGGCACGCCCACCAGCTCTTCCAGATGAAGGACGTACTTCTGGGCGTTCTCGGGCAATTCCTCGAACGTGCGGCAGCCGGTGATATCCTGGCCCTTCCAACCGGGAAGCTCTTCATAAACCGGCTCCACATGCTTGGGATAGAGCACGGATTGCTGCATGGGGAAATAATCGTAGGTCTTACCGCCCGCCCGGTAGGCCACGCACACCTTGATGGTGTCGAATGCCGATAGGACATCGAGCTTGGTGAGAGCCATGTCGGTCAAGCTATTGCAGTCTGCCGCGTAGCGGGCGATAACCGCATCGAACCAGCCGCACCGGCGCTTCCGCCCGGTAGTGACCCCGTATTCGTGGCCGACCTGGCACAGGGTTTCGCCCTGCTCGTCGAAGAGCTCGGTCGGGAACGGGCCCGAACCGACACGTGTGATATACGCCTTCGAGATACCGATGATGCGGTCGATCGCCTTCGGACCGACGCCCGTACCGGTGCATGCGCCTCCCGCGCAGCATGAAGAGGACGTAACGAACGGATAGGTGCCATGGTCGACATCGAGCATGGTGGCCTGGGCGCCCTCGAACAGGATATTCTTCCCCTCGCGCAGGGCCGTGTTCAGAAGATAGGCGGTCTCTGCCATATGCGGGCGGATGATCTCGGCGAAGGGCAGGTACTCGTTGCAGATCTGATCGACGGTGTAGGGCTCCAAACCGTAGTTCTCGAGGATGGGATTCTTCACCGCAAGCGCGGTTTCCAGCTTTTGCCGGAAAATCTTCTCATCAAGCAGATCTTGGATGCGGATGCCGATCCGCGCTGCCTTGTCCTGGTAGCAGGGGCCGATGCCGCGTTTGGTGGTACCGATCTTGTTCTTGCCGAGCTTGTTTTCGCTCGCACCATCCAGATCCCGATGGTACGGCATGATGACATGGGCATCGCAGCTGATCACCAAGCGCTTGCAGGAAAACCCCTGCGCTTCCAGCTTCGCCATCTCCTCGACGAGCACCGACGGGTCGACGACCACGCCGTTGCCGATAACGGGAATGCAGCTGTCGTACATGATGCCCGACGGCATCAGGTGCAGCGCCAGCTTCTTGCCGCCATGAACGACCGTGTGGCCGGCATTGTTGCCGCCTTGGTAGCGTACGACGTAATCGAAATCGCTGGAGATAAGATCGGTGATCTTGCCTTTGCCTTCATCGCCCCACTGGGCGCCGACGAGAACAGTGCTCGGCATCTGGGATCCTTTCATTGCCGGGGCGCCAGAGCCCCGTCCGGATTAGGCTTTCCGAAGACGCAAATCCCCTCCGGAAACGAGATTTCGCGCCGCTGCACATTATAGTACAGGGCTTCTGGACATGGTTGCCGGGCTCCCGTACGCGGTAAACGGCAGTCGTCTTCGCTACAAACGGATGATGCGGGCGGTCGGATCGAGTTCGGAGATCATGTCGGCCACTGCAGACTGACAGGTGAACAGCAGAACTTGGCGCTGCTGCGCCAGCTGCAACAGGGCACGGGCAGCCGGCACGCGGCGATCGTCGTCGAAATTCGCCAAGATGTCATCGGCGATCACCGGGACATTGCGCCCCACCTCGCCGGCCGACATCAAAAGCGCAATGCGGAGGCTCAGGTATAGCTGCTGGCAAGTGCCAAGTGAGAGCAGCAACGGACTGCGCATGCGGCCTTCGGCATCTGAAACCATAATCTCGCCTTCAGGCGAAAGGAAGATGCGGCGCCATGCACCACCCGTCATATCGGAGAAAAGCGAGCTCGCTCGTTCATAGACTGCAGGCTGGCTTTCCCGCTCCCATTCCTGGATCGCCGTTTCCAGGAAGCGGCGCGCCAGCAGCAGGCGCGCGTACTCGCGCTTGCTGTCCTCCAGCTGCGTCCGCAGGTTCTGCGCCTGTTGTTTGGCCACGTTGAAGTCGACCGAGCTGCGCGCCTGGCTCAGCTGCTGCCCCAACTGGCCGATGCGCTGCGCCATATCCTCCGATTCGGCCTGCGCCGCATCCCGGGCACTCGCCGCTTCGGCAGCCATGCGGTCCAGCTCCACATCGTCGGCGGCGCCCGATTCGGCAAGCAGCGCGTCGATCTGGTCTTGCAACGAGGCGATGGCAAGGTTCTCCGAGTCGATCTGGGCGCGGATGCTCTGCTCTGCCTGTTCCAGCGAAGCAAGCCGTGCACGTTCTTCATGCGCGGTGTCCAACAAGGTGCGCGCCCGGCGCAATGAGGGTCCGGCAGCGGCCAGACCATGGTGGGAAAGATAGCTTTCCGTGCCGTTGTCGAAATCCGCAAGCTCTTTCTCGCATGCCCTTACCCGTTTCTCGTCTTGGGCGAGCATCCAATGGGTATCCTGCCGACGCTGTTGCACCAAGTCATCCGAGGTACTCGGCCGGAAAAGCGCGATAACTGCCGCAAGCGCCATCAGAAGCGCGACTACCACCAGCGCGATGCCGAAAGCGGAGATGGTCAGGCTGCCGATATGCAGGCCGTAGGAGGTTAAGGGAATGCCTGCCGCCAGCGACAGCAAGGGCACGATAATGGACATGACGCCCTGCATCTTGCGCGTATGCCGTTCGTGGTCCATCGCCTTCAGGAAGACGTCGTCCTCCTGAAGGGCATCGTAACGCGATTTCGCATTCGTATGGTCGCTTTGCGCTGCAGCAAGATTGCGTTCCAGGCGCGTGCGCTTCTCCTGCAATTCGTCTACATTATCGCGAAGAAGGCGCAGCTGGGATGCATCGAGGGCACGCAATTGGGACGTCTCTTCGGGCAGCTGGCTTTTCTGCGCCTCGGTATCCCGTTGGGCGGTATCCAGGGAACGTCGCAGGTCCACACGCTGCGCCAGCCGATCGTCACGCTGTGCCTCCAGGTTCTCCAGTTGGGTTTTCTGGGCCGTTAAGCGCTCGACCGTCGCATTCAGGCTGACAACCTGTTCTGCCTGGGCGTCACGTTGCTGTTGAAGCATCTGCAGCTCGCGTTCAGCCGCCAGTTGGTCATCCGCCTCCACCGCCCGGGCTGCCACTTGCTCATCAGCCTCGTCGATGGCTTGCGATAAGTTGACCAGGGAATGCTTATGCGCAGCCGCACGCGAGGTATAGGTACGCAGACGCTCATCCAATTCCGCACGGATCTGGGCGGGGGAATCGTCGGTGCCGGCGCCGGCAGTCAGCAAGCGCGCCGTCAGCGTCGATGCATCGTCGAGGCCCCGCAGCTCATCGCCATTGAACGAGAAAAGCGAACGATACGTGCGCTCGTCTATGTCGTCTGCCAGCCAGGCATCGCCCTGCAAACCCTCAGCGTTACGGGTACGGTGGACGCGCGCCTCGTTTCCCTCTTCGTCCGTGAAAGAAAGCCAGCCGGATCGTTCCGCCTGTACCGGTTTGTAGCTGTTCTGGCGGCCACGAGCCGGACGCCAGCCGAACAGGACGCCGGGTATGAAGGAGGCAGCGGTGGTTTTCCCGCTTTCGTTCTTCCCGAAAATCACATTCATCCCGGGAGAGAACGGTCCCAACGCGCGGTTGGAAAAGGAACCGAAGCTTTCCATATAGGCACGTTGCAGATGCCAGCGCTCCGATGACCCCGATTCGGGCTGCATCGGATCGTCCGCGCGCTTGAAGGCGTGTACGGCATCGCTCATGCCCGGCCTCCGTTCAACATGTCGAGCACAAGGCTTTCGGCATCGGCGCCAAGTTCCTGAAGCTCCTGCTCAAGCGAGCGGGGAAGCGAAAACCCCCGCTGCGCGAATTCCCGTTGCAAGAACGCAAGCTCCCGATCGGGTTCCTGCATCTGCCGTTCGGCCGCCTCCATGAACACGGCAGGGAACAATCCTTCGTTGCGCAATGCAGCACGATTGACAGGCAGACTCGTTTTATCGATGACCGCATCGCAATAGAACTCGACGACCTCGTCGTTGATGCGCTGCCGAACCTCATCGAGCATGTTCGGTTGCTGCAACAGCTCGTGAATCGGCGTTGCACCCACAAGCGTTACCCGCTCGATCATCTCGTTGCAATGATTCTGAGCGTTCAGCTGGCGCAGGGTACTCTGCACCCGTTCTACCATGTCGGAAATGCTCTCGCATGAAGAGACATCGACCTGCGGCTGTTCCCACACGACGCTTGCGGTGGGAATGAAGGTGAGCTGGTTCGGCTGCCCGGTTGTCAGGGTAACCAGGGCGATCCCATGCATGCCGGTCTCATTCATCGCGCGGCCTTGGATGCAGCCGGCGTAAACGATGTGCGGATCGGCCGTGCTGTCGACGATCTCAGGTGTATGCAGATGCCCAAGCGCCCAGTAATCCGTCTTGGTACGCAGCAGCGCGGCGGGGGAGACGGGAGCCTTGGAGGGATCCCGGTCAAGCCCCGTATGGATAACGCCTACGGTGAAGGGTGTATCCACTCCGAGTGCGCGGTGCGCTTCTGCGGGCGTGAGGCCTTCTTCCACCTTTTCGTCTGCAGCCCATGACTGGCTGTAGAAGCCGCGCCCCATAAGCGCTACCAACGGCTCTCCCGCGCGCTCATAGCAGAAATAGCTTGGCCGGGAAGCCGAGAACATGAATGCATTTTCTGGCAGGGAAGCATAGCTTTTTCGCCAAGCCGTGTACGGGTCATGGTTGCCGGTGCAGAAATAGACGGGAATGCCAGCGTCGCCCAATCGGTTCACCCCGTCGATGAACCGCATGAACTCGCCGTAGGAAGGGTGCGCGGCATCGAAGAGGTCGCCGGAGATGAGCACGAAATCCACGTTGTGATCGAGCGCCGATTGGATAAGGCGGTCGAACGCCTCGGGGACCGCTCGGATCAGCCGGTCGGCCCAACGCTCCGAGACATGCCGCAGCCCCAGAAAGGGCGCACCGAGATGCAGGTCGGCAGCATGGATGAATGTCACGGTTTCGCTCATGCACCCAGTGTAGCGAAAGTACGGTTATCGGAAAGCTCGACTTTTGAAAAACCCTTACCGACAATCCCGTGCTCTGAGCATATTCGCACATTCACCGGTGTGTGCGGGCACAACACCCGGAAGTCGGCACGGGCAGGGCCCTCGATTTCCCGGGACAAGCGATTGCGGGCATACCCGCTCGATCTCCATTCTACAGCTGGGATGCGTCGTACCAGTCGCTGTAGGTGGTGTTCTCTGCCGTGTACGCAAGCGTGATATCGCGCGTGGGACCGTTGCGGTGCTTGGCGACGATGAGCTCGGCCGTGCCCATATCGGGGCGCCCATCCTGTTCGGCCTCCTGCTCGTTCATGCTGCGGTCCACGAACATGACGATATCGGCATCCTGCTCGATTGAGCCGGATTCACGCAGGTCGGACAACTGCGGGCGCTTCTTTCCGCGCATTTCGACTGCACGCGACAACTGCGAGAGCGCCAAGACCGGCATGTCCATCTCCTTCGCTAGCACCTTCAAACCACGCGAGATTTCGCCGACCTCGACGTTGCGGTTGCCGTCGCGTCGCGGCACCGGCGGATTCATCAGCTGCAGATAGTCGACGATGATCAGGCCCTTCTCGAAATGGCGCAGTTCGCGGCGTGCTTTCGCCCGCAGCTCCAAGATGGAAAGATCGGGGGAGTCGTCGATGTACAGCGGCAAACCGGATAGACGCTGCAAGGCATCGCCGAGAAGCGGCCAATCATTCTCTCCCAGATAGCCGCCGCGCACCTTGGAAAGGCTAACGCCCGCTTGAGAGCACAGCACACGTTGCATCAGCTGGATAGCGCTCATCTCCAGGGAGAAATAAGCCGTGGCCACCCCTGCCTTTGCCGCATTCGCTGCGATGTTCAGCGCGAGCGCGGTCTTGCCGACACCGGGACGTGCCGCAAGGATAATCAAATCACCGCCGCGCCAACCATGGAACAAATCATCAACATCCTTGAAGCCCGTCGGCACGCCCGCCATGTGATCCTGCTGGTCAGCCAGCTTCTCGATTTCGTTGAAGGTTTCCTCCAGCAGGCTGTCAACGCTCTTGAATGTGGAGGACACACGCTTCTCCGTTACCTGGAACAGCGTTTTCTCCGCCTCTTCCACAACCTGGTCCAGATTATCGGGAGCGCTGTAGGCAAGGGCGGTGATCTCGGATGAGGCGCGGATGAGCCCGCGCAGGATGTAGGTGCGCTTCACAACATCGGTGTGCATGCGCCAGTTTGTCAGCGCGAATGTGTTGTCGGCCAGGTCCAGCAGATACGAACGGCCGCCGACGACGTCCAACATTCCCTCGGCGCGGAGGCGTTCCTCCAAAGAGATCTGGTCGATGGGCACATGCCGTTTGTACAGGTCGAGCATCGCCTCGAAGATGATCTGATGAGCGCTCCGGTAGAAATTGTCGGGCTGCAGCTTGACTGCGATATCGCCCATTGCCTCGTCGCTCAGCAAGCAAGCGGCAAGCACTGCCTTCTCGGCTTCGATATTGTGCGGGTCCTGGCGCGAAGCGGCTCCGCCACCGCCATCGGACACCGGATACGCCCCGCTACCGTCATAGGAATCGATAGGCGGATAGTCGTTTGCGTTCCCGTTATCCTGCGCCATGGCTTTCCTTTCGCTTATCCAGAACCGTCTAGTTCCGATTATCCAACAATCTCGGCCGCCCTTACCAACTTCTTGCAAACGCCCATTGTAAAGAAAACTCCCCGCAGCAATTGCCGCGGGGAGCAATGGCCAACCGGAGTTGGAAGGAAGTCTGCCGGAACTATTCGGCAGCCTCCTCGGACTTTTCCTCCTCGGCATCGGCAACGGCAACGGCTGCCGCTTCTTCCTCGGTAACAGCCGTCTCGTCGATGGTGTCCTCAGCCGGCGCCTCTTCATCGGAAGCAGCCTGCTCGTCGCCGACTTGGACCGTGATACCGGCCTTGATCGTGCGGTACAGGGAAATCTCGACCTGATGCTTGCCGGCAACACGGATGGGGTTGCCCAGCTCGATGCGCTTGCGGTCGACTTCGATGCCTTCCTGCTCCTTCAGAGCATCGGCAATCTGCGCGGCGGTAACGGAGCCGAACAGCTGACCCTCTTCGCCGACGCGGGCATCGACCTTGACGACCTTGCCCTGCAGCTGGTCCTTTAGGGCCTCAGCGTTGGCAACGCGGGTCTCTTCGCGCTTTGCGATGTTTGCACGGCGCTGCTCCAGCTGCTTCAGGTTGCCCTTCGTAGCCAGGACCGCCTTCTTCTGCGGCAGCAGGTAGTTGTTGGCGAAACCGCGGGCCACGTCGATGACGTCGCCCTCACCGCCCTTGCCGTGAACTTCAGTCAATAGAATTACCTTCATGAAAGCCTCCTCGGATTAGCGATTGCGGCGGTCGCCACGACCGCTGACGGAGGGGACTGCGTACGGCATCAGCGCCATCTCGCGCGCACGCTTTACAGCGTTGGCGATGTCACGCTGGTGCTGGTTGCAGGCGCCAGTGACGTGGCGCGGCTTGATTTTACCGCGGTCGGTAACGTACTTGCGCAGCATCTGGGTGTCCTTGTAGTCGATGTACTCGGTACCATCCTTGCAGAACTGGCAGTACTTGCGGCGCGGCTGCTTGACATAATCTGCCATTGAAATTACCTCTCTTTAACCTAGAACGGGATGTCCTCATCGTAGACCGAGGCATCAACCGCCGGCGCAGCGGGTGCGGAAGGTGCGGGCGAATACGAGGCGTTCTGGCGCTGCTCGTAATTTCCTCCGCCCTGGTAACCGCCGTTTCCGCCGCTGTTACGGCTGGACATGAACTCGATCTCGTCGATGATGACCTCGAGCTTCGATCGCTTCTGACCATCGCGCTCCCATTGGCTCCAGCGAAGCTTGCCTTCGATGGCAACCTTGCTGCCTTTGGAAAGATAACGGCTGATAGCCTCTGCGCGGGTGCCGAACATCGTGCAATCGACGAAATTGGGGTAGTCTTCCCATTCGCCGGTCTGATTGTTCCTGCGGCGATCATTCACTGCAACGCCGATGGCCAGAACAGCGGTTCCGCTGGTCGTATGGCGCAGCTCCGGATCGCGGGTCAGATTGCCACTTATAATGACTCGATTGATGCTCATCTCATACCCTCTTTCATGCTTTGGCACCTAGTGCCGGTCGTGATTACTCGCGGTCGTCGCGACGTACGATCATGTGACGCTCTACAGCGTCGGTGATGCGAAGAATACGGTCGATCTCGGCAATATTCTCCGGCTCAGCATGGAAATCAATGAGGGTGTAATCACCGTCGGTCAAGCCGTTGATCTCATACGCCAGCTTGCGCTTACCCCAAGCGGAGACGTTGTCGATCTTGCCATTGTCGGTAGACAGAACGTTCTCAACGCGTTTCATGGTTGCGAGACGGGTTTCTTCATCAATCGCGGGATTGACAAAAAACAGCAGTTCATAAGCCTTCATCAGCTCACCTCCTCTGGACTTGCGGCTCCGGACCTGTGAAGGAACGCCCGAAGCAGGATTAGCTCGGTCATTCTAGCAAGGGCATCCCGGTACCGCAAGATGAAGCGGAATGCTTTTCACGAAGGGCGCACATATCTTCTGCGGGATACGACGAAGAAAAGCACCGATAACACAGCACCCTGCCGTTGCCCATCGGTTTCCCTGTTGGCGCTTCCAGCATAACGAAGCCTTCTCGCGCCGCTGTGCGAGAAGGCTATCGTGTTGCTCATTTTTCGCTAAAGCGCCGCAATCCCTCAGACGCGCCAGGGTACACGAGGGCGAACCGAAAACCGTTCGCTAGTTATCCTGCTCGTCTGATTCTTGCGTGGCGACCTCTTCATCCTCGACATCGTCTGCCTGCAGCTCCTCGTCGTCATAGGATGCCGATGCTGGGGCATCGTCGGTCAGAAACGCCATAAAATTCGGCGCCATGCCGACATAGGAAAGCGGAGGGATGAAATTGAAGGTGCCCTTCTCCGGATCGGCATCGTATAGCAGGCAGATGGCGTAGCCTTCCGGTTGGCCGGCCATACCTCCTTCGGCGATGATCGCATCGCGCTGGCCATCGTCGGTGTCAATGTAGCCGTCATAGCAGAGGCCGTATGCCTGAGCGCCCCTCGTGCCCTCAACCGTGTGCTTCGCCATACGGTAGACATCGTCAGGTTCTTCCCCTTCAATCTCCTCAAGCACAAGCGCATCCTTCACGGCAACGCCGACAAACGGGGCAAAGCCCTGGTCAGCCTCCATGCGACCGCGCGCTTCGCGAACCAGGTACTGCAGCAGACGCTGCAGCAAATCATCCATTTCGGGGACTTCGGTCTGCTGAGGATCGATAACGCGATCAGCCATGGTAGCTCCCTCCATCGGTTCAACCTTGTAATTCACAAGTGTAGCATGCAAGCGGAAATGCACCGGGCGGTTCTCGGCAACGGATGAGAAACGCAATGCCGCGGGCACCGATCATCAGTATGGCGAACAGCTGAAGCAAAAAGCGCCCGGACAACCCGGGCGCAAGCATTCTGGCGGAGAGGCGGGGATTTGAACCCCGGTAGCCGGGAATACCGGCTAAACGGTTTTCGAGACCGCCGCATTCAGCCGCTCTGCCACCTCTCCAATATTCAGTTAGATAAAAGCGCCCAGCTTTCGTTGGGCGCTTGAAATCTCTGGCGGAGAGATGGGGATTCGAACCCCAGATACGCTTTTGGCGTATACACGATTTCCAATCGTGCTCCTTCAGCCTGACTCGGACATCTCTCCGGCTGACAAACGCGCTGTCGTTTCACAACGCAGACTGGTAGTTTAGCCTATCTAGTATTCACTGACAAGAGAATAATATCCATTCTGTTCTTTTACTTCCAACGGAATCCCGAACAATCCCGAAATTCGCTCATTTGTCATGAGCTCGGCCTTAGGGCCATCGTCGTAGATGCGCCCGTCTTTGATCATGACAACGCGGTCGATCTCGGGCAGGATATCCTCCGGATAGTGGGTGACCATGATGATGCCCTTGCCCTGCTGCGCCAGCTTCCGCAGACTCCGCCGTACATAGTACATGCCCTCGGGATCGAGCCCCGTGCAGGGTTCATCCAGAATCAGAACCTGAGGATCGTGCACCAATGCACGGGCAATCAGCACGCGCCGAGCCTGACCGGAGGAAAGTGTCTTCACGTCGCGATCGGCCAAGGAACCGATACCCAGCAGATCGAGCGTATCCTGCGCCCGTTCGTAATCCTGAGGTGTGGCCTGCACATGACGGGGCACGCCGAGCGAACCGTACAACCCGCCGACAACCACTTCGAGAACCGGCAGGTGGACGGCAATCTGATCCTGCATGCTTGCAGACACGATACCGAGCATCTTCTTCACGTCCGCAACGACAATACGGTCGCTTCCGCAGAATCGCACCGACGGAACATCGCGGTGCAACGGATGCATCTCACGGGTAATCAGATGGATAAAGGTGGACTTGCCCGCACCGTTCGGACCGAGAAGCACCATGTTGTCGCCCCGATCGAGCACGAAGTCATCCACCTGCAGAAGGTCTTTCCCGCCACGGCGGATGACTGCATCGTGCATCTCGATAAGCGGCGCTTCGGGATCGAAGTCGACGATGCCCGCGGCTTCATTCGCTGACCGAGCCAAGGCGACCTGCTTAATTGCTGCTGGACGAACTGGAGCTTTCCGAGCTGCTGGAGGAGCTGGAAGAGCTTGAGCTTTCCGAGCTGCTGGAGCTTTCAGACGAAGAGCTCTCGCTCGACGAGGAGGATTCGCTGGCCGTCGTGTCCTCCGAAGAGGAGCTGTACTGGGACATATCCACGTTGTAGGGCACATCGGACGGCATGTCGTTGGTGCTGATGTCCTGCTTGCTCTTGTAATCGTCGTACCATTCCTGGAACTTCGTGGACTCGTTGTTGCTCTTCAGGTAATTCTTGATGTATTTCACTAGGCCATCTGGCACCTGGTCAAGGCTGGTCAGCTTCTTGGGGGCTTTCCATTCGTCGGTGCACTTGATGATGTGGATGCCGTAATCGCTTGATACGAGGCCGCTGATCTCGCCCTTATCCAGCTTGTTGAGCGCCTTGGTGTACTCGGTCACGAAGCTGTTCAGCTTGTCCCAACCGACGTTGCCGCCATTCTTCGCGCTGCCGCTATCGGTGGAATATTTCTTTGCAGCTTCCTCGAAGGTGATCTTTCCGCTCTTGATTTGGGCAAGTACCTTCTTAGCCTTCTTCTTATCCTTGCTGGAGAACAGGATATGCGAGGATTTCTTCATACCGCTGAAGTAGGACTTGTAGGTCTTGATGGTCTTCAGGACCTTCTTATCGGAGGGGGTCGTCTTCCCCTTGGTCACTGCATCGGAAACCTTCTGCTCGAGCAGTGCGTTCGTGACATTCTCCTTGTAGGTGTCCTCTGTCAGGCCTGCGCTGCTGAGCGCGGACTGCCAAGCTTCGTCGTTGCTGTAGTTGGATTTGACGGACTCGATGGCCTTGTTCACTTCATCATCGCTGACCGAGATGTTGTTCGCATTGGCGTACTGCTTCTCCAACTCGATCTTCACGTAGTAGTCAATGACGTCGGAGCGAACGGATTCAGGCGTCTGGCCATAGGTGGAAAGGTATTCCCCCCAGGCGCTGTCATCGCTCAGCCCATTCGATTCGCGCATGTTCTGGATATACTCGGTGATGGTATCTTCCGAAATCTCGGTGCCATTGACCGTTGCGGCAACACCGCCCGTCATACCATTGCTGCTGCAACCGGAGAGCAGCACCAGGGACAACGATGCAACGACTACCAATGCAGCGGTCGCGGTCATTTTCGCAGACTTCATATATACCTCTCTCGTTTGTTATGGAGCGGGGTCATTCTCCCACAAACATGACTTGGAGCAGGGAAGAGTCACAATATGCCCACGTAGTTTTAGTTATTCAGCTGCGAAACCGCTCTGAACGGCAGTAAGGCAGGTCGGGCCTCCAGCGCTTGCTACAATAGGATCATGGCCGAAAATACTGACAGCTACAGTTTTCAAAGGGCGCAAGCGTGGCGCCGATACGCGCCCTTCCTTTCAGGATGCCCGAATGCCTATGTCCTGGTAGTCAGCGCCTCGCAGCCAAGCGATGAGGTGCGCACCGCGTTACAGAAGAGCTTTGCCGCCCTGGGGTACGGTACCGATTCCTGCACTTATTTTGTTGCAACATCGGAGCAGCTGACGCCCGATGATGCCTTTGAAGCTGTCGAAGCGCTGGATCCCGGCATCCTCATTGCCGCCGATCGGCCTTCCCAGGCATTGATCGAAACGGCTTACCGCACCGCCTTTCCCCTATTGGCGAAAACGCAGGTATTCGGCCGGCAGGCACGAGCCTTTGACAGCTTGGAATCGCTTATGGAAACACCGGCAGGGCATCAGCAGATTTGGGCAGCTTTGAAAAGCCTGCCGCGGATTTCCCGTTAGTCCATTTGTTTTGATGGCCCCGTCAAACGGCATCACGTTTCAGGCGCATGTATCATTCTTATATTCTGCTGCCCGTGCCGGATTCAGAAAAGGAATATGGCGCTGACCCTATTCGTCACCGGTGCCGGTATTCACATACGATTCTGCGCCCTTTTTCTTCGCTTCCTTGGACGAGGAGACCGTCTGGTCGTTCGAGCTTACCGTTGATGGGTCGCCACCGGAGTCGATAACCTTCATCATCTTCGTCAATGTCTCGGTATCGACCTCGACATAGGAGCCGCCATCGCTGCCCTCTACGGTATTGCTGGGCAGCAACGCAGAATACACGGTTAGCTTGTCGGTGTCCTTGAACTTGCCCGCAAGGGCGATCAGGCTGCTGACATCGTAATCGGTGGTCACGCATTTCGCCATTTTAGTGATAACGCCGGGCAAATCGGTGGCCGACATGCTCATCAGCTTCTTCAAGCAGGCCTCGATCAGCAACCGCTGATTCGTTGTGCGCTGGAAATCGCCGGTGGCATAAGAGCGCGATCGGGCGAATATCATAGCCTCTTCCCCGTTCAACGTCTGCTTGCCTGCTTTCAGGCTGCCGCCTGCATCGGCGTCGTCGATGTCCATGGGCACATCGACCTCTACGCCTCCCATGTAGTCGATCAAATCGATCAGGTCCTCGAAATGGATCTCCGCATAGTGGGAGATCTTCACACCGCACAGCTTCGAAGCCGCATCGATCGTGCCCGAGGTGCCGTCGAAGGCATAGGCGGCATTGAATTTCTGCACACCGTGTCCTTCGATGTTGATGGCGGTATCACGCGGGATAGAAAGAAGGGTGACCTTGCAATTGCCCGGGTCGATGCGGGCTAATATGGTGGTGTCCGCACGGGCACCCGAAACGCCTTCGCGATCATCGCAGCCAATCAACAGCATGTAGAAGGGCTCGTCGCCAACAGAAGGGGCAAGCGAATCGGCGATTTGCGACTGTTCTTCGCTGTCTCCGCCCCGGAGAATGCTGTTAAGGTTGTTCAGATACAGCGTTGCCGCAACAGCGAATGCAGCCAGCAGCAGGGCAACAACCAGGATGACGATGAGCGCAATCTTCTTCTTGCGCTTCATCTTCGGCTTTCCGTTCTTTCGCAGGGGCTGGTCGTCTGCCGAAGCCCCGGCTTTATAGCTGGACTGAGCGTTCGCAACCGCTGGAATCGGGACGGTTGCGCCCGACGCTATATCCTCTTTATCGAAGTCGTATACGAACTGGGTACCGGAACGAGTGCCGGCATCTTTAGACGTCGAAGTAACGCCTTTAGCCTTCTTCTGGCGCCCAGCAGCATGTGCGCCACGATTTTTGCTAAATGGCATGAATGCTCCTTACTCGGTTCCGTAGCATTGTACCATGTGCGACAAATTGTAAAAAACGCCCGTGTAGTTGCAACAGAATCCTTCGCTGGCGCATCCCAGCGCCAGGTCGGTATGGAATCGATTAGCAGAATGAAAGCAACTGCTCTGGTTCTGCAACACGCGTATCAATCCTTGGGTCAGCTCGGAAGGACTCTCCCCCGAAGCCCCAATCCACTCCGATGAAATATACTCCGCCACGCGATGCGGTCTCGATGTCGGGATCGGCGTCGCCGACATACGCTACTGCAGATTTCTCGCATCCGAGTTCATCGATTATAGCCAACAGCCCCGCAGGGTCGGGTTTGCGCGGAATTCCCGGACGCTCCCCGTGGGCGACGTCGAACAATCCAGAAAAATGGTCTTTGACCAGCATCTGCACACCGGCATCGTATTTATTGGAAAGCACAGCCAGGGCCACGCCCTTCTCCTTCATCTGCGTCAAGGTTTCCACCATGCCGGCAAATGGCCTTGTGTGCCTATTCCCATAGGAACCGTACAGCATTTTCCAGGACTCGAATGCATGGTCCACAATCGACTTCGGCGCTCCATCTGGAACAGCTTGCTGAAGCAGACGATAGTTGCCGTTGCCGATATATCCGAGAATCTCCTCAGTCGTGCGGGGCGGATAGCCGACGCTTGCCAGGGATCGATTCGTAACATCCACGATATCGGCCAATGTATTCAGCAAGGTGCCATCCATATCGAAGATAAAGGCTTTAAATTTCATGTGATTCACTTCAAAGAAAATGGAGCGGGTGACGGGACTCGAACCCGCGGATACAAGCTTGGGAAGCTTGGGCCTTACCACTTGGCGACACCCGCATCTCGATGCAGCGCTGAGGTCTCTCTCGTATGCCAGATGTTCTCAGCGCTCTGATTATAGCAAAGTTCCCCTGGGAGGCCCGAAAACCCCTCAGGGCTGCACATTCCAGAAAAAGGCGGCGAGTGTACGGCTCGCCGCCTCTAGCATTCATGCGATCGAACGCAATCAGATAGCCTTCAGAAACTCCATGACGAAGTTTGCGTTCTGCTTGATCATCTCTTCGTCGATGTTCTCCAGCACATCGTCAGCCTGCCCGTAGTAAGCCGGCTTATTGCCGTCGAGCCCCATGATGCTGACAGCCTGCAAGCCTGCACCCATTGCAACCGATGCAGCGCTATCGCGCCACGTTTGATCTGATTGCACCAAGGAAATGCCCGTTGCCTGGGAGGCAGTATGCAGGAAGCGCTTCAAACGGGTGGAAGGCGCATGTTTCTTGAACACGCCCTCGATATTGCCGTAGCCGAGCACGCCCGAACCCATGCCTTCCAAACTCACGATTATGGCGCCGCGCAGGTCCTCGCGATGGGCATCGATGAATTGTTTCAGTCCGGCGTTGTCGCTTTCTTGCTGAGCACCCAAGGCAACGAACCAGACTTCGGTATCCAGAGAGTCGTCGGCAAACTGATATATCTCACGCATCTCCTGGGTTACACGCGGAGTACGAATCGGCTCATTTGCAGACGAACGTTGTACACGCCCGGAGGAGGTGCGCTGGTTTGCGCGGGAGCGGGAAGGATGGTCGCCACGGCGAACCGAGGCATGATCGGTCGGCGGTTCATCGTCTTGCGCGCGCCGAGTCCGGCTGCGGGCGGCATTACCGGCTGAGGAAGCCGAATCCTTGATGCGGCCCATTACGCCCTGCAGACGGCCTGAACGAGAGCCCCTGCCTTCCGATGCATCATCGGCAGCGTCGTACCCATCGTCTTCCCGATAGACCTCAGTGCGTCGTGCACTCGTGCGTTCACCGGAGAATGCACCGCCCTGCCATTTCTGGCCATCAGAATCATCCGCGTCACGTTCTTCATTCGGTTGCTCTTCAACCGGCGCTTCCTGTTCGGCAGACTCTGCGTAATCGCCTTCCTCGAAATAGGTATCGTCGCCATAATATTCCTCTGGCTGATACGCATCGCTTTCAGCATAATAGCCATCGTCGTCATATGCACCGTTCGGAATCTCGCCATCGTTTGCGTCATACGGCTCATAGCCGTCATAGCGAACATCATCTGCATACTCATCGTATGCGTCATCATGCTGACGGTCTGCGGTATGTGCCCGCGCATCGCCCTCCTGGAAGCTCTGCCAATCACCACGCTCGCGACCGACGGTACGCGCATCGAAATCATCGTTGACATCAAGCCATTCCTGAGGCGAGACCTCGTTATCCTGCTTGTTCTTCTTACGGCGGAAGTGGTCAAAGAAGCGGGCACGACGGGTCTTCGGCATAGCAACATAATCAGGAGCAGCGAAGGCGCCGCTTTCGGTAATGCCGCCCTCCTGAATAGAGTCGTCGGCATCTTCCACATATCGGTCATCGGGATCCACGTCGGCAACCAACTCGTCGCCAACCGGCTTGAACGCACCGGTAGCCCCGACTGCCGCAAAGGAACCGGTGGCACTGACCACCTTATCTTGTTTCTCCGCCATCAAACTCGGCTCAGAGGTAATCGAACCACTGAGCGACGGCAGATTCTGCATGAGGCTCTGTCGCTTGTCGGCAACAGATTCCTGATCGCCATCTGCAGAAATCGGCTTTCCAAGGTCACCCGAAAGAGAAGCAACGTCGATTTTCGGGATTGTGTGAGAAAGCAGAGATTTCGCTGCTGTTTTCCCGCCTTCTTCCGTTGCTTCAGCTAACGGAGCACGCTGCTTTGCAGTATCGGCAATGGGGGCCATATTCGTCGAGGGTATCTTCGGGAGTGTAACCCGCGGTTGACCGGGAGCACTCGGAGCTGTTGCGGAAGCGTCCTGGGAACCGACGTTGGAAGAGGGCATTTGGATGGGCTCCATCGCAACGGTCTGGCCGAGATTCGGATTGCTTGCAATGACCTTATGCGAGCCTTCGGATTCGCCATTCTGTTTCGCCCCCTCGTCGGCAGGGGCGGCATTCGTCTGATTCTGGCCTTTAGGTTGCAAGGAAGGAATCTGGGTCTCGATTGCAGGAGCAGCTGAGATCGGTGCAGCATCTTCTACCGTCGCCACATCCGCCATCGCTGCCGGCGTTTCATCCTGATCGGTAGGCACTGCGGGCTGCTCGGCAGGCGATTCAACTGCATCCTGGTCAGCTGAGGGGGCAACGACGTCTCGGTCAGATTCCGTTTGAACCTCGTTGCCAGCAGAGAAGGAGACTTCCGTTGCCGAGATTGTTTCACGTGAAACAGGCTCTTCGACTATGACCGGCATCGGTTTGGTTGATTGGGGCTCGGCTTCCGAAGGGATAGCCTCTTGTTCAGCAGAAACCGCTTCAGTCGAAGTGGAAGCAGTCTCAGAATCAGGGACGGCAGTTTCTGCGATCGGAGTCTCAGGGGCTTCTACCTGCGCTGAACGAGTTCCGGCGACAGGCTCCCGGGTTGGTTCCTCGTCAGAAATGACGGCTTGCTGGGCCGGTTGCTGAACAGGCGCCTGCTGTGTTTCAGGCGTTTCCGAGACAGATGTTTCGGTAACCGCTGTTTCAGCTTCAATAGGCTCCTGCGAAGCAGGTTGCTGGACGGAAGCCTGAACGGGTTCCTCCACGATGTCCTGTTCGGGAACGCGAGGAGCCTTGATTTCGGAGATACCCCGGCGCATGTTGCGAAGGCGCGTTTCCGTTTCCTCGTCAAGCAGCTGGTTCGCTTCGTTGAAAATCGCGGAGCTCTCTTTTACTGCAGAGTCGAGAGCATCGGCATAGCGGGAACGGGATACCTTGCTCGGCGGCGTTTCGGGACGCTTTGCTTTCTCCTGGGCACTGCGATACCAATCGGGAACCGCAGGTTTGTTGACGGTCGAAGCATCTGCCGGCATAGCATACGAAGTCCGAATCGGGGCGGGAGTACGGCGCTCTTCCTTGGCAGGCTGAGCCGGAACATTTTCAGCCTCTTCTGAAACCGCGGGCGTGTCCGTATGCGATTCGGTCTCGGCGGGCGTTTCTGCAACCTGGGCCTCCGCATTTGCTTCCCGAACGGCCTCTTTCACATGGGGCCCGCCAAGCGCACTCATCATCTCAGAGCGCATACGCTCCTGACCTGCTTCGTCGGGAATCTCAATGGGTTTTTCCTCGACGGCAGGAGCTTCTTCGGAAATGCCCTCGGCGTAGATGGTTTCATCTACCGGCTCACCCGTTAAGGCAGCAATCGCAGCCTTTGCAGCACGAAGACGATCGGCAGCGGACTGCTGCTCTTCGGGCTCCTCCACTACAGGTGCCGGCGCAGCAGGCCGGGCGTTAACCTCATCAACGGTCTCTTCCATGTCGAGTTGGCCGAATGCTTCAACCTCTTCGACCGGTTCGGCTTCGGCAGCAACATGCTCTTCGGGGGCAGCTTCGACCTTCTCCTCTTCGACGGGAGCTTCAGGGGCTGATTGGGTTGCCGCAGCAACCCCAACAGGCACCGATGCCGGTTCCTTCTCAACCGCTTCTTGCGGCGCCCGAGCAGGCTGCGCGGCAACGGGAGCTGCGGCGGGTGCAGGCGACGGAGCCGTTCGTGGAGCAGCGTTCGGTTTAGGAACAGGAACCTGCTCTTCAACAGGAGCTGTGGCAGCGGGCTCGGAAGAGATATCGGCACCAGCAACCTCTGCTTCGGTACCGGTAACAGGGGCTTTCGACACATCGGGCTCGTACTTCAAATCAGCGCCTTCAGGAACGACACCTGCCGCCCGCGCTTCAGCGGCGCCGTGAACAACCGGTCGTTGCGTGTCGGAAACCTCCGGCTCCTCCTCAACGGGAAGAATGTCCTCGGAATTTCCCACGCGATGAATCAAATTCAGCAGAACGGCAATACCCGATGCATTGACGTTGGCAGCTTCGTTATAGGCACCCGAGCGGCGGATAAGGGAACGGATTACCGGAACCAACAGCAGCACCGCATCGATAATGGCAAGAATTGTGAAGAAGCCGGCAACAAAGCCCAGGGCATGCAGGAATACCACGTCTTTGAAGAACAGAATGATGGGCGCAGCGATCATGGCGATATCGGCTGCATGGTAAAGCTTGCTCCAAACACCAAGCAGACCAGGGCGAACATCCTTCATTACCCGACCGCTGTCGTAATTGGCGACAACAATGACCTTGCGACGGGAACCTGAGCGCTCGGCTGCAGTCGGACGATACTTCACCACCACGTTCTGGCTGATATCCTTAGACAGCCATTTGGAAAGCAACGGCCGGTTGAACCGCTCTTCGCAAAGAAACCCAGCTGTGCAAACAATGGAGATAACGAGCGTCAACGCACTGATTGCCGGGGTCGCCATTGAAAGGAGTACTGCGAGAAATGCAATGCCGAAATAAATCAAATCGACCATCCAAGCGTTTGCATTGCATTTAATATCTTCGATCTCGGCTTTAAGATTCGAACGTTTATGCGCCTGGTCGGCGACGAACAAAGCAGCCTGTTGCTCCTCCTCGGTGCCGGCGGGGCGTGGGCCTATTTCCTGCGATAGGTACGCAACGTCATCTAGAATTTCTGCCATTACTCTGCCTTTCATTTTTATTAGCGCATCAACTCTAGCCACTAAATCAACTTATTATACTTCATCAGCTATTGCGTCACTGATTTATGCGTAAGACTCGCTCATTCGACAGATATATCACGAAGACAACGGGGCGCAGCCGAAGCTGCGCCCCTCGAAGTCCGATCGATATTCTCCTAGCATTGGGGATCCTGCTGTTTCCCAGCGAGTTCTTCTGCAATCTCGGCAATCGTCATCTCCTTAACCGTATGGCTCGGCATCGAACGAAGGAATTTCTTACCGTATCCCCTGCTGATCAGCCGGTGGTCCGCAATAATCAAATCGCCGCGGTCATCGGCGCTGCGGATAAGGCGCCCAGCCGCCTGCTTTGTTTCCAATACCGCTTCAGGGAGCACATAATGGCTCCATGCATGTGGGTCGAGCTGCTGCCGTTCGCACGACAGCGGATCGCTGGGCTTTTTGAAAGGCAGCTTCGAAATGACTACTGCTTTCAACGTGGATCCCGGCGCATCGAAACCTTCCCAAAAACTCTTCAATGCAAACAACGACAGGTGTTCGTTGGCCAGGAACTCATCCCGAAGCCCCTTTATGGAAACGCCCCATTTCTGGCAAACAACGCGCAGATCATCGCCCTTGAGCTCGTCGCGTACCACTTCATAGCAGGTTTCCATCTCCCGGCGGTTCGTGAACAACGACAAGGTGGATCCCTGCAAGGCACGATGGACGGCAACCAATAGCTCCTCGAGTTTGGCAAGATAATGGGAGTCATTCGGTTCCGGCATATCGGTAGGAACGTACACCGTCATCTGGTCGTCGAAATCGTAACTCGACTCGAGCTCGAGGAAATCCGTTTGGGAGCCTTCCGACCCGTTCAGGCCAAGCGATGTTGCAAAAGCGTCGAAGCTACCGTCGATGGTCAGCGTCGCAGAAGTAAAGACGACGCTATAGGTGTTCGCGAACAACGTCTCATTCAGCTTTTCGCCGATGTTCAACATCAAAGCTGAAAGCGTATCGCTGAGGCGGTCCCGTTTCCTGAATATATTCGCCGCATAAGCATATGCCGCACTCGGCTGATTGAAAATCACCTCGCAGGCATTCAGCTGATCGCGCAGGTCATACCCGAGCGCCGCTATCTCTTGCTGAATTGCCGCCGCGCCTTCCATACCTTCCAGATAGGCAACGATTTCGGTGCTCGTGGAAATCAGCTTGTCGATGGCCTGGGCGAGCTCTCGAACGATTGCAGCAAGATTCTTGAATACCTGGGTGCCGCGGACATCATCGTTAATCCAAAGATCTATCCGCTCGTAGCTCTTATTCCGTTGGCTCGTATCGAAATACAACAGGTCTTTCACGTGCTTGGTATATTCATGCACCGCATGATCGTATCGTTTTCCTGCCGCCATGGCGCGTGAAACCAAGTGATAAAGTGCGGTGGAACCTTCGCCGGGCTTCCCGTTCGCATCAGCAGCGAGCTTGTCGAAAGACAAGTCCGATGTTTCACGTGAAACATCCAGCAATTCGGCAGCGGTAACGTTTGCATTGTTGCCGAACTTTCGAGCGGTATGCAAGAAGACGTTCTTGGCGGGATTCGCCCCGGCAACCTTCTGAGCGGTATGGATCAATGACTCGGACTCCAAATCGATGGAAAAGGCCCGACGGCCTTCGTTCTCCGCTCCATGGGCCTCGTCAACTACCCAATAGCGAATAGGTGGCAGTAAACCGCCCTCTGCTGCTAGATCGCAAAACAGCAAGCTATGGTTTGTTACCACGATGTCAGAGGATTCAGCACGCCGTCGAGCGCCGTGAACAAAGCAATCGGTGCCGAAAAACGGGCACTTCCGCCGAAGACATTCGTGGCTCGTCGTGGTCACGAGATAGCGCGGTACGGCGCGATAATCAACCTTCAATGCATCGATATCGTCATATTCACTTTGCTCGATAAAAGAAAGGATACCTGCCAGCGCCGGGGCTTGGTGCACCGGCCCATTCGAGGTCTCAACCTCATGCGGGCCCTCGTTGAGCAAGCGACCGACACTCCGCAGACAAAGGTAGTGCGAGAACCCCTTCAATGAAGTAAAGGTCACCCCGCCCATGGTCTTATCGAGAAGGGGAAGCTCCTTGTTTACCAGCTGGTCTAGCAGGTTGTTTGTTTTCGTTGCAATGCCGACCGTAATATCGTTCCTCTTTGCCGTGAGCACGGCAGGAATCAGGTACGCCATGGACTTTCCGACACCCGTTCCTGCCTCAACGGCAAGATTCGTTGAGGTTCGAAACGCCTTTGTCACCGCTTTGGACATGGCAATCTGCTCTGAACGCGGTTCGAAGCTTTCGTAAGCATTATCCAATACACCGCCAGGATTGAAAGCGCTCTCGATCTCCTCGTCTGAAGGAAATTCCAGAACGCCCTCATCAGAAGATGCAATGCTTTCCGCATCGGAGCGAGACGTGTGTTTCGTACGCTTCATACGTTCATGACGCATGGCATGCAGGTTGAACGGCGTCTTGTTCCCTTCTGCGAAATGTTCGAAAACGAAAGCCGTAGGCCATTCCTCAACAGTGGCCATTCCGGCGATAGCTGCTACCAGATCTTTCGGCATGGCATCGACGGCAGCTAGGAGAATGCGAAACACCTTACACGTCGTTGCAACATCATCATCAGCTCTATGCGTCGATTCCTCGACACCGAATGCGCGGGCAAGATCAACCAAACGATGGGACTTCATTCGCGGCAGGGCAATACGGGCAAGATCGAGGGAATCGATCCATACGTTCTTCCTCAGAGACGCCCCTTCTTCATGCATGGTGATGAAATGACGATCGAAAGCGGCATTATGGGCGACCAGCGGCGAATCTCCCACAAATTCGGCTAAGCCGCGAACCGCATCTTCTGGTATCGGAGCGCCCTCGACGTTTTCTGGATGGATGTTAGTCAGATGCTGGATCTCTTCGGGAATAGGTTTGCCGGGATCGACAAATGTGATGTACCAGTCGACAATCTCACCATCGCACATGCGCGCAGCAGCGATTTGAATCAGCTCGTCATGGCGAAAAGAAACACCCGTGGTCTCGGTATCAACAACTACAACATCTTTATCCAGAATGCCATAGCGATTTCCCTTGGCTGCCGAGGGCAGCGAAGCATAGCGTTTGCGTACTTCAGCACAGGTAGATTCCAACACGAATTCATCGAGAGTATATTTTGAAGAAGTATCTTTGCTTGTCATTCATTCAGCCTATCATGGACTTCGGCACTCTATTGTCGGTAGAGCAAGCCTGGACGCAAGGAGCACACCATGGCAGAGACCCCTTATTTCGGTATGTACGCTCGTTTCGAGACTGAAGACAAGCGTAACGCCGCAGACCTATTGAGTGCAAATAATCTCATCGGCGATCCGTACCATATCGAATTCGTTGAAACCGACGCGGGGACCCATGCTGATGTCGTCAATCGTTTCGACACCCATATCGGGTACCTGGATGCAGCGGCTGCCTACCAGGTACAATTGGCCCAAGCGCGCGGATGGACAGTCTGCGCCTATCTCAGTTTTGTAGCCTATACCGAAAAGCCGGAGCCGGGATATTATTGGGGCGAGGTGGCGCTTATAGGGTACGACCCCGAATACCAAGAATCCATGGAACCGTTCTTGGACAAGCTTTCCCGCATTATGGCAAATGGTGTCCGGCCGAAAATCGATTTCGGAGACGCCGCTTTCAAGCAGCTCGTCGACTCGAAAGGCAAATGGTTTCCAACCGATCGGGCCAAGATGCCGCCCAAGGAGAAGGGCACTGCAGTAGTGAAGGACCATCAGGGCGCCAATGACCGTCTGGTGGAGCAATCCCGTCGGGGGAATATCGGGTGTTACATAGGAAGCTGGGCATTCCTGCTTGCGGTGGTTGCCGCCATTATCTACGGGTTGCACTCCTGCGGAGTGTTCTAATGCGATCTTGTTCCGCGAGCGTTGCAGCGCCGACAACAACGGGAAGAACCTACCGGCCCTTCCCGTCGCATGATGCTTGAAATCCTTATGCTCTAAATCGCCCTACTTCTGGTTTTCGAGGGCGAATTCGATAAGTTTGGTGCAAAGCTCGGGGAATTCAATACCGGCGGCCCGGGCAGCATCGGGGAGAAGCGAGGTACCTGTCATACCGGGAATCGTATTCGTCTCGAGAGTCCAGAAACGACCTTCGCCATCCATTATGATATCGGTCCGCGACATTCCGCAGCAGCCGAGCGCCTTGTGCGCCTTCAATGCAAGCTCTTGCAATTGTTTCGTCGTTTCCGCAGAGACAGGCGCTGGGCAGAGATGCTGCGATCCACCCGGGGCATATTTGCTGTTGAAGTCGTAGAACTTCGCTTGCGGCACGATTTTTATGACAGGCAGTGCCTTCGGGTCGTTCCCTCCGATAACTGAAACCGTGAACTCGTCGCCCTTGATATATGTTTCCAGCAGGGCATCTTGACCACGACTGAAGATATCGTCCAATGCCTGCTCTACTTCTTCCGGCGTATTCACGATGTGCACGCCGAGTGCACTGCCGTCATTTGCCGGTTTCACCACGCATGGCGACCCGAGTTTTTCGATGACCTCGGCACCGCTCATCGTCGCCACACCATTCATGGTTAGTGACTCCGGTGTGGGAATCCCGGATTGACGATAGAACACCTTGGTTCGAACTTTATCGATAGCGCAAGCACTTGCGAAAACGCCGGATCCGGTATAGGGGATGTCCAGGATTTCGAGCATGCCTTGAATCGTGCCATCTTCACCGTATTTACCATGAAGACAGAGGAATGCGACGTCGAATTCGCCATCTAGCAATGTCTGCAGATCTTTCCGAACGGCAGGATCGATCATGGTAACCGAAAATCCCGCTTGTTCGAGAGCCTCTTTCGCACTCGCTCCCGATGCAAGCGAAATGTCGCGTTCGCCGCTTCTGCCGCCGCACAGCAAAGCAACCTTCATGCAAGTAGGATCAAACGAAGCACCCATGGGAGCCCTTTCTCGAATCAGCACGATGACCAGATCGTCGCACACGTGCCAATCGAGTATAGCAAACGCCTGAGTATCCCCATCTCAACGCATTCCTCCTACCGAATACTTTTACAAGGAGTTCATGGAACAAACCGCGTGCATCGATACTTGCGGCACTATTTCGTATAATGACCGCATGAACTCGATATTCTCCTACACCCCCGATGCGTTGCCGAAATTGGTTGCTAGTTTGAAGCAGCCGAAATTTCGCACGAAACAACTTACGCAGTGGCTATATCAACACGCAGCGCAAAGCTACGATGACATGACGAATCTCCCAAAGGCGATGCGCGAAGAGCTTGCCCGTGTTGCACCACTTGAAGTTCCAACAATCATCGATAAACAGATTTCTACTGATGGCACACAGAAATTTCTCCTGCAATTAAGCGACGGCGCGCTGGTCGAAACTGTTGCAATCCCCTCTCGCGACAGGAATGTGCAAGGCGATGCCCGGAGGCTGACCGTCTGCTTCTCTACGCAGGTAGGCTGTTCGATGGGATGTGCATTCTGTGCGACTGGGCGGGAGGGTTTTACCCGCAACCTCCTCCCAGGCGAAATGGTTTGGCAGCTGATTATCTGCCAGCAAGAGCTCGGGATTCGGGTAAGCAATGCCGTGGGAATGGGACAGGGAGAGCCGTTTCTGAACTACGACAACGTGATCGGAGCATTACGCTTTATTAACAGCGCCGACGGGATGGCCATCGGAGCCCGGCATCTCAGCGTCTCAACTTGCGGAATCCCCCAAGCAATCGAGCGATTCGGTAGGGAACCCGAGCAGTTCACGCTTGCGGTTTCGCTTCACAGCGCCGATCAGCCGACACGCGATGCTTTGATGCCGCACTGCGCGAATGCGCCGTTGGCCTTCTTGCATCAGAGTATTGAGAAGTACCAGGCTGCTTGTCATCGGCGTGTATCCTTTGAATATCTGATGATTCAGGATCTCAATGACTCACCTGAAGATTTGGAAATGTTGGTCGAATATTGTCGTGGGCTTTCTGTCCACATCAATCTGCTTCACGTTAATTCCGTTGAAGGCTCGCCTTTTACACCGTCTCCTGAAAAACGGTTGAAGAAGTTTGTTGCAACACTTGAGAAAAACAATATCAGCGCCACGATACGCGATTCACGCGGCGCTGATATCGATGGAGCATGTGGCCAGCTGAAGAACAAACGCTTGGCACATTAGCAATTACTGGGAGAATCGATCTAGAATCGCCTCCAACTGTTCCTGGTCGGCAAATTCGATCTCCAATCTGTTCTTCCCCCCAGAAATTTTCACACGGACTTTCGTGTCCAATTCCTTACTCAGATTCTTCGCCGCAAGCTTGTACTCTTTCGGTACAACCGGCCGGCTTGAAGAGGCAGGCCCCTTTTCACGTCCGGCAATCAAACGGGCAAGATTCTCTGCGTCTCGAACGGAAAGCGGCTTTTCCATCAGTTTCCGAGTAAGCTGTTTCCTTCCCTCCATGGTAGGGATGGAGAGAATAGCGCGTGCATGACCAGCGGTTATCTTTTCTTCATACAACAGCTGCTGCGCATCCTCAGGCAAATCGAGCAAACGCAACGAATTTGCAATGGTTGAACGGCCTTTAGAGACAAGCTGGGCAAGCTGGGATTGTGTAAGCTTCTTCCGTTCCATCAAGCGGCGATACCCATAAGCCTCTTCGATCGGATTTAAATCCGATCGTTGGATATTCTCAATCATGGCCAATTCGATGACTTTATCGTCGTCTGCTTCGAGTACCAGAATAGGGATCTCTTCCAAACCTGCAAGTTTGCTTGCCTGCCATCGCCGCTCTCCAGCGATTATCTGGTAGCCATCCTCGACTTTTCGCACCAGAATCGGTTGCAACAACCCATTATTTGTAATCGAATCTGCAAGTTCCTCAAGCTCTTCTTTCTTGAAATGGGAACGCGGTTGATCGGGATTCGGATGCACCGAGTCGATTGCAACCGTTTGCGGTGCTTGGCTGTTTTCTTGTTGAGTTGAAACAGAACGGGTTTTCACACTCTTGATGACGACATGGTCCTCAAGCTCAGCGTTGCTGATTGCCTCTTTTTCATCTTGGGCTTCAACGGCACGCTCATCAGCTTCTTCGATTAAGACAGCATCTGGATGGGAGATAGATGGCTCGTGAGATTTATCCAAGCTCGAGCTCTCATCACCATTGTTGGAAACAGATTGCGAAGGAGTCGGCACCTCGGATACCTGTTTTTCCGTATGTTCAGGTGACTGTGGTGTCCGATTCCCATCAGAGGAAACGGGCTCGGCGGCTTGCTTCTGCTGAGCCTTTGCTTCGGGTACGGCCTTTTCTTCCTTTTTAGGAGCCGGCTCGCCCATCAGGGCTCCAAGGCCTCGTCCGAGTCCGCTACGATTCTTAGCCACGGGTAATCACTTCCTTCGCAAGGTCCCGATATGCTTGAGCTCCTTTGCCTGCAGGATCGTATTCCTCAATCGCCATGCCATAGCTCGGCGCCTCCGATAATTTCACTGTTCGGGGGATAACCGTTTCGAACACATCTTTACCGAAGTAATTGCGAACCTCCTGGGCAACTTGCTTCGAAAGCGTGGTGCGACCGTCGTACATCGTGATAAGCACACCAAACACTTCCAAACCTGGATTCAGACGAGATTTGACAAGTTTCATCGAATCGAGGAGTTTTGTCACACCTTCCAGTGCATAAAATTCGCTCTGAATCGGAATGAGCAAAGAATCGGCCGCAACAAGCCCATTAACAGTTAGCAAACCGAGTGAAGGCGGGCAATCGACAAAGATGTAATCGTATTTTCCCCGCAGCGAGCCCAAAGCATCCTTGAGTCTATTTTCTCGCGCAATGGCTGAAACCAGTTCTACTTCTGCACCAGCAAGATTAATGGTGGCCGGAAGTAGATCCAGCCCTTCGGCGATATCTGGAAGGATAGCATCCGTAACAGGGAGATCATTGAGCAGCACATCATAGATGCAGCAACTCAAATCGCGTTTCTCGATACCGAGACCACTGGTTGCATTGCCCTGCGGATCCAAATCAACAAGCAGTACCTGCTTACCCATTGCTGCAAGATCGAATGAAAGGTTGAGTGCCGTGGTTGATTTACCTACGCCACCTTTTTGATTGATTATCGAGATGATTTTTGTCGCTCCGACAACATGGGTTACCGGATTTTTCTCTGCATAAGATTTGATTACCCGCTGCCCTGGTTCATAACCGCTCTGGTTAGTTGAAGCCTGTTGCTTCGGTTCAGCTTTGGCTTGATTCTGTTCAGTCTGAACTTCTTCAGCAGAGTCCGTATTCAATTCTTCAGAATACGATTTCTCAGGAACGGGGATTTTTACCGATTCCTCTTCAGACGATGCGACGGCATCATTTTCATCGGCATCCTCGGTTTCTGGTTGTTTCACATCTGATTTTGAATCATGTTTGATAGTCTCTGCTGCTTTTTTATTTCGTCTTAGACCATCGAAAAAACCCACCTGGACTCCTTTCAGTCGACAAAGAAAATTATATCAACTCCGATACGGGTGGACGGGTATATCGAAAACTATCGGACATATTTCACTCCAAGGATAGATGTAGTTGTTTCACGTGAAACAACCGCGAGAGAAAGAAATCCCCGATGTTTCATGTGAAACATCCTAGGCCTTATAGGGACGTTTTTGGGCCATTCCCGGCCGACGGGGCAATTTAACTGAAGGTACTGCTGTTTTTTCAAAAACCAAGATACGACGAATCGTCTTACCGTCGGATAGTTTTCTTCTCTCATTTGACTGAAGACTAAATCCCAATTTTTCTTGTATGGAAAGCGCCCACGACAACTCATCGTCAATACGATCCGCTTTATATGAGACAAGCCAACCGCCAATGGAAAGCAATGGTGCAGCAAGTTCGAGAAGAGAGGGAAGCGCCGTTACAGCCCTGGCAGTAATTAGCGAAAAAAACGAGGGCTGGGCAAGAGCTAATTCCTCGGTTCGCCCAGGATAAACGGCTACTTGTGAATTAAGGGAAAGTTCCTTGCTGAATTGGTCCAACAGCTGTGCTTTCTTCTTTACCGATTCAACCAATGTTGTCTTCCGCCCCGTTGCTATGGCAATGGGAAATCCTGGATATCCGGCCCCGCTTCCGATATCACCATAGAAGCCAGAAGGTGCCGCAAGACATTCAGGAAGACCTACAAGGGAATCCTCAATATGCAGTAATTCGGCCTGTTTCCTGTTATCAATGCGAGTGATATTTGTTTTTTCGTTTGCTTGGAGAACTAAATCTAGATGCTTTTCTATTAATTTCTTCTGAGCATCAGTAATTGTAGAAGGATACACGAATCATTTCTCCTCTAACCGACATTGAATGACCCGTATTGTACCTTGCAAACACTCCGAATAACAGAAGAGCCGCCCGAGGGCGGCTCTTATTCATTCTCTGTCTGAATAGCAATTGGCTACTGGGGAATAACCACAACGCGACGTGCAGAACCTTCCCCTTCGGATGCAGTCGTCACACGCGGGTCGTCGGCGAGAGTAATGTGAATGATACGACGCTCATAAGGAGTCATGGAGCGCAGCTTTACGCTTCGATTCTCATTGGCAGCACGATCGGCGGCATTAACGGCAATGTTTTCGAGTTTCTCGCGCTGGCGGCCTTTGTAACCCTCAACATCGACAACTACCGGATAACGAAATCCCATAGTACGCGAAGTAGCCGAGGACACCAAGAATTGAAGTGCATCAAGCGTTTTTCCATGACGCCCAATGAGAATAGCAAGGTCATCGCCGCTTAAATCAAGAATAAGCTCGCCTTCATCACCTTCATATTCGTTGATAACAACCTCGCCAACATTCATATAGGGAATGATGCTTTCAAGGTAATCAATGGCGGTATCAGCTATCTCATCCATTTCTTCTTCGGAAATGCCATTCTCATCAGATGAATCCGATTCGCTATCCTGAGACATGTTCTCGCTGGTTGCCTGGTCTTGTGCATCATCCTCAAACTGTTCAACATCCTGCTCGGATTCGGGAGAAGATAGCTCTTCGTTGGTTTTCAACGTCTCTTCATCCATAAGATTTCCTCTCGTTACTCCCAGCAGCCTTCATCTTTAGCGATGCTTGGTGGGACGCTTCTTCTTTTCACGGCGAACATATTCAACCTTTACCGGCTCTTCAGGAATCAGTTCCTCTTCCTTCTCCGTATCTTCCTTCTTCATGATTGTCTGAGTGAACTGTTGTTGCAACACGCCAAACAAAGAAGAGGTAGCCCAGAAGAGAAGCACGCCGGCAGGAGAACTCCAGCCGATGAACAACATCATAATCGTCATAACCGCGGACATGATCATCATCTGGTTGCGTTGCTGGCTATCACTATTCCATTGTTGGATAACCATAGGTAAAAACGTCAGGCATGCAAATAGGATGAGGATAATCAGATAGGGAATGAAAGGCATAAAGCCCTGTTCCAAAGCACCCGAAGGGGTAACAGTCAAATTGGAGATGATGTTGTAGAAGTTATAATTGCTACCGCTTGTACGCCAATCCATTTCCTGCAGTACCTGGAAAACAGCGACGAAAATCGGCATTTGCAGGAATAACGGAAGACAACCGGCAATCGGGTTGAATTTTGTCTCGCGATAGATGCGGGACATTTCTTCCTGCATGCGCTCAGGATCATCCTTATACTTTTCCTGCATTTCAGTCATAAGTGGCTGAAGCTTGGACATTTCATAAGAAGACTTGATCTGCTTCTGCATGAAAGGGAAAAGAATCAAACGGAAAAGCAGGGTAACGACAATAATGGCCATGCCCCAGTCTCCGATGAAACCGTAAGCCACGTCCATACCCCAGAAAATAAAATCTTTAAATGCGTCCCACATAGTTGCCTTTCGGGGTTCCTATCTCTGGTACCCGTCGATACTCGTTACGGTACGGGGTCGTACCCTTTTCCTCCACCGGGACGGCATCGCAAAATTCTCCTAAAAGTGAGATACGACCCTTTTAGGAAGCCATACCGTTGAATCGCAATCATCCCATATTCGGAACAAGTTGGTACAAAACGACAGCAACCAGGAAAAAGCGGCGAAATGACCAGGCGATAGAATTTGATAAGCAGAAGCGCTATCGTCTTTGGCAATTGCTTTATCAATTCAATGCCTGAATGTTTTGCCATGGTTTCTCGTTCACCTTAAACCACATTGTTCCAAGGCCTGTTGATAACCCTTGATTAACTTGTCATAGGTATCCACGGTAGTATTTCGCCTTGCAACGAAGACGACATCGTAACCATCCCATGGACCACCAAGATCATTGCATGCGGCCCGCATACGACGTTTGGCGCGATTCCGCCAAACCGCATTGCCCAGCTTTTTGCCTGCAATGAAAGCGACACGACCGGAACAGCCGTGCAGTTCGTTTCGCTCAAGCACGATTATCGAGGAAGATCCTCGCCCATAACGATGACCTTCCTTGAATACTCGTGAGATATCTCTGCTGGATTTGATTACTCCAACCACAGATACATTAGACAGTCAGACGCTTGCGACCCTTAGCACGACGGGCAGCAAGAACCTTGCGGCCGTTCTTCGTTGCCATACGGGCACGGAAACCATGGGTCTTGGCGCGCTTGCGCGTGTTCGGTTGATACGTACGTTTCATTGGTTATCCCTTTCGTATTTACAGAGTAACTGCGAAATTATAGCAACGAGTTGCTCCGTTTAACAAGGTATTTCTTCAATCTTTGCAGCATTTGCCCAAAGCACCACCAGTTTATGCGCTTCCCTGTTTTCGTCTAGCTAATTGAACGGAGATTACGAAAAACCCATGCCATCTTCGAAATTAATGGGGTTCCGATCAACGTCACCCACACTCACTTGTGTTGTAAGAAGAATCGAAAGAAGCATCGACTGTCCAAAGCATCGATAATTGCGCATTCATTCACCCGAATGGGGTGATATTTTTCAGGGAATCAAAAAGATTGGTGGAGATTGTTGAAAACATCAATCGTTCAGCCAGGAGTTTGTGGAAAACCATTGGCTTTTTCCTCGATAGCATCAGGAAGTTGTTTCACAGTTGGGAAAAAGCATTCGATTCAATTCAATGGACAGAATATTCATTTCGTTGACCTGGCATTTTACCGGTTCAGAACATCTTTGAATATTCCTGAAGCGTAAACTCCCTGTGACACAATCTGCCCATTTATCAGGGAATCTTTTCTTTATCTCTTTCGAAAACCACCTGAGCACCGGTAATTTTCCCCACTATCATGCTGTAATTTTCAACACTTCATCGAAGTATCCTTCAATGGTTTTCGGTCTTTTCCACTTCTTTTCATCAGCTTGTTGAAAACTATCTTTATATGCTCGTATTTCAATTTATAGAACTGAAAATTATTTTGTATTTCCATGCGATATGCCATTGTTTCCCCAGTTGGTTGAAATTCAGTGTAAACTGACAGTCTGAAAACTACTGAAAGTGATTACCATCCCCTTTCGAAAGTGACTGGATAACCGTTCATATGACTGAATCGATCAATACCCAGAACTCTGGTTCAGACTCCTTTTCGAATACGGGATTCGACTATTCAACGGTAACGAACCCTGCCCGTATCGCTATTTACGACGACTTCAAGAGTGCGCCGCGCATCATCCAAATAGACCCAGCAGAAACCAATCAATTTATTGAAAACCTTGCGTCTACGGTCTACGAGAAAGCAAAGATGATGGGCGGGAAAATTGCCTATACAGCTATCCGTGAAGTTACAGAGAATTTCATTCATGCCCAATTCAGCGAGGTAGTGGTATCAATTTTCGATGAGGGGAATACCATTCGTTTCGCCGACCAGGGACCAGGCATCGTCGATAAGGAGAAAGCAACGCGCCCTGGATATACTTCGGCAATCGAACCGATGAAACGCTATATCCGCGGTGTTGGATCTGGCTTTCCTCTCGTTATCGACTGGATGGACAGCTCTCATGGCAACGTAACCATCGATGATAATCTGGGAAAGGGAGCTACAGTAACGCTGAGTTTGATGGATAAGCGTCCAGAAAAATCAGAAGTCATAGATGTGGTATCGCAGCTGAGTGAACAGGGACATGCCATAATGACGTTGTTCAAAAATACGGACACCTTGGGTGTTACCGAGATATCAAAGGCGACGGATCTTTCTCCATCATCGGTCTCATACCAACTGGATAAACTTGAAAAACTTCAGCTCGTTTCACGAACACCATCTAAGAAACGCCAGGTCACACGCTTAGGTTTAAGCGTAGCAGCCTATCTTTCATAACGATCTTCCACCAGTAAAAAGAAGGTTTTCCACATAAGCGTAATTTTTCCACCATTCTGATTTGACGGCTGATACACTAGGTAAGCTATCAACAGGAAGGCAAGGAAACGCAGCCATGCAAAATCTCAACTACGACGAAATTTGGGATGATATATGTTCCCAGATAAAAAGCTATCAAGAAGTTGATGATAACCAGCTGGTTGCATTCTTTTCCCGTTTGCACCTTCAAGCGTTCAGCACCGGCTTTGTTATGTTGAGCGCTGACAATGAGTTCATAAAAAGTTGGATTGAACGACACTATCTTGCATTCATTAAGCGTGCCCTTAAAGATCTCTATGGTCAGGATTTTGTCGTCGAGATTGCTATCGACAACCCTGAGGGCACCGCTGATACAACACAAGCTGAGCCCCAAGCATCCGATACCGCTGTCCGAACAGGGCAAACTACCAGCGAAAAGACCAACATTCCAACAAGCACGGATGCCTACAGCTCTCCATTGGATGATATTTCTCCAGCGATGCTTGCCTTGAAGCGTGCAAAAGCCGCTTCAGAATCGCATATTTCAGAACAGCTGATTGACAATCAAACAGCAATGCCAAAAGTATCGACTCCATCGGTATCACAGCCAACGCCGAATACGCAAAGACATAACGCCATGGATAATCATTTGACCAGGACTATCCCCACACTTACGTTCTCCAATTACGTAATCGGGGATTCGAATCGCATGGCGTATTCTATGGCATTGGCCGTTGCGGAAAAACCCGGAATGCCAAATCTGAATCCCCTGTTCATCTATGGAAAAAGCGGCGTCGGGAAAACCCATCTGCTGCGCGCCATTCAAAACAAGATTATCGAAACCTCCAAAGGGTTTCTGAAAGCGGTATACGTCGATTCAACCGAATTCATCAATGATTATGCAAATGCAAGCGCCGATCATAGTCTGGAGAAGTCAAGTTTCAAGAATTTTAAGCAGAACTACGAAGACGCCGATGTGCTGCTTATCGACGATGTCCAGTCTTTCCAAGGCAAGACACAAACCTTGGAAATCATCTTCCAGTTGTTCAACAGTTTGACCAGCGCCGGAAAACAGGTCGTGATGTCGGCAGATATCGCTCCGAAGAACATCGACATCGATGAGCGCTATACCAGTCGTTTCAATCAGGGAGCCACCTTCGATATCCAAGCTCCTGAAACGGAGACGAAACAGGCTATCGCACAAGCTTTCATAAGGGAATACCAAGAACATGAAGAACAATTCGATTTGGATATTCCCAATGAAGTAGTTGAATACATAGCTGAAAATTCAAGCTCGAATATTCGTGAGTTGAAAAGCGCGGTAACGAAAATCATCTACCAGATGGTTTATACCAACCAGAAAACCATCACCACTGATGAAGTAGCAAAGATATTGGAGAATCATTTCTCAGGGGGCCGTACAAAACGACTGACCGTTGAAGATATTCAAAAGGAAGTTGAATCCTTCTATCACGTTAGCCATGAAGACCTGATCAGCAAGAAACGGACGAAGAATATCATCTATGCGCGTCAAGTCGCGATGTATTTATGCCGGCAGATGTTGGAAAACAACGCCTACCAACGAATCGGAGATTCGTTCGGGAAGAAGGATCACACCACTGTGATGTACTCAGTGGGATTGATAGAGACCAAAGTGAAGGAAAATAAGGAAGTAAGTGAGGAAATAGATATCCTCGTGAAGAACATCCGCGAACGATAGATCGACAATATCCTTCCTTGACCATTTCATGCTCATTCGATAAGCCTTTTGTTAGATAATGGGTGAATATCGTAGGGAAACACGGTGGAGAAGTGAACCGAGTTGTTCCTTACAGGAAATTTAGTGAAATACCAGAAAAATATTCACTGGATTGTTCACCGTAAGATTAACCGTTTGACATGGGATAACATAGATATTGTCACATATCCACGCTGATTATAATGATGATGATTCTAAAATAAATAAAAAGAGGCGTAGGAAATATCTGCCCGTCAGTACCTCTGGGAGGATACCGTGAAGTTCAGCATAAACCAATCAGAGTTTTATCAAGCTTTATCGATTGTTGCCAAAGGAGCGGCAACCCATTCAACACTCCCTATACTTTCTGGTGTCTATATCGAAGCTGCCGACGATCAGATTACTTTGCAGACAACCGATCTTGAACGGTCGGTAAAATACGTCTCCCCTGCCCTGATCGAAGAGGAAGGCAGCATCGTTGTACCGGCAAAGCTGTTGACTGATATTTCGAAGAGTCTTCCCGATGCCGCGGTTCATTTCGAGGCAACTGCCAATGATGCGGTTATTATGTGCGAATCATCCACCTTCAGTATCAAAGGTATGGATGCCATTGATTTTCCAGGGTTCCCTACTATTGCTGCAACGGATAGCGTGGAGATTCCCTTCACCGAGTTCTCTCAGATGGTAAAGAAGGTAGCGAGAATCTGTTCAAATGATGAGACCCGTGCAATTCTGACAGGGGTATTCATCCAGTCCCATGAGGGAAACCTGCGCATGGTGGCAACAGACTCTTACCGACTGGCTATCGCCGATAAACCTCTGGAAAATTCAACCGCAGATTTCGAGGCAGTGATTCCGGGAACATTCCTATTGGAAGTTGCCTCATTACCACCCTCGGCTGATACCGTCCATCTGGCAATCTCCGAAAACCAGGTGTTGGTGGAATATCGCAACGTCGAATATATCAACCGCCGCCTTGAGGGTAACTATCCTAATTACAATCTGCTGCTTCCTGATGGATATAAAACCCGGGTTACGTTTGACTGTAAACAGCTGAATACCTCGATTCGACGGGTGGCATTGATCAATGGGTCCTCTTCCCCTATCAAATTCGATATCAACCAGGCAACGGGGACAACTCAGCTTTCCGCAGTAACGCAAGATGTGGGATCTTCCCAAGAAGTTCTTTCTACACCAGTAGAGGGTGAAGATATCCAAACCGCATTCAACTCTACCTTCATACTGGATGGATTGAGTGCAATAGGGACCGAAGAAGTGTCGCTCGAGTTGCAGGATGCTGGCCGGCCTGGGATCTTCAAGAGCGGCGAAGGGGAAAGGTTCTTGTATCTGGTCATGCCGGTACGTCTTTTCTAACATTCCTTTCTTCAGATGCCACTACAGCTTTCTTCCATACGACTGTCGGATTTTCGCAGTTATGAGAGATTTTTCATTGACGGCCTGCAAGAACTTACTATCTTTGTAGGGCCCAATGCGGTAGGGAAAAGCAACTTGCTGGAGGCTATCCAGTTAACGACAGCACTGGCCTCCTTTCGTTCTGCAACGGCCGAACAGCTTATTCATTGGGGTTGCAACAATGCGGCCATAATCTCTGAAATTACTGATGAAAAGCGCCGTCTTGAAGTGAAACTGCTTCTGGATAGCACTGGCAAGCATTATTTATTGAATGGCAAGAAGACCTCGGTTCAATCTCTTCATGACACCCTTCCTGCGGTTACATTTACCCCAGATGATTTGCAATTGGTGAAAGGAACGCCGAGTCAACGCCGCAGTGCTTTGGATGCGCTTGGTTGCCAACTTTCAACGAATTATCGATCTGTAAAACGTGATTACGAGAAGATATTGCGGCAGCGAAACCAACTGTTGAAGGAGCAGGCAGATGCGCTTCTCATCGATAGTGTAAATGAGGTGTTTATAAAGGTCGGAGCCCAATTGTGCCGGTATCGATTGCAGATTATGGAAGACCTTTCCAATACTTTCCCCGGACAATACGGGCATATTGCATCAAATGGCGAGATGGCGACGCTGAGTTATTCGTTCTCTTGGGAAGAAGCGTTAGATAATAATTCTGAAGGTGGTCCATCGCAGAAGATGACGCCTCGATTCTATTCCATGAGCCGCGAAGAGTTGCAACATGAATTTGCAGATGCTTTGCACCGTGTTGCAGATGAGGAGAGGATTAGAAAACGTACACTTATAGGACCTCATCGAGATCATCTTGATTTTCTATTAGAAGGTCGCCCCGCACAAACTTATGCGAGCCAAGGTCAACAACGATCGTTGGCAATTGCATTCAAATTATCTGAATTTCAATTAATACTCGATCGTCGGCATCAACGGCCGATATTACTGCTTGATGATGTAATGAGTGAAATCGACGCCCGCCGCCGTACCTACCTCATGGAACGTTTGCAAGATGTTTCCCAAACGTTTATCACCACAACGAACTTGGGATACTTCACATCTGAGGTATTGGAACAGGCTAAAGTGGTTCAGCTACCGATAATGAGTGCTGATATGTGATGTTATACTTTCTCACATCTAATAACTCTTGGTGATGGGGAGTGACTGAACATTATGGTTGCTACTTCCGGAATTACGAAATCAAACGAAGACTATCTCGAATCCCTATACGAGCTTGCTGGTGAGAGAAATCGTCCGGTGCGCTCGGTTGATCTTGCCGACAAGCTATCCGTATCCCGTCCAAGCGTGAGCAATGCCGTCGCGGTACTGAAAAAGAAAGGACTCGTCGAACAGCAGCCTTATGGCAGCATTGTTCTCAGCGATGAGGGCTTTGCTATCGGTAAATCAACCTATGGTCGGCATACCATGCTGTATGAATTTCTGCATGATGTATTAGGCGTGGAAGAGATGCGTGCTGCCGACGAAGCGTGTGAAATGGAGCACACTATCAGCGAAGACACCATGAACAAATGGAAGCAATTCATGAGCACGTTGAAACGTTGATTGCCGTATCCTAACTGATAAGCCCTCCAGTCTTCAGACTGGAGGGCTTTCGTTTATACAAGTTGAATCGTTAGAATCCCCAATTTGCTGGGTTCAATGATATCGGGATTACCCCGATAACGATGATGATTGCAATTACCAATCCAATTATGAGATTTCGTTTATCCCGCGCCTTCTCTTCTTCAGATTTTTCAGGAGCTGAGATATCTTTTCCTTCCATAAGATCCATTTGAATCTGAATTCCCTTGTAGATACGTTCGCATACCGCTGTTTTCAGTCGCTCTTCCGTATCCTGCGATTTGATGGAAAAGGATAAATCGGTACCGCCATCTGGATTTGGTTTGGCTGCCATATGAATAGTGGCGCGGAATTCGCTTGCGATAAAACTATACGAACGAAGGAAGTCGAAATAGAATCGGTCATCCTCGAAATTCTTACTGGTGATATTGAAAGTCTGTCCGCCATGAGAGAAATATTCATTGGCTCCGTCGTAGACCTCTTTGATATCTTTGTCGTAATGGAAAGGTCCGAAATCGTAATTAGCCATCGAGTAATCCTTTGAAGATTGAAAATCAAAAAAAACAGTCGGTGTTGACTTGGTAACCAACACCGACGTTCATCATATCATGTTGAATAGTCCAATCGTTTATTGCAACATTGTTGCAGTGATTGAATAGTCGTTATCCCTGTATTGGGCTGTCAATCACCAAAGAGTTCGGCTATTTTCGGCATCCATTCGCTGATTGGAATCTTCTGAGGGCATCGTTCTTCACATTGTCCACAGCCGATACATTCAGATGCTTGTGCTCCATTCAAAGGAATAGAAGTGGTGTATTCCCACTTTGCGCGGTCCAAATTACCGCTCAAAATGTACTGATTGTAGGTCTGGAAATTATAGGGAATAGTGACATTCTGCGGGCAGCCAGAACAATAGTTGCAGCCCGTGCAGGGAATAGTAGGAAAGCTGTTGAATACTGCAGCTACACGATCGAATATCTGATTATCTTGCTCTGAGAGCATCCCAATCTTCGCACGTTGGGCCATTTGGATGTTCTGGTCGATCTGCTCAGGAGTTCCCATACCGGAGAGAAGCAATGAGATTTCGGGTTTATCCCACAGAAAGTCAAACGCCCATTCAATCGGAGACCGTTTAGCATCGGCTTCGGCAAAGGTTTCTCGAACCTTATCGGGAACCTGAACAAGATGACCTCCACGCAATGGCTCCATGGCGATTACACCCATGCCCTTATCTGCAGCATATGATGCAGCTTTCATGCCGCCCTGAAATTCACGGTCGAGATAATTGAGCTGCAATTGGCAGATATCCCAGGGTGCGTAGTCAACAACCTCTTTAAATACATCGTAGGTGTCATGGAATGAAAAACCGATATAGTGCACGCGGCCGTCTTCTTTTGCTTTAAGAAGGCTTTCGACAACATGATTGGGGAGAACGTGCGTTTCCCAATCTTTTTTTGTCACACAATGAAGAAGATAGACATCAAGGTGATCGGTTTGCATCCGCCCCAATTGCTTTTCCAATAGAGAATTGAATTTCGATGGTTCGTCAATCATCCAAATAGGGGATTTGCTGGCAAGGATAACCTTTTCCCGATAGCCATTTTGGAGAGCTTTACCGACAATCTTCTCGCTCTCGCCATGAAGGTAATTGAAAGCGGTGTCGAAATAATTGATGCCGCAATCTATTGCATGGCGCATAAGGGAGATTGAAGCATCGATATCCGCCCCTCGACTGCTGGTGTATCCTTGTTTACCTTCTTGCAGGGGGAGTCTCATTAATCCCAAACCTATAGGGGATACTTTCAAACCTGTTGTCCCTAAAGTGCGGTATTGCATAGTTATCACCTCACTGTGGTAAGTGATTAACGTATCTGAAGAGATGATATCGCGACTGTATCAGCATGGGGAATAGTAAATTCAGAACCAGAGGCAGCCAATAATCGGGAGGAACTCCTTACCGAACAGCGAGAGTTATTTATCGGTTTTTTGAAAAAATACTCTAATATACAAATTGTATAAAGCAAGAATTCGAGGATGGAGGAGTTATGACTATGACAATGAAAAAGACGATGTGGCTGATGATGGCTGCATTCATGGCATTGTTGTTTATTCCGCTTGTTGCAACAATGATGTCTCCTCATCCTGCAGAAGCCGCAACACCTGCCGCGAAAACCATTACCGTGAAAAATGCGATGACTGGCAATGTAACGCTGAAAAAGGGATCAACTTATAAACTACGCGTATCGGTAAATCCGGCCAAGGCGCACCTAACGTACAAGAGCTCCAAGAAAAAGATTGCAAGCGTCGACAATAAAGGCGTGATAACGGCAAAGAAATCAGGGAAAACCACTATCACGGTCTCGGCAAAGAAGAAAGGGTTCGTGAAAAAGACAATCAGCGTGAAGGTTGTTTCTGCTTCGAAATATGTCAAAGCCAGCAAGTTGAAGGTAAAGGTGCCGAATAAGATTTTCACTCCGACCAATACCGGAAAGCTGAAGGTTACGGTTTATCCGAAGAAGGCATCAAACAAAAACGTTAGATTCAAGAGCTTAAAACCGAAGGTGCTTACCGTGAAGGCGGATGGCACGTTAAAGGTGAAAAAAGCCGGCACTGCCAAGGTCACTGTTACCAGCTGTGCGGATAAAAAGGTAACGAAAACCGTAAAAATCAAAGTGTGGGGCAATAATGTAACAGCTTCGGGTCTCCATTTTAAGATTAAGAATGGCAAATACGGTTCTGGGGCATATGTAGACAATACTGTTGCAACAACAGGAAAGGTTGTCATTCCCAATACGATAAATGGTAAGCCAGTTGTTTCCGTTTCCCTCCCCAATGAAAAGCTTGCTTCTCTTAATTGCTCGAAGGCATCTGATTTGAAATACCTGGATTGCGGCAATAACAAACTGACTAGCCTCGATGTGACCAACAATTCGAAATTGGAATTTCTATCTTGCTATGGAAATCAGCTAACAAAATTGAATGTCAGCAATTGCGGTTCGCTGACCACACTTGATTGCAGCGGCAATGATCTGGTTCGGATAAATGTGACGGAGAATCAAAGCCTCGAGGACCTGAATTGCGGTAACAACGAGATTACTCAACTTGATTTGTCCGAGAACACTGGGCTCGAGGATCTGAATTGCAGTAAGAACGATCTCGGTGAATTAAATGTGTCCAATAATTCAGGGCTCATTACCCTTAATTGCAGTCATAACAACCTCACGTCGCTCAATGTAAGCAGTAACGACGAACTGAATACCCTTCGGTGCACCAACAATAAGATTAGGACGCTGACGGTGAAAGGTGCCAAGAAGCTGTCTGCACTCTACTGCAAGAGTAATAAGATCAAAACAATCAATGCTGCAGGTACAAGCTTGACCCTGCAACACATTTCCTGTGATTCATCGGTAACCGTTACTGATATAGGAGCTTAGTTTCGAATTCCATTGATAGAGACGGTGGGTTTACGATGGCCGGAAGATGAACATCCTTCCGGCCATCGTTATAGGTTGAGTCGAAAGACCGTCTACTCCGACCAATGTCTATGTTTGAGATGAGGTTGACGAGAGGATTCAATCAACATGGAGCGATATAATTGCTTCTCTTCTTATGCGAAGAATGATCCTGCGATGATGAAGTATCACGACAAAGAATGGGGCGTACCCTCGCATGATGAGCAGTTTCTGATAGAGATGTTCATTCTAGAACTGTTTCAAGCTGGTCTTTCTTGGAAAGCGGTCTTTCATAAAAGGGAAAATTTTCGGAAGGCATGCGATGGCTTTGATATAGAAAAGATTGCTGCCTATTCATCGGAAAAAATAGAAGACCTCATGCAAGATCCAGGCATCATCCGAAATCGCCGCAAGATAGAAAGCATGGTTTCCAATGCCCGTATTGTTCTTGACCTGCAAAAAGAATACGGATCGTTTTCCTCGTATCTTTGGCATTTTACCGATGGGCAAACCATATACGAGCTGATGGAAGTTACCACGGATGAGCTCTCGGATATTGTTTCACGTGATTTGAAGAAACGGGGAATGAAGTTTGTGGGATCGATTACCATCTTCTCTTTTCTTCAATCAGTTGGCATCATCTATTCCCATCCAAAAGAATGTTGGCGTTTCGATGCCGACCATGCAGAAGCATTCGTTAATAACCGCTATGTCGACGGTAATGTTGTCTGTATTATGGGTGCACTTTAAGAACAATATATTGTTGCAACAACCTTTCACGGACGGCACAGTTGCGTCGCCGAATGATGTGAATAGCGTTATTTTGCCTTGCTAGACTCGGAATATCGATACAGCTTGTCTCGTTTCGAGAGGTGATTGCAATGGAATTATCCGATATCAAACACGTGACTGTTTGCGGAGGCGGTACCCAAGGCAGCCAGATTGCAACTCAGGTTGCCTTCAAGGGATATCCCGTTACCATCTGGTTGCGCAGCGAAGGTTCTATTGAGCGTGCAACACCTCGATTGAAGACGATGAAGAAGCAGTACCTTGCCGCCATTCAAGATTTGAAGAAGGGCCCTGAATACTATTACGGTGGTCTGACTGATGCCGACCACCTGACTGATGAAGAAATCGATGCGCTCTATACGGAAACCGAGAAACGTCTTGATGCCATTAAGATGACCACAGATTTTCAAGAGGCATTCCAGGATGCCGATATCGTTCACGAGGCTGTTGCGGAGGATTTAAAGCAGAAGGAAGACCTTTATGCGAAGATGTGCCCCTATCTTCCCGAACATACATTGATTCTGCCAGATTCTTCTACGTTGATGCCAAGTCAGATGGCACCGTATGTTGATCGTCCCGAGAAGTTCCTGGCAATGCATTTTGCGAACCAATATTGGATTCATAACCTGGCAGAGGTTATGCCGCATCCTGGTACCGATCCGGACAATGTGGAACTGGTTTGCGAATATTCAAAATCCATCGGCATGGTTCCGCTGCGCTTGAAGAAGGAAAAGGCCGGATACATTGTCAATTCCCTTTTGATTCCTTGGTTCACTGCAGCTATGTCGCTTGCGGCGAACGGGTATGCGGACCCTGAAACCATCGATAAAACCTGGCAGCTTGATACCGGCTCAGATATCGGTCAGACGCCGTTCCACAAGGCGGACAAAATCGGGCTGCCGCTGGCATATGCGATTTACAGCAACATGCCGCAAGCTAAGGACCCGGATTCTGATATCTATCGCATCGGGGCAATGTTGAAGAAATATATCGATGAGGGAAAGACCGGTATTGCGGTAGGCGAAGGCTTCTATAAGTACACCGATTACGATAAGTAGACTATACGGTCAGTTAATACGACTTCGCATCATCGTTGCTGTTGCAACAACAGAGTATTTCACTGCGGCTGGTGAACGGGTATCGTTTGCCAGCCGTATATTTTTTCAGCTTGTTTCCCAGAAACTTTGCAGAGGAATGGTTCATCTTTGCAGATATCTGTTTGAGCATGTGAGGGTTGTAGGATGCACTTATGAACGCAACACTTCCTACCGAGAAAAAGCCCTCTTCAATTTGGAGTCGGACATTCATCACCATTTGTATTGTCAGTTTCTTTCAGATAACAGGCCAGCAGATGGCAACGGCAGTCATCCCGCTGTATGCCCGCGATTTTGGTCTATCTGCCGGCATGATCGGTTTCATCGTCGGAGCCTTTGCTATTACCGCATTAGCAACGCGCCCGTTTATGGCACCGGCATTCGATATCGTTTCAAAGAAAAAGATCTGGCTTGCTTCCCAGGCAGTCATCATTCTTTCGCTTTTCCTGTACGGTTTTGCCTCGGATGCAGCATCGCTTACGGCGGTAAGAATGCTCCATGGATTGGCAATGGCCGCAGCAGGCCCCATGGGTTTGTCGCTTGCCACAATGGCGCTTCCCTCAGATCGGTTGGCCTATGGGATCAGTTTCTTCGGCATGGGTCAGGCACTGGCTATGGCAATCGGTCCGGCTTTTGGACTGTATCTGGTAGGTGTTGTCGGATACCACTGGACGTTCTGGCTATCCTCTATTGCGATGGCGATTGCTCTCGTTCTGCTGTTGAGCATCAAAGACCCGTCGCAGGCCCAACAGCTTCCCTATCGCATCAAATTGAATCGCATTTTCGCGCGCGAAGCGGTGCTACCCACGGTGTTGTCTTTCATCTGCATCACGTGCAATTCAACGTATATGGCATTTATCGCAATCTACGGACAGCTCCTTGGAGTGGCTCAGGTTGGTTTGTTTTTCACCGTGCAGGCAGCTTGCATGGTAGCTACCCGTCCGCTCTTGGGAAAAATAGCCGACCGTCATGGCTATGCAGTGGTCGTAGTACCCGGACTATGCTTCTTCGCGTTGTCGTTCTATTTGGTAAGTGTTGCAACAACTTTGCAGAATTTCCTCATTGCCGCCGTCGTTTCGTCACTTGGTTTCGGCGCTATATCACCCCTGTTCAATGCTATGGCAATGAGCAGTGTCCCCTATTCGCGGAGCGGTGCAGCATCTGCAACAAACTTTACTGGAGTTGATTTGGGACAGCTTGTCGGCCCAAGTGTGTTCGGTCTTGTTGCGGAGTATTTCGAAGAAACAAGCGGAAGCGAGGTAGGAGGATATTCTTCCATGTATGCGATGGAGATCATCGGTGTTATAGGAGCACTGGTGATCTTTGCAGCATCATATCGCCGAATCCTCGACAATATTCAAAAAGCAAACTCATGAATGCTCAGGTAATGCAATGAGGCAAGCTGCCGTTTGGCAGCTTCTTATTCGCCGGCAAAGAGCGGTGTGGAATAGTAGCGTTCGCCCGTGTCGGGAAGAACGGTGACAACGGTCTTGCCGGGCCCTAATTTTTTCGCCAAACGCTTGGCCGCTGCAACATTCGTGCCGCTTGAAATTCCCGCCATCAGCCCCTCCAAACGTGCAAGGTCGCGGGAGGTTTCGATAGCTTCCTCGTCGGAGATGACACAGACTTCGTCGTAGATGTTCTGATCCAGAATATTGGGAATGATGCCGTCTCCGATGCCCATCTGCAGATGACTGCCGATACCGCCCCCGGAAAGAATGGCGGCGTTCTCTGGCTCGACGGCCCAGATCTCGATGTCGGGATATAGGCGTTTGAGGGTTTGGCCCACACCGGTGATAGTGCCGCCGGTACCGATGCCGCTGCAGAATCCATGGATATGGCAACCCGCATCCTGGGCGATTTCGAGTGCCGTATGATTCCGATGTGCTCGCACGTTATCGATGTTCTCGAATTGTTGGGGGACATAGACGCGAGGGTCTTCGGCAGCCATGCGATTGGCAATTTGGATGCATTCGTCGATGGCTTTGCCGATATCGCCCTCATCATGCACGATAACGACCTCGGCTCCATAATGATGCACCAGCTTGCGGCGTTCTTCGCTAACCGAATCGGGCATGATGATGCGCGCTTTCCAACCGCGTACGGCTGCAACCAATGCCAAGCCGATACCCTGGTTACCGCTTGTAGGCTCGACGATGATACTGTCGGGTTTGATGTCCCCACGTTTTTCGGCCTCATCGAGCATCATTGCGGCAACGCGCGTTTTTATACTGCCACCGACGTTGACGCCTTCATATTTCACGAGAATCTGAGCCGCATCGGGCGGGTTCATTCTATTAAGACGGATAAGCGGGGTATGCCCCATGGCATCCAGCACGTTGTCGTAAATCATCATGTCCTCCAAGCTTGCCGGTGGACGGTGTCTTGTCCAAACAAGGTTTTTCGATGTTACCGGCAAGCCAAGCAGTTGGAATTCTGTTGTCTAAATCCAGTATTGTACTCGTGTCATGCCCCTGGTGTCCTCCGGTACGGCGGAATATTATGCCAGGAGCCAACGTAGGCTCGGCAAGTTACGGAATCAGATCGAGGTATTCCTCGAATCGGTGCACGGCAAGCGGTGTATAGCCATCGCCCCGTTTTGCGAATGCGAGGTGCCTTACCGCGGGTGGGTTAAGTGGGCGCCGCTCGATTTCGTACGACGTACGTTCTTGAATCAAGCCGGGAAGTACGCTGACCCCCACACCCTTTTCAACCATCGCCATCACACAATAATCATCCCATGTGGATACTACGGGCTCGGGACGATTTGCGAGACCATCGAAGATGCCGGCATCCTCCACGTCGTCGTTTTCTCGCAGTTCGATAAATGGATAGGCAACCAGGTCGGCCGCCGACACCGTGTTTTTTACAGTAAGCGGATGATTCTTGGGCAATATCGCATAGAGGGGATCGTCTGCCACAGGGATAAGTTCAAGTCCCGTTGCCGCCGGAAGACGGACGAAGCCGCAGTCCACGCGACCATCGCGAATCCAGGTTTCAATCTCGGTGTAGTTGCCCATTAACAGCTCGCACGTAACGCCTGGATAGTCATCGTGAAATGCTGCAATCATGCGTGAGATCCAGTGTGTTGCAACACTGGAAATGGCTCCAATCCGCAGCATGCCCGTCGCCAATCCATTTACATCGGCAACGCACGCTGTCAGATCATCATCGACGGCGCATAGACGGAGCATCGCCGGGACAATGCGTTCCCCCTCGTCGGTCAGGGTAATGCCATCACGGCTTCTGTTGAGAACCCTGACGCCCCAATCTTTTTCCAGGTCTGCAACCATGCGGCTGATGCTCGATTGCGCGTAGCCGAGCTTGACGGCTGCTTGAGAGAAACTTCCGGTCTCAAGTACGGCGCGGAGAGCTTGGTACTTTTCTGTTGCCATAATCGCCCTGCCTTTTCCAGGTTCTAAATCGCTATCTGGATGTATGCAAAAACCAGATGTATACATCTGTCACTTTCATTTTACAGATGTGCTTGACCATGATGCAATGACGGCGTGAAAAAGACCCTTGTGATATACGTGACATCTTTGCTGCTGTTCGGATTAAATGGCATTGTAGCCGCCGCTATCCCCCTGCCCAGTTCTCAGATCGTTGCATTGCGCACGTTCATCGGCGCCGTATTTATCATTGGAGTGTCAATGAGGACTACGCGGGCAGTCAGGTATAAACTCAGCCATCGCGAAAGGGTGATGATTGTTGCTTCGGGCATCTGCACCGGGCTTTCATGGGTAACGCTTTACGAGGCATATCGGCTTGCTGGTGTGGGTGTGTCTTCGTTGCTGTACTACTGTGCACCGATTGCAGTGATGATTGCATCGGTACCGCTGTTCGGCGAACACTTCACCGTTCAAAAGCTTATAGGGTTCATTGTCGTTGTCTGTGGCACATTGTTGGTCAGTCTGCAATCGATTACTGTCAGTGGCGACTCGGCTGGGATTGTGCTCGCGGCGATTTCCGCGCTCTGCCATGCGGGTATGGTCATCTTCTCAAAGATGGCACCGAACGTCTCCGGCTTGCAGAGTACTCAGATTCAGCTTGAGGTGTCGTGCGCAATTGCAATTGTTTTCATGCTGCTTTCTGAAAATGCGGTTCCTTTGGCAGAAATTCCCCTAGATGCTTGGCCTGCTATCCTGCTCCTCGGACTTGCGAATACGGGACTGGGATGCCTGATGTACTTTGATTCGATACCTAAACTGCCGGCGCAGAGCGTTGCAACGCTCGGATACCTCGAACCGCTGTCCGCGGTAGTCTTTTCCGCTGTGCTGCTGGGCGAACGGATGACCATGCTGCAATGGTTCGGTGCTGCCATGATTATCGGCGGCGCGCTGTCCAGCGAGGTATCCATTCCCCTGCTAAAGCGGCGGCATTCAAATCGACTGGGAGGCTGATGATTCTGCCCGACAGAAAGCCCCCCGCATCGCCGCATCACGCATCTTTCTCGCAGTCGTGCTGCTGCCTCGTGATGCCGTATTTCTTGAAGAGCTCGGACAGCGTCTTGTAAATAGCCTTCCCGAGGGGGCGCTCGGCAAGGAGGATGAGGCTCTCTCCCGTCAGCTCGATGCGGTCCTGCCTCAGCAACGCGAGTTCACCGCCGATGAAGAACTCGATGTCGAATAGCTCTTCGTCGGTGAGTCTGTCTTCGTCAAGTTGTGTTTCCTGATACCAGGTGTCCTTGATTGCAGATACGAGCAGCCCGATGAGAGTTGGGGATTGGCTGCGCGCGAGAAGGCGCGTTTTGTTCATCCGGTCGACCTGGACATCGTCGAGCTTGAGAACCTCGGGGTCGGGCTCAGGGGATTGAAAAGCGATGGTCAACTTCTTGCAGAACTCGTGCAGCATGTTCTTGTCGAAGAGCTTGTCCGCCAAGTCGTCGAGGTTGTCGTAATAGTAGTAAAAGGTGTTGTGGTTGATCTGGGCGCGGGCGGAGAGTCCCTTGATGGTGATCTGGGAATAGGGCATCTCTGTAAGCATCTCCCAAAATGCCTCTTCAAGCCGCTCTCGCGCCGGTACGCCATCTTGGTCTTTCCTCGGTCGGGCCATCCATCCTCCTTTTACGCTAAACCAGACGAAGTTTCTAATTCGTTCTATTTAATCATAATCAGCGTCTAATTACGATTAAAGGCGAGCTTACCAGACGTTGGACTGAGCGCACAAGCGTGTGTTGTCTGGGATGCAGGGAGAAAGAGGAAATGGAAGAGAAACTCGCCAAGATAAAGTTCGTGGTACCCGTCACGGTCGCGGTAGTCTTGTTCTGCGTGATGAGCCTTGTGATTCCACCGCTTCTGCAAGGCAGTCCGCACGAGGTACCGTTCGCCATCGTGTCACTCGACGAGGGCGTCGGGTCCGGGAAAGACTCGGTGAACATCGGCGACACCCTGGTGGATCGCTTTACCGGCAACGGAAGCGATCCCAACAGCGAATCGAGCTCGCTGCTCTCGGGCTCCGACGGCGAAAACAGCAGCTCCGACGGCTACTCCTCATCTGATTCCGATTCGAGCAGCTCCAGTTCCTCAACAATATCGAGTGATGCGCTTAGGTGGACGCAGCTCGACTCCGAACAGCAGGCTCGAGATGCGCTTGCGCGCAACGAATACTATGGCGCGATCATCATCTCGAAAGACTTCACTTCGAGCATGCTCTACGACAAGATGGGCATTGGGAGTACGCCGTCGGTCAAGGTGCTGCTCAATCGCGGGAAGAACCCGACCGTCGCCGCGACCGTAAAGAACACCGTCTCCGAGCTTCTCTTGGGCTATGGTGTTGGCACCGAGATTGAGATGGTGAACGATTCCGATGTGGGGGGCGGCACGCTGGGCCCGACTCTCACGGTGCCCATGACGGTGCTTTCGCTCACTATCATGACGCTCATCTCCTCGATTCTGCTGAGTACGCTTGTGTACCCGCGCCGTCGGGCAACGCGCGCCGAACGGATGAAGGCCATCGGTCAACAGCTGCTCTATGCAGCCGCGCTTTCTGCGCTCATCGCACTGCTTGCGCTCGTGATCCAGATGGCCATCGGCGGGCTCACGCTACCCTTTGGCCAGGAGTTCTCGTTCCTCTGGTTCTCGTGCTTCTGCTTAATTGTCGCCATCGTCGGGCTGTGCGACCTTTCGCTCGTAGTGGGCGCAATCATTTCGGCGGCGACCTTTGGGCTCGGTATGCCGACGGCGGTGCTCGCGGTGGAAATGCTGCCCACGTTTTATGCGACGTGGATTTATCCTTGGGCTCCGCAGCGCTTCATGGGCAATTCTCTGCGTCTCATTATCTACCAGGGGCTTGCTCCGCAGGCGGGCGATATGGCCCAGCTTCTCATCACGGCTGGCGTGGGAATCATCGCATTCATCGTCGCAGTGGTGCTCCCAAAACGCCCGCAACAACAGAACGAGCAGAGCGCGGAAGCCGAACCGGAGTCCTCGCCCGCAATGGATGCGGCATGACATGAAGAGCCGTGCGCGGTACAGGGTTTTCGCGTACCAGAAGGTTCGAAAGGACGATCATGGATTCGAAAGAGAACAGACATGCCGATTCCCGTCAACTGAAGAACAATGCTGCGTACCCTGGCACGGGCAAGCCTAAAAAGCGCATGCTCGTGTGGGCTGGCGTTGGCGTGGTGGCAGCGGCGATAGCAGTAGGCCAAGTCGCAGTGCTTGGCAGCACGCCCGCCGCCGAACTTAACTCGAATGAAGGGGACACGGCACCGACTGAGCAGGCAGCGGCAGCGAATAGCACTTACGCAGTCTCGCATGCCAAGAATGCGTCATCAAAGAATGAGACGGTGCACGTAGACGCCAAAAGCGACGGCACGCCCACCGATACCACAGTCACTGCAAAGCTCTCCAACGACGATGGCTCGACGTACCTCAAGGACAAAACGGACCTGACCGACATCGCGGACGTCGAAGGCGCGGATGATTGGTCGGACAACGAAGGAAATCTTATCTGGGCGCAGGCCGGCGATACCATCTCATATACCGGCTCGACAGACAAGGAAGTGCCCGTCGGCATCAAGGTGAGCTATTGGCTCAACGGTAAGAAGCTTTCCGCAGACAATCTGGAGGGCAAGAGCGGACATGTCAAGATCCGCTTTGACTACAAGAACAAGACGAAGAAGGACGTCAAAGTCAAGGGCAAGAACGAGGATGTATGCGTGCCATTCGTCTATGTGAGCGCGTTTTTGCCGGACAGCGACCGCTTCAAGAACATCAAGGTCACGAACGGCAAGACCGTAAAGGTGTCGGGACGCACCATCGTTGTCGGCTACGGAGCGCCTGACCTGGTCAAATCGCTTGGGCTGGGCAGTGCGGCAGCAGAGGTCGACATCCCGGACCACTTCGAGTTCGAAGCCGATGTGAAGGACTTCAAGCTGGGGAGCACAGTGACGATGGCGACGTGCAGCCCCTTTAGGGACATCGACACCGACAAAATCAACACGGGCAACGTCGAGAGCACGCTAGGGACGTTGCAGTCTTCGATGGATGCGCTGGCATCTGGCGGCGACACGCTCGCTGCCGGCATGGTCAAGCTTGCGGCGGGCGGTGAAACGCTGCAAGCGGGGGTTGACAAACTCGCCAAAGGTGCGGGCTCGCTCGCGAAGGGCACGGGCACGCTCAAGAAGTCCACAAGCGCGCTTCCGAGCTCGACCAAACAGCTTTCGAATGGCACGGCGAGCTTGGCAAAGGGGCTCGGCACGCTCTCGACGGGCGCCTCGAGCCTATCGACGGGCCTAGATACGTTGTCGACGGGCGCCTCGAGCCTATCGACGGGGCTTGCGACTGCCAACTCGAGCGCTTCTAAGCTTTCCGATGCTATGGCCACGATTTCTGAGAGCGCTGCGAAGCTCTCGGCATCGGTCGGCAGCACAGGCGACAAGTCGGGCGCGAGTACGTTGTACGGGCAGGCTCAGGCTGCCGATGCCACGGCAAGTAAGGTGGAGGATGAGGCAAAAGGGCTGGTGAACAGCTCCGGGAGCATATCTTCGGCAGCTTCCACGGCAAGCGATGCGGCCGACACGCTCGATGCCGTGGGCTCCGAGGTTGATGACGCGAAAGACGATGTGAGTGCGACGCAGTCCGAGCTTTCCGACGCTTCTGACGCGCTTTCCTCGATCGATACGAGTTCGATGAGCGCAAAGGACAAGGAGAAGCTGCAAGAGGCGATGAACAGCATCGGCTCTGCCTCGGACAATGCCGACGCTGCGAACAGCAGTCTGGACAACGTTGACTCGAACAGCACCTCGAGCGCTGCCAGCGACTTGCGCAGTTCTTCGAAGAGCCTGTCGAGCTATCTTGAGGATGCGGATTTCAACACGCTGTACGAGCACACGAAGGGAATTCATGCGAGGACGACGGTACTCGAATCGGGTCTGTATCAGGTCGCATCGGGAACGTCGTCCCTCTCATCGGCGCTTTCGAAAACCGCTTCCGGGCAGGCGCAGCTCTGCTCCGGGTTGGGAACGCTCGCCAAGGGCGCCACGACGCTGGATACCGGCTCGCAGAGTGCGGCCAAGGGCGGCAAGAGCCTCGCGACGGGATCGGCCAGCGCGCTTTCCGGAGCGAAGACAATCGCCGCTGGCAACAAGAAGCTCGCGACATCGTCCAAGGCGCTGGTTGCAGGCATCGGCTCGCTGGATGCCGGCGCTGACAAGATCTCGAAGGGAACGGGCACGCTCTCTTCGAGCACGCCGGCGTTGACGAAGGGCATCAAGAGCGCGGCCTCCTGGTCAAAGACACTGGCTTCAAGCCTGCACAAGTACGATGACCAGGCAATCACCAAGATCGTCGATACGGTGCAAGGCGCAATCGACGAGGTGGGACCTCGCCTGAAGGCAATGGTCAAGGGTGCAAAGAACTATGATAGCTTCTCGGGAAAGACGAAGGGCACTGATGGTACCGTTTCCTTTGTCATCAAGACGGCCGGCATCGGCGAAGAAGAATAGCGGGAGAGCGGTTCCCGCAAACAATAATCAGGCCAGACGGGATTCCCATCTGGCCTGCGTCTTTTCATGGTGCCCCCGGGCGGATTCGAACCGTCGACACCCGCTTTAGGAGAGTGAGCCGGGGTGCATCTATCCCAAGCTAAATTGAAGAAATACCAGTTTAAAAGCTTATAGAACAGTCAACGTTACTCAAGAAAATCAGGCCATTTCAAGAAATTCTGGCCATATTGTGGCCAGAAGCCTCCCTCCCTAAAACAGGCTTCTCGGTGGACGCTATGCCGATATCGGCATAGCGTTCACCGAGCCGAGGAATTCACTGGGCGCCTGCACGATGAGATGTCATCGCGTTTTTCCTCAACTATACGTTTCTGGCCCGCGCCCGCAACCGAAGGTCACTGAATGGGGTGCATGCATGCCCCGAAGTACGCCAGCACCAGCAAGGCCTTCGGCGGCTCAGGGTGAGACCCGGGAAACGCAGGAGAACGGCGCCTACGCGCCCAGCCCCGAGAACCTCTCGAAGAACGCCTTCAGCCTGCTCACCACGCGGTCCTTCGTCTGGGCGTACGCGGCCCCGCCCTTGCCGAACCTGCTGGGCTTGTTCAGCATGAGCGACGTCACCTCGGTGCCGCTCTCGGGGATGCCGCCATCCCGGAACGCGCGCTCCATCAGGTCATGGGTCTTCTCGTCATCCAGGTTCTCCTCGGACACGATGACGGTCAGCTCCTCCTCGCGCTTATTGGCGATGTACTTCTCCCAGTCGGCGGTCACGTCGTCGGAGGTCTCCAGGCTGTCGATGAACTGCTCGATGAGGTCGCGCTTGTTGCGCAGCTCGTAGCTGGAGCCGATGGCACGCTCCACGTCGGCGATGATCAGCCTGTCCTGGCAGTTGGAGTCGTGGTACTTCTGCACCAGCATCAGGATGTAGTCGATGTTCACGTCCACCTGCTTCAGCAGCTCGACCTCGAACACCAGGTCGTCGTTGATCAGCGCCTCCTCGCCCGCGTTCCGGCGGTACTTCTGGTACAGGTCGGTGTAGACGCTGCGGTAGTCCTGCTCGTCGCGCGGCGGCATGGGGTCGTCGTCGGCGAACTCGTCGAAGCTGGTCAGGATGTTGCGCAGGCGCATGATGGTGCCCCACAGGCGGATGAAGTCCTTCTCGGCCTGCTCGCCCAGCGGGTCCTCGCCGGGTGCCAGCATGTCGTAGAGCTGGGACAGGCGGTCGCGGTACTCCGCCAGGTACTCGGCGTAGGGGCGGAGCAGCACGACGCCCGCCGCGTCCTTGTCGCCGAACAGCGAGATGGCCTTGTTCACCTCGTCCTCCAGGTTGCGGAAGCACACGATGTTGCCGAAGTCCTTCACCGAGTTCAGTATGCGGTTCGTGCGGGAGAACGCCTGGATCAGCCCGTGCAGGCGCAGGTCCTTGTCCACCCACAGCGTGTTCAGCGTGGTGGCGTCGAAGCCGGTCAGGAACATGTTCACCACGATGACGATGTCTATCTCGCGCTTCTTCAGGCGCTCTGAGACGTCCTTGTAGTAGTTGTCGAACCCGTCCCTGCCGCTGCCTGCGGTGGAGAAGCTGGTGTGGAACATGTCGTTGTAGTCGGAGATGGCGTCCTCCAGGAAGTCCCGGTCGGGCTTATCCAGGGCCTCCACGTCGAAGTCCTCCTCGGGAAGGCCGCTGCCCGAGTCGTCCTCGTTCACCCCGAAGCTGTAGATCAGACCCACCTTCAGCTTCTCGCCGGGCCTCTCGGCCTGCAGGCGCTTGAAGGCCGCGTAGTACTCCTTGGCCATGGCGATGGACGACGTGGCGAACAGCGAGTTGAAGCCCATGACGCGCTTGTCCTTCAGCTTGTAGCCCTGCTGGCGCTTCGTCTTCTGGTCGAAGTGGTCCAGGATGTAGCCCACCACCTTCTCCACGCGGCGCTTGTCCGCGTAGGCGGCGTCGCGGTAGATGCCGTACACCTTCTCGTCGGGGAACTCGTCCTTCTCCTTGATGGTCTTGATGTAGTCGATGCGGAACGGCAGCACGTTCCCGTCCCGGATGGCGTCGACGATGGTGTAGGTGTGCAGCCTGTCGCCGAAGGCCTGCTCGGTGGTGCGGAGCTGGGGGTTGCCGCTTTGGAGCGCGTTCTCCGCGAAGATGGGCGTGCCCGTGAACCCGAACAGGTGGTAGTTCTTGAAGCGCCTCGTGATGGCCTTGTGCATCTCGCCGAACTGGCTGCGGTGGCACTCGTCGAAGATGATCACCACGTGCTTGTCGTAGATGGGGTGCTTCGCGTTCGACTTGATGAAGTAGCTGAGCTTCTGGATGGTGGTCACGAGTATCGGCTTCTCGTCGTCGGAGAGGTTGCGCGCCAGCTCGGCCGTGTTCCTCGATCCGTCGACGGCGCCCTCCTCGAACTTGTTGTACTCGCGCATGGTCTGGTAGTCCAGGTCCTGGCGGTCCACCACGAACATAACCTTGTCCACGCCCTCCATGCCCGAGGCCAGCCGGGCGGTCTTGAAGCTGGTGAGCGTCTTGCCCGAGCCGGTGGTGTGCCACACGTAGCCGCCCGCGCGCGGCGTGCCCAGCATGCTCTTGTCGTTCTCGCTGATGAGGATGCGGTTCAGGATGCGCTCCGTGGCCACGATCTGGTAGGGGCGCATGACCTTCAGCACCTGCTCGGTGTCGAACACGCAGTAGCGCGTGAGAATGTTCAGGATGGTGTGCTTGGCGAAGAAGGTCTTCGTGAAGGGCATGAGGTCGCGGATGGGCTTGTTGTCGGCGTCGGCCCACCAGCTGGTGAACTCGAAGCTGTTCGACGTCTTCGCGCCCCTCCGCTTCCTGCCCTGGGCCTCCTGCACGTGGGTCCAGCGCGTGGTGTTGGAGTAGTACTTGGTGTGCGTGCCGTTGCTGATGACGAAGATCTGCACGTATTCGAAAAGCCCGCTGCCGCTCCAGAAGCTGTCGCGCTGGTAGCGCTCTATCTGGTTGAACGCCTCCTTTATGGCGACGCCGCGCCGCTTCAGCTCCACGTGCACCAGGGGAAGGCCGTTCACCAATATGGTCACGTCGTAGCGGTTCTCGTAGTTGCCCTGCTGCGTGTACTGGTTGGTCACCTGCAGGCGGTTGTTGTGGACGTTGCGCTTGTCGATGAGCCGGACGTTCTTGGTGGTGCCGTCGTCGCGCGAAAGCGGCTGGATCCAGTCCTCCTGGATGCGCCGCGTCTTCTCCACGATGCCCTCGTTCGCCCCGGCGATGGACGTGGCGAAGAAGCGCTTCCACTCCTTGTCGGTGAACCGGAACCCGTTCAGCGCCTCCAGCTGACGGCGCAGGTTCGCCACCAGCTCGTCCTCGTTCGGGAACACGACGTACTCGTAAGCCTGGCGCTGCAGCTGCTCGATGAACGCCTTCTCCAGCGCCGCCTCGCTCTGGTAGCTCTCGCTGCGCTGCCCGTCGATGGGGCTGGTGGCGCACACCGTGGCGTGCCCGCCCGTCGCCATGACGTCGAAGGCGACGTCGGAGGGCAGGTCGTCGGCGGCCGAGCCCTTGTGCGGCATGCTGTCGAGCCTGTAGTTCAGCTCCTCCGGAACATCATGTATTGGGTTCGTCTTGAAGCCGTTCTCGGTCATAAACTATCCCTCCGGGTTATAGTCAATGATGAAATATGGGCTAACGCTCTGTCTCGATGCTTCAGTTAGAACCTTACCCGAGGATACAACGTTACATCGGGACATCACATGAGGCTCGGCGCGCTCGAACTTGATGATCTTGAACCAACATCCGAATTTCTCTGCTTGATTTCTATAATATGCAGGGATTTCCGTCGAAGGTGGCACCTCCCGTTGAATCGAGGAGATATACGCCCACCATCGCTCAGTGCCTCCGCTGTGGATAAGGAGTATTCTCGGGTCGTCTTCCGCCAACAGCTCTGAAGTCACCTTGGAAGAAACAGGGCTTCCGAGCTTCCCGTACCAAACAAAACCCAGATCAGAAAGCACCTTCTGATGAGCGGCAATCGTACCGCACTCAGGAGCGAAATTCTCCGCATACCGCAATGCCACGGAGCGCATCATGACGCCCTTTCTTTGAATGTGAGCAGTTTGTCGCGATAGTACTCGTACTGCTTGCGGCGCGCCTCGATTTCGGCGGGGAGACCAGATACGAGCGAAGTGGTGAAATCCGAAAAAGCATCAAGCATCGAAACGATATGTTGTTGAGTTTCGAGTGACGGTAGGGGAATTTGTACTTTCCTCACAGCTGGAACGGTGACTTGAGGAATCCCACCAAAAGACCCGCCTATATTTGTTATGTCTAGGGCGTAATTCAAATAACGGGTCAGCACAATATCATTATCTGGCACCAAGACAATCAATCGGATGATTGGTGTGAAATTAGCTTCCCTAATCGTATGGTAGCCAATTGTGCCTCGGGCGGATATAGTAATAGCTTCTTCGGAGACTCGGTTTTCTGCTGAATAGCCGTATAGAGCACTTGCGCCAGTGCCATTTGAATATATAGGATAAGGCGCGTCCGAAGATGGGGCCTGTTGTCCCTTATTGCATCCTCTGGGCGCGTCGCCTCCCGCAAAGATTTTTTTACAAACCGAGTTAAGAGTGACCGAAGGCGTATCAGACGGAAAAGACAGAATAGTGCTTCTGTAATGGGAATATTGTGCCTTGCGCGCCTCCAGCTCCGCCTCCAGCTCCGCCTCCAGCTCCGCGAAGGAGTCTAGTACGCGGACGATCTCCTCCTGCACGGGCATCGGCGGCACAGGAATTGTTAATCTTGAAAACAATTTTTGCGTCAAGTGTTTTATTGTGGATCCCGTGCTCTGAGAGTAAACCTCTCGAGAAAAAGACTCTGAAAGTAAGTAATGAGCAATGAAACGATTATTTAACAGTCCGGTTTTATCACGAACGACGAACACTCCGCCATTGAGTGTTGCTGGCATTGGGAGATTGCTCACAACAGCGACTTTACCAAGGGTGCCATCTTTTGTAATTAGCACATCGCCATTTTTCAGCTGTATATTCTTGTCTTGGTCATAGCGTTCCTTAGAAACATATACGCAGCTGTCATAATTTATCTCATGGCCATCAGTAAAATCAGTACCAGTTATTAGAAGATAATCGCCACTTTCCATCTGCTCGTCTTTTTTTAAACGCTGCCATCCAATCCGAGCATGCAAAGAGCACGCTTCGTCAAACCGCATGACATTCACCCCGTCTGGGCAGTAGCGTTCGATCAGCTTGTGGATCCTGCTCATCGCTCATCACCCTCCAAATCGGCCACGATGGCGTCGATCTTCTCGCGCAGCTCCTGCTCGCGTACGACGATCCGCTCTATCTGGGCGTTAAGCTCCTCGATGTCGATCTTCTCGCGCGTGTCCTTCTTCTCTATGTATGAGCTCACCGACAGGTTCGCGTCGTTCTTGACGATGTCGTCGTTGGGAACCAACTTGCTGAAGTGCTCGACCTGCTCGCGCTCGGCGTGCGTTCGGTAGATCTTCTCGATGTTCTCGTCGGACAGGTTGTTCTTGTTGCCCACGTGGACGAACTCGTTGGACGCGTCGATGAACAGCACGTCGCTTGACGCCTTTGACTTCTTCAAGACGATGATGCAGGTGGCTATCGTCGTGCCGAAGAACAGGTTCTCGGGCAGCTGGATGACCGTGTCCACGAAGTTGTTCTCCACCAGGTACTTGCGAATCTTCCCCTCGGCACCGCCGCGGTACAGCACGCCGGGGAACTCGACGATGGCGGCGGTGCCGTCGGCGGATAGCCAGCTGAGCATGTGCATGGTGAACGCCAGGTCAGCTTTGCCGGGAGGCGCCAGCACGCCAGCTGGAGAGAAGCGCGGGTCGTTGATGTTCAGCGGGTTGTTCTTGCCCTCCCATTTGATGGAGTAGGGCGGATTCGACACGATCGCCTCGAACGGCTCGTCGTCCCAGTGCGCGGGCGCCTTCAGCGTGTCGCCCAGCGCGATGTCGAACTTGTCGAAGTTGATGTTATGCAGGAACATGTTGATGCGGCACAGGTTGTAGGTGGTCAGGTTTATCTCCTGCCCGAAGAAGCCGCTGCGCACGCTCTCCGCGCCGATCTGCTTGGCCGTGTTGAGCAGCAACGACCCGCTGCCGCAGCAGGGATCGTAGACCTTGTTCACGCTCGTCCTGCCGGCCAGCGCTATCTTGGTCAGCAGCGTGGAGACATACTGGGGCGTGAAGAACTCGCCGCCCGACTTTCCGGCGTTGCTGGCGTACATGGTCATCAGGTACTCGTATGCGTCGCCGAACGCGTCGATGCCGTTGTCCTGGAAGCGGCCTCCAAGGTCCATCGAGCCGATCTTGTCCATGAGGGACCTCAGCTTCTTGTTGCGCTCGATGACGGAGTTGCCCAGCTTGGCGCTGTTCACGTCGAAGTCCGCGAACAGCCCCTCCAGATCGCCTTCGCTTTCGGTGCCGACGGCGCTGCCCTCGATGTCCTTGAACACGCGCTCCAGCACCTCGTTGAGGTCCTCGTCGTGCTTGCCGTCCAGCGCGTCGCGCCGCACGTTGCAGAACAGTTCGCTCGGCAGGATGAAGAAGCCCTTCTCGGCAACCGTCACGGCACGCCCGCTTTCCGCGTCCTCGTCGGGAAGCTGGGCGTAGTCGAAGCCTTCGCCCTCCTGCTCGTTCAGGTACTCGGTCAGGTTCTCGGAGATGAAGCGGTAGAACAGCATGCCCAAGACGTACTGCTTGAAGTCCCAGCCGTCGACGCTGCCGCGCAAATCGTCGGCTATCGACCAGATGGTCTTATGCAACTCGTTGCGCTGCTGCGCGGCTTCGTTGTTCGTCATACAGTTTCCTTTGCTTTTACTCGGACGGGGCGCAGCCAGTAAATATGAGTGGCGCCCTTATTTCATGTGATTAAGAATAGCGCATTGCCGCTTGCATCTTCGGCTATTGCACTTGCTATTTAGATCCATAGAAAATACTTTCACCCCTTTTCAGATTTCACATCTGAAAAAAAGAAAAGCAGGTCAGAGGAAAATAGGCCTCTGACCTGCAGTTATATCTGGTGCCCCCGGGCGGATTCGAACCGCCGACACCCGCTTTAGGAGTGTGCCGGAGGCGTGCGTGGACGTTTGGCGACAGAGGGAAACACCTGTTCAGAATGTTGTTCGTCGGTCGACAGTGGTAAAGATTATCGGCACATCCTGGGCACATCGGCACCCGTTAGGCACAAATTGGGCACATGGACCAGTGCTCATCCGGTGCGCCCAATCGCTCTCGGAATGACGATGATGACGATAATGACGATGCCTGCGATATAGGGGTGGGCATCGTCACTGGAGACATATTTCGGCTTTGTTCCACATCCTCGTTTCAGCCAGAAAGACTTTGAGCATAGCGTTGCAACAGGGGAGGCAACAATCGAGATTCCCGTTGACTCGGCTACGCTCTGCCGATACACTCATATCAAAATATTTTGATATGTAGCAACTGCGAGGTATGTCCATGGCTAGAGACAACGCGAAGGACGCCAAGGTCTTCAAAGCGTTCTGCAACGAATACCGGCTGCAGGTACTCGAACGCCTGCGTACCGGCGAGAAGTGCGCCTGCGACCTGCTGGAGAACATCGACATCAGCCAGTCGAACCTATCGCACCATATGAAGATCCTCGTGGAGTCGGGGATCGTATCAGCGCGCCAGGAAGGCAAGTGGACCTACTACTCCATAAGCCCAGAGGGAGCCAGAGCGGCGATGCGCCTTCTGGAGGAGCTTACGGAAGTCCATGGCGGAAAGCGCTGCTCCTGCTAGACCGGGCGAAGTAATGAGGAGCCGCCATGTGCGGCTTTCTCTAAGTCAAATACATTAGAAAATTTCGATATGAAACGGAGGAAGAATGAACTCGAAGGGCGGAGAGAAAAGGGGCTCATCCAAGCTGGGGCTCTGGGACCGGTTCCTTACGCTTTGGATATTCCTCGCCATGGGTGTAGGCATCGGAATCGGGGGGGCGTTCCCCGGCTTCTCAGATGGTCTCAGCAGCCTTGCCGTGGGCACCACCAACGTCCCCATCGCCATCGGCCTTATCCTCATGATGTACTCGCCGCTCGCCAAGGTGCGCTACTCCGAGATGCCCAGGGTCTTCGAGAGCAAGAGGCTGCTGTGCCTGTCGCTGCTGCTCAACTGGGTCGCCGGACCGCTCCTCATGCTCGTGCTGGCCGTCCTGTTCCTGCACGACATGCCCGAGTACATGGCGGGCGTCATCATGATCGGCCTGGCGCGCTGCATCGCCATGGTGCTCGTGTGGAACGAGCTCGCGGGCGGCTCGTCGGAGTACGCTGCGGGGCTCGTGGCGGTCAACGCCCTCTTCCAGATCCTGCTGTACGGTCCAATGGCGTGGCTGTTCCTCTCCGTGCTTGCACCTGCTCTCGGAGCGCAGGCGGTTGCCGTGGACGTCTCCATGTGGCAGATCGCCCAGAGCGTGCTCGTCTACCTCGGCGTCCCGATGGCGGCGGGCGCCGTGACGCGCGCCATCGGCGTGCGCTCGCTCGGCGAGGAGGGGTACGGCGAGCGCGTCGTCCCGAAGATCTCGAAGATCACGCCGGCGGCCCTCGTCTTCACCATCGTGGTCATGTTCTCCATGAAGGGCGACATGATAGCCTCGCTCCCGCTCGACGTTGTACGGATCGCCGTCCCGCTGATCGCCTACTTCTGCATCATGTTCTTCGCCAGCTCCTGGCTGGCGCATCGATTCGGCGCGGACTACCCGCGCATGGCCTCGGTCGCGTTCACAGCGACCGGCAACAACTTCGAGCTCACCATCGCCGTCGCGGCGGCCACCTTCGGAATCGCGAGCGGTCAAGCGCTCGCCGCCGTGGTCGGCCCCCTCGTCGAGGTGCCGTCGCTCATCCTGCTCGTGAACGCCGCGCTCGCCCTCAAGCGACGTTGGTACGGAGAGGGGGCGTAGACGATGGAGGCCGTGGGCTCTTTCGTCATGGACCAGCTGCTGAAGATGCAGTGGCTGAGCGGATTGATGTGGCGGCTCCTGTCCGTCTTTGGGCTTGTAGAAGGCTCGCAGTGGGGCGAGACCCTGCATTTCTTCCTCTACGACACGACCAAGATCGTCATCCTGCTGGTCACGCTCATCTTCGTCATCGGCTACATCCAGAGCTTCTTCCCGCCCGAGCGCAGCAGGAAGATCATGGGGCGCTTCAGGGGGTTCTGGGGCAACGTCGTGGGCGCGCTGCTGGGGACGGTCACGCCGTTCTGCAGCTGCAGCTCGATCCCTTTGTTCATCGGGTTCACCAGGGCGGGGCTACCGCTCGGCGTAACCTTCAGCTTCCTCATCTCGTCCCCCATGGTGGACCTCGGAAGCCTTGTCCTCATCATGAGCATCTTCGGCCCGAGCGTGGCGGCTGCCTACACGGTCGTGGGCCTGCTGGTCGCCATCCTGGGCGGGGCTTTCATCGAGCGCCTCGGAATGGAAGACCAACTCGCCGGCTTCGTTCGCGGGGACGCCCCCTCTGACGCAGAGCTGATCGAAATGGGAGTGCACGACCGTCTCGGGTTCGCCGGACGCGAGACTTGGTCCACCTTCAAGAAGGTGTTCCCGTACGTTCTCATCGGCGTGGCAATCGGGAGCCTCATCCACAACTGGATTCCCCAAGAGGCCGTCGAGCTCGTGCTCGGCAACGGCAACCCCTTCGCGGTCGTGCTTGCTACCGTAGTGGGCGCGCCCATCTACGCGGACACGTTCGGAGCCATACCCATCGCAGAGGCACTCTATTACAAGGGAACCGGGCTCGGAACGGTGCTGGCGTTCATGATGAGCGTCACAGTGCTCTCCATCCCGAGCCTCACCATGCTGGCGCGCGTCGTGAGGCCCAAGCTCCTGGGCGCGTTCGTGGCCGTGTGCATGGTGGGGATGATAGTAAGCGGTTATTTCTTCAACTTCCTGCAGCCCTTCCTGTAGGGAGAGCTTTCGGATAACGGCAGCGAAAGATAGGAGAAGATCATGGCGAACATCCAGGTAATGGGCACGGGGTGCAAGAAGTGCCACCAGCTCTACGAGAACGCGGTCGAGGCGCTCGGCGGGGACGCAGTTGAATACGTTACCGACATGGAGCGCATCGCCGAGGCGGGCATCATGACACTGCCGGCGCTGGTGGTGGACGGGAAGCCGGTGAGCGCGGGCAAAGTGCTCAAGCCCGCCCAGATATCTGCACTGGTAAACGGCTAGCAACGCACGGGTAATATCCGAACCCGCGGCGGCCGATGAACCCGTACCGTAAACCGCAGCCCTCCGTTCTTTCAGATGGTGCAGGGCAGCGCATCATTTTGATGCTTGCGTTTTGAGACCGGTTCTGCTTTAGGGGCGCGGGGGCTCCCCCGCATCGCGGCGCCGAAGTGGAAAAAGCCCGGCACGCCCCGCCACCCTCCTACGGTGGCGGGGACATGGAAATCTGCCGGGCCTTCGGGCGCAAGCGGGGATTGTGCACGCGCTTTGTGCGTACACAATAGGAAGCTTGCTATCAATGCGGCGCGTCCTATTATGCGGCGGTTTGTGCCACATAATAGGTAGCTTGCTGCACTGAAATCACGGTGCAAAAGAGCACGGCTTGGTGCTGTTTTGTACCGGGAACCTGTAGCAAGCTACATCCTGGCAAGCATCTGGTTTGAGTGCTGTGCGCACAAATCAGGCTGCTTGCTATCACCGCAATTCTCGCCCTTGGGATTGTTCGGGGGGCACGTTCTCGAGGACGAGCATTCGGCTCGCGCTAGTCCTCTCGCTCGAGAAGCACACGCCCCGCGCCGCCATGAAGCCGCTGTGCTCGTTGAGGAGCTTCGAGAGGACGTTGGGCCTGATGCCGTCGATGCCGGCATCCGTCATGAGCTTCGTGGCGGTGCCGCGCCAGCCGGTGACGTTGCCGGCCATGAAGTCGAGGACGGTGAGAACCGCTGCCGGCACCTCCCGCTCCTCGAGCTCCTCCTCGCTGGTCCTCTCCACGAACTCCCAGCGGCAGTCGCGGAAGCGCAGCCGGTACTCGGCCATCTCCACATCGCGCCCGGTGACGTTCAGGGTCGCGGTGCCGTCGTATCGGTTGGCCTTGGCTAGGACCATGGTCTCGTCGGCGCTGCCCGTGATGCCGTTGGTTCCCGAGACCGTGTTGAACACGTCGGACGGGTCGCCCATCTTCCTGGTGTGGTGCACCGCCATGACGGTGATCCCGCGCTCGTCGCCGAACCTCTTGAGCTCGCCCAGGTCGCCGTAGTCCGCCTTGTAGGCGCTCTCCGCGGTGGGCACGCGCACCGCCTGGAAGGTGTCCACGATGACGAGCCTCAGCCCGGGGCGGGCATCTGCGAAGACCTCGAGCTGCTCCACGAGGCCGCATCTGAGCTTCTCCGCGCTCACGGCGAAGTGGAGCCGGTCGTTGGCCTCGTCGGTGAGGCGGAACAGGCGCTGCTGGACGCGCTGGAACGTGTCCTCGAGGCACAGGTAGAGCACGTCGCCCTGCGTGGTGGCGAAGCCGAGGAACGGCTGGCCGGTGCTCACGGCTAGGGCGAGCTGCAACGACGCCCACGACTTCCCGATCTTCGGCGCGCCCACGAGGAGCACGAGGCCCGAGGATATCAGGTCCTCCACGAGCCAGCTGCGCTTGGGGAGCGGCTGCTCCAGCAGCCACTGGGCGTCCCTCGTCTCAAGCATCCCCGCCATGGTGCTCACCGGCCCATGCGGGAGACGTGCCAGTCGCCCCGCACGTCCTTCTCGACCACGAGGCCGCATGCCCCGGCGATTGCGTCTATCTTCTCCTCGAGGTCGAAGAGGTAGAGCGTGAGGTCGCGGCCGTCCGGCCAGCTCTCGAGCCCATGCTCCCTGAGGAGGCGTTCGTCGGCGAGCAAGCTTGAGAAGAAGTCGCGCGCCATCTACATCGCCCCCGTTTCGGGCCCGGATGGTATGATTCCGGGTGCAGGCGCCTGCCGGGCCGAGTCATCCGCCAAGATCTCTCCGGCTCCGGCGGGCGCTTCCTCTACGCGCATGTCTTCTCGCCCTTCCCCTCGCTTCTGGGCGCTTCCATCCCGAGCTCGCGGCAGAGCGCCGACCGGGATATGTACCAGGTCGCGCCAAGCTTCCTGAACGGCAGCGCGCCCGCCTTCGCCAGCTTCTGGCCCTTCGAGTAGGACACGTGCATCACCTCGCACGCCTCCCTGAGGTTGAGCAACTCGTCCATCCTTCGCTCCTTTCTTCGATTTACGGTTAACGGCATCGTTTATAATTATGCCGTTAACGCGATTATCACATACGGCTAAGCATGTTGCAATAGCGTAATTTAACGGTATACTAATCTAAAAGACGTAACTTGATCATCTAGGGGGCCCGCATGCTCGCCTGCATCACGAGGAACAAAAAGACGAGGACGCACTACCTGGTCAGGGCGGTGCCGGCCGACGTCGCGAGGCGCGAGAGCTTCGAGCCGGACCCCTCCGCGCTCAACGCCCTCCTCGCCGTGAAGGCCCCCGGGGCGCTCGTGCAGATCGTCGACGGCCTGCCCCCGATCGTCGCCGTCGAGAGCCTGGCGGGGATCCCCCGCATGCTCGCGCCGGCGGACGCCGCGAAGCTCCTCTCCGCCGCCTTCACCGCCTGCGACGCCGACGCGCTCGCTGCCGAGCTCTTCCTGGACTCCGCCGAGGGCCTGCGAGCGAACGGCCTCGCGCTCGGGAAGTTCGTCGAGAAGTACTGCCGCGACGGCGCGGGGGCCGCGGAGCGCATGGGTTCGCTCTCCGACGAGTTCACCGTCCTGGTAGAGCCCGTGCAGGACTGGATGGCCGTGCGCAACCAGCTCTCGACGGCGCTCAGGCTCAAGGGCCTCATGGAGGGCGGCGAGCCGGAGATCTTCGCAAAGGCCGGCTTCGAGCGCGTCGACAACAAGCGCATCGGCGCGCCCCTGCTCGTGATACCCGCCAAGTTCAACCCGTTCTTCGCCAAGCCCGCCAAGAGCGCGGCGGAGGACGCGGCCTCCGACCCGCTGTTCTCGGCGATGGCTCCGAAGGCGAGGCGCGCGACGAGCATCCCCGGCGTCGGCGACATAACGCCGAGCTACCCCGACCCCCGAAACGGGAGCGTGTTCTTCACCACCAAGACCCTCGCCACCGACGACCTGCCCTCCTGGGGGAGCCTCTTCCGCCCCAACCGCGTCCCGGCCGAGGACCGGACGCTCTACCTCTGCGTCGAGGACTCCGGGGACCAGGGGGCGATGGCCCGCTCCGTGGTCGAGTCGTTCAGCTACGAGTACGTCAACCTCGAGCTCGAGGGCGAGAAGGCGGGCTGGGAGTACGACGTTTCCGGCGAGCACGAGAACATCGACGCCCCGCGCATCCTGTGCCGCTCGTTCGCCTCGGCGCTCTGGTACGCGCTCTCGTACCACGAGGGCAAGCGAATCACCGTGTGCCGCCTCTGCGGCAACGCCGTGCTCTCCAACGAGCGGGGAACGCGCAAGGACTACTGCAGCGATGCGTGCCGCGTGCGCGACGCCAACCGCAGGAAGGCCGCGGGGGCCGATGGCGCAGATCCCGCATAACAAGGGCAGCTATTTCCAACGGCTCAACGGGTCCTGGCAAATTAAGTACTCGCTCGGATGGAGCGAGGAAAGGAAGTCTTACGAGTCCTATCGCGAGGATTTCGCCAGTGAGGCCGAGGCGATAGCCGCGCTGTTGGACATCAACGAGTTCGTGTATCACGGCGGCCGGGCTATGGATATACCCGAACATCGCAGGGTAAAGCGGCCCTCGCTAGACGGGGACGCGCCAAGTGTCGAGGAGTTTGCAAAGACGTACTGCGAGCTCAGGCTGGCGCAGAAGAGCGTTACTGCGCGCACCGTGGCCACAGACCGCGAGTGCCTTTCGCGCGTTGTCCCCTATATCGGGAAAAAGAAGCTCAACCGCGTGACCAGCTTGGATATCGATAGGATGTACGCGGCCATGCGGTCAGGCGACCCGCGCAACCTGACGGGAAAGCCCTATAGCGGCACGACGCTCCACCGAACGCACAGCGTGCTCTCGTGCATGTTCAACAAGGCCATCGACTACGAGCTCGTAAGAGAGAATCCCTGCAGCAAGGCCACCAAGCCCAAATGCGATACTCGTGAGAAGACGGCGCTCACCCCGGAGCAAGCGCAGGATCTGTTCGATCTGATCGCATCGGAGCCTCCTGCGGCGATGCCGATGGGAGTGCTCCTTGCGCTGATGTGCGGGTTCCGCCTTTCCGAGGTGCTCGCCCTGACCTGGAACGATTACGACAAGGGGCTGTTCGACGTCCGCCGCAGCCTCGAGAAGAACAGCCAGAAGACCAAGTCCACGAAGAACGGCGAGGAGCGTATCGTTCCCTGCCCGCCGCCGTTGATGCCGCTGCTCGAAAGATGGCGGGACAAGCAGCGAGGATGGTGCGCCGAGATCGGCCTGGAATGGAGCCCCGAGATGCCCATCGTCAGCAGCAGCAAGGGCAACCACGTACAGCAGGCGCGATTCGACCGGTGGTTCGCGCAGGAGCGCAAGCGCTACCCGGTGCCGGAGGGTTTCGGCTTTCATGGCCTGCGCCACACCTACGTGACCCTTCTGTCGCGCGATTGCGGTATGGACGAGAGGACGACGCGCGGTCTCTCCGGGCACAAAAGCCTGCAGGCGTTCGGCATCTACACTCACACCAACGATGATTGGAAGCGAGAGGCGGCGCGGAGGATCGGATCGTTGATCGTTCCCGCTGGCGATTCCGCTGTCTGCCGGAATTGCAGGCATTGGACCGAGTCGCCCGACGATGCCACGTGCGGCGCATGTTGGGCGGTCATAGAAGATGGTCCCTGCGTTGCTGTCACCGGCGGCTCGGATGGTTGCAAAACCGGCGAGTTCGTCGTTCGGATAGCAAGCTGAGGTTCGCAAATGACGACGATGACGATGAAATCCCCTATAAGTCAGACATCGTCATCATCGTCATTTGCGTCATTGGGTGGGTCTGCGCTCTGCGCCTGCTCCGGTTTCCTTAAAGGTTGGAGCGCGTTTCATTGGCGACTAAGGCGGTGATTCGCTATCTCAAGTCTGTTCAAACAACAGCAGCAGTGCGCATCGTTCGCTGTCGTTTAGCGTTGCCTCCCAGAAAATTTGGCACAAATTAGGCACATGGCCCGAAATTGGCATCCCCGAAAAAGAAAGCAGGTCAGAGGAAAAATGTCCTCTGACCTGCTGTTTTATCTGGTGCCCCCGGGCGGATTCGAACCGTCGACACCCGCTTTAGGAGAGCGGTGCTCTATCCCCTGAGCTACGGAGGCGTGGCCAGGGCGTGTTGCAACACGCCCTGTGTTGCTATATTTACTGCTCGATGAGCTCGACTTCGACTTCGAGGTGCTGCTTGACGAACTGCTACTGCTGGTATTGTCGGTCGAGGTGTTCACCGTCAGCGTGATGGTGTCACCCTGTTCGGCAGTGGTCGGATAGTAGCTGCTCACTGTGTCGCTATTGGAATAGCCGCTTCCACTGACCGACACACGATAGCCGGCGCTCTGCAATACAGAACGCGCCCTTGACACGGTCATACCCGTAACGTCCGGCACTTCGTTCGATCCAGTGCTGATAACCAAGTTGATGGTGGAGCCCTTGTCTGCCTGGCCGGTAACCGACTGGCTGATGACATCGCCTTCATCGACGCTGCTGCTGGATTGCTCGGTTGTCGTTACCGTGAATCCGGCGCTTTGCAGAATCGAGGTTGCCTCGCTTTCGCTCTTGCCGGTGACATCCGGGACATCCACCTGTTCAGGTCCCAGCGAAAGCACATACGTGACCTCGCTGCCCTTATTCACAATGGTGTTGGCAGACGGGTCGGTGCTGATCACATGGCCCTTAGCCACTGTATCGGAATACTCTGAATCCCCTGCTTTCGCTGTCAAGCCATCGGCGCTCAGAGCAGCAATTGCCTTCGTTTCCGACTTGCCGACCACATTCGGTACGGTTACCTGTTCCGTGCCTTTCGACACGGTGATATTCACCCGCGTGCCCTTTTCGGCGGTCTGCCCGGCTTGCGGGTCGGTGCTGACAACCTTGCCCTTGTCTACCGAAGTGCTGTATACCTCGGTGGTGCTTCCGATGGAGTATCCGGCGTCGGTCAAGGTTTGCTCCGCGTTTTCGAGCGTCTGCCCGGAAACATCGGGGATGGTGGTATTGCTTGCATTGACCGCCGCCCAGATGGCATAGCCGATACCGGCTGCCAGCAGCAGAATCAGGATAGCGATGAGTGCTTTCTTCTTGCCGCTCATCTTCTTTTTCTTTCCGCTGTCGTTGCGGTAGTTCTTGCTTTTCGCTCCGTTGCTCGTGCCATTCTCGGCGGCAACTGCAGGCATTACGGACGTGGTGCCTGCCGGGACATAGGCACCTGCCGGCGCGCTCTGGGTGTTCAGCTGTTGCGTCCGAGCGTTGCTGAAGCGATTGCCCAGGCGGCCGGCCAAGTAATCGGTCAGGACCTGGCGCATCTCAAGGGCAGTGGAGAAACGCTTGCGCGGATCCTTCTCCATGGCCTTCATGATGATGTGCTCGAGGTTGGGGTCGATGTCCGGTACCCAATGGCTGGGCGGCAGCGGCTGCTCTTTAACCTGCTTCATGGCCACGCTGACGGCATCGGGCCCGTCGAACGGCAGATGGCCGGTAACTGCCTCGTACATGACGATGCCGAGCGAGTACATATCGCTTGCCGCGGTAAGCTCCTTGCCTTGGGCCTGCTCGGGCGAAATGTAATGTGCCGTTCCCAGCACCGATGAAGTCTGTGCTTTCACGGCGTTCTTCGCGCGCGCAATGCCGAAGTCCATGACCTTGATGTTGCCATCGGGCTGGATCATGATGTTCTGAGGTTTGATATCGCGGTGGATGATGTCCAGGTGGTGTGCCACGCTCAATGCCTGGCATACCTGGGAACCGATTTGCGCAACTTTGCGCTGGCTGATGGCACCGCGCTCGTTGATGGCGGTTTTCAGGTCGGAACCGCGCACGTATTCCATGACGATGTAATAGGTGCCTTCGTCCTGGCCCCAGTCATAGACATTGACGATATAGGGGCTCTGTAAGTTGGCCGCTGCAGAGGCCTCCTGTCGGAAACGACGGGTGAAATCGGCATCTTCCGCATACTGAGGGAGCATTACCTTCACAGCGACGACGCGGCCGAGCACGTTATCTTGGGCACGGTAGACTTCTGCCATGCCGCCGATGCCGATGCGCTCGGTGATGCGATACCGTCCATTGAAGGTTCTGCCAACCATGTTTCCGGCCACGTTTATTCTCCTTTTGGATACATGCTAAAGCGAACCTACGATATACGCTTTAGCTTACTCCATTTATCGTCTTCCCATACGGTTGAAAAGCTAATCAACCAAATCTGCTATCTATAAATCTCCCATTACTTCCAAAGCGGTTGTCATTACCTGCTTGGACCGTGCGGTTGCCGTGCCCTCGTCCGCCTCTTCGCAGACGATAGCCACCACCACGTCAGCATCATCGCTGGGCGCCATGCCCACGAACCAGGAGTTATCTTTCGCTTTGCCCGTTTCTGCGGTGCCGGTCTTGCCGGCGACGGTTACGCCGTCGATGGCCGCTGCCGTACCGGTGCCGCTCTTAACTACGGTTTCCAGTACCTTGCGTACCCGCTTGGCGGTATTGCTGCTGATGGGTGACAGGTACGCTTCCGAAGAGGCGGTGAAACTGCGTACCCCTTCGGAGTTGTAGATGCCTTCCACCAGATAGGGCTTCTCGATGACGCCGTCATTGGCAATCGCACAGCCGACCATGGCCATCTGCAGGACCGTTGCCTGCGGGCCAGCCGGGCTATCGTGCTCGCCGACAGGCTGGCCATCGGCTGCCCAGGCGGTCTCCCATTCGGTCATCTCGTCAGCATCCGGCATCAGCGACGTGTACAGCGGGATGTCGAAATCCAGCTCGCGGTTGAAGCCGAACGATTTCGCCGAGGAAACCAGCAAATCGGATCCGATTTCGGTGCCGACTTGGGCGAAGACGGTGTTCGAAGACAGCGCGGTGGCCTGTTCCAGCGTCAGCGTGCCGTAGTTGTTGTGATCGAAGTTGTATATCTTGCCGCCGCCGATGGTGATGCTGCCGGGCGACGAATAGGTGCTGTCCTCGTCGGCGATATCGTTTTCCAGGGCGGTGGAAAGGGTCACGATCTTGAACGTGGATCCCGGTGCGTACAGCGTATTCGTTGCGCGGTTGAGCAATGCACCGTCCGAGACCTTGGTGCCGGTGTCCTTGCCGGAAAGGATGTCATCGATATCATTCGAATCATAGGTGGGCGACGTGGCCATGGCCAGAATCGCACCTGTCTTGGGATTGATTACCACGCAGGCGCCCTTGTAGCCCTTCAAGGCCTTGTTGGCTGCCTTCTGGATCTTCGAGTTTATCGTCAGCGTGATGTCGTTGCCCTTCACGCCCGATCCGCTCATGCCTGCCAGCACATCGCTCCACGACGAGTAGCTCTGGTTGCCCTGCAGCTGCGAGTTGTACGTCGACTCGATGCCCGAAGTGCCGTACTGCGTGGAGGCATAGCCGACCACGTTGCTGGCTAATTTGCCATGCGGATAGACGCGCTTGTATATGTCGGTGCCGTCTTCCAGCACGCTCTTCGCTAAGACCACGCCGTCGCTGGTGCTGATGGTGCCGCGTTGGCTCTTTTCCTGCTTGGCTATGGTGTGGTTGTTGTTCGACATGTTCTGCAAGTCGCTGGCCTCGACAACCATCAGGTAGGTAAGGTTGGCCAGCAACAGGGCGAACAGCGCGCAGATGACCACCACCACGGCGGTGATGCGCTTGCCCAGCGACACGCGGCCCAGCACGCCGATACCCGAGATGGACATCGTGTTCTGCTGGATCTCGGTGCCGATGCCGGTACCCTCGTCGCCGCACCGCAGCAGCATGCCTACGGCCATGAAGCTTGCCAGCAGCGACGAGCCGCCTTGGCTGATGAACGGAAGGGTCAGGCCGGTCAGGGGGATCAGGCGGGTCACGCCGCCGACGATGATGAACGCCTGCAGCGCGATGGAGGCGGTCAGACCGACGGCGATGAACGAGCTGACGTCGCTCTTAGCCCGGGCGGCGGTCAGGCATCCGCGAATGGTGAAGCAGACGTACAGCAACAGGACCGCCGCGGCGCCCAGCAAGCCCAGCTCCTCGGCGATGGATGAGAAGATGAAGTCGCTTTCCACGACCGGGATATCCTCGGCCATGCCATTGCCGATACCCACGCCGAACATGCCGCCATCGGCGATGCTGAACAGCGACTGGACCAGCTGGTAACCGGTGCCGGAGGCATCGGAGAACGGATCGAGCCAAGTGGAAACGCGGATTTGAACGTGCGAAAAGCCCAGGTAGGCGCCTACGCCGCCGATTGCGGCCAAGACCAGCCCGAAGACCAGGTAGGATTTCTTGCCTGTGGCCACGTAGAGCATGGTCAGGAACACCAGGAACACGATCACGGCCGAGCCCAGGTCCTTCTCGAAGATGACGATGACCATCGAGACGCCCCACATCAGGAGCAGCGGGAGCATCGTGCGCATGTCGGGGAGGTGGAACGGCCCTACCCGCAGAGTGAACACCGACAGCATCTCGCGGTTCTGTGCCAGGTAGGCGGCCAAGAACAGCACGATGCAGAGCTTGGCAAGCTCGCCAGGCTGGAAGCTGAAGCTTCCCAGGTGCAGCCAGATGCGGGAACCGTACTGCTCCAAGCCGATGCCGGGCAGCAACGGCGAAAGCAGCAGCGCCAAGCCCAAGATCATCAGGGTGTATTTGTAGTTGGCGGACTTATCGATGCGCCGTACGAACACCAGGATCAAGATCATGAATGCAATGCCCACGAACAGCCAGATCAGCTGGCGAATGGCCATGTCGGGCGCCAGGCGGGTAACGAAGGCAAGGCCGATACCCGACAATGCATAGGAAATCGGCAGCAGGGCGGGGTCGGCCCCGGGCGCGAATTTGCGCACGGCCAGATGGGCGATGGCGAATGCCGCCGCGATGCCGATGGGAGTCCCAAGCGTCTCGAGTGTCGGCGTGCCGCCGTCATGGATGATGAGCATGGCGAACGGCAGGATGACAATCGGCGTTGCCACCAGCAAGAGGATAAGTTCGATATTTCTTCTGGACACGTCGCGTCACCCCTTCTAGTTCGTCGTGCTCTTGGTAGAGCCGTTGGTATCGTTGCTGTTCGTTGTAGTGGTGGTTGTGGCAGTGGTAGAGCTCGTGCTCGTGCTGGAGCTCGATTTCGATGCCTTCTTCTCAGCTTTCTTCTTTTTCGCTGCGGTCGCCTGTTCCTGCGCCTTGGCCTCGTCGGCCTGTTCTTGGTACTGGGCCACAAGGTCGTTTGCAGCGTCCAGATTGTCTACCTGGATGTTCTCCTTGATATGCTGCTGGACGCCAGGTTGCAGATCGTCGACTGAGATATCGGTGACGTAACTGAGCTCGGACATGTCAAAGCCGAAGAAATCGCCGGGTACGCCTTGGTAGACTGCGACCTTTCCGTCCTGTTCGCCGATATAGGCGCTGTTGTGGAAGTAGTAATACGCCGCTCCGACCCCGCCTGCCAAGACGGCAGCCAGCAAGATGATGATGAATGCCCACCACAGACGGGACCGACGGACGAACTTCTTGTGCGTGGCGGCCGAATCGCTGACGATATCGACCACGACGACGGTGATGTTGTCCAGGCCGCCGGCGCTGATGGCGTCGTTGACTAGGGCGCTTGCGCAGCGTTGCGGATCGTGGATACGGGCCAGCTGCGATTGGATGCGGCTGTTCTCCACCATGCTGTACAAGCCGTCGCTGCACAGTAGCAGGCGGTCGCCGGGCGAAGCGGTGATCTCGTACAGGTCCGGTTGCATGTTGGGGTCGCTGCCAATGGCGCGGGTGATGATCGAGCGGTTGGGGTGGACGCGCGCCTCCTCTTCGGTGATGCGTCCGGCTTCCACCATATCGGCGACCAGGCTGTGGTCGCGGGTCAGCTGCTGGAGCTTGCCATGATGCAGCAGGTAGGCGCGCGAGTCGCCCACATGCGCGATAGCCAGCTTGCATCCGTCGATCACGCAGGCGGTCATCGTGGTGCCCATGCCCGCCAGTTCGGCCCGCAGCGCTTCGTTGATCACGGCATGGTTCGCCTTCACCACGGCTTCACCCAGGGCGTCCACGTCGGCCGAGGTCGGTGCATTCTGCGTCAGCACCTTGATGGCCAGCTCGGACGCCACGTCTCCTGCAGCATGGCCGCCCATGCCATCGGCGACGGCGAAAAGCGGGGGTGAAACCGCCAGGCTGTCCTCGTTGCGCTCGCGCACGCAACCGACATCGGTACGAGACCCGAAAACGGCATGCGTCAGCGGCAATCTCTGTTTCAGAGGGTTGCGGGGCATTATGCGTACCTCACCCGGATGGCTACGTCGCCCACGTTCACCACGTCACCGCTCTTCAGCACGGTAGGCTCGGAGATGCGCTGGCCGTTGACCGCAGTTCCGTTGGTGGAGCCCAAATCCTCGATGAACAGGTTCTGCCCCATGATGGTGAAGCGCGCGTGGCGACCCGATACGTACTCGGCGCCGATGACGATATCGGAGCCCGGGCTGCGGCCGATGATGACCGGTCCGCGCACGGTGATCTTCACGCCGCGCAGCTCCTTGGGGCCCCGCTCGACGGAAACCGTCCAGTTCTTCGATTGCCTTCGCTGTCCGCGCACCTGGCCGATGCCGGTCTTCATGATGGCGAACAGGAACAGGAACATCAGCGCAATGAGGATGATGCGCATGATGAGTAGCGTCATATCTATCAAAGAAGTAACTCCTGACGGTTAGGGTTCGGGATACATATGGCTGTGCTGTCGGTACGCGAACGGCGCAAGCTGCTCCAACAGCTATTGGCGGTAGGTGAATAAGTAGTTGGTCAGGCCGATGGTGATGCGGTCGCCTTCCTGCAGGATCTGCGAAGCCACGCGCTGGCCGTTGACCTTGGTACCGTTGGTTGAATCAAGGTCGGAAATAAGCCATGAGCCGTCTGGCTGCGCCTGGATCTGGGCATGCATGCGGCTGGCGTTGATGTCGCTGACGGCGATGTCGGCATCGGCCCCGCGGCCCATGGTGTACGTGCCGGGATCCAGGTTCTCGATGCGGTTCGTGGACATATTGGTCAAACGTGCCGGACGGGCGGTCTGGCGGGCAGCCCGCGGTGCGGCGCTGCCGATGAACTGGGTCTGGTCGGCTGCGGGGGAACCGTAGGCGCGGTTGGACGGCGCCGACTCGTAAATGGGCTCGTTCTCGCTGCGTGCGTGGTTGCGGCCTTCGACGAAATCCTCGCTGTTGAATGTGTATTCGCCATAGTCGATGGAGCGGTCGATCTCGTTTTCGGGCACGTAGGGCAGCTCGTTTTCGTCCGGGCGAACCGACGGGATGTCGTTTACCCTGTTCGCAGCGGGTGTATATTGCGGTGCCTGGGGCTGTGCCTGCACCGGGGGAACGGAACCCACCTGCGGGTTATGGGCGATCGGACGGCGTGCTGCCTGGGATTGCCGCTGCGCGGATCGAGGTTGCCGCTGTCCGGCCTGGGATTGCTGCTGGCGGCCGTTGCGGGCTGCCACCTGGGCGTCGCGTGCGGCCTGCTGCTGGGCAGCGGGACTGTGTGCGCCGGTCACATGGCGGTAGTTGTTCTCTTCGAAGTTCTGGGCAGCGCCCACCGGCCGGCTGTTGCCGATGCCGTAGCGGGCCATCTCCTCTGCGCGGAGCTGCTTGATGATGGGTGCAGAAACCATTTCCGCGATGATGTCGAATTTGCCGCGCTTCAGGTCGTCGTCGACGATGAAGCGCACCAGCGGCTGGCCATCGAGCAGGAGGCCTTCTTCCTGGGCCTTCGCCGCCAGGTAGGTTTCGGTCTCCCCGGCCAGCGTAGGATAGTAGCCGAACAGGCGCTGGTCGTCCTGCGGGTTCACCAGCACGGTGTACAACGTGGGGGCATACTGCTTGCCCGCACCGACCATCTTCTCCTGGCGCATAGCCTTTTCGGCCTTCTTGGAGATCTGGACAGGGGAAATCGGCGCGTCGAACATTTTATCCGCGGCGCCTTCGAGCCCGTTTTCCATGTGCCTTTCGAAGCGGGAGAAAAGACCCATCGATGCTCCTTTGGTGGTGTTTCATTTCTAAAATATTCAACAAAACAATATGCCATAAAGCACCGCATAAAGGTGTGTTTTCTATGCAATCGCCATTTGATTGAGCGGCGATAGCACGGCGATAGAGCCAGCCTGGCGGCAGACGGCGTTCGCGGGCATGCCGCCACAGGCGAATGGCGGGCGCATCGGGGTGTGCGGCGGTGCGAACCAGACGGCGGGTCTGCGGCGACGGGCGCTTAGAGGTGCTAGGCCACGAGCATGGTTATCAACGGGATGGTGATGATCGACAGGATTGTGGTTAAGAACATGCACTGCGATGTGGTGGTCAGATCGCCGCCATATGTCAGGCACATCACCGTGCCCAGCGCTGCGGCGGGCATTGCGGAAACCAGGGTGAGGGTGGCCAGGACATACGGGTCGGAGATCATCAGGCCGCCCACCGCGTACATGATCAGCGGCGCGGCAATCAGGCGGCAGAAGGAAGAGACGTAGGCCCAGGGGTTGCCGAACATGGACCCCAGGTTGTACTTGGCCAGCGTGGACCCGATAACCAGCATCGACGCCGGCGGCGTCATTGCGCCTAAAAACGAGCAGGTGTTGCCAATGATGCCGCTGTCGGTGACATGGAGCAGTGCCAGGACCAGCGCCACGATGCAGGTGATCATGGCGGGGCTGATCAGGTTCTTCTTCAGGTATGTCAGCTGCTCGGCCCGCGAAAGGCGCTTGCTGCCCGATCGGGACATGAAAAACGCCCCGATGCTGAAGATGAACAGGTTGAAGACGATGTTGTACATCGAGGCATAGAGCACGGAGTTGCTTCCCAGGATGGCGCTGCACACGGCGAAGCCCACGAACCCGGTGTTGCCGAAGGCGATGGTGAACGAGTGCGCTCCTCGGGTGTTCTTCGGTGCGCGGATGATCGGCGGCACGATGAACGCCATAACGAAGATGGGGATATAGGTGACTGCCGAGACCAGCAGCACCTGCAAGATGACCTCGTCGCTGGGAAGCTGGGTGTTCGATAGCACCGAGTCCAGGATCAGCGCAGGACAGGCGATGTTCATGACGATCTTCGAGACGCCCCGGTCGACGTGGTCGTCCATCAGGTGGGTTTTCCGGGCCACGTATCCCAGAGCGACGATGATGAACAGCATGGCCATCGTCGAACCGGCATGCAGCAATGTGTCCAACGTCCATACCTCCCTGCAAGCCGTTCTGCCCACCGAGGCGAAACGGCCGTGGCAGAAAAAAATCGGGCCCCGTAGGACCCGAAAGGCTTTCGATGGTGCGGGTGAAAGGACTTGAACCTTCATGAGCACAAGGCTCACTAGCACCTGAAGCTAGCGCGTCTGCCAATTCCGCCACACCCGCGTGTGTTTTGAAGCACTGCGAAATAATACTTGCTTTACCAAGGCTTTGCAAGAGGCAAATTGAAAAAGCACACAACCGAACAGGCAGTGTGCATCCGCGCCTTTCCGCTATCGTTCGAGCGCGAAAAGCGCCGCTCCCAACGCGCCGCAGAGCTGCGCTTTGTCGGAGATATACAGCTTTGCGCCGATCTTCTCCTCGATGGCAGCCACCACGCCCGCGTTCTGCGCCACGCCGCCGGTCATCATGAACAGGTCTTGGCCGCCTACGCGCTTGACCAATGTGTTGATTTTCGCCGCAACCGACTTGTCCAGCCCGTGCACGATGTCGGGCACCGCCTTGTTCTGCGCCACCAGGCTGACGACCTCGGATTCGGCGAACACCGAGCACATGCTGGAGATGGTGATGTCCTCGTGCCAATCCAGGCCCATGGTGCTCATGTCCTCGAGCGAGATCTGCAGCGCCCGGGCCATCATCTCCAGGAAACGGCCCGTTCCGGCGGCACATTTGTCGTTCATCACGAAGTTCTCCACGTTGCCGTCGGCATCGATGCGGATGACCTTGTTGTCCTGCCCGCCGATGTCGATGATGGTGCGCACCTGCGGATTCAGGAAATGCGCGCCCTTCGCGTGGCAGGTGATCTCGGTGATCGAGTCGTCGCCGGTATCCAGGTAGGCGCGCCCGTAGCCGGTGGTGATGATGTTGCGGATCTCGCTTTCTGCGAGTCCGGCCTCATCGAGCGCGATCTTCAGGCTGGCCTCGGCACTCTGCTGAGCGCCGCTGCCGGTGGGGATGATCGAAGAGGCGCGGATGGTTCCGTCAGGGTTCAAGATCACGACATCGGTGCTGGTGGAGCCGCTGTCGATGCCGGCCACGTACCTTCCGTTCCCAGTCGGGTTCCCAGCGGGGCGTTCCATATGCGTTTCCTTCCTTGCGGGCTGCAACGTTTCGGCGAAGGCCTCGATGCGGGTGCGCAGCTGCTCTTTGCTTTGCAGGGTGAAGTCGCTTTCGAGCTTCAGCACCGGCACGGTGGCCTGGGCGGCGACCTGCGCATATTCCGGCTCGTAGAAGTCGCAGAACTTCATGGAATGGTAGATGATGCCGCGCAGGTTGGGGTCCTCGAACAGCCGCCGCCGTCCCTGCGGGATGTTCATGCGCATGCAGGGAATCTGTCCCAGCAGCGCTTGGGCGTAGGCTTTGAAGAACGCATCCTCGTCGTCGGTGGAAAGCGCGTCGGGGTCCATGGCAAGCCCGCGGTTGCCCGTGCAGGTCAGATTGCGCACCGGCAGGCTGAACAGGTTCTCGATCATCTGCTGCATCTCGAATCCGACGCGCACGCCGAGCACGCCCACGTAGGGCTCGTGCGCGGTTTCGGGCTCGGTGAACGCAGCCTGGCAGGCCTTCAGGTCGAAGGGAATGCCCGAGGCCTTCTCGTAGGCGCTCTTCAGGCGTTTGAGCGAACGGGCCAGGCTGTCGATTTGGCAGGGGCCGTCCAGGTGCGGCAAGTCCATCAGATGCGTGAAAGTGCAGCAGCCCTGGCCGTTCACGATCTCGTAGCTGCGGCGCATGACATCGCAGCAATTAACCAGGACCAGCTGGTCGACTTTGCCCTCGAGCGCGGTTTGGATGACCGTCTTGCCGAAGCCGCACAGGTTGACATGCGCCACGCTGTCGGACAAATCGAAGTTATCGGCCATATGGTCCAGGATGGTGCATTCCTGGCCGAACCCGGCAAAGAGCTCGACGGGCGTGTATTTGCAGACAACGGAGATCATGCGCGGCCTCCCTGTGCTCTGGCCCGCCGTGCGTGCAAGAGCTCCAGGAACGCGTCGAATCGGGTGGAAGTCTGCCCGTCGCTGCGGTTTGACACGTCCACGCCGTCGCCGTCCAGCAGCAGGCAGGGATACCCGGCCGCCTCGACTCCCTGTTTGATCAGCCGCGAGGCGCCGAGGGTGGCTTTGCAGCCCCAATGGTTGTAGAGCACCACGCCGTCCGCTTCCGTTTCGCGCGCCAAATCGACGGCCAGCTTCACGCGGTTCTCCGTGGGCCCGTTCATGCTGGAATACACCAGGCGGCGGGCCATGGCCTCGTAGGGCTTCTGCGGGTCGATGTCGATCATCATCGGGTCGACGGCCAGGTCGCATGCCGTCACGAAGGCATCGTCGTTGAAGTTGATGCGCTCGATCAAGGGCGCTTGGGAGAACGGCATGGTGTGGACCCATACCAGGCGCAGGCCGTCGCTTGCAGGTGCCTGCTCCATCTCGTCGGCGAGCATGTTGCAGAATGTTGCAGTTTCCGGTGAGCCGATGAGCACGTGGTTCATCAGGAGCGCGTACATCTCGTTCGTCATATCGGCGGGCAGGCGCTTGCCGGGTGTGGCACGGAGGAAACGGCGGTAGTTCAGTGCGCTCTGCCATCCGCGCGCGACCGTTTCGGTCAGGGCCTCGTCGGTGATCCTGCGCCCCGTGCAATCCTCCACGAACTGCACCATGAGCCTCAACTGTCCGGCAACGTCTTGGACGGCATCCTCGTTCTGCTCGTAGGGGACGTCGATGCAGAATCCCGGGATGTCGAAGTGCCGTTGGATATAGGGGAAGGTTATCAGGTTCCCGTCGCACACCAGCGTGGTGTACACGGTGAAGCGCGGCTTGGGCATCAGGTTGCTGGCGGCCGTTCCCAGGAATACGCGATGGTACGAGCACATGGTGTCGGAGAATCCGGCATCCCCGGCCAGCTCCAGGAACTTCTGTTCGGCATCGGAGCCGCCGATGAAGCACGACATCTGCTCGACGGAAAACGGCAGGATGCCAGCGGCATGCAGGGGTTCGTAGGGAGTGAACAGGCTGATTGCCGCTGCGTTTTCGGGATGACGCATTGCCTGGGTGATTTTCTGCATGGCAATGCGGGCGGCGTATTGCCGCGCTGCGGGCAGCCGCTTGTCCGGATGGACGGTGAGGTTAAGCAGCTGTGCGCGCCAGCCGGCGTAGAGGATGCGCTCGGCGCGCTCGGGGTGGTGTTCTGCTTGGCTGCTGACGATATTCCCGAAAGTCTGGACAACGTCCACGGGGTAATCCTCCTTGGTTCCTTGGTGAAATAGGAGTTTACCTATCGCCGCGAGGGGCGACAAGGGAATGCGCCTGAGCGTCATCCAATAGTTATTTTAGTTTGAGAATCTAAGTAATTGCGTCAGGCAGGCGGATAGGGGTAGGGGAGGCGAGAAAGCGGAAAGCGAGCCGGCCCTCGAAGCGCTGGAAAGCCGCCGCAAACAAGCAACCGCCGGTATGCGCAATCACGCATACCGGCGGTCTCGTTCATGGATCTTGTCGGCTAATCGCGCGGCAGCTTGGCCAGCTCGGCCTGCGTGAACACCGGCCCCTCCAAGCAGATGAAGTGGCCGCCGATGTTGCAGCGCCCGCACTTGCCGACGCCGCATTTCATGCGCATCTCCAGAGTGGTGATGATGTTCTCCGGGGCGAAGCCCATCTTCGCCAGGCTCTCACTGCAGGTGCGGTACAGGCTGGGCCCGCCGCACAGGCATACCGCCGTGTTGTCGGGTGCGAATTCCAGGCTTTCCAAGAACGGCGCCGTGTAGGCTACCTCTCCGGTCCAGTCGTCGTTGCCGTGGTAGACGCTGACGTGCACGTGGGTATCGGGCTCCGCGGGCCACTTGTCGAACAAATCGCGCTGGTACACCAGGTCGTCCGGCGTGCTGGCCGAATACACCACGTCGATTCGCCCGTAATCGTCGCGGTTCGCCAGGCAATGCTTGATGAAGGCGCGCACCGGTGCGAACCCGATGCCGCCGCTGACGAACAGCATGTTCATGCCCTTGGTGCTCTCGTACGGGAACCAGTTTCCATACGGCCCGCGCACGCCCACCTCGTCGCCGACGTTCAGGTTGTGCAGAAGCTCGGTGACCATGCCCACGCGCTTCACGGTGAACTGGATGGCGTCGTCGGTCTGGCCCGACACGCAGAACATGGCCTCGCCGGCAGAGATGACCGACAGCATGCCCAGCTGCCCGGGTTGGGCATCGAACGGCTTCTTGCCGTCGAGCGTCTGGACCGAGAACGTTTTCACATCGTGCGTCTCGGGGATGATGTCCACAATGCGGCACACGGTAGGGATGAACGGCTCGCCCAGGTCACGAGCGCATCCATGCTGGATGGTGATCTCAGACATGCGACGCCTCCTTCTTCGTGGTCGGGTCGGTGGCGCCCGGCCCGGTAGGCGCCGGGGTGGGCACGCCCTCGGGTTCGACGGCGACGGGCATCGGCTCGGCCGCGATACGGTCGATCAGCACCGTGATGTCCAGCGCCACCGGGCACTTCTGCACGCATCGCCCGCAACCCACGCACAGCTCCTTGCCATAGCGGTCCTCGAAGTAGTTCAGCTTATGCATGAACCGGTTGCGCACGCGCTCGCGCTTGGTCGGGCGCGGATTGTGCCCGCCGGCCATCTCGGTGTACTCGGAGAACATGCAGCTGTCCCAGCAGCGGAAGCGCACGCCTTCCTGCATCTTGTTCTCCTGGCAGATATCGAAGCAGTAGCAGGTGGGGCACACGAAGGTGCAGGTGCCGCAGTTCAGGCACTTGCGTGAAACGTCGTCCCAGATGGGGTCGTCGAACATCTGGTCCAGCTTGACCTTCACCTGACCGTCGCGCATCGGCACCTGCAGCTGGCAGCTGACCGGTTCGACATCCCGCTCGCCGTCTTCGAGGAAATCCTTCCAGGCTTCCACTTCGGCGGTACCCTTATCGGTCTGCGGCACCACCACGTAGGCGTCTTCGGTGTCGCGCAGCAGCACGTCGGCATTGGGCGCCTCGTTCGGGTCGGCTTCCATGGAATCGCAGAAGCAGGTTTCCCCGGGCTGTGTGCAGGTGATGGCCACGGTGGTCAGCTTGTCGCGCTGCGCCTGGTAGAATTCGTCCACATACCCCATGGTCAGGAACACGTCGTCCAGGCAGGCGATGCTGCGCATGTCGCATGGCCGGATGCCGAACAGCATCCGCGGCGACGAGTCATCCAACGGCTGGATGTACATGTCCCCCTCGTCGTTCCTGCCGTAGCGGTACATCTTCTGGGTTTGCGGGAACAGCAGGTCCTTCGGCGGCAGCGTGGTGTTCACCAAGTCGAAGCGTGCCGGACCCTCGGAAATGTACGGTGCGAACTTGGCAACGTCGTCGACGATCTTCGGAACGTAGACCATTTCCGTCTGTGAAAGGCGGGCCAACAAATCATTCAATCGGTTCTTCATCAACAGCATGGCGGCCTCCTTCCTACATGAATTCTTCGACGTCGTCGGTCCGGTAATGTCGCATGGCATCGGCGTTCTCGGTGTCCATACCGCTTTCGAACTCCCCGAACAGCTCGTTCATATCCTTGATCAGCTTGCGGTTGATTAGCATCAGGGGCAGGTTCATGGGGCACACGCGCTCGCATTCGCCGCACTCGATGCAGCGGTCGGCGATGTGGAACGCGCGGGTCAGCCCGTAGAAGCGGTTCTCGTTCAGGTTGTTCTGCTTGCCCAGCCAGCCGGCGCGGCGCTGGTCCACGAAGCAGGTGCGGCAGGTGCAGCACGGGCACACATCGCGGCAGGCGTAGCAGCGGATGCACTTGGAGAAGATGGCATCGAACTCGTCGGCGCGCACCTCGCGCGACATGTTCTCCAGCCGCTCGACCATGCCGAAGCGGTCGGACGGCAGGTTGTCGGGAGAGGCTTCGCCCAGCATCTCGTCGAACACGACGGGCGCCTGATGGCGGCACTCCGCGCACTTCTTCAGCACCGTGCCCTCATCGTGGCGGTAGACCATGCCCTGGCATGGCAGCCCCAGCAGGTACACATCCTCGCGCTTGATCTGGTTGTCCTCGATCATGCGGTTTATCGCACGCGACTCGCAGCCCCGGGTGCACAGGGCCACCTTGCCTTGCCCGCGCATGTCGAACACGTACTTGCCCAGCGCGTTCACGCAATGGCGGTTGTATACCAGGCGGTCCGTCTGCCCGGCATCGGTGATGAAGCAGGGCGTGGTCTGGTTCTCGAAGCGGCCGGCTTCCCAGCCGATAACGCAGGAAACCTCGCCCGAATCCAGCAATTCGGCGGCGCGCTTTCGCAATGTATCCTCGATGGCGCTCATGCCTGCACCTCCTTGCCTTGTTCGGTGTCCGGACGCAGCGGCCCCAGGGCGCGGATCTCGTCGCAAACCTGGATCACGGTGTCGCGGAACTTGCCCGCTTCGGCGCCCGAGATCCAGCGGATCTGGAAGCGCTCGGGCTCGAGCCCCGTGAATTCCAGCAGGCGCTTGTATACCAGCATGCGCCGGCGGGTGAAGTAGTTGCCGCTGGTGTAGTGGCAGTCGCCGGGATGGCAGCCGCATACCAGCACCCCGTCGCACCCGCGCTGCAGCGCCTCCAGCACGAACTGGGGGTTCACGCGGCCGGAACAGGGCACGCGCAGCAGGCGGACGTCTGCCGGGTATTTCATGCGGTTCAGGCCCGCCAGGTCGGCCCCGGCATAGGTGCACCAATTGCAGCAGAATGCCAAGATCTTGGGGCGGAACTCGGCGTCGGTTCCTGACGCGGCGGCCGATGCCGGCGCGGCGGCAGCCGCTTGGTTCTCTACCACTGGCATAGCGCGTTCACCTCTTTCATGATCTCCTCATCCGAGAATCCCAACAGGTCCAGGGCGCCCGGTCGGCAGGCCACGGTGCAGGCGCCGCAGCCTTGGCACAGCGCCTCGTTGACCACTGCCACCTGCCGCTCGACCTTCACGGAGTTCTCGCGCAGCTTCTTGGTTTCCAGGCTGATGGCCTGATAGGGGCAGATGTCGACGCAGGTGCCGCAACCCGAGCACTTGCTGATGTTCACGTTGCTGATCATCGGGTTCGACTCGATGGAGTCCTTGCTCAGAAGGCCGATGATCTTCGACGCGGCGGCACCGGCCTGCGCCACGGTGTCGGGGATGTCTTTGGGCCCCTGTGCGGTGCCGGCCAGGTATACGCCGGCCATCTGGGTTTCCACCGGGCGCAGCTTCGGGTGCGCTTCGGTGATCCAGCTGTTCTGGTCGCATGCGGCGCCGAACAGGCCGGCGATCTCGCGCGTGCCGGCACTCGGCACCATGGCGGTTTCGAGCACCACCATATCGGCATTCACGCGGATGCCCTCGCCGGACAGCGTGTCCACGCCCAGGCACACGTAGTGGTCGCCCTCCCGGTAGATCTTCGACACACGGCCGCGGATGTAGAGCGCGCCCTCATGCTGGGTCCGCATGTAGAACTCATCGTAGTTCTTGCCCGGCGTGCGGATGTCCATGTAGAAGATGTAGCACTTGCCGTCCGGGATCTTCTCCATGAACTGGTGGGCATGCTTGGCGCCGTACATGCAGCACGCGCGGCTGCAGTAGGGCACGCCCTTCGCCGGGTCGCGGCTGCCCACGCACTTCACGATGACCATGCTCTTGGGCTCGGCGCCGTCGGACGGACGGCGGATGTGGCCCTCCGTGGGCCCCGAGGCGTTCACCAGGCGCTCGAAGTGCAGGCCGCTGATAACGTCGGGGTAGGCGCCGCCGCCGTATTCGGGGTAGATGTCCTCCCATTTGATCAGGTCGTAGCCGGTGGCCAGCAGCACCGCGCCGTAGGTTTCGGTGGTCAGCTTGTCCACGTCGTCGTAGTTGATGGCGCCGGCGGTGCAGACCTTCGAGCAGACGCCGCATTTCCCGGTAGTCAGCTTGCGGCAATGCTCGGGGTCGATCACCGGCTTGCTGGGCACGGCCTGCGGGAACAGCTTGTAGATGGCACGCCGTTCGGACATGCCCTGGTCGAACTCGTTGGTTACCCGCTGGGGGCACTTGGTTTCGCACAGGCCGCATCCGGTGCACTTGTCGTAATCGACGAACTTGGCTTTTTCCCGGATAGTCACCTGGAAATTGCCCACGTATCCGCTGACGTCCTCGACTTCGGCAAGCGTCTTGATGGTGATGTTCGGATGTCCGTCGACCTCGGCCATCTTCGGCGTGCAGATGCAGGCCGAGCAGTCCAGCGTGGGGAATGTCTTGTCCAACATGACCATCTTGCCGCCCAAGCTGGGCTTGCGCTCCACGATGGTTACCTGGTGCCCGGCATCGGCGATGTCCAGTGCCGCCTGCATGCCGGCGATGCCGCCGCCGATAATCAGCGCGCGCTTGGTGATGGGGATGCGCGAGGTGTGCAGCGGCTGGTTGCGGTCGACCTTGGCCACGGCCATCTTCACCAGGTCGATGGCCTTCTTGGTGGCTTCCTCCTTATCGGTGGTGACCCACGACACCTGTTCGCGGATGTTCGCGACCTCCAGCATGAACGGGTTCACGTCGGTTTCCCCGAGCATCTTGCGCCAGGTGGCTTCGTGCATGCGCGGCGAACAGGCGGCCACCACCAGGCGGTCGATATTGTTCTCGGCGATGGCGTCCTTCACGCGCTGCTGCCCCGGTTGGGAGCAGGTGTATTTATTTGTCATGGCAAAGGCCACGTTGGGCATGGAACGGGCGGCCTCGGCGACGCGCTCGACGTCCACGACCGATGCGATATTCGTGCCGCAATGGCAGACGACAACTCCGATGCGACTCATGCCCGACCTCCTTCCCTGTCGGCAGTCTCTGCGGCCGGCTCGGCGGCTGCTTGCGTTGCATCTTCGGATGCGGGTGCGGCATGCGCGCCGTGGGCGGCCTTCTTATCTGCTTCCGCTTGCTCGGCCTGTGCCTTCTTGCGGGCGGCTGCCTTGGCCTTGGCCTCGGCGATGCGGCGCTCCTTGTCCGTCATCTTGGGCTCTACCTTGCGGTTCATGACCTCGATGACGAAATCGGTGGCGTCCTTGAAATGCTTGTCGATGCCGGCTTGCTGGGGCGAGGCGCCTAGGGCCAGCGCCAGGATCTGGGTGAAGTAGAACACGGGCATGTCGTAGTCCGTGCCGAACTTGCGGTTGATCTCGTCTTCGCGCATATCCAGGTTCAGCCAGCACAGCGGGCATGCCGTGACGATCGCCTCGGCCCCGCAGGCCTGCGCGTTGCGGTAGATGCGGTTGATCAGCGGACGCGTTTCGTCGGCGACGATGACCTGGTTCGATGCGCCGCAGCATTCGGTCTTGAAGCCCCAGTCCACCGGCTCGGCTCCGACCGCGGCCATAAGGCGGTCCATGCTCTGCGGGTTCTCCACGTCGTCGAACTCGCAGACGCCGGCAGGGCGCACCAGCGTGCAGCCGTAGTAGCAGGCAAGCCGCAGCCCTTTCAGGGATTTGGATGCGTGCTGTTTGATAAGCTCCACGATGTCGGGCTGGGATAGGAGCTCCAGCAGGCTGACCACGTTGTTCGTTGCCTGGAACGGCATCCCGATCAGATCCGACAGATGCTGGCGCAGCTCGTCGTCTTCGCGTGCGGCAACCGAAGTCCGCTTCAGGTTGTTATAGCAGCTGGCACAGGGGGCCACGACGTCTGGTGTCTCCGGCAGCATCTCGGCCAGGGCCAGGCTGCGGGCGGGCAGCGCATAGCCCAGGTCGCGGTTCTCGACAGCGGCTGCCGAGGCACCGCAGCAGTTCCAGTCCGGGATCTCGCGGAAGTTCAGGCCGATGGCCTGGTTCACGTATTCCATGGACATGGTGTAGCTGATGCCGGTGGTGTCGGCCGAGCAGCCGGGGAAGTAAGCGTACGTCCTATTCATGGGCGCCTCCTTCCTCGTTGAAGCAACGGTCGATGAGCTCTGCTACCGCGGGCTGGCAGGATGCCGGCGTCTCGCGCAGGGAGATCATGCCGCGCTGGAGCATCTTGGGAGCGCCGGCGACGTCTTGCAGCAGATGGCCGGACCCCAGGTTGAATTTCATTGCCAGGCGCGATTCGGACGAGCGCCCGTACTTGCGCACGCCCTTGATGAACTGCTCCTCGAACACGTCGCTCGCAGGAACGGGATGGTGCCCGGTTGCCTTCGAAGCACGCCGGACCTCGCGCATCAGATCGGTGATGTGGACGTTCTGCGGGCAGCGGGCCGAGCAGACCTCGCAGCCGGCGCAGATCCAGGGACCGCGCGCTTCCAGGGCGGGCTCCAATATGCCCAGCTGCAGATGGCGAATAACTTGCTGCGGGCGCATGTCCATGGCGTCGGTCATAGGGCAGCCGGCAGAGCATTTGCCGCATTGGTAGCAATCGAGCAGGTTAACGTTGGCGGCTTCGGCGATTTCGCCGATGAGCTGCCGACTCTGGTCGCCGATTTCAGATAGATTGACGGCTTCCACAATTGCCTCCTTTCCTTCACAGGAAGGTGTCGGCCTAAGCCGATGAAGACAGCGAGCTCCCAAGCGCGCTGTTTTGGTAGCACTTAGGTGACAATTAGAAGCATGGCAGATTGCCGAGTTGAAGAGAGCGCAGTACTTGTAAGCGGTGGCAACATCTTCGCGGATGGAGGGAATGGCAGCAGTTCGGTAACGGTTAAAATCCTAGGTCAGAGGTAGGAAATACTCTGAACGGGTCAAGGCAACGCGGCGGAACCAAGCGAATCTCAAGCCGAGTTACTTGCGGTTCTTGGCGCGGGACTTCGCAGACTTCTTGGCGTTGCGCTTCTTGTCGGGGTTCTTGCTGGAAGACGAGCTGCGCTTGCGCGAGGAGTTCTTGCGCTGGCGGGATTCCCGCTTCTTCTTGTAGCGGCGGTTCGTCAATGACATGATGACGCCCGACGCGACAACGATCAGGATGCCCAGGAACAGGCCCAGCTGGTTGTTTCCGTCCGATGCGCCATTATCGGCGAACGCCATCGGGGCGACGGCTAACGAGCAGATGAAGGCCAGCATGATGGCGGAAAAGATTACAGGGCGCTTATTCACGGATGCTCCTTCTAGCGCGCACGCGCGCAGGGAATTTCGTACAGCGAAAGTATAGACGATTCGCTCGGGCATTGCGGCAGATGCTCTTCTTCGGGGCGGGATGCCGTCGTTTCTTCGGTGCGCGTAGAATGGGGGAAATGCGCATAAGGCGGTAAGGAGGGATTCATGCGGGATGCAGGGCGCGTCGGCAACGACTCGCGGTGCGCTGCGGCAGTGCGCTGGCTGCTTACTGGGCGCACGGAACGCTCCCGAAAGGCCCCGAAGGCACGGAAAGCGCCGCGTCCCCTTGTGTCCTCGGCCGGTCGCCCTTTGGAGGGCGGCTGGCAGAAGGCGGGCATCTACCTGGGCCTCCTTATCCTGTCTGCGCTGCTGGGGCTCTTCCTCGGGGCGCTGGTATGGGTCACGTTCCAAGCCTCCTTCTTCCTGGCGCAGGTCCTTTGGGAAGCAACGACGGATGTCCTTGCCGGGGTGGGGATCCCGTATGCAAAAGGGGTTGCGACGTTTGCTATCTGCACGGTGGGCGGCATGGTCGTCGGCTGGTGCGGTTTGCATTTCGGCGGCATGCCCGAGCCGTTCATGCAGGTACTGGCCACCGTGCGGCGCACGGGCGTCTATGAAACTGCAGGCATGGGCTCCAGCGCCTTAGGCGTGCTCTTGCCGCAAGTGTTCGGCGGAGCAGTAGGGCTGGCGGCCGGGCTTATCGGGCTTGTCGCAGCAGGATGCACGTTCATCGGGTCATCGTTGCGCCTGGCCGGATTAAAGATCATGGGGCTTGGGCGCAGGAATGTTCGCAGCGTGTGCTCGGCGCTCGTACACGCCCCAGTCAGGCAAGCGCGCCGCCGGAGGGCCAACAGGCGCGGCGCCAATCGGAGCGGCTGTGTCGAAGACGACGTGCCCGATTGCAATCCGCTCTCGTACGACTTCAGGCCTTGGGCGAAATGGGTGCTGTACAGCGTTGCCCTTGTTGCGGGGATCGGGGCATTCGCCTTGCTGACCGTGCTGCTGGGCACGCAGGCGGTGATCCCCCGCTTCGAGGTTCCCCACGTTGCAGGATCCCAGGTTTTGTGGGCGATTCCCTGCATCCTGTTGGGATGGGCGGGCATCGCGGTATTCTCTGCCTCTTCGAGCCTGTGCGCCCGTGCGGAATTCGATTTGTCCGGGCATCCCGTTCTGATGCCGCTGGTGGGCGGCCTGGTGCTGGGAGCGGTTGCCGCGTTCCTTCCCGGCGTCCAGTACTCCGGAATCGCGCAGACCCCTGCCCTGCTTGAGAACTGGGGGCAGATGGGCGTTGCCGCATTGATGGCAACCGGTTTCTGCAAATTCGCCCTTGTCCCTTGGTGCATAGCGACGGGATGGAAGGGCGGACAGATCTACCCGTGCGTATTCGCCGCGGCGGCTTGCGGCTTGGGATTCTCAGGCTTGACCGGCGCCGATCCAGCTCTCTGCCTGGCCGCGACGGTTTCGACTGCCACGGCCTGCCTGCTTCGGAGCCCTGCATTCGCCTTCGTTCTCCTTTTGATATGCTTCCCCATAGAATGCACGCCGCTGTTGGCGATAGCGTGCATCGCCGGAGCTGCGCTTCCAGTGCCGCAGGCGGGCACGGCAGGCAAGGGCGTCCGGCATTAGCGGCAGGGCGGATACGGTGCGGGGAAAGCCTAATATGGAGGCATCGTTAGGAATATCTAATAATGGTGGTTGAACTTGCCTCCTGCGGCTTCTGGCCTACAATGCGTGGCGAAGGGCTGGCCGACATCTTTGCTGCATCGTCCGGCTCAAGGGATTCGAGCAAGGAGGCAATCATGGAAAAGGGGATAGGCGCTCGCAGCCCGATGGTGCTGGCGCTGGTTTTCTCATTCGCTCTGGGGGTGTTTGCGTGTTTGCTCGCAACGGCTCAGCCAGCGCAGGCCGCAACAGCCCAAAACGTTACGCTGATCGGCACGAAATCGAAGGCCAACAGCGCTAACTCTTATAGCAAAACGGTTACCGGCTATGACATCACCGGCGACAAGAAGGCCGATAAGCTGACCATCAAAACATCCCATTCCAATAAGGGATACACATACAAGGGGATCGTTAGGGTTTATGTGAACGGGAAGAAGGCAAAGACCCTTTCTGTTATCGGACCGCCGAACAGCGTGCAATTTCGTGTGAAGTATATGCGCACCTCTTCGAAGAAGCCGTTCCTTTACATTGCCCTTATCTCGGTGAATAACGACGGTAACTACGGCGTATACCGTTTCAAGTTCGGCAAACTGGTAAAGCTGGTGAAGAAGACCAGCAACATCGCGCAGAAATACGGAACGCATATGAATATGGACACGCCGAAGGCGGTTGGCAAGAAGATCTCCGTCCGTTTCAATTCGATGACGTGGACAATCGGCCAAGCATCCTACACGTACAACTACCGCTACAAGTCCGGCAAGCTGGTGCGCACTTCAGCTGTCGCTTCGCGCCTGACCTCTTTCAAAGGGGTCTCGCTGAAGAAACAGCCGTTGGCGTACTCTACGAAAATCTACAAGGCGGCTGGATCGAAGAAGGTGGCCTTCACCGCCAAGGCGGGCACGAAGCTGACCATCAGCAAGATGAAGACCATCAACGGCCGTCCCTGGTTCCAGGTGAAGAAGGCAAATGGGCAGAAGGGATGGATCAGGGGAATCAAGAAATCGGTAACCGAGATCTACGGTTCCTATGAATATTCCACACCGTTCAAGAATCTGTACATGGCCGGCTAATCGCGGCTATCGCCTTGCGGCGGGCGCTACTGGCGTTCGGCGCTGATTGCGGCCGATGGCTTTGTCCCGCCGCTCCTGCAAGGGCGGCGGGATTTTTCTGTGCCCAGACGCGTTTGCAACCCAGGCGCGCTCGCAGCCCAAAAAAGAAGCGCCCGTTTTCGCGGGCGCTTCTCGCATTGCGGTTCCCAGTATTGGGAAACTGCAACTACTCGTCGAAGTTCACGAGCGTCTTCACTTTCTGATGGTTTATCAGATAGTACGCTGTGACTGCGATAGACCAGCCCCAAACGGCGTGGCCCAGGCACTCGCTGAAGTGCTCTTCGAACGGGCAATCCCATGGAGCGGGGGTGGTGCCCAGCAGCGGCATCAGGATGATGTGCCACAGTACCCACAGGACCAGGCCGTAGACGACGCCTTGGCCCATTGCAACCTTTCTCCAGTTCTGAACAAGCAGAATGAACAGGAAAGAGAATGCAATGGCGAACGTGAAATGCAGCAGCAGCGTGAACGGCATGATCTCGTTTCCGTTAAAGGTGACGGTGCCGAAGATCACGTCATCGGGGATGCCGAGCTGCTGAGCCATATGCTGCGGCGGATTGGGATCGTTGCGGGCAGGGGTACGGGGCGGGAACAGGTTTTCCCAACCCATCTTGATCCACCCGGAGAACATGCCGACGATGAAGCCGTACCAGAGGCTCTTCCAGAACACCTTGCCGGTGATCTTATTGTGGTTCTCCGCTTTTACCGGTGTGTTATCAGACATTTTTCTTCCTCCCTTCTGTGTCTGTATCGCTCTTGCAAAACACAATTATCCACGAAATCCTACCCAAATTGTCATAATGTGGGCAAAATTTTCCGAACATTAACGATAGGCATGGAAGGGGTGGCGAACCATCAATAGCAGCTATGAACGGGTTTCAGGCTGTGGGCACACGCGGGTCGGTGTACCGAGAGTGACCTGCGCAAACCGTCTGCAAGATAGGAGCGTGAAAGTTCTGTGAACAGCAAAGAAAAAACTTGCGAGCAGTGTTGAGCGTGCATATTATAACTGAGTTGCTTTAAAGCAATCCAGACATTGCGGGGTGGAGCAGTCTGGTAGCTCGCCGGGCTCATAACCCGGAGGTCGTTGGTTCAAATCCAGCCCCCGCGACCAAAACACCTAGCCTGACCTGCATAAACGGTCAGGCTTTTTTTGTGACCACCAGCTGACCACCTTCGTGACCACCATTTGACCACCAAAATTTTTTCCTGGCAAGTTAAAAAGGTTGGAATTTTCGAAGTTGCTGA